>CAVOWC010000019.1:0-308241 GCA_963700025.1 uncultured Solirubrobacteraceae bacterium | reverse complement strand
GTTTCCCCGACCGGGATCGTCGTCGTCACCGCCCGGGTGCTCGGGGTCGATCCGGACGACCGCGTCATCACCTGTGTCGGCCACCCAGACGCCACCGTCGCCGACCGCGATCCCGCTGGGACTGTGACCGACGGCGAGCGATGTCACCAGCCCCGTGGATCGACCCGGGCGACGTTATCGGCGACGCTGTCGGTCACCCATACGGCGCCGGCGCCGACACGCGACCCCAGCCGGGCGGCGTTCGGGTCGATCTCTGCCGACGCGCCCGGTCGCTGGGTCCAGACGCGTGAGTCACCCGAGAACGGCGCCACCCACAGCGCGGCACCTTGCGCTGCGACCGCCCCGGGCTGCTCGGGACGACGTTGCCGATTCGCACGGTGCGCATCGAGCGTGTCGAACTGGGGGTCGATGCGGCTGACCGAACGAAGTTCGCGCGTCGCGCTGGAGGCCACGACCCAAACCGCGCCGCCGCGCGGCCGCGATCCCCGTCGGCGGCTCGCTCGAGGCGATCGTCCGCAGCGTCTGCAGCGTCCGTCGGGTCCACGCGCGAGATGGTCTGGTCGTCGAGGTTCGCGACCCACAGCGACCCGGAGCCGTACGCGATCGCGCTCGGCCGCGCTCCGACCGCGACCGCCGCCGACAACACTGGTTTGTGTGGATGTCGATCGCCGCCACCGAGTTCGGCGCAGCCCGCACCGCGACGCCCCGCCGCCGGCGAGCTCGACGATCGCCCGCCGCGATCGCCGCCGCGAGCAGCAGCGCGCCCCCGGCGGCGATGAGCGCCCGTCCGCGCGGCAGCCGGCGCGACCTGCGGGCCAGCGAGCCTCCGCGGAGGGGGCGCTACGGTCGGCGGGTCGAGCCCCGGGTCTGGGTGAGGATGCGCTGCTCGAGCGCTCGCAGCTCGGGTCCGGGCTCCAGCCCGAGCTCGTCGTCCAGCGCCTCGGCGGCCTCGGCGATACACATCAAGCGCGTCGGCTTGGCGCCCGCTTCGGTACAGAGCGACCATCAGCTGTCCCAGCAGCCGCTCACGGTGCGGGTGGCGCGCGACGAGCGCCTCGAGCTCGCCGACCAGCATCGCGGTGATGGCCGAGCATCAGCTCGGCGTCGATACGGTCCTCGAGCGCCGCCAGCCGCGCCTCCTCCAGACGCGCGATCTCGCGCCTGAGCGAACGGCTCGTACGCCAGATCGGCGAGCGCCTCCCCGCGCCACAGCCCCAGCGCCGAGCCCAACAGCTCGCGGGCGCCGGCAGCGTCACCGTTCGCGAGCGCGCGACGCGCGTCCGCGACCATCCGCCTCGAACGCTCGGCGTCGACCTGTCCCGGCGCGGCCGCGAGCGCGTACCCGCCGCCGCGGGTCACCAGCACCTCGTTCGCCGAGCGCCTTTCGCAGCCGCGACACGTACGCCTGCAGCGTCTTCGCTGCCGTCGCAGGCGGTCGCTCGCCCCACAGCTCATCGATCAGGCGATCGCTCGACACGACCTCGCCGCGATGCAGCAACAGGATCGCGAGCAAGCGCCCGCTGCTTCGGGCCGCCGAGCACAACGCGCGCTGCTGCTCGACCACCTCGAACGGCCCCAGAGATCCGGAACTCAAGCACGGCCCACTCCCCGAGGCCAACAGTACCACCTGAGCCGCCGGCCAGGCAAGGCGTTTCCGCGCTGTCCTCTACCGATCTGCAACCGGCTGCAACCGCTCGTCACCGCCCAGCGGGACGGTCTCGCCGATCCATTCACACCCGGACGATCGGCAACCCGAGGACCGCCATGACCTCACACCACCACGCAATCAAGACGCGCTCGGCGCTCGCGCTGACGCTCGGCGCCATTGCGCCAACCGCCGCCTCCGCACGCTTCGAGCTCAACGCCCGACTCGGCCCACCAGCCCGCCGCCCTCCACCGGCCGTACAGATCGTCCGGGTCTCCGCCCCCGGCGGCTTTGACTGGAGCAGCGCCGGCATCGGCGCCGCCGGCGGCTTCGGACTCTCGATGCTCGCCCTCGGAGGAGCGCTGACCGTCTCCCAACGCCGCGCGCGACGCCACAACGGCCCGACAGCGCTGAGCAGCTGACCAACCGCCAGCGCGCTCGAGCAGAGATCGACGAGTTCCAAGGCACCTGAGGGCAGAGCAGCCCGCGCGAACGCATCACGTAAATCCAACCTGGAGCCGCCACGGCCCAACAACTCAAGGAGCACGCCATGTCCAAGCTTGAATGCCACCCACGCGTCCCGCACAGACGCAAGAGCGGATTCCGGGCCAGCCCTCCTCGCGCTGGGCGGGCTCGTCGCGATCGCAGTAACAATCCTGTTCGTCGCGCTGATCGGCGCGAACCGCACGATCCCGACGAGCCCGGCGACGCACCCCCACCCAGCGTCGACCTACACGCCGCCGATCCAGTACCGCGTCGCTGGACGGTGCCACGCGGTGCTCAATCCGATCACAGGTGAGCTGCATGGCGGCTGCGCACCCGCAACGCCCACTGCAAACACGCCCACGCCAGCGCCATAAGCCAAGGCGGGCCACCCGAAGATACAACTCCTCGGCCTCGCGTCGTCGAGCCGGAACGAAATCAAACAGGGGCCCCATCGTCGGGGCCCCTGCGGCTACCGCCACAAGGCTTGAAGACCCTCTCGACCATCCCGGTTGGCACACACCAGCAAGCAATCGCGATGCCGCTGCACGAAGCGCCTGAGGTCGAGCCGGCGGGAACGTTCGGCTGCTAACGGCCGACAAGCTTGAGGTATGCGCCATGCCGGCAATGCGGGACTCTTTGCTCCTCGCGTCTCGAACCCGCTTCTCGCCACCAGCGGGGAAGACCGAACCGGACGGCGCGGGCCTCCTCGCAGACGAACGCGGGCCTCCCGGAGCGAGTGGAGGAGCGGACGGCTTGTCACATCGTGACAATCACCCCGTACCGCAGCTCGGGCGCCTCGATCAGCGCGGCCGATCCCAAATCTCGAAAGCGATCGTGCCGACAGTCGCAGACCGCGCGAGCGCTACGGCGACGAAGCGCATCCTGCCGGCTGACGAGCCCGACGATCGCTCCGACACGCGTGCGATCGCGAGCAGAACCGGCCCTGCTTCCCTGTCTGGACGCGCACCTCGCGCCCCCACTTGGAGTTCTTTTCCTGCTTCAAAGGTCGTGCCTAGCTTCCGCGGTTCACTCGGCGGCCCGTAATCGCCCGCTGGCTCTGGGTCTTTGCGCGTCCGATGGTCCCTCGGGACGCGGCCGCCATTCCCCGCGTCGTCCGCGTTCGCCGATGCCGCCATCCCCCGGACCGCGGTGGCCGCCATTCCCCGGGGTAGCGCCGGCGGTGGCCGCCATCCCCCGGACCGCGTCGATGGCCACCATCGACGCGGCGTGAAGCGCACAGCTTCGATCGCCACGGACAAGCCGAATCAGGGACGTCGAGGACCTTAACCGTCGCCGACGGCGATCACCGATGGCCTCTGCCGGCGGACGCGCGGGCAGGGGCTACCGGCGAGGTGCGGCGACCTGGGTCTGCTCGGGACAGGCGCTGCGGTCTACGGCCCGGCGCGCATCGCCGCGCCGGCGCTGAGCGGGCCGAGCCCGTCGCGCGGCGAGGCCGCGCTCGTTTCGGTCGATCGTGCGGCTGCCTGATGCAGTGCTTCGCTGACGAGCTCGACCTGTTCACGGGCTTCGCGTAGCGTCAGGCCGCGCAGCGAGGCGGGGCGCTCTGCCGGGCACTTCGCGCGCTCCAGAGCGCGCTGGGTGGGAGCGGACCCGCGGCGATGGGGGCTGATCCTGAACGCGGGGATGTTGGTGTTCGCGTAGCGGCCGCGGATGCTCCACTTCGGCGCGCGGTTGTAGCGCTCATCGGCGGCGTAGAGCTGGTTCAGCGCGGCGCGGACGCTCCCCGCTGCCCGGTGCTGGCGACCGCGCAGCCCGAGGGTGTAGCGAAGCGGGGCGGCGAGGTAGAACTCGATCGCGTCGTCGTAGCTGTCGCGGTGCGTTCCCTGAAGCCACGCGTACAGCCGCTGCCCGAGCGGCCGTAGGTGCGCCCACACGCGGAAGTCGACGCGCACGACCTCGCCGTGAGCGATCTGCTCGCGGACCCAGTCCGCGAGGTAGATCCGGATCGTGAACGCGCCGCCGCGCCGCGCCAGCGCCGTCACGCGTCGGCCTGGGCGGTCGTGAGCGCGTCCTCGTCGGACAGGTTGGCGAGAGCGTCCTGGTACGCGCGCGCGTCAACCCACCGTCCGTCGGGGAGACGCCGCTCGACGCGCTCGACCGGTGAGCTGGGGATCGCGAGTGCCAGGTTCGGCTTGCTGCCGTCCTTCGGCGGATTCACGGTCGCTGAGAGCTGCAGCTGCTCGAGCTCGGCGAGGAGGCGGTGGATCTCGGCGATGTCCTTGCCGCCGAGGCGCCGGCGGCCGGTGATCAGCTGCGCGAGCTCGCCGGCGGTCGTCTCGGCGTACGGGTAGGCGGCGGGGTTGCGCGAGTGCCACAGCCCGCCCGCGGCCGCGAGGATCCCGAGATGCCCGGAGCGGAGCGTCTGCGAGCACGACACGCCGCCGTAGATGTCCTGGCCGTCGTTGCGGCCGCTGCGGTGCGTGTCCGCCGAGGTCGGCAGCCGCTTCGCCAGCGCCCGCGGGAGCTTGCCCACAAGCCCGTCCAGACGCTCGCCGCGCCGCTGCCCGTACGCGCGTTCTGTACGAGGCCGTCGGCCGCGCGGTCGGCCGTAGCCGACCCGCTCGAGGATCTCGAGCGCCTGGTCGAGCTGCTCGCGCTGGTCGCAGAACAGCTCGCGCAGCTCGGCGCGCTCCTCGTCGGTCAGGGCAGCGGGGGAGAGGCCGCCGAGCCGCGCCGGCAGGAACGTCCTGGCGAGGAACCGGACGGTGAAGTCGCCGGCCATCTCATCGACACGCGCAGCGAGGTCAGCGGGCACGACGCCGCGATGACGGCCGCGCAGCGGCAGGAACCGCGAGCGGTCCACGCCGCAGCAGCGCTTGGTCTTCTTCCCCGACCCGCACGGGCACGGGTCGTTGCGCCCGGGCGGAGTGCCAGGCGCGTCGAGATTGATGTGGCTGAAAGCCATCGCCAACACCGCAACAGAGCGGGGTTCGCGATGACCTCAGCGGGACGACCGGGCGCAGCAGCTACATGCCGGTCGCGGTTCCGTCCGCAACCCGGCTACACTGGCCGTACTGATCTTGTGCGGCGCTGGAAGGCGCCTATGTGTCTGGAAGACCGGGCCGCGAACCCGGTCTTTCTCGTTTCCGAGAGCAGCACGGCGTGGCGGCCCCCTGCAGGCGGGCACGAACTCGCGGCCGCCCGCGCCCGCCGATGGGCTGGACGCCGAGCCTCGCTCGGGCGCCGCACCGCGCCGGTCGGCCGCACCGTGATGCCGGTGCCAGATCGCCGCAGGCGCGCGCCCGACAGACCGCGCGCGGGCTCATGCGAGCGCCTCCTCGAACGCCTCGCCGCCGCGCCGACCGGCGATCAGGACGCAGCGGTCAGCGACCGACCACGTGACCGTGCCGCAGATCCAAGGATGGCCGGCGAACTGGCCATAGCGGTCCCACACGGGGCCCTCGAGCGCAAGCGCCAGCTCGTCCCGACCCGCCATCGCTCGACGTCGACAAGCTCGTCGCCCGCCGAAGCGACGAGCGTGATCGTTCCCGTCGTCCCCCCGGCGCCGGCGCGACCCGAGAACGGAACGACCGCGAGCGTCGCGCCCCGACGCTCGAGCTCCTCCCACACAGCCCGGCGAGCCACCAGCTCGCCACGCCCAGGACGCAGCCGGGCCGCATGCGGCTGGGAAGCCTCACGACCCGACGGCGTATGGCACGGCGTCGTCCGGCAGCGCCCTGCAGGTCGGACACGCGCCGCTCCGCCAGCCGCGCGCCACGTGCAGACACGCCGCCGGCCCGGGCGCTCCGCACGAGTACCGATGCCTATTCCGGCAGCGCGCCCCAGGCGCCGCCCGGCACTCCGGGCACCACTCATCCAGCCATGCGCGACGGTCGCTCACCGTAGATCCCGCGCGTTCGCGCCCCGCCAGTGGTCACCGTCTTGGTCACCGTTTTCCTGGCCCGACCTGACCTTCGATGGCTCGCGGTGGCGAACGTCACCGCGGCGCGGCACCCAAAAGTCCTGCTATTGACTCGATCTGACTCGGTATGACCTACGGGAGCGACGGGACTCGAACCCGCGACCTCCGGCGTGACAGGCCGGCGCTCTAACCAACTGAGCTACGCCCCCCTTGCGGGGAGAGCGCAAGTATGGCAAGAGTGGCGTGTTCTGCACCGGCGCGCAGGTTCGGCCCGCCGGTGAACCGCTGACCGGAGAGCGCAACTCCGGCTGGGTCGCTGTGTTCTAGCCGGTCGTAACAGACTCCCGGAGGTAGCGCCCGACCCGGCCGCGGGCGCCCTGAAGGGAACAGCGACGGGGACCCCTGGAAGCGGGTCCCCGTCGTGCGTTAACGCCCGGTTTGCACCGACGGCCGGGGCGAGGGCGCCAGCCGCATGAAACGGCGCACCCCATCGGGCAGATACCAGTTCCAGTCGCCGAGCAGCTTCATCGTGGCGGGAACGAGCAATGCCCGGACGATCGTGGCGTCGAGCAGGATCGCCGCCGACAGGCCGATCCCGAACTCCTGCAGGCCGACGAAGCTGCCGGCGCTGAAGCCGAGGAAGGCGGCGATCATGATGATGGCGGCGGCGGTGATGATCCGGCCCGTGTGCTCGAGCCCGTAGGCGATCGAGTGCTCGTTGTCGTGGGTGCGATCCCACTCCTCGCGCATGCGGGAGAGCAGGAACACCTCGTAGTCCATCGACAGGCCGAACAGCACCGCGAACAGGAAGATCGGGATCCAGCCCTCGATCTGGGGTGAGGTCTTGAGGCCGAGCAGGGTCGTGGCCCACGCCGTGCTGGAAGAACAGGACGAGCACGCCGTACGCCGCCGCCACCGACAGGAGGTTCATCAGCACGGCCTTGATCGGCAGCACGATCGAGCGGAACGCCCGCAGCAGCAGGAAGTAGCTGATCACGAGGACGGCCAGGATCAGCCACGGGAAGGCGCCGTAGGCCTTGGCCAGGAAGTCCACGCCGAAGGCGGGCGCGCCCGTGAGCACGACGTCGCCGGTCGGGAACGCCGCGGCCGGGCATGTACGATTCGCGGATCCGGTGCACCAGGTCGATGGCCGCCTTCGTCCCGGAGTCGCTATAGCCGGCGGCGCGGATCTGGGCGATCTGGTTGGTCGGGTCGAGCAGGCTGGCCTGGTGCGCCCTCGCCGCCGGCACCAGCGCCGGCCCGACCACCGTCCTGGCGTCGATGGCATGGTCGGCGCGCAGCTCCGCCATCAGCCGCAGCTCCGCTGCGCGTCATCGCCGGGCTGCAGCGCGCCCCCCGGCGTGCCGGTGTCGACCACGATCTGCTGCGGCGCCAGCGATCCCGGGCCGAGGGTCCGCTCGAGCACGAACAGCCCGTCGGTGGCGTTGCGTGCCGCCGGGCACGCCGCGGTTGTCGCCGCCGGTCACCTCGAGCTGGAGCGCCGGGAAGGCGAGCGCGAGCATCACCGCAGCGGCGCCGATCAGGACGGGAACCGGATGGCGCATGATCATCTCGCGCGAGCCGCGTCCAGAAGCCGGTGTCGCCTGCCGTGCGGCGCTCGAGGACGCGCTTGGGGATCACGCGCAGGGCATTGACGCGCCGTCCCATCAGCGACAGCAGTGCGGGCAGCAGCGTCGCCGAGGCGATCACGCTGACGACCGGCACGAGCAGGCCCCCGATCCCCATCGAGCGCATGAACGGCAGCGGCATGAAGGCGAGCAGCGCCAGGCCCACGGCGACGGTCATGCCGGAGAAGATCGTCGCCCGCCCGGCGGTCGCCATCGTCTTCAGCAGCGCCTCGTGCGTCGTCCTCCTGTCTGCTCGAGCTCTTCGCGGAAGCGGAACACGACCAGCATCGAGTAGTCGATCGCGATCGCGATGCCGATCAGCGAGACGATGTTGGTCACGTAGGTGGCCATGCTGATGGCGTGGGCGACCAGCCACACCCCGCCAGAGCGTCGTGGGGATCGTCGACCGCGGCGAACATCAGCGGCACGATCGATCGCCGCCGAGCGTCGCGAACATGAAGACCAGCACGATCAGCGCGATCGGGATCGCGATCGACTCGCCGCGCGCGAGGTCCTGGTTGTACAGCGGCTGCGTGTCGTGGTTGATGGCCGGGAAGCCGGTGATGTACACCCGCGCCCCGGGGATGGTCCCCACGGCCTGACGGAGCGCCGGCGTGCGGTCCGACGCCTTGGCGTTCTCGAGCGAGGTGTTGATCTGGGCATAGGCGACGCCGCGGCCGGCGATCAGCACCGGGCCGGCTTTTCCGTTGGCCAGCGCGGTGGCCCCGCGCCGCGCGGCCACCGCGACCGCGGCGGGGTTCAGCTGCGAGCCGGCCGTCGCCTGGGCCACGAGCGTGAAAGCGCCGTCGCTGCGCTCGTGGAACTTGTCGCGCAGCAGCGTCAGGCCCTTCTGGGAATCGGAGCCGGGCACGCTGAACTGGTTCGAGAGCAGCGAGCCCACGTTGCTCGCCGCGGCCACGCCGAGGACGAAGAGGACGAACCAGGCGAGCAGCACGAGGCGGCGGTGGCGGACGACGATCAAGCTGCAGCGACGCATCGTCCCGATCTCGGGCGTATTCCACCGCCGCCAAAGTGCGAGATCGGTTACTGACATCGGCGCCCGTCGGCTCGCCCCGAGCGGTCGGCGCGGGTCAGGCGAGCGGCGGCGCCACCCAGCCTCCGAACACCCGCTCGAGCTCGAGCGCGACCGCGATCGACACGTGATCGCGGTCGAGCCCGGCGGCGACCTGGACGCCGAGCGGCAGCCCTTCGGCGCGAGCCCGAGCGGCACCTCGGTGACCGGCACGCCCGGCGAGGTTGAACACCGCCGCCGGGGTGAGCAGCCACGGCCGTCCGAGCGTCCGCCCGTGGCGCGGCGCCGGGCGCGGGTGGGCCGGGTGCAGCAGCACGCCGTCGCCGATCGCCTCGATCAGCTCGGTCGGCGAGCGAACGTCCGGCGCGCCAGCAGGCGCTCGCGGCGCCGCCCGAGTCGCCTGCGTCCGGCAGCATCTCGGCCAGCGAGGGCCAGTCGCGTCGGCACCGTGTGCGGGCCCCCCCGGCGGAGCAGGCCGCGCCACGCCGGCCGCGCGCTCGCCGGCGGCAGCGAGCAGGTCTGCGGTCGTCCGCGCTCGGACGCCGGCCTGGAGCGTGGCCAGAAACGGCAGGATCGCGCCGATCGCCACGACCGCATCGCGATCGCGCCGCACCGACGCGCCCGCCGGCGATCAGAGCGCCCACCGCGCGCTCCCGCGCGTCGCGCAGCTCGCGGCTCATCGGAAATCAGCGAGTCCTGCTCGACCATCGACGACCTCGAGGCCGCGCAGCGAGACCGTCGGCCGGGTCGCCGAGCTCGACCTCGCGCACGAGCGGATCGACACCGTCGGGCCCGGCGATGATCCGCAGCAGCGGCATCAGGTCCTCGCCGCGCCGGGCGATCGGTCCCGGCTGGAGCATGCGACCGGCGCGTCGCCGGCGGTCGGCGGGTACATGCCGGTGTTCGGGCACAGCCCGACGAGGGCTTGTGGCCGAACACGCCGCAGAACAGCGCCGGGATCCGGATCGACCCGGCGATGTCCGAGGCCAGGCCGAACGGCGAGCCGCCGACCCCGACGGCGGCGCCCTCGCCGCCCGATGATCCGCCGGCTGTGCGCGTCGCGTCGTAGGGGTTGGCGGTCCGCCCGTAGAGCCGGTTCTCGGACTCGATCCACAGCGTCAGCTCCGAGGTGTTGGTCACCGCCGAGCGGGATCGCGCCGGCGTCGACGAGACGCTGGACGACGGGGGCGTTGCTCGCTGGCTGCGGTAATCACGCCGGGCGACCAGCCCGGCGGCGTTCGGCATCCCTCGCACCGCGATCGACTCCTTGACCGTGAACGGAACCCCGAGCAGCGGCGGGCAGCTCCGCGCCCACGGGCCGCGGCGGCGATCAGCCGGTCGGCCGCGGCGGCGTCCGCGCGCGCGGCCGGGAAGCGGTCGCATCACGACGGCGTTGATCGCGCGGCGCCGCACCGCCGATGGCGCTCGATGTGCGCCTCGACGACCTCGCGCCGCCGACACCTGCCGGGCGCGGATCGCCGCGGCCAGCGCGATCGCCGAGCGTTCGGTGAGCCGGTCCACCGCGATCGCGGCCGGAGCGTCAGGCCCAAAGCGTGACCACGCTCGAGACGAACCGCTCGTAGCGCTCGGGCGAGTAGCGCTCGGGATCGTGCAGCAGCATCCGGCCGGCCTCCTCGCCGAGGCTGCGGATCGCCCGCGCGGTCAGCTCGATGTCGAGCTCGGCGGGGAGCTCGGGCTGCCCGATCGCCCAGCGCACGAGCTGCCTCGATCCGCTCCAGCACGTCGCGCGCGGTTGCATCTCGACGTGGTCGCGCACGATCGCCGGCGTGCCGTCGAGCGGGCAGCAGGATGATCCGCCAGGTCGCCGGTCGGCAGGCGACGGCCTCGAGGAACCGGCTGCACGCCGCGCGGTCAGCAGCTCGGCCGGATCCCGATCGCCCGGATCGCCGGGAACGATCGCGCTCGAGCTGCTCGAGCGCGTAGCGCTCCTCGCGCTCGACGAGCGCGTGCAGCAGCCGGCCGAGATTGGGAAAGTGGTCGTAGACGACCGGCCGGGTGACGCCCGCGGCCTCGCCACCGCCTCGATCGAGACGCCGCTGTAGCCCTGCTCGAGGATCACCCCGAGCGCCGCGTCGATCAGCTGCTCGCGGCGCTGCTCGGGCGGCATCCGCGGCGCGTAGCGCCGGCGCGGCGCGAGCGGCACATCCGGTCTGGGCGGGCTCGGGCCGGTCGGCATCCGATTCCCAGCCTACCATTCGGCGATCAGACCTACGCGGGCGTAGCTTGGCTGTCCGGCTGCGAACCGGCGGCCCGTGCGGGCGCCGGCCGTGCAGAATGGGCCGCTCGAACGTGACCGGACCGCCGCTCGCGGCGACCACGAACTGGGAGGACGATGGCCACCTTCACCCTGACGGCGACGTCGCCGCACCGATCGACACCGTCTTCGACGTGCTCACCGACCATCGTGGCTACGCCGCCATCACCCCGCTGCGCGCGGTCACGTTGGAGCGTCACGGCCACCCGGAGCCCGACGGCGTCGGTGCCGTCCGCGTTCTCAAGCTCCTCGGTCCGCCCATCCGCGAGGAGGTCGACCGTGTCGAGCGCCCGACCCGGTTCTCTATCGGATGCTCTCGGGCGCTCCCGTGAGCGACCACATCGGCACGGTCGAGCTGACCGGCGACGGCAACCGGACCCGGATCGTCTACCGGGTCGACACGACGCCCAGCATCCCGGTGCCGGAGTCCGCGTGGGCTGCGGCGAACAAGCCGGTGATCAACCGGCTGCTCGGCGCCATCGTCAAGGAGTCCGAGCGGCGGGCCGGGAGCCGCCTGAGCGGCGCCGGCCGCCAGCCGCGCATCTGCCCGCGCGCCGTCGAGCCGTCGGCGGGGCTCGCCGATCGATTGGCCGCGTGCCGGCCCGCAATACTTGCGAGTCGTGCCGATGCAGCGCTCGACTGGGATGCCCCATCTCGACGCCCAGGCCGATCTTCGCCCGGGCCCGCCGTCACGGCCAGCTGGCGCGGCTCGCGGGCTGGCTGCACCGCGAGCCCGACGACGTGGGGGTGATCCTGCCTTCGAGGAGGTCGTGCGCGAGCTCGGCTTCGTCAGCGAGCGCGAGCTCGGCCGCCAGGTCGTCGCGCTCGACACGATCGTCGGCACGGTCGACCGCGTGCGCGACTTCGACCGCAACTTCCGTCCGACCTCGCCGCGGACGCGCGGGCGGTGGGAGGCGATCGCCACCGCGATGCGGCGCGGGCAGGCAATGCCGCCGATCTCGCTCTACCGGATCGGGGAGATTCATTTCGTGCGCGACGGCCATCACCGGGTGTCCGTCTCGCGGGCGCTCGGCCGCACCGGACATCGACGCGACCGTGACCGAGGTCAGACCCGGGTCGGCGCGGGGCGGGCGATCGAGCTCGCCGACCTGCCCCAGAAGGGGCACGAGCGGCTGTTCTGGGAACGCGTGCCGTTGCCGCGCGAGCTCGCGGCGAGATCGATCTCGTCGATCCGTGGCACTACGGGAGCTGGCCGAGGGCGTCGAGGCGTGGGGCTTCCGGGCCATGCAGACCCGTGACGAGCTGCTCGATCGCGAGACCGTGGCGCGGATCTGGCTCGAGGAGGAGTACCGGCCGGTGGTCGCGTGCTGCGTCGAGACTCGGCCTGATCAGCGGGTCCGGCGGCCAGACCGCCGCCTACATGCGCCTGTCCGCCGAGCGCTACCGGCTGATGCGCACCCACACCTGGAGCGACGAGGTGGTCGACCGGCTTCGCCGTGACCGGTGAGGCCGGCCTCCCGCGCCGGCCCCTCCAGCCGCGCGCCTCGGGCGCTCAGTTTCCGTTGCCGGCCGGGACCAGGCTGCGACCGCTCTCGGGGTCGAACAGCTGCAGGCGCCGGGAGTCGAACCACAGCTCGCCCGGCTCGCCCTGCTTGACCTTGCTCGCCGCGTCGAGCCGAGCCACGATCTGCGTGCGCGAGCCTGCGTGGGGGATGTCGCCGGCGCCGGCGTCCTCGGCCAGCTCGTCGAGCTCACGCGAGGCAACGCGGTCGGATTCGACGTCGAAGTACGCGTAGTACTCCGAGCCCATCGACTCGAGCACGTCGATCGTGGTCGTGAAGTCGGTGCCCGCCGACGCGGTCGCGGACGAGCGCGGCATCCTCGAAGTGCTCGGGCCGGAGGCCGGCGATGACCTTGCGGCCGCTGCCCGGTCCGGCCCGCCCTCGAGCCCCTGCCGGACCTCGTCGGCCAGCTTGAGGTCGCCGATCGGGAGCTTGACCGACGCCGTCCGCCAGCTCGCCGGGCAGGAAGTTCATCGACGGCGAGCCGATGAAGCCGGCGACGAACAGGTTCGTCGGGCGGTCGTAGAGCTCGGCCGGCGTGCCGACCTGCTGCAGCACGCCGTAGCGCAGCACGGCGACCCGGTCGCCGAGCGTCATCGCCTCGGTCTGGTCGTGGGTGACGTAGATCGTCGTCGTGCCGAGCCGCTGCTGGAGCCGCGAGATCTCGGTGCGCATCTGCACGCGCAGCTTGGCGTCGAGGTTGGACAGCGGCTCGTCCATCAGGAACGCCTTCGGCTCGCGCACGATCGCGCGGCCCATCGCCACGCGCTGGCGCTGGCCGCCGGACAGGTTGGCCGGCTTGCGGTCCAGGTGCTGCTCGAGGTCGAGCATCTTGGCCGCCTCGTCGACCTTGCGGTCGATCTCGGCCTGTGGCGATCTTGGCCAGCTTGAGCGCGAAGCCCATGTTCTCGCGCACGGTCATGTGCGGGTACAGCGCGTAGTTCTGGAACACCATCGCGATGTCGCGGTCCTTCGGCGCGCTGCTCGTTGACGACCTCGCCGCCGATCTTCAGCTCGCCGTCGGAGATGTCCTCGAGGCCGGCGATCATGCGCAGCGCGGTCGACTTCCCGCACCCCGACGGGCCGACGAGGATCATGAACTCGCCGTCGGCGATCGTCGAGGTTGAGGTCCTTGACGGCCTCGTAGCCGTCGCCGTAGCGCTTGGTGATGTGCTCGAGAGTGATGTCGGCCATGTTCGGTCTCCTTCCTCGGGCGGTTCAGCCCTTGACTGCGCCGGCGGTGAGGCCGGCGACGATGCGCCGCTGGAACAGCAGCACGATGACGATGATCGGGATGGTGACGACGACGGCGGCCGCGGCGATCGAGCCGATCGGCGCCGTGAACTGCGAGGCGCCGGGGAACGACGCGATCGCGGCGGGCACGGTCTCAGCCCGCGAGGTCGAGGTCAGCGAGATCGCGAACACGAAGTCGTTCCAGCAGAAGAAGAACACGAGGATCGCGGTGGTGAACACGCCCGGCGCCGCCAGCGGCACGATGACCTTGAGGAAGGCCTGGAACGGCGTCGCGCCGTCGACCTGGGCCGCCTGCTCGAGCTCCCAGGGAATCTCCCGGAAGAACGCCGACAGGGTGAAGATCGACAGCGGCAGCGCGAACGTCATGTAGGGGATGATCAGTCCGGGCCAGGTGTCGTAGAGCCCGATGTTGCGCCACACGTTGAACAGCGGGCCGACGATGCGAGATCGGCGGGAACATCGCGATCGCCAGCGCGACACACCAGGACCAGCCGCTTGCCCGGGAACTCGAGCCGGGCGATCGCGTAGGCCGCGAAGCACGCGAGCACGACGGCGATCAGCGTCGAGATCAGGGCGATGCCGATCGAGTTGCGCAGCGCGTCGGTGAACAGGCTCTGCTTGAAGATCCCACTGTAGTTTGCCCAGGTCCATTTGGTCGGCAGGAAGCTGCCGTCGGCGATCGTCGACGGATCCTTGAACGACAGCGAGATGATCCACACGACCGGGATCAGCGATCCGACGATCACGACCACGATCGCCGCCGACCAGCCGGTGATCTCCCGGGGGCTGCGCTTCACCGAGTCTCACCTCCTCCCGGCGCCGACGCGACGCCGAAGCCCTTGATGAACACGAACGCGATCAGCGCGACCAGCAGGAAGATCAGCACCGACACCGCCGATCCGAGCCCGAGGTTGAGCCGGTTGAGCAACTGGTTGTAGGCGAGGATCGACACGGTCTCGGTGCCGTGCGCGCCCTGGTTGAAGATGAAGACGGTGTCGAAGATCCGGAAGGCATCGAGCGTGCGGAACAGCAGCGCGACGAGGATCGCCGGCTTCATCAGCGGGATCGTGATCCGCCAGAAGCGCTGCCAGGCCGAGGCGCCGTCGACCTTCGCCGCCTCGTGGAGCTCGTCGGGGACGAGCGCGAGTCCGCCGAGCAGCAGCAGCGCCATGAACGGCGTCGTCTTCCATACCTCGGAGATGATGATCGCCATGTAGCTGCCGAAGGTCGTGGTCAGCGGGTCGCTCGAGAGGCCGAGCAGGTGGGGGATCCAGCCCGAGTCCGCCTCCCACGCGTAGCGCCACGAGAACGCGGCCACGACGGTGACGATGCCGTATGGGATCAGCGCGATCGCCCGGACGGGCCCCCGGCCGAAGATCAGCCGGTGCATGATCAGCGCCAGTCCCATCCCCAGCACGAGCTCGATCGAGACCGGGATCACCGTCAGGATCACCGTGTGCCAGACGTCCTGCCACCACAGCGCCGAGGTCAGGACCGTCCTGTAGTTGTCGAAGCCGATGAACTTGTTGGCGCCCGGGAACCGCAGGTCCGCGCGCTGCAATGAGAGGACGAATGCGTAGATGATCGGGTAGGCGCTGACCGCGGCCATCACGATCGCCGCCGGCGCCACGAGCATCCACCCGAGGCGGCGCTCGGCGCGGGCCCGTTCGGTGCGATGATGGCGCTGAGACGGTGCCGGTGCGGCCGTGCGCCCCGTCGTCGCGGTGGTGGCGCTCACAGCAGCGCTCCGGACGAGAGGGCGTTCTTGATCTGCGATTTCAGTGTGCTCACGATCGTCTTGATGTCAATCGCGTTCGGCGGCGAGAGCCCCTTCTGGATTGCCAGTGAGACGTCGGAGTAGGCCGGCGTCTGGGGCCGGAGCGCCGGGGCCTGCAGCGACTGCTTGATCAGCGCGTGGAACGGATACGCCTTGGCCAGCGCCGGGTCGTCATACAGCGAGGAGAGCGTCGGCGGCAGGCCGCCCTTGACCGCGTCGACCGTCTGGTGCTGCTTGTTGACCAGGCACGTGATCGCGGCGAAGGCCTGCGCCGGGTGCTGCGAGAAGGCCGATACGGCGAGGTTGGTGCCGCCGATCGTCACCTTGGCCGGGCGACCGGCCACGACCGACGGGTAGGGCGCATACCCCATCACCTTGGCGAGCTTCGGCGTGTCCGCCTGCGCGCTCGGATACACGAACGGATAGTTGACCTCGAACGCGGCGACGCCCTTCTCGAAGGCGAGCCGGCCCTGGTCCTCCTGGGCATTGGAGAGCCCGGGATCGGCGCCGGGCGAGGTGGCCACGTTGTGGATGACGGCGGCAGCCTGCGCGACGGGAGGTCCGATCGCGATCGTGCTCGGCCCGCTCAGGATCCGGCCGCCGGCGGAGGCGACGAGCGAGTTGAACCAGACCGTGAGTCCTTCGTACTGGCGTCCCTGGACCTCGATGTAGTGCGGCTTGCCCTGCTTGGCCAGCGTCGTCGCGTCCTGGATCATCTGCGCCCAGGTCGTCGGCGGCGTGGGCACGAGGTCCTTGCGGTACCAGAGCAACTGGTGTTGGAGTTGGCCGGCGCGCCGTAGAGCCGGCCCTTCCAGGTCGCGGTCGCGATCGGCCCGGCCAGCACCCCGTTGGTCACCGCCGCCCTGTCCGCGCCGGCCCACGGCTTGATCCAGCCGGCCTCGGCGAACTCGGCCGTCCAGTTGACGTCCATCGCCGATGATGTCGATCGCCGTTGTCCTTGGCGGCGAGGCGGCGCACGAGCTGCGTGCGCTGCGAGTCTGAGTCGCTCGGCAGCGAGTTCAGCACGATGGTGTACTTGCCGCCTGAGGCGGCGGAGCATTGCTTGGCCGCGGCGGCAAACGAACCCGAGGGCTCGGGGAAGCTGTACCACTGGAGCGTGGGAGTGCCGCCGCTCGAGCTGCCGCAGCCCGCGATCAGTGCGCCGGTGGCGAGCCGGCTGCCGCCAGGCCGGCCGGTCCTCGTCTCCGCAGGACTGCTCCTCCATCAGCGCTTGTGACGATCTTCACGACGGTGCCTGCCTACCCGCCCGGCGGGGCCGTAAACCCATCTCAACGGATGTTCAGTCCGATCCAGCCGCCGTGGGGTGCGATCACTCCCGGGTCCGCGCCGTCGCCCGGCTCGCGCCTCGATCACGATCCGCTCGACGCGCGGCGCCGCGGCGCGGGACATCGCCGAGGTTGACGGCGACCACGTGGGCCCCGCGGTCGACCACGATCGTGTCCTCGGGCTCGGACTCCCGCAGCTCGGTCGTCCCGCCTAGCTCGCGGCGCAGCGTGATCAGCCGCCGGTGCAGCGCGAGCTCGGAGTCCGGGATCGGCCTCCTGGTCGGCCACGTTGCGCGTCTGCCGGGTCGAACATCGGCAGCCAGGGCGTGCCGGTGGTGAAGCCGCCGTCGGCGAGCGGTCCCAGGGCATCGGCGTGCGGAAGGCGTCGCGACCGGCGCGATCGAGCGGCGGATCCGGGGCGGGGCCGTCGGTGAGGCCGATCTCATCGCCCTGCAGCATGAACGCGGGACCCGGGAGCGAGAGCATCAGCAGGGTCACCGCGCGGGCATTCTCGCGCCCCGCACGGTTCGGCAAGCGGCTGAAGTCGTGGTTCGAGAGCACCCACCCCTGCTTGCCGGCGGCCAGCGCGCCGGCGATGCTCGTCCGCAGCGCCGGCGTGTCGCCGACAGCGTGCATGACCTCGAACGCGAAGGCCACGTCGAGCAGCTCCAGGTACGGGCCGAGCTGGCTTGCCGGCAGGTACACCTCACCGGTCAGGAACGCGTCGCCGACCGCGTCGCGGATCGCCTGCAGGGCCAGTGCGATGTCCGGCGCATTGCGGGAGTGGGTGTGCTCCAGCAGCGCGTCCTCGGCATCGGCCGCCGGTAGCGCCGGCGGCCCGGTCGCGGGCGGGTCGTCGCGCAGCTCCGGGTCCTTGAGCAGCCGGTCGAGGGCATCGAGCCGGAACCCGTCGACGCCGCGCTCGAGCCAGAAGCCCAGCGTCTCGGACATCACCTGGCGCACGTCGGGCGCCCGCCAGTCGAGGTCCGCCTGCTCGGGATAGAACGAGTGCAGGTAGTAGCGGCCGGTGACGGCGTCGCGCTCCCAGGCCGGGCCGCCGAACGTCGCTCGCCAGTTGTTGAGGGGCGGGTCCGCCCATACGTAGTAGTCCGGGCACTCGCGGAACCAGCGGTGTTCGATCGAGGTGTGGCAGGGCACGAAGTCGAGCACCACGCGCAGGCCGAGCGCGTGCGCGGCCCGCGTGAGCTCGTCGAAGTCCGCCAGTGTTCCCAGCGCGGGATCGACGGCGAGGAAGTCCGACACGTCGTAGCCGTAGTCGTCGTTCGGGGAGCGAAAGATCGGCGAGAGCCACACCGCATCGGCACCCAACTGCGCGATGTGCTCGAGGCGGGAGGTGACGCCGGGCAGGTCGCCGATCCCGTCGCCGTTGCTGTCCTGGAAGGACCGAATGTAGACCTGGTAGATGACGGCGTTCTCCCACCACATGCCTGGCACCCTATGCGTTCGGACTCCACGGGAGTAGCCTCGGCGGCACGCAGAAGGAGGTGTGCCCCATGTACGCAAGGGTCACCACGTTCCCCGGCCTCGCGCCCGAGCGCGTCAAGGCCACATTGGAGGAGTTCCAGGAGCAGCATCTGCCGCTCCTCGAGCAACAGCCGGGCTACCGCGGGATGTGGGCGGGCGTCGACTTTGCCGGTGGGCGAGCGATCGCTGTCACCTACTGGGAGTCGATGGAGGAGCTGCGGGCGACGGACAGGCTCGCCGCCGACGTGCGGGCGGCCACGGTCTCGGCCTCCGGGCTCGACCGTAACCGCCCGCCGGTGATCGACCGCTACGAGATGGTCATCCAGAAGCAGCCCGCGCACGTCTGAAGGTGGCGGGGCGCCGTGCCGATCTCACGGGGCGGCGCCCGCCGGGGCCACGTGCCGGTCTCACGGCGTGGGGCTCACCGGGGCGCCGTGCACCGCGCAGCGGCTCCAATCGAAAGGGCGCGCGAGGCCGCGCAGCCGCCGGTCGTTCTGGCGCCACTCCCGGTTCAGGTGCCGCCCGATCACCACCGCGGCGATGGGGCCGGCGCCGGCGGCGAGCGCCGCCGCGGCGCTCTGCGCGTTCGTGCCCGTCGTCCAGGTGTCGTCGATCAGCAACACCGAATGACCCGTCAGCGGTCGCGCCGGCTCGTACTTGTCCGCGTGAAGGCCCGCTCGGGCACCGCCGCGCCGGAGCGCCGCAGCAGTCGTTCATGCCGCTCGCGCGTGGGCCGACGAGCTCGCCCACCATCCGCCGCAGGGGATGGCGTTCGTCACGGGCGTGGTCCCCTGAGGGCACGGTCGTGACGAGCTCGAACCGCTCGCCGCCGGATGCGCGGGCGATGCAGCGCTCGTGTGCAGCGAGGTAGCGCCACAGCACCGCGGCGAGCTCGACTTCGAGCCGGCGGCCGACCTCGCCGCCGAGTCGCTTGTAGCCGGCGAGCGCATGATGGAGCTGCTCGCGGGCGACGCTGTAGGAGATCGGCACGACCGCATCGAGCCACGCCTCGCCGTGTGTGCAGGCGAAGCAGCGCGGGAAGCCGTCGGTGAAGTTGAAGCACTGGCTGCACACGTCCGCCCCTGGTCGCGGGCCGATCATGAAGTTCTGTACAGGCCGGTGAGCTCGGCAACCGTCGGCATCGCTCGCCCGCCTGCGCGCGCTCAGGCCACCAGCTCGCCGGTGGAGGTGAGCCGCTCGACGATCGCCGTGATCTCCTGCGCGCGCGTGACCACGTGGGTGCCGGGGCGGGGAGGCTTCCGTGCCCAGTCGTGCTCGAGCAGCGTCGCCAGCAGGAACACGGGCCGGCCGTGTGCGAGCGCGAGCCGCGCCTGCATCCGCGAGCCGCTGGTGTGTGAGGCCTCGACGACCACCGTGGCGAGCGTGAGTCCCGACATCACCGCATTGCGCATCGGGAAGCTGCGGCGGCTCGGCGGCGCGTCGGGCCAGAACTGCGAGATGACCGCGCCGTCGGCGGCGACCCTTCGCTGCAGCGCCGCATTCTCCGGTGGGTAGGAGCGTCTCAGGCCGGTACCGATCACCGCGACGGTGCGCCCGCCGCAGGCCAGCGCGCTCGTGTGCGCTGCGGTGTCGATTCCTGCCGCCAGGCCACTGACCACGGTGAACCCGCGCGCCACGAGTTGCTGGGCGATCGACCGTGCGGTCCTGAGCCCGCGGGCCGAGGCCAGCCGGGCGCCGACCACGGCGACCGAGCGCGCGTCACCCGGCTCGAGCCGGCCGGCCGCGAAGACCAGCGGCGGCCGGTCATGGACGCCGCGCAGGTTCTCGGGATAGGCCGGGTCGAGCACCGTGAGCACGCGCATCCCCTCGGCGTTCCAGGCGGCGATCTCGGCGCCGGCGCGGGCGATCTGCTCCCGCACGGGGTCGCCGAACAGACTCGCCTGCTCGCCGCACTCGCCCTCCAGTACCGCGATGGCGCTCCCGGCCTCCTCGACCAGGTCCGCGTAGAGCTGCCACGGACGGCGCCCGCTCCGAAGCAGTGCGACGAGCGCGGCGCTCTCGTCCCGGACTGGCATCCGCCCAGCGTACCGCCCCGAACAGACGTTCGCTTCCGGCGGCTGAGCGCCTCCTAACAGATCCTCTACGTATGCGTGGCCGAGCGCCCGCTACGTTGGGATCGTCCAATGTCATCCCCGGGAGCAGCGGGCTTCGGCGGGGAGAAGGGAGTCCTGTTACATGCTGCGACGTCCTGCAGTGCTGCTGTTCGTGATCGCGAGCGTCGCGGCGTTCGGAGTGGTCGGCTGCGGCTCGAGTTCGAGCTCCTCCTCGTCGGCGTCGGGAGGCGCGGCGGTGAGCTCGGGCACGGCGAGCACCGGATCGACGACGAGCTTCGCCAAGACGAAGTTCATCCTCCACGTCGGACTGGCCGGCGGCGCGTTCCACCGCTGGATCTACAAGCCGTTCAAGGCCGGCGCATTCTCGAAGCCGCTGTCGCACAAGCTGGCGATCGTGAAGGCCGCGCTCTCGTCTCTGTTCATCTACCACGAGCTCAAGCTCGCGGCCACCGACGCCAAGAGCAGCAAGATCCTCTCCACCCTCGTGGCTCCGGTCACCGCCGCCGTGGCTGCGATGTCGGCACTGCGGAGCAAGCTGGTCAAGGGGAAGTACGACGGCACCGAGATCGACCAGGTCCAGCAGTTGGGCGGACAGGTCGTGTCCGGGGCTTCCTCGAAGGGGATCCAGATCCCCGACATCCCGGTCAACAGTCCGACCGGTTAGATCCGGCCGGTCAGTACCCGCGGCGCACGCGGGCGAGCGCGCCCAGCAGGACCAGGCTGAGCGCGCTCGCCGCCGCCGGCACGGCGAGCAGCAGACATAGGTCGCGCACGATCGCGGTCAGCTCGGCCCGGCCGCCCGCGACGAGGATCACGGCGATTGCCGCCGCGACGACGCCGGTCAGCGCGACGCCGCCGAGGATGCCGATACGGTCGCCCGAGGAGGGGAAGGCGGCCTGGCCGCAGGAGAACGCCACGTATCCGAGCGCCACGAGCTTCCAGGCGGCCAGGCTCGGCAGCACGTGCCGTAGCTGCTCGGGGTCGACCGTGCCCGCCGCGACCAGCACGATCGCCAGCAGCAGTGGCGGGACCAGCACGAGCGGCGCGATCGCGATCAGCGCGCCCGGAGCGGATCGGTGCGAGCGTGGGGCACCATGCCGAGCGTCACCGAGCCGGTGACGCGGTCACGCTGCGGATGGAACAACCGCACCCGCGCTCGGCCTCCGTCACGGGTGCGCACCTGCCGGCCGACCGGGACCCGCAGGACCACGCACGCCAGGTAGTGCGCGCTCTCGTGCAGCACGGTCCCGGGCATGGCCAGCAGGTAGCCGAGCAGGCGCGACCCGGTCGCGTCCACCGCAAGCCAGAACAGCCGGCGCTGTCCGAGGAACAGCGCCACGCCCTCGGCCACGAGCACGATCGCCAGCGGCGTGAGCGTCATGAGCGACGCCGCCCGTGCGCTGACGCCGCGCCGGTCAGCTCACCGGACGCGCGGCCGCGGCGATCGCCAGCATCTCGCGGTTGGTGAGGATGTTCTGCAGGGTGTTGACCAGCCAGTAGACGCCCCGGCCGTCGTGCCAGGCGACCATCCGCAGCCGGTGGCCCTCGAAGTACAGCTGCACCGTGCGCCCACCGAGCCGGATCGTCTGGTTCGGGTTGTTGAGGATCGGCGGGCGGGTCCAGTCGGTGCCCTGCAGGTTGTAGTACTGGCCGAGCCCGCCCTGGGCCACGACGACGACATAGGCCCGACCCCCGTGCAGGGGGTAGGAGCGAACGGTGTCGGGGTCCGCGCCCGCGGCCGTCACCTGACGTACCGGGTAGTAGAGCTTGAACGGGACGCTCGGCGCGATCGCGCTCGCGGCGGCCAGGGCGCTCGGGCTGGCCGGCGTGAGCGGGACGGCCGGGACCGGTGCCGGGTGAGTGCTGCCCTTCTTCGCCGCCGGCAGGCTGATGTGACCCGGAGCGGCTCCGCCATGCAGGAACTCGGACACCGTCTGGTGGACCTGGCGCGGTGAGGCGGTGACGTACGACGGTCCGAGATCGGCGTTGAAGGTGACCTGGCGCACCGGGTGCGAGGCGGACTGGACCAGCAGCTCGAGCAGCTTCAGCACGTCGTCGCTGGAGCGGATGTCGGTACTGGCGTACTTGCCGAAGATGTTCTCCAGCCCGTACCGGCGCGAGATCAGCCCCGCGGCGCCGACCTGGTTCTTGATCTGGCGCAGGAAGTCCTGCTGGCGCGCGTTGCGCACGAGGTCGGTATCGGTGTGGCGGTAGCGCACGTAGGCGAGCGCATCGTCGCCGCACAGCCGCTGATACCCGGGCTGGATGTCGATCTCGGAGTACGTCTGACTCGCCGCCAGGCCCGCGTTGGAGTGGTAGTAGCGGCGGTCGACCTGGACGAACACGCATCCGAGGTAGTCGACGACGTCGCGGAAGCCGGCGAAGTTGATGTCGATCACGTGGTTGATCTGGACGCCGAGGACCTGCTTGACGGTCTTGACGGCCAGCTTGGCCCCCCCGATCGAGTACGCCGCGTTGATCTTCTGCGTGCTCGGCGCGCCGTGGTCGGGATGGATCCTGACCTTGAGATCGCGCGGGACCGAGAGCATCGTCGTGTCGGGCTGGTTTGGATCCAGCCGCACCAGCAGCATCGTGTCCGAGTGCGGTGGGCCGCCGTAGTCGACCGCGCCCTTGGCCCGCTTGTCGGAGCCGATCAGTAGCAGCGTCTGCGGGCCGCCGGCGTTCGCGGTGGCCAGCTCGTTGCCGAGCTTCAGCTGCGGGCTCTGCTTGAGCGCATCGGTGAACGCCCTGACCTCGAGCAGCGTGCCGGTCGCCACCGTGGCGGCGACTGCGGTCACCACCATCAGGCACCCGATCAGCATCTTCACCCACAACCGCAGACGACGTCTGCGGTCACGGCCACTCGGAATCACGAGCTGTTCATCAAGGGTCGACATGCGCGGCGGCGGGGTGGATCGGTGCTCGCGGGTAACGGACCGTGCCGGTCAGAGGCCACCGCGATCGATCGCCCGCCAGTGTACGGGGTCCTCGAGCCGAGGCGGCGGAGCCGTCGTCAGCCGGCGAGCTCGTGCTCGGCCGCGGACCCGACCGGAGCCGGGGCCGGGGTCGGCTCGACTGCGGGTTGAGGCTCGACCGGCGCCACCGGCTGCGGCGGCGCCTGCACGGCGGGCTCGGGCGCGACCGGCATGCTGGGCTGCGCCGGCACCTGGACGGCCGCCGGCGTTGCCATCTCCTCCGGCCGCGGATGCTCCTCGCCGCTGATCGCTTCCTTGAAGTCCCGCAGACCCTTGCCGAGCGAGCGCCCGACCTCCGGGAGCCGCTTCGGTCCCAGGACCAGCAGCGCGATCGCCAGCACGAAGATCAGATGTGTGGGTTGAAGGATGTCGCCAACCACACGCCACAGAGTAGCGCGCCCGCTGCTCGCGGCGGGAAGGTCGGCGTCTTCACGCGGCCAGCGCCCGAATCAGCTGCGAGAGGGTCGCCCGCATCTGCTCGCGGGCGAGCACCGGGTCCTCGGCGCGCACGACGTACATCGCTGCCTCGTCGAGGGAGCCGATCAGCACGTGGGCCAGCGGTTTCACCGGCTGCTCCCGGATGCGTCCCACCGCGATCGCCTGGGCGAGGATCGCCTCGACGAGGCCGATGCCGTACTTCATGCCGAGCTCGCGCCAGCGCTCCCAGCCCAGCACCGACGGTGCGTCGATCAGCACGATCCGCTGCACCTCGGGTTCGGCGCAGACGTCGAGCCAGGCGTGCGCACCGAGCTCCATCAGCGCGACCGGGTCGGTCTCCGCGGCCGCGGAGACGGTGGCGTCCAGGCGGGCGGTGACGTCCTGCTCCACGGCCTCGAAGACCGCCTCGAACAGCGCCGTCTTGTCCTTGAACTGGTGATACATCGCCCCCCGGCTGACGCCGGCGGCGCGTACGATCGCCTCCGTGCTGACGGCGCCGAACCCCTCCCGCGCGAACAGGGGCCGAGCGGCGCGCACGAGGATGTCCTTGGTGGCGGCGGAGCGGTCAGCTTGAGTACGTAGGCGCTTGACTTCCATACAGGCAGTCCGTATGTTGCGGACAGATTGTATGTAAATCTAGCCCAAGGAGCAGACATGCCCAGCGTCGCATTGCCTGGCGGCACCCTCAACTACCGCGTTGCCGGTCCCGACGATGCGTCGCGGCCGGTCGTGTTCCTCCACGGCTTCCTCGTCAACGGCGAGCTGTGGACCGGAGTCGCGGAGGCTCTCGCCGCCCACGGGGTGCGGTCCTACGCGCCGGATCTCCCGCTCGGCTCGCACACCATCGCGCTGAGCCCCGATGCCGATCAGACACCCCGCGGCGTGGCTCGGC
The DNA here is from genome assembly GCA_963700025.1 of uncultured Solirubrobacteraceae bacterium. Taxonomy (GTDB): domain Bacteria; phylum Actinomycetota; class Thermoleophilia; order Solirubrobacterales; family Solirubrobacteraceae; genus Palsa-465. The sequence continues at coordinate 283,586 of CAVOWC010000019.1, read as the reverse complement.
TGATCGTCAGCTTCCTCGAGGCGCTCGAGCTCGAGGACGTGACCCTCGTCGGCAACGACTCGGGCGGCGCGATCTCGCAGTTCCTGATCGACACCGACTCCTCCCGCATCGGCCGCCTCGTGCTCACCAACTGCGACGCGTTCGACAAGTTCCCCCCGCCGCCGTTCGATCTGATCTTCAAGCTGGGTCGCAGCGCCGGCGTGCTCAGGGCCCTGCTCGCGCCGATGCGCGCGGCTCGCCTGCGTCACTCTCCGCTCGGGTTCGGGATGCTCGTCCGTGAGCCGCTCGACCCGGCGCTGACGCGTCGCTGGGTCGAGCCGTGCCTGAGCGACGCCGGCGTCCGGCGGGACACCGCCGCGTTCCTCCAGGGGGTCGACAAGCGCCAGCTGCTCGACGTCTCCAACCGGCTGCACGAGTTCGACAAGCCCGTGCTGCTCCTCTGGGGGACCGGCGACCGCTTCTTCAAGCTCGACTTCGCCCGTCGTCTCAGCCGCGTCTTCCCCGACGCCCGCCTGGTCGAGGTCGCCGGCGGGCGGACCTTCCACCCCCTCGACGACCCCCGGCGCGTGGCCACCGAGATCGAGAGCGCGTTCTACGCCACTACGGACTCACGTCGACCGTGACCCGCCGGCTGATCGAGGGCGAGTACGGATAGTCGGACTCCCGCACAGTTTCGGCCGAGAACGGGTATGCCGCCCTCCCCCGACCAGGGAGGAACGTGTACACGTAGCGGAAGCGCCCATCCCCGCGAGCGACCACATGGGCAAAGTCATGCGCCCGGCCGCCGAAATCCACTGACAGGATCACCGTCTCACCCGCCGCCGGCAGGTATCCACCCGCCAGCCGTCCGCTCAGCACGATCCGTCCACCCCAGTGGGCCTGCTGGGGGTGGACGGAGAGGGAGATCGAGGCAGGGGCGGTGACGTGGATCTGCGCCGACGCCGACGGCTCCGTGTCCGAGCCACCGTCGTACACGGCCTGCACCAACCGCGACGGGCCCGCCGGCAGTCGCGCGCTCCAGCTGCCGTCGGCGCGGGTCGTGGCCACCGCCGTCTGGCTGAACGCGCGCGATCCGTCGTCGGGGGCCGCGACGATGCGCACCGCCCGGCCGGCGACCGCGACCCCACTCGATGTCCCGAGCCAACCGACCACCGTGCTCGGCGCCCCGAACCGCGCGCGCCACGAGCTTCTCTGCACCGCGCGTGGCAGTCGCACCTGGCGCTCGACCCGCCACCGCCAGCGGCCGCGCTCCAGCACCCGCACGCGGACGCGAACGACGCGTGGGTGGCAGCGGACCACCTTCACCGTCTGGGTGTGGGCGGCGATCCTGACCTTCACCGGCCGCCCATGCACGTGCACCGTCACCCACACCGCCGGCACCTTGACGCGCTGGGCGACGCGCCGGCACCGCAGCGCGTCGACGATCCGGGTCCCGAACGAGATCGCGCTCGCCGTTGGCTGGCGGATGCTCAGGGTCCAGGTCGCCGGCGGGGACCAGCCGCGCGCTCCGCGGCTGTCGACGGCGTTGTTCGCTGCCTGGCAGGAGACTGAGTGCTGGCCCACACCCGTGACCGGAATCTGCGCGCCGGCTCCCGGGTACCACCGCCCAGGGGCGCCGTCGGCCGCACACTCCAGGCCGGCGATTCCCGACGGCGAGCCGCCGGCGCTCGCCAGCACGTACTGCGGCCCGGCGGTCGCGTACGCGTCGGTGGGTCCCGACAGCGACACCACCGGTTGGCTGTTGTCGATCCGCACCGTCCTGGAATAGACCGAATCGCTCGTCGACACCCCCGCCGCGTCCGTCGCCCGAATGGTGAGCGGCACGGCGCCCTGACCGAAGTCCCACGTGTGGACCGTCTGCGAGTAGGGAGCCGCCGAGCACTGGTGCCAGACCGTGGCATTGCGCGTCGACGCTGACCATCCCGGCAGCGGCTGTCCGTTCAGGCTCGCGGACAGCGCGCACAGCCCGGACGGCGAGTCGCCGTAGAAGTGAACCGGCCAATCGCCACGGACCCAACCGTGTCGACTGCCAGAGGCCATCGGGCGCGGCGAGCCAGGGGGCCTGGGTTTCGTGGGCTGGAGGGCGATGTCCTGGACCTGTCAGTGTCCGGGCTCCGGCGCCGTCGCAGGTCGCTCGCGGCGCAGCCGATCTGGAAGCCGAGATATTGGACGAGTTCATCGCGGGGGCCGTGAATGTCGGCTCGTTGTCGTGCGGCTGGGCGCCGCCCCCAACCCGAGTAGAACTCCGCCCCGTACCTCTGCCGTCGTTGACTCCGTCGCGTACATGCCGTTCGGCGGGACGATTCACTCCGGCGATCGACCAGTCCCGCAGGGGCGTTCGCCTGCCATTGCCCGCCCGGCCTTGTGGCACCAGGTTCGGGTCGTCAGGATCGTGAGTCCCGTCAGGCCGGGTTGGCAACGGCGGGCAGTTCATCGTCGTGTTTATGCCGTACGTCGCCGATGGCCGAAGACGCCGTTCGCCGCACGTCGGCACGTCAAGCTCCGGCGCCGAACGCCGTCTCTCGCGAAGCGCGGCGATCGCCATCCCAAAAGCGTCAAGGGACATGGCAGACGCCGAGAATCCACGCGCGTGCTGACTTCATTTCTCCTACCTCCATTGCCTCGTTCTGTACCCTGCCGTCCGCCTCTTCTAATGTTTCGTTCAGCAACCGATGGGCAGGGCAGCCGTCGACTGTTCATCCGTCTGCCCGGGGTCGAGAACATGTGGACCCCGACCTCGCTGCTTGTCCTGGTGGGCTCGCGAAGCCCACCTGTGGTCATTCGCGGCCGCTCGCGGTCCCCGTCCACAGTCGCCGGCGAGAAGCAGCGCGCCGGAACCAAAGCATCGGCCCGGTGACGCTTGCCGGCGCCGACTGCCCCACCCGACCGTCATTGGCGCTTGGGACTCGACGCGAGGACGTGGCCGCTTGCATCGACAGCACGGCCAAGGTGCCGCACGACTCCGGCCGATCGGTTCGGATCGAGCTCACCGGCGTGATCGAACTGTTCTTGATCGTCGCCCAGCCATCGCGACTGTCCGGCCGGCAGCAGGTTCGGCGCGTCGACGTGCACGCCGAGGCCACGAACGAGAGCCAGGTACGCGACAAGGTTGCCGCGGACATGCTCAAGGATTCGATTCATTGCCTACCTTCCTCGTGGTGGTCTCTCGCGGTATCAACACCGGCTGAGGCTATGACGGATCGCGATTATGCATGTCAATACCCAGGTCCAAACGCCGCCGCCGGCCCGGTCGGTCCGGCCTGACTGGGGCTTGCCTCACTGGCACCGGCCTGACCCGCGCCGGCGCCCGTCGCGCTTGTGCCGCCTGTGGCCGCCGATCCTGACGAGCTGCCGACGGACTCTGTGGATGCCGGGGTCGCCGGCTGGCTGACCGGCGCGGGCTGCGCGGCCGGTGGGCTGGGGGAGGCGGCAGCCGGCGTTGTATGGCGGCTCCGGGCCGGCGCCGGGTGAGTGTGCACGGCCGGCACGTGCGGCGTTGCGCGCCGGGCCGCGTGCCGGGCTGCCGTGAGCACGGACGCCGCCAATATCGTGCCCTCGCGTCGTGCCGCTGTCGTGACCGCCGCGCCGGTACTGGACGCGGTCCGCGGGGATCGGGACCCACCGGGACGCGTGGCCACGAAGACCGACGCGGTGACGAGGACGAGCGCGAGCACGAGGGCCGCAGGGGTGGCCACCACTCGGCGCGCCGATCGGCCGAACTCGAGGATGCCGGCGCGTGCGTGCGCGGCCCTATGCGTGGCGCGCTCACGCGCGACCCTACGCATGGCGCGTACGCGCGCGGCGATCCGCGTGACGCGCTTCGGCGGTGCCGGCGGCAACGCATCGTGAACGGTGGCCGATTCCTCGCCCCAGAAGTCAGCGGCCGTGCGGGTGGGGGCGGGCAGTGGCGTGGGCGGATCAGGCCGACGGGCGGTGCGGCCGATCGGCACGAGCTCATCGGGCGGGCCGAACCAGTCGCGTGGGAAGCGCACCACGTTGTCGGCGCGGTCGGCGTCGTTCCTGCGGTGTTCGGTGTGCGGACCTTCCGGTTCCACGACCTTCCCTTGCCATTGGCGGTGATGGCATCCTCCGAGCGCGCTAGTATAGCCCCCTGAATTGGTTCCAGTTTGTCTCAATTGGAGATCCTGACATGGAACATGGTGGGCTTGATGAGTCGTTCCTGACGGTCGCTGAGGTGGCCGAGCTGCTGAAGCTGAACCAACAGACGGTCCGAAACTGGATCGATGCAGGCTCTTTGCCGGCGCTCCGGGTGGGCCGGCGGGTGCGGATCAAGCGCTCCGATCTCGAACGCCTCCTCGAGCAGGGCTACAGCGCCGGCGGCGCGAGCCGCAAGGCCGCGGGCCCGAGCGGCGAGGACTTCTGGGGTGGCGAGCCCGTGGGCGTGGCCGAGCCCGATCCGGCGCCACCGACCGGCTGACCCGCCGTCCTTCGGGCGATGAGCTTCAGCGACGACCTCGAGCAGCAGCGCGATGAAGTCCTGCGCGCGGTGCACGAGGCCGGCAGCGGCTGGGCACAAGCGATGCGCGCCCACAAGCTCGCCCCACCGGACGCAGGCTTCGCCGCACGCCTGCGGACGCTCGCCGACGCCGCCTCGACGGAGCGGCTCGCGTGGGAGCGGGCCCATACGGCTGGGATGCAATGGCGCCCGGTGCCCGACGCCGAGAGCTCCGAACCCCCGTACGAGCTGCGACCGGGAACCGGACGCCGCGGACCCGCGCCACTGTGGGACGAGTTCGACGCGGCCGTAAGCGGCCTCAACCGCGCCATCGCCGGCTCGGACGCCGCGGTGGTGGCCGGAGCCTTCGGCACGCTCGCCCAGATCACGGCAGAGCTCGCGGACGCGGTGAGTCGCGAGGACGACGCCGCCGCCGTCGCCGGCGCCCGCGGCGCCGCGTAGCGCGGACCGCGTCGCCACCGCCCCCACGTCGCCATCGCCGGCGCTCAACGGCTCAGGTGCACCACTGGGCGGGTTCGAACCGCCAGTTCACAGTCTCCCGGCCCTGGGTTGGTGACGAGGAACAGCACCGCTCCACGGAGGGTGCTGTAGCGAAATCTCCGTCAGGCGGCGAGGTCTCGGGGTTCGAGCGTGACGTTGTGACCGAGCGCTTGGAGTTGCCGGACGAGGCGCGTGGTCTGGCGGTCGGGGTTCTGGCGGGTGAAGTAGTCGCCGCCGAGGTCGTTGTATAGCTCGCCGGTCTGGAGCATGTGCCAGGCGGCGGTCAGGATCGAGTGTCCGACGGCGGTGACGGCTTTGGAGTGCCCGCGGCGGCCGCGTAGCCGCTGGTATTGGGCCGCGAGATAGGAGTTCTTGGTTCTGGTCGCGGCGTTCGCGGCCTCGGTCAGGCCCGACCTGAGCCACTTGTTGCCCTTGCCGGTCTTTCCTGAGCGGCGTTTGCCGGCGGATTCGTCGTTGCCGGGGCACACCTTCGCCCACGAAGCGAGATGTTTCGGGGTCGGGAAGGCGCTCATGTCGACGCCGATCTCGGCGATCAGCACCTCGGCGGTGCGTTGCTTGACGCCGGGGATCGTCATCAGTAGATCACGCTGGCGGGCGAAAGGGCGGATTCGCTCCTCGATCTCCTCCGACAGTCGACCGATCGCCTCATCCAGGAAGTCGATGTGCGCGAGGATCTGCCCGACGATTATTGCGTGCTCGTCCTCGAAGCGCCCCTCGAGCGCTTCGAGGAGCGCGGGGATCTTCTTGCGCAACTGCCCGCGGGCGAGATCCGCAAGCACCGTGGGGTCGGTCGTGCCGGCCACCAGCGCATCGAGCATGTCCCGTCCGGACTTGCCCATGATGTCGCTCGCGACGCAGCCGAGCTTGATCCCTGTGTCCTCGAGGATCTTGTGCAGCCTCGCGGTCTCGCGCGAGCGGTCGTTGACCTGCGTCTTGCGATACCGCGTGAGGTTGCGGAGCGTGCGGATCGGCTTCGGCGGCACGAAGCTCGCCTTCAACAACCCAGCTTCCAGCAGCTGGCAGAGCCACTGCGCGTCCTTGACGTCGGTCTTGCGGCCGGGGACCGCCTTGACGTGTCTCGCGTTGACGAGCAGCAGCTCGAAGCGATCCTCCAGGATCGCCCAGACGGGCCGCCAGTACACGCCGGTCGCTTCCATCGCGACCTGCGTGACGCCGAGCGCCTCCAACCAATCGCGCAGCGCCAGCAAGCCGTGCACCGTCGTCGCGAACTCCGCGACGTGCTCGGTCAGCTCGCGCTCCTGCCACACCCGTACGCACGCCATCACGGTCGCCTTGTGCACATCGAGCGCGCCCGGGCGCTCAACGATCCGTTCCATCTGAGGTCCTCCTTCGGTCACATCAACAACGATCGCCGCCCGCAGGAGCCCCGCGTTATCAAGCGATGCTGTAGCGCGTGCTCAAGGCAACAGTCCGGGGTTCCGGCCAAGGCTCCCACGCCAGACTTATCTACAGGCTCACAGGCACCAAGCAAAAGTCGGCGTCGACGCACGGCACTCCGAAACCTCAACCACCACCGAGCACGACACCAGAGCTGCAACGCCGATTTCATCCCCCCGCAGGTGGCGAAGCCCCGCCATCACGACTTATCTCGACAAACTGATGTCGTCCGAACGACTTTGTGCGCCTGGGCACCGGAGAGGCGCTTAGGCAGCCAAGGAGGCCCGAGCGGCGGAAGGTTTGTCGAGATAAGCACCATCAGAATCCGGTGCATCACGTGTGTTGAAGCGCGGCGCCTCTGATCTCGGCCGTCCGGCGCCGGCGCCGGCGCTGAAGCGGCCGCGACGCGCCGTCGGGCGGGGTTCGACCGCCATTTCGTACCCTCTCGGCCCCGCATCGCGGTGCCGAGGAACTTAAGGGCTGCACCACAGCCATTAAGTTCCTCGGCGCGGTCGCGGGCCGACGAGATACCACGAAATGGTCGTCGCCGTGCGCTCCCCCGCCCGTACGCGCTCTCCGGCCGGCGGGCGCTCTCCCGCCCGCACCCCGGCGCGGCTCCCCGGCCCGCGCGCGCTCCCCGCCCCGCGCGCCCGCCCGACGCCCCACACCCCACACCCCACACACACCACCCCCACACCCCAACCAGCCACCCAAAAGCCCCGCATCCCCCGCCCCCCGCTACGCTCGCGTCGCCTTGCCTCCCGTCCCCCGTCGCTCGATTCACCTCCCCGCCCCCGGCACGAAGCGCGCGGTCGTGATCGGCGCCGGCTCGTTCGGCACCGCGCGTGGCGGTGCTGCTCGCCCGCGGGGGGCTGCGCACGACGCTCCAGACGCGCACCGAGCCGAGCAGGCGCAGCGGCTGGCCGACGACCGCGAGAACCGCGTCTACCTGCCGCGGCGTCGAGCTGCCGCGGGAGCTGCGGATCGAGCACGCGCGCTGCCGGGCTCGCGCGCGCGGACTACGTGTTCCTGGGCGTGCCCTCGACCGGCCTCGACGAGGTGATCGACGGCCTCGAGCGCGCCGGCCTCGCCGGCCGCGCGCGGCCGTCGTCTCGCTCGCCAAGGGCCTCGTCCCGCCCGACGGCGCACCGCCGACGGCGCTGCTGCGGCGAGCGCTTCGGCGCCCATCGGGTCGCCTGCATCGGCGGCCCCGCGCACGCGCGGGAGATGGTCAGCGACGGGGCCGGCCTCGTCGCGGCCTCGACGCGAGGAGTCGCTCGCGCACGGCGCTCGCGCGGCGTGTTCACGCCGCGCCGGCGTCGTGTGCGAGGAGTCCAACGATCCGATCGGCGTCGAGCTCGCCGGCGCCGCCAAGAACGCCGCGGCGCTCGCGTCCGGGCGCGACCGAGGCGCAGGGCCTGAACGCCGCCGGCGCGGCCGCCGGCCACATCTTCGCCGAGGTCTGGCGCTGGGCCGAGGCGCAGGGCGCGCGGCCGGAGTCGATGATCGGCCTGGCCGGGACGGGCGATCTGGTCGCGACCGCGCTGGCGCCGCAGAGCCGCAACCGCCGCGCCGGCGAGCTGCTCGCCCAGGGCGTGCCCGCCGGCGAGATCCACGAGCGCGTCGGCCAGGCGGTCGAGGCGCTCGAGTCGGTGCCGCTGCTGGCCCAGGCGCTCGAGCCGCGCCGGCATCGACGCGCCGGTGACGACCGCGCTGGCCGAGCTGATCGCCGGCGAGCTCCCGCTCGACGACTGGGTCGCGGTCGTGCGCGCGACCGTCCCGCCGCCGGCGCGCTGGCGCCCGCCCGTCCGCCGGGGTTCTGGCGCCGGCTGCGAGAGCGGATCCGGGTCTGGTGGCACCGCCTCGTTCACCCCGGCGAGCGCGCCGCGCTCGAGACTCCGACCGGCGGCAACCGAGATGTTTACGAATCGCTGAAGCGCGGTGCTGCCAACGTCGACAGGCGAACCCAGACCAGAAGGAGGAGAAGAGTGCCCCAGATCATCGTGACAGCGATCGGGTGAACGAGGCGTGGCGAAGGCGCAGTGATGCTCAGCGAGCGGATCAGTCCCGCCGACTTCGAGAGCCCGCACTTCGAGACGCACCTCGTCGAGCGCCTCGGCTGGGCGGTCGACGACGCCCAAGCCGGTCGAGCAGGAACGACGAGCAGTAACACGCCGCGCCTCGGCCCGGCGCACAGCTCGCCGGACCACGGGTCCGAGCACACCCGTGCCGTCGGCGCCACGCGGCCGGCCCTACGCGCCCGGCCCACCGGGCGGCTGGCCGCACTGGGCCAGGCACACCCGGCCGGACGGCTCCTCGCCGGCCCGCCCGGGCCCGGCGCACACCCGCCGGCGCGCGCCCGCCGGCAGCGGCACACCCCGCCGTGCGCAGCGCCTCGCCGGCGCACACCCGCCGGCGCCCACGCCGCCGGCGCACGCCCGCGCGGCGTACTACGGTCCGCCCGCCAGCGTCGTCACGACCGCCTCGTAGACGCCGGCGCCGTAGCCCTCGGACGCCACGCCGCACGCCCGGCCGCGGCCGGCGAGTCGGGCGCCAGCGTCGGGTCCCGCTCGAGCGCGTTGGCCACGAGCCAGAACGTGCCGACGACCGCGGCGGCCTCCATGTCCTCGCGCGAGTCGCCGACGGCGATGCACTCCTCCGGGCAGTAGCCGCGGGCCTGCATGTGGCGCGCCACCGCCCGCGCCTTCGAGGCGCCGGCCGGGATCAGGTGGTAGGCGTGGACGACCGGCAGCCCGGGCATCTGCTCGGCGTGCTCGCGCACGACGCCGTTGTCGACCAGCCGCAGCCAGCCGAGCCCGGCGTCGGTCGAGCAGCGGCGCGGACCTCGGCAGGTCGACCGTCGCCGCGGAACAGGTGCGAGACCTCGCGCCCGACCGACCACGGCGTGTGGTACTCGAGCCGCCCGGCGAAGCGCTCGAGCAGCAGCGCCGGCGCCCCCGACGCCTCGATCTGGTCGTAGATCGAGCCGCGCTCGACTCCGACGGCACGACGCCGTCGGTCAGCCACTCGAGCTCGCCGTCGATCACCAGCCCGCAGCCGAGCTCGAAGATGTACGACGCGCGAGCCGATCAGCCGCGCGGCCTCGAACACGCTCGACTGCCGCGCGGCCCGAGTACAGCACGACCTCGACGCCGGCGCGGCGAGCACGCCTCGAGCGCGCGCACGCCGAGCGCCGAAAACCGCCCGTCCGGCGCCGCGCAGCAGCGACGCGCCGGGCCCGAGCAGCGTCCCGTCGAGATCGACGTAGAGGCAGCGCATGGCGCGCGGCGACCGTAGCAGCCTCGGCCATGCGGTGTCGATCGTCCGCGAGACAGAGCCCTGGGCGAGCCTGCTGGAGACGGGCCGCGGCGACGAGCGGCTGGTCCACGAGGATCTTTATGGGGCGCGCTCCGCGCGCCTTGTTTCCGTCCCGGGCGAGCTCGAACCCCGCGGTCAGATCGGCGCTGGCAGCAGGCGGGCATCGACGAGCTCTACGCCCACCAGGCGGAGGCGCTCGAGGCGGCGTTCGCGGGGCCGACGATCGTCACCACCGGCACCGCGTCGGGCAAGTCGCTGTGCTTCCAGCTGCCGACGCTCGAGGTGCTGAGCACGCGACCGCACGGCCCGCGCGCTGTACCTCTACCCGACCAAGGCGCTGGCCCAGGACCAGGCGCGGGCGCTCCACGCGTTCGGGCTGCACAAGGCGATCCGGCCGGCGATCTACGACGGCGACACGCCGCGCGCCGAGCGCGCCGCGATCCGCAAGCGCAGCAACCTCGTCCTCACCAACCCCGACATGCTGCACGTCGGGATCCTGCCCCACCACGCCGCGTGGGGCGACCTGTTCGCGAACCTCGCGTTCGTCGTCGTCGACGAGGCGCACGTCTATCGCGGCGTGTTCGGCTCGCACGTCGCGCAACGTGCTGCGGCGGCTGCGGCGGGTCGCCGGCGATCCACGGCACCGCGCCGCGCTTCCTGCTCGCGAGCGCGACGATCGCCAACCCGGTCGAGCTCGCCGAGCAGCTCACCGGGCTGGACCGACTTCACAGCTGATCGACGACGACGCGGCGCCCGGCGCCGCGCGCCGGGTGGCGATGTGGAACCCGCCGCTGCTCGACGAGGAGCTCGGCCTGCGCGCGCTCGGCGCTGTACGAGGCGGCCGAGGTGTTCGCCGAGCTGGTCGCCGCGGGCGCGCGGACGATCTGCTTCATGAAGTCGCGCAAGGGCGTCGAGCTGATCCTCCGCCACGCGGTCGACCGGCTCGACGCGCGAGCTGGCCGAGCGGATCGCGCCCTACCGCGCCGGCTACACGCCGGCGCAGCGCCAGGAGATCCAGCGCCGGCTCGATCGACGGCGAGCTGCTCGGCGTCGTCGCCACCGACGCGCTCGAGCTCGGGATCGACATCGGCGAGCTCGACGCCGCGATCTGCGTCACGTTCCCCGGCACGGTCGCCAGCCTGCGGCAGATGTGGGGCCGCGCCGGCCGCCGCGGCCGCGGGCTGGCCGTCTACATCGCCGGCGAGGACGCGCTCGACCAGTTCTTCTGCCGCCATCCCGACGAGTTCCTGCGCCGGCCCGGTCGAGGCGGCGATCCTCGATCCGCGACAGCCCCGAGATCTACGCCGAGCACCTGGTCTGCGCCGCGCACGAGGCGCCGCTGACCGACGACGACGACGCCGATCCTCGGCGCCGGCGTGGCGCGGCGCACGCCGAGGAGCTCGCCGCGGCCGGCTTCCTGCGCGAGCGGGCGACCGGGTTCGTGCCCGCGCGCGCCGACGACTACCCGGCGGCGCGGGTGGCGCTGCGCTCGGCCTCGGCCGACAGCTTCGTCGCTGATCGACGCGAGCTCCGGCGAGGTGCTCGGCACGATCGAGGCGGCGCGCGCCTACGCGACCGTCCACGAGGGCGCCGTCTACCTGCACCTCGGGCGCTCCTACCAGGTGCTCGAGCTCGACCTCGACGCCCGCCGCGCGCTGCTCGAGCCGTTCGCCGGCGACTACTTCACGCAGGCCAAGCGCGAGAGCATGACCTACATCGAGCGGCTGCACGAGCGCCGCGAGCACGCTGGGCGTGACGCTCTCGTTCGGGGCCGTCGTCTACTCCGAGACCGTGCTCGGCTACCAGCGCAAGGGCCTCCAGGACCACGAGGTGATCGACTTCCAGGCGCTCGAGCTGCCGACGGTGGAGTTCGCGACGCGCGCGCTCTGGTACGAGCTCGACGAGCTGATCGCCGCCGAGCCGTTCCCGGCCGACCACCTGCTCGGCGCGCTGCACGCGCTCGAGCACGGCCAGATCGCGGTGCTGCCGCTGATCGCGATGTGCGACCGCTGGGACATCGGCGGCCTGTCGACCAACGCCCACCCGCAGACCGGCGGCCCGACGATCTTCATCTACGACGGGCATCCCGGCGGCGTCGGGATCACCCGCCGCGGCTACGACCAGTTCGAGCGCCTGGTCGGCGACGCGCGCCGGCTGATCGGCGAGTGCCCGTGCCGGTCGGGCTGCCCGTCGTGCGTGCAGTCGCCCAAGTGCGGGAACCTGAACGAGCCGCTGTCCAAGCGCGGCGCGCTCGAGCTGCTGGCGCGTATGTCCCGCTGAGCCCGCGCCGTCGCGCGGTGCGTCAGGCCGGCGCCTTCGCCGGCGTCGAGGCGGGCGGGTTGGCGAACAGTCCGATCAGTGCGCCGCCGGCGGCGGACGCCAGCGTGATCAGCTGATTGGAGATGTGAATCAGCGGCAGGTCGCAGACCGGAATGCGTCCGCCCCCGCTCAACGTGCATCCCGACGGGTGGATGGCGCCCCAGGCGATGGCCAGGCCGAGTCCCAGCGAGACGATGAACACGAACGCGGGCAGCGCAACCTTGAGCGACTCCTTGAGCCTGCTCACGGCGGGGCTGAAATCGCCCGCACGCGCGATGGCATCGGCCTGGGAGCGGACGCCTTTGGCCGCGTCGACAGCGGCTTGATGCACCGACTGGCCGGCCTGGGCGACGCGGACTTCGGGGGTCACGGCGGGCTGTCCGGCGCCTGCGGCCACGGCGGCTCTCTCGGCGCGAGTCACGGCGTTCGTGGCCTTGGTCAGCCCGTCGTCATGCACCGTGATCGCCGCGTCGACGATCACGGCCGGGGCCCGTCCCGCTCCGGTCGCGTCGGTGGCGGCTTTCGCGACCTCGGCGCCCGAGCCGCGAACGTCCGCGGCGGCGGCAGCCGCCGCCCGCTTGATCGCGTCGGTCGCGCCCGGGGCGGCGGCGAGGTGTGCAGCGCGATCGAGAGCGGCCGTGGTGGCAGCGCTGTGCGTGATCGCGGCGGCAACGGTCGCTGAGCCCTGCGCGTCCTTCTTGGTCTTGGGCGACGGGATCAGGATCCCGACCAGCGCGCCGCTCAGCGTCGCGGCCGCGGACCACATCTCCTTGGGGACCTCGTGTCCGACGGCGGCGATCACCCCGGCGCCTGCGAACAGCACGACCAGGGCGAGGCCGACCGACACGACCGCCAGCGAGTAGGCACTGCTCCTCTCACGGGCCATCGGCGTCTCCCCGCCCGTAGTGGAGCTGCCGGCGGCAGCGGCAGTCCTCGTCGCCGATCCCGAGGTCCTCGAGCGTCGTGTAGCGGTCCAGGCTCTTCAGCGTCGCGCCGTCCGCGAACGAGCGGAACCGCCGGCCGCTGACCGACCCGGACAACTGCCGGCGGGCATGATCGAGCCGGCAGAAGTTGTCCCGCATCAACTCGAGCTCGATCTCGGACGGACCGTGCGTCCCCGCCCGCTTACGGACCTGGATCAGATACTCCATCCAGCCCTGGGCATCGGCCACGTCCTGCGAGGTTCCGTCGTCGAGATCGCCGAGCAGCACCTTGCGGTCCGCGATGCTCGTCTGCGTCTTGAGCAGGGATGAGTCGGGCCACCACGTGCCCGCGGCGAGCGCCCGCACGAGCGTGCTCTGATAGCGGAGGAAGTCGTCGTAGGCGAGCCGGGCGATCGAGTGACGCGCCGACCGGTCCGTGCGGTTCTGCTGGTACACGGTCGCGACGAAATTGATCACGCCGCCGATGATCACCCCGATCAGGCCGAACACAGCTGCCGCCACGCCGCCGACTGTAACTGGCGAGAACGGGCCCGAGGAGGCCTGCAAGCCGCCCTGCAGGCCGGCAAACTAAGGACCTACCCCACTTGGTCGCACGCCCAATCGGGATAGGCCCTCAGCCGGCGGAGCCGGCCCCTCTCTCCTCCGAGGTCACTCGTGGGCGATCGCCGCGAGCACGTCGGTCCGCGCCGCCCTCCGCGCCGGCGGCACCGCGGCGACGATCCCGGCCAGCAGGCCGACGGCGAACAGCAGCAGCACCTGCGCCCACGGGACCGAGAAGATGACCCCCTCGCTCGACAGCGCGCGGGCGATGACCCAGGCGAAGAAGATCCCCAGCGCGACCCCGACCAGCGCGCCCATCGCGGCGGTGATCACGCTCTCGTCGCGGATCAGGGTCCGCGCCTGCCCGCGGGTCATCCCCACCGCCCGAGCGTCCCGAGCTCGCGCGTGCGCTCGTGGATCGAGAGCGTCAGCGTGTTGGCGATCCCCAGCAGCGCCATCAGCACGCTCATGGCCAGGAGCGCGTAGAACAGGATCAGGATGCTGTCGACGCGGCCGCCGACCTCGTCCTTGAGCTGCTGCTCGGAGCGGGCCACGACCCCGGGGTAGGCGGCCAGGGCCGTGCCCAGGGCGGACGCGGCCGCGGCCCGGTCGGCCCCGGGCGCGAGCTTGACGAACACGGCCTGCAGCCGCGGCTGGTGGAACACCTCGTCAAAGGCGACCCGCGGCAGCGCGAACCCGCGCAGCAGCGCCTGGTCCTTGTAGATCCCCCCGACGGTGACCGCCGTCCGCACCCCCGTCTCGGTGCTCATCACCACCCGCTGGCCCGCGTGCACGTGGGCGCTGCGGGCGGTGTCCTGCTCGACGATCACATCGCCCGGGGCGAGGTCGTCGAGCGTCGACTGCGATCCGTCGACCCAGTCGAAGCTGTACACCTGTCCGATCGTGGTCGGATCGATGCCCGTCGCCGTGATGCCGCCGGCGCCGCCGAACCCGGCGGCGGCGCTCTTCAGGCTCGAGACGCCGGCCACGTCCGGGACCACCGCCACGGCGCGGGCGCTCGCGGCCGGAATCGGCGAGCCGCCGTCCTGGTTCTCGATCGTGAAGTCCCCGATGAAGGTGCGGCCGATGATGTGGGCCGCCGACGCCCGCAGCCCGCTGGCGTAGACGGTCACGAACAGGACCAGGGCCAGGCCGATCATCAGCGAGGACGCGGTCACCGCGGTCCGCACGGGATTGCGGGCGGCGTTCTCGCGCGCGAGCAGGCCAAGGAACCGCCCACCGCGGGCCAGTGGCCACGAGACGATTCCGGTCAGCCGGCGCACGGCGCGCGGGCTCAGGATCACGATCGCCAGCAGCAGGGCCACCGCGCCGGCGGCGCTGGCCGCCAGTCGTGACGCGGCGGTGCCGGAGCTGGTCAGGATCAGCAACCAGCCCTGCGATGGCCAGCAGCAGCGCCAGCCCGGCCGTGATCCGCCTACCCCAGCGTCCGGGACGCTGCGGGGCGGCGCTCGTCCGCAGAGCCTCGAGCGGGGCCACGCGCGTCGCGCGCACGGCGGGCAACAGGCCGGCGATGACCGTCACCAGCACGCCGACGACGAGTCCCAGCACGGCGGTACGGGGGGCGAACACGAGCCCCGTCGAGGGGAGGTCGAAGCCGATCGCGGAGAACAGCGCTCGGATCGCCGCCGCGGCGGCGAGCCCGCCGGCCAGCCCGAGCAGCGACGCGACGAGGCCCAGGGCGGCGGCCTCGACCAGGACTGCGCGCAACACCTGGCCGCCGGTGGCGCCGAGCGCCCGCAGGATCGCGAACTCCTGCACGCGCTGGGCGATCGTGACCGAGAACGTGTTGAAGATCACCAGCGCACCGACGAACACGGCAATGAGACCGAACGCGAGCAGCCCGGCCGTGAGCAGGCTGAGCGCGCTGCTCAGGCGCTGCACATCGGTGTCGACCTGGGCGTGGGCGGTGCGAACGACGAGCTCGCCGGGCAGGAGCGGACCGATCTGCCGGACGAGTGCCGCCGGGGTCGTTCCCCGGGCTGCGGCCACGTAGATCAGGTCGACCTTCCCCGGCTTGTCGAACAGGACCCGCGCGGTCGCGAGCGAGAACACGGCGAAGGTCGCGCCACCGAGCGAGGCGCCACCGAGCCGCACCAGGCCCGAGATCCGGAACCGCTGCACGGGCTGGCCGGTGACGATCCGAACCAGGTCGCCGACGTGGTAGCCCTGGCGGGCGGCGGTGGCCTGGTCGAGGGCGACCTCATGGCGGCCGACCGGGTGCCCTCCCTGCACGATCCTCAGGCCGCCGAACGGCGGCCGCAGGTCGGAGATGGCCAGCGTCGGCGAGCCCGTGCTTCTGATCACCTTGCCGTTGCGGCCGACGATCGTCGCCGCGTCGGAGATCTGGCCCTGGGCCTCGGCCACGCCGGGAAGCGCACGGATCCGCCGCAGCAGCGAGACGGGAATGGTCGCCGGGGCGCTGAGCAGCGAGCTCGTGTCCTGGCGGCTCGAGACGATCACGTCGGCGCCCTTGGAGGCGTTGGTGAACAGCTGGCGGAAGGCGGCGTGGATGGTGTCGGTGAACACGAACGTGCCCGCGATCATCGAGACGCCGATCAGCACCGCCAGGGCCGTCATCCCGGCCCGCCGCCGCCTCGCCGCGAGGTTCCGCACGGCGTAGGAGAACATCGCTACTGCGGGGCCTTGAGCACGTCGAGGATCTCCGGCGCCGAGAGGCCCTCGGCCTCGCGCACGATCAGGCCGTCGGCCAGGAACAGAACCCGGTCGGCGTACGCCGCGGCATTCGGCTCGTGGGTGACGATCACGATCGTCTGCCCCAGCTCGTCGACGGCGCGACGGAGCATCTTCAGGATCACCTCGCCCGAGACCGAGTCGAGGTTGCCCGTCGGCTCGTCGGCGAAGATCACCGCCGGCCTGGTCATCAGCGCCCGGGCCAGCGCGACGCGCTGCTGCTGGCCTCCGGAGAGCTCGGACGGGCGATGATGGCGGCGATCCTCCAGGCCGACGTTGATCAGGAGCCGCTCGAGCCAGCCGCGGTCGATCTCCTCGCCGGCGATCCGCAGCGGCATGACGATGTTCTCCTCGGCACTGAGCACCGGCAGCAGATTGAAGGACTGGAACACGAACCCGACCCGCTTGCGGCGCAACCGTGTGAGCTCGGCGTCGTCGAGCCCGGCCAGGCGGCTCCCGCCGAGCCAGACCTCGCCGCTGGTGGGAGAGTCGAGTCCGGCGAGCAGGTGCATCAGGGTCGACTTCCCCGAGCCCGAGGGTCCCATGATGGCGGTGAAGCTCGCGGGCGCCAGCTCCACGCTCACGCCGCGCAGGGCCTCGACCGCCGCGTCGCCGTCGCCATAGCGCTTGGCGAGATCGCGGCAGGCGGACACCGGGTCCTCCACATGACGCCCCGCTTCTACGGGTCGATCTCTCTCCGTCAACACGTGGACCGGGAGGCTACCCGAGGGTCCCGGTCGCTCACGCCGGTAGATCCTTGGGTCGCACGTACCCGGTCAGCTCGGCGTGGCCGGGGCGCAGATCGCTCCACGTGCCGCCGAGTGTGAGCGTGGCCAGGGCGGCGGTGGGGAACTTGTTGGCGACGGCTGCGCGGTTGGGGGTGGGATCGGCGGCGAGGGCGAGCACGAGCATCTGCAGGCCCGGGTTGTGGCCGATCAGCATCACAGAGGTGGCGACGTCGGGGACCCGGCGCAGCCGGGCCAGCAGCTCGGATGCCGAGGCCGCATACAGCTCCGGCTCGATCAGCGCCCGGCCGCCGGGGGCGACCACCTCGAGCGTCTGCACCGTGCGCCGGGCCGTCGAGCACAGCACGAGCGCCGGCGAGATCTCGTGCGCACGCAGGTAGGCGGCCATCTGGAGCGCGGCCCGGCGCCCGCGCGGGGCGAGCGGCCGCTCGTGGTCGCCGAGCCCGGGGTCGTCCCAGCTCGATTTGGCGTGGCGCAGGACGTACAGGGTGTGGGGGGCGGGCTCGGCGGGCGGGGTCACGGCGCGATTCTCCCGCGCGCCCCGGCGGCTCTCACCACAAACCCCAGCCGCCCGCTCCTACGAACTTCTCATGCGCCTGCCGTGAGGGCGGGGGTCGCGACGCGATCTACAGAGAACACGACCAAAGGAGGTCCTCACGATGGGGATTCATCGGACCGGAGCCCTGCTGACTCGCTAGGATCGCCGGTCGACGGCGAGATAGCTCAGCTGGTAGAGCACACGACTGAAAATCGTGGTGTCCCCGGTTCGAGTCCGGGTCTCGCCATACCGAGGAGCCCCGTCCGCTCTAGGCCTCTTGCCCTTCTGGTGGGTCACTGAGGGCGTGCGGAGGTTGCGTAGTTGCCCCCGGGGTGGGGGCGTAGTTTGGACGGTCCATCCACCGGGTGATGGTGACGATGGTCTTTCAATGGAGTCGCTTGTCCATGGGCGATTGGCCGGTGAGGTTCTGCCTTCTGCACAGGTCGACGTGTCCGGGGGAACGCTGACGGCGACTGAGGGGCTGTTTGAGTCGGCGCCTGACGCGACGGTTGTGGTGGATGAGAAGGGCGTGATCGTCCGGGCCAATGCTCAGGCCGAGGAGTTGTTCGGGTATCAGCGTTGCGAGCTGATCGGGCAGCCAGTCGAGACTCTGATGCCCGAGCGCGCGCGCGCCGGCCATGTCGGACTCCGGTCGCGCTTTGCCGCTGATCCACACGCGCGGCTGATGGGGTCGGGCTTGGAGCTTCTGGGCCGGCGTAAGGACGGGAGCGAGTTTCCGGCGGACATATCGCTGAAACCGTTGCGCACCGACTCAGGTGTGCTGGTCTTGAGTGCGATTCGGGACGTGAGCGAGCGCAAGCGGTTGGAAGGCCTGGCGGCGCACTTGGCAGCCGTCGTCGGCTCGTCCGCCGATGCGATCGTGGGCAAGACGGTCGACGGCGTGATCGTCAGCTGGAACCCGGGCGCCGAGCAGCTGTATGGATATCTGGCCGCCGAGGCCATCGGTCAATCGATCGCGTTCCTTCTGCCGGATGGGCACGATGACGAGCTCCCGGCGCTGCTGAAGCGGCTCGCATCGGGCGAGTATGTGCAGGGGTTCGAGACGGTCCGGCGACGCAGAGACGGTGTGATCGTCGACGTGTCGCTCACCCTCTCACCGATTCTCGATCCGGCCGGTCGCGTGATCGGTGTGTCAACGGTCGCCCGTGACATCACCGAGCAGAAGCGTGCGGCCGCGGAGCTCGCCCAGGCCCAGGCTGATATGGACCGGTATTTCGCGTTGTCGCCGGACCTGATGGCGATCAGTGACGCTGAGCGGTTCACGCGCGTCAATCCGGCGTGGGAGTCCGTGCTCGGGTACACCCCCGATGAGATCGTCGGCAGGCCGTTTGCCGATTTCATCCATCCTGACGACCTCGAGTCGACCGTCGCGCATCTCGCGAAACGGCAAGCAGGCGATGCTCGCTCTGCGGGGTACGAGAACCGCTGCCGGTGCAAGGACGGCTCGTACCGATGGATCGTGTGGAATGCGAGCTTGTTGGAGGGCGGCCTCAGCTTTGGGATGGGTCGTGACGTCACCGAGCAGCGGAATGCGGAGGAGGCGTTGCGCGCGGCGGAGCGGCTGGTCTCCCTCGCGTTCGACCATTCGCCCCAGGGGATCGTGCTCAGAGGCCCGGACGCCCGGGTGATACGAGTGAATCAGGCGTACGCGGACCTACTCGGCTACACCCGGGAAGAGATCACTGAGGGGTTGGACCCCGGCAGATACAAGCACCCGGAGGACGTGGGCGTCGATACGCCGATCTTCGCGGCGTTGCACGCAGGCGAGATCGACCGGGCAGGCTATGAGAAGCGCTACATCCACGCCGATGGGAGGACCATCTGGGTCCACGTGTCACTCTCCGCGATCCGCGACTCCAGTGGCGCGGTCGAGATGCTGGTGGGCCAGTTCGAGGACATCAGTGAACGGAAGCGCCTGGAGGAGGAGCTCCGTGAGGCGAGCGAGCAAGCGTTGGCGGACAGTGAGGGCCGCTACCGTCAGATTCTCGAGACCACCCCGGACGGGATCTGGCGGCTGGATTGCGAGCGCCGGACCGATTACGTCAACCCGCGAATGGCCGAAATGCTCGGCTATACGCCGGCGGAGATGCTCGGCCGCGAGCTGGGCCAGTTCATGGATCCTGAGTGGGCAGGCGTGGCCAAGCAGGCGATCGTCCGAGCCCACGCTGAGGGATCAATTGGTGCCGGCGAACGTTGCCTGAGGCGACGGGACGGCAGCGAATGTTGGGTCCGGGTCTCGAACCGTAGTCTGAGCGACAGTCAGGGCAACAATGTCGGCGCCCTGGCGATCATGTCCGACATCACCGCAGCCAAGCGCCAGGAGCATGAGCTGCGATCAACCGAGCATTTCCTGGGCGGACTGATTGAGAGCATCAGCGAGGGGATCTTCGCCCTCGACCGCGACGGTCAGGTCAGGTTCGTCAACGCCGCCGCCGAGCGACTCCTCGGCTGGACCGAGGACGAGCTGGTCGTCCGCTTCGCACAGGCACGAGCCACCGGCGAGCGGGACGGTGGCCGGCCGCTGCCGGAGTCATACGAACGAGTGATGTCGCCACTCAGCACCGGGCAGGCGTTGCGAGTCGAGGACGACATCTTCATCCGCAACGATGAGCGCGAGCTGCCGGTCGCCTACAGCTCAGCGCCGATCATGATCGACGGCCAGATCGAAGGGCTGGTGGTCGTCTTCAGCGACATCAGTGCGCGCAAGGCTGAGGAGCAGCGTCGCCAGCAGGAACTGGAGACCCTGTCGTGGATCGGTCGCATCCAAGAGGCGCTCGCCGAGGACAGCTTCGTGCTCCACGCCCAGCCGATCATTGACGTGGCCTCCCGCGAGATCGTCAGACACGAGCTGTTGTTGCGCATGGTCGACCGCGACGGGGAGCTGATCGCGCCCGGGCGGTTCCTTCCCGCCGCTGAGCGGTTCGATCTGATCGAGGCGATCGATCTCTGGGTGTTGCGGCGGGCCGTCGCGTTTGCCGCGCACGGGCGAAAGGTGAGCTTCAACATCTCGGGCAAGTCGCTCAGCTCCACGGCGGTGCTCGACGCGCTCGCTCGCCTGCTGCAGGAGACCGGGGCCGACCCCTCACTATTGGTTTGCGAGATCACCGAGACCGCAGTCGCCGGCGATGAGACGACCGCCGACGCGTTCGTCGCGGAGATCATCTCGCTCGGCTGCGAGGTTTCCCTCGACGACTTCGGGATGGGGTACGGCGGGCTTGCCTATCTCAAGCGGCTCCCGCTCACCGAACTGAAGATCGACATGGAGTTCGGGATCGACCTCGTCAACAACGTGCAGAACCAGCACGTCGTCCAGGCGATCGTCAAGCTCGCACAAGGTTTCAACCGGAGGACGATCATCGAGGGCGTCGAAGACCTGGCGACACTCGCGCTGCTACAGGAATACGGCGTTGACTACGCCCAGGGCTTCGCGATCGGCCGGCCCGGCCCGTTTGACCAGCTCGACGACGGCGACTCGACGAGCGCTCGTCCCGTGGCTGGAGATCGCTCGCAGCCACTCACCGGTCCGCGGCCGATCAGACCCACGCGCCGGCCGGTTGACCTCACCTGACGGCCGCAATGGTCGGTGATGCCGGCGGAGAGCCGCGGTGTTACGAGCGTGCCACCAACTGCGCGACCAGATGCGTGCGCCGTGTCCTGACCGGCGGGACGCATGGGACGCATGGGACGCATGGGACGCATGGGACGGCTGGGACGCTGACGGATGCAGCCGGACGACTCTGCCCCGGTTCGAGTCCGGGTCTCGCCAGTCGGGGACGGCTCTTGGGCATCCATCAGCGCCTGACCTCCTGCAGCATCCAGCTGTTCCCGTCGGAGTCGTCGAACGACGCGAACGACTCGTAGCTGCGCCGATCGCGGTCGACGCCGGGCGCCTGTCCCTGGGCGCCGAAGTGGAACGGCCCGCTGATCTCGACGCCTCGGGAGGCGAGATCGGCCACCGCCGCCTCGATGTCCTCGACGACCAGGTGCACCCCCTTGACGGTCCCCGCGCGCTCGGGGTTGCGCATCAACGTGATCGAGCAGGACGAGCCCGCCGGCGTGAGCTGAATGACGCGGAAGTCCCCGTCGCCACGGTGATCGACGTCGACATGGAATCCGGCCTGCTCGCTGTAGAACGCCTTCGCACGGTCCATGTCCGTGACCGGCATGACGATGAGCTCCAGCTTGTAGTCCACGACCGCTCCCTTTCTTCGATGTGAAGTGTGAGACCGCACGGGCGGCCGATCCTCATCGCCGGCGCCCGAACACCGTCTGGCGGTGTGGCGCTTAGGGCGGGCGGGGGCGGCGCGCCATGACGTCGGCGGGGAGGGTTGTCGTTCCCCGGCCGTATGACCGCCCTTTCGTAGCACTTCGACGGTTCCCGGCTCACGCGAGGAACGTTTGGGCTGTGGTGCAGCCATTTTGTTCCGCGGCTTCCCGACCAATGGGCGAGAGGCTACAAAATGGCGGTTCTCAGCGGCCGCCGGGGATCACGCGGTCATTCCCGCCGGCGCCGATTCCAGCGCCGCCTCGATCGCCGCCACCAGCTCCCGGGCGGAGGCGGCGGTCAGCTCGACCGCGACCCGCGCCGAGGGTCCCTGGGCCGGGTTGGCGAAGTCGATGTTCAGCGTGTGTTCGGCCATCGCGTGGACGGGGTGGTCGAAGTAGACGGTGCCGTTCGTGACGTGGAACCAGCTGCTGCCCGGTCCCTTGGCGCTGCCCTCGATGGTCGTCTTGACGGTCGCGTACGTGCACATGGTCAGCCTCCGAGATGGGTCGTGTAGAACGCCGCGATCCGCTCCCAGCCGTCGTTGGCCGCGGCGACGCGGTAGGAGGGCCGGTCGGGCGAGAAGAACGCGTGGCCCGCGTCGTCATAGCGGTGGAACTCGTGCGGCTTGTCGTTGGCGGTGAGGATCTGGTCGAGCTCGTCGACCTGCTCGGGACTGGGGTAGGAGTCCTCGTTGCCGAACAGTCCGAGCAGCGGCGCCCGCAGGTTGGGCAGTTGGTCGACGAGGTTCGTCACCTGGAGCGGGAAGCCCTCGGGCGGGGTGCCGACGACGAAGGCGCCGTAGCAGTCAACGGCGGCATCGAGATCGAGGTTGCACGCCGCCAGCACCGATTGACGACCGCCCGAGCAATAGCCGATCACACCCACATTGCCGTTCGAGCTGGCCAGCCCGCGCAGGTACGCCGCGGCGCCGCCGACATCGCCGACCAGCCGCTCATCCGGCACGCCACCCTGCGCGCGTGCTGTCGCCGCGGCGTCATCCGGGGCGGCGCCCGGCGCCTCGCGCCAGTACAGGTTCGGGCAGATCGCGTCGTAACCGAGCTCGGCGAACCGGCGCACGATCTCCTTCGTGGCCCGGTCATAGCCGGGCAGGTGATGGATCACGACCACGCCGCCGCGCGGCCCGTCTTCAATTGGTGTGGCGAGATACGCCTCGATCTCGTCGCCGCCGTCGCCGGCGAGCCGAACCGTCCTTGCCGTCATGGAGTCGCTCATGGGGGCGATTCTTTCAGGCGGGGTGTGTCGGCTCAGGTCGAGGATCCGCGTGACCTGAGCCAAGTCGCCCACGGCGCAACGACCTCTGACGGTCATGTCACGTGGTAGACAGGAGTGCCGGGCCTGGTGTGGTAGCTGTGTGTGACGCTAATGAGGAGGGTGTGCGTCACCGACGCCCAGAGACGCGGCGTGGGTACATCGTCAACACCCTTGCCGCCAACCCTGCGCCCGCCGTCCCTGCCCTTCGGACGGGTCTCACCCGAACGAGGATGCTCAGCGGCTCAGAGCCGGCAGGCGCACGGCCTCACGCGCCGGCGAGAGCGCCTGGGCGCTGAGGCTCTCGAGGTAGTCGCGGCACTCCGCGGCGACCAGCGGCCGGCCGACGTGCAGTCCCTGGGCGTAGTCGCAGCCGAGCTCGCGCAGGGTGCGGCTGGTGTCCTCGTTCTCGACGCCCTCGGCGGTGACACGGAGGTCGAGATTCTGTCCGAGCTCGATCATCGAGCGGACGAACAGGGCGTCCTCGTCGTGGGTCTCCATGCGCATCACGAAGGAGCGGTCGATCTTGATCTCGTCGATGGGGAGCTCGTGGAGCTGGGCGACGGTGGAGGCGCCGGTGCCGAACTGGTCGATGGCGATCTTGACGCCCATCGCCCGCAGTTCCTCGAGGGCGCGCCGGGAGCGCCTCAGGTCGGCGATGATGCGGCGCTCGATGATCTCGAGCTCGAGCGCCGAGGGCGGCAGTCCGTAGCGGTCGAGCAGGCCCCGGATCATCGCCGGGAGGTCGTCGTCGAGCAGGGCTCGGGTCGAGACGTTGACCGACACGGAGACCTCGAGCCCCTGCCGGCGCCAGATGCCGCATTGGTTCAGCGCGGCGTCGAGCACGCGCTCGGTCAGCAGCTTGATGATGCCGGTCTGCTCCGCGAGCGGGATGAAGCCGTCGGGTCCGATGCTGCCGAGCTGAGGATGGTTCCAGCGCGCGAGGGCCTCGACCGCCGGCACCGGCCGTCCGTTCAGGGCCATCTTCGGCTGGTAGAGGACCGAGAGCTCGCCGCGCTCGATGCCGCGGCGCAGCTGGGCGGCCAGCTCGAGCCGGTCGATGCTGTACTCGTCGTACTCCTCCGCGTAGGTCTGGATCGATGCGTCGGAGGCCTTGGCGCAGTACAGCGCCACGTCGGCGTGACGCATCAGCTCGGGCGCTGTGGTCCCATGCTCGGGGAAGCACGCGATGCCGATGCTGGCCGCGGCCTGCACGGCGAGCGATTCGACCTGGAGCGGATCGGCGAGCGCCGTGAGCAGCCGCTGGGCGGCCTGCCCGGCCTGGGCGCGGGTACCGTCGACCACCACCGCGAATTCGTCGCCGCCGAGCCGGGCGAGCGTGGCATCCTCACCGAGAGCGTGGTCGAACCGGTCGGCGACCGCCTTCAGCACCAGGTCGCCGAAGTCGTGCCCGAGCGTGTCGTTGATCCCCTTGAAGTCATCGAGGTCGAGGATCATCACCGCCAGCGGGCGATTCTCCTGCGTGGCCACGGCGAGGGCCGCACGGAGGTGCTCGGAGAGCAGCAGGCGGTTGGGCAGCTCGGTGAGCGTGTCGTGGTAGGCACGGTGACTGTTCACCGCGGCCTGTCGGCCGCCGATGTAGAGCGCCAGCATCGGCACGAAGCACAGCGGCACGAGCGCCAGGCCCGAGTCCGCGGCCGAGAGCACCAAGGGGGCGAAGGCGAGCGCGCAGCCCGCCGTCCAGGTCTGGAAGGCGAGATCGTCGCGCATGTAGCGCACGATCGGCAGCCCCGTCAGCAGCGCCGCCGCGGTGCAGGCGAGAGTGTGGTTGACGACGAAGAAGGCCACGGCGGCCGCGATCGCGATCGGCAGGTTGGCACCGCTGATGTCCGTCATCGGCTGTGCCCCCGCCAGGGCCAGGACGCCGGCGGCGGCGATCATGGCCAGCGCGTACTGCGCGGCGTTGAACATCACCTTGATCGGCGCGACGCGATCGATCGAGTCGGCGAGCACCGAGCTCGTCACGTAGACGAGCGTCGCGGGCAACGCGCCGAACCGGAGCAGGATCGCGACGGCGAACGCGGTCGAGACCGTCACCTTGGCCAGGCCGTGCCGCCGCGGGACCGGAATCGGCAGCAGCTCCGCGCCGACCACGAGCACCGACAGCATCGCCAGCAGCGCCGGCGAGTCGATCTGCCACGTCCAGGTCGATCCCCACCCGGCCAGCGCCGCGAGCGCGAGCGCCGCGACGGCGAACGCGTAGACGACGAACCGGCGGGGGAGCGATGGCGAGTGGTTGGCGGTGTGGGATGAGCGGGAGCGCATGATGGCCTCGGGCGAGTGCTACCTCAGGAGATCTTGTGGCCGTGGAAGTTGGCGAATCGTTGGCCCCTGGCCGAGCCGACCTTGCGGCCACAGGGAGTCGCGCGCTTCTCGGTCTGATCCCAGCCCACCTTGCGGCCGAGCGGGGCGGTGACTCCGCCGAGCCGCGGGGCGCCGATCTTGTGTCCGTAGCGCACCACGCCGCGCTCGAAGCCGATCTTGTGCCCGTAGCGCACCACGCCGCGCTCGGAGCCGATCTTCCGCCCGAACTGGACGCTCCGCGGGGCGCTGATCTTGTGTCCGTAGCGGATCGCGGACGGCCTCGCCGCCGAAGCCGGCGCCACCGACACCGCCAGCGCCACGACCGTCGCGGCTGCCCCGATCAGGGCTCGCGCCTGTCGCCATGTGATTCGGCTCATTCCGTGCATCTGCGGCTCCTTTGCTCTCATCGTGGCCCCAACGGTGAGGCAGGTAGACGGTCATTCGTCCCGACTCGTATCGGCGCTGCCCCTGCCGACGCGTGCAGTGGTCGCTACCGATCTCTTGGCGGAGAACTACTCAGCCGCGCGACAATCCCGGCTTGACGGGACCGATGTCCCTGTTTGAAGATTCCAGGAATGGGTAGCTGGGGAAGCAATGCTGTCGGCGCGAGCGCTCATCGACGGGGAGAGGGGATGATGCACACGGCCGCCCGAGTCGACTCCAAGGAGCTGTTCGTGCGCTGGCAGACGCACGGGGATCAGCGGGCCCGCGAGGAGCTCGTGAGTCGCTACCTGCCCCTCGCCCGCAAGCTGGCGCGTCGGTACACGGGTGCGCGCGAACCGTTCGCCGACCTGATGCAGGTGGCGAGCCTCGGGCTCGTCAAGGCCATCGACCGCTTCGATCCCGAGCGCGGCACCGGTTTCTCCTCGTATGCCGTTCCCACCATCGTCGGCGAGCTGAAGCGCTATTTCCGGGACCTGGGCTGGTCCGTTCACGTCCCCCGTGGGGCTCAGGAGCTGGCGCTCAAGGTCGAGGAGGCCCAGCAGGAGCTGACGGCGAGATCCGGCCGTCCACCGAGGATCAACGAGCTGGCCGAGTTCATGGAGCTGAGCGTCGAGGACGTTCTCGATGCCCTCGAGACGGGTGCCGCCCACCATTCCGTGTCGCTCGACGCGCCGCGCACTGACGACGAGGGCGACAGCACATCGCTGGCCGAGATGTTCGGCGAGGAGGACGAGCACTACGAACTGGTCGACGACACCCTGACGATCGAGTCGGCGATGCGGTTCCTGAGCGCCCGCGAGCGTCGGGTGGTCACGCTGCGATTTGTCGAGGACCTGACCCAGTCCCAGATCGCCGAGGAAGTCGGCGTCTCGCAGATGCAGGTATCGCGCATCCTGCGCGGCGCTCTGGAGCGGCTGCGAGAGCTGACCCGGCCCAGGCGCCAGACTGAGCGGCGCCATGCTCTGTCCGCCTGAGCGCGCCACGCTCCCGCCTCCACCTCTCATCCCGCGCGCCAGCTAGCGTGGCCATGGGACCGACGGCCACCCCGACGATCCGGCTGCGGCTGCAGAGCAGGCCGGAATCGCTGACCCTGGTGCGGGCGATGCTGGCGGGCGTGGCGAGCCCTCTGGCGCTCGAGCCGGAGCTGCTCGGCGACGTGAAGACGGCCGTCAGCGAGGCCTGCAACAACGTCGTCATTCACGCCTATCCGGATCAGCCTGGGCCGCTGCGGATCGATCTCGCCCTGGAAAACGAGGAGGTCGAGGTCGTCGTTCGCGACCACGGGGGCGGGATCGGACGCGCGGCACCGGCCGAGGGCCGGATGAGTGTGGGTCTGCCGCTGATTCGCACGCTCGCTGAGCGGGCGGAGTTCCTCGACGCTCCCGGTGGAGGCACCGAGGTGCGGATGACATTCGCGCGCCAGGACTCTGTCGCCCCGCCGCCGCCGGCCGCTCCCGCCGGCCGGGTCGGCCCGGCGCCGGAGCTCGAGGGCGATGCCGTCGTCACGCTGTACCCGGTCACGTTGCTGTCGGGGTTGCTCGGGCGAGTGGCCAGGGCCGCGGCCGCCGGCGCCCGCTTCTCGGTCGACCGCTTCTCCGATCTGCACCTGGTCACGGATGCGATCGGGGCCCACGCCGAGGCGGCCGCGACCGGGGAGCTCAGCTTTGCCATCCGCGCCGTCGACCGCCGCCTGGAGCTGACGGTGGGCCCGTTCCCCGCCGGGAGCGGAGTTCGGCTGGAGTCCGACGCTGCCACCGAACCGGCCTTGGCACCACTTCTGGTGCTCGCCGACGAGCTGGTCTCCGAGCCGGTGCCGGGCGGCGGCGAGATGCTGCGGGTCCTCGTCGTCGACCCCCGCCCCGTCTCAGCCCAGTAGCTCCTCGGGGGAGTCGACGACGGTCAGCCGCTCGCCGACCCCGGTCAGGCTGAGCAGGCGCTGCACCTGCTGGCCTCCCTTGACCAGCGCGAAGCGCCGGCCGGCTTCTCGCGCCCGCTTGTTGGTCGTGACCAGCAGCCCCAGACCCGTCGAGTCCATGAACTCGAGCTCTCTCAGATCCAGGATCACGAGGTCGTCCTCGAGATGCTGCGGCCCGGACCAGTTCCTCCTCGAGCGCCGGGGTCGAGGCGAGATCGAGCTCGCCTTTGACCGCGATCACCGTGGCGCCGACCTGGCTGTGCACTGTCTATCGAAGTGGCCGTTCACGGGGCCCGCGAGCCTACTGATCTTCGCTCGCTCTCGTTCCCGCCGGGGAAGGCGATGGCGCCGCCGGAGCCGAGCGTCCGCACCTCGAGCGCCGGCACCTCGGGCGCCGGCATGGCGTCACTCGCCCGCGGCCGTCGCCAGGCCGTGCGCCCCCGGTGCTCGGAGATGCTCGACACGACCCCGAGTGTCTCGACCAGCCGCGTGAGCTCGATCAGCCGCCGCACGGGACCGGGAACGCAGATGACGGCCAGGCTGCGGGACTCGCGGATGAGCCGGCGCTGAGCGTTCAGGAGCACGTGCAAGGCCGCCGAGTCGATGAACCCCGTGCGGCTGAAGTCGACACGATGTCACCCGACCCAGCGCGCACGATCGCGTCGAGGCGGGCGTTGAGCTCCGGGGAGGTGAGGAGATCGAGATCGCCGCTGACCCGCAGCACCGTGGCGTCGTCGTCCTGTGCCTGAGAGATCTTCATTCCACGTCGCCGGACAGTCCTGTGGTCAACCGATGCGCATGTGCACGCGCACGACGTTGAGCCCGGGACCGGTACGCACCTGCACCAGATCACACAGTCCGTTCGCGAGCCACAGGCCGTAGCCGCCGCTGTGCTCGCCGGAGGGTCGGCGGCGGCCGGCCAGCGGGTCCTCGATCGTTCCGCGGTCGCGAATCTCGCAGACCAGCCCGCCGGGCTCGGGCCATAGGCGCACGATCCCCTCCCCGCCGCCGTGACGCACGCTGTTCGTGGCCAGCTCGTTGACCGCCGTCACGAGATCCTGCGAACGCACCTCGTCGAGTCCCGCGCCGGTCGAAGCGGACTCGACGAGGCCGCGGACCGTGCCGAGGTCGAGGAGTCCGAAACGGATGGGCTCAGGCGGTGGGGTCGGCTCGGGCAGCGGCGCGGTGAGCAGGTCGGCGCTGTGGTCCGCTCCGGCGTACTCGCCGCTGATGTGCTCGACCTGCTCGCCCGCGATCAGCGGGTGGCTGTGGCCGGCCTCCACGATGACGGCAGGCGGGAGGGCCGTGTTGTCATAGGGGCAGACGAGGAACAGCTTCGAGTCCGCCAGCGCGAGGTTGAGCAGGCGCTCGTGGTGTTGGCACTCGATCAGCTCGGCGGCGTCGCGCTCCGGGTAGATCGGCTCGCCGATGCCGCGAAGCTCTCGTCCCGGGTTCGCCTCGATGAACTCCTGCCAGGCGGGGATGATCCGTGCGGGATTGCTGCCGACGTCGCCCATGTCGGCGTAATGCACGCCGGCGCCGTCCGCGCCAAGCTCGCGACGCAACCGGTCGATCTTCTCGCTCGAGACGACGACCAGCGTGGGCTCACGGCCCGGTAGGCCGGCGCGGATGAAGTGCGCCGTACGCCGCACGAACTCCTCGTCCCCCGCGTAGAAGAGGGCGGCGTGGCGGTACTCGGACGCGCTGGCCCCGGAGCGATCTGGTGCCGACTGGCTCACAGCAGCTATAGCTATCCCGCCGGCTCACCGGCTAATCATGGATCAGCCGCTTCAGTGCCGGGTGTGCCGTGCCGCGGACAACATTGCCGGACGGTCCCCGCGAGGTTCCGGGCCGCAGCGTGATCCGGAACCTCGCAGGACTGTCTCGGGGCCCATCCGATCAGAGCGAGTGAGGAGAGAGATCTCGGTCAAGACGGAGGGCGGGCGGAGGTCCGGTCGCGTTCGTTGAGCGACGTGGCCGGGTGCCTCTGGTAGAAGGGATCGGCGGCCGGCGGCCTCCCCTGATCCGTAGTCGGCCCGAGTCCGGGCGCGTACTCCGCCGCAGCTCGCCGCGGTGCGGCCACGCGGGCCAGCTCATCGCCGATTGCCGGAAGGGACAGAATCTTCACTGCTCCCTGCTCGGCGGCCGCGCGCGGCATTCCGTACGCGATCGAGCTGGCTTCGTCCTGCGTGAGCGTTCGGCCGCCGGCGGCCGCGACGGCGGCCAGGCCGGCCGATCCGTCGCGGCCCATGCCGGTCAGGACGACGGCCACCGAGTCGGCGCCGGCGACGTCGGCAAGACTCCTCAGCAGCAGATCGCCCGACGGCCGGTGACCACCCACGGCCGGGCCTCGATCGAGCACGAGGCGGCGATCGGCGCCGAGTATGAGATGGCTCGCGTCGGGGGCGATCCATACCCCGGCCTCCAACTGGTGGCCCTCGCGAGCCAGGGCCACCGGCACCTCGACCATCGCGTCGAGCGAGGTGACCAGGCCCGCGGTGAAGCGCGGCGTCATGTGCTGGACCACGAGCACCGGGATCGGAAACGTGGCGGGGAGCCGGCCGAGAACGGTCTCGAGCGCCTTCGGGCCGCCGGTCGAGGCGCAGATCCCGATCACCGGGGACGCGGGCTCGGGGGCGGTGATCTCCGACTGGGCGACACGGCGCGAGGGTCGCTTGGTGCCGCCCGCGAGGGCGAGCCGCTTGAACTGGATCCGGAACGATCGCGCCCAGGCGCTGGCGGGAGCGCCGAAGTCGATCGCCGAGCCGGGCAGGACTGCGACGTCGCGCGGCCAGTGCCGCGAGCGCGAGCTCGGAGCGCTGCTGCACCGAGGTGGCGAGCACCGCCACGCGAGTCGGCCCGAGCTCCCGGATACGGCGCCGCACCTCGGCCGGCTCGGAGCCGAGCAGCTCGAGCTCGATCGCGACGAGGTCGGGCGCGGATCGGAGCACTCCGGTGAGCGCCTGCCGGTAGCCGGTGCAGTGCTCGACGACGCGCAGCTGCGGGTCGCCGGGCCCGGTGTCGCCCTCCAGATATCGGGGTAGGCCGCACAGCCGGCTGTCGGCGCGGGCGGCGAAGACGATCCGCACGGGACGCTCGGATGATGCCACGCCGGACACGGGCTCACCTGCCGCCGATCAGGTCGGTGATCGTGGCCAGCAGGGCTCGCTCGTCGAACTCCTGCTTCGGAATGACGGCATCGGCGCTGGATCCGGCGTCGCGGTCGCCCGACTCCGGCTCCGAGTTCGACGTGACCACGATCACCGGCAGCGAGGCGCGCTCGGCGTTGCCGCGAATCGTCCGCAGCAGATCGCCGCCGCTCATCGCGGGCATCTGCAGATCGGTCACGACGAGGTCGAACGGGCCACGGCGGGCGAGCACTTCGAGGGCGTCGCGCCCATCGCGGGCGGTCTCGACCCGGTAGCCCGCCGGGGTGAGGATGTTCCGCTGCAGTTCGCGGGCGGTGCGCTGATCGTCGACGACGAGGATCCTCGGCGACGTCGGGGTCCGCTCGGCCGGGAGCCGGGTCGCCGGGATGGGGAGGCGCTCAGCGCGCCGCGCACGAGGAAGGCCGAGTCGAGAATCAGCAGGATGCCGCCGTCGCCGAGGACCGCGGCGCCGAGGTATCCGGCCGTGGTCTCGAACCCGAAGCCGAGCGGCTTCACCACCACTTCCTGCTCGCCGACGATGGCATCGCAGGCGAAGGCCATCTGGTTGGACGCCCACCGGACGACGAGGGCCTGGCGACCCGGCGTCTCAGGCGGGTGCCCCCCGAGCACGCCGATGAGGTCGCCGAGCCACAGGCGCTCGCCTCGCAGTTCGATCGCCGGCCGCCCCGCCAGCATCATCGGCTTGGACAGCGCGAGCACCTCGGACACGCTCGCCAACGGCAGTCCGAACCGCCGGCCCGCGTGCTCGACGATGAGCACGCGCATCAAAGCGAGCGTCACCGGCAGCAGCAGTGTGATTCGGGTACCGTGGCCCGGCTCGGTCGAGATGTCGAGGCAGCCACCGATCCGCTCCGCGTGATTCTTCACCGCGTCGAGTCCGACGCCCCGGCCCGCGAGCCCGGTCACCTCTCCGGCGGTCGAGTAGCCCGGCGTCGCCAGCAGCTCGATCAGGGATCCGTCCACGGGAACGTCGGCCAGCGCCTCGCTCCTCACGCCGCGTCCGTCATCGCGCACCTCGATCGCGACGAGCCCGCCACGTGGCACGGCGCTCAACTCGATGCGGCCGCGACGCGGCTTGCCGGCCCGCTCGCGCTCGTCCGGGGTCTCGATCCCGTGCGCCACGGCGTTGCGGAGCAGATGGCCGATCGCATCCGAGAGGCCCTCGAGCACAGCGCGATCGAGTTGCGTCTCGCCTCCGGTGATCACGAGGTCCGCCTCGACTCCATGCTCCTTCGCTGCGTCGCGGACCGCGCGCGGATAGGGCGCCGTGATCGAACGCAGCGGAAGGCTTCGCATGCCGAGGACCGCGTCCTGCAGTTCGGACAGCAGGCGCTCGCCGAGATCCACCTCGCGCTCGAGCTCGTCCTCGGCGCTGGGAGCCTCCCGTCCATCATGTGCTCCAGGCGACGGTGGTGGAGGACCGTCTCGCCGACGGCGTTGAGCATCCGGTCGATCTTCTCGGCCGGGATCTTGAGCGTCGCGGAGCCGCGTACGGGCTCGGCGCGTGTGGGCGGCGTCGCCTCCGGCTCGGCCGCCGTCGCCTCCGGCTCGGCTGAGAGCGCCCACTGCTCGCTCGGTTCGGGTTCGGTCGCGATGGCTCGGCGCAGTGCGTCGGTGAGGCGCAGCAGCTCCTCCACCTGTTCGACCGCCGGCGGTCCCTCGCGACGAGCGTGCTCGAGGATGTTCTCGAGGGCGGCGGCGATGTCCCCGGCCTCGACCAAGCCGACCATGCCGGCGCTGCCCTTGAGCGAGTGTGCGTGCCGGAACAGCTCATCGGTCACGTCGTCACGCGCGTGGCCGGCCTCGAGGTCGAGCAGGCAGGCCACGATCTCGTCGAGACGCTCGGCCGCCTCGTCGCGGAACACCGGGAGCAGCTCCGCCTGCCAATGCCCGCCGATGCTCATCTCGCATCCTCGGCCACCGAGTCCAGCAGGCCGCCGACGTCCAGCAGTCCCACCAGTGCCCCATCGACGATCACGGTCGCGTGGATGCAGCCAAGCCCGTGCTCGGGCGTGCCCTCGGGGATGGTGTCGACGCCGAGCACCGCGTCGACGGCCAGGTACACCGTCCGGTGCTCGTCGCCGGCGACGAGGAGCCGCGACGGTCGTCCCCGGTCACGGAGCCCAAGGGCCGGGGCCGGGTCGACGACGGTCAGGATCTCCCCGCGCAGGTTGTGCAGGCCGAGCGCCGTATCGGGGCCCCGGGCACCGGCGTCACGTCGGCGTACGGGACCACTTCGACCACCTGCTCGACGGGTATCGCGTACTGCTCGCCCGCCACCCGCACGCGTACGTAGACGGTGCCCATCGCCGTCCGCTGGCGCGTTCACCACCGGGAGCCACTCAGCTCTCGGTGCCGAGCCCGGCGCCGTTGCGCGCGGTGCCGTATCGCGCGAGCATCCGCTCGAGCCCGCGCACGAGGTTCTCGACGTCGTCGGCGATCTCCGCTCGCTGGTCCTGCTCGGCCGCGAGCTGCTCGACCGCGCGTCGGATCTCGGTCATCGAGGCAGCGGCCTGGGCGGCGGCGTCCTTCTGCTGATCGGTCGCCGCCATGCTCTGCTCGGTGGCGCGGATCGTCGCGTCGCTCTTGTCCCGGATCGACCCCGCGATCTCGCGGATCGACTCGGTCGAGCGCACCGTGCGCTCGGCGAGCTTTCGCACCTCGCCGGCCACCACCGCGAAGCCGCGGCCGGCGTCGCCGGCCCGAGCCGCCTCGATGGCGGCGTTGAGCGAGAGCAGATTGGTCTGCTCGGCGACGCTGTTGATCATCTCGAGCACCTCGCCGATCTGCTGGCTGCGGACGCCCGTCTCGAGCGCCTCGTTCGCGGTCGCGTGGGCGTTCTCGGCGATCGCCGCCGAGCTGGCACTCAGCTCCTCGAGCGTCGACGCGACCTGCGAGATCGCGGCGGACTGCTGCGTGGTGGCCGCCGCGGCCGCCCGCGTGGCGGCGCGCATCTCATCGGCGGCGGCGCCGAGATCACGTGAGGTCGCCTTGATCCGGGCGAGCAGCCGACGGATCAACCGCACGGCGTAGGCGGTGAGCACGATCGTCAGCAGGATCGCCACGGCGCCGATCAGGACGCCCATCAGCCGCGCTGACGCCGCGCTTCGCCGGGCGGCGCTCACCGTGGCCGCGGCCTGCCGGCGCTCGGTGCTCGACAGGGCACCGAATTGGGTGTTCAGCGCGGCCAGAGCCGCCTCGGCCCGCGTGGACGCGCGCAATCCTGGGCGCAGCCGCGACGGCTTGACCGAGCGCAGCGATCTGTGCATCGAGGCGAGTCGTCCCGGCGTCAATGGACTGAAGCAGCTTGGTGGCGGCGGAGTCGAGGCGCGCGGGGTCGAGGCCGAACATGTCGGTGGCGAGCTCGTTGCGCGCGGCCTGCACGTTTGCGAACGCCGCAGCGGTGCCCTGGCTGCTGTCAGCCTGGACCGCGGTGGCGATGTCAAGCAGGGCTGCCCGTGCCGCTCCGCTGGTGGCGATCGTGTCGACTGTGCCGACCGCCTGGTCGTACTGACCGGTGGTGGACGTGAACCGCCACAGGGAGACGCCGAGTGCCGTGGCGCCGCAGATCACGATCAGTGTGCCGACGAGGGCAATGCGGCCGGCCGGGCCGGCGAGGCCGCGGCGGAGATCATCGAGCATGTCCCTTGAATCGGCCCCGCGCGCGCGGGCCCGTACGTACTTGTCCGCAACAGAGGTGTGGGGTCCCACGCGCTGCTCGATGCGTCGGGCTCCGAACAACTAGGTGAACAGCGAACGCCACCACCTGCCCCTGCCCCCAGCGCTCAGGGGTTCATCTCACCCGACCCAGCCCGCGAGGAGCCCACCCATGTCCATTGATCGCCACGCCGTGCCGTCGCGTGTGCTCGTGACCGGCGTCGGCGGACCCGCCGGGCTCGCCGTGATGAAGTCGTTGCACAACTCCCCGATGGTGGTCTACGCCGCCGACATCGACCCGTATGCTGCCGGCCTCTATGACGTTCCCGAGGCCGCGCGGGTGCTGCTGCCGCGCGGCGAGGACCCAGGGTTCGTCCCGTTCCTGTTCGGACTCTGCCGACGGGACCGGATCGCCGCCGTCGTCCCCACGGTCGACTCGGAGTTGCTGCCACTCGCCCGCGCGCGTGAGCGCTTCGAGCGGGCCGGCGTGAAGCTCGTGCTCGCGCCCGAGGCGACGCTGCAGGTGTGTCTGGACAAGTGGTCGTTGTTCGAGCGCTGCGCCGGCGTCGTGCGTGTCCCCGCGACGGTCCTCGTCGATGAGGCCTTCGACCCCGGGTCGCCCGAGCTGCCGGTGATCGCCAAGCCGCGTCTCGGCAGCGGCGGCCACGGCGTGCGGCTGATCGAAGATCGCTCCGAGCTCGAGCGTCTGCCTCGGGACGGAAGCCTGATCGTGCAGACCTATCTGCCGGGGCCGGAGTACTCGCTCGACGTGCTCGCCGACGGCAATGGGCAGGTGCTCGCCGTCGTGCCGCGCTCGCGGCTCAAGGTCGACTCCGGGATCGCCGTCACCGGGCGCACGCTGCACGATCTTCGCCTCGAGCAGATCGGGCGCGAGGTGGCCGAGCTGATCGGGTTGACCGGCGTCGCCAACGTGCAGGTCAAGGCCGACCGGCGCGGCGCCCCGGCGGTGCTGGAGGTCAATCCCCGCTTCCCCGGGTCGATGCCGCTGACTGTGGCCAGCGGCGTCGACATGCCGCTGCTGTGTGTGGGCGAGGCGCTCGGTGCCATTCCTCCCCAGGGGCCGCTTCCGTTCGCGGATCTCGGCGTGGTCCGCAAGCTGGCCGAACAGTTCTTCGATCCTTGTCAGATGAGCCGGCTCGAGCGCCGCGCCGACCAGGTGCAGCAGTCGCAACTCCTGGACGCAGCATGATCGACGTCGAGGACCTCCTCCACCGCGACGCCCATGTCCATTCGACCTTCTCGGATGGTGCGGCCAGCCTGGCTGAGAACGTCGCCGAGGCCGAACGGATCGGCCTGCGCGGGCTCACCTGCGTCGATCACGTGCGCTTCGATTCGGACTGGGTGCCGTCGTTCTCCGACGCCGTGCGCAGCCTGCGCGGGGAGACCTCGCTCGAGCTTCGGTGCGCGGTCGAGGCCAAGCTGCTCGACTCGACCGGGGCGCTCGATGTGCCCGGCGGGCTGGGCGAGATCGACTACGTCTACGTCGCCGACCACCAGGTCCCAATGCCCGACGGACCCCATGCTCCGCGTGAGATCCGGGCGGCCATCGAGGCCGGCGAGCTCGATCCGCGGGTTGTGCTCTGCTCGCTCGTCACCGCCACGGCGATGTCGTTGCGCTGTTCGCACCAGGTGCTGATCGCCCATCTGTTCAGTGTGCTGCCGAAGATCGGACTGAGCGAGGACGACGTCCCGGTGGAGCTGATCGAGGCGCTCGCGGCCGCGGCCGTGGCCAACGGTGCCGCGATCGAGATCAACGAGCGCTGGCGCTGTCCGACGGCCCGGACGCTGCGCCCGTTCATCCGCCGTGGCATCCCGCTGCTGCTCGGCACCGACAGCCACCAGATCCAGAGCCTCGGCCGCTATGACTATTGCGAGGCGGTCCTGCACGAGCTCGCCGCGGTTTCGCTCACGCCTGCCTGACGGTGTGAAGCACCGAGGCGGCCAGCGGCTCCGGGCGCCCGAGGTAGAACCCCTGCGCGTAGTCGACCCCGTACTCCGTCAGCAGGGCGAGCGCCTCCTCGTCCTCCACTCCCTCGGCGATCGTCGTCTGGCCGAACCCGTGCGCCAGGTTGACGATCGCTCTGACCAGGTGCTGGTTGGCGGCGCTCGACTCGAGGTCGCGCACGAAGCTGCGATCGATCTTCAGATAGCCAACGGGGAGTCTCTGGAGGTAGGTGAAGCTGCCGTAGCCGGTCCCGAAGTCATCGAGTGCAACATCGCAGCCGATGGTGGTCAGCCCGCGCGTGAACGCCTCGCCGGCATCGGTGTCACGCATCAGCGCCGTCTCGGTGATCTCGAACGTGACATTCGCCGGATTCACGTGGCAATCGCGCATCCGGCACTCGATCAGCTGCAGCAGCTCGTGGTCGCCGACCGAGTCCGCAGACAGGTTGAGGTGCACGCGGCGTCCGGATGCGGCCACGGGCAGCGCGTGCTCGACCACCCAGCGATCGATCTCGCCGATCAGCCCGTGCTTCTCGGCCACGGGCAGGAAGCTGCCCGGCGCGATCAGCTCGCCATGGCGGCCGATCATCCTCAGCAGCAGCTCCATGCTCGCCTCGCCCCCGTTGAGGGGGACGATCGGCTGCGCGTACAGGACCAGCCGGTCCTCGTCGATCGCGTCGCGAATCCGGCCGATCCAGGTCACGGCCTCGAGCTCGCGCTGGGCCCGGGCTCGCTCGGCCCTCTCGGCCGTCGTGTCGCGGAAGACGACCACGAGACCGCTGACGCTGGTGCCGCTGAACAGCGGCACGGCGGAGTAGGCGACCGGGATCGTGGTGCCGTCCTTGCGCGTGAAGGTGTCGTCGGCGATCTGCGCGGGATGACCCTGCTCCCTGACCCTCGAGAGCTCGCTCTCGTTCTCCGGAAGGGGTGAGCCGTCGGCGTGCTGGAAGTGCACTGCGGCGTGGATCGGCCGGCCGCGCAGCTCGTCCTCGCTCCAGCCGAGCAGTCGCGTTGCCGCCGCGTTCATCAGCCGCACGCGCCCGTCTCGGTCGAGCACGCACAGGCCCTCGGCCATCGTCTCCATCACCGTGGTGCGGAACGCATCGGCGCGGTGGCGCTCGCTGATGTCGGTCACCACGATCCCGGTGCCGATCACCTCGCCGCGGTCCGAGACCGGATAACAGCTCGCCAGCCACGCCCGCGTCGCCTCCGGGGAGTCGGGGTCGGGGACCGTGACCTCGACGTTGACGACGGCCCTCGCGAGCTCGAACACCTGGCGGCACATCGGCTCGATCTGCGGCCAGAGGCTCGGAAGCACGAGCGACGCGGGGCGGCCGATCGGGTCCGCCGAGGCGGTGCCGGCCTCGGCCAGCGTCTCGTTGATGCGATTGACGCACAGGTCGCGATCCACGAACCCGATCCCGACCGGCGCCGAGGAGAGGATCGTCTCCAGCAGCGCCAGTGCCTCGGTGACGCGGTGCTCGGCCCGCTCGAGCTCGTCCACCTTCTGCACCAGCTTGCGGTTGAGCATGCGCAGGTGCTCGCGGTGGAACTCCTCGTTGGGTTGCAGCTCCGGCGGATCGTGCGTCTCGGCGAGGGCGAGGCCGACCACGCGCATGATCTCGTCGGGCTCGCACGGCTTGGAGAGGATGTGCTCGACGCCGGAGGCGGCGGCCAGCTGGCGGACGTCGTCCAGCCCGTATGTGGCCGTGCAGAAGACGACGGTCGTGTTGGCGATGAGCGGATCGCTGCGGAGCTCGTGCACGAAGTCGTAGCCGTCGGTGCCTGGCATCAGGATGTCGGCGATGATCAGATCCGGCGTGCGGGTCCGGGCCAGCGCGAGCGCCAGCTCGCCCGTATCGGCTGTGAGCACCTCGTACCCCGCGTACCCGAGCACGGTCGAGAGCAGCTCGCGCTCGGGCTCGCGGTCGTCGAGGACGAGAACCTGTGTCATGGCAGCTGCCCAACCCGGTCGAGGCCCGCCGGCCGGGCCAGAAACCTCTCGATCTCGCCGATGAACGTCTCGGGTTCGATCGGCTTGCGCAGATAGCCGTCGAACCCGGCGGCGGCGATCCGCCGCCGGTCGCCCGTCATCACCGACGCCGTGACGGCGATCGTCGGGATTGTGTGCAGCGCGGGGTCGCCGCGGATCGCCGCGATCACGGCGAATCCGTCCATCTCGGGCATGCGAATGTCGAGCAGGATCAGGTCGGGTCGCTGGGCGCGGGCGATTTGGATCCCCTGGCGCCCGTCGCGGGCCAGGAGCGATGTGTACCCGTGGGCCCTGAGCAGGTAGTCGACGAGCTCGATGTTGGGCCTGTTGTCCTCGACCACGAGGATCCTGGCGACGCTCATCTCAGGGCGATCCACGCACGCCGAGGGTGAACACACTGCCCTGGCCGAGCTCGCTCGCGAAGTCGATCTCGGCCCCGAGCAGGTTGGCCAGCGTCTGGCAGATGTAGAGCCCGAGCCCCGTGCCCTGGAACGGCGTGGCGCCCGGCTCGCCGACCTGCTCGAACGCCGTGAACAATCGCTCCTGGTCGGAGCTCTTGATGCCCCGTCCGGTGTCGATGACGCTGAACCGCGTCACGGCCCCGTCGTTATCGGAGGGCGAGGTCAGGGTCAGGCGCACGTGGCCCTGGTCGGTGAACTTGATCGCGTTGCTGGTCAGGTTGATCAGGATCTGGCTGAGCGCGCGGCGGTCACACTCGATCTCGACGCCGCCGGCAGCGACCACCTCCAGGGTGATGTGCTTCTCCTCGGCCAGCGGACGCAACCCGGCGGCGACCTCCTCCAGCAGCTCCCGGCAGGCGATCGCCTCGGGGTGGAGCTCGACCTTGCCGGACTCGATCCGGGCCAGATCGAGCAGATCGTTGATCAGCGAGAGCAGGTGGCGGCCACTGGAGCGCACCATGCCCAGCTGCTTGGTCTGCTCGTCGTTCAACGGTCCCGGCAGCCCCATCAGCAGCGTTCCGGTGAACCCGAGAATCGCGTTCAGCGGCGTGCGGAGCTCGTGGCTCATGCTGGCCAGGAAGCGGTCCTTCGCGCGGCTGACGCTCTCGAGGCGGAGGTTCGTGTCGCGCAGCTCCCGCTCGAACTCGACCCGCTCGGTGACATCGCGGATCGCCGCCGTCGCGAGCACGCCCTCATCGGTTTCGAACGGGCTGAGGCTGATCTCGACCGGAAACTCGGTCCCATCGCTGCGCCGGCCGCTGAGCTGCAGCTCGACGCCCATCGGCCTGACCGCCGGCGCGGCGAAGAAGGCGCGGCGATGGGACCGGTGAGCGGCACGCCGGCGCTGCGGGATGAGCACCTCCATCGGCTGCCCGAGCAGCTCCTCGCGGCCGTAGCCGAACAGCCGCTCGAGCTCCGCGTTGACCAGGCGGATGGTCCCGTCGGCATTCACCATCACCATCGCGTCGGGCGCCGACTCCACCAATGTCTCGGCGAAGCTGCGCGTCCGCTCGAGCTCTCGGGAGATCCGCAGCTCATCGGTGACGTCGCTGGAGATGATCAGGAACCCGTCCAGGTCCTCGTCGCTGCGGCGGGGCGTGATCACCACCCGGCCCATGAAGTGGCTCCCGTCCTTGCGCCGCCGCTCGACGATCCCCTTCCAGCTCCCGTCCTCGAGCGCGCGCTCCATCATCTGCGCCGGGAGTCCTGCCTCCACGTCCGCCTCGATGTGCAGCACGGAATGGGGCGCTCCGATGATCTCCGGCATCACGTAGCCGTAGATCCGGCGGGCGCCGGCGTTGAAGCCGACGATCCGGCCGGCGGGATCGATCACGATCATCGAATGCTCGGTCGAGGCATCGAGGATGGTCGCAAGGAATCGGGCCGCATCCTCCGGCACCCCCAGTCCGCCGACATCCAGTCGCGGTGCGAGAGACATGTACACGCCATTATTCGGGTCGAGCAGGGATTCGTATATCCCGCGTTTGCAGGATATAGGCGCCGGTGGTCAGCACCGAGACGTTACGCCGGGGTCAGTCGATCAGGCCCGAGCGGATTCCCACCGCCACCGCCGCGGCGCGATCCGAGACCCCGAGGCGCTGGTAGATGTGCTTCATGTGCGTCCCGACCGTGGCCACGCTGATCTCGAGCTCGTCGGCGACCTGCGGTCCCGAGAACCCGTCGGCGGCCAGGCGCAGGATCTGCATCTCACGGGGCGTCAGCCGTGGCGGTTGCAGCTGGCCTCGGTGGTGTGACAGGAAGGCGCCCAGCTCGTGTCCGATCGCGCCCATCGTCTGGCTCAGCCGGGCGGTCGGGCGCAGCTCGTCCCGGTAGTAGAGCTCGACGACCGCGAGCGCCTGGCCCGCGTGAACGGCCGGGAAGACGACCGCCCCGTGCAAGCCGCTGACGGCGGCGGGCCGGGGGCGGCGGTAGCTGGGGTCGCTGAGCACGTCGGCGATGTTCAGCGGCGCATGGTGCTCCCACGCGATGCCCGGAGCGCCGACGCCGTAGGGCAGCCGCAGGGCGAGCGTTGCCGCTTCGAATACGCTCGTATCGACGTCCGGATCGCTCCAGCACAGGCGGGCGCTCAGCACGTCTCCGCTCGGCAGCCACAGCGCCGCGAAGGTGCACTCCATCGCCTCGGCCAGCCGCTGCAGCAGGTGCGGCCCGCTCTGCTGCAGGCTCTGCCACACGGCCAGCTCGCCCGAGACGGCGATGTGGGCAGCGAGCTCACGCCCAGCCAGTCGATGATCGGTGACGTCGACCACCGAGCCGACGATGCGCTTGGCCCCGTGCCCGGCGGGCTCGATCGGGATGATCGTCGAGCGCAGGTAGCGCACGCCGCGGTGGGCGGTCTTGATCCGGTACTCGATCGGTGGCGCGGCGACCACATGGCGGCTCATCTCGAGGTGCCGGTCGACGCGCGCGCGATCGCCGGGGTGGATCTGCTCCTGCATGAACGCCCGCGTCGGTGTGATCTCCTGCGGGCGCAGGTCGAACATCCGATACAGGTTGTCCGACCAGCGCAACCGGTCGGGGCCGGGCATCCATTCCCAGCTGCCCACTCCCGCGAGGTGCTCGCCTGACTCGAGCAGGCGGGCACGGGCCATAGAGTCGATGTCGTCCATCTCCCCGCCGCGGATCGGCCGAGGTGACCGTTCAGTCACGCGAAGCCCCTCGCGCACGCTGGTGGCGTGAAATCACATCAAATTCCCGGACCGGACGTGCACGGTCGCCCCTCTGCGTCGTGTCAGACCGTCCCCGGCGCGAGGCCGGCCGCGATCGTTACCAGCGATAGTACTCGCCGCAACAACCGTCGGCGCTGGAATGGTCAGGAGAGAGGTCGTGTCTTTCAGTGGTCACTACGGATCGGGATGGGTGTGGGTGCGGACGCGGCGGTCCGCACGGGCGCCGATACGTCCACATGAGCCCAAACCTCGACAGTGGACGGATCTCCCCGGAGGCCTCGCTGAAACTCTGGCAGGAGTACAAGCGCACCGGCAGCCGGCGCCTGCGCGATCGCCTCGTGCTGACGCTGGCACCGCTCGTCAAGTTCGTCGCCTACCGGAAGCTCCGTGAGCTCCCCGCCCACTGCGAGGTCGAGGATCTGATCTCCTGCGGCCTCGAGGCGATGATCCGCGCCGTCGACCGGTATGACCCGGCCAAGGGCGCCACGCTCGAGCAGTTCGCGTGGACGCGGATCAACGGCGCCATCCTCGACGAGCTGCGCCGGCTGGACTGGGCCCCGCGCTCGCTGCGTCGCTGGGAACGCGACATCTCCGGCGCGCGGGACCATTTCGCCACGCTGTACGGCCGGCGGCCGTCCAACCCCGAGCTCGCCGACGCGCTCGGGATCACAGCGGCCGAGCTCGACGTCCACCAGCAGGGGATCGCCGTCGCCGAGGTCGGTTCGCTGAACGCCATCATCGCCAGCGAGGACGGCACCGTGGCCGAGCGCATCTCCGGAATCGCCAGTCAGGATCCCGAGACCGACCCCGAGCAGTGCACGCTGCGCAGTGATGCTCAGTTCCGCATGCAGCAGGCATTCGATCACCTGCCCGCCCGCGATCGCCAGGTCGCGGTGCTCTATTACCTCAACGACCTCACGCTGCCCGAGATCGGCGAGGTGCTCGGTGTCTCGGCCAGCCGCGTCTGCCAGATCCACGGCGAGCTGCGGCCCCGTCTGCGCAAGCTGCTCGAGGCCGACCGCGAGCTGCTGGCCAGCGCCGCCTGAGCGGCCTCGGCCGCCCGGCATCCGCCGGCGCGCGTCTTGTGTGCCCACGTCGATCGTGGTAAGACAGCACCGCGCGTATGGGGGGGAGCAGGTTGCTTCCGAGTCGGCTGCCGTGGTTCCTTCGATGCGTGCGGCGCAGGGTACGACGACCGCAGCAACGAGAGGAGTGCTTCGGCATGAGAGAGCAAGGGCGTTTTCACGTCAGCGGCCGCAGCCGTATGACCGTCGGCGTATTGACGGCAGCAGCGTTGGTGGTGATCGGTCTGCTCGCCGTGTCC
Organism: uncultured Solirubrobacteraceae bacterium; assembly: GCA_963700025.1. Classification (GTDB taxonomy): domain Bacteria; phylum Actinomycetota; class Thermoleophilia; order Solirubrobacterales; family Solirubrobacteraceae; genus Palsa-465. The sequence continues at coordinate 240,595 of CAVOWC010000019.1, read as the reverse complement.
GGCAGCGCGACCGCCAAGCGCGAGCGCCACGGGCAGGCCGGCACCAACGGCAGCAGGGTGCACGTGATCGAGCACGCGGTGACCGACACGGTCGTCTACCCGGGCGGCGGTTCGGCGGACAAGACCGGCAACCTGCTCACCTTCCACAATCAGGTCTTCGACCCGACCGACACCACCCCGGTCGGCCACGATCAGGGCAGTTGCATCCGGATCGCTCCGGCTGACGGCAGCTGGGAGTGCACCTGGACCACCTTCCTCCCCGAGGGGCAGGTGACCGTGGAAGGGCCGTACTACGACACCAAGAACAGCGTGCTGGCGATCACCGGCGGGACGGGTGCCTACAGCTCGGCCCGCGGCCGGATGGAGCTCAACTCGCGTAACGGTGGCACGGAGTACGACTTCATCTTCCACTTCAGCCACTAGGGACACGAGCAGCACCGTTCCCGACCGGCGCTCCCCGGACCCACGGCCGGGGAGCGCGCCGGGGCGTCGTACCATGCCGCGCAGGGGCAAACGGAACCGGATGGCAGCGTGACCTTCAGATACCAGCTCTCGGCCCATTTCCTGGACGGTCGCGAGCAGCGAGCCGGTTTCGTGCTGCTGGCCGCGTTCCTGATCACGTTTCTGTTCATCCGCACGAGCGCTCGGCTGATGCGCAGCCCGAAGGTCACGTGGTGGCCGGGAAGCGTGACGACCAGCGGCGGTCTTCATCTGCACCACCTCGTGTGGGGAATCGTGCTGCTGATGCTGACCGGCTTCCTCGGGTTCGTCACTCGGCCGGTGAGCCCGTGGACGGAGATCCTGGCCGCCCTGTTCGGCGTCGGGGCCGGGCTGACCCTGGACGAGTTCGCATTATGGATTCACCTGCGCGACGTCTACTGGGCCGAGGAGGGACGCTCGTCGCTCGATGCGGTGATCGTCGCGGCGCTGATCGGCGCCCTGCTCGTCCTCGGCATCGCCCCGTTCGATCTTCACAACGGCGGTGCGTCGGTGGAGACCTTGGTGCTCACCGTCGGCCTCGACATCCTGCTGGCGTCGATCACGATCGTCAAGGGCAAGCTGTTCCTCGGCCTCGTCGGCATCTTCATCCCCCCCGTCTCACTCGTGGGGGCGATCCGTCTCGCGGCGCCCGACTCGGCCTGGGCGCGGCGCTTCTACCCGCCCGGCGGGCGCAAGCGCGAGCGCTCGCAGGCCCGCTTCGACCGGCTCCGCGCGCGCCGGCGGCGCCTGGCTGACGCCGTCGCGGGAGCGCCGGTGGTGCCCGTGCCGGCGGCCCTCCAGGCGCCGGTGGGGGTGGAGACGCCCGCTCCAGACATCGTCCAGGGCCACGCCGGCGACGATGAGTGACCTGGCGGTCAGCAGCGCCGAGCAGCCGTCGCCGAGGGCCGCCCGCGTGAGTGGACGCGGCGCCGTCAGCATGGTCCTGATCGTCCTGGCCACCGTGGCTGCGCTCGCAGGTGGTGTGACCCTCTACCTGCGCGACGAGATCGTCGATACCGGCGCCTTCGCCGACCGTGCCGTGGCCGCGGTGCAAGAGCCCGAGATGCGGCGGGTGGTTGCGCGGGAGATCGTCGTTCAGCTGGTGGAGCGCAGCTCCCAGGATCTCGTGGCCGCGCGGCCGGTGCTCCAGTCCGTGGTCGACTCGATCGTGGCGTCAGAGCCGTTCGCCGCCCTGGCGCGGGTCGCCGCCCAGCACGGGCACCGGCTGCTGTTCGAACGGGCGCCCACGAACGCCGCGTTCGACATCGCCGACGCGGGCACCGTCGTCACCTCGGCCTTGCAGCGGCTGGCCCCGAACCTCGTCAAGTACATCCCGCCCCAGACCCATGCGGTCCTCCTGACCTTGCGACGGCGAAGCTTCGCCACGGCGACACTGAGGTTCGCCGACCGGGTTCGGGTGCTCGGCATCGTCCTGCCGCTCCTCGCCGTGGCGCTGGTGGCGGCCGCGATTATCGTGGCGCCGCGCCGGCGGACCGCGATCACCCGCCTGGGGATCGCGTTCGGGACCGCCGCCGTGATCGCCGCGATCGTGCTCGAGCTGCTGCGGGTCTACGTCGGCTCGCACGTCTATGGAACGCAGGAGCTGAGCAATGCGGACGTGCGGGGGGCCGTGGGTGTGCTGTGGGGCGCGTTCCTGGGCGACCTGATGACCTGGATCCTCCTCACCGGAGCCGTGGCCTGGACCGTGGCTGCCGCGTCGGCGTCGCTTCTGGCTCCCTATTCGGGGGCCGCCGGGCTGGCCCGGCTGCGCCGCCTGGTGCGAGCGCCCTCCACGCCGGCGCAGCGTGCCGTCCGGGGCGGGGCGGGGATCGTGGCCGGACTCGTGCTGATCCTCGAGCCGATGTGGGTGCTCCGGGTGATCGTCGTCGCCGCCGGCGTCCTGGTCCTGTATGTGGCGATCGGAGAGCTCCTGACCGGAATCGAGCCCGCGACCCCCCGCATCGCCGGCCTGCGCTCCGGCCGGCGCCGCCGCCGGCTCGCGGCGGCCGTGGTGACGGTCCTCGCGCTGACGGTCGGGCTGGGGGTCGTATTCGCGCTCGGTGGACGCGCGCCGACCGTGCACGCCAGCGCGATCCAGACCTGCAACGGGTACACCCAGCTCTGCTCGCGCCGCCTGGACCAGGTCGTCTTCGCCGGCACCCACAACGCGATGTCGGCCGCCGATTCACCGGGGTGGTACATCGCCAACCAGGACCGGGCGATCGGGCAGCAGCTCGAGGACGGGATCAGGGCGTTCAAGATCTCCACCCACTACGGGATCCAGGACGCCGCCGGGCACGTCAGAACCGACATCAAGGCGGAGGGCGCCCGCGTCAACCGCGTCGCGGAGAAGCTCACCCCGCAGGCCCGCGAGGCGCTGCAGCGACTCGGCCAGGCGGTCGGCCTGGGGTCGCTGAAAGGGAAGCACGACATCTGGCTCTGCCACACGCTGTGCGAGCTCGGCGGGACGAAGATGGTCGACTTCCTCGGCGTGATCCGCACCTTCATGGAGCTGAACCCCGGCCAGGTGGTGATCCTGTTCGACGAGGATTACGTCGACGAGCGCGACCTGCAGAGCGTGTTCAAGCGCGCCGGCCTCCTCTCGCACCTGGAGACGCTTCAGCGTGGCCGCCCGCTGCCGACGCTCGGCGAGCTGATCCGCTCGGGCCGCAACGTGCTCGTGTTCGCCCAGAACCCGGTCAGCGGCGCCTACGCGTGGGATATGCCCGGGTTCAGTTGGATCCAGGACACGCCGCTCGGAGCCGTCAAGCCGGACCAGTTCACCTGCAAGCTCAACCGGGGCGCCAGGACGAACCCCCTGCTGATGATGAACAACTGGGCCGACATCTTCCCGCCCCGCCCAAAGCCGAACGTGCCGCTGGTCCAGCGCGACTTCCTCCTCGCGCGCGCCCGGCAGTGCGTCGCGCAGCGCGGCAAGGTCCCCAATATCGTCCTGACCGACTACTACAACCGGGGCGACGTCGTCGGGGCGGCCCGGGAGCTGAACGGGCTCGACGGTGTTACGCCGGCGCCGGTGACGCCGCTGAATCCGGTTCCCTGAGTCAGGACCTGATCGTCTCGCGGGCCGCCGCGAGCAGCTGCTCGAAGCTGGCCAGCTTCACCCGAGGACGGCCGTGCGGCTCGCCCGTCGTGCGCTCGAGTGCATCGATCGCCTGCCATCCCGAATAGGTCACGTGGTCCGGACGGCGCTCGTCGAGCAGGGCCTCGACGGACTGTGGGGCGGGATCGGCGGGCTCGATCAGGGCTCCGGCGGCGACATCCTCGAGCAGCCGGTCGACGGTCTCGTTGGCGTCCTTCTTGTTGGTCCCGATCACGCCGCTCGGCCCACGTTTGATCCAACCGACCGTGTATTCACCGCGGACGTTCGCACCGTCGGGGCCGACGACGCGGCCCTCGCGGTTGGGGATCGTGGCGAGCAGCTCGTCGAACGGGACGCCGGGGAGCGGCACGCCGCGGTAGCCGATCGAGCGGAACACGATGCCCGCCTCGATCGTCTCCCTCCGGTCGGTCGCTCGCGCCCGAAGGCCCCCGCTCTCGTGGGGATGGAGCTGGTTGTGGACGACCTCGATGCCCTGCACGCGGTCCTCGCCGTGCACGGCCACGGGGGAGAGGAGAAAGCGGAGCACGATCCGGCGGCGCTTGCCCTCAGCCTGGGCGGCCGAGTAGCGCGTGAGGATCTCCACGTTCTTGCGCGCGGTGAGGGCGCCCTCACCTTCGATCGAGGCGGCGCTGTGCTCGTCGAGGACCACGTCGCGCGGATCCACGAGCACGTCGGCGTCGACCATCTCGCCGAGCTCGAGCAGCTCCGGGTTCGTGAACGCCGCCTGAGCCGGCCCGCGTCGCCCGAGCAGCAGGATCTCCTCGATCGCCGACTCGCGGAGCGCCTCGAGCGCGTGATCGGCGACATCGGTGCGCTCGAGCTCTGCCGGGGTGAGCGCGAGCATCCGGGCGACATCCATGGCCACGTTCCCGTTCCCGATCACCACCGCCCGCCGGGCCGAGAGATCGAACTCGAGGTGGTGGTAATCAGGATGGCCGTTGTACCAGGCCACGAACTCCGTCGCCGCCACGCTCCCGGGCAAGTCCTCGCCTGGGATGCCCATCCGCCTGTCGGCCTCGGCGCCGACGGCGTAGATGACCGCGTGGTAGCGCGAGACGAGGTCCTCGTGGAAGATGTCGCGCCCGAACTCGACGTTGCCGAAGAAGCGGAAGCCCGGACGGGCAGCCGTCTTCTCGTACACCCGCGAGACGGCCTTGATGTTCGGGTGGTCCGGGGCCACGCCCCCGCGCACCAGTCCCCACGGGGTGGGGAGGCGATCGAACATGTCGACCTCGGCGACGAGCCCGGGGTGAGCCTTGGGGCTCAGGATGTGCCCGGCGGCGTAGAAGCCGGACGGCCCGGATCCGATGATCGCGACGCGGAGGGGGTTCTGGTCGGTGCCGATGATGTGGGCCATGGATGGCCCTTAATAAAGCATGTCGGTCCCGTCAGGCGCCCTCGACCGTCTGCTTGAGCTCACCCGCTCGGGCGCCGGCCAGCATGTCGCGGATCGCTCCCTCCACCGGCCCGCGGATGAGTGCGCCGAGGATCCGGCCGAGGTCGGCCTCGATGCGGTACGTCGCCCGGGTGCGGCCGTCGCCGAGGTCCTCGAGCTCCCAGCTGCCGTCGACCGACTTCAGGTCGCCCTTCTCCTGCGACCAGCTCAGCGTGGCGGGAGCCGCGTCGTAGTTGAAGCGGACGATCGTCTTGACGGTGCGGACCTTCATGTCGGTCGAGACCTCGCAGCGCAGCGCGCGACCCTGATCGTCGCGGTCGAGCGCCGTCAGGCCCTTCATCCCGCCCTGCCAGTCGGGGGCCCGCTCCACGTTCTCCACGATCGCCCAGACCGAGTCGAGCGGAGCGTCGATCTCGGCGGTCGATGTGCCGATCAGATTGCCCATGAGTGTCTCCTTCGGAGTGGCGGTCGGTCGGGGCTAGCCTAGTGCGATTCCGCCTTGCGATCGCGCCGGGCCTGCTGGCTGCCGACGAAGTTGCCGATCAGCAGTCCGATCACGGTGACCAGGTACAGCTGCCCGGTGAGCTCCTCGATCACCGCCAGCGCGTGGCCGACCGGATATGCGGCCGAGTAGTCGCCGAAGCCCGTCGTGGTCAGCACCGTGAAGCTGTAGTAGACCCAGATGCTCGAGTCGCCGCTGGTGTGCTGGGCGAAGTAGTACGTGCTCGTGTCGACCTGGGCGATGAAGGCGATCGTCCACGCGAACAGCAGGCCGATCGAGAGGTAGATCGCCAGCGCACCGGCCACCGCCTGGATCGTCACGCCACGCGAGCTCATCAGGCGCACGGTGCCCCGGCTGATGACGATCGGGATCGCCGCGGTGGCCAGCGCGATCGTCGCGGCGCTGACGTACTTGGGGATGTCGCCGACCGCGATGCCGAGCACGACGAGGGTGACCACGATGCCGACGCCGACGGCCTCGCGGCGGCGCGTCGTCCGCTTCTGCTCGCGCGCGGTGGACACTGCGACGACCAGTGCTGCACCCTCGATCACGAGGGCAACCGCGCGTGACCAGTCGCCCGCCGGTGCGGCGATCGTGAACACGACCAGCCCGAACGTCAGCAGGAAGACGATCCCGTAGCGGAAGCTGGCCTCGTCCGAGGCCTTGACCTCGCCGGCGGTCTCTGCGCTCTCGACGCTCACGACACGATCCTTCCAGACGGGTCGGCCATGCTCATGGACCACTGTTGCGGCAGCACGCGGGATGCGGCATCACCTGATTGGGATGACGACGCGCGATCGCCCATGTGAAAGCTTTGCGCGATGCCCGACGCTGAGCTTCCGCGGCATCTGATGCAGGACGCGCCGCGAGCGAACCATATGCTGATGCTGGAGTTCGGGGATCGGAAGGACTTCGATGACCCGAAGCTCGAGTACCGGCGCCTGTTCTCAGAGCTGCTGGGAACGTTCTTCCTCGTCCTCGTCGCGGCCGGCGGCGGGATCCTGCACGCCAAGGGGCAGATCAGCCTGGCGGCGGCGGTGGTCGCACCGGGGCTGATGGTGCTCGGGATCATCCTGTTCATGGGCGGCATCTCGGGTGCCCATTTGAACCCGGGTGTGTCGCTGGCGTTTGCGGTCCGCGGCGACTTCCCGTGGAAGCGGGTGCCCGGCTACATCATCGTGCAGCTCTTGGGCGCCACGCTGGCGTGTCTGTTCCTGTTGGCCGTGTTCGGCAACGTCGAGCACCTGGGGGCGACGTTGCCGGGTCCGGGCTATAGGGATTGGCAGGCGTTCCTGATGGAGGTCGTGCTCACCGCGGGGCTGTTGAGCGTGATTCTGGGGACGGCGTCGGCGGCGCAGAACGTCGGTGCGATCGGCGCGCTCGGGGTCGGCGGCTACATCGCTCTCGCCGGCCTGTGGTCGGCGCCGGTGAGCGGCACCTCGATGAATCCGGCCCGCTCGTTCGGTCCCGCGCTGGTCAGCGGCGACTGGACCGCCTACTGGGTCTACGTCGCCGGACCACTGGCCGGCGCGGCGATCGCCGTCGGCTGCGCGGTCATCCTGCGCGGCCGCGGCGGCGACGCGATCTCGCACGCGGCCGGCTCCGGCGTGCTCGAGCCCGGCGAGCTCACGGAGAAAGCCAGGCTCGCCAAGGACATCGACGAGGGCAACGTCGTCCCGCCGGGCCTCGACCGGACCTGATCCTCGCGATCACCGGCTTCACCCGATCAGGATGATGCCCCCGCCTCGCGGCGGCCGGATGCTGAGAGTCAGTGTCCACGAAGCGAGAGGAAAGCCCATGGCCATAGGACCGGTGCAGCTGATCGTGATCGGCTTCAAGCACCCGGATTTCCACGGCGAGATCATCGAGGAGCTCGAGCGCCTGCGCGCCTCCGACCAGGTCCGCGTGATCGACGCGCTTGCCGTGCACAAGGATGCCAACGGCGAGATCGAGGTCGCGCATCTGAGCAACCTCACGACCGACGAGGCGATCGAGCTGGGCAGCAAGGTCGGCGCGCTGATCGGGCTCGGGTTCGACGGTGAGGAGGGCATGGAGACCGGAGCCGTGCTCGGCGCCGAGAGCGCCGCCGAGGGCGCCTCGATCCTCACGGACGAGGAGGCCTGGGACGTTGTCGAGGAGATCCCCAACGACTCCGCCGCCGCCGTGATCCTGCTCGAGCATCACTGGGCCGTGCCGCTGCGCGACGCCGTCGCCAAGGCTGGAGGCTTCCGCATCGGCGATGCCTTCATCAGCCCGCTCGACCTGGTCGAGATCGGACTCGCCACCGCCGAGGAGGCCGCCGAGCTCGAGGCCGTCGGCGGCGCCCCCGACTGACAGTCCTCACACCGCAGACAAGGAGAACCCCATGTTCGCCACTCGCAGAGTCGCCCGTCGCACCAGCCGGCGTGTGGCCCGGCGGCGCTGAGCCGCCAGCTCTCCCCTGACAACGAAAAGGAGATCCCCATGGCTGATGAAGCAGACACCCTGTACGTCGTTGCGGCGTCGTACGAGAACGTCGACGACGCAATCGCCGACTACGAGGCGATCAAGCAGCTGTACTACGCCGTCAAGACCTCCGATGACTTCGACGCCGCCGTGATCGAGAAGGACGACGAGGGCAAGGTCCACATCGTCAAGAAGCACGAGCAGCCGACCCGTCACGGCGCGGCCGTGGGCATGGGCTGGGGCCTCGCCGCCGGTGTCGTGGCGGCGTTGTTCCCGCCCGTCGGGATCCTCGGAGCGCTCGCCGTCGGCGGCGGCGCCGGAGCGGCCATCGGCGCCGTCTCGGGTCACGCCAGCGGTGGCATGGAGCGCGACGACCTCAAGGAGGTCGGACAGGTCCTCGACGACGGCCAGGCCGGTCTGATCGCCGTCTACGCGACGAACATGGCCGATCAGATCGCGCAGAACATCAAGACGGCCAACCGGATCGTCTCCAAGGCGACCGACATGCAGGCTGACGCTCTGGCCGCGGAGCTCAAGAGCGCGGAGAAGTCGGTCTCCTCGTCCTGACCGCACTCACTCACGCCGCCGCCTCGGACCGGGCGGCGGCGGCGTGAGCCGCTGATCCGCGCGCCCGAAGCTCGGGCGCGGACGCGCTCTCCATCGACGCTGGCCGGCCCGGCGTCTGCTCCGCGTACCAGTGCACGTAGCGGTCGACCGCCGGCGCGGCCGAGAGTCCGTGCACCAGGACCGACATCCCCACGGCCACATAGGTGGTGGCGACGATCGGCGCCACGTGGGCCAGCTCGGAGTCCTGCACGATCACCGCGAACACGATCGAGGCCAGCCCGCGAGGGCCGAACCAGCCCAACAGCGCCACCGTCGGGGCGCGGGCATGGGTTCCCACGAGCGCGAGCGCGACCGGAGCCATCCGAACGACGGTGAGGCTGAGCGCGGCGTACAGGACCATCTGCCAGCTCACGTGCTCGAGCGTGGGGCCGAGCAGCACGGCGCCGAAGATCAGGAAGGTGACCCCATCGAGCAGCGCGCCCGTCTCCTCGGCGAAGACCGTCACCTCGCCCGTATCGCCGTGCAGCAGGTTGCCGAACAGCATCCCGGCCACGAAGGCCGCGATGAAGCCCGAGCCGTGGAGCGCGTCGGCGGTCCCGAACGCGAGCGCGGCGGCGGCGACCGGAATCACCTGAAGCCACGCGCCTCCGATCAGGTCCCGGCGGCGGGCCACGTTGGTGAGCAGGGCGCAGAGGACACCGACCGCGACCCCGGCGGCGAGCCCCCAGCCGATCTCTTCGGCGACGACCGTGCCGGGGTGGGCCGCGGCGCCCGAGGCCGCCGCCAGCGCGATCAGCAGCAGCGGCACGCACACGCCGTCGTTGAGCCCGCTCTCGACGTTCAGCGACTGGCGCACCGTGTCGGGCAGGCGCCGGTCGGTGACCACGGCCTGGCCGAGGCCGGCGTCGGTCGGCGCCAGCACCACGCCGAGGATCAGCGCATCGCTCAGCGACAGCGTCCCGAACAGCGCCAGCGCGAGCAGCGCTCCGAGGACGATCGTGAGCGGGAGTCCGATCCCGAGCAGTCGCAACGGCACCGAGGCCTGGTGACGGAGTGCCCGCAGGTTGATGCGCGCGGCGTCGGAGAACAGCACGACGGCGAGCGTGGCCTCGGCCAACGTGCGCACCGTGTGGCCCTGGGGGGGCGTGGTGATGTCTCCGAGCACGAGCGGTCCGGCGACCACGCCGATGGCCACGAACACCATCGCCGGAGTGATCGGCGTACCCGCGAGCCGGCGGGAGACCAATGCGACCCCCAATACGGCCACGGCCGTGATGCTCAGCGCCCAGGTCATGGGCCCGCGTGCGCGGCTACGGCGATCCCCGGAGCGCCACGCGGACGATCCCCGTCACGCCGTGCCAGGGATCCTCGGGCAGCGCGGCCGACGGCGAGGCGCCCGGATGCTGGGGCGCGATGCGGACGCGCAGGACGCGCGGTCGGCTGACGAACTTGAGCGGCGGATCGAGACGCGCCGCCTCACCGTCGATTCCCGCGGCGATCGGCTGCTCGGAGGAGACCTCGAAGGTCGGCGCCGACCATTCCTCGATCCCGTGCAACCGTTGACCCGATGCGTCGCTTGCCCCGGCCACGGCGATCCCGAGCACGCCGGCGTCAAGCCGTGGCCGGGTGCCCGAGCCGAGCGCGCGGCCGAGCCGGTAGGGGTCGTTGGACACCAGCACGACGGCGTTCGTCGACTGAGTCCTCCCATCCGGGCCGGTCCAGTGCAGGTCGAGGCCGTCGCCCTGGGGCCCGAGCACGTTCGGCACCGTCTCGGCGATCGTCCTCAGCTTGGCATCGCGATAGCCCGAGCTCTGGACCGCCTCCGCGTAGACGCCGAGCGAGACGTTGTTGACGAACACCCGTCCGTTGACCTCGGCGAGGTCGACGACCCGCTCGCGGCCCTCCGTGAAGGCGTCGAGCGCGCCGACGACATCATCGCGGTCGACGCCGAGGTCGAGGGCGAAGTGATTGCGGGTTCCGGCGGGGATGCACACGTAGGGCAGACCGAGTTCCGCTGCGACGGTGGCCACGACGGCCTGCGACCCGTCGCCGCCGGCCATCCCGACGGCGTCGGCGCCACGATCGATCGCCGCCCGCACCAGCGCCTCCAGATCCTCCCCGAGCTGGAGCTGGATCGGCTCGACACCGCGCGCCCGAGCCTCGTCGGCGACCTTGAACCGCTCCGCCTTGCCTCCGCCCGACTTGGGGTTGTAGAACAGGACCGCCTGCTTCGGCCTCGACGCCACCGGGAGCTCGGCCCTGGTCGTGAACGCGCGGGCCGCGGCGCCGAGTGAGAGTGCGAACAGCGCCAGGATCACGATGTCGGCGAGCACATGACTCTCGACGATGATCAGCACGATCGCGCCGATGAGCAGTACGGCGGCGAGGGCGAACGCGACGGCGCGCGCCGGGCCGCGGCGCACGAATCCCCACCAGCCCACGCCGGCGCCGAGGATCAGGCAGGCCAGCACGGTCAGGCCGCGGGGGAAGCTCTGCACGGCCACGACGACGGCCAGGACCAGCGCTGCCGCCATCAGCAGGATCGAGGCGACGGCTGCGAGTCGCCGGTTCATCGCGCACTCCTTCGCATGGTCAACTGCACTTCGAGCTGCTGGCGTCGGTGAAGCTCTTGACCGAGCTCACGACGTTGCCGGCGTCTACGGCGATGGCCGCGATCTGGGCCGCGGATGGGCTCGAGGTCAGCCCCGTGACCGCGCCCGAGAGCGAGTCGATCGAGGATTTGACCGCGCTCGTCTCGGTCGGGAAGTCGCTCTTGGCCGAATTGACCAGCGTGTCGGCATCGCTCTTGATCTTCTTCAGCTGCGCCTCCAGGCCGCTCACCCCGCCCGAGACGTTGAGGCTGGTCAGGCCCTTGACCGAGTTCTCCAGGTTCGTGCGATCGGTGCAATAGGCCGGCTTGCTGCTGCTGCCGCAGCCCGCCAGCGCGATCACCACGACCGCGGCAGCCGCGGCCAGAGCCGATGTCCCGAGCCGCCCGTCGCGGCGTGATGCGGGTCGCGGGCTCATCGCGCCAGCTCGCGCGCCGGCACGGCGCCGCTGATCGTCGTCCCGCGGCCGGGGAAGGAGTCGATCCAGAGAATGCCGCCGACCGCGGCGATCCGGTCGCGCATGTTCTGGAGGCCGATCCCGGGGAACGGGGCCGTGGGATCGAAGCCCGGGCCGGTGTCGGCGACCTCGAAGCGCAGCACGCAGTCCTCTGACCACAGCCGGATCGCCACCAACGCGCCGTCGCCGGCGTAACGACAGGCGTTGTGCAGCGCCTCGTGGCAGCAGTGGTGGATCGCCGCCTCGAGCTCGGCGGGGTAGCGCTCGATCCGCTTGGCGCTCACCGTGGTGGGGAGCGCCGCCCCTCGCGCTTCGGCCCGCAGCGCCCCCGGCAATCCGACATCGCCGAGCAGCTGCGGGTGCAGACCGTGGGCGAGCTGACGCAGGTCGTCGATGGCCGCCTCGAGGTCGGTGTCGAGATCGTCGAGCATCCGTGCGCCGTGCTGGCACTCGTCGATGATCGCGTCGTGCGCCTCGCCGAGCTTGACCCGGAGCGCGACCAGCATCTGCTGGGCGCCGTCGTGCAGGGTGCGCGCGATCTGCTCGCGCTCGCGGTCGGCGGCGACGAACGCCCGCCGGCGTGAGGAGATCAGCTCGGCCTCCATCCGGTGCCGCTCGCTGGCCATCTCGGCCGCCGCGGTGACGATCCGGCTGAATCCGTTGTCGGCGGCCAGATCCGGGTCGAACACGACCGCCGCCACGGCGTCGTCGGCGTCGTCGACCTCGATCAGCTGCCAGCGCTTGCCGCCGAAGGACAGCACCGGGGGCGTCTTGCCCGCGTGTGTCCGGTTGCCGTCGTCCGCCTCCGAGCGCACGAGCCTGAGGTTCTCTTCCGGTGCTGGATTGAGCATCGGTAGGTAGCTTCCCCGCATCACCGCCCGGCGCGCATCATGCAGATCGGGTGAAAGAGCGTGTGAATATGGCGTGAACAGCCGCGCCGTAGTTCCCCCGGGTCCACTGACCGTAGTTTCTACGGAGACCCGAGCCGGGCCAGGGCGGATGGCGGCACGCGTATACAAGTCGATACTCAATCCGTCAAGTAACGCGGTAAGGTGCCGCCGGGGTAAATCGAGATCCAAGTTCCGTAGCGGGCTCGGATCTCACGGCGTGGGAGGCACCAATACACCTTGGAGGTGCCAGCTCGCATGACGTTGACTGAGGTAGAGCGGGACATCGTCCCGGGGCCCGTGGGGCCCGTGACGGTGGCCATCGCGGAGGACTCGTATCTGATCCGCGAGAGCCTGCTGCACATGCTTGGTCATGACGATCGCGTCGAGATCGTGGCCGTCTGCGCCGACTGGCCGACGCTGGAGTCGGCCATCGCGGAGGAGCAACCGCGCGTGATCCTGACCGAGATCCGGATGCCGCAGTTCGAAGGGCCCGAGGGCCTGCGCGTCGCTGCGCGGCTGCGCCGCACGCATCCAGGGATCGGCGTCCTGGTCCTGAGCCAGTACTCCGACCCGGCCTACGCCGAGCAGCTGCTGGAGTCGGGCTCGAGCCGTCGCGGCTACCTGCTCAAGGAGCGGATCCGCCATCGCGGCGAGCTGATCGCGGCGATCGAGGCGATCGATCGCGGGGAGTCGGTGCTCGACCCGAAGATCGTCGACGTGCTCATGCGCGCCCGGACCCGCGCGGCTCATTCGCCGCTGGAGGGTCTCACCCCGCGCGAGCACGAGCTGCTGGCCATGATCGCCCAGGGCAAGAGCAACACCGCGATCGCCGAGTCGCTCGTGCTGACCAAGCGCGCCGTGGAGAAGCACGTCAACTCGATCTTCTACAAGCTCGGTCTGCCGGCGGCGGAATCCGAGCACGTCAGCCGTCGGGTCAAGGCGGCGCTGATCTTCCTCTCCGAGCAGGACGTCTGAATGGCGCCTTTCACCCCATCCGGGGGATGCGCTCCTCCGCGGGCGCGTGTGTAATCAGGTCATGCCCGACGCCGCCCCCGCCGCCGACGCACCGACCGCCGCTGCCCCGCCGACGGTCTCGTCGGCCACCAAGCATCCCCGCCGCTGGATCGTGGCCGGGCTGCTCACGCTGGCCGTGATCACCGGCCTGATCGGGATCTTCTCCGTCTACGTCAATCGGCAGGCGCTGAACACCGACAACTGGACCAACACCAGCTCGCAGCTGCTCGAGAACAAGCAGGTGCAGACCGCCCTGTCGGCCTACATGGTGCACACGCTGTTCACCAACGTCGATGTGGCCAGCGAGCTGAAGACGGTTCTGCCCACGCAGCTGCAGCCGCTCGCCGGCCCGGCCGCTGCCGGGCTGCAGCAGCTCGCCGGCCAGGTCGCGCCACGGCTGCTCACGCTGCCGCAGGTCCAGGATGCATGGCGGCAGGCCAATCGGGCGGCGTCCAAGGAGCTGCTGACGATCATCAACGGCGGCACCAAGGTCGTCTCGACCAACAACGGAACCGTCACCCTGAACGTGCGCACGCTGGTCGACCAGCTCGCCGCGCAGGTGGGCCTCACCTCCCAGGTCGCCGCCGCCCGGGCCCAGATCCAGGGGGCCCTCCCGCAGATCGCGGCCGCCGCCCAGTCGAAGCTCGGCGTCACGCTGCCGACCAACACCGGCCAGATCGTGATCATGCGCTCCAACCAGCTCAAGCAGGTGCAGGACATCGCCGGCGCGATCCGCCACCTCGCCGTGTGGTTCACGATCATCCCGCTGCTGCTGTTCGCGCTGGCCATCTACCTGGCTCACGGTTGGCGCCGCCTCGTCCTAAGGCGGACCGGCTGGTGCTTCATCGGCCTCGGCCTCGTCGTCCTCCTGGCCCGGCGCATCGTCGAGAACCGGGTCGTCGACTCGCTCGTGGCCAACGAGGCCAATAAGCCCGCCGCTCAGCAGGTGTGGTTGATCGGCACCGGTCTGCTCCGCGACATCGCGGTGGCGATGGTGGCCTACGGGATCATCATCCTGATCGCGGCCTGGGTGGCCGGAACGACCCGCCCGGCCACCGCGCTGCGCCGGCTCATGGCCTTCGACCTGCGTGAGCGCCCCGGCGTCGCCTACGGCGTGCTCGCCGGCGTGATGCTGCTCGTCCTGCTCTGGGGCCCCACGCCGGCGTTCCGGAACGTCCTGCCGGTCCTGTTCATCATCCTGCTGGCGATCCTCGCCATCGAGATGCTCCGCCGCCAGACCCGAGCGGAGTTCCCCAACGCCCACGCCGGCGACGCCTCGACAGAGATCAAGGGGTGGTTCGGGCGGGGCAAGGACAAGCGGGCCGGCGATTCCTCCGCGACCGTGGTCTCCGAGGCCGCGGTGCAGAACGGACCCGAGCACGCGGTGGCGCCGGCGGTGGCGCCGGCGGCGCCGCCGGCAGCCGCGGCGCCGGTGGCGCCGGCGGCCGACGAGTCCGCGGCGGCGACCGAGGTGCTGGAGCCGACGAAGCCGGCGGAGTAGCGGGCCGGGCGGTTGGGCGGGCCGGCGGAGTAGCGGCCGGCGGGTGGCCGGCCTGTCGTCGCGCGCGGGACGTGAAAGTCAACGGCCTGGCTGGGGAAGAGGGGGTGGCTGTGGTGCCGGGGCGGGCTGATCCTGGGGCGGTTCGATCTGGCTGCGCCAACCTCCATTCCGTGGCATCTCGACGGCTGATGCGACCACCGAGGAACGTTACGGCTGCCTGACCGCCACAACGTTCCGTCGTCCCGTCTCAGACGATCGAAGTGCTACGAAATGGATGTGTCCGGGGCCCACGGCTGCCTCAGGTTCATCCCGCTCCTCTTCCCCAGCCGCCGTTCCCATGCCCTCGGGTTCATCCCGGGGCCACCACGCCCACGGCCCCTGGCGACCCCGGCCCAACCCGCCGCCCCAGGCCCCTGGCGACCCAGCCGCCCACGCTCAACCCGCGCCGGCTACCGCCCGCCGCTCGACCCGCCGCTCGACCCGCCGCTCGATCCGCCGGTCCAGCGCCCGTGCCGTCACCTGCGCGATCGCGCCGCCGAGCAGTGAGCCCGCCACCACGTCGCCGGGGAAGTGGACGCCGGTGTGCACGCGCGAGTAGGCGACGAGTGCGCCGATCGCGCGGAGCGGCACCGCGGTCCAGGGAAGAACGTGGCCGACGCCGGTGGCGAAGGCGAAGGCGGCGGCCGAGTGTCCGGAGGGGAACGAGGCCGAGGTGGGCATCGGCACGCGCCGGGCCTCGAGCACGAGCTCGCCCCGCTCGGGGCGGGGCCGGCGCACGAGGGGCTTGACGGCCAGGTTCATCACCGCCGAGGTGACGGCGACCGAGGTCAGCCCGGTCATAGCGGCGCGGCGGCCGCTGGGGCCGCCGAGCAGCGCCAGGCCGGCCGCTGCGCTGATCGACAGTCGCGAGTAGTTCGCGGCCTGCGACAGTCGGCGCAGCGCCGTGTCGAGGCCCGGCGTGGGCGTGCCGGCGACGGCGGCGTAGACGGCGCGGTCGACCGCGACGACCTCCTTGCTCCACTGGCTCACGTGTCCGTCCATCGCGCAGAGCTCGGCAGGAAATGCTCGGGCGCCTAGGTCCCGAGCAGTCCGGCGCGGGAGGCGTTGGCGACCGCCTCTGAGCGCGAGGAGGCATCGAGCTTCCGGTACACGGCGTGGACCTGGGTCTTGACCGTGTTGGAGGACACGTGCAGCCGCTGGGCGATCTCGCGGAACGAGTAGTGCGTGGGCAGGAAGCGCAGGACCCGCAGCTCGGCTGTGGTCAGCGAGGAGGGTCCGATCAGTGCGGTCTCGGCCCGGGTGTCGGCCTCGTCCCAGGCCGCGTCGAACCACTGGCGGAAGATGACCACGTCGGGGGTGCGGCGGGCCAGGCGCGAGGCTTCGGCGAGCCGGGCCCGGGCGTCCTGCACGTCGGCCAGGGCCATCGCCGCGCGGGCGAGCAGGATCCGCGTCTGCGCTCCGAACCAGGGGGCGAAGCGATCGAGCTCGCGCAGCAGATCTCCGCAGCAGCGCAGGTCCCGCTTGGCCTCGACGATCAGTCCCTCGTGCGCGCCCACGGCGGCCGAGACGGCGAACGCCAGCGCTGAGGTCGGCGAGTCGCCGAGGTGGTGGCGCTCGGTCATCTTGAGCGCACGCTCGGCGAGATCCTCGGCGCCGTCCCACTCCTCGTCGTCGATCGCGATGCTGGCGAGCTGGGCCAGGCAGCGAGCCGCGACATCGGGAGCGACGACCGCCCCTCGGTCGACGCCTTCCTCGAAGTGTCGGCGGGCCTGCGGGCGGTTGCCCTGCAACAGGTCCGCGCTCCCGAGCAGGAAGCAGCAGGTCGCACGCCACGGGCTGTGATCGGGCAGCAGCGCGGCGGCTCGGGCGGCGTCCTCGGCCATCGCCGCGGCGCCCAGCCGCGCCGCCCACGCATCGATGATCGCGATGCCGGCGGCCAGCGACTCGGAGTGGACGCGAGCCGGACCGCGCTCGATCGCGGCACCGGCGACCCGGCTCCAGTGCCGGGCGCTGTCCACATCGCCGGCGGCGAGATGGCTGTGGGCGGCCACGAGGGCCAGCGCGGCGCAGCCTTCGATCTGCTCGACCGTGAAGCAGGACAGCCGGCGCTGGACGGTCTCGTTGCGCCCGCTACCCAGGTACTGGGGCAGGTGCGCCCACAGGAGCTCGCCGGCGCGTCTGGCATCGTCGGCGGCGACCGCGTGCTCGATCGCCAGGTCGATCTCATCGTGCTTGGCATACCAGGAGCTGGCCCGGCGGTGCAGGCGCCGTGAGAGGCGTGGGTCGGTGCGTCGCAGCTCGGCCTGCAGCGACTCGCGCAGCAGGCCGTGCAGTCGATAGGCGCCGTGCTCGGCGTCAAGCGGAGCGAGCGGGAGATTCGCGCGTGCCAGCTCGGCCAGCAGCGCGTCGGAGCCCTCGCGCTCGAGCACGTCGTCGCACACGGGGCCGGAGAGCTGCTCGAGCACGGACCCGTTCCTCAGCAGCATCCGGGCCTCGCTCGAGAGGTCGGTCAGGAACTCATCCTGCAGGTACTGGGCGACGAGGTGATCCTCGCCCCCGAAGCGCGCCAGCGCCTCGGCCGTGTCGTCCTGGCCGAGCAGCGACAGCGCGGCCAGGTAGAGGCCGGCGGGCCAGCCCTCGGTGGTGCGCAGCAGACGCTGCACGGTCGCGAACTCCAACTCGAGTCCCGTGGCGCGCAACAGGGCCGCTGCCTCGCCGGGGGACATCGCCAGGTCATCGGCTCCGAGCTCGATCAGCTGCCGGCGGGTCCGGAGCCGACCCAGTGCCAACGGCGGCTCGTGCCGGCCGGACAGCACGACCTGCGTGCCCGGGGCCACGTTCGCGAGCAGGCCCTCGATCGTGTCGTGGAGCATGCGCGGGCGAAGCACGTGCGCGCCGTCGAGGACGAGCACATACGGCGTCGATCGCGCCAGCGGGCCGGTCGCGCTCGCGATCAGCTGCGCGAACGATCCCGGCGCTCGATGTCGGCGCTCGAGCGAGAACCACACGAACGGGCGCGAGTCCTGCTCGGCCCATTCGGACAGCAGCGCCGTCTTGCCGTAGCCGGCCGGAGCGGTGATCACGACAAGCGGACGGTCACTCGCGCCGGCCAGCCGACCGACGAGCGACGGCCGGCGGACGAGGTCGGCTCTGAACGCGGGGACCGGGTCGCTCGCGGCGGGCCCTGGGGAGTCGACGCCAACCGGGTCCACGCTGCCGACGGGCAGACGCTCCCGCAGGTTGGTCAACTTGGCCACGATCACAGCTTGCTCGCGCGGACGCAGCCGGGCAAGGTGGTACGCCACTGTGTAGCCGGGAGGCGCACACCACCTTTTGTCACACCGAAAAGGGGACCGGCTCAGCCGCGCGGATCATCCGGTTCGGGTGATGCTCGGGCCATGGCCACGACCTACCGTCGCCCGACATCGGCCCGCAGACGGCGCGCCGAGCCCGACAGGAGGAACGGATGGCTGACCTGATTGCGATCGGCTATGACGACACGGCCACGGCCGGCGCCGCGGCCGAGGAGGTCGCGCGCCTGACCGACGACCTCATCATCCAGCCCGACGCCGTCGCCGTCATCGTCCGCGATCAGGATGGCAAGTACCACGTCACCACAAGCCATCATCCCGTCGGCGCCGGAGCCACCTGGGGCATGTTCTGGGGCTTCCTGTTCGGCCTCCTGTTCTTCGTGCCGGTGTTCGGACTGGCGATCGGCGCCGGCCTCGGCGCGCTGATGGGCAAGGTCGAGAAGGCGGGTATCGACAAGGAGTTCCAGGAGCAGGTGCGCGGCATGGTCACGCCCGGCAGCTCGGCCCTGTTTCTCGTCGTCGAGAAGGTCACGCCCGACAAGGCCGTCGACGCGCTGAGCAAGTTCGGCGGCACGGTGCTGAAGTCGTCGCTGTCCAAGGACGCGGAGAAGGAGCTTCAGACCGCGCTGCACGGCGAGGCCGCCGCCTGATGACACTGAGACGAGGCCCTGACGAGCGCGCACCGACGCCGGGGTCTCGTGCCCTCACCGATGACGCCTGAGGCTGAATCCACCTACGCCGAGCCCGTGAAGTGGGCGCCGGAGGCGCCACGCTTCCGGCCGCTGCGTCTCGGGATGGCGCTGCTGGTCGGGGCCGTCGCCGTGCTCGTGGCCGCCGCGATCGTGCCCGGGGTGACGGTCAAGACGTTCCGCGGGGCGCTCGAGGCGGCGGTTCTGATCGGGATCCTCAACGCGCTGCTACCCCCGTTGGTGGCGTCGCTGCGCCTTCCGCTGACGTTGATCCTCGGCTTCTTCGCCGTGCTGATCGTCGACGCGCTGATCCTGCTCCTCGTCTCCGCCGTGGCGCCGCAGGACTTCAAGGTGGACTCGTTCGGCTGGGCGCTGCTGGCCGCGTTGGTGATGTCGGCGGCCGGCATGGTGCTCCAGGTGTTCCTCGGCGTCGACGACGACGACGTGTACTCGCTGCGCGTGATCCAGCGCGTGGCCAAGCGGCAGGGCGAGCGAGTCCGCACGGACGTGCCGGGCATCATCTTCCTCGAGATCGACGGTCTCGCCGCGCCGGTGCTGCGCCGCGCGATGCGCGACGGGAACACGCCCGTGCTGGCGCGGTGGCTGGCCGACGGCAGCCACAGCATGGTCGAGTGGGAGACCGACCTCTCGTCGCAGACCGGAGCCAGCCAGGCCGGCATCCTGCTCGGCTCCAACGAGGACATCCCGGCCTTCCGGTGGGTCGAGAAGGAGACCGGCAAGATGATGACCTGCTCGGCGCCGGACGACTGTGCCGAGATCGAGCGCCGTCTCGCCACGGGCGCGGGGCTGTTGGTCGGGGGTGGAGCGAGCCGCGGCAACCTGCTCTCCGGCGAGGCCGACGAGGTCATCCTCACGGTCAGCCGGATGGACGCCGACAAGAAGGCGAACCCGGGCTACCGCGCCTTCCTGGCCAACGGCTTCAATGTCACCCGTGAGCTCGTGCTGTTCTTCTGGGAGGTGTTCATCGAATATTCCGCCGCGGCCCGGCAGCGTCGCCGCGACGTGATCCCGCGCGGGCACCGCGGCGGCCGCTACCCGTACCTGCGGGCCGTGCTGTGCGTGCTCGTGCGCGACCTGATCGTGTTCGGCGTCGTCACCGACATGATGCGCGGCCGGCCGGCCGTCTACGCGACGTTCTCCAGCTACGACGAGGTGGCCCACCACTCCGGCCTCGAGCGCGTCGACACCCTCGAAGCCCTGCGCAAGCTCGACAAACAGTTCGGGCGGATCGAGAAAGCGGCTCGGTTCGCGCCGCGACCGTACAAGCTCGTGGTCCTCTCCGATCATGGCCAGACCCAGGGGATGACGTTCCTGCAGCGCAACGGCTACGGGCTCGACGAGCTCGTCGAGCGCTCGCTCTCACGCGGCGATGTGATGGGCATGGGCGCCGGCGACGAGCACGACAAGGCGGTCAGCCAGGCCTTCAACGAGGCGACGGGACGCAGCGGATCGAGCGATGAGGACGGCACCAGCAGGTCGCGTGCGGTCGTCCTCGGCTCCGGCAACCTCGGCCTCGTCTACCTGATGGAGGAGAACCGGCGCCTCACCGCCGAGGAGATCGATGAGCGCCACCCCAAGCTGATCGGAGCGCTCCGCGCCCATCCCCACATCGGCCTCCTGCTGATGCACTCCTCCGAGCACGGGCCGATCGCCGTCGGCGCCGGCGGGACCCATTATCTGGCCGACGGGCGGGTCGAGGGTGAGGACCCGCTGGCGGTGTTCTCGCCCAATGCGGCCGATCACCTGCGGCGCACCGACGGCTTCCCCCACGTCGCCGACATCATGATCAACAGCTTCTACGACCCCGACCTCGACCAGGGTTGCGCGTTCGAGGAGCTGATCTCGTTCCACGGTGGCCTCGGCGGGCCGCAGACGCGGCCGTTCGTGCTCCACCCGGTCGAGCTGCCGGTTCCCGAGGAGCCGATCATCGGCGCCGCTGGGGTGCACGGATTGCTCACCGGCTGGCGCCGGCGGCTGCAGGGCGAGTGGCGGACCCCGCCCGAGGACTCCGTCACGGAGCTGGGTCCCGCACCGGCCACGCCTGTTGCTCCTGCAGCTGAGCCGCAGCGGCCGCCTGTGCGGCCAGGGCCCCCGCCGCCCCGTTAGCACTCGCGGAGCGCTTGGCGGCCACGTCCGCGCCGGCCAGGCGCGGCGCGAGCGTCTTGCTGGGATCCGGCGGGAGCTCGGTCAGCACGACCACGGAGCCGCCGAACCGGTCCTGGAACCCGCGCCGGCGATCGGTGAAGAGGATCGGCACGAAGCCCAGTCCCAGCGGGAGGGCGGCGAGGAACAGGCCGAGCAGCCGGCGCGCCGCCTGCAGGACGTGCATCCGGCGCAGGTCGGAGCGCAGCACCTGGATGCGCATGATCCGGTTGCCCGGGGTCTGCCCGGTCGAGGACCAGAAGAGCACGAAGTAGCCGATGATCCAGCCGACCCAGACGACGCTCCCGATCGCCACCAGCGGGCCGTGCTGCTTGGGCGTGACCGAGAGGATCGACAACCCGAGTGCCACCGCGCCGGCCACGCAGATCGCGACCACGTTGATGACCACGGCATCGATCGTGAACGCGATCACGCGCGTGACCAGGCCGGCGTAGACGGGCCTCCTCACCATGCCGCCGGCCGGCGCCGGCGCCGGCTGCGCGGCGTTGCTCGGCGCCGCCTCGAGCCCGTCGCCCGGCACCGGCTCGGCCATCACGGCCCCGGCGGGATCTCGGCGGGGCGGGACAGCTCGGGGGCGGCGGGCGGCTGCACCGGCGCGAGGGGGAGCGGCTCGGGGGCGGGCGGGACCACTCCGGCTGCGGGGGCGTCGCCGCCGGCGTGCGCCGCCTGAGCGGCGACTCGCGGGTTCCGGCGCACCAGTCGCCGCGCGGCCGTCTCGACGCGGTCGTCGGCGACCGAGGACCGGGCCCGGAAGACGTCGACCATCTGCCCGGCGAAGCTCGTCCCCTGGCTGCTGATCGCCTGCGTGACGGAGGGGCTGCGGGCGATCTCGTCGACCAGCAACCACAGGTCGTCGCTCTCGAGCAGCCGCTGGATCACCTCGTCGACCAGTGGGCTGGCGATCACCTTGGCGATCAGGTGCTTGATTCCCTCGCTGTCGAGGATCTTGTCGACCAGCTCGTTGAAGCGCGGGCTGTCGAGCGTCCGGCTGATCAGATCCTCGGTGCTCGGTGCGAATACGGCTGCGTCGACGACGGCGACGGCCGTGTCCTCGCCGAGCGCGAGCAGCCGGCGACTCGTCGCCCGCCGGACCTCGAGCGCGCCGTTGACCGCCGGCCGCAGGACCGGCTTGGCCACGCCGGCCACCGGCCGCAGCGCCGTTTCGACCAGCGATCGCGTGGCGCCGAGCGCCTCGTGCCACGGCGGCCGCCGACCGGGAGCGGGCGAATCCAGACGCTCTTCCACGCATGTATTCAAGCGCGTCGGGCAAGCGGGCGCATCACGCGGATCGGGTGATGCACGGAACGCCGGCACACGGTCGAATCGACAGCTCTTGCGCAGCGAGGCGGACGACACGGGCGGACCCGACGGCTTGACCTACGTCGGGCACGCGACGGTCCTGATCGAGCTGGCCGGGATCCGCGTGCTCACGGACCCGCTGCTGCGTGCGGGCATCCTCCATGTGCGCCGGCGGGTGCCGGCGCCGGCACCGGCTGCGCTCGAGCCGCTGGACGCGATCCTGATCTCGCACGCCCATCACGACCACCTCGACCCGGGGTCGCTGCGGCGGCTGGCCGGCGCGTGTCCGGTGATCGTGCCGCGCGGGTGCGCGGCCACCGTCCGGGGCGCCGGAGCGCCCGACGTGCGCGAGCTCGACGTGGGCGAGCGCGTGTCGATCGGAGGGGTGGCGATCGAGGCGCTCCACGCTGCGCACGACGGCCGACGCTATCCGTGGGGCGATCATCTGCCCGCGCTCGGTTACCTGCTCGATGGCCCGACGAGCGTCTACTTCGCCGGCGACACCGACCTCTACGACGGCATGTCGGCCCTGGCCGGCAGGGTCGACGTCGCCGCGCTGCCGATCTGGGGCTGGGGCCCGCGTGTTCCGGCGGGGCACCTCGACCCCGACCGGGCCGCGGAGGCGGTCACGCGGATCGCCCCCCGCGTCGCGGTCCCGATCCACTGGGGGACGCTCCGGGCCATCGGGGCTCAACGCGGCCTGCATCCGCAGGCCCCCGCGGAGGCGTTCGCGAAGCGCGTGGCCGAGGTGGCGCCGGCGACCCGCGTGTGCGTCCTCGCCCCCGGGGAGCGGATGGCCTTCGGCCACGGCTGAGGCCGCTACCGGGTCAGCTGGACGATCCCGTAGGCCAGTACGCCGACTCCGATCAGCACGGCCAGCGGGCCGACGATGAACGGCCAGCGGGCGCGCACCCAGTCGTTGACGGGCTGCAGCAGCTCATCGGCACGCGGTCCCATCGCCACGCACACGACCGCGATCGCGATCAGCGGCAACGTGTACACGAGGCAATACAGGATGAGCAGGGACAGCTTCGCCGGAGCCGACACCTCCGACCCGCCGATCAAGGTGATGGCGGCGAAATAGGGAAACGCCGTGAGGACCTCGAGTCCGGCGATGCCGGCGCCCATCACGGCGCCGGATTGGTGCGATTCCCGCACGTGCTCCACCCGGGGACGATCACGATGGGCCAGCGTCCGGCGGCGCAGCCACACGAAGGCGCCTCCGGCCACCAGCACCGCGCCGCCCACGGCCACCGCCGAGTACTTCAGCGTCCGGCCCGGCTTGGGCAGCAGCGAGACGATGATGTCGGCGAGTCCCGCCGTGAGCGCGATGCCGACGACGAGCGTCACGCTGAACGCCGCCAGCGTGAAGGCAACCGTCCGCCGCCCGGCGTGCGGTTGCGCCGCCAGGAACAGCTCCGCCCCGATCAGCGACGGGTTCAGGCTGTCCGGCAGCGCGATCGCCACCACCGCGACGGCCAGGCTCAGCACCGTGCTGCCGTAGCGCCGCGCTCGCCGCCGGGTGACTGCTCAGGCCAGCAGCTTCTGCTTCTGGTCGGCGAACTCCTCATCGGTGAGCACGCCGGCGTTGTGCAGATCGCCGAGCTGCTTGAGCTTGCTGATCGTGTCCTCGGACATGCCGCCGGCCGCCGGTGCCGCTGCTGCGGGCGCGGCTGCCGCCTGGGGCTGCTGCTCCAGGTTGCTGATCCGCTGGTCCTGCTCGTCCTGGTAGGCGGCCTGCTCGTCCTGGGCCCGGGCGTGGTGCTTTCCGACCATGTAGGCCCCGCCGCCGACGGCGGCGGCGCGGAGCAAGGGCCTGCGTCGCATGAATGGCATCTGGCACCCGCCTCCTTACTCGACGCCTTCGGGCAGCGCCAGGCCCAGAGCCAGCATGATCTCGGGCGCGGCGGAGACGACCCGCGGGCCGCCGACCTGTGGGGCGACCGCGCGCAGCACACCGAGGATGTCCTCCGGGGTGGCGCCTTCCTCGAGCGCGTTGGCGATCTGCCACGCATACGAGGCCGGCGGCGACTCGATCGCGATCAGTGCAGCGATCTTCACCAGCGCGAAGGTACGGGAGTCGAGCCCCGTGCCTGCCTGATACTCCTCGCGGATGCCGATCATCGCGGCGAGCGCGTTTCCGTCGCCGATCGAGAGTGCCGACAGCGCCTCATGCGTGCTCGGTTCAACTGCGGCCATGTCCTGCTCCTTTCGCGTAGCCGTGCGTGCCGAGAGCGTATTCGAACCCAGCCCGAGCGGGGGAACATCACCCGGTTGGGATGATTGCCAGCGCCGGACGAGCAGTCCGGAGGTCAGGAGAACGCGACCCCGCCTCTGGCCTCGTCGATCGGCACGACCGTGTGCCCGAACGGGAACAGCGACAAGGGGATCAGCTTCAGGTTCGCCCACGCGAGCGGGAGCCCGATGATCGTGATCGCCAGCGCGGCGGCGGTGACCACATGCGCGATGGCCAGCTCCCAGCCGACCAGCACGACCCAGATGATGTTCCCGATCAGCGATCCGGCGCCGGCGCCCTCCTTGCGGACGGCCGTGCGCCCGAACGGCCACAGCACGAAGCCCGCGAGCTTGAATGCCTGCAGACCGAACGGGATCGTGATGATCAGGATGCACATGACGATCCCGGCGATCGTGTAGAGGATCGCCATCCAGAAGCCGCAGAGGACGAGCCAGATGATGTTGAGCAGTGTCTTCATGCGCTGGACGATGCTCGCGCCTCGGGCTCCGGGCATCGCCCGGATCGGGTGACGGCGGCCTCAGAACGCGGCCAGCACCGTCAGCAGCGTGCCCACGGCGAGCGCGATCCCGGCCGCGGTCAGCCAGCTCACCAGCGGCGTCTGGAGCTCCTCGAACTCCCCGCGGCGCAGGGCCTCGGACCCGCGGCGCTGTCGCTGCGCGCCGATCAGCAGCAGGACGATGGACAGCAGTCCGTACCCGAGCCCGAGGACGCGGTAGGGCCAGCGGACGCCGCCGACCACGTTGGGCAGCAGACGGCCGACGGCGAGCGCGATCCCCCCGGTCGCGATGCCGGTACGCCACCACGCCAGCCAGGTCCGCTCGGCCGCCAGCCAAGTGCGCCGCGTGACATCGGACGCCGGGGCGGGACCGGAAACCTGTCCGCTGGGGTCTGGCGCCGAGGGCACACGCGCATCGTATGAGAGCTCCGCTGACAACAGAGGTTGTCGCCCGGTTAGGGACCCTGCCGACCGGTTAGGAACGCCTGACCGATGGGAATGGCCGTGCGTACTCGCAATTTCAGGAGGAGGGGAAGTGCAGATACGACAGAGGCCGCTTGGGGCATCAACCTGCTCGGCGACCTGCAGGAGGAGTTCGACCTCAGCTACGTGTTCGTGGCCCACGACCTGTCGGTGGTGCGCCACGTCTCCGACCGGATCGCGGTCATGTACCTCGGCAAGATCATGGAGGTCTCGCCGGCCGAGGAGCTCTACCACAAGCCGATTCATCCCTACACGTCGGCGCTGCTGGCCGCGATCCCGATCCCCGACCCGCGCGAGAACCGGGCTCGCGAACGGGACGTCGTCGGCGGGGAGCCCCCGAACCCGATCCAGCCGCCGTCCGGTTGTCGCTTCCACACCCGCTGTCCGCACGCCACGTCCATCTGCACCACCGTCGAGCCGCCGCTGATGGAGTACCCAGGCGGCCACATGGCCGCCTGCCACCACCCCCAGAACCTGAGCGCGGCCGACGAGGCGATGGCCACTCGGGCGGCCGAGAGCCCGCTCAGCGCGGGCGAGCACGGCGATCAGAGCCCGCCGGCCGACGCCACCAGCGGACCGGTGCGAGGCGGCACCGGGCGTGAGAGCACGATGTAGCTCGTGCAGCGCCGGATCGCCGGCGTGCGCAGCAGGTCGTTGACCACCTGCTGCAGGTGTTCGGTGTCCCGGGCGACGACGCGGCAGATCAGGTCCTGGGGCCCGCTGACGCCATCGGCCTCGAGGATCTCGGGGATCGGCTCGAGCACCTTGACCGCCTCGGTGAGCTGCCCCTGCGCGAGCTCGATCAAGACCACGGCGCTGATCGGATAGCCGAGCGCGTGCGGATCGATCTCGGGACCGTGCCCGGTGATCACCCCGGTGGACTCGAGCTTGGCCAGCCGGGCCTGGACGGTGCCGCGGGCGACGCCGAGCTGACGCGCGACCTCGAGCAGGCCGACGCGTGGGTTGCGGCGCAGGGTTGCGATCAGGCGCGCGTCAAGCGTGTCGATGGCCACGTTCTTCCTCCGGCTCGTTGACGACGTCGCTGGTCATTTTGACCAGTATCACGCGAGAACATCTATCAGATTGAGCAGATTGACCGGCCAAAGCGCGACGACTTGTAACCGGTCGGCCTGGGTGCTGCACTGAGCTCTGGTCGAGCTCGGGAGAGGGAGATGTACGAAGAGGCACAGCTGTATTCGCCGGTGACGACGGACGCGGCGGGTGATGTCACCGTTCACCTCGCCCATGACCACCCCGGTGCGAACGATCCCGCGTATCGCGCTCGGCGCAGCGAGATCGCGGCGGCAGCGCTGGCCTGGCGGCCGGGGGAGCCGGCGCCGGTGATCGCCTACAGCGACGCCGAGCACGAGGTGTGGCGGACCGTCTGCCGCGAGCTCGCGCCCAAGCACGAGCGCTACGCGGTGATCGAGTACCGCGAGGCCACAGAGCGCCTCGGCCTGCCCACCGACCGCGTGCCGGGGCTCGATGAGGTGAGCCGGCTGCTCCAACCGCTGGGCGGCTGGAGCTACGTCCCCGCCGCCGGTCTCGTGGCGCTCGATGAGTTCTACGGCTCGCTGGCCGACCGGCGCTTTCACTCCACCCAGTACGTGCGCCATCCCGATGTGCCGCTGTACACGCCTGAGCCCGACATCGTCCACGAGGTCATCGGTCACGGCCAGCTACTGGCCACGCCGACCTTCGGCGAGCTGCATCGTCTCGCCGGCATCGCCTCCCGCCGCCTCGCCGACCCCGAGAACCTGCGCTTCCTGTCCCGCGTGTTCTGGTTCACGCTCGAGTTCGGAGCAGTCGTCGAGGACGGTGAGATCCGAGCCTACGGCGCCGGGATCCTCTCGAGCTACGGCGAGATCGAGGAGTTCCGCGCGATGGCGCACCGGCCGCTCGACCTGGTGGAGATGGGCACCGCCGACTACGACATCACCGCCTATCAGCCCGTCATCTATCTGGCGGACTGCGTCGAGCAGGTGGTGGAGCTCGCCGGCGGCTTCTTCGCCGGCTGCGACGACGACTCGATCGCTGCGATGCGCGCCGGCACGCGCACCGCGGCCTGACCCACTGACCCCGACTCAAGCGAACAGGAGCCAACGCGATGGCCATCACCCAAGCGACCGCCGTATCCGATCAGCACCAGGACTTCATGCCCCTCAACGGCATCGATCACGTCGAGCTGTGGGTCGGCAACGCCGCGCAGGCGGCCTACTACCTGTGCCATGCCTACGGCTTCACCGAGATCGCCTACAGCGGGCTCGAGAGCGGCGCCCGCGAGCACACGTCGCGCGTGCTCGCGCAGGGCGAGGTGCGGATCGTGCTGACCGGCGCCCTGCGGTCCGGGAGCGAGGTCGCCGGCCACCACGCCCGTCACGGCGACGGGGTCAAGGTGATCGCGCTGTCGGTCCCCGACGTCGATCACGCCTACCGCGAGGCCACGGCCCGCGGAGCATCGAGCGTCGCGGCGCCGCGTACCGTCGAGGACGACCACGGCCGGGTGCGGACGGCGGACATCGCCGCCTACGGGGAGACGATCCACCGCTTCGTCGACCGCTCCGGCTACGACGGCCCGTTCATGCCGGGCTTCCTCGCCGTGCCGGCGGCCGACGGCGAGCGCGGACCGGCCCTTGTTTCGGGGATCGACCACATCGTCGGCAACGTCGAGCTCGGAGCGATGGGCGATTGGGTGTCCTACTACGAGCGCGTGTTCGGGATGACCGAGATGATCCACTTCACCGACGAGGCGATCTCGACCGAGTACTCGGCGTTGATGTCGAAGGTCGTCTCCAGCGGCGACGGACGCGTCAAGTTCCCGATCAACGAGCCCGCCGAGGGCCGGCGCAAGTCCCAGATCGACGAGTACCTCGAGTTCTACGAGGGGCCGGGGGCCCAGCACATCGCGCTCACCACCGACGACATCGTCCGCACGGTCGGCGAGCTGCGCGCGCGCGGGATCCGGTTCCTGCAGACGCCCGACAGCTACTACGAGGAGGTTCCGGACCGCGTCGGCGAGATCGATGAGTCACTCGAGGATCTGCGTCGTCACGGCATCCTGGTCGACCGCGACGACGAGGGCTATCTCTTGCAGACGTTCACCGCGCCGCTCGGCGACCGCCCGACGATCTTCTTCGAGATCATCGAGCGCCACGGGGCCCGTGGCTTCGGCGAGGGGAACTTCAAGGCGCTGTTCGAGGCGATCGAGCGCGAGCAGGACAAGCGGGGGAACCTCTGATGCGCTATGTCTCGCTCGGCCGGCTTCCGGCCAAGCGCCACTCTCAGTTCCGTGAGGACGGGCAGCTGCTGGTCGAGGAGGTGATGGGCTACGAGGGGTTCTCCGGCAACGAGTCGATCCTCTATCACCGGAGCTCGCCCTGCCGGATCGCCGGCGTCGGCGAGCTTCGGCGCCAGGCCCGTGAGGAGTGGGCGCCTGATGCCCATGTCCACCGCCTGGCCGACGCGAACGCGATCGCGCCCGGCGGCGATCCGATCACCGGGCGAGAACTGCTGATGTTCAACGACGAGCTCGAGGTGTCGATCGCCAAGCCGACCGAGCCGGCCGACGGCTTCTACCGGAACGGCGAGGGCGACGAGGTCCTCTACGTCCATCGCGGCGGCGGTGTTCTGCGCACGATCTTCGGCAACGTGAGCTTCGGCGCCAAGGACTACCTCGTGATCCCGCGGGGCACCACACACACGTTCGAGCTCGACTCCTCGGAGCAGTTCTGGATCTGCTTTCACACCCCCGGCGAGATCGAGACACCGTCCCGGTACCGCAACCGCTACGGCCAGCTGCTCGAGCACGCCCCGTACTCCCAGCGTGACTTCCGCCCGCCGACGGAGCTCGAGACCCGCGACGAGGCGGGGGAGTACCGGCTCACGGTGCGGATCCGCGGGGCCGCGCAGGACTACGTGCTCGACCGGCATCCGTTCGACGTCGTCGGCTGGGATGGCTATGTGTACCCGTACGCGTTCAACGCGGCCGACTTCGAGCCGCGGGTCGGCCGCTTCCACCTGCCGCCGCCGGTCCACCAGACGTTCCAGGGCCAGGGCTTCGTGATCTGCACGTTCGCCCCGCGGCCGCTCGACTTCGATCCGGAGGCCGTGCCGCTGCCCTACCACCACTCGAACATCCAGTCCGAGGAGGTCATGTTCTACGCCGAGGGCGACTACGCCGCGCGCAAGGGCGTCGACGTCGGCTGCATCACGCTCCATCCCTCGGGGCTGCCGCACGGGCCGCAGCCGGGGGCGGTCGAGAAGTCGCTGGGCGCGCCGCGGACCGATGAGCTCGCGGTCATGTGGGACACCTTCCGGCCGCTACGGTTGACGCCCCTGTGGCGCGCGCACGAGCGGCCGGGCTACGCCTACTCCTGGAACCCGGACCATTCCGAGGACGGCATGGGCCGGCCCGAGGACGCCACCACGCGGCCGGTCAGCTCCCCGAACGAGATCCTCGCCGGCTCGCAGTAGCCGCGCATCGTGACGGTGTCTCCGTCCTCGAGGAAGGTGCGCGCGGAACCGTCCTCGAGCAGGATCTGATCGCGGCCGCCGTGGGTGCGCTCGAGCAGGCAGCCGAGGCTGTCCGGCCTCGCGCCCGAGATCGTGCCCGACGCGAACAGATCGCCGGCGGCGACGCTCGCCCCGCCCGAGGTGGCGTGCGCGAGCTGCTGTGGAGCGCTCCAGTACAGCCCGCGGGCATTGGTCGCGGTGACGCGGGTCTCCACGCCCGAGGCCTGGGGCGTGATCGCCGCCTCGAGCTCGACATCGAGCGCCCACGGCTCGTCGGTGCGCAGGTAGGGGAGTGGCTCCGGCCGCTGATCGACGCCGGCGACGCGCGCCGGGCGCAGCGCCTCGAGCGGGACGATCCAGGAGCTGATCGAGGTCGCGAACGACTTCCCCAGGTTTGGACCGAGCGGGGCGGACTCCCAGCGCTGGATCTCCCGCGCGCTCCAGTCGTTGACCAGCACCACGCCGAAGATGTGCTCCGCCGCCCTGTCCACCGGGATCGGCTCGCCGCGCGCCGGGCCCGGGCCGGTGAGGAAGCCGAGCTCGAGCTCGAAGTCGAGCCGTCGCTCGGGTCCGAAGCTCGGCGGCCCGCCCGGGTCGGCGGGCGGCCGCTGTCCCCATGGCCGGGGCACCTCGGACCCCGACGGGATCAGCGTTCCGGCGCGACCGTGGTAGGCGATCGGCAGATGACGCCAGTTCGGCGGCAGCGGCTCCGCGTCGGACCGGAACAGCCGGCCGACGTTGGTGGCGTGCTCGATCGACGCGTAGCCGTCGACGTAGTCGCCGACTCGCACCGGCAGCAGCGGCGTCAGGTCGTCAAGCGGGACCAGTGCCCGTTGCAGCCGCTCGCGCGGCTCGATCGCGCCGGTCGTACCGCTGCTCAGCAGCTCGCGCAACCGCGCCCGCGCCGCCGACCAGGCCCGCGGGCCCAGGGCCAGGAACGCGTTCAGGGTCGGCGCGGAGAAGACGTTCGGATCGAGTCCCGGAACGGTCAGCAGGCCGGCGTCGGCCACTGCCGCGAGGTCGAGTGCGAACGCGCCGATCCTGATCGCCGTCAGCGGCGCACCGCCGCCGCGCCGCACCACGCCGTAGGGGATGTTCTCGATCCCGAATCCGGACCCATCCGCCCCGGGCACCCAGCTCCCGGCGCTGGCCTCAGCCACCGAGGCGGGTCTGCTCCTCGACCGTCCGCTCGGCCCACGGCATCGCTTCGAGGCGGGCGTCGGGGATTGCCTCGCCGCTCTCGATCGACGTGCCGTAGGTGCCGTTCTGGAGTCGTTGCTCAGCGCGCTCGATGGCGGCGAGCTGCTCGTGCAGCTGATCGACGATGCCCTCGTCGAGCTCGTCCTCGTACAGGTTGGTGGCGTCGTCGGCCATGTGCTGATCGACGTCGGAGAGGTCGCTGTCCTCGGATCGGCCGCGTCGGTGCTTGATCTCGTCCTCGATCCGGCTGCGCTCACGCGCCAGCAATTCTCGTGCTCGGGCTTCGTCCACCGGCGCAGCCTATCGCCCCGGCCGTGGGCGCGCGCCCACGGATCAGGCCCTAAGCTCGCTCCATGAGCTCCGTCGCCGACCCCGTGCGCCTACCCGCCGAATGGGAGCCGCACGAGCGGACCGTGATGGGGTGGCCGTGCCGGCTCTCGCTGTGGCGTGAGACCTTCGCCCGGGCGCGCAGCGACTACGCCGCCGTCGCCAATGCGATCGCGGCGTTCGAGCCCGTGACGATGATCGCCAATGCGGGCGCCGACGCCACGGCGGCGCGGGCGGCCTGCGGCGCGGGCGTCGAGGTGGTCGAGCTCCCGCTCGATGACTCGTGGCTGCGCGACTGCGGGCCGATCTATGTCCGTGACGGAGCGCGGCGCCGGGTGGCGGTCCACTTCCGCTTCAACGCCTGGGGCGAGAAGTTCGCGCCCTGGGATCGCGATGCCGCTGTCGGCGCGCTGATCGCCGAGCGCCTCGGCGATCCGGTGCTCGAGGCGCCGCTCGTGCTCGAGGGCGGCTCGATCTGCGGCGACGGCGACGGCGTCGCTGCTCACGACCGAGCAGTGCCTGCTCCATCCCGAGCCGCAACCCGGCGAGCTCACCCGCGAGCAGATCGAGGATGTCCTCGAGGCCCAGCTCGGCGTGGAGCGGATCGTGTGGCTCGGGCAGGGGCTGATCGAGGACCGCGACACCGACGGTCACGTGGACCTGATCGCGGCGTTCACCGCGCCCGGTGAGGCGCTGCTGCAGACGGTCGAGCCCGAGAACCCCAACTACGACCACTGCTACGAGAACCGCCGGCGCCTGGAGGCGGCCGGGATCGAGGTGCTGGAGCTCCCGTATCTGCCCTACGCGGAGGTGGCGGGTGAGATCGTCGCCGCGAGCTATCTCAACCTCTACATCTGCAACGGCGCCGTGATCGTGCCCGTGGCCGGTGCCGACAGCGACGCCGATGCGCTGCGGATCATCGCCGGCGCCTACCCGGGACCGCGAGATCGTTCGCCGTGCCCGGCGCCGTGCTCGCCTACGGCGGCGGCGGCCCGCACTGCATCACCCAGCAGGTACCGCGAGATCCGAGGAGGTCCAGTGGCTGATCGACCGGCGCTCCTGACCGCATACCCGCCGCCCGCCTCACCGGCCCGCACCCGTCCGCGCGAGCGCGCGCCGCTGCGGGTCGGGGCTGGTGCAGGAGCGCTGGCACCCCGACCCCGACGAGCACGAGCACGCGCTCGCCGCCGGGATCCGGCTGGCCGCCGGCGAGGGGGCGCGAGCTCGTGTGCCTGCAGGAGCTGACGCTGTCGCCGTACTTCGCGATCACGCCCGACGGCCCGGCCGCGGTTGGCGCGGCGCCCGAGGATCTCGAGACGGGCCGACGGCGCCTTCGCCGCCGGCTCGCGGCCGAGATCGGGGTCTACGTCCACGCCTCGCTCTACGAGCGCGCCGACGGGCCCGACGGGCTCGGGCTACAACACCGCGATCGTGGTCGCCCCCGACGGACGGCTGCTGTCCGCGCACGCGCAAGCTGCACATTCCCGTCACCGCCGGCTACTACGAGGACCGCTACTTCCGGCCCGGCCCGGCCGACGACCGAGGGCCGTTCCCGCTCACGCTGCTGCCGGCCCACGGCGGCGAGGCGCAGCTCGGCTGCCCGACCTGCTGGGACCAGTGGTTCCCGGAGCTCGCCCGCGGCTACTCGCTGGCCGGGCGCCGAGGTGCTCATCTACCCGACGGCGATCGGCTCCGAGCCCGACCACCCGGACTTCGACACCCAGCCGCTGTGGCAGCAGGTGATCGTCGGCAACGGCGTCGCCAACGGCACGTTCATGGTCGCCGTCAACCGGATCGGGGTCGAGGAGCCGCTCACCTTCTACGGCTCGAGCTTCATCTCCGACCCGTACGGCCGCGTGCTCGTGCAGGCCCCGCGCGACGAGCCCGCGGTGCTGGTCGCCGACCTCGACCTCGACCAGCGCCGCGACTGGCTGGAGCTGTTCCCGTTCCTGACGCACCCGCCGGCCCGGACGCGTACGGGAGCCTGACCCGGAGTTAGCCGGCCGATGGCCAGGGTCGCCCGGCCTGGCGGTCAGGACCGAGTCGACGTGCCGGCGAGCTCGGTGAAGCGGCGGACCGCGTTGACGTCATCCGCCTCGTAGACGTCGATCCTCGCGACCAGCCCGCGCTCGACGGCGAGCACGGCCGCCATCTCGATGCTCAGCTCCGCTTCGTCGCCGGCGCCACCCGCCGGGCGCATGAGCAGCGATCCGTGGCAGGCCAGGGCCCGCTCGTCGCAGGCGAGCACCTTCGCCACCCGGAACCTCAGCTCGCCGCCCTCCTGTGAGGCGGACTCGAGCAGGGCGATCGCGGCGTCGCGTCCCTCGGCCAGTGGGGTCCCGAGCGTGCGATGGTCGCTGACCATGATGTCCTCGGCCAGGAACCCGCGCACCGCCTCGATGTCCCGCACCTCGACCAGGCGCAGCCAGGCCGCCGTCTGACGCTCGAGCGGAAGGTCGCCGAGCGCGCCGGCGCCGCCGCCGAGGTCCGCGTAGCGCGCCACCATCGCGGCCCGGTCGTCGGCGTCGTAGATGTCCACGCTCGCCACCCGTCCCGACTCGAGCGCCCACGCCATCCCCACGCGCAGGCCCCCACGGCCCGCGGCCGCCGCGTCGCGCCAGGTGCCCCGCAGGGCGATCACGGTGTCGTCGCAGGAGATCACCTCATCGACCGTGAACGACAGATCCGGCCAGGACGAGAAGATCGAGGCGGCGAGTGCCCGGGCGTCCTCTTCGCCGCCGAGTCGCTCCCAGCCGAGCTTGCCGTGGTCGACGATTCGGCACGCATCGGCCGGGAGATCGAGCAGCGCGCCGATGTCGTGGGTGGCGATGGCCTGCATGAACGCGGCCACGAGTCGCTCGGGCGGGCGCTCGCCGAGGGTCCGGGTGTGACCGCCGAGCTCGGCGTAGCGGGCCAGCATCGCCCGGTCGTCGTCGGGCTCGTACAGATCGAGGCTCACCCACAGCCCGTCCTCGATCACCGTCACGGCGCCGACGGAGAGCGCGACCTCGCCCGCCTTGAGCCCGCGTCCGCGCCAGGTGTAGCGCATCGCGATCACGTGCTCGTCGCACGCGAGCACGTCATCGACCTCGAGCCGGAGGTTGGGGGAGGTGGAGAGCACCGAGCGCAGCAGCGCCTCGGCGGCCTCGCGTCCACGCGCGTTCCCCCATCCGAGCGCTCGATGATCGGTCACGACCCAGTCCTCCACGTACATCTGGAGCAACGCGTCGATCTCGTGGGCGGCGTACAGGCGCTGGTACTCGGCCCAGTAGCGCTCCGGAGGACGATCGCCGAGGATCACCGGCGTCCGCTCGGCGGCGGTCCGGCTGCGGAGGCGACCGCTCGCCGGTCAACCGCGCTGCGCGCTCGGCGCCGGCGGTGTGTCCCTTCGCCTCGTACCAGCTCCCGCGCGCGCGGGCCGCTCCGTCCCGCTGGTCGGTCATCTCGCCGGCCGCAGCCACCCTCGCGAGCGCGATCGATGCGTCCGCCTTGTCCGCGAGCGCGTCGGTCGGGTCGGCGAGCTCCACCGCCCGGCGCGCGAGCTCGAGCGCCTGGTCCTGTCGCCCAGCGCGCGAGTGCGTCCGCGCGCACGCCGCACCACGTGATCGCCGTCTTCAGCTCGCCGCCGGCGTGCTGCTCGGCGAACCGGTCTGCTCGATCGCCTGCTCCGCGCGCCGCGCTCGGCCAGCGCGCGGGCGAGCAGCGCCGCGGCCTGCGCGGCGCCGGTCATCACGCCGAGTTCCTCGAACCCCTCCCGGCGGTCCCGAGGCACCTCGCCGCGGTCACCGGGTCTCCGGCCAGGAGCTCGACGATCCCGCCATGGACGGGGACTCCTGAAGCTCGAGCGACAGTCCCAGCTCCTCCACGTTGGCCCGCGCCGGCGGCCAGCATCGCCCGCGCCGCGTCGAGCCGGCCCCGCATCGCCTCGAACACCGCCTGGCAGCGCAGCGCGATCGCTCTCGACGTGGCGGTTGCCGGGCTCATCCGCAGGATCCGGACGACGTCGAGGCAGCGGCCGCTGGCGATGAGCACCGGCGACGGTCCCCACAGCGCGGCCCGAGGCGCGGCCGCCAGCACCGCCGTCGTGCGGCGGGCGTCCCGGCCTCGCGCGCCGCCGCGAGCGCATCGTCGAGCGCCGACTCGACCGCCGCGACTTGCGCCGAGCCGGGCGTAGCGCCCGCGACGACGTGATAGCCCTTCGCCTCGCCGATGGATCGCCGAGCGCGCCGAGCGTGTCCGCCGCCGCGGGACCCCATGTCGGTCGGGCCACTTTTCCGGCCCCGGTCAGCATGCTCGAGCTGGCCCTCGAGCGCCACGCGGGCGCCCATCACCGGGTCCTCGCCGCCGCCGGCGCGGCAGCGCTCGACGATCGCTTCGGTGGCCGCCACGTCGCCCGGCCGACAACACCGCTTCGGCACAGGCCCCACAGGATCTCGGCACGGCGGCCGCTGTCTCGGCCCGCGCCCGTCGAGCAGGTTCGCTGCCGCGGCAGATCCTCCCGTGCGAGCGCGCGGGCCCGGCGGAGTGCAGCTCGTGCGCCCGCGCGCCCGAGCGCACGGCCACCGTCGTCGAGCAGACCGAGCTGGCGGCGGTACTCGTGCGCCTGCTCGAGGTGGTAGGCGATCACCTCCTCGTGACCGCCCTCGCCGACGCAGTTCGCAGCTCCGCACCTTCGCCTGAAGCCAATCGGCGAACCGCTCGTGCAGCGCGGCCCGGCCGCTCCTTCAGCAACGGTGGTACGCGGCGTCGCGGATCAGGGCGTGGTGGAACCGATAGACCGGCTCGTCGATCCAGTAGTGCCCTCCGGCTCGACCATGTCCTTACGCCGCAGCACTCCAGGTGGGCGTCGATCCCGCGCTCACCGGCCCGGCGCCCGAGCTCGGCCACGGCGCCCCGGTAAAACTGCTGGCCGATCACGGCGGCGCGCTCCACGACGGCGCTCGTCCGCCTGCAGGTGCTCGATGCGGGCCGCAGAAGGGCCTGGATGGTGGGCGGGACCGTCACCGGTCGGACCCCCGCACCGCCACCCAGCCGTCGCCGTGCGTTGCAGTGAGCCGTCCTCGATCAGCATCCGGAGCAGCTCCCCGAGGAACAGCGGGTTGCCCTCGGTCGTATCGAGGATCCGGGCTGATCAGCGGCGCGGGGAATCGGAGACGCCGAGCAGCGGCCGACCAGGGCCCGGCCTCCCGTGGCTGCAGAGCGCCAGCTCGATCACGTCGATCGCGCCCGCCGGCCGGTCGACGTGAACGCGCCGCGCAGCTCGCGCATCTCTGGCCGCGCGATCGCGACGAGCAGCATCGGGGCGTCGCTGACCCATCGAGCAGATGCTCGGCGAGGTCGAGAAACATCGGCTGGCCCACTGCACGTCGTCGAGCACGACGACGACGGGGCGGGGCTTCGCGACGACCTCGAGGTACCCCGCACGCCCAGAAGGTTCCTCCGCCGACGCCGGGGCCGCGGCGCCCGAGGACCGCCCACCACCGCCACGAGACGGTCGCGGTCCGGGTCCTCCCCGACCAGCGCCGAGACTTAGCTTCGCGCGCACGACTCGGGCGGTCGGCCTCCTCGATCCGGCCACGCCTCGCAGCACCTCGGCGATGGGGAGGAACGTGATCCCCTCGCCGACCGCTCGCAGTGGCCGCCACCACGTCCGCCTGTTCGCTCGCGTCGCGGGCGAACTCGGCCCGATCCGCGACTTGCCCACTCCGGGCGACCCGATCACGGTCACGAGCCGGCACGCGCGCGTTCGGCGATCGCCGCCGCCAGAGCCTCGCGAGCCTGAGAACTCGCTGCCGCGGCCGACGAACGCTAGCGTTGGCCGGCAGGTCGCTGTCATCCTCGGGCCCGAGGCCACCGACGCACGCGCCACGCCGGGAGCGGCTCGGCCTTGCCCTTAGCTCGCAGCGGGCTCACCGGCTCGAGCCGCACGTGATGGCGCACGAGGCGCTGAGTGGGCTCGCCGATCAGCAGCTCGCCCGCCGCCGCCGCCTGCTCGAGTCGCGCCGCGGTGTTGACTGTGTCCCCGACGAGCATGCCCTCGGCACTGATCACGAGCTCGCCGGTGTTGATGCCTACCCGCATGCCGAGCCTGACGCCCCACCGATCCTCCAGCTCGTCGTTGAGGCCCTCCAGGTCCTCGATCATCGCCGCCCCGGCAGCGCACCGCGCGTACGGCATCGTCCTCGCCCACCGTCGGCGCGCCGAACAGCGCGACGACCGCGTCGCCGATGAACTTCTCCACTGCGCCCCCGTGGCGGTGCACGGCGGCGCGCATCACCGAGTAGAACCGCGTCATCACGCTACGCGTGGACTCGGGATCGAGCTCCGCCTGCAGCTCCGTCGAGCCGGTGAGATCGGCGAGCAGCACGGTCACGACCTTGCGCACGGCCGTCGTCGGCGGGCGCTCATGCCCTCCGACAGCCGCTCCGCATGCGTCGCAGAAGCGGGCGTCGACGGGCAGGCCCGCGCCGCACACGGAGCACGTCGACTGCAGCGGCTGGCCGCAGCCGGCACAGAAAATCGCGCCCTCTCGGTTCGCGTGTCCACAATCCGTGCAGATCACCGACGACATACTCGCGCCCCGGCGTCC
Organism: uncultured Solirubrobacteraceae bacterium; assembly: GCA_963700025.1. Classification (GTDB taxonomy): domain Bacteria; phylum Actinomycetota; class Thermoleophilia; order Solirubrobacterales; family Solirubrobacteraceae; genus Palsa-465. The sequence continues at coordinate 202,266 of CAVOWC010000019.1, read as the reverse complement.
CCGTGTCCACTACCCGTTCAGCGGGGTGACTTCTTTCCGGGGTTGAGGAGGCCCTTCGGGTCGAAGGTCCGCTTGATCGCCTCATGCATGGCGATCGCGGCAGGCTCCCATTGCCGGGCCAGCGCGCCGCGCTTGACCAGGCCGACGCCGTGCTCGCCGGAGACCGAGCCGCCGAGCCGGGCCGCCAGCGCGAACAGCTCCTCGGCAGCGTGATCGGCCCGCGCCACCTCCGCGGACTCGGCCGGATCGATCAGGAACGTCGAGTGCAGGTTGCCGTCGCCGGCGTGACCCCAGCTGCAGGCCTCGAGCCCATGCCGCGCGCCGATCTCGAGCGTTCCCTCGATCGCCTCGCCCAGTCGGTCGACGGGGACCACGATGTCCTCGCTCACCTTGCCGCCCCGTTGGGCCGTGACCGCGATCGAGACGCCGTCGCGCCAGCGCCACAGATCGGCGACCGCGCGCGGATCCATCGGCGCGTACACGGCGGCCGAGCCCTCGCCGAGCACGTCGAGCAGCTCCGCTCGGAGCCGGCCGGCCTCCTCGGCCGAGCCGTCGGCCTCGGCGATCAGCAGGAACCTCGCGCCGGCGGGCGCGTCCCCGGGGAACGCTCCCGCCGCCGCCCGCACCGACCCCTCGTCGAGGTACTCGAGCGCGGCCGCCACCAGTCCGCTCTCGTAGACGCTGCGGACGGCGGCGCAGCCGGACGCGATGCTGTCGTGAAAGGCGGCGACCGGGTAGGCCGCCTCCGGCGCCGGCGTCAGCTTCAGCCACGCCCCGGTGACGACGCCCAGCGTGCCCTCGGATCCGATCATCAGCGACTTCAGGTCGTAGCCGGCGACGTCCTTGCGCACCGGGCCGCCGACCGAGACCAGCTCCCCGGGGGCGAGCACGACCTCGAGCCCCGTGACCCAGGCGCCCGTGACCCCGTACTTGAAAGCGTGCGGCCCGCCGGCGTTGGTGGCGATGTTGCCGCCGAGCTGGGACTGCTCGGCGGCGCCCGGGTCGGGCGGGAACATGAGCCCGTTCTCCCGCGCCCGCCGGCGGAGCACCGCCGTGGGCACGCCGGCGTCGACGGATGCTCGCCACAGCCCCGGCTCGAGGCTGCGGACCGCGCGCAGCCGCTCGAGCCCGAGGACGACGCCTCCGTCCGGCACGGCGCCGCCGGTGAACCCTGTGCCACCGCCGCGAGGGACGATCGGCACGTCGTGGTCATAGCACCAGCGCACGACCTGGGCCACGCCGGCGGGGTCAGCCGGCAGGGCGACCGCGTCGGCGCGGCCGCGGACGTTCCGGGTCTCGGTCGCGTCGGATAGATACGCGCGCGTCGCACCGGGCAGAACCGCCTCGGCGCCGAGCAGCACGACCAGCTCGCGCTCGATCGCGGTGGGGGTCGAGGGGTGCGTCGACGTCGTCACGGGCCGAGGTTCACGATACCGGCGGGGGTGGGGGGGTTGTGGGGGCGGGCGTGCGGGCTGGAGTGCGGGCGGGGCGGCGTGCGGGCCGGCGGGCGCTGCGCGGCGCCCGCGGGCGGCCCGCCAGAACGTCCATTTCGTTACCTCTCGCGGCGGCGAACGGCCGCCCGGGAACTTAATGGCTGCACCACAACCATTAAGTTCCTCGCCGTCTCGATGAGCCGGCGAGATACCACGAAACGGCTGTGCGAACGGGCTCGGCGCCGCCCACACCCACCCCTCGCCCCACCGCACCGCCGCATCGGCGGGCGCGTCGGCCAACAGCCGACGCCCCTGTCCTTCGCGCGGCGACTTGATCGAGGCCTGGTCAGGGCCCGGGCGCGCGGCGACGCGGCGACGCGGCGACGCCGACGGAACGCGAATCGCCTGGCACGACGGCGTGTGGTCGGTGGACGCTGAGCGGGAGATCGCTTCAGCGTGCGCTGATCGGCTCAAGGCCGCCTTCACGGTCGCCGCCGCGATCGTCCTCCCGCCAGCCGATCCGCTCGTGCAACCGCCGCAGCGGCGCCGGCGCCCACCAGTTCCACGCGCCCAGGAGCGCCATCAGCGAGGGCACGAGCAGCGCGCGGATGATCGAGGCGTCGATCAGCACCGCGATCGCCGTCCCCAGTCCGAGCTCCTTGATGAACACGAGCTGCGAGGTCGCGAAGGCGCCGATCGCGACGGCGAACAGGATCGCCGCCGCGGTCACGATCCGCCCGGTCCGTTCGAGGCCGATCGCCACCGCCTCTGTGTTCGGGGCACCGGCATCGCGCGCCTCCTTGATCCGCGACAGGAGGAACACCCCGTAGTCGGTCGCCAGGCCGAACGCGAGCGCGAACAGCAGCACGGGCTGGGTCGTCTCGAGCGCGCCCTGGCTGACGTAGGAGAGCGGCCCCTGCAGACGGCCGTCCTGGAAGATCAGGACCAGGATCCCGAACGTGGCACTGAGGCTGAGCGCGTTCATCAGCACCGCCTTGAGCGGGAGCACGACCGAGCCGGTCATCAGGAACAGCACGATGAGCGTGGCCGCGATCACGATCGCCAGCACCTCGGGGATGTGGTCGGCCAGGCTCTGCTCCAGGTCCACGTAGGCCGCCGTCTGCCCGGCCACGCCGACCGAGAACGGCAGCCGTAGCGCCCGGATCCGTCGCAGCAGCGTCCGCGCGGCTCCGCTCAGCGGCGGGTCCGTGGGAGCCACCGCGATCAGTGAGACGCCGGGTCCTCCGGGCTGCGCGGGCGAGACGGCGGCGACCCCCGCCAGTGTCGCGACGTGGGCGGCGAGCCCGGCGGACCGCGCCGAGTCGGCCGGCGCCCCGACGACGAGCTCGAGCGGGGCCGTGCGGTTGGGTGGGAAGTCGCGTCTGAGCGCGGTGTCGACGATGCGGGCGCTGGCGCTCGGGGGGAGCACGGACGCGTCGACGGCGGTGAACCGGATCCCGATGAACGGCAGGCCGAGCACGATCAGCAGCGTCGCGCTGGCCAGCGCGATCGGCCCCGGTCGCTTCATCACGAAGCGCGACAAGCGGTACCAGGCGCCGTCCTCGGCCGGCCGCGCGTCGCGGTCGGCGGCGCGCTGCAGCCGCGCCGGCGCGAGCGCGTTGACCCGCGGTCCCAGGACGACGAGGATCGCCGGCAGCACCACCAGCGCGAGCCCGGCCGCGATCAGCGCCACGATCGCGCCGCCGATTCCCATCGAGTACAGGAAGCGCTGCGGGAACACGGCTAGCGAGGCGATCGCCGTCGTGACCGTGAGCGAGCTGTAGAGCACGGTCCGACCGGCGGTCTGCAGCGTGCGTCGCAGCGCCACCGGCCCGAACCCCGCTACCGCCGCCTCCTCCCGGTAGCGGGAGACGATGAACAGGCTGTAGTCGATCGCCAGGCCGAGCCCGAGGCCGGTGACCAGGTTGAGCGCGAAGACGGAGATGTCGATCACCTGGCCGACGAGCCGCAGCACGAAGAACGTGCCGACGATGGCCAGCCCGCCGAGCAGTGGCGGCAGCAGTGCCGCCACGAGGGAGCGGAAGAACAGCAGCGAGAGCAGGAAGATGAACGGGAACGCGAGCAGCTCCGCGTGGGCGAGGTCGTGGCTGACCTGCGCGTTGACCTGCGCGTTGGCCACGGCGCCGCCGCCGAGGGTCACGTCCGGGCGGCCCTGCAGCAGCGTCTGGATCTGCTTGGCGTCATCGCTGATCCGCTTGTCCGCGAGCGGCTTGAAGTAGGCCAGCACGTACGTGGAGCGGCGGTCGCGCGCGACCATCCCCGGGTCGCGGGTGTCGTAGAAGGTCACGACGCGGGCCACATCGGGCGCTGCGGCCAGGGTGTGCGCGACCTCGCCGACCGACCTGCGCGCCGCCGCGGAGGCCACGTCGCCCGAATGCACGAGCGCCACCAGGCCGGCGTCGAGCTGACGACCGGCGGCGTGCTGGAAGCGGTCCCGGGCCTGCACGCTCTGGGTCGACGGATCGTCGGCGCCGTAGGGGCTGAGGGTGCTCGCGACCGAGGCGCCGAACGCGCCGGCGATCACCGCTCCGAGGACAGCCGTGATCAGCACCGCCCGCGCGTGGGCCGAGACCCGGTCGGCGAGTCGGGCGAGCATCGGTCTAGCCCTCGTCTCCGGCCAGCCGGCGCTCGGCGGCCAGACACCAGTCGACGATGGATTGGTTGAACCGGAGACCGAGCGACAGCGTCAGGTAGGGACCGCTGTCGGGGGCCTGCCGGGCCTCCGGCTCGACCGCCCGCAGCTGCTCGAGCTTGCGCTCGTGTCCGGCTCGGATCGCCCGTATGTGATCGAGCTTGGCCGCCGCGGCGGCATCGGAGAAGAACAGCTTCAGCATGCCCTCGTGGCGCAGCTCGATCAGCGGCTCGTTGGTGGACTCCAGCCAGCCGCTCAGTCGGCGCTCGCCGTCCTCCGTCAGCTCGAACACGGTGCGTGCCCGGCGCCCGGAGGGCTCGGAGCGGCTGCGGACCAACCCCTGCTCGGCGAAGCGGCGGAGCTCTGGGTAGATCTGGCCGTAACTCGCGGCCCAGAAGTGCCGTGTCGACTTGTCGACGAACTGTTTGATGTCGTAGCCGGTGTGCTTGCCGAAGGCGAGCATCCCGAGCACCACCTTGCCCGTCGCGCTGAGCTCGGAAGTTGTGCGCGGCTCGGTCGCCATATAGCGGCATGATATATCGGACTGACATATTGTCAAGCGGGCCGGGATCCCTGCGAGACTCCCCCGGTCCATGGAGTTCACCTCCCATCCGGAGTGGGTGTCGCGCTCGGCTCACGACGTCGCCCCGTCCTCGGCGGCCGTTGCGCGGGAGTCGCTCGTCGTGCTGCTGATCGAGGATGACGACGGCGATGCGCTGCTCGTCGAGGATCTGCTGGCCGACAGCGAGCTGACCATCCGCATCGTCCGCTCGCGCACGCTGCGCGAAGGACTCGACCGGCTCCCGGGACAGATCGATTGCGTGCTGCTCGACCTCGGCCTGCCCGATGTGGTCGGGATGGATACGGTCCGGCGCGTCCGGGCTGTGGCGCCGCGGATCGCCGTGGTCGTGCTGACCGGCCTCGACGACGAGGAGGCGGGTGAGGCGGCCGTCCATGCCGGAGCCCAGGACTACTTCGTCAAGGGGCGGGTCGACAGCAGCCTGCTGGGTCGCGGAATCCGCTACGCCGTCGGCCGCCGGCACGCCGAGGAGGTCGCCCAGCAGTTGCGGGTGGCCGAGATCCACGCCGACGAGAACGCGCGCCTCGAGCGCGGGCTCGTCCCGCACCCGATCGTCAACGACCCGTCGATCCGGATCGCCTCGAGCTACCTGCCCGGCCGGCGCCGGGCACTGCTGGGTGGCGACTTCTACGACGCGGTCGAGGCGGCCGACGGCTCGCTCCACCTGCTCGTCGGCGACGTTTCGGGGCACGGCCCCGATGAGGCGGCGCTCGGGGCCGGTCTGCGAATCGCCTGGCGCGCCCTGATCCTGTCCGGTGCCGACGGCGATCTCGTTCTCCGCACGCTTCAGAGGGTGATCGAGCACGAGCGCCGGGTCCCCGAGATGTTCGCCACGCTGTGCATGCTGGAGATCGCGCCGGATCGCCGCGAGGTCTGCATGCGACGGGCCGGCCATCCCCCACCCGTGCTGATCGACGGCAGCGAGATCACCAGCCTGCCGCTGGACGGGGGCGCTCCGCCGATCGGGACCTTCACCGGCTCGGAATGGCCGGAGTTCCGCTTCCGGCTGCCCGCCGGATGGTCGCTGCTGCTGTTCACTGACGGCGTCATCGAAGGCGGCGTGGCCGGCGATCCGGATCGCCTCGGCGAGGAGGGCCTGCACCGGCTGATCGCCGAACACGTGGTGCGGTTCCCGGAGTGGCGACGCGACCCCCAGGCCCTCCTGCGCCGTCTGATCGCACGCGCCGAGGAGCTCAACGGCGAGGCGCTCACCGACGATGTGGCGATGCTGCTGGTGGGGTCGCGGGACGTCGTCTCGGACCGCGCGTGAGTCACGCCGGGCCTCGCTCGGAGGGCGGGGCCCGCGTCGCCGGCCGGACGGGGCTGAACCTCCGGGTCGGGCAGTGGCTGGCCTTCACGATCGGCGGCCTCCTCCTGCTCGCCGTGGTCGGGATCGCGCTCGCGCTGGCCGCCAACGCTCGCGTCAGCGACCGGCGCAAGCTGCTCGTTGACCGGATCGGCCCCGCCCAGCTCGCCGCGCTGAACCTGGAGAACGCACTCGTCAACCAGGAGACCGGTGTCCGTGGCTACGCGCTGACGCGGCAGTCGCGGTTCCTCGACCCCTACCACGCCGGCGTGCTGGCCGAGACTCAGGCCTATCGCGACCTGGCCCCGGTGCTGGGCGGCCCCGGCGCCCCCGCGTCCGCCGATGTCGATGCCGTGCGCGCCGCCTCGCTGGCGTGGCAGCAGGCCTACGTCGCCCCGGTCCTCCACGGCGCCCGCTCCACCGTTGCCCTCGACTCACTGGGCAAGGCCCGCTTCGACACGATCCGCCGATCGCTCGCGGCGCTGCAGTCCACGCTCGTCACCCGTCGCGTCCAGGCGCGCGACGACCTCAACAACGCCGGCCGGGTGCTGACCGTCAACCTGATCATCGCCGGGGTGCTGATCATCCTCGGGCTGCTCGTCGCGGGCCTGGTGCTGAGACGCACCGTCACCGGACCGCTGGCCCGGCTTGGCCGCGAGGCCCGGCGCGTCGCTCGCGGCGACTTCGAGACACCGCTGGCCGAGCTCGGGGGGGCGCGGGAGATCGTCGAGACCCGGGCCGACGTCGACGAGATGCGCGAGCTGATCGTGCGCGAGCTCGCCGCCGTCAGGACGGCGCAGTCGCGGCTCGAGCGCCAGGCCGTCGAGCTCGAGCGCTCCAACGACGAGCTCGAGCAGTTCGCCTATGTCGCCTCGCACGACCTGCAGGAGCCGCTGCGCAAGGTCACGAGCTTCTGCCAGGCCCTGCAGCAACGCTACGAGGGTCAGCTCGATGAACGTGCGGACCAGTACATCCATTTCGCCGTCGACGGCGCCAAGCGGATGCAGATCCTGATCAACGACCTGTTGGCGTTCTCCCGCGTCGGGCGCAGCGAGCGCGCCTATGAGCGGATCCCGGCAGCCGATCTCGTCGCCCAGGCGGAGTCGGCGCTGTCGCAGTCGCTGGCGGAGGCGGGCGCCACCGTCACCGTCCCGGAGCTGCCGACCGTGTACGGAGACCGGGCGCTTCTGGCGTCGGTGTTCCAGAACCTGATCGCCAATGCGGTCAAGTTCCACGGTCCCGATCCGCCCACCATCCGGTTCGAGGTCCGGCGCGAGGGTGACCGATGGGAATTCAGCTGCACCGACAACGGGATCGGGATCGATCCCGAGTACGCCGAGCGGGTCTTCGTCATCTTCCAGCGCCTGCACTCCAAGGAGTCATATCCGGGCACCGGCATCGGGCTGGCGATGTGTCGCAAGATCATCGAGCATCACGGTGGCCGGATCTGGGTCGACGCGGCACACCGCGGCGGGGCCCGCATACGATTCACGCTGCCGATCACGGAGGAGAGACAGAGATGAACCCCGAGCTTGTGCCCATCCTGCTCGTCGAGGACGACCCCGGCGACGTGCTGCTGATCCGTGAGTCGTTCGCCGACCACAAGGTCGCCAATGAGCTCACCGTCGTCTCCGACGGAGTGGAGGCGCTGGCGTTCCTGCGTCGCGAGGGCGGACACGCCTCGGCGCCGCGTCCGGGGCTCGTGCTCCTCGACCTGAACCTGCCGCGGATGAACGGGATCGAGGTGCTGGCCGAGATCAAGAGCGATCCGCTCCTCACGACGATTCCGGTCGTCGTGCTGACGACGTCGGATGCCGAGGAGGACATCGCTCGCTCCTACAAGCTGCACGCGAACGCCTATATCACCAAGCCGGTCGAGTTCGAGCGCTTCAAGCACGTCGTGCACCAGATCGACGAGTTCTTCATCGGCGTGGTCAAGCTGCCCGCCACCGGGCTGGAATAGAGCCGCGCCGGCGCACCCGCTGCCCGCGGCGTGCCCAGGCTATCCTCGCGCCCGTGCACTTCGACCACCTGACGCCGCCCGAGCAGCGTGTGTTCGGGTGCCTGATCGAGAAGCGCTGGACGACGCCTGATCAGTACCCACTCTCGCTCAATGCGCTGCGGCTGGCCTGCAACCAGCTGACCAACCGCGATCCCGTCACCGACTACGACGAGGCGACGGTGCGCGAGGCGGCGCAGCGCCTGACCCGCTACGGCCTGGCGCGTCTCGCCAGCGGCGCCGGCAGCCGCGCGATCAAGTACCGCCACCTCGCCGAGGAGGCACTCGGGCTCGACCGGCCCGAGCTCGCGCTCCTCGGCGTCCTGCTGCTCCGCGGCCCGCAGACTCCGGGCGAGCTCAAGGCCCGGACCGGGCGGATGGCTCAGCTCGGCTCGCCGGCGGAGGTGGAGGCGCTGCTCGAGCAGCTCGGCGCGCGCGGCTACGCGCGCCGCCTCGAGCGTCGCCCGGGGCACAAGGAGGATCGCTTCGTCCAACTGCTGGGCGGAGAGTGGGCCGACGGCGGCGCGGCAGCCCCCGGCCCGGCCGCCGCTCCCGCCTCGGTCGCCGCTCGCGCCCCGGCCGCCGCTCCCGCGCCCGGACCGGGCGCGGCGCCCGCGCCCGCCACGCCGGCTCCCGACGACGACGGCCGCCTCGAGCGGCTCGAGGCCGAGGTGGCCGCGCTGCGGGCTGAGCTCGCGACGCTGCGCTCGGACGTCGGCGCGCTGCGCTCGGAGCTCGGCGCCTGACCCGGGTCGAGCCCAACCCGGCTCAGAGCTTCACGACGAGCTTGCCCGTGTTCTTGCCGTCAAACAGCATGTTGATCGCGACGGGCAGCTGCTCGAACCCCTCGACGACGGTCTCCCTGGCCGTGAGCTTGCCCTCGGCCATCCACCCCGCCAGCTGCGGGATGACCTCGCCCACACGGCCGAAATGGTCGAGCACGATGAACCCCTCGAGGTGAACGCGCTGGATCAGGAGATTCGCGAAGTTGCGCGGGCCGGCCGGGACCGCACCGTCGTCGTCGTTGTACCCGGAGATGAGTCCGCACAGCGCCACGCGCGCGCGTACGTTGAGACGCGCGAAGACGGCCTCCATGATCTCGCCGCCGACGTTCTCGAAGTCGACGTCGATCCCGTCGGGCGTTGCCGTCTTCAGTTGCACGCGCCAATCGGGCGCCTTGTAGTCAACTGCCGCGTCGAAGCCGAGCTCGTCCCTCAGCAGCGCGCACTTCTCGGCGCCACCGGCGATGCCGACGACACGAGCGCCCTGGATCTTCGCCAGCTGGCCGGCCACCGAGCCCACGGCGCCGGCGGCGGCCGAGACGACGACGGTCTCGCCTGGCGTGGGCTTGCCGATGTCGAGCATGCCGACGAACGCGGTCAATCCGGTCATCCCGAGTGCGCCGAGGAAGGCACTCGGCGAGACGCCCGGGATCTGCGGCACGGTCATCAAAGGCGCTGTCGGCGCGGCGACCACGTAGTCCTGCCAGCCGGTCAGGCCCTGCACGAGCTGCCCGACCCGGTAGTCCGGCGAGTTCGACGCGACGACCTCGCCCAGGCCGGCGGCCCGCATGACCTCGCCGATCGCCACGGGCGGCAGGTAGGTCGGCGTCTCGCCGATCCAGGCGCGGTTCGTCGGATCCAGCGAGATCCAGCGGGTGCGCACGAGCGCCTCGCCCTCCCCGATCTGGGGGACCGCCTCCTCGACGAGCTCGAACGTCTGGTCGTCGATGCGCCCGGCGGGGCGCTCGCGCAGCAGGAAACGGCGATTGACATCGGGCATGCCTGGAGCCTCACACGGTCGGGGACGACAGGCTCCGGAACCTATACCCACGGCGACGGCCGTGCCAGCCCCCACCGGTCGCAAGCTTCCCGTTTCGCCGCCGAGGCGGGATGATTCGACGGTGTCATCCGGCCGTGAGGACGATCGCGCCGCGGCTGAAGCGGCGGCGTTGTTCGATGCCGTGCTCGATCCGGAGCGCGGCAATCGCACGATCTCGCCCGCGCAGATCGAGGCCGACGGCGGGCTCACGGTCGAAGAGACCCGACTGGTCGTCCTGAACTTCGGCCTGCCCGCACCCGACCCGCACGACCCGTATTTCACGGCGGCGGAGGCTGACGTGCTCGTGCACTTCGGCCGCCTGCGTGAGATCTGGCCGCCGGAGATCTACCTGCAGATCGTCCGGGTCTACGGTCAGGCACTCGCCCACATCGCTCGGACTGAGGTCAATCTGTTTCGGCTCCATGTCGAGTCGAAACTGCGGAGCGTGAGCCGTGGTCCGCTGCACGACGCCCAACAGTCGGTGCAGCAGGCCTTCGGTGAGCTCCTGCCGCTCGCCGACCCGATGCTGCTCGGGGTGCACAGGAGGCGCGTGGAGCACGAGGTCACGCAGGCCGTCGTGCGCGAGGCTGAGATCAGGACCGTGGAAGGTGTGCTGCCGGGCGCAATCGAGGTGACGTTCCTGTTCTGCGACCTCAAGGACTTCAGCGGCTACGCGGAGGCCAGGGGTGACGGCGCCGCGGTCGACCTGGTCGAACGCCTGGCGCAGGTGGTCGCCGGCGAGCTCGGACCGCACGGCCACGTGGTCAAGGCCCTCGGCGATGGGTTCATGCTCAGCTATCCGGAACCCGCAGAAGCCGTCGCCTGTTGCATTCGCATCATCGAGCAGATGCGCGGCGGCGGTTCACCGGGGGTCCACGCCGGCGTTCACCACGGTGTCGTCCTGTACCGCCAGGGGGACTATTTCGGCGGCGCCGTCAACCTGGCGGCGCGGCTGCTCGGCCTCGCCGGCCGCGACGAGCTGTTGGCGTCGGAGGCTGTCGTGCGCGCGACCGCGGACCACTTCGACTGGGAGTCGCGCGGCGTTCAGGACATCCGTGGCTTCACCGAGCCGGTCGGCGTGTACCGCCTGCGCTCCGCTCGCCGGGCGTGACACGACGCCGGGGCCGCGGCTTCGGCGGCGCGCGACGGGCGCCGGCGATGAGGGAGATCCCGTTCGAGACCGATGCGCGCTCGATCCCGCCCGAGTCGGGGCATCAAATCCTGATCGCATCCGGGGACGCGCGGCTCCAAACGCCAATCAGTTCGAGAACGCCCCCGTCGCCGGCCCTGTGATGGCCGAGCTGATCGACCGGATCGAGCAGGGCCACGACCAGGACCCGATCAAGGTCACGGTTCGCTCCACAGCATCAAGCGCGCGCGGCGCCGTGGCGGGCCGGTGGGCAGACGGCGGGAACGCGGCTGAGGAACCGGAGGCTACGGCGGCGGGCCACGGGTACGGCGCCGGCTGGTTCGCCGGGCCCGGCGGGTCGCCGGCGTCCACCGGTTCGCCGTCGCCCGTCCCACGTTCGATGCACCGGGTTACGGCCGTGCTTATGTCGACAAATTGCGCCACGTCACGGGCTCCTTCCCCAGCAAGCCGTTAGCCGTCGCACACCGCCACCCCGCACAGAAGCCCCCGCACAGAACCCCCCACCAGAAGCGCCCAACCAGCCCCCGCGAGGGTAAGCGCCCCGAACGCGGCCGCACCTCAGGTCGGGAGCGCCAGCCCGACCAGGTACGTCGCGCCACCCACGATCACGCCCGCCAGCGTCATCTCCAGCCCCGACGACCACCAGGTCCGCAGCGTGACCAGGGACTTCGCGGCCCCGACCAGGAAATGGGCGACCAGTGACACGATCGCCGCCGCGACCATGGCCACGGTCCCGGTCGTGAACATGAATGGGATCACCGGGATGATGGCCCCGAGGCCGGTGCTCACCCCCGCTGCAACCGAGGCCTGGACGGGGTCGCCGGGATGCTCGATCCCGCCGAACTCCTCCACCGCGAGCGCCTTCAGCATCGCGTCGGGATGCTCGCCGAGCCGCTCGGCCAGCGCGTCCGCCGTCTGGGGGTCGATCCCCTTGAGCTGGTAGAAGAGCGACAGCTCCTCCTTCTCCTCCTCGGGATGCTCGAGGATCTCCTGCCGCTCACGCTCGACGTTGGCCGCCATCACCTCCGCCTCGGAGCGCTCGGCCAGGAAGGCGCCGGTGGCCATCGACAGCGCCGAGGCGATCGCGCCGGCCAGGCCGGCGGTGAGCACGGCACTGCCGCCGCCGGTCGCGCCGGAGACCCCGGCCACGATTCCGAACACCGCGGCCAAGCCGTCGTTGGCGCCGTAGATCGCGCCCGAGATCCAGCTCCCGCCGCGCTGGTGCCACCTCTCGCGCCCGAGGATCCGGTCCAGGCGCTCCTGCGCGCCCGGCACCGCGAGCGGGTTGCGATCCGCCGCCGGCTCGCCCCCGCCGCGGATCTCCTGCACCGCCATCGAGTGCGAGCGCTCGTCCTTGCGGATCTCGCGCAGCAGCCGATCGGTCTCGGCGTCGCCGGTCGAGCGCTTGTAGAGATCGTCGACCTCCTCGTCCTCGGCCGCCTCGCGCGCTGCCAGGAGCCGGTCGACGGGCGCGATCCTGGCTTGCAGCCGCAGCGTCAACGGCAGCTTCACCGAGCCTGGGTCGGGAACCTCGATCCCCAGCTCCGTCATCCGCTGCTCCAGTCGGCCGCGGTGGCCGCCTTCGGCCTCCGCCATCCGGCGCAGGATCGTGGCCTCCCGTTCCGGCATCCGGCCGGCGATCAGCTCGTACACCGAGCCGGCGACGATCTCGTTGCGCCACGCCGTGAGCAGCCGGTCTCTGACCTCGGCGCCGACGGTCGTGGGAGCCACTAGCCCTCGCCGCTGGGCGACGGTGTCGCGGCGACGGCCGAGGCCAGCGCCCTTGGCATCGGAGAGCACGCGCCGGCTGAGCTACAGGGTGCGCAACACCACACCGAGACGAGGATAGAGACGCGGGGGCCCGGTGCCGACCCGAACGTGGCGCAGCAGCCACCGGGGACGCGGCGAATGATCCGATGCGGGTGGTCGGCGGGAAGCGTACGGAGCGCGCGCTAGCCTTGCCGAGCTATGCCAGCCACCGCCCGCGCGATGCCCGCGCTCGTCGCCGTCGCGCTGTTGCTCGCAGGTTGCGGCTCGAGCGCCTCGACCTCGTCGAGTGCCACCACCGCCGCCGCCGCGACCGCCCACGCCCGAGCCGCTGCGCCGGCTCGGAGCCGCTCGGTCCCGAGGCTGATCCCGCCGCCGGGCGCGCCGGACCGCAGTGTCCACGTGCCCGTCCTCACCTTCCACCGGGTCGCGCCGCTGAAGCCGGACGCGCCCGCGATCACCATCGATCTGACCGTCGACCCGGCCAACTTCACGGCCGAGCTCGCCGCGCTGCACGGTGCCGGCTACCACACGGTCACCCAGGCGCAGCTGTTCGACGCGCTCTACCACGGCGCCGCCCTGCCCGCCAAGCCGGTGCTGATCTCGGTCGACGACGGCTACGTCGACGACGTCACGCGCATCCTCCCCGCACTCCAGCGCTACCACATGAAGGCCACGTTCTTCGTCATCACCGGGCGCTTCACGATGCCAGGATTCCTCGATGCCGCCCAGGTCCGTCAACTCGACCGCGCCGGGATGGACGTGGGCGACCACACGGCCCACCACGTCGACCTGCGACTGCTCACCGCCGCTCAGCTGCGCGCCGAGACGCTCGGCTCCCGTCGCGTGCTGCAGCGGACACTCGGCCATTTCGTGTACGCGTTCGCGTACCCGTTCGGGGCCGAGGACGCCACCGTTGTCGCCGCGGTGCGCGCGGCCGGCTTCACGATGGCCTACACGACCGCCGGCGGCACGACCGAGAGCACCTCCGCGCCGCTGCTGATGCCGCGGCTGCACATCGGCCGCGCGGTCACGCCGAGCGGCCTGCTGGCGCTGCTCGGCGGAGCTTGATCGGGCGCGCTCCGCGCGCCTTGTTTGGCCCCGCGTGTCCACACATGTGTTCAAGGGTCCACCTATTGCGACCGGCACACGTGCGTGTGCCCCATAATCCATGCCTGAATGCAGCTATGGCTTTGCGGTCGCCTTCGCGTCAGCGATGGCGGCATCTCCATTGAGGATCGTCTGGAGCGTAGGCAGGCACGATCGCTGGCCGCGTTCCTGGTGCTCAATCGTGCTCGGCCGGTGAGCCGGGAGCAGCTGATCGCCGCCCTCTGGCCGGAGGCCGAGGAGGGTCAACGCGACGCCGCCCTGAGGGTGCTCCTGACCTCCGTGCGCCGGGTGTTCGGCGCCGATTCGCTCCAGGGCCGCACCGAGGTCCGGCTCGAGCTGCCCGCGGGCACGTGGATCGACGTCGAGGCGGCCAAGGCCGACGTGCAGGCCGCCGAGCAGGCCTTTGCCCGCGGTGAGCATGGCGAGTCCGGGGCGCACGCCCGCGCCGCCGCGGAGCTCTTGAAGGCGCCGCTGCTGGCCGGCGAAAGCGCGCCCTGGATCGACGAGGCCCGTCGCGAGCTCGACGATCTCGCCGTCAGGGCCCTCGAGCTCGAGGCCGATGCGGAGCTGGCGGCCGAGCACCCCCGCGACGCGGAGCGGGCCGCGCGCGCGCTCGTGGCTCGGGCACCGTTTCGCGAGGCCGGCCACGTGCTGGTGATGCAGGCGCTCGAGGCGCAGGGCAACACCGCGCAGGCGCTGCTCGCCTACGAGCGGGTCCGGGCTCTCCTGCGCGATGAGCTCGGGACGACACCCTCACGGACCCTGAGCGGCCTGCACGCGCGGCTGCTGGCCGGCGACGTCGCGGTTGCCTCCCTGCCGGTGGCCGCGCCCGCTCCGGTGCTCGCGTCGACCGCGCCACCGCACGCCTCGGTGCACCCGCCGCTGCCGGTCGCGCTGGCGCCCGGCGACGGAGTCCACTTCGTCGGACGCGAGGCCGAGCTCGAGGCGCTGAAGCAGGCCTGGGAGACTGCCAAGCGCGGATCGCGGCGGATCGTCCTGGTGGCCGGCGAGCCTGGGATCGGCAAGACGAGCCTCGTCGGGGAGCTCGCCGCCAAGGCCCTCGATGAGGGCGGGATCGTGCTCTACGGCCGCTGCGACGAGGATGTCGGGTTCGCCTTCCAGCCCTTCGTCGAGGCGCTCCGCGCCTACGTGGCCGCGTGCCCGCCCGAGGTCGTGCGCGCGCAGGCGGGACGCGGCGCCGCCGAGCTCGCCCGCGTGCTGCCCGAGCTCGCTGAGCTGATGCCCGATGCGGTGCCGCCGGCCCGTCCCGACGCGGCCCTCGACCAGTACCTGATGTTCGAGGCCGTGATCACCTTCCTGGCCGAGATCTCCCGGACTGCGCCGCTGCTGCTCGTGCTCGATGACCTGCACTGGGCCGCGCGACCGACGCTGTTGCTGCTCCGCCACCTCGTGCGCTCCCCGCCGGCTATGCAGGTCTGCGTCGTGGGCACGTTCCGTGACACCGAGCTGCCCCGGTCGCACCCCCTGGTCGAGATGCTCGCCGACCTGCGGCGCGAGCCCGGGATCGAGCGTCACGCGCTGGCCGGCTTGAGCGCCGACCAGGTCGAGGATCTGCTGGCGCTCGAGATCGACGTCGATCTCGACCCCAAGAGCCGGACCCTGGCGCGCACCGTGCACGAGGAGACGCGCGGAAACCCATTCTTCGTCGGCGAGATCCTGCGCCAGGTCGTCGACTCGCGCAAGCGGCTCGCCTCGACCGGCGAGCTCTCGCTGGAACAGCTCGGGATCCCGGAGGGCGTGCGCGAGGTCGTCAGCCGGCGGCTCATGCGCCTGTCCGAGGACGCCACCCAGGTCCTCACCGTCGCCGCGGTGGCCGGCCCCAGCGTGACCCTGCCGCTGCTCGAGCGCGTGCCCGACGCCAGCCGCAGCCCCGACGCGCTGCTCGACGCGCTCGACGAGGCCGTTCGCGCCCGCGTGCTGGTCGAGTCCGACCGCCTCCCGGGCCGCTACGCGTTCGCGCACGCGCTCGTCCGCCAGGCGGTCTACATCGACCTGACCGCTGCGCGGCGGGGTCGCTTGCACCGCCAGGTTGCGGACGCGCTCGAGGACCTCTACCGGGACGAGATCGATCAGCACCTGCACGAGCTCGCGCACCACTTCGCCCAGGCCGCGCCGCGGCGAGGAGGACAAGGCGATCGAGTATCTGATGCGGGCCGGCAACCAGGCGCAGGCCAAGCTCGCCTACGACCAGGCCCTCACCCATTATCGCCAGGCCTTCGAGCTGCTCGAGGCGTTCGGGGACACCGCCCATCTGCGGCGCCGCTGCGAGGTCACGATCGCCCTCGGCGAGGCCCAGCGCCGCGCCGGCTACCGCACCTTCCGCGACACCCTGCTCGACGGTGCTCGGCTGGCCGCCGAGCTCGGCGACGCCGAGCTGCTCTCCCGGGCCGCGCTGGCCAACAACAGGGGCTTCTTCAGCTCCACCGGCGAGGTCGACACCGAGCGGGTGCGCTGCCTCGAGGACGCCCTCGTGGCCTACGATCCCGCCCCGAGCGCGACCCGCGCGCGGCTGCTGGCCCAGCTCGGTGTGGAGCTGATCTTCGGCGGCGACTGGGAGCTGCGCTGCCGCTACAGCGACGAGGCCGTGGCGATGGCCCGGAGCGTCGCCGACCCGGGCACGCTGGCCGTGGTGCTGATGCAGCGCGTGGCGACGATCTGGCACGCCGACACGCTGCCGGACCGGATCGAGTGTGCGGCCGAGGCCGCCGGGATCGCCCGTGAGCTCGACGATCCGCTGCTCACCTACTATGCCGCCGCCTACGCTGCGCTGGCCGCCCTCGAGGACGGCGACATCGCCGCCGCCGACGTGGCGCTCGAGCGCCAGAACCGCCTCGCCACCACTCTGCGCCAGCCGATCCTGCGCTGGTATGACCTCGTCACGCGCGCCAAGCGCGAGCTGATTGCCGGTTCGGTCGCCGAGGCCGACCGGCTGGCGACGAAGGGCTTCGAGGCCGGTCAGGAGGCCGGGCAGCCCGATGCCTTCCTGCTCTTCGCGGCGCAGCTGATGGTGATCCGAATGCATCAGGGCCGGCTCGGGGAGCTGGCCGATGCGCTCGCTGCCGCGCCGCGGCGCGCCGGCCGCAGCCGCACCGTCCCGCTGCTCACCCAGGCCTATCTGACCACGATCTACTGCGAGCTGGGGCGCCTCGACGAGGCCCGGGCCCCCTACGAGCGGCTGATGGCCCGCGACCTCGCGGACGTGTCCTACGACTTCTCGTGGCTCCCCGTGGTCGCGCTGGCCTCGGCTGCCTGCGCGACGCTCGAGGACACCGACCGAGCCGATCGGCTGATCGAGCTGCTCGAGCCCTATCGCGACGGCTTCGTGGACATGGGCTCCTCCTGGCTCGGGCCGGTGTCCCGCTACCTCGGGCTGCTCTACGGCAGCCTAGGCCGAACCGATGAGGCCGAAGCGTGCTTCCGGAGCGCGATTGCCTCTCAGCGAGCGCTGGGCGCCCGTCCATGGCTCGCGCAGACGCAGCTCGACTACGCCCGGATGCTCAGAGCCCGAGGCCGTCCCGAGGACCTCGTCCTCGCCTCGGAGCTTTCGGGTGAAGCGCTCGAACTCGGTCGCGCCCTCGGACTCGACTCCATCCTCCGCCACGCCGACGTCGGCGCCTGAGCCGAGCCGCGGATCCGGAAGCGCCTCGATCAGCTGCCGCCGGGTATCGGGGACGGCGTCGCACAGTCGGACGATCCCGACCGCACTGAACCCCAGCAGTCGCACCCGCGAGCACGCCACCACGGTGAACGGGCTCCAGCGGTCGGCCACCGGATCGAGCGCGCCGAAGCAGTCACCGACCACGAGCGGCCGCAGCCGCCGGCCCTCGCGCCACAACTCCACCCGCCCCTCGGCGATCACGAAGAATGTCTCCGTCAGCTCGCCCTCGCGCACGATCTGTGCCGTCTCGGGCACATCGACCTCAACCGCCGGGCCCGCCAGCGCCCGCACGTCCCGCGGCGTGAGCGGCGTGAACACCCGCATCGCGTCGGCATGCGTCCCGAATCCCACATGCTCGCCGGCCCCATCGTCGGCGAGCTGCAGCCCGCGGCCGGTCCCGAGTGCCCCCGGGCCTCGAAACCGACCGCGCGCCGCTGTAGCGACTACGCCCCCTACAACATCCGTGCTCGCTCCAGCACCGGCCCCTTCATCCCTGATGCTTTTGCTGTCTAGCCCCACGCCGGCCAGTCTGCGCCCCGCCCGTTGCTGGCCCGTTACGCCAGCGTTGCAGGCGGCGCGGCGGGCCGCTAACGCACCGGCGTGCGGTGCGTCGCTCGCGCGGTCGTCTGGAGGGGTGGGGAAGGCGCGCGAGTAAACGGCTGGCTGCGGAAGGGGGGCCGGGGTGTCGCCAAAGCGCAGCCCGCAAATCCGGCCCGGCAACCGGTCAGAGCACCGGATTGCGGAGCGTACTGGTGCGGCGCACCGGCTTTCGGGACGATGGCGTGGACTGGCGCACCGGATTTCGGGCCGAGGGCGGCCCCTCCGCACCCGGATTTCAGGCCGAGGGTGGCATTGGCGCACCGGATTTCGGGCGTGCTTATCTCGACAAACTGCCCGTTTAGCAGCGACTTTGGCCACCTAAGCGCCTCACAGGCGCTTACCTGCCCAAGCACCGGATCCGGCAGGCAGGATTGCCGACTTATGGACCCCAAAATCCGGTGCATCGAGTCAACCGCCACCACCCACCCCCGCCGGCGACCCCCGTCACCCCCGGCCGGCGAACCCGCCACCCCCGCCGGCGCCAGACCACACACCTTCTTCCCCAGCAAGCCATTCACCCCACACCTCGCCACCCACCACCACCGACAGCCCCAGACCCACCACCCCACATCCCGCCACCCACCATCACCGACAGCCCCAGACCCACCACCCCACACCCCGCCACCCACACCGACAGCCCTACCACCCCACGTCCCGCCACCAGCCCGCCACCCCAACGACCGCCCCCCTACAGAATCCCGATCTCCGAGTTGTCCCCCACCAGGAACCGGTACGCCCGTGGCTGGCGGTGGTCGCGGCCGATGGTCACGTTGCGGCCGAGCAGCGAGGACTCCATCCGGCCGGCGAGGTCGTTGATCGAGGAGCCGGCGAGCAGGATCGAGTGCTCGACCTCGGCGTTCTGGATCGCGCAGCCGTCGCCGATCGCGGTGTAAGGGCCGATGTAGCAGTCAGTGAGGCGGGCCGCGGCGCCGATGATCGCGGGGCCGCGGACGGTGGTCCGCACGAGGTGGGCGGTGGGCTCGATCACCACCCGGCCGTCGACCTGGGAGTCGACGAGGTCGCCCTCGACGTGGGCCTCGATCGTGTCGAGGACGAGGCGGTTGGCCGCGAGCATGTCCTCGAGCCGGCCGGTGTCCTTCCACCAGCCCTTGACGATGTGGGGCTCCACGCGACGGCCGGAGTCGACGAGATGCTGGATCGCGTCGGTGATCTCGAGCTCGCCGCGCCTCGAGGGCTCGATCGCCCGCGCGGCGGCGTGCACGCCGGCGTTGAACATGTAGACGCCGACGAGGGCGAGATTCGTCTGTGGCTCGGCCGGCTTCTCGATCAGCCGCACCACCTTGCCCGCGTCGAGCTCGGCGACGCCGTAGTGCTCGGGATCGGCGACCGGGGTGAGCAGGATCAGTGCGTCGGGCTCGTTCTGGCGGAAGGCCGCGACGAGGTCCTCGATCCCGCCCTGCAGCAGGTTGTCGCCGAGGTACATCACGAACGGCGAGTCGCCGAGGAACGGCTCGGCGGTGAGCACCGCGTGAGCGAGCCCCAGCGGCTCGTCCTGGACGATGTAGGTGATCCGCACGCCGAAGCGGCTGCCGTTGCCCGCCGCGGCCCGGATCTCATCGCCGGTCTCCGGCGCGATGATGATGCCGACGTCCTCGATCCCCGCCGCCGCCATCGCCTCGATCCCGTAGAACAGGACCGGTTTGTTGGCCACCGGGACCAGCTGCTTGGCGCTGGTGTGGGTGATCGGCCGCAGCCGCGTGCCCTTGCCGCCGGACAGGATCAGGCCCTTCAGCTCCCGCACCGTCATCGCTAGTACACGCCTCCCAGTTTTCCGTGGTCCCAGCTCGCGGTCCGCTCGGGCGTGAACTGCAGCGCGACCCGCTTGGAGGCCTGCGCTCGCACCGCCTCCAGGAATGCGTCGCCGGTGGCGCCGGAGTAGCGCCGGAACAACTCGACCCCGAACTCCGTCACCAGCTCGAGCTCACGGTGGATCGTCGTCGTCGTCTCGAACATCACCCCGCGCAGCTCCTGGTACTCCTCGCCCGTCTCGACCTGCAGGGTCGCGCGGGCGTCGCGCTCGAGGTTCCTGACCTTCTGGGACTTGGCGTAGGTCCAGGCCCAGATCTCGCCGTCGCGGATCGTGTACCAGAGCGGCATCAGGTGGGGCCAGCCGCGCGGGCCGTTGGTCGCGCAGATGACCACGCGCTGCTGATCGAGGAACGCCGCGACGTCGGTGGCGCTCATCGCGATCTGGTCGCGGCGGCTCATGCCTGGCGGACCGACGCAGCGGCGGCACGGACCGCCTCGCGAGCGTCGGCGGGCTCGAGCACCGTCGCGTCCCCGGCCTCCTTGAGCACCTCGCGGACGAGCCAGTCCACGCCGGCGAAGCCGAGCTCGACGATCACCGAGCCGTCCTGGAGCTCGCCGGCCACCGTCCGCTCCTCGCGGGCCCAGCGCGCGCGCTCGGGTGAGATCCACACCTCCGCTCGGCGCGAGGCCGGCACCTCGCCGGTCCGCGGCCAGCCGTCGACGTCGGCGGCCGGATCCACGTCGGGGCGCGGATCGAACGCATCGCCGGTCACGGTCGCGGACTTGATCCGGTCCAGGCGGAAATGGCGAACATCTTCCCGGGTGGGGTCATAGCTGGCCAGGTACCACCCCTCGCGGCCGTTGATCAGCGCGTAGGGCTCGACCAGGCGGGAGGAGAACTCGTCCTCGTTCTCCTTGTAGTACTCGAATGAGAGCAGGTGGCGCTGGGAGATCGCGCGTGAGACGACGGCGGCGATCTCGTCGTCGCCGCCCGCCGTGGCGACCTGCAGGCCCTCCTGCATGGTGTTGTCGCCGAGCGCGCCGACCAGCTTGTGGCGCACCGACGCGAGCGAGCCCTCGGGAATGTGCTCACCGATCAGGTCGATCGCCGCCATCAGCGCCTTGGCCTCGACCGGGAGCAGACGGGCCGGGCGGGCGAACGAGTCGCCGTAGGGCTCGGGGTCGACCTCGATCATGCCGTCGGCGCCGATCTCGGCGTACAGCACGTAGGTGCCGGCCCCGAAGTTGACGACGTTGAGCACCGAGATGTCCTCGCGCAGCTCCTGGTCGGAGATCTTCAGCGCCGTGCACAGCTCGGTGGCATCGAGGCGCCGGCCGCCGCGGCCCGCGTCGATCAGGATGCTGGCCAGCGTGACCAGCCGCGCGAAGCGCTCGGGCCGGATCGCCGCATCGGGGTGGTGGCCGTTGCCGGAGTCGCCGCCGGCGCTCGTGCGCCCGGGCGCCGGCTCGGGCTCGGACTCCTCGCCGGGCGCCACCAGCGCGGCCAGCTTCGGCGTCCCGGAGTGGCGCTCGACGAGCAGCCGGGCGCGCTCGCGCAGCTCATCCACGAGCGCCGGCGGCCCGACGATGCGGGCG
Organism: uncultured Solirubrobacteraceae bacterium; assembly: GCA_963700025.1. Lineage (GTDB taxonomy): Bacteria > Actinomycetota > Thermoleophilia > Solirubrobacterales > Solirubrobacteraceae > Palsa-465. The sequence continues at coordinate 180,802 of CAVOWC010000019.1, read as the reverse complement.
TTCTCGCCCAGTCCGAGCACCCACGCGATCACCTGGCGCGCGTTCGCGTACGGGGTCACGAGGATGCGGTCGCCGGCCTCGTCGGCGGGGCGCATCTCGCCGTAGCGCCCGAAGTGGCGCTCGATCTGCCAGGCGATCCGGTGCCCGATCCAGACCTCCGCCGTGTCCACGGGCTCGCCGAACTGCCAGTCGATCCGGTTGGCGTAGGCGCGGGGGTCGAAATCGGCCGGACGCTGGAAGTCGTGCTCGGCCTTGGTCGCGTAGCCGACCTTGCCGCGGATTCGCGAGAGCCGGAACACGCGGATCGCCTCGCGCTCGTGCGAGCGGCCGACGACGTAGAACTGACCGCCCTGGTAGAGCAGCTCGTACGGATCCACCCGGCGGGTGCCCGTGTCGTCGCGCTCCATCGTGTAGTAGTCGAACACGATCGTCTTGCGCCGGAAGATCGCCGTCTCGATCTTGGCCAGCCGCTGGGAGACGTCATGGCCGCCGGCGGAGCCGGTGATCCCGAGTGCGACGGTTCGCTGCTCGGGCGCGCTGAGCGGACTCGGGCGACCCCACGAGATCTGCTGCAGCGCCAGGCGCAGCGGCTCGGCGTAGGCGAACTCGCCGTCGAGCAGGTGCAGCGCGGTGTGCAGAGCGGCCAGCTCCTCGTCGGTGAACTCGATCGGCGGCAGGTGGAAGTTCTCCGGTGGGAGCGAGTAGTTCTCCTGCTCCACCAGCCCGTCGATCGGCTTCTCGACGGCCAGCATGATGCCCAGGGCCTCGAGCTCGGAGCGGTCGGCATAGAAGCGGCGCGCGAACGCGTCCTCGTTCATCGCGCTGTAGCCCTCCACGTCGCGCCTGATCTCTGGCGCCGTGACGGGCCGGCGCTCCGCCATCAGGTACGAGATCAGGGAGAGCTGGCGGATCAGCTTCTCGGTGTCCTTGGCCATGCGAAGTGGCACTGTAGACGGGGAGCGCGGCCGGGTACCGCGCACCGGTCAGGATCTCCGCTATTTGCATGTTTCCGCGGGACCCGCGGAAACATCCCGGCTGTGGGTCAGGCCGCTTTGCGCTCCGGCTCGACCGGCGCGGCGAAGTACGCACCGCCGCCGAGGGCCTTGTCGTAGGCGGACCACTGCTCGCCCGCCGGCAGCTCCTTCTGGAGCCGGTCGAAGCTGCCGAGACGGCCGCCGAGGTTGTCGATCATGTGCACCAGCGTCGCCTCCCGCGTGCACGGGACCACCGGGCTGCCGTACTCGAGCGAGCCGTGATGGCTGAGGATGATGTGGAGCACCGCCTGCGCCAGGTCGGGGGGAAACCCGTCGAGCTGCTCGATCGCGCGACGGATGCGGTAGTAGCCGAGCGGGATCTCGCCGTACAGGCGGCCCTGGTCGGACATCGAGATCACGCCGTCGACCACCTCGTAGGCCTCGAGCTTGCCGATGTCGTGCACCAGCGCGCCGGTGACCGCGACGTCGCGGTCGATGCCGGGGAAGGTGGCGGAGATCGAGCTCACCGCCTGCGCGACGGTGAGGCTGTGCTCGAGCAGTCCGTGGGGATAGGCCTGGTGGTAGCGCTTGGCGGCCGGCGCCTTGCGATACCCGGCCCAGATCGGCGAGTCCTCGCCGAACACGAGCGCGAGCAGCCGCCGCAGGTGCGGATTCTGGATCGTCGCCAGCAGCTCGCGCAGGTCGGCCTCCATCTGCTCGGGCGCGCGATGGGGCCCGTCGAGGAGCTCAGAGCGGTCGTATTCGGCCTCGTCGGCGCTCCGCACGGACTGCACCGAGAGCTGTGGCCCGAAGCGGTCGTGGACCGAGTACGTGCCCGTCACGTGCACGATCGCGCCGGGCCGGTACACCTCGCGGGCGGCGGCGACCTCGTCCCAGACCATCGCCGACACGCTGCCGCTGCGATCACCGAGCACGATCTTCAGGTAATCGCCGCCCTCGCGGTGCCGTCGCAACTCGACTTCGCGCACGAGCATCGCCTGCGCGACGTCACAACCATCGAGCAAATCCCGTACTTTCATCGCGCCACGAAGATAGAGTGGCGTGCGGACGGCAGATGATGAATCGCACCGCGCTCGTGACGGGGGGAACCGGAGGCCTGGGTGCCGCAGTCGTGACCAGGCTGCTCGACGACGGCTGGCGCGTGACGGTGCCCTGGATCGCCGAGCACGAGCTGGCCCGGGTGCAGCCGCGGCCGGGTCTGGAGCTCGTCCAGGCCGACCTGTTCGACCCGGCGGCGGTGGCCGGCGTGGCCGAGGTGGCCACGGGCGACGCCGAGGCTCCCCTGCGCGGGGTCGTGAACCTCGTCGGCGGGTTCGCCTCCGGCGGCCGCGTCCACGAGACGCCGGTGGAGGAGTTCGAGCAGCAGTTCCGCTTCAACCTGCGTCCCACCTACCTCGTGACGCAGGCAGCCCTGCCGGCGCTGATCGCGGCCGGCGGTGGCTCGATCGTGTGCGTCGGGACCCGCGCGGCCCTGCAGCCGTTCTCCGGCGCGGCCGGATACATCGCCTCCAAGGCCGCCGTGATCGCGTTCGCCCAGGCCGTGGCGGTCGAGTACCGCGACGACCGCGTGCGCTGCAACGCGATTCTGCCCAGCGTGATCGACACGCCCGGGAACCGGGCCTCGATGCCGAAGGCCGACCACGACCGGTGGGTCAAGCCGGCCGAGATCGCGGGCGTGATCGCGCATCTGCTCTCCGACGATTCCGTCGCGGTCAGCGGCGCCGCGATTCCGGTCTACGGTCGCGCCTGAGTCACGCGCCCCTCGCGCGTGGGCCCTGAGTACGCTCTGGCGTCCCTGTACGCTCTCGTTCCCCGACGACGGTCCGGACCCACGGCAGGTGTGTCGTGTCCGGCGCCCGAACCGGCGCATGCCGCCGCCGTATGCGGGTAGGAACCAACGCCGGTGACTGCAACCGGTTGTCCCGGCCACGACCACGGAGTCCGTACGTGATCCAACCGCTGTTCGAGCATCGCCAGACGCTGGCCGGGTATGACACCCGGGTGCTGGAGCTGGAGGGCGACGGCGCGCCGATCGTGATGTTCCACGGCTACGCCGACAGCGCCGACACCTGGCGCCAGTCGCTGGCCCTGCTGGCCCGCCAGGGCCGCCGCGCCGTCGCCGTCGATCTCCCCGGCTTTGGCACCGCCCAGCGGCTCGGCGGGGGTCCGATTCTGCCCCAGCTCGACGACTTCGCGCTCGCCGCGGTCCGCTACGCCGGCTCTCGCCCGCGCCGGCGCGTGATCGTGGCCGGCAACTCGCTCGGCGGCTGCATCTCGCTGCGGCTGGCCGAGCGTCACCCCGACCGGCTCGCCGGAGTCGTCGGTGTCGCCCCGGCCGGGCTCCAGATGAGCCGCCTGTTGCAGATCGTGCAGCGTGACCCCCTGCTGCGCTCGCTGCTGGCGCTGCCGGCGCCCGTGCCCGGCGCCGTCCTGCGTGCGGCCGTCGCCCGGCTGTATCGGCAGCTCGGCTTCGCCGACCCGGGCGCCGTCGATCCGCGGATCATCTCCACCTTCACGTGGCACCATCGCCGCCGCTCGCGCGTCGCGCATTACCTGGACACCGCACATCGCCTGATGCCCGAGCTCCGGCGCCCGTTCGAGCTCGACCGGATCTCCACCCCGGTGCTGCTGGTGTGGGGGGATCGCGACCGGCTCGTCTTTCACCGCGGCGCCCAGCACGTGCTCGATGCCGTCCCCGGCGCGCGGCTCGAGCTGCTGCCCGGGATCGGCCACTGCCCCCAGGTCGAGGCGCCCGGACGGTTCACCGAGCTGCTGGCCGAGTTCGGCTCGGCCGTCGAGGCCGAGGCGGCCGCGTAGGCCCGCGAGGCCGTCGGGCCTTACGGGTCGAGCTGGCCCTCGAACAGCGCGAACACGGCGCCCTGCGGGTCCTGGCCCACGGCGATCCGTCCCATCCCGATGTCGATCGCCGGCGTCAGGGCGGTCCCGTCCAGCTCGGCGATCCGGGCCAGCGCGGTGTCGAGGTCATCGATCCCGAAGTACACGAGCCAGTTCGGCGGCGTGCCGGGCGGGTTCGGGATCGTCATGCCGCCGTTGCTGGCCTCGCCGTTCTTGATCAGCCGGTAGGGAATCGGGAAGGTCCATCGGCTCGATCGTCCAGCCGAACAGCGCCCCGTAGAAGGCGCCGGCGGCGTCGAGGTCGGGCGTGGCGAGCTCGTTCCAGGCCAGCGCGCCGTTGACGTTCACGAGATCGGCGCCGATCGTCTGCTTGGGCTCCCAGGCCAGGAAGTACGCCCCCGACGGATCCTGGATCACGCCCATCCGCCCGGCGTCCATGACATCAAAGGCGGGTGCGTGCACGGTCGCCCCGAGCTCCTTGGCGCGGGCCAGCGTCGCGTCGGCGCTCTGCACCGAGACGTAGCTGTTCCAGAGCGGCGGCACGCCGGCGGCGGCCTGTTCGGGCTGCTGCCCTGAGATCGCCGCCACGGCCTTGCCGCCCAGGCGCATCATCGAGTAGACGGCGCCCTCGCCGACGGGGATGTCCTCCGCCTCCCAGCCGAACAGTCCGCCGTAGAAAGCCTTGGCGGCGTCCTGGTCCGAAGTCGACAGGTCGGTCCAGCAGAAGGTCCCAGGTGTGTACCGCGTGCGTTCGCCCATGGCGCGACCGTACCACCGAACCGCGCCGCTGCGATAGCGGCCGTGTTACCGCACCGACGCGACGTCAATACACTTCACCCGGATGTCGGACTACGCGATCAAGAATCTCAAGGACGTCGAGGACTCGGCGGCCGACCGCGGCCCCGAGGTCGAGGCCCGGTTCGCGCGCAAGCATCTCGAGTCCGATCACCTCGGCGTGAGCTATTTCCGCTACGGCCCGGGCTTCAAGGCGCCGTTCGGCCATCGCCATCGGGAGCAGGAGGAGGCCTACGTGGTGGTCAGCGGATCGGGTCGCGTGCGCCTCGATGACGACGAGATCGAGCTGCGCCAGTGGGACGTGGTCCGGGTCGCCCCGCAGGTCGCCCGCGCCTTCCAGGCCGGGCCGGATGGACTCGAGCTGATCGCGATCGGCAACGACCGCCCCGAGGGCGGCGACGGCGAGTTCATCCCCGACTTCTGGAACTGACTCCAACGCGATCCGGCCGCGCGGCGCCGAGCGCCGGCGCGCGGGCTACGAGCGCGCGATCGACGCCGGGTCGACTCCCTCGAGCCGGGTCATCGTGACACGGGCGGCGAGCTCCGCGGTGGCGGCGCCCCGGAAAACGCCCTTGATCGGAGGCACGTCCGGATAGTGGCGCCCATGGCCGATCTTGACGTGGTTCTCGCCCACGAGACCGCGATTGGTCGGGTCGGCGCCCACCCACACGGGCTCTCCGCCGCCGAGCACCGGCAGCAGCGCCTCGATCCACGCGTGCGTGTCGACCTCGACCGACTCCTGGGCGTGGCCGCTGCGAGTCGCGAACAGGTACCCGGACACGTACCGGGCAGCGATCCCGTGATGGCGCAGCAGGCACAGCCCGAGGTGCACGTAGTCCTGGCACACGCCGGCGCCGACCTCGAGCAGATGCTCGATCGTCGAGTCGACGTAGGTCGCACCCTGTCGGTACTCGAACCGATCCGGGATCAGCTCGGAGATCAGCATCAGCGTGGCCAGCGGCGTCGCCGCGGCGCGCGTGGTCTCGAGCAGCTCGTTCAGGATCGGATGTCCGCCGGCGTCGTCGGTCTGCAGCAGGAACTCGCCCCCGGCCTCGCGGTAGGCGGGCTCGCGCAGGGCCTCCCAGGGCGCCCGCGAGGGCTCGGCGGGCCGGCGGGTGGCGACCCGGGCGCGGACGTCGATCGACAGCTGCCGGTGCGGGCGCGAGATCTCGAACTCGACCACTTCGGTCCCGAAGTAATCGGCGTGCCGGTGCAGGCGGACCTCGGGGTTCAGCCGGACGCTGAACTCGTCGCAGCGCTGGCTCGCGTTGCCCGCCGGCTTGACCCGCAGCGCGTTGAGGTTGTCCACGACGTCCGCGTCGTAGTGGTACTCGGTGAGGAATCGGATCGCGAAGTTCATTCCGGGCATCATCGCCGGGCTCACAGATGTACCGCCACCGCGAGGGCGACGGCGAAGTAGCGATCGTCGATGTCCAGGTCGACGCGTTCGAGCTCCTCCTGCACGTGGGCGAGCGTCTGATCGAGCGCTCCGGCCGCGTAGGGCGCGCGCCGTTGCAGCTCCAGGTCGGCGATCAGCCGGCCGAGCCGCAGGACCGGCGGCGAGGAGCGCGGCTGCGCGTCCGCCGTGCTGAGCGCGGTGTGCAGCGCGTCGATCGAGGAGGCGACCGAGCCCGGATAGGCGCCGTCATAGAGCAGGAACCGGGCCACGGGGCCGACCGTCGGCGCGGTCCGGACCGCGCGGCGGTAGGCCTGAAAGCCGCCGACCGCGTGGAGCAGCGCCAGCGCGCCGCCCTGATGCCCGCCCGTCTCGGGCTCGGGCGGAACGGCCACCCGCAGCATCCGGAGGACCATGTCGGCGGCTTCGATGCGGCCGCCGGCCTCGAGGAACGAGCGGCTCTCGTCGCGCAGCATGGTGCGGTCGACCAGCCCCCAGAACAGCGCGCAGCGCTCCTTGACCTCCTGGTAGGCCGAGTACGGGCCGGAGGCCAGCACCGCGGTCAGGTCGCGGCCGGCGAGCGATAGATGGAAGGTGTTGAGCGCCTCCCACATCTCGGTCGAGATCACATCGCGCAGCGTGCGCCCGCGCTCGCGCGCGCGGGCGACGCAGGAGACGACCGAGGCCGGGCTGTCGGGATCGAGCGTGAGCAGGCGGGCGACCTCGGTGCGCTCGAGCGGGCCCGGGCCGCGCCGCGCGGCGGCGACCGCGGCCGCGTCCACCCGGGCCGCCGGCTGCCCCTCCTCGCCGCTCCGGGCCCCCTCCTTGCCCGGCGCCTGGGCCTTGGCCCCGATGATCGTCAGCACCCCCTCCCAGCCGAGCGCGATCCCCTGATCGCCCGAGTCCCCGGCGACGTCGGCATGGAACACGCCGTCGAGCATGCGCGCCGTGTGCTCGGCCCGGGCGAGATCGCGGCCGAGCCAGAACAGCTCCTGGGCGATCCGGGCCAGCATGGCGCTAGCGATTCCGCGCCGGGAGGGTCTGCTGTTGTTGCTGCTGCTGGGCCTGGCCGTGCCAGCCGCCGTAGCGGATGTCGGGCAGTCGCGGCGGCCGATGGGCCGGCAGCGTTCCCGGCGCCACGTCGGACGCGGTGCCGTCGTCGAGCACCCAGGTGTCCTTCGAGCCCCCGCCCTGCGAGGAGTTGACGATCATCGAGCCCTCCCTCAGCGCGACCCGGGTGAGGCCGCCGGGCACGATCCGGATCTCCTCACCGAACACGGCAAACGGGCGCAGGTCGACGTGGCGGGGGACGAGACGGCCTTCCTCGGTCTCGGTCGGCACGGTCGAGAGGTGCACGAGCTCCTGGGCGATGAAGCGCTCCGGCGCCTGCTCGATCAGCTCGGCCTGGCGCAGGCGCTCGCTCGCGCTGGCATGGGGGCCGATGAACACGCCCTTGCCGCCCGACTCGGAGGTCGGCTTGACGACCAGCTCGGCGAGCCGGCCGACCACGTGCCGGCGGACGCGCTCGTCGGTCAGCAGATAGGTGGGCACGTTGTCGAGGATCGGCTCCTCGCTCAGGTAGAAGCGGATCATCTCGGGCACGTAGTGGTAGACCGCCTTGTCGTCGGCCACCCCGGTCCCGATCGCGTTGGCGATCGCCACCGTCCCGGCCCGGTAGGCCCGGACGAGCCCCGGAACCCCGAGCAGCGAATCGGGGCGGAACTCGAGCGGGTCGATGAAATCATCGTCGAGGCGGCGGTAGATCGTGTGCACGCGCTGCAGCCCGGCTGTCGTGCGCATGAAGCAGACCGCGTCGCGGACGACCAGGTCGCGCGACTCAACCAGCTCCACACCCATCTGGCGGGCCAGAAACGCGTGCTCGAAGTAGGCCGAGTTGAGCGAGCCGGGGGTCCATACGACGACGGTCGGCTCGCCGTCGCCGGCCGGGGCCACCGCCTGCAGCGCGTCGAGCAGCAGCGAGGGGTAGTGGTCCACCGCGCGCACGCGGTGCCCGGCGAACAGCTCCGGCACCAGCCGGGTCATCGCGACTCGGTTCTCGAGCACGTAGGAGATCCCCGACGGCGTGCGAACGTTGTCCTCCAGCACCCGCCAGCGACCGTCGCCGCCGCGCACGAGATCGCACCCGGACACGTGGCAGTACACGCCACCGGGCGGGCGCACGTCGTGCACCGGCCGCGCGAAGCTCGGACGGCTGACGATCAGCGACCACGGGACGATCCCGGCTCGGACGATCTCGTGGGCGTGGTAGACGTCGTCGACGAACGCGTTCAGGGCCCGAATCCGCTGCGCCAGTCCGCGCTTGATCCCCGTCCACTCGCCGGCCGGAAGCACCCTGGGCACGAGATCCAGCGGCCACGCCCGGTCGCGGCGCTCACCATCGGTGCCGGCGACCTCGAACGTGATCCCCTGCTGCATGAAGATGGTGTCGCGGCGATGGCCGGCCGCCGCCAGCGCCTCGGGACCGAGCCGGGCCAGCGTGGCCATCAGCGGCACCGCATGGGGCCTCGGCGTGCCGTCGTCCTCGAGCAGCTCGTCGCAGCATCCCTCCGGCACCTCGTAGCCCGCCGGCGGCGGCGATGCGGTCAGCTCGTCCACCCAGGGATGTGTACCCGCTCCGCGCTTCAATCGCCACGCCCTCTGGGCCAACTGGGGCGCGGCGGGGCTGGCCAGGTGGAGAAACCGTCGCGCGGATCGCGTCCCGTCTACCCTTGGGCGCCGATGCGACTCATGGTCACAGGCGCCGCCGGCATGCTGGGGCGGGACGTGCTGAGCGCGGCCACGGACGCCGGCCTCGAGCCGATCGCGCTCGCTCGGGCCGAGCTCGACGTCACCGACGGCGCAGCTGTCGACGCCGCCATGGCCGAGCACCGGCCCGAGATCGTCGTCAATTGCGCGGCCTGGACCGACGTCGACGGCGCCGAGGCGGAGGAGGCCAGGGCGCTGGCCGTCAACGGGCCCGGCGCCGGCCATGTTGCCCGCGCCGCACGCGCCCAGGGGGCGTGGACGATCCATGTCTCCAGCGACTACGTGTTCGACGGTGCCAAGCGCCTCCCGTACCTCGAGACCGACCCGACCGGGCCGGTGTCGGCCTACGGGCGCACCAAGCTCGCCGGCGAGGCCGCCGTCGCCGAGGCGGCCCCCGACCGGCACACGATCGTGCGTTCATCGTGGCTGTTCGGCGCCGCCGGGCCCTGCTTTCCCGCCACCATCCTGCGGGTCGCCTCCGAGCGCGATCAGCTCACCGTCGTCGATGACCAGGTCGGGTGCCCCACATTCACCGGCCATCTGGCCCCGGCGCTCGTCGCGCTGGCCAAGGAGCCGGTGACGGGGATCGTCCACGTGGCCGGTGGCGGCTGCTGCTCGTGGTTCGACTTCGCGGGCGAGATCGTCGCCCGCGCGGGGTTGGACGCCCTGATCGTGCCCGGCAGCACCGCCGAGCTCGGCCGCCCGGCCCCGCGACCGGCCTACAGCGTGCTGCGCTCCGGGCGCGCCGGTGTCCCCCAGCTGCCGCCCTGGGAGCAGGGTCTGGAGGCGTTCCTGGCTGCCGGGGTGCCGTCGTGAGACTGCTCGTGTGCGGCGGGGCCGGGTTCATCGGCTCCACCTTCGTGCGCCTGCGCCTGGCCGAGCACGGCGACGACGTGACCGTGCTCGACAAGCTGACCTACGCGGGGCGGCGCGAGAACCTCCACGACGTGATCGACCGGATCCGCTTCGTGCACGGCGCCATCGAGGACCCCCGGGCCGTAGCCGATGCGATCGACGGTTGCGACGCGATCGTCAACTTCGCCGCCGAGACGCATGTGGATCGATCGATTTCCGATCCCGAGGGCTTCATCGTCACCAACATGCAGGGCACCCACGTGCTGCTCGAAGCCGCCCGCGAGCGTGGGCTGCGCTACCTGCAGGTCTCCACCGACGAGGTCTACGGCTCGATCGACGAGGGCTCGTTCACCGAGTCCTCGCCGCTGCAGCCGTCCTCGCCCTACAGCGCGACCAAGACCGGTGCCGACCTGCTCGTCTCGAGCTACTTCCACACCTTCGGGCTGGAGGCGGTGATCTGCCGCGGCTCCAACAACTACGGTCCCTACCAGTACCCGGAGAAGCTGATCCCGCTGATGATCCTCAACGCCCTGGCCGGTGACCAGCTGCCCGTCTACGGCGACGGCCGCAACGTGCGCAACTGGCTCTACGTGGAGGACTTCGGCCGCGGGATCGGCCACGCGCTCGCGCACGGCGTCCCCGGCGAGGCCTACAACTGCGGCGGTCCCGACGAGTGCGAGAACATCGCCGTCGTGGACCGGATCCTGGGGCTGACCGGGCGCGACGAGTCGCTGATCGACTACGTCACCGACCGCCCCGGCCACGATCGTCGCTACTCGCTCTCGGCCGACAAGCTGCAGCAGCTCGGCTGGCGGGCCCGGACGCGGTTCGACGAGGGGCTGGAGCGGACCGTGTCGTGGTATCGCGACAACGAATGGTGGTGGGAGTCGATCCGCTCGGGCGCCTACCGCGAGTACTACGAGCGCCACTACGGGCGGGCGCTCCGGTAATGACCGCGGGCGGCCGCTCGGGAGGTGACGGTCGACTGTCTGAGGCGCCGGCTCCGCGCGGACGGCACGCCCCGCCCCCGGAGGTCCGGTTGCCGCGACAGCGCCAGCGCCTGTTGCGAGCGGCGGCGGTCGAGTTCGCCGAGCGCGGCTATGCGGGGGCCAGCTCCGAGTCGATCAGCCGCCAGGCCGGGATGTCCAAGGCGACGTTCTACGAGCACTTCGCCAACAAGGAGGCGTGCATCATCGCCCTGTTCGACCATGCCGCCGGCGTCGTGATGGCCCATCAGGCCGAGGCCGCACAGGCGGCCGGGAACGGCGACGTGACCGAGCGGTTGCGGGCCGGGACCCGCGCGTTTCTGTCCGCGCTGGTCGAGCATCCTGAGTTCGCGCAGACGCTGCTGGTGGAGATCATCGGCGCGGGCCCCCGCGCCGCCCATCGCCGCGATCAGATCATGCAGATGTTCGCCGACGCGCTCGATGCCGAGAATGCGCGTGGGGCGCGTCGCGGCCTGATCAAGCGCTTCGCCTCTCCCTACGACGCCTACGCCGTCGTCGGCGCGATCACCGAGCTCGTCTCGCGCCAGGTGCGCCTAGGCGAGCCGCCCGACGTGCTCGAACTCGCCCCCGTGATCGACCGGCTGATCATCGGGGTGCTGGCCCAGCAGTGAGCCCGAAGGGGAGCGCGCTGCGCGCGCTCGAGCGCGAGATCGTCGCCTGCCGGCGCTGCCCCCGGCTCGTGGCCTGGCGCGAGGAGGTCGCGCGGACGCGCCGCGCCGCTTTTGCCGACGAGCGCTACTGGGGGCGCCCGGTGACCGGGTTCGGCGATCCCGCGGCGCGCGTGCTCGTGCTCGGGTTGGCCCCCGCGGCCCACGGCGGCAACCGGACCGGTCGGGTGTTCACCGGCGATCGCTCCGGTGACTGGCTGTTCGCGGCGCTGTGGCGCGCCGGCTTCGCCAACCAGCCGACCTCGGTCGCAGCCGACGACGGGCTCACGCTGCGCGACTGCTTCGTGACCGCGGCGGTGCGCTGCGCGCCGCCGGCCAACCGCCCCTCGATCACCGAGCGCGACGCGTGCGCCGGATACCTCGAGCGCGAGCTCGCGCTGCTCGGCCGTGCGCGCGTGATCGTCTGCCTCGGCGGCTTCGCCTGGGACGCCGGCCTGCGCGCCCGGGCCGCGCTCGGGATGCCGGTGCCCCGGCCCAAGCCGCGCTTCGGGCACGGAGCGGCGCTCGCATCCGAGCGGCTTGCCCTGCTCGGCTGCTACCACCCGAGCCAGCAGAACACGTTCACCGGCCGCCTGACCGAGTCGATGATGGACGATGTGCTGAGGGCCGCGCGGGAGCGGGCCGGGCTCGCTCCGGCGGCGCCGCGGCGATGAGCGCCGCAGCCCGTCCGGCGCTGGCCGAGCTTCGGCTCGCCGATCCGCCCGCACGCTGGGAGGCGATCGGTTTCGCCGTCGACGCCGATGGCGCGATCGGGCTCGGCGGCGTGCGCCTCGCGCTCGGAGCGCCCGGCGCCGGGATCGTGGCCTGGACGCTGACCGGGATCCCCGCCGGCACCGGCGACATCGACGGCCTGGCCACGACCGTCGCCGCGCCGCTTCCGCCGCCCGCGCCGCCCGCGCCGGATCCGCGCGCTCACGCCAACGGTGCCCTGGCCCTCGACCACGTCGTCGTGCTGACCCCGGACTTCCAGCGGACCGCCGGCGCGCTCGAGCGGGCGCAGCTGCCGCTGCGCCGGGTCCGCGACGCCGGTGGCTTCCGCCAGGGCTTCCGCCGTCTCGGCCCCGCGATCCTGGAGCTGGTCGAGGCGGTCGGCGCCCCCGCCGGCCCCGCCCGCTTCTGGGGGCTGGTGGTGATCGTCGAGGACCTCGACGGCCTCGCCGCGCGCCTCGGCGACCGGGTCGGCGCCGTCAAGCCCGCGGTCCAACCCGGCCGCCGGATCGCGACGGTACGAACGAGCGCGGGGCTTGGCCCCGCGCTCGCGTTCATGTCACCCGAGCCGGATCCCGGGTCGGGCGCACGTTAGGAGGACTTCCCGGCCTCCGGTGCGTGCGGGTGGGTGGCATGGGCGTAGCCGATCTGCGTCAGCGCGACGTCGATCTCGTCCAGGATCGCGGGATCGTCGATCGTCGCCGGCGCCTTGTACTCCTTGCCGTCGGCGATCGAGCGCATCGTGCCGCGCAGGATCTTGCCCGAGCGCGTCTTCGGCAGTCGCTCGACGACGGTTGCGGTCTTGAACGCGGCCACCGCGCCGATCCGGTTGCGGACCAGCTTCACGCACTCGGCCACGATCTCATCGTGCGGTCGGTCGACGCCGGCCTTGAGCACCAGGAAGCCGACGGGCAGCTGGCCCTTGAGCTCATCGGCCGGCCCGATCACCGCGCACTCGGCCACGTCGGGATGCTCGGCCAGGACCTCTTCCATCGCCCCCGTCGAGAGGCGGTGACCGGCGACGTTGATGATGTCGTCGGTCCGCGCCATCACGAACACGTAGCCGTTGTCATCGATGTAGCCCGCGTCGGCCGTCTGGTAGTAGCCCGGGAAGGACATCAGATAGGTCGACTTGAAGCGCTCATCGGCGTTCCACAGCGTCGGCGTTGCGCCCGGCGGCATCGGCAGCTTCACCACCAGCGCGCCGGTCTCGCCCGGCGCCACCTCGTTGCCCTCACCGTCGAGGGCGCGCAGATTCCAGCCCGGCACCGGCAGCGTGGGGGACCCCGCGACCACGGGCAGCGGCTCGATGCCCATGCAGTTGGCGGCGATCGCCCAGCCGGTCTCGGTCTGCCACCAGTGATCGATCACGGGCCGCTCCAGCTTGTTCTCGGCCCAGTGCAGCGTCTCGGGGTCGCAGCGCTCGCCGGCCAGGAACAGGATCCTGAACCTGGACAGGTCATAGCGCTTGATGTGCTCGCCCTCGGGATCCTGCTGGCGGATCGCCCGGAAGGCGGTCGGGGCAGTGAACATCGTGCTGACGCCGTACTCGGAGATCACGCGCCAGAACGCACCCGGGTCCGGCGTGCCGACCGGCTTGCCCTCGTAGAGCACCGTCGTGCAGCCGTGCAGTAGCGGGGCGTAGACGATGTACGAGTGCCCCACGACCCAGCCGACGTCCGACGCCGCCCAGTACACCTCGCCCGGGTCGACGTCGTAGATGTTCTTCATCGACCACTTCAGCGCCACAGCGTGACCGCCGTTGTCGCGCACGATGCCCTTGGGCTCGCCGGTGGTGCCCGACGTATAGAGGATGTAGAGCGGGTCGGTCGCCTCGACCGGGACGCAATCGGCGGGCTCGGCGGCCGCGACCGCCTCCGCCCAGGCGAGGTCACGGCCCGGGGTCAGCTCGGCCTCGAGCTCGGGCCGCTGGACGATGATGCAGTGATCGGGCTTGTCCTCGACGAGCTCGATGGCGGCGTCGAGCAGCGGCTTGTAGGCGATCACGCGGCCGGGCTCGATCCCACACGAGGCCGAGACCACGACCTTCGGCCGGGCGTCACGGATCCGGGTCGCGAGCTCGGCGGCGGCAAAGCCGCCGAAGACCACCGAATGGATCGCGCCGATCCGGGCACACCCGAGCATCGCGATCGCGGCCTCGGGGATCATCGGCATGTAGACGATCACCCGGTCGCCCTTCTCCACGCCGGCATCGCGGAGCACGCCGGCGAACTTGGCCACCTCGTCGCGAAGCTCACGATACGTGTAGGTCCGGGCGTTGCCCGTCACCGGCGAGTCGTAGATCAGGGCGAGCTGATCGGCCCGGCCGTTCTCGACGTGGCGATCGAGCGCGTTGTAACACGTGTTCAGCTGGCCGCCGGCGAACCAGCGGTACAAGGGTGCGTTCGAATCGTCGAGAACGCGCGTCCAGGGCTTGATCCAGTCGATCTCGGCCGCCGCCTCCGCCCAGAACTCCTCGGGTTCCTCCAACGAGCGTCGATAGATCTCGCTGAAGCGCGTGGTGTCGGTCGCTGCCATCTGGGGCTCCTCTCCGCGGGTGGGGACCGCCTGGCCGCGACGGTCGCTCACGGGCAAGGTTTGTCGTCCTGGCGTCGTACGCCAACCGTAGCCATCCGGGTTCCGGGTAGGTAGAAGTCCACGTCGCTACGCTCCGCCCAGTGCCGCTGTCAGCTTTCAGCCCTCATGTACGCGAATGGTTCGGCGGCGCCTTCGCTGCGCCCACGCCCGCTCAGGCGCAGGCCTGGCCGGCGATCGCCAGCGGCGAGCACGTGCTCATCTCCGCGCCGACCGGCTCGGGCAAGACGCTGGCCGCGTTCCTGTGGGCGATCGACCGGCTCGCGGCCGAGCCGAGCGGCCGAGGGCGGCACCCGCCTGGTCTACGTCTCGCCGCTGAAGGCGCTGTCCTACGACATCGAGCGCAACCTCCGCGCGCCGCTGCGCGGGGTCGGCGCCGACGCTGAGCGTCGCGGTGCGCACCGGCGACACGCCGCAGCGCGAGCGCCAGGCGATGCTGCGCGAGCCGCCCGACATCCTCATCACGACGCCCGAATCGCTCTACCTGATGCTCACCGGCCGGGCGCGGGAGCTGTTCGCGGCCACCCAGCTGGTGCATCGTCGACGAGATCCACGCCGTCGCCTCGACCAAGCGCGGCGCGCACCTGGCGCTGACGCTCGAGCGGCTGACCGAGGCGGCCGGGCGCGACGTGCAGCGGATCGGCCTGTCGGCGACGCAGAACCCGCTCGAGGAGGTCGGCCGCTTCATGGTCGGCCCGAGCCGCACGTGCCGGATCGTCGACACCGGCGTGCGCAAGGCGCTCGACCTGCAGATCCACGTGCCGGTGGAGTCGATGGCCGAGCCCGACGACACGCCCGCGCCGGAGATCGACCCGCTGGCCGGCGGCGAGGCGACCCGGCGCTCGATCTGGCCGGCCATCTATCCCGAGCTGCTCGAGCTGTCCGCGCGCACCGCTCGACGATCGTGTTCGTCAACAACCGCCGCGGCGCCGAGCGCCTCGCGCTGCGGCTGAACGACCTCGCCGCGCGGAGACGAGCTGAGCCGCGCGCCGGCGCGAGATCGCCCGCGCCCACCACGGCTCGCTCGCCCGCGAGGAGCGCATGGTCGTCGAGGAGCTGCTCAAGGCCGGCGAGCTGCCCTGCCTGGTGGCCACCTCGTCGCTCGAGCTCGGCATCGACATGGGCGCCGTCGACCTCGTGATCCAGGTCGAGTCGCCGAAGTCGGTCGCCCGCGGCCTGCAGCGGATCGGCCGCGCCGGCCACGGCGTCGGCGACGTCAGCCGCGGGCCGCATCTTCCCCAAGTTCCGCGCCGACCTGCTCGAGTGCGCCGTCGTCGCCCGGCCGCATGCGCGAGGGCGCGATCGAGCCCACGGTCGTGCCGCGCAACGCGCTCGACGTGCTCGCCCAGCAGGTCGTGGCGATCGCCGCCGCCGCCGGCGAGGAGGAGCCGGTCTCCGTCGACGACGCTGTACGCGCTCGTCACCCGCACCCACTCCTACGCCGAGCTGGTCGCGGCGCCAGCTCGAGAACGTGCTCGACATGCTCGACGGCCGCTACCCCTCGAGCGAGTTCGCCGAGCTGCGGCCGCGCATCGTCTGGGACCGGGTCGGCGGGCACGATCCGCGCCGCGGCCCGGCGCGCGCCAGCTCGCCGTCACCAACGCGGGCACGATCCCCGACCGCGGCCTGTTCGCGGTCACGCTGCCCGACGGCCGCCGCGTCGGCGAGCTCGACGAGGAGATGGTCTACGAGGCGCGCCCGGGCCAGACCTTCCTGCTCGGCGCGACGACGTGGCGGATCGAGGAGATCGGCCGCGACCGCGTGATCGTCACGCCGGCGCCCGGGCTGCCCGGCGCGGTGCCGTTCTGGAAGGGCGACGGCGTCGGGCGCCCGAAGGAGCTCGGCGAGGCGATCGGCGCGTTCTCGCGCTGGGCCGTCGACCAGCTCGCCCGAGTCGCTCGAGTCGCGAGTACGACCTCGACCGCGCGCGCGGCCCGCAACCTGCTCGAGTTCCTGCGCGAGCAGCAGGCCGCGACCCGGCGTGGTGCCCTCCGACCGGACGATCGTCGTCGAGCGCTTCCGCGACGAGATCGGCGACTGGCGGCTGTGCGTGCTCTCGCCCTTCGGCGGGCGCGTCCACGCCGCCTGGGCGCTGGCGCTGAGCGCCAGGATCCGCGACGAGCTCGGCCTCGAGTCCGACGCGATCTGGTCCGACGACGGGATCATCGTCCACCTGCCCGACGCCGAGGAGCCGCCGGGCGCGGAGCTCGTCCTGCTCGAGCCCGACGAGGTCGAGGACCTGGTCGTGGCCGAGCTCGCCTCCTCGGCGCTGTTCGGCGCGCGCTTCCGCGAGAACGCCGGCGCGCGCGCTGCTGATCCCGCGCGCGCGGCCCGGGCAAGCGCACGCCGCTGTGGCAGCAGCGGCTGAAGGCGCAGTCGCTGCTCGAGGTGGCCAAGCAGCTACGGCGAGTTCCCGATCGTGCTCGAGACCTACCGCGAGTGCCTGCGCGACGTGCTCGACCTCGCCGGCCTCGATCGAGCTGCTGACGCAAGCTCCACCGGCGCGAGCTCTCGCTGGTCGAGGTCGAGACGCCGACGGCCTCGCCGTTCGCCTCCTCGCTGCTGTTCGACTACGTCGCCACCTACATGTACGAGGGCGACGCGCCCAACGCCGAGCGCCGCGCCGCGGCGCTCTCGCTCGACCGCGACCTGCTGCGCGAGCTGCTCGGCCAGGAGGAGCTGCGCGACCTGATCGACCCCGGCGCGCTGGCCGCAGGTCGAGGACGACCTGCAGCACCTCTCCGACCGCGCGCCGGGCCGCCAACCGCGACGGGCTGCACGACGTGCTGCGCCGCGTCGGCGACCTGACCGCCGACGAGGCGGGCGCGCGCGTGCTCGCCGGCCTCGACGCGCGCCGCGATGCTCGAGGACCTGCGCGCCGAGCGCCGCGCGGTGCGCGTCCGGCTCGCCGGCGAGGAGCGCTGGATCGACGCCGCCGACGCCGGCCTCTACCGCGACGCGCTCGGCGTCGTGCCGCCGGGCGGGCTGCCGGCGGCGTTCCTCGAGGACGTGCCCGACGCGCTGGTCGCAGCTGCTCGCGCGCTACGCCGCCACGCACGGCCCGTTCACGACGGCCGAGGTCCGCGCGCGCTACGGCGTCGACTGCTCAGCCGCGCTGCGCGAGCTCGAGCGCGCCGGCGAGCTCGTCCGCGGCGAGCTGCGACCCGGCGGCAGCGAGCGCGAGTGGTGCGACCCCGAGGTGCTGCGGCGGCTGCGCCGGGCCTCGCTGGCCGTGCTGCGCAAGGAGATCGAGCCGGCCGACCAGCGCGCGCTGGCGCCGCTTCCTGCCCGCCTGGCAGGGCGTCGACCGCCACCCGGCCGCGCGGCGCCGGCATCGATCGCCTGCGCGAGGTGCTCGTGCCGCTGCAGGGCCTGGCGCTGCCCGCCGAGGTCTGGGAGCGCGACGTCCTGCCGCGGCGCGTCGGCGCCTACTCGCCGACCTGGATGGACCAGCTGTGCGCCGAGCGGCGAGGTCGTCTGGGTCGGCGCCGGCGCGCTCGGCCGCGCTCCGGCCGCGTCGCGCTGTACTTCCGCGACGACGCTGCCGCTGCTCGGGCCGCCGCCGCTCGAGGCCGCGCCGAGCTCGAGCGCCGGCGAGCACGAGCAGCCGTCCGCGAGCGCCTGGCCGCCGGCGCCGTGCTTCTTCACCGACCTGCTCGTCGACGTCGAGCTCGCGCCCGAGGCGCTGCAGGAGGCGCTCTGGGACCTGGTCTGGGCGGGCGAGGTCGACCAACGACGCCTGCGCGCCGCTGCGCGCGCCCCGCGCTGACGCTCGCGCGGGCCCAGCGCGCAGCGGCCGCGCGCGGCCGCGGCCGGACGCTTCGCCGCGCCGGCGCCGGGCGCGGCGCCGCCGCCCAGGTGCAGGGTCGCTGGTCGCTGACCGCGCCGCTGTTCCGCGGCCGGCGCCGACCCCGCCGCCCGCCGGCGCGCGCTCGCCGAGCTGCTGCTCGAGCGCTACGGCATCCTCACCCGCGAGCAGGTGCTCGCCGAGGGGTTGCCGGGCGGCTTCTCGGCGCATCTACCCGGAGCTCGTCGCAGCTCGAGACGCTCGGCGTCGCGCCGCCGCGGCTACTTCGTCGAGGGCCTCGGCGGCGCCCAGTTCGCGCTGCCCGGCGCCGTCGAGCGGCTGCGCGCGCAGCCGCCCGCGGAGGCGCCCGCCGGTCGTGCTGGCGGCGGTCGACCCGGCGCAGCCCTACGGCGCCGCGCTGCCGTGGCCCAAGCGGGCCGACGAGGAGCGCGCCGGCCCGGCGCGCGTGCGCGGGCGCCTACGTCGTGCTCGCAGGCGGCGAGCCGGTCGTCTACCTCGAGCGCGGCGGCAAGGGGCTGCAGACGCTCGTCGGTCGCCGAGGACGCGCGGCTCGAGCCGGCGCTGACGGCGCTCGCCGAGCAGGTGACGCGCGGGCGCGATCAAGCGGCTGGCGCTCGAGAAGGTCGACGGCGAGCCGGCCATGGCCTCGCGGCTCGGGCCGGTGCTGGTCGCGCTCGGCTTCCAGCCCGGGCCGCGACGGCTGACGCTGAGCGCGTAGAACGCGATCGGGGGGCCGCCGGCGATGCCTGAGGGCGACACGATCCGGTTTGCCGCCAATCGCATTCGCCCGGTGCTCGAGGGGCGCGTTCCCGACGAGATCGCGACACCGCAGCGCCGGCACGCGATGGACCGCTGGCCCGAGCGCCTCGGCGGCCGCACCGTGACCGCGGTCGACACCCACGGCAAGCACCTGTTCATCCGCTTCGAAGGCGGACTCGCGCTTCATTCCCACCTGGGGATGACCGGAGCCTGGGGCGTGAGCCCGGCCGGGGGCCGCTGGCGCCGCTCGCCTCGACGCGCCTGGATCGTGCTGCGCGCCGGCGGCCACGAGGTGGTCGAGTTCGACGGGCCCATGCTCGAGCTGCTCACCGAGGGCCGGACCCGGTTCGATCGGCGCCTGGCGGCACTCGGTCCCGACGTGCTCGCCGACGAGTTCGACTCCGCGACGGTTCCTGGCCCGGCTGCGCGCCGACGACCAGACGCGCGCGATCGGCGACGCGCTCCTCGACCAGACGCTCGTGGCCGGGATCGGGAACATCTGGAAGGCGGAGGGCTGCTGGGAGGCGAGCGTCGATCCGTGGCGGGCGCTGTCGGATCTCTCCGACGCCGAGGCGATGCGCATCGTCGAGCTGCTGCGCCCGCGCATGCTCCGCTCGGGCGCCGAGGGACATCGCACGATCCAGCCCCGCGTCTACGAGAAGACGGGCCGGCCGTGCCCGCGGTGCGGAACCCGGATCCTCGCCCGCCGCCAGGGCGACGCCAACCGGACCACATATTGGTGCCCCGCGTGCCAGATGTAGTGGGGGGTGATCGCCGACCACTAGCCTTAGCGGCATGACGGGGCCTCTGAGGCGAGTCGGGCACAAGGGAGCGGACCTGATCGCCCCCGGGAACACGCGTGAGAGCTTCGACGCCGCGCTCGCGGTCGGCGTCGACATGATCGAGTTCGACGTCCTGCCCGAGCGTGACGGCGACGGCCTGATCCTGGCCCACGACTACGAGGAGGTCGGCGCGCGCGCGCCGCACTCGCTCGAGGAGGGCCTGGCCCATCTCGCCTCCGACCCGTTCGCGGGGGTCGAGCTCGACGTCGATCTGAAGCTCCCCGGCTACGAGCTGCGTGTGGTCGAGGCGCTGCGCGCCTACGGGCTGATCGAGCGGACCCTGATCTCCTCGCAATACCGCTCGAGCCTCGCCGCGATCCGGGCCGCGGAGCCCGCGCTCCGGCTCGGGTGGTCGATTCCGAAGCTGCGCCGCGACCCGACCCAGTCGGCGGCGCTCGCACTCCCTGCGCTGGCCGCGCTGCGCGTCGCCCGCCTGGTCCTGCCCAGTCGCGCCGCGGCGGCGATCCGCGCCGGCCGCTGCGATGCGCTGATGGCGCAATGGCGCTTCGTCACGCCGCGGCTCGTGCAGAGCATCCGCGAGGCGGGCGGGGAGCTGTACGTGTGGACGGTGGACGAGCTGTCGCGGTTGCGCGCGCTCGAGGCTCTCGGCGTCACCGGGGTGATCACGAACGATCCCCGGCTGTTCGCGGCGCTGGCCGCGTAGGCGCCAGGGTCAGCGGATCGTGCAGGTGCCGGCGCTGTAGCCGGCCGGATCGCCTTGATCGACGTGCCGGTAGCCGTGTCCGGTTGCCCGCGTGGTGCTGCCGAGCACCCTGTGGCCGAGCTTCCACGTGAACGTCGCCACAGCCCGGAACACGTAGTGGGCACCCGGCGGCGGCTTCTGGAACGGGAACGACACCCCGCCCTGGTGGGTGCCCGTGGTCGCGCGCCCCAGTGACACGCTGGCGCCCAGCGCACCGGTGCGCCCCCGGACGGGTTGGAAGCGCTTCGCCGTCGGGGACCAGTACTGGACCCGGATGTCGGCGGACAGGTTCGCTCCGAAGCCGAGGCCGGGCATCTGGACGCGGAAGCCGATCATGTACGGATGGCGGCGCGTATTGCAGATGTTGATCGTGGTCCACACATTGCCCGAGCGCTTGGCGCGACTCACCGCCGCCCGCACCTGGGCGGCGGTCGGCCCGCTGCTCCGCGTCGCCGCCGCCGCGGAGCCGGGGAGTGCCGGCGCCGCCGCCACGAGCGCAGTCGCGACCAGCGCGGTGATGGGCTCTCGACGTGTCACTGTCATGGACGATAACGACACCGCGTTCCGGGACCGCGCGGACCGCGCGGACCGCGGCACGGCCGATCGCCCGCGACGTGTGGTATTCCTCGCACGTGCCGAGTATCAGTGAGGACACCGCCCAGCTGCTGCGGCGCGTGCCGGTCTTCTCCACGCTCGGTGACGACGATCTCGCTCGGGTGATCGAGGTGACCGTTCCGCGGCGCTTCGATCCCGGTGAGGTCGTGTTCCGCGAGGGCGACGAGAGCGACACCTGCTACGTCGTGCGCTCGGGGCACGCCCGGGCGATCCGGGCCCACTCCGACGGCCGCTCGATCACGCTGGCCACGTTCGGCCCCGGCGACATCTTCGGCGAGCTGGCCATGTTCGACAACGAGAGGCGCTCGGCCACGATCGAGGCGATCGGCAAGACCGAGGCGATCGCGATCCTCGGCGGCGACATGCGCCGGCTCCTGCGCCAGCACCCGGACATCGCGGTCAAGCTCATCGGCGCGCTCGGCCGCCGGCTGCGGGAGACCAACGAGCGGCTGGCCCGGCAGTCCTTCCAGACCGTGCAGAGCCGGGTCGCGGCGGTGCTGGCTCAGCTCGTCGCCGCCGCCCGCTCGGAGGGGGCACCCGACGGCGACGTCCTGATCACCTCCACGCAGGCCGACCTGGCCCAGCTGGCCGGGTCCTCGCGTGAGTCGGCGAGCCGCTTCCTGGCCGTGCTCGAGCGTGCCGGGATCATCACCCAGGGACGCGGCAAGCTGATCGTCCATGACGCCGCCGCGCTCGAGCGATACGTCTACTGAGATGGAGTTCTCCGCCGGCGGCGTCGTCGTGCGCGACGGGGAGGTGATCGTGATCGTGCCGGTCAAGCGCGACGTGGACGGCAACCGCGTGCTCGGTCTGCCCAAGGGGCACCCCGACGGGGAGGAGAGCCCCGAGCAGGCGGCGGCCCGCGAGGTGCGCGAGGAGGCCGGCGTGGAGGCCGAGCTGGTCGAGCGGCTCGGGGACGTCCGCTACTGGTACCGCCGGCGCGGCCGGCGCGTCTCCAAGCTGGTCACGTTCTTCCTCTTCGAGTACCGCTCGGGCGATCCCGCCGACCACGACGAGGAG
This sequence comes from uncultured Solirubrobacteraceae bacterium, assembly GCA_963700025.1. GTDB lineage: Bacteria > Actinomycetota > Thermoleophilia > Solirubrobacterales > Solirubrobacteraceae > Palsa-465. Next base: position 158,414 of record CAVOWC010000019.1, on the reverse strand, counting down.
ATCGAGGAGGCCCGCTGGATGCCGATGCAGAAGGCGATCCACGCGCTCTCCTTCGCCGGCGAACGGGAAATGGTCGCCCGCGCGCTGTCGCGAATTGCAGCGGATCGGTAGGCTGGCGGCCGTGCGCGTCCTGAACTTCTACTCGTCCGTGTTCGCCGACCAGCTCCGGCGCGGGCGCAAGACGGCCACGATCCGCCTTGGCGACAAGTCCCACAAGTACCGCAAGAATGACTGCGTGCTGGTCACCATCGGCTACCAGCACTCGCCGCGCGAGAAGATCTTCAACGCCGTCATCGACCAGGTCGAGGTCAAGCGCGTCAAGGACCTCTCACCCCGCGACATCGAGCACGACAATCCCGAGTTCCGTCGCGTCGACGAGATGGTCCACTTCCTCGAGCAGATCTACGGCCGCAAGGTCACGATGGACGACACCGTGACCGTGGTCCGCTTCTCCCAGATCATCGAGAACCCCCCCGAGCTCCGCGACCGGCTGCACGGGCTGGGCGGGGCGCAGAACTAGTCGGGGCGCCGGCGGCGCACGGCGCCGGCGGCGAGGCGAACGGCGCTGCACCGGCGGGCGTGCACAAGTCGACAAACTCGGCCTGGTCCGGGCCTTCTTGGCCATCTAAGCGCCTCAGCGGCGCTTAGGCGCACAAAGTCCGCCGCACGCGGGCGATTTGTCGAGATAAGCACCAACAAAATCCGGTGCATCGACGCGGGGCAGGCGGGTCGGGCCGGCCGCTCTCCCCGGGGTCCGGCCGGCCGCTCTCCCCGGCGGCGCCCGTCTGGACCGCAGAGAGTCCCACGGAGAGCCGGCCGGGGCCCCGGATTTCCTGGCACTCTTCACCAGGGAGTGCCAAATTGGCCTTGAATCGTTGTGCGCACGAGCTATAGTCCGTGTCGTTGGCACTCTGAGGTCACGAGTGCCAAGCATCCAGCACAAGCAATTCATTTCCACCCGGAGGTTGCAACACATGAAGCTCAAGCCCCTCGGCGATCGTCTGATCGTTCGGGCGATCGAGGAGGAGGAGACCACCGCGAGTGGCATCGTCCTGCCCGATACCGCCAAGGAGAAGCCCCAGAAGGGCAAGGTCCTCGCCGTCGGCGACGGCAAGGTCAACGAGGACACGGGCAAGCGCACGCCGCTCGACGTGTCCGAGGGCGACGAAGTCCTGTACAGCAAGTACGGCGGCACCGAGATCAAGGTGGACGGCGAGGAGCTCCTCGTCCTCCGCGAGTCCGACGTACTGGCCAAGATTCAGTAGCTCAGGAGAACGACTGAAACACATGGCACATAAAGAACTGAAGTACGAGGCGGAGGCCCGCAAGGCGCTCGAGCAGGGCGTCGACGCGGTGGCCAACGCAGTCAAGGTCACGCTCGGCCCCAAGGGCCGTTACGTCGTCCTCGACAAGAAGTTCGGCGCCCCGACGATCACCAACGACGGTGTCACGATCGCTCGTGAGATCGAGGTCGAGGACGTCTTCCAGAACCAGGGCGCCCAGCTCGTCCGCGAGGTCGCCACGGCGACCAACGACGTCGCCGGCGACGGCACGACGACGGCGACCGTGCTGGCCCAGGCGATCGTTCGCCAGGGTCTGAAGAACGTCGCGGCCGGCGCGAACCCGCTCGCGCTCAAGCGCGGCATCGAGATGCGCGGTCGACGCAGGTCGTCAAGCACATCGAGACGCTCGTCCAAGGAGATCTCCGGCAAGGAGCAGATCGCCCGCGTGGCGACGATCTCGGCCGGCGATGAGGAGATCGGCGACGTGATCGCCGACGCGATCGACAGGGTCGGCAAGGACGGCGTCGTCAACGTCGAGGAGGGCCAGACGTTCGGCATGGACCTCGAGTTCACCGAGGGCATGCAGTTCGACAAGGGCTACATCTCGCCCTACATGGTCACCGACCAGGAGCGGATGGAGGCGGTCCTCGAGGATCCCTACATCCTGATCGCCAACCAGAAGATCGGCTCGGTCCGCGACCTGCTGCCGGTGCTCGAGCAGGTCATCCAGTCGGGTCAAGCCGCTGCTGATCATCGCCGAGGACGTCGAGGGCGAGGCCCTCGCGACCCTGGTCGTCAACAAGCTCCGCGGCACCTTCACCGGTGTTGCGGTCAAGGCCCCCGGCTTCGGCGATCGCCGCAAGCGCATGCTCGAGGACATCGCGATCCTCACCGGCGGCGAGGTGATCACCGAGGAGATGGGCCTCAAGCTCGAGAACACGCAGATCTCGCAGCTCGGCCGCGCTCGTCGCGTGGTCGTCGCCAAGGACACGACGACGATCGTCGACGGCGCCGGTGAGACCGACGCGATCAAGGGTCGCATCAACCAGATCAAGGCCGAGATCGAGAACACCGACTCGGACTTCGATCGCGAGAAGCTCCAGGAGCGTCTGGCCAAGCTCTCGGGCGGAGTCGCCGTCGTGAAGGTCGGCGCGGCGACCGAGACCGAGATGAAGGAGAAGAAGCACCGCGTCGAGGACGCGCTGCAGGCCACCCGCGCTGCCCTCGAGGAGGGCATCGTCCCGGGCGGCGGCGTCGCGCTGCTGAGCCGCTCAGGGTGCGATCAAGATCGACGCGATCGAGGAGCCGGACGAGCAGACCGGAGCCAAGATCGTCGTGCGCGCGCTCGAGGAGCCGCTGCGGCAGATCGCGGACAACGCCGGGCTCGAGGGCTCGGTCGTCGTCAACGACGTCCGCAAGGCGAAGAAGGGCTACGGTCTCAACGCCGCCAACGGCGAGATCGTCGACCTGGTCGCCGCGGGCATCATCGACCCGGCCATGGTGACGCGCTCCGCGCTCCAGAACGCCGCGTCGATCGCCAAGAACATCCTCACCACCGAGGCGATCGTCGCCGAGGTGCCGGACAAGGATTCCGGCGGTATGCCGGGCGGCGGCGGCATGCCCGACATGAGCGGGATGATGTAGCCAGACCCGTTCCGAGTTGCGGACGGCAGTACTTCGAGGGCCCGGCGCACGCGCGCCGGGCCCTCGCTGTTCATCCAGGCGTCCAGCCGGGAAGGTTTGGGCCCTTCGCGGCGTCGTTAATCTGAATCGCACACCCAGGCCATGTCACCCTCGAGCGAACACCCCACCCGCCGGACGGAGCCCACGCAGCGTGAGCTCGCGGATCTGTCCGCGCTCGCCGACGGCTCGCTCCCGCCCGAGCGCCGCGACGCGGTCCAGGCGCGGATCGCCGCCTCGCCCGAGCTGAGCGCGCTGTACGCCAACGAGCGCCGGGTCGTCGAGTTGCTTAGCGAGCCGGCCAACCGGCCGCCGGCGCCGGCCTCGCTCAGGGCCCGGATCGACGCCGAGCGACCCACCAGGGCGGCCCATCGGCGTCGGCGGGCGGCGTATGGAGGCGCCCTCGCGGGCGCCCTGGCGGCCGTCGTGCTGGCGGTCGTGCTGATCGCTCCCTCCGGTGGCCCCGGCACCCCGTCGGTCAGCGAGGCGGCCGCGCTCGCGGTTCGCGGCGTCGCCTCCTCAGCGCCCGCGCCCGATCCGAGCGCGCCCGGTGTCAAGCTAAACCGCAACATCGACGATGTCTACTTCCCGAACTGGGCCGCCCGATTCGGCTGGACGGCCGTCGGCCAGCGGGTCGACTACGTCGGGGGCCGGCGCGCCGTGACCGTCTTCTACGACTTGAAGGGCAAGCGGATCGCCTACACGATCGTGGCCGCACCGGCGCTCGGGCAGCCCGCGGCGACCGTCACGGAGCGGCACGGGACGTCCCTGCGCACATTCAACGTCAACGGACGCCCGGTGGTGACCTGGCGCCGATCGGGACACACGTGCGTGCTGTCCGGCGACGGCGTCCCGGTCGCGATCCTGCAGACGCTCGCCGCCTGGAGGGCGCCGGACGTCGTGCGCAGCTGAGCGGCCCTCCTCACTGCGCCCGCGGCTCGCTCGGATCGGCCTCGAGCGTCCGGGCCACGCGCTGGCGCGCGCGATGCAGCCGGGTGGTGATGGTCGCCTCGCGCACCCGGAGCGCGCGTGATGCCTCGCGGTAGGAGAGGCCGACCACGTCGATCGCGACCAGCGCATCGCGGAAGTCGTCGGGCAGGGCCGAGATCGCGGCGTACAGCTCGGCGGTCTGGATCGAGGACTCGGGGTTGATCGCCGAGCGATCCTCGACAAAGTCGAGATCGTCGGGCAGGGCGGTGGTCTGCGGCCGGCGCGCCGCCGTCCGGCGCTGGCTGAAGAACGTATTGCGGAGCACTCGGAGCAGGTAGCCGAGGTCGTCCTCGGAGCGGAGCATGCGCGGCTTGCGCAGCACGCGGGCGAAGGTCTCCTGGACGAGATCCTCCGCCTCCTCACGTGATCCGGTCAGGCCCCAGGCGGCGCGGTACAGCCGATCGATGTGGTCGCCGAGGGCCTGTGGGTCCAGCTGACGTTCGCTCCCGGGCATGCAGTCCCGGCGAGCTTACGGGCCAGCCGCCCGTGCTGCAGCTTCGGCGTCAGTCGTGCAGGTCGGACAGCGGCCGCGGGGCCGGACCGACGTACTTGGCCGTCGGGCGGATCAGCCGTCCCTCGCGCTTCTGCTCGAGGATGTGAGCCGACCAGCCGGCGGTCCGGGCGCACGTGAACATCGGCGTGAACAGCTCCGGGGGAACCTCGGCGAAGTCGAGCACCACGGCGGACCAGAACTCGACGTTGGTGGCCAGCACGCGATCGGGCTTGCGCGCCTGCAGCTCGGCCAGGGCGGCCGTCTCGAGCGCCTCGGCGACCTCGACCCGCGAGGAGCCGAGCTCGCGCGCGGTCCGGCGCAGCACTCGCGCCCGCGGGTCCTCGGCGCGATAGACGCGGTGGCCGAAGCCCATCAGGCGCTCACCCCGGTCGAGCAGGTCCTTGACGTAGCGGTCGGCGTCGCCGACCTGCTCGACGTCGTCGAGCATCTTCAGCACGCGCGAGGGCGCGCCGCCGTGCAGCGGGCCCGACAGCGCTCCCACGGCGCCCGACAGGGCGGCTGCGACGTCGGCTCCGGTGGAGGCGATCACCCGGGCGGTGAAGGTCGAGGCGTTCATCCCGTGCTCGGCGGCCGAGATCCAATAGGCGTCGATCGCCTGGACGTGACGCGGGTCGGCCTCACCGCGCCAGCGGATCAGGAAGCGCTCGGCGATCCGGCTGGCCTTGTCGACCTCCCGCTGGGGTACCGGCGGCTTGCCCCACCCGCGGGCCGACTGGGCGACGAACGAGAGCGCCATCACCGACGCGCGGGCGAGGTTGTCGCGCGCCTCCTCATCGGAGATGTCGATCAGCTGGCCGAAGCCCCACTGCGGCGCCAGCATCGCCAGCGCGGCCTGCACGTCGACGCGCGGGTCGCTCGAGTGGATGCTCAGCGGATGCGGCTCGGCCGGCGGCAGGCCGGGCAGCAGCTGGCCGTCGACGAGCAGGCCCCAGACCTGCCCGAACGGCACCACGCCGACCAGCTCCTCGATGTCGACGCCGCGGTAGCGCAGCGCGCCGCCCTCTCGATCGGGCTCGGCGATCTCCGTGGCGAAGGCAACGACGCCCTCAAGGCCTGACTGCACTTCTGATGTGACGCTCATCTGGGGATGCTCCTGGCCGAGTTCTGGGAGGGCGGTGGCTCCCCACAGCGTAGACAACGACGCGTTCGCGCTGCGTCGCGGACCCCGGCGCCACTAGGCTAGGCCTGTGTCCGAGCTCCTGCGAGCGCCGATCGACGAACTGGCCGCCCGGATCCGCTCCGGCGAGCTCACGGCGTCAGAGCTGATCCAGGCCTGCCTCGAGCGGATCGACGAGCTCGAGCCGGCCATCAACGCCTTCACCCATATCGCGCATGAGTCGGCGCTCGCCGCCGCGGCTGAGATCGGCGCCGGCGACCCGCGCCCGTTCGCCGGCGTGCCGATCGCGATCAAGGACAACCGGCCCGTGGCGGGGATGCCGGTGACGATGGGCAGCGACCTGTTCGGCGACTACATCGCGGGACACGACGCGTTCTGTGTGCGGCGCCTGCGCGCGGCCGGGTTCGTGATCGTCGGCAAGACGGCGCTCCCCGAGATGGGGATCCTGCCCACCACCGAGTCGCGGCGCTTCGGTCCCACCCGCAACCCGTGGGACCGCGAGCGCACGCCCGGCGGCTCCAGCGGCGGCTCGGCGGCGGCGGTCGCCGCCGGCATGGTCCCAATCGCCCACGGCAACGACGGCGGCGGCTCGACTCGGATTCCCGCCGCGTGCTGCGGCCTGGTCGGGCTGAAGGGCGCGCGCGGGCGCGTCTCCGCCGGCCCCGACGGAGGCCAGAGCTTCCTCGTCACCGACGGCGTGCTCACGCGCACCGTGGCCGAGACCGCCGCCGTGCTCGACGTCCTGGCCGGCTACGAGCTCGGGGACGCGAACTGGGCGCCCCCGCCGCCGGCGCCCTACGCCGAGCTCGCCGCCCGCGATCCGGGACCCCTGCGCATCGGGCTCGCGTTCAACATGCCGCTCGAGGGCGTCGAGCTCGACCCCATCTGCGAGGCCGCCGCCCGCGACTGCGCCGCCCTGCTGCAGTCGCTCGGCCATCACGTCGAGGAGGCCCTCCCGCCGTGGTCGAACCTCGGTCTCCTGGCGGACTTCACGCGTGCGTTCGGGCCCAACGTCTCGTTCACGACGCTGATCGGCGGCCGGCTGGCCGGGCGCGAGCCGACGGCCGAGGACGTCGAGCCGTTGACCTGGGCCCTGTGGGAGCGAGCCCGCAGCGAGAGCTCGCTGAGTCTGCTCTCCGCGCAGGCCCGGCTCGAGGCCGTTGCGCGATCGATCGTCCGCTACCTCGAGCGCTTCGACGTCCTGCTCACGCCGGCGCTCGGCCGGCGCCCGGTGCCGATCGGCGAGATCCACGGCTGTGGCCCCGACCCCTGGGCCCAGTACCAGCGCTCGGGCGCGTTCACGCCCTATACGGCGATCGTCAACGTGACCGGGCAGCCGGCGCTCTCGGTGCCGCTCTATCACGGCGACGACGGGCTGCCGACAGCGGTCCAGCTGATCGGCCGCCCGACGCGTGAGGACACGTTGCTGGCGCTCGCCGCTCAGCTCGAGCAGGCCCTGCCCTGGGCGCACCGCCAGCCGGAGCTGGCGGCCGGTTAGCCATCAGCCGATCCCGAGGACGGCCGGCATCGACTTCGGCCGCACACCCAGGCGCTCGGCGTCCGCGGTCCCGTGTCGTGAGGTCATCGGGATCTCCAGCAGCTCGGCCTCGTCCCAGGTGGCGAACGCGGTCGGGCCGAGCAGCAGCTCGGCCGCCCGCAGCCCGCGCCGCATCACCGGGATCGGAACGCCGAGCACGGGCCGGCGCCGGCCGAAGGACCGCAGCGCGATCTCGACCACGTCGCGGTAGGTGAGCGTGTCGGGGCCCGCGAGCTCGTAGCGTGCGCCGTTGGCCGCGTCGGCGAGGGCGCCGCCGGGCAGCGCCGCGAGCACGCACTCGGCGACGTCCTCGGCCCAGATGGGCTGAAACGGGGTCCGGCCCGAGCCGGAGATCGGCATCACCGGCAGCAGCGACATCCGCTCGAGCAGGCGCAGGAACGGGTCCCCGGGCGAGTACACGACCGACGGTGCGATCACGGTGTGGGTGAGCGAGGACTCCATCACCGCCCGCTCGGCCACCGCCTTGGCCCGCATCAGCCGGGCGCGGCTGCGGGTCGAGGCCCCGAGCGCCGAGAAGAACACGAACCGCTCCACCCCGGCGCGCTCGGCTGCGCGCACCAGGCGCCAGGTCGCCACCCCGGCCAGCTCCTCGATCGAGCCCGTCGGCTGGTCGCGGATCACCGAGGCGAGGTGCACCACCGTGTCCACGCCCCGCAGCGCGTGGCGGAAGGAGAGATGGTCGGAGAGATCACCGAGAGCGATCTGCACCCGGACCCGTTCGACCCCCAGGCGACGGGGATCGCGCACGAGGCAGCGCACCGGCACTCCGGCTGCGGTCAGGCGTCGCAGCAGCGGCATCCCGATCGTCCCGGTGGCCCCAGTGAGCAGCAGCATCGCGGGGAGGCTACAACGGGCGCGATCATCCGACCGCGGGGCGAGGGCGCGGATCTGCTGGAGACGGTCCGAGCGCCGCGTCCGTAGAATGCGCGCGGTGCCGGCACGCGCCGGCCACGTGACCCGATAACGATCGAAGCGCAGAGGAATCGAGACGCCATGGCCTACGTGATCGCCGAGCCCTGCATCGGCACGAAGGACAACTCGTGCGTTGAGGTCTGCCCGGTCGACTGCATCCATCCGACGCCCGATGAGCCCGACTACGACAAGGTCGAGATGCTCTACATCGATCCGGAGGAGTGCATCGACTGCGACGCGTGCGTCGAGGCGTGCCCCGTCGACGCCTGCTTTGCCGAGGACCAGCTCCCCGAGGAGTGGCAGAAGTACACGCAGCTCAACGCGCAGTACTACGCGGGCAAGACCTGAGTGAACGGGTGGCGGGCGCGCCGGGAGGCGCGCTCGCTCACACTCCGCGCTCCGCCCGCGCCGGGCGCGCGCACCCTAGGCCATCGGGAGTGACATGCCGGCCGGCTTCGGCGCCGCCGCCGGGGCGGGCGCCTGCATCACCGGAAGCTCGATCGGCGACATCGCGATGAGTCCTCGCGCCGCCTGCCGGATGGCCTGCGCCGCGGGATCGTCGGGGTCCGAGAGGACGATCGGGAGGCCGGCGTCCGACTGCTCGCGCAGCGGCATCGTCAGCGGGATCTTGCCGAGCAGCGGCACGTCGAGCTCGTCGGCCAGGAGCTGACCGCCGCCCTCGCCGAAGAGCTGGTAGCGCTCGCCGGTGGGGGCCACGAAGCCCGACATGTTCTCGATCACGCCCGCGACCTCGAGCTTCAGCTTCCCGCCATCTCGGCCGAGCGGCGCGCGACCTTCTGCGCCACCGGCTGCGGGGTGGTGACGATCAGGAACTTCGCCTGTGGCAGCAGCTGGGCCAGCGTCATCGACACGTCGCCCGTGCCGGGCGGCAGGTCGATCAGGAGATAGTCGAGCTCGCCCCACTCGACGTCCTCGAGGAACTGCTGCAGGGCCTTGTGGAGCATCGGGCCGCGCCAGACGACGGCAGCGTCCTGCTCGACGAAGAAGCCGATCGACATCACCTTGATGCCATCGTGGGCCGTGAGCGGCACCAGCTTGCGCTCGGCGTTGACGTGTGGGCGCTCCGCACCGAGGCCGAGCATCCGGGGCTGTGAGTAGCCCCACACGTCCGCGTCGAGCACGCCGACCTGGCGCCCGTCGGCGGACAGCGCCGCGGCGAGGTTGGCGGTCACGCTCGACTTGCCGACGCCGCCCTTGCCGGAGCCGATGCAGATCACGTTCTTGACCTGGGCCAGCGCACCCTGGGGGAGGGCGCCGCGGCCGAGCTTGTGGCCGAGCGCGGCCTTCTCCGTGTCTGAGAGCACGTCGAAGGACACGTTGACGCCGGCGACGCCGTCGAGGCCCCGCACGGCCTGCGCGACGCCGGTCTCGAAGTGGCTGCGGATCGGGCAGCCGGGGGTCGTCAGCGAGACCTTCACGTCGATGACGCCGTTGTCGTGCACGTCGACCGACCGGACCATCTGCAGCTCGACGATGTCGCGTCGGAGCTCGGGGTCGATGACGGCCTTCAGGGACTCGATGACCTGCTCTTTGGTGGGCATTGAATCCATTCTGCCAAACGGGCGAAACCGGCCCGTCCGCGCGTCGGTCGCTTAAGGACCGACGGGGCGCCACTTGCGTGACGCCCCGGCGGTTGAGGGAGGAGAGGGTGCTTCATTCGCCGGCGAGGATATGAGGCCGGCGAACCTGTCCCGCGGGGCGCTCTCCTGGGCGCCGGCGGGGGAAGGTGGTGGCGCTACGCGACCGAGCTCAGTCGCTCCTGCGCGTCGGTGACGAACCTCTCGACGTTCGAGGTCAGGCTCTTGGACTGCTTCTCCAGGTCCCTGCGAACCTGGCGGACCTCACGCTCGAGCCTGCGGCGGTTCTGCTTGACCGTGCGCTCGACCCGGGTCCGGCGCTGACGCAGCTCGCGCTCGAACTTCGTGCGCGTGCGGCGAACCTGGCGCTCGAGGCGGTTGCGGGCAGTGGCGCCGCGGCGCTCGAAGCGCTTCAACTCGCGCTCGACACCCTTACGGGTGCTGTACTTGGTGGCCAGCCCGCGAACGGTGGAAACGATGTTCTCGCGGGCGAGGAGGCTCGCTCCGACGGGCACCAGCACGACGCGCTCGGCGATCTGCTGGACCTGCTCCACCGGAGTGAGAGGCTGAGTCGACGTGGTCGTTGAAGCCGTGCCGGCAGGCTTACGCGTCCGCGCTGCCGTCGGCGACTTTCGTGTGGTGGCGGGCTTGCGCGCGCTGGGATTGCTGCTGCTGGTAGCCATTGGTTTCGGTTACTCCGCTCCCGTAGGACTAAGGATATTACTTCTAAGTCTGTCCGGTGGAAGCATAGCCACCGAACATGTGTTTGTAAACCAAACGGGCTACGCGGTTACACGACCGTAGCCGCGGGCGCCGGCGATGGCCTGCCCGCCGGCGAGGATCGTGAGTCCGCGCCGCGCGCCGCCCGGCCGGCCTCAGGAGCCGCTGGGCAGCTCGCGCGGGGTCGTGCGGGCGACCCAGGCCGCCGGATCGCGCAACTCGGCCTGCGAGGGGAGCGCCTCGGGCCGGGAGAACACACGATGCAGCGTCTCCGGTCCGCCCAGGCGCACGACGGCGTCGCAGAACTGCTTGCCCTGCTCGTACTGCTTGAGCTTGAGATCGAGCCCGAGCAGCTTGGCGAGCAGGCGCGAGAGCCCCGACTGGGATTTGCGGCGGCGATCGAGCGCGGCGCGCAGCTCGGGCAGTGAGGGCAGCAGATCGGGGGCGACGACGTCCATCACGTGCTCGGCGTGGCCCTCGATCACGGCCATCACGGCCTGGACGCGATCGAGCGTGTCCCGCTCGGCCTCACTCGTGACCAGGGTGATCAGGTCGCCCTGGCGCAGCGCGGCGACGGTACGGCGGATCTCCACGCCGGTCGGCAGGCGGAGCTTGCGCTCGCTGTCGATCCGCACCTCGGCGGTGGCCAGCAGCTCGCGGACCAGGCCGGCGACGTAGCCCTGGAGCCACGGCACGCTGGCGAACTGGACCGCGTGGGTGACCTCGTGCAGCGCCACCCAGGTCATGAACTCGGTCTCCTCGGCGTCGAACGCGCGCACGGCCTGGCCGAGGTTCGGCAGCACGAACAGCAGCCGCGGCGGCCGGCCGTTCTCGGCCGGATCGAGCAGCACCAGCTCGTACTGGCCCAGCACGCGCTGGGCCATGTAGCCGAGCACGACCCCGACCTCGGTCGTCAGAACGACGCCGAGTCCGAGCTGAATCGCCGGGCGCAGGGGCCCGAGGCCGTTGCCCGCGCGCTCCAGCACCGGGTCGAGCATGGTCTTCATCGCGCCGACGTTGCTGGCCACCCATTCCCTGCGGCTCACACCCTCGGGCAGCGGCAGCGGCTGCGCCGGCGTGAGGCCCGTGTAGGCGGTGACGCGACGCTCGCTCTCGGCCGCCAGCGCGGGCAGGATCGCGGCGGGAGCGCCGTTCTCGCCGGCGCCGGCGACGTAGCCGGCGATCCGCTCGGCCAGGATCCAGTCGATCATACGGCCGGGATCCTCTCCAGCTCTCGCAGCGTCGGCACCGTCCGGGCGGCGATGATCGGCGAGCTCGGGGTGGCGTCGAGCGGTGCCCCCAGTGGGTCGGCGAAGCCCGGGAAGCTCACCTGGCCGCCGGCCTCGCGGACGATCAGCTGACCGGCGGCGGCGTCGACCCCGCGGCAGTTGCGCAGTGAGACCATCCCGTCGAAGCGGGCGGCCGCGACCTGGCAGAGCGTGGAGGCGATCGTGCCCATCGCGCGCAGCCGGTAGGCGGCCCCGACCAGCGCGTCGATCGACGCCGCGACCCAGCGCGGGTCGGCGGACTCGATGCCGAGGATCTCCAGGCGTCCATCGCGTCCGCGACGCTCGCCCGCGGCCGGGTCCAGGCGGGCACCGTTGCACCGCGCCCCCTCGCCGCGTCGGGCGTACCACTCCTCGGAGGGCCCGAAGTCGTACACGAAGCCGAACACGACGTCCGACATCCGCTCGCCCGCGGCCACCGCGATCGACAGGGCGTGGTGGGGGACCCCGCGCTTGGCGTTCAGCGAGCCGTCGATCGGATCGATGATCACGCGCACGGAGCGGTCGCCGTAGTCGATCTCGCCGCCCTCCTCGGACAGGGCGCTGAACCGATATCCGTCCGCCTTGAGCGCGTCGAGCTCGGCGAGCACGACGAGCTCCGCGGCGCGGTCGATGAGGAGCGTGCGGTCGCCGCCGTGGCCCCGGGTGCCGGTCTCCCGCACGCGCTCGGCGGTGCTCGGAGCGTCGGCGAGGACCTGCTCGAGCCCGGTCACCGCGCGCCGGCACACCGACAGCCAGTCCGCATCGATTGCTGATCGTGTGGTGCTCACGAGGAACTTATGCTGTCAGAGTGGAGTTGCCGCCCGATCGAGACCTGCTCGGTCCACAGCTCGAGGCCGTCATGCACCGGGGCTCGTCGCTGCTCGTCCTCGGCGGGGCGGGGACGGGCAAGTCGCGCATCATCACCGCGCGCTTCCTCGCCTTCGTCTCCGAGGGCGGCGCGCCCGAGCGGCTGCTCGTCCTGACCCCGACCGCCGCCACCGCCCGCGCGCTGCGCATCTCACTCGAGCAGGGCCTCGAGCGGGGCTATGAGGAATTGTGTGTGGAGACTCCCGTGGCGCTGGCCGCGCGCCTGCTCGACGCCGCCGGCTGGGAGCACGACGCTCTCTCCTCGGTGCTCGGCCCGGGCGATCGGCTGGCGATGCTGCTCGGGCGGATCGACGAGCTGCCGCTGCGCCACCACGACTTCGGCGGCAGCGCCCCGGCGCTGCTCAGCGGCTTCGTGCGCCGGATCGACCGGCTCAAGGCCGAGCTCGTGACCGCCGAGGACTATGCCCATTGGGCCGGCGCGCTGGCCGAGGGTGAGGACGGAGCGCTGGCGGACGCACCCGACGGCGGCGCCAGCGCGGCGCTCGAGCAGGAGTTCGCCGAGGTCTACCGCGCCCACGAGCGGATGCTCGGCGAGGCGAGTGCCCGGGACGCCGGCGACCTCCTGCGCGAGGCGCTGCGGATGGTCCACGAGCGCCCTGCGACCGCGCGCCGCTTCGAGCACGTGCTGATCGACGATGCGCACGACTTCGACCTCGCCGCCGCCAGCCTGGCCCGGGCGGTGGCGGGCAACGGCCTGAGCGCGGCCGGCGACCCGCAGGCGGCGCTGCGGCGCTTCCGGGGAGCCGGCGCTGCCCGCCTGCGCGATCTCGCCGCGGATGGTGCGCATACGGTCACGCTGGACCGCGGGCTGCGCTGCCGAGAGCGCGTGGCGCGCGGCCGCGGCGGCTCGTGGCCGGCGTGGCGGCGCCGCTGTCGCCGCCGGGCGGCGAGGTGGCGTTCTGGCGCTGCGCCAACGACCGCGCGCAGGCCCAGTCGGTGGCCGTCGAGGTCGAGCGGCTGATCTCCCGCGAGGGCGTCGAGCCCGGCCGCGTGGCGATCCTCGTCTCCGGCGTCGCCCGGGAGGGGCGGGCGGTGGCGGTGGCGCTCGAGGAGCGCGCGGTGGCCCACCGGCTCGTCGGCGAGGCCGCGTTCTTCCAGCGCGCCGAGATCCGCGACGTGCTCGCGTGGTTGCGGCTGCTGGCCGATCCGGCCGATGCCGGCGCGGTCGTGCGGGCACTCGCCCGGCCTCCGGTGGAGCTGCGTTCGGTGGATATCGCCCGCTGCACTCAGATCGCCCGCCGGCGCAAGCTCGACATGGTCGCCGCGCTGGCCGCCGCCACCGAGTCGCCGCAGGTCCCGCCGGAGGCGCGCGAGCGGATCCGGGTGTTCCTGAAGCTCTACCGCTCCGCCGTCGCCGCCCTCGACACGACCCGGCCCGACCTCTACGTCCATCGCCTGATCGAGCGTCTCGGGCTGCGCCGCCAGCAGCTGTTCGCCGCCCAGGCCGACGTCGTCGAGCGGCTGCGGGCCCTGGCGCGCTTCGGCGAGCTGGCCTCCGCCTACGTCCGGCGCTCGCCGCAGGCGACGCCGCGCGAGTTCGCGCGCTCGATCGCCGCCGTGGCCGACTCGGCCCTGCGCGAGCAGGAGGAACCGGAGCTGAGCGACGCCGGCGCGGTCCAGGTGCTCGAGCTCGGCGCCGCCGGCGGCCTGGCCGCCGACCACGTCTACGTCCTCGGGCTGCACGCCGGCCTCGCGGCCCCCGTGCCCGAGCAGATCCCCGATGCGCTGCTGCGCGAGGACGTTCCCCCCGACACGGCCGAGAACCGCCGCACGATGCTGCGCCAGCTCCTGTACGTGGCGATCAGTCGCGCGGGCCGGCGGGCGGTGCTGGCCTATCCCGAGGTCGGCGAGCGGGGCAGTGCCCACGGCCCCTCGCCGCTCGTCGAGGAGGCGCGGGTGGCGCTCGGCGCGGAGTGGGAGGACAAGCAGGAGGAGCTGTTCGGCCCCGCGGAGACCCTCCACTCGACCTATCGCATGCTGCGCGACGAGCTGCTCGAGGGCACGATGCGGGCCGGCGGCCGCCTCGGCGAGCTGCGCTTCGACACCGATCTCGATGTCTCGCACGCCGTCGTCCGCTATCTGGAGCTGCTCAAGGTCGCGGCACTCATCGCCCGGCCCGAGGGGCAGAGCGTGACCGAGGCCCTCCGGGACGTCAACTCGCGCATCCTCCAGGCCGTGACGTCAGAGCAGCGGGAGATCTTCACCTCCTCGGTGCTCGACGAGTACCTGCTCGACGCCGAGCGCGACGCGGGCAGCCGCGCGAAGGCGATGGCCGCTCGCGACGAGCCCTCGCTCGATCCGTTCCTGCCCAAGCGCGGCGACGGGGTCGTTCTGTCGGCCTCAGACATCGACACCTACCGGACCTGCCCGCTGAAGTACAAGTTCGCGCGCGTGTTCCGGATCCCGCAGGAGCCGACGATCCACCAGCGCTTCGGCATCCTCGTGCACCAGGTGCTCGAGCGCTTCCACGCCGGCGACGGGTCGGGCACCCTGGCCGAGCTGCTCGGTCTGCTCGACGCGGGCTGGCGCCGGGGCGGCTTCGCCGACTCCGAGGAGGAGCGCCAGCTGCGCGGCAAGGCCGCCTCGGCGCTGACCCGCTATCACGCGCGCTTCCAGTCCGAGGAGTCCGAGCCGATGTGGTTCGAGCGCTCGTTCACGTTCAAGCTCGGGCCGCATCTGCTCCGCGGCCGGGTGGATCGCGTCGACCGCCTGCCCGGTGGGGAGTACGAGCTGATCGACTACAAGACCGGGCGCCCCAAGAGCGCGGCCCAGCTCGCCGACGACGTCCAGCTCTCGCTGTACGCGGTCGGGGCCCGGGAGGCGTGGCGGCTGGAGTCCTCCCAGCAGGCCTACTACTACCTACTGGACGACCAGAAGATCGCGGTCCCGTCCGACGAGGATGCCCGCGAGTGGATCCTCGAGGTGGCGATGGAGGTCGCCGAGGGGATCCTGTCGCAGGGCTTTGAGCCGACGCCGTCGTTCGCGGCCTGCTCGATGTGCGACTACCGGCTGGTGTGCCCGGCCGCGGAGCGGTAGGCGGACCGGTCTACTGCGGGGTGTCGTCGTCGCGCTGGCGCAGGAAGCGCTGGAGGTCGCGGGCGATCGTGTCGCCCGACGGCAGCGAGCCCGGCTCGTCCGGATCGTCGTCGCCGGCGGCCTGCTCCAGGCGCTCGACGAAGGCCTGGATGTCCGGATCGCTCTGCACGGCCAGGTTGACCTGGCGCTCGTAGTCGGCGGCGGCGGTCTCGAGCCCGGACGCGTCGATGGCGACCCCGACCAGGCCCTCGAGCTTGCGGACCAGCGCGAGCGCCGCCTTCGGGTTGGGCGCGGCCGCGATGTAGTGCGGGACCGCGGCCCACAGGCTGGCCGACGGCAGGCCGGCCTCCTGGACCGCCGCGTGCAGCACGCCGACGATCCCGGTCGGACCCTCATAGGAGGAGGAGGTCATCCCGAGCCGGGCCACCAGGGCCGGATCGGACGCAAGCCCGGTGACCGATACGGGCCGGGTGTGGGGAACGTCGGCCAGCAGGGCGCCGAGGGTGACCACCAGCTGCGCGCCGAGGGCCTCGACCAGCTCAACGATCAGCTGGCAGAACCCCCGCCAGCGGAACGACGGCTCGCTCCCGGAGAGCAGGATCAGATCGCGCGGCGCGCGCGGCACCCGCGCGGCGAACAGCTCCACCTCGGGCCAGACGATCTGGCGGGCGCGACCCTCGACGAGCGTGATCCGCGGCCGCGTGGCCTGAAAGTCGTAGAAATCCTCGGGATCGATGGTCGCGAACCGCTCGGCACCGAGCGCGCCGGCCACGAACGAGATCGCCGTCGACGCGGCATCGGCCGCATCGTTCCAGCCCTTGAAGGCACACACGAGCGCAGGGGCCCTGAGACCGTCCGGGCGGTGCTCCCATTGCAGCGGCTGCATCCGGTCCACCGTACATCATGGGCGTATGCCCCCGGCCGATGCGACAGGGAGGGGTTGGGGTCAGGAGACGCATCCGCGCCGACCGCCGCCGCCAGACAGGTACGATTACGTTCAGCGCTCTGCGACCCGGGGAGAGCGTCGACGGGGTGTTCGCGTGCACGCGCAAGGACCGCCTCATGACCCGGACCGGGTCCGCCTACCTGGCCCTCGAGCTCCGCGATCGCACCACCGTGATGCCCGCCCGCGCCTTCCAGGACGCGGACGCCCTGGCCGGCCGCTTCGAGCGCGGCGACCTCGTGCACGTCACCGGTCGCGTCGAGCGCTTCCGCGACGATCTCGTGCTCGAGGTGGCGGACATCGCTCGCGCCTCCGACGGCGAAGCCGATCCGGCCGACTTCCTGCCCTCCGCCTACCGTGACCTCGACGAGCTCGACGGCTTCCTCGAGCATCTCGTCACCGAGGTCTTCGACCGCCGCTACCGCGCACTGCTCGATGCGCTGCTCGCCGACCACACGCTCCGGGCCGCATGGCGCCGGGCGCCCTGCACCCGCGCCGGCCACCACGCCTACCTCGGCGGGCTGCTCGAGCACACCGTGGCGGTCGCCACGCTGGCCCACGACCTCTGCCAGCTGCATCCCAAGCTCAACTCCGACCTGCTCCTCACCGCCGCCATCGTGCACGACCTCGGCCGGACAGAGGAGTACACCTACGGCGCCGAGTTCGGCCTCACCGACGAGGGACGCCTGCTCGGTCACATCCAGATCGGCCAGCGGATCCTCACCGATCGCGCCGGCGACCTCGACGACGAGCGCCGCCTCGCGCTCCTGCACTGCGTCCTCTGCCACCACGGCCCCGAGCACGCGCCGGGCCGGCGCTTCGCCTCGGCCGAGGCCGTCGCGTTGTATCGCCTCAACGCACTCGACGGGTCCGTCAAGGGCGCGCTCGAGCACGGCCTGCCCGGTTAGACGCGCGGACGAGGGCGCGGGGTGCGGGCGCGGGCGCCGGCGCCCATAAAATCAGCGGCGGCGCGGCACGGGCCTGGTGGCCCATCCGGTCTTCAAAACCGGCAGGGCGGGGCAGCCCCCCGCTTGGAAGGTTCGATTCCTTCGCCGCGTCGTGGCCGCAAACGGGGCATTTATCGCGAGGGGCGGGCCGGCGCTGAATGTGCCAACTCTGACACGTGTCCCCAATATGTCCCGGGGATCGGCGTAACGTCTTGATGGATGCAGCAGGTGTCGGGGCACGTCTTCCGGGTCGAGCGTTCGCGAGGTCCGGTCTGGTACGCGAAGTACCGGCTCCCGTCCGGGCGCCAGGTGGATTGCATGAGGTCCTCCCCTCAGGCGGTGGTTGACCAGACCATCGTCTCGCCGCGTCGACGACCATCGGGGCGCCGGCACCGTCATCGCTTTTCGCGCGAAGCGCTCGTCAGCGAGAGCAACCTCGCATGATCGCTATGCGTCCGCTACGCGGCTTCCCCAGAGCTCGTGGACCGGGAACTTTTCGGGCTCGGGAAGCTCAACGCCAGCCGTGGACAGTGCGGCCTTGAGGCCGCCGTCCCAGGCCTGCTGCCATGCGGCCTCCGATTCCCAGATCTCACTGACTCGAAGGTCCGACCCCTCACCGAACAGGACGTGCAGTTGAAGGGGTTGAGGGGGCCCGCCGGGGCCATTCTCCTGAAGAGTTTCGTTGACCTTGTCGTACTGCTCGCGGGTCAACGACGTGGGCGCGTAGCGAATGAGGATTGGCATGCAGCGAACCTAACCGAAGGACAGTCACGCTGCAAGACGTCGCCGCGCTCGAGCCTCGAAGCGCATGCAACCGGTTTCATGCAACGCGGTCGCGAAGTCGCGGGCTGCTCACGCGCCCGTCCGCGTGATTGGACCCGTCCGAGCCGGTGGCGCACGCACGCGTGTTCCGTCGCCGTAGGGATCGCCGGCTCCGGGCCGGACGATCGCTCGCGGGGAATGCCATCGCCGCCCGGCTGGTGCGGCTTCGCGCACCTGCGCCGCTGAGTTTGGGCGATAGCGAGAGCGCGGGGTGCAACCATGCTGGAGGCCGCCTGAGTGACGTTGCCTAAGCGCGCATAGTGTTCTCGGCGCCGGACCGGTCGCCCACCGAGGGCGTAGCGGCGGTCCTACCTTCCGCCCCTCGGCAGAGGCTCGCGCCGGCCGCGCGGCGAGATGGTCGTGCCCCGGGGGAGGACAGGAGCCGCGGCAGTCGGGCGCGGGCTGCTGGAGCGGCTCAGATGCGAGACCGGATGCTCGAAGCTGGCATCGAGGGGTTCGTGCGAGGGTGAGGTAACTGCAGCCCTAGGGTGCCTTCTCGCCCGCGCGGTGGCGGTGGAGGATCAGCGTGCTCCCTTTCACCGATGAGCAAACCACCAACAGGAAGAGGACCGTGATGACGCTTCTTACGCCGGGGATGTCCGTATCGCTGTACTGCGTAGGAGACCCCCAACACCCAGGTAACCAGTATGCTTAACGGCAACACTGTCTCCGGGGGCGTGACGCTCGAGGCCGGCACCGCCGAACCATTCAGCGGCACCCGCTGGTACGTGGTCGATGCAGGAGCGGGCCTCGTTGCGCTGCAATGCTTGGGGGACCTCGCGGGCAATCGGTATCTGAACGGACGCACCAACCCGAACGATCCCGAGGTGGGCGTCGTCGACCTGGCGCCCAGCACGAGCGGCTTCACGGGCACCCTTTGGCAGGTCGCCGATGACGGCAGGGGCGGCGTGACCCTGCAGTGCATGGGTGCCGACCAGAATCCGAACTTCGAGTTCTTGGACGGTCGCACCGCCGACGGCAGTGTGGGCCTGGCGCCCAGTACGGACGGAGGCTTCACCGGCACGCACTGGACACCGGTCGACGTCGTCGATCACAGCACTACGCCCGCCAGCCTCAACAGTCCCGCGCTGACCTACGGCGTCGACGGCCCGAATGTGGCCGGCGTGGCCATGGCGTGGACCGGATTTGACGGCCGCATCAACGTGCAAAGGTTCGTTGAGAGCCAAGCGCCCGATGACGTGACCATGCTCACCGACGTAGCCATCGACCGACCAGCGCTGGTGGTTCACAACGAGCGACTTCACCTCGCGTTCACTGCCCCCGACGGTTCGATCCATGTGATGGCATCCGACGACGCCCACGCTTTCGACACCGTGAACGTCCTGAACGTCGGGACGCGCAATGGCCCAGGCCTAGCGTCCTGGAACGGAAGCATCGTCGTCGCGTGGGCCGACGCCGGGAACGGCGGGATTCATGTCCTGGACGTCGATCACGGCGTCCAGGTCGACCTCGCCGACACGAGTGCCTTCGCGCCTGCGCTGCTCGGCGTGGTCGTGGGACCAGCACGAGACAATTACCTCCATCTCGCTTGGACCGGCACCGATTCGGCGCACAGCCTCAACACACGCTGGGCTCAGTACACGGTGACCAACCTGCAAGACGACAGCGCCAAAGAGATCCTCCCCGACGAGTCGATCGACGGACCGGCACTCGCGTGGCGAGAGGATGTCAACTCCGGCTTGGAGCCCAGCCTCATTGTCGGGTGGACAGGCCGGCCCGGCGGCCCGGACGGCGACAACCACCTAAACGTCGCCTACCAAGACGCAGGGCTCGGTCACTGGCACTCCAAAACCACCGTAGCGAGCACCAGTAATCGCGGCCCGGCCGTGACCTATTTCAACCAGACCGTGGATCCCAACCAGGGCGTCTTGTTCACAGCGTGGGACGAGAAGCTCCCATCATTACTCATCGACACAGCCAATTTCTTGAGCCTGCCGGTGATCCCCACCTGAGCACACGCGGCGGAGCGCCCTGGCCCGTGTGCCGGGGCGCTCTGTGCGATCCGATCGCGTAGCTGTCCTGAGTCCCGAGACATCCGGTCAATCATGGTCAGCTGGACCAGGGGATGACCCGACTCGATTTCCACAGGACCGACGGAGGAGCGGCGCTCGCGGTTCGCGCGTGACAAGCCTCCTCACGCTCGGCTTACCCGTAAGGGCAGTAGCAGTCCGTCGTACACGAGCGCGGCGCCGACGCTATCCAGGCGTCCCGCCGGCGGAACCGGCTCCAGGAAAGCTCACGTTCTGGGTCCTCAGACGAGGGTGTGCGCGGCGCTCGGATTCAAGCAGCCGCGCCCGTCGAGGCCGTGCCGGCCGGTCGTGCGTGGAGTCAAGTCGCGTTTCGTGGTGTAGCTCCTGATCGTCGCTAAGGCGGTCGCGTCTCAGGCGGCGTTGAGTTCGATCACCTCCTTGTTGTTCGAGCGAGTGTTCTCGTCACCGTCGAGGAGGCCCTTCGATCCCTGACTCTGGCGGCTGCATGTTCGCGCCATGAGATTGACGCGCTCGTGACTGCGTCGGCCGTCCTTCAGTTGCCGTACTGGACGAACCTCGCGGAGAAGGCGCACGCGGGGACGCCCGAGGACGCAGCGGCGCTGCTGGGGTCGTACCTCCGGGCGCACAACGACTACATCGTCGACGTCGACGGAAACCACGCCACTTGCCTTGACGATCGGCGCTTCTATCCGGCCGCAGCGCTAGCGACGCTCCCGCGCTACCTCACCCGGCTTGGTGGAGCTGCGCAGCCTGGAAGACGCGGAACGATCCGGTGCCGTTCGCCCTGGTGAAGGGCTTGGGTGTCAGGCGTTTCTTCGGATGGCCGGACCGGCGCTTCGTGTGACGGGTGGGAAATACGGATGCGGACCATCTCGCCGAGTGGGATCGTTGTGGATACCGGAAGGTCGTCAAGAAGATCCGCTTCCCAGGCAACGTCGGAGGCCCGGCGGTTGCGCTCGCGAGTTACCCCGCGACAGGATCAACGAGGCGGCCTTTCGCGGTGTCTGAGGACCTCGGGAGGTAGGGACACCGAGCCCCGCTCCGTCCGGGGAGCGGGGTTCGGCGCAACGGTCGGATCTACCTCATGGGAGGACGACCCTCACGGTGCTCTTGAGTTTGGCGATCTCCGTCCCGGCTACAGAGACGTTGGCGCCCACCAGCCAGTCGAAGGCCTCAGCCGCCTGCTCGCTCAGCTTGAGCTCACCGGTGACGGTGGCCTCGTTGCCCAAATAGGTCACATTGACCGACGTCACCCAGGCGAAGATCACCCAGCCGCGGTCGTTCAGCTTTGCCTTCAGCCACGTGCGGTCCGCTTTGTGAACCAGCACGAAGTCGCGGAAGTTCAGCGAACGGTCCGCGGTTGAGAACGTCACGCCGCCTGAGTGATAGATCTTGGCTTTCGGCGGTCCCTCCGTGGTCACGAAGCCATGCGTGATCGGCAGGATCAACGATCCATCCGAGCCGATGCTCGCCGGACCGGTGTCCGTCACCGTGATTCCGTATGCGGCAAAGAATGCCGCCGACATCGCATTCGCGGTGATCGCCGTGCGCTCGCCGTTGACGCGCAGCCCACCTGCCTGAGCCGACGCTGATGCCACGCCCGCGACGGCGAGGGCAGCCGCAAGCAACGCCAGTACCCGACGGGATGCTTTGAGCATGTCTCCCTCCTACTGTTGTTGGTCCCGGGGAGCGGAGCCCCAGCCCCCCGAGCGCGACGCTACTCCGCGTGAGAAACGAAAGTCAATCGGGGATTAGTACGGACGCCAACCGGCCTCAGCGACCGTTCCGGAGCGGGTTGCCTCGCGAAAGGCCTGGGACAGCCCAAACGCTTGGGCGATGGGCCACGCGTCGTGCCCCGACTGGCATAACGTCGTCGGTGGACGCAGCAGGTGTCTGGACACGTTTACCGGGTCGGGCGTTCGCGGGGTCCGGTCTGGTATGCGAACCGGCTCGCGTGCTCCTTCGATGCCGATGTGGGATCGCGATGACCGCGAGTGAACGCTGCCTCCGCTCCGAATTGTGCGGAAGCGGGCGGACGAGCAGCTCCAACGTGAGTCTCGGCTTCCGCGCGGAGGGGGGTCTGCCGGCCCACTGACGGCCGGGTTTGCTTGGCGGGTGGAAGCAGTCGTTCCGACATCACGGAATCCGTTGGGCGAGGAACGGGAACGCGGGATCGGCGTTGAGGCAGCTCCGCAGCAGGAGCGCCACGCCCATGTCTCCGGTGAAGAGGGTGTAGCGGCCGCGACCGCTAGCGGCGCGCCGCCGGCGGACGTCCGCGGCGGCATCCATCGCGAAGCTCCGGGCACGATGCAGCCAGCGCTCATCGCCGACGCGCCTGTGCAGCGCGAGGAATGCGTAGGCGTTTCCAGCCGTCCCGTGGCACACGCCGACGCCCTTGATGAGCGGGCCGGCGCGCCAGATCAGCTGCCCTCCGGCAACCAGGAGGCGATCGGTCTCGTCATCGGCGGGAAGATCTGAGAGCGAGGTGATCATTCCCGGCGATCCGTGGCACCACTGCAGCGGCCGCCGGCCCGTCGGATCGTCAGCGAGGGGCGGCCATTGAGCGACGCCGTCCTCCTTGAGCGCAAGCTCGCGGAACACCGTGGCGATGCGTTCGGTCACATCGCCCGCACGATCGCCGAGGAGGTCCCGACCAGCGAGCAACACGAACGCGTTGCTCGCGAAACCGTGAGCGGCGCCGACATACCGGCGTTTCTCCCCGTAGAGGTTCTGGACCCAGGCGAACTCGCTCCACTGGTCGAGCAGCCAGTTCGCCGAGTCCAGCCAAGCCTCCCGCCAGCGCTCCTGCCCCGTACGTCTCCACATCTCGAGCGCCGCCACCATGGTGCCCGGGGAACCCCAGCAGAGCTCAAGCGAGGGATTCCTGGCGTTCCGGCGGATGGATGCCTCGAGATCATCCAGGCGCGCGCCGGTGCGCCGAATCGCCTCCGTCGCGAGCAGGATCCCGCTCTCACCGAACAAGAGCGAGGGGCTCGGGGGCGGTGCGTGGCCGGTGAACTCGGGCGCTCGGCGAAACCCATCCGGAAGGCTGTCGGCCAACTCGGCCATACCTGGGAGCTGTGGACATAAGCCCTCCCGAGCTAGTCGATCGAGTGCCCACGCGACACCGCTCGCGCCAAGGTAGACATTGCGAAACGGCGCGTCGGGATCGCCCTCGAGATCATCGGGCGCATTGGGCCATAGCCGCTCCGGACCCTGATAGGCGTCGATCGCGTCGCAGGCGATCGCCTCGATCATGGAGCGAGCTACGGGCTCGCTCCACGATCCGCCATCCAGCGGGCGATGCTGAGCGGGGTCGTACAGAGGCAGTGCGATAGCAGCAATATCACCTATCCGAGACCTCAAGGTCCCGCCGGGGAAGGAGAAGCAGTCAACTGGCTTTGTGGGGTGTCTCGCTCGGTTAGGCGAGCAGCGATCGGGTCAGGGCATCGGTGAGCCGGGCCTCGGCGGTGTCCCATCCGAGGTGATGTCCGTCGGTCAGCTCGCGCCAGGCTTCGTGGTTGGTGCTGAGCGCGAAAAGGGCCTGGGCGTGCTTCGGCGGCAGGCCTTCTCTGAGCCCGCCGAGATCTTGGATTCGGCCGATCGTGAAGCGCGCCCCTTCTCGGTGGCGACGCTGGCCTTCGGCGACGGCGTCGGCGAGTTCCGGCTCGGCGCCGGCGGCGGTGAACAGCGCTTCGATGAGGTCCCCGCAGCGCTCGTGGACCGCTCTGGAAATACGGATCCCGGCCCGTAGTGCTTGGTGGGGAGTGCTGGCGTCCCTGATGCCGGGGACAAGCTGGTTTACGCCAGCTTCCTCGTCAATGAGGTCGATCAGCGCGAGCAGCATGCCGCGTTTGGACCCCAATCGAGCGTAGATCGTCTGGACAGCGACGCCGGCCTCGGCGGCGATGTCGTTGATCGAAGTGGCCGCGTAGCCGCGTTCGGCAAACAGGCGCCGGGCGGCGGCCAGGATGTCGCGGCGGGTTTGGTGGGCCATCTGCTCGCGGCGGTCAACCCGCGTTCCAGACATGCTTGACAGAATAGCGCTCCTGTGATCAGAATCAGGTTCTGCTCATTGCAATCAGGCTCTACCAGATGAAAGGACCGGGATGACCACCGCCACAACAAGCGCCAAGCGCGACCGAATCAATCCCGTCGTGACGATCGCTGTCGCCTGCCTGGCGACGGTGATGCTGATGCTGGACATCAGCGTCATCAACACCGCGCTGTCCAAGATCGCGCACGGCCTCGACACGGGTCTGAGCGGGCTACAGTGGGTCGTGGACGCCTACACGATCCCGCTCGCGGCAACGGTTCTGAGCGCCGGAGCGATTGCCGACCGATTCGGCCGCCGGAAGCTGTTCCTTCTCGGTCTGGCGATCTTCACGGCGAGCTCGGCGCTGTGCGGAGCGGCCGGCGGAATCGAGATGCTGGTAGCCGCGCGAGCGGTCCAGGGTCTCGGGGCTTCGATGATGTTTGCGACGGCGCTGGCACTGATCTCCCAGGTCACGCCTGACGTGACGTCTCGCACGAACGCGCTGGCCGCGTATGGTGCTGCGATCGGCGCTTCGTTTGCGCTCGGGCCGTTCATCGGGGGCTCGCTCACCGCGCTGTTCGGCTGGCGGGCGATCTTCCTCGTCAACGTGCCGATCGGGGTGGCCGTCCTGTGGATGACCTACCGCAGCGTGGCCGAGGGTCGCGACCCGACGCCCCGGCGGGTTGATGTGCCCGGACAGATAACGCTCATCGGTGGGTTGTTCCTGCTCGTACTGGCGCTGCTGCGCGGCAACGTTGACGGGTGGGCCAGCGCCGGAGTGATCGCCGCGCTGGCCGGGGCGGCGCTGCTGCTCGTCGGTTTTGTCGTCGTGGAGGCTCGCTCGCGGGAGCCGATGCTCCCGCTTCGCCTGCTGGGGCAGCGCCAATTCGCGGGGCCGCAGATAGCGGTGTTCGCGATCGCGTCGTCGTTCTTCGCAGTATTCCTGTACCTCACGCTCTATTTGCAGACGGTCCTGGGCCTGTCGCCGATTGAGACCGGGCTCGTCTACCTTCCTGGCACGTTCCTGGTGTTCGTCACCTCGGGGATGACGGCCCAGTTCGGGGCGAAGTTGGCCCCTGCCAAGATCGCCAGCCTCGGCCTGGTGCTAGTCGCCGCTGGCCTGGCCGGGCTGCTGATCAGCGGCGTGGGCTCCTCATGGACGGTGCTCCTCCCCGGCCTTCTGGTGACGTCCATCGGCACCGGTCTTTTCAACCCGACCGGGAGCGAGCTGGCCCTCCGAGCCCTGCCTTTCCATCAGAGTGGTCTGGCCGCAGGCGCCAACGACACCTTCCGCCAGACCGGTGTGGCAGTTGGAATCGCGGCGCTGGGAACGCTGGTGCCAGCAGGCGCGGCCCTCGGCGGGAACCCTCAGGCTTACGTCGACGGACTCCACCACGCGCTGATTGTGAGTGCCGCGATAGCACTCACAGGGGCAGTCGCGACGGCGCTGCTGCTCATCCCGGCGCGATCGCCCGCTGAGGCCGAGGCAGTACCGGAAACCGCATGAGCCGCAGGAGATCAACAGCAACCACTACCTCCTCACGGTGGTCGTCCTGACCAATCGCTAACGATTACTTCCCCTCCGGTCTCATCCAGCAGCGACGAGGACGCGGGCGCCGTCTGGAGCTGCTTCTGCAACGCGCGATCAGCGCAGGCCCATGGCCGTGGGCCGTGGCTCACCGCTCAGAGGCCGCCGCGCGCGGGCTCGAGGATGGCGAGCGGGATCTCGCGCTGGGTGCGCTGCTGATAGCCGGCGTAGCCGGAGTACGTGGCAAGCGCCTTCGGCCAAAAGCCGCTCACGCTCCTCTGGCGTGGCGACCCACGCGTTGACGGGGCGATACTCTGCCCCGATTTGCACCGTCGTATCCGGGTTCGCGCGCAGGTTGTGATACCACGCCGGGTGCGTGGGATTGCCTCCCTTGGAGGCAACAAGGACAAGGTCGGGCCGATTCTCGACGTACACCAGTGGCGTCGTGGAGCGAGGCTACGCTCAGCTTCGAGACCAGCTCATGAAGGACCAGTCAAGCATTCCGGTGCACGGAGGGCCCGTCCCCCCTGGTATGCGGGAAGACAGAAGGGCTCGGCATCCTTCGGCCCGACTGTGGCAGAGCGTCACGGTGCGGCTGGCCGTAGCGCTGGCGTTTGCGGACGCCTCGATCGTCGTGCTCGCGCTGCCGGACATCGTCACCCGGCTGCATACCTCGATCTCGCATGTCCCGTGGGTGATCACGGCCTACAACCTGGCGCTGATCGTCACGGCGGCTGCGGTCATGCCGTTTGCTCGCCGACTTGACTCGACGCGGGCGCTGATCGCCGGGCTGGCGTTGTTCGGGCTGGCCTCGATCGGTTGTGGAGTCGCTAACACCATGAGCGCGCTGGTGCCCCTCCGCTGCCTTCAGGGCGTTGGCGGCGGTCTCCTTCTGTGCGCATCGCTGCCAATGCTCGCGAGCACCGCGCGGCCGGGGGACTCCCCCTTGAACGGGTGGTCGGCGGCGGCCGCGATCGGCATCGCGGTGGGACCCGCCGCCGGCGGCGTCCTCACCCAGATCTTCGATTGGCGCGCGATCTTCCTCGCGCAGGCGCCGGTCGCCGCGCTCGGCGTGATCTTGGTCCTTGTCGTGCGCCCGCACCCGGTGAACGCGCTTCCGGACGAGGTGGACCCGCGTGCGACGGCGCTCGATCCTCTCACGGCCAACGCGGGCCTGGCATTGCTCTCGGCTGGACTGATCTGCGCCCTGTTTTTCGTCGTGCTCATGGTGATCAACGCTTGGCTGCTGTCGCCGATCGCGGCCGCGGCAGTTGTGAGCACGATCCCGCTCGCGACCGCGATCGCGGAACGCCATGTACGCAGGAGTTCGCCGATCACGTTGGGAGCGGTTGGCACGCTGCTCGTGGCTGTGGGCCTGATCGGCCTCTCGTTCGTGACGCATCGCGAGCTCGGCTTAGTGATCATCACCCTCGCGCTGGTTGGAACCGGCCTGGGATTGGCGTTCCCGGGCCTGACCACAGCCGCGCTCCGGAGCGGCGGACCGGCGGCCGCCCGAGCCGCGAAGACAGTCGCCGCACGCGACGCCGGGATCGTGCTTGGCCTGCTGGTCCTTACGCCGATATTCGTCAACCAGTTGAACAACGCGCCCGATCAGGCGCTGCCAGCTGCCACTGCAGCGGTGCTCACCGCGCCGATCCCATCGGACGTCAAGCTCTCGCTGGCGCCTGGGCTCGTCGCGGCCTACAAGAACGCCCCGCAGAGCGAATTGCCCGACTTCGGCCCGACGTTCGAGCGGGCAAGCGTTCACGCCACCCACGCGGAGAGCGCGGTTCTACGCCACCTCCATAACCAACTCGATTCGATCGTCCAACGCGCCGCCACCAGGGCGTTCAAGGTGCCGTTCCGCTACGGCGCCGTGTTCGCGATCATCGTCCTAGGGCTGCTGAGCGTTCGACTCATATACCGAAAGCGAACCAGCTAGAGGACGTCGTGGGCGCGGGTGGCGTGGCCGGCAAGCAAGGCCCGTTCAGTTCGCCCCGCGACCAAGACCGCCACCACGCGTCCTACGTCGGGTTCGGGGCATCCATATCCGTTCCGACCGTGTACGGGACCGCCTCGCGCTCGGCCCCGTGCTCAGCCCACGCAGGGATCGCGTTGCTCCGACCCTTGCCGCGGCACGGAGCCGGCGGGCTCGGCGGGCTGCGAGCTGAGCTGAGCCGTACCGGATGGCACGGCTGCGGGCGGCTCAGCGGCATTGCAGGCGAGTGCGCGGTCCTCGCCCCGGATCGCAGTCGGGGATTAACTACGGATGCGCGGCCGCGGCCGCGCGTCGATATCCCGGACATGAGCGTAGATGACGTCGGCATGACCGAGCGGGGCGGAGCGGTTGCCGAAGAGTTCCCGACGCTGGTTGGGGCTCTGTCGCAGCCCGATGCGTTCCGGGGGATGCTGGACAGCCTCGCTGATGGCGTGTATTTGGTTGACCGCGGTCGGCGGATCCTGTTTTGGAACGACGCGTGTGAGCGGATCACGGGCTACGCGGCGTCTGAGGTGGTGGGCCACCGTTGCTTTGAGAACATCCTGCGCCACGTCGACTGCACCGGCACCCGGTTGTGCAATGGGCTATGTCCGTTGGCGTGCACGATGCGCGACGGCGTGCCACGCTCCGACGATCTCTGGCTTCATCACAAGGCTGGGCAACGCGTTCCTGTTTCGGTTCGGACCACGCCCATCCGCGATGCTGGTGGTGAGATCATCGGCGCCATCGAGTTCTTCACCGACGGTTCACGACTCGAGGCCTCGGAGGAACAGATCGCAAAGCTCAGGGCGCTGGCGCTCACCGATCCCTTGACCAGCCTGCCGAACCGCAGATACGCCGAGCTTGCGCTGAGCGGTCGGCTAGCAGAGGTCCGTCGCCACAACCGCTGCCTCGGCGTCGTGTTCGCCGATATCGACCGATTCAAGACTGTGAACGACACCTACGGTCACGACATCGGCGACGACGTCCTCAGGATGGTCGCAACCACGCTGTCGCAGAACGTCCGCCAAGGCGATACAGCCACACGGTTCGGCGGCGAGGAATTCGTGCTGCTCCTGCCAGACGCGACTTCGGCCGAGCTGCGAACGCTGGCCGAACGACTGTGCATGCTCGTTCGGTCCTCCAGCATCGACCTGGCTCCGAGCGGCGAGCTCTCGGTAACGATCTCGATGGGAGCCACGTTCGCAACCTCACACGACGACGTCGCCGGTCTGCTCCACCGCGCAGATCAACTGCTGTACCGAAGCAAGCGCGGTGGACGCGATCGCGTAACCACCGACTCGCCGTGACCGTCACGCACCCGGCGATCAATCGAGGGCGATGTGAGCGCCGTCGTGGGTGGGGTGCGGAGCGCTTCCGGTAGCCGTTTCGGTTGGTCAGCGCGGCCAGGTCGGGCTTGAGACGGCGCCTGGCATGGCCTTTTCCCAGAGTTCGGCAAGCCGCTTGAGGTCGCGCTCGTCGAGGCGGGAGCGGAGCGTCTTGCCCACGATCCGGTGGTGGGTGACTTGGGCTTGGCGCAGCCGTTGGATCCCGTCGAGAGTCGGGCCGACGAGGAGGCTGCGTCCGTCGTCGGGGTTGGTGCTGCGTTGGATCAGACCGAGTTTGGTGAGGCGATCGACGGAGCGCGAGATGGCGCTGGGGCTGAGGTTGCGCCGCTGTCCAAGCTCGCCAGTCCGCAGCGGTGAGCGGGTCGGGCTCGGGCGGTTCGTCGCCCGGAATCGGGGTGCCGGCTTGAACCAAAGAACTATTTGCCGTGCGCAAATAAACAGAGTAGTGTTTGCATGGTGCAAATACTCCAACAGCTGTGAGGAGATGGGACCGTGACCACCAGCACCACCGCCGCCAAGGCCATGTCAGCCGATGAGGGACGGCGCCTCGTGTCCGGGCCGGGACGCGACCTCGTGTTCAAACTCACGGGCGAGGACACGCAGGGCGCGTTTGACTACTTCATCTGCGGGGTCGCGCCGAACGGCGGACCGCCGCTGCATGTCCACCACAACCAGGACGAAACGCTCCACGTCATGAGCGGCCGCTTCAAGGTGAGGATCGGCGATCAAGACCACACGCTGGACCGTGGCGCGTTCGCGTACCTTCCGGCCGGCCTGCCACACGCGTTCCTCAATCTCACCAACCAAGCCGCCGAGCTCATCATCACGTTCGTGCCCGGCGGCGGATACAGATTCTTCGAGGAACTCGGCCCCGCGACCAGAACCGCGACACCCGACCGCGCGGAGATAGCTGCCATCTTCGAACGGCACGGGATGTCGCTCGTCGGGCCGCCGCTCACCGCCGACTGACCAGCGCGCCGATCCCGACACACCTCGGCACCTCGCGCTCGCTCTCGCGTGACGGCCTGCCCACAGCCCACAAGTCCTCGGCGACGGTCGAGTCGCGGCTCTTCCTGGAGCAGGTCGACGCCTCATCGCCGCAGGGCAAAGGCCTGCACCGGACTGCCGGAACGACGCGGCCCTCACCTGCGCGCCCGTCAACATCCCCGGCGCCCCGTCGTGCTTGCGGTCCATCCGAAGACGACGCTCACGGGCACCCCGAGCCCCTCGCAGCTGCCGGCCGCCGCGAAGGCGGCCGACGGCGACGGGTAACACGGCGGTGCACAGCGTTGTCGTTGGCTGCGTTCATCGGGGGCCTCCTGCTCATGCGCGCTTTACGAACCTCAAGTAGAAGGCCGTGAACACCAGGACAATCCCGACGTTCACCATCAGGCGCTCCCAGAACCGATGCCTGAAGAACAAGACGTCCACGCCGACGACGACGGCTACCAGCGCGAGCACGTACAGCACGATGCCTGCCTGCTTTCCCATCGTTCCACGTTACTGCTCGGGGGTCGCGGCACGGCCATGGATGACGCCGCCGGTCGGCAGCATGGCTCCGCGCCGTCGAAACGGGGACGCACGTGCGTTATGACGGCGGTCGCGGCGCCGGATTGGCATCCTCCACCGCGGTCGCGGCGCCGGATTGGCATCCTCCACCGCGGGCGGGATGATTTCGGTGGCGGCGAGCGGTCTGTGGCGTTGACCGACCGCTGACGCGATCCTCGACGCCCGACCGACCTGAGGAGACGAGATGCTGACCCTGTACGGACACCCGTTCGCGCTGTACTGCCAAAAAGTCCTGATCGCGCTCGAGGAGGAGGGCATCGCCTACGACGTGCTCGAGGAGCAGCGCGACTTCGACCGGGCTGAGCTGGCCACACTGTGGCCGCCGGCATCGATCCCGGTGCTGCGCGACGGCGACCAGGTGATCGGCGAGACGTCGATCATCATCGAGCACGTCGCCGGCTCGCGACTGGTGCCGTCGCTCGAGGCACGCAAGTGGGATCGCGTCTGCGACCAATACGTCTCCGGCGCAGTCCAGGCGATTGTCTCCGACGCGATCGAGGGGCGCTCCGACGGACGCGCCGTTGCCCAGGCGCGAAGCCGGCTCGACATGGTCTGCGGCATGCTCGAGGCGCAGTTGGCCGGCAATCAGTTCCTCGCCGGCGATGCCTTCACGATCGCCGACTGCGCCGCGGCGCCGGGGCTGTTCTACGCTCTGGCGATCCACCCGTGGGACGAGGGCACGCACCGACATCTGACGCGTTACTACCGCGCGCTCGCGCAGCGGACGTCCTTCGCCAAGGTGATCGCGGACGCGCGCCCCTACCGGCACCTGTTCCCACTGCCCTGGCCTGACGACTTCGACCGCCACCACTGACCTGGGTGCGCCGGGCGTACCTCGTCACCGGCAACCAAGGCGCCGATCGGCCGGAGCGGGCGATCCCATGCGTGCTGATACGTGCTGGAATGCGTCCCATGACCGACGACCCCGACGCGACCCCTACCACGCCTGATCCCGACGGGCACGTCGCCCGCCTGCAGGCGCAGATCGACGCCGCCAAGGCCAGCCGCGCGGGCCACCGCGCGGAGGCCGCCGAGACAGTCGCCAGAGGGGGCCCCGCACGCG
Organism: uncultured Solirubrobacteraceae bacterium; assembly: GCA_963700025.1. Lineage (GTDB taxonomy): Bacteria > Actinomycetota > Thermoleophilia > Solirubrobacterales > Solirubrobacteraceae > Palsa-465. The sequence continues at coordinate 126,603 of CAVOWC010000019.1, read as the reverse complement.
CGACGGACGAGGAGCTGGGGATCATCAAGACCGACGACACGGTCGGCAGGATCGCCGCTGACGCGAGCGAGGAGATCCGGAGCAAGCTGAGGCGCCTGATGTCGCGGTTCGGGCGAGGCGGTAAGAAGTAGGGCGGTGGCCGGGCGGCGGCGTCCCAGTGGGCGTCAGCGTCTGTTCGCGTGCAAGTACGTCGCCCTGTCGCTGCCGCTACTTCGATCGACTCAAGGGGCCGGGCAGCGCCGTCACGTCGCCGTGGGAGCCGGACGGCGACGGAAAAGCCACAGTCGGACAACCAACACGCACAGCACCACGGCACCCACCGTGTAAAGGACAAGCCCGGAGCCCGCGCTCACGGTCACGTATCCACCGGTAAGTCCACCGGCGACCTGCTGCTGGACGTTTTGCAAATCCGACCAGTTCGTTATGGCGAGGAGCGCCACAACCGCGACGAGCACCGTGGTACCCAATAGGCGTCGCTTTGACAGCACTTCGGTCAGGAGAGGCCACGCGGCCGCAACGGTGCAGATCACCAGAAGGAGGAAGATGACCACACCGCCGCCACCTGGATGGGTCGAGACCGCGGCCACCCCGCCGAGGTTCGTCTGCGCCCATGGCAGAAGCGAACCGATGAACACCAGCAGCACACCACCGAGCAGCCACCAACCGTTCCTGGTCACCTGTCCCCACCGCGGCATTGCCGCCGAGATCGATTGGCTCACCGGCGGACTGGATCCTGACGAGCCGTCAGGCTTCTCGGCCGGCGGCTCTGAAACCAATGGCGCGGGCCCCGATGCGCTGGTCGGCATGATCCGACCGCCGCACTGCGCGCAAAATGCATCGGCACCACTCACTTGGCTGCCGCACTGCGGACACACAGGCATCGCCGCCCCCCGGTTCCTGTTGGCGTGGGCGAACGTACCACGACCCGCGCGCGGCGGTCAAGTGCCTCAGGAGACAGGAAAGCCGCGCTGGCGGATGCGTCGACCTGTCCCGCCTCAGTGCGACCCGGCAGCGATGATCACGATGATCAGGATGATCACCACGATTCCGCCTGCGAGAAGCAGTACCCGTTGATCGGGCCGGTTCCGGCGGGCGCTCGCGTCCTCGACGCGCCCGTCATTCCGCCTCGAGGTCGTCCCGATATCGCGCGTCGGACCGTCGAGGAAGGCACGGTTCTGGTCGTCGGTCTCGGCGTCAAGGCGATCCTCTTCCTCTCGCGCGGCCCGCAGCTTCTGCTCGAGCTCGGCCAGATTCGCCGTGGCCGCAGCCACGGACGCCCCCACGTCGGCCAGCTGCTGGGTGGCCTTCTTCGCGTCCCGGTCCAGCTTGCGATGGCGGTCCGCCGCTTCCGCCTCGGCGGTCGCGCGCCTGCGTAGCTGATCCTCGATCTCCCCCAGACGGGTGACGACGTCGTTGACGCCATCGTTCCAGAACGGGACCAAGAGCTCGAGTGCCGGAAGTGCTCCCAGCGGCTTGAGGCTGTCGGGCAGGGCATCGGGTTCGGGTTTGGGAGCGTGCTGCGTCAACATCGGAATGACGGGGATACCTCGCTCGAGGCCTGCCTCAAGCTCGAGTCGAACGGGGTCGTCCGGCTCCTCGAGCCGTGGTTTGCCGAGCGGGCCTGTCTCCGTCAGCCAGTGTGGCCCGATCATCGCGAGCACCACGTCGGAGCGCGCGATCCGCTCCCCGATCACGGCCGCGGCTTGCGCTCCTTCGGAAACGGGCTCGGTGCTGAACACGCGCCCGTGGTCGAGACGCGCCTTGAGGTCGCTCTCCAGCTTGCGCGCGTCGCCCGAGGTCTCGGGTCGGTAGCTGACAAAGACGCGAATGCCAGTGCCGACCCGGGTGGGATCCACCTCCTGCTGGCGTTTGGCGAGCTCCTCGGTCGCGGCCTGGACGTCCTGCTCCAGTCGCGTCCGCTCGTACTCTGCTGCGCGCGCGGCCGACTCGGTGGCGGCCAGCTTCTCCGCTGCTCTACCGACATCGCGCTCGAGCTTGGCGCGGTTCGCCGCCGCCTTCTTCCGTTGTTCTTGGAGCTTCTGGCTCTCGGACGCGATCGCGGTCAACCAGCGCGCGAGGTGCGCGACCGTGACGTCCCAGTAGAAGTCCGAAGCGATCTCGATCGTGAGCCGCGGATGGTTGTTCAGCAGTGCCTTGATGCCGTCCGGGAGCGTCTCGCGCCTCGGCACGGTTGCACCGGGGCTCAACACCGGGATCACGGGGATCCGGAGAGCGAGCCCGACCTCGATCTCTTCGGCGAAGGCGTCCTGTGACCCGAGCCAGCCCGGTCCAATCGCCGCGACCAGCACCTCGCAGCCGTCGATTTGCTCCTTCATCACGGCGTGCGAGCCAGCGCCTTCGCCGGCTCCGGATACGCGATTTGAGCCGAGGTGCTGGTTCAAGCCGGCGACGAGGCGGCGCGCCTGCTCCGGCCCGGCCTCCCGAGTACAGCTCACGATCACCCTCGGCCCCATTGCCCGGATCGTATCGCTCGCTCGCGAGCCTCAGGTCGTGCTCGTCGTCGCTAGTCGAGCACTACCGTTCGTGGCGGCGGCGGGCCCGCGAGGTACGCCGAGCTCAGGTCCGCCGGCTCGGAGTGCAGCCGTCGCTCCGCGGTCTGCGCCTGCTCGACCCGCTCCTCGAGCTCGGAGAGCCTCAGCTTCGCCGCCGTGAGCGCCGTCTCGGACTCGGCGTGTCTCTCAGCCGCCGTCTGGAGATCGAGCTCGAGCTTGCGATGACGGGCGGTGGCACTGGACACGGCTCGCTCCCGCTGCTCGATCCCGGCCTCGATCTTGTCGAAGCGGTTGAGCAGCCGCTCGATCGCGGCCTCCCAGAACTGGTCAGGAAGCGGCATCGCCTGGTAGGACAAGAGCGGCTTGAGGCGTTCCGGGAGGCCGTCACCCTCAGGCAACGCCGCGCGCTGCGTGAGCACCGGGATGATGGGAACACCGCGCCTCAACCCTGCCTCGATCTCGACCTCCATGGGGTGGTGGCGCCGATCGGTGGACTTGCCCACGGCGGCGAGTGCCTGTTGCCAGCCGGGCCCGATGATCGCGATCAACGCGTCGCAGCGCGCGATCTCCGCACCGATCACGGCAGCCGCGTCACCTCGCTCCGGAACGGGCTCGGTGGCGGACACCCGATCGGCTGGGAGGCGCTCCTTGAGATCATGCTCGAGCCTGGCGGCTGCGTCGATATCCCCCTCGAGATGGCTGATGAAGACGCGGATGCCCGGCCCCGCCCTGGTGGGCTCGGCTTGTCGCCGGCGATCGTCGAGCTCAGCCTGAGCGACCGGGAGCTGCTGCTCGAGCGCTTCGCCGATTCCGCTCCGCCGCGGCCGCGGCCGCAACCAACTCGTCGCGTTTCTGCCGCGCCTTCTCGACGGCTCGCTCCAACTTGGATCGATCCGAGGCCGCGTCCTGCTGCTCCTTGTCCCGTCTGCCCTTCTCGTCCGCGATCGCGCCGAGCCAGCGGGCCAGGCTGTCAATCGCCACCACCCAAACATCGTCGCGAGGTATCTCGACACTGAGCGCCGGATGGTCGAGCAACGGCATCAAACTCTCGGGCAGCGCCCGACGATCGGGCAGCGTCGCGCCCGGCGTGGTGACAGGAATCACTGGCACCCTACGCGCCAGCGCAGCCTCGATCTCGCGACGCACATAATCCGACGGGTTGTCCAGGCGCCGCTCCGCAGGCTCGGCTCCCGGGCGCGGCGCGTCGCGTCCCTCTGCTTCGAGCCACCCGGGTCCGATCACGGCGACCAGGACGTCACACAGCCCAACTCGCTCGGTGATGACCTCGTCGAACGCTGCGCCTTCTGGGATCGACTGCTCGTCAAGGAAAACCCGATCCTGACCCAGCTGCGCCCCGAGATCGGAGGCCAGGCGATGCGCCTGACCCGGTCCGGCCTCGTGGCGGTAGCTCACAAACACCCGCAGATCGGCTTCGACATGCATCCGAACGAATGCGCGCACCCGCTCGTCAGCTTTGACGAACAGCTGCCTGAGCCCTCCAGACCACTTCGAATTACTCGCGCCCATGATCGCTCGGATCCTCCGCCCCGCGATTCTAGAACTCGCCACCGGCTAAGGGCACCTGGACAACCCCTCCCGGCCGCCCAGCCCGCCCCCGCCGTGATCCCGCCGGCGAGCGTAGCAACGCGGCCCAGTGGCCGGCCGAAGATCGTGACGACTCACAACAACGTTGGTACCGGCCCTGACGGCGTAGCGGTGATCAGCTGCCAGTATCAAACGGCCGTGAGCCGCGCCGTTGCCGAGCGCGCCTCGCTCCTGACGCGCCATCTGTTGGCGCCCGACGTCCCAAAGGAAGCCTCCCGATTCTCATGACTGGAATGACACTGAAATCTGCCCTTGCCGCCGCGGCGATGCTGTTCACACCCGCCGGCGGCTACCACGGGCACCAGGCCCATGGCCCGGCGGCGCACTTTCGCGCCGGCGCAGCGGTATCGAACTTCACGCCGCCTCCCTTCGGCCATCTGCCGGGCGGCGATCCCGCCAACTGCCCTCATCCGGCGCAATTCAACGGGCCCCGGCAGTTCGCGTTCGAGGAGCCGTACATCGACGCCCAGCGCCATGGTCACTACGACCCGGGCGATCCCTATGTCGACTGCAATCACGACGGCCGCTGGGACGGGAATCTGCTGGGGGGTGGTGGGAACACCCCGCGCTACTTCGACCATGTGGCCGATCCCGTCACGGCGCGCGCGACGGTGGTGTCCAACGGTCAGCAGACGATGGCCGTCGAGGTCGTCGACCAGGAGGGCCTGTTCAACATCTACCAGCAGCGGATCCGGGCCAAGGTTCGTGCCGATGGCTACCGGCTGAGCAACATCTTCATCTCCGCCACGCACGACGAGGCGGCCCCGGACAGCATGGGGCTGGGCGGGGTCTCGCAGACAACCTCTGGCGTCAACAACTACTGGGTCTCGTACATGGTCGATCAGAGCGCACGGGCCATCGAGCGGGCCTATCGGGCTCTCCGCCCGGCGACCATCCGCTACACGGAGGTCCTCGAACCATCGAACGTCCGGCAGTGCTGGTCCTCGTACCCGTTCGTGGACGATCAGCACATTCCCGTGCTCCAGGCGGTCGACGCCCGCGGACGGACGATCGTCACGCTGGCCAGCGTCAGCCAGCATGCCGAAACGCTCGGTTTCAACGGCGGCACGCCCGCCCTCGACGCGCAGAACAACTGGGTCTCCTCGGACTGGATCAACTTCTTCCGCACCACACTTCAGCAGCAGCTGGGCGGTGTGGCGATCGAGATGGCCGGGTCCGTGGGCTCTGTCGAGAGTCCCGGGGTCTATCGGTCGACGATCTCGCGCACGCCGCACCAGTTCATCAACGCCAGCCACCCGGCAGGCTGCCGCACGCTGTTCAACGCGGGAGGGGGAACTGACGCGACCGGGGCGCTCCACGTCCCGCTCGGCTACACCGGCGAGACCAAGGCCTTCGGCACCGATATGGCAACACCGATCGTCCACGCCCTCAAGACCGGCCAGTACCACAACTCACAGACCAACACGATCTGGGGGGCACGGGCGAGTATCTGCGACAAGCTCCAGAACGCGCTGTTCGTGCTCGGCGCGTCCGTGGGCGTGTTCGCCCAGCGGCCGGCCTACAACGCGGACTGCACGGTCGCTTCCCCGGTGGGGGCCAGCGGCGCCTCGAGCGGGCAGTCGTTGCTGACCCAGGTTGCGGCATTTCAGATCGGTGACGGCGAGTTCATCTCGCTTCCGGGCGAAGTGTTCCCGTTCACCTATCTCAGGGGCTTCTTGGGCCCGCAGGACATGCCCGATCCGAACGCGGCGCTTCCGCCATGGCTGCTCCCGCACATGCACGCGCCGTTCCGTTTCATCGATGGCCTCGGGGAGGACATGCTCGGCTACGTCTTTCCGGCGGGCAACGCCGTGGGCATCCCGACAGCGAGCAACCTAGACCCCTCCTCGAACGACCGCTTCGGCTGCCACCACTCCGACGACTCCGAGGCAACGTCGGGGGACGCGGCAGACATCATCGGCGGCGCTCTCGTGCGGCTGCTCGATCAGCACGGCGGAAAGCCGGAGCAGATCGTCCGAGGTCGCTACATCCTGCCCTCTGGCCAGCGCTCGCGTGACCCGCTCGGCGGCCCCGAGATCAAGTGCAACAGCGATCAGACATTCCATTACGCAGGTCGGGCGGTCGCCGTGGAGCTGGCCGGCGGCCGGGTCGTGCGACCGGCGCTGTGGATGTCACTGAGTGGCTTGCCGCTCAGCGTGCCCGATCGCGACACACGCGGCTATTTCGACGCGCATGGGCACCGTGTCTGGCTTGACGTGTACCCGCCGCTGAGCTGAACCCCCGGTGCGTTGCCACGTCAGCGCCGGCACTGATCGCAGGTGCCGCCGCGGGCGTGGTCCGCACCGGGAGCTCGAGTTCGGAGTTCGTCAGGGGGGACCCTCATGCAGCGCGAGGACCATCGTCGCGAGATCCTCCGGGTCGTCGAGGTTCAGCCCGTTCAGCTCCCGTGCGCGGCGCAGCCGGTGGTCGAGCGTGTTCGGGTGGATGTGCAGGCGCTCGGATGTCTGCTGCCGGTCGCGATGCAGCGCGATGTAGGTCGCGACGGTCCGACGCAGATCGCCTCGCGAACGGCCATGCTCGGGACCGAGCGCGTCGAGAACGCGGGCTCGCAGGTCAGCGGCCACCCGAGGTGCGCGCGCGAGCAGCAGGTCAAGTGTCAGGTTCCATAGCGGCACGACGCCCGTTCGGTCCTGCCGCAACAGGATGTCCATGCCGAGCCGGACGTCCGCGAGGCTCGCCGCGAGCCCGTCGCGGGCCACTTGAGCATCGAGGACGGCAACCGCGCCGGCCGGCAGCGCCTGCGCCAGGTCGCGGCCCGGCAACCAGAGGCCGACGACTCGGTCGCCTTCCGACAGCGCCAGCGCAGCGACCCCTCGCAGCCCCGCGGCGGCGCGCGCGTGAGCACGGGCGCCGCCACTCGGGATCGCCAGTGCGAACGTCGCGAATCCTCCGCCAATCGGCAGGCCGAGCCGAGCGGCTGTCTCGTGGTGATCCGGAGCCAGGGCGTCGCCTCCGAGCAACGCATTGAGCAGGCCGCGCAACCCGCGCTCCTGTTCTGAGACATGATGCTGACGCTCCTCCAGGTACGCGGTTGCGACGGTCCCCGAGACCTGATCGATGTAGCTCATCACAAGTTCGGCGGCGCGGTTCAGTGCGTCGTGCTCGTGTGCCCTGGCCTCTGCGACCAGGACACGCCACGCCGTCGTTGCGCCAATCCGGTAGGCGCGCAGCAGATCTTCGAGCGGCATGCCCTCGGTCGCGCGGTTCTTCGCGGAGGTGGTGAATTTGTCGAAGCGTGCGGTCTCGGGCGCACCTGCGCCGGCAACCCAGTCCAAGCACAGATCGATGTTCTGGCGCACGACCTCGCGGACCTGACCGCGGATGACGGCGTCGGGCACACGCTCATAGCCAGGGATCTCCGCGCGGAACCTCCCGAGCATCGTCTCGACGAGCTCGTCGCGATCGATTCGCCCAACCAGCGCCGCCAGCGGTGGGACGGTCTGCCCCATGGGCCAATTGTGACGCGTTACAACAACATTGGAGTCCGCCCTCTGTGATGGGGGCCGTCACGATGCCACGATGGAACCCTCTGAGGCGCGCCGCTCAGCGGCGCGCATCGGGTCCCTCGCGCCCCGCCCCACGGTGCGCCCACGTCGCGAAGGCGCGCCGTCAGTCGGCGCTTCCTCGTCTAGCCAGGAGAATAGTGTTGTCTCGTAAGACCAAAACTGCTGCCGTCGCCGCTGCCGCGGCGGCGCTTTCGTTAGCCGCTGTCGGTGCGCCGGGGGCATCCGCTACGCCGGGCACCTCGACGCCCGGCACCCCGGCGCCCCAGGCTGAGAAGCCGCAGACCGATTCTGCGCTGTTCCAGGTCGGGACGTCGGTCGTCGACATAACGCCCAAGACACCGATGGCCGATGGCGGCTACGGCACGAACTACATCGTCTCGGGCGGCGCGCACGACCCTCTGCAGGTGCGGGCATTCTTCATCGGCCACGGCAAGCACGCCGTTGTCTTTGAGTCAGTGGACTCGCAGGGCTGGTTTGCCGCATACCAGGCGCCGAACGCCGGCGACGGCGCCGACGACGCGCGCCGCGAGGCCGCCGCGGCTCTCGCTACGCGCGGCTACGACGTCACAGCCGCCAACATCGTGGAGTCCGCCACCCACGACCACGCCGCCCCGACGATCATGGGCATCTGGGGCCACACCGACCCTCAGTACCTTCATCGGGTCAAGCAGGCGGCGGTTCAGGCCGTCCTCGACGCCCAGTCAAACGCCCGCTCGGCGGAGCTGTGGTCTGCGACCGGCACCATTCGCGGGCTGCTCTCCGAGGTCCAGGGGACCGACCAGATGGCCGGCTTTGCGGTCGACGATCAGCTGCCGATCCTGTGGGCGCGCGAGCCGGGCACCGGTGCGACGGTCGGCATGTACGCCAACGTGCCTGTCCACGTCGATCAGTACGACCCCACCGCGGCGGGCAACAACCAGTGGAGCGCCGACTACCCCGGGTACGTGCGCACGCATCTGGCCGAGCTGTTCGGCGGCACTGAGGTGCTCGCGCAGGGCACGCTCGGTCGCCAGGAGACGATCGGTGCTGACCCCAGCTACAACGAGGTCACCAAGCAGGGCACGTTCGTCACCAACGCGATCGTTCGCGCCCTCGCTCATGCTCATCGCATAACCGACACGACGCTGGAGGCGGACAACACATCGTTCACCACCGCGGCCCAGAACCAGGGCCTGCTCGCGGCGATGTCGTGCAACCACCCCGGTGGACCGCTTGGCTGCCCCGGACCGCTCAGCGAGCCGGCAAGCAACGGCGGCGCCGGCACGTGGGACTGGACCGCGGTCGGCAACATCTTCACGGTCAACCGCGCGCTCCAGGCGCCGTACTTCAACGCCAACGACGCCAACCCGACCATCGGCACGTCGACGACCGTAGCCCGAGTCGGCGATCAGGTCTACGCGACGGCCCCAGGCGAGGCGTTCGCCGAGGTCACCGCCGCGATCGAGCGCTCATTCGCCGGGTCGCCGGGCATCGACGGCGTTCACATCATCGACCACGCGAGCGACCAGCTCGGCTACTACTGGGACCAGCGCCCGGGCATCTACCCGGCCGGCCAGCTCGCGCAGAGCGACTTCGCCAGGTTCAACGTCGGCTCGCACCTCGCCCAGGACAATGTCGACGCGGTTCGCCAGGCCGGCGAGGCCCTCGGACTGGATCCGAGCGCTCAGCAGGCGTACGCGCAGGTCACCAACCCGAACGCGTTCTCACAGCCGACGATCGAGTTCTACCCGGATCAGGTCGAGACCGCCGACCCGGCTGTGAGCTTCTACGCCACCGCCAAGAAGGCGCAGGCGCCCGGAGCATCGTCGACGTCGATCGGGTCGACGGCGACCACCCAGGGCGACGGCGCAATCAGCTGGAACTTCGGCGACGGCACCACCGAGACCCACCCCATCTCGGCGCGCTTCACGCACGTGTTCCCTGGACCGGGGCTGTATGCGGTGAAGGCGAGCGTGACGGACAATCAGGGCAACACCTACAGCTGGAGCCAGTCGGAGCTGATCGACTCGCCGCTGGCCGTGGCCGTCGCTCAGGACCCGGAGCGGGACAACACCATCGCCCTGACCGCACGAGCCCTCGGCGGTGAGGGGAGCGTCGTGGCCGCGCACTGGACGTTCTCGAACGGGACGACGTCCGACGGCACGACCATCACGGTTCCCCACAAGCACCTGGACGGATCCGTGACGATCACGGACGGCGCCGGCAACAGCGCGACGACGGGAGTTCAGATCAGGTAGGCCCGCGATCGCCCGGCCGGTGGCGATGAGAGCCGCCGGCCGGGAGCCGCTATGTCTCGACCGCGAACAGGCGCCATCCTGCGGGGATGCCCTTGAGCTGGTGCTCGCCGCGGTCGGTCAGGGTCTGATCGGCGCCGACGATGAGATCCCGGACGGTGCTGCTCACGAGGACTTCGCCCGGGCCGGCGAGGCTGCCGATGCGTGCACCGATGTGGACCGCGAGGCCGCCGACGTCGTCATCCTCGAGCAGCTCGAGTTCGCCGGTGTGCAGACCGGCGCGAATGTCGAGCCCGAGCCGGCGGGCACCGTCACGAATGGCGATCGCGCTGCTGATCGCGCGGCTCGGGCCGTCGAATGTGGCAAGCATCCCATCACCGAGCGACTTGACAATCCGTCCCCGGTAGCGCTCGACCTGCTCGCGCACGAGCGCGTCATGCCGTTCGAGCAGCGCGCGCCAACCACGATCGCCGAGCTGGGCAGCATGGTCGGTTGAGCCGACGATGTCGGTGAAGAGCACCGTCGCCAGCACGCGGTCGCTGAGGACCGGTCGTCGTACGCCCGTCAGAAAGTGCTCGGTCTCATCAGCGACCTGGCCACGTGCCGAGACCTCGACGTACCGCGCGCCGGGAATGTGCGCGGCGGCGTAGCGCGAGTGGCGCTCGTCGATGAATGCGTCGTTCGCTCGGTGCAACACCAGCGTCGGGCACTGGACGCTGGACAGCGCATCACGCACATCCAGATCGCCTACCGCCGCGAGCGACGCGGCAGCGGCATTCGGGGTCATCGACAGGCGCCGGTGACGCGCGAGCAGGCGTCGGCGTTGCTCGTCGGGGCCGGCGAACGCGCCCCACGGCTGCTCCAGCGAACTGCTCCCCCAATGCTCCACCACCGCCTGCACCCACGCCGCGCGTTCCTCGACGCTCTGGGCCCACGCATAGCCCGGCCCGCGGACCACACGCGGGGTGGGAGTGATCAGCACCAGCGCACGAACGGCGTCGGGATGGGAGGCCGCAAACAGCACCGCCAAGGCGCAGCCCTCGGCAATCGAGATCACAGCCGGCTGGTCCGAGCCCGACGCCTCGAGCACCGCACGAACGTCATCGATCTGCTCCTCAAGCGGGGTCGCCCCCGCGATCCCGCCGGACATCCCGGCGCCACGCCGATCAAAGTGGATCAGTCGCGCGAAAGAGCCAAGCCTCGTGAGGAACCGTGCCGACGGCGGTAGGTCCCAATCGAGCTCAATGTTCGAAAACCACCTCGGCACGACCAGCACATCAGGCGGCCCATTGCCGGCCAGCTGGTAGGCGATCTGCGCCCCGCCACTACGCGCATACCGTGTGACCACGTCCATCTCCGAGCATCGTATGCCCGGAACCCGTGAACCGGACGTCCCGCACCGAGATCAAAGCGAGGCCGCCGGCGACATTCCGGTGCTAGGCCCCCTCGGGACGGCGAACTTCCGGGCCGGGGCTCGACGCGCTCGATTGGTGCCGGGAACCGGTTCCCGGCACCAGTCAGAGCTTCATACGGGCGCCCGGGTGACGTCAGCCCCGGCGCACGGACTTCAACAGCTCACCGGTTCCGGTGCCGCCCGTCGAGCGGACCGGCCCCGTGGGCGCCATCCGCGTGGCCGCTGAGACCGAGACGACCGGCAGCGGCGTCTTCGGGGCGTACATCGCCTCATTGAAGGCAGCCGGCGGGCTCGGCGGCAGGCCGACCGCGACCACTGCGGCCGCGGTTCCTGACGGGTTGAACGAGGTCGAGATGTAGTCGCCGACCATCGGGCCCTGGCTCGTGTTGGCGATCTGCGACAGCGACATCGGCCCCGCGAGCTGGGTCGGGGATCCCCAGTGTGCGCCGCCGTCGGGCGAGGAGATGTACCCGACCGAGAGCCGGCATCCGCCCGTGCACGTCGCATCCGGATAGAAGTAGTACGTCAGCGCCAGATGCGCACGGACCCCGGCCGTGGCCTTGTCGACGGCAAGACCGGGAATGAAATGATCAGCGCCGCTCGTGACCGAGTCGATCGGGACGCGCGTTACGGCCGACCACTTGACCCCGTCGTTGGAGCTCGAGAAGACGATGTCGTTCGAGCTGCATCTGGTGCGGAAGCGGCCCCTACCGCCGGAGATACCGCGACCGCCAGCGGGAGCGTCACCTCGTCTCCGCACCCGCCGGCCCGCCGCGGGGACGCGCTGACCCAGTCGAGCCAGGGCTCTCGGCGACCTCCATCGACGCCGACGCGAATCGAACCGGTTCTTGACGCGTGCCGTGGAAGGGGATGGAATGCGTGTCCAATAGGACACCGGCTCCAGACCCGGTCGTACGCGAGGTGTGAGGCCCAACCAGTGGAGGTGCCAGATGGCGGAGCTCCCACCGCCCCCGGAGGGGATTGTGCTGGCCCCCTTCATCGTCTCGGACGATGTCGAGCGCTCTCAGCGCTTCTATACCGACGTACTCGGCGGCAGGGTGGCCTTCTCCGGCCCCGGAGGGCTGACCTACGTCGCGCTGTCCAACAGTTGGATCATCATCAACGTCGGGGGCGGCCCGACGGACGACAAGCCCACGGTCACCCTGGAGACACCACGCGATCCCGACCGGGTCAGCAGCTTCCTCAATATCCGGGTCAAAGACATCGCGGCCGTGTACGCCGAATGGAGCTCCCGTGGCGCTGAATTCCTGACGCCGCCCAAACAGCACCAGTACGAGATCCGCTGCTATATCCGCGATCCCGACGGACACATCATCGAAGTCGGGCAAACCACCGACCCGGAAGGGGACTGGACGCCCACTCACTGGCCATCGAGTACGCCCCCAGAGGGGCTTGTACTGACCCGCTTCATCGTCTCGGACGACATCGCGCGCTCTCGGCGCTTCTACACCGAAGTACTCGGTGGCAGGGTCGTCTTCTCCGGAAAGCCGTCCGGAGAGCCGACGAATGTCGCACTGTCGAACAGCTGGATCGTCATCAGCGTCGGGGGCGGCCCGACGGACGACAAGCCCACGGTCACCCTGGAGACACCACGCGATCCCGACCGGGTCAGCAGCTTCCTCAATATCCGGGTCAAAGACATCGCGGCCGTGTACGCCGAATGGAGCGCCCGTGGCGCTGAATTCCTGACGCCGCCCAAACAGCACCAGTACGAGATCCGCTGCTATATCCGCGATCCCGACGGACACATCATCGAAGTCGGGCAAACCACCGACCCAGAAGGGGACTGGACGCCCGCTCACTGGCCATCCGAGCAGACGACTTGAGAGACGGGTTCGGGTCGTGAGCACCGCGATCATCGGCACCGGAGGGCTCGGATCGGTCATCGCCCGCCGGCTCGCCTCGGGCGGCGAGATCCTGCGTCTCTCGAGCGCCGACACAGAGTCGGCACGAACGCTGGCTGCGGCGATCGGGCGAGGTGCGGCCGCTGCCAGCGACAACCGCGACGCGTTGCAGGGCGCCGATGCCGTCATCCTCGCGCTGCGGTTTGGCGTGCTGAAGGACGTCATAGAAGAGATCGCCGACCCGCTGACCGACAAGCTCGTGGTCGTCCCGAGCAACCCGGTCGGCCTCGACGCACATGGGAAGATCGTGCGTCTCCTGCCGCCAGGGCAATCCTCTGGGAAGGTTGTAGCTGGGTGGCTGCCGCAGGGGGCGCGCCTGGCCATGGCGTTTGGCAGCATGTCCGGCGATCTCTTCGAGTCCTCCAGCAACCGGTCACCGGAGCCGGCCGTCCTCTTCTACGCCACGGACGACGAGCGCGCCGGCGGGCAAGTCGAACAGTTGATCCGAACGGCCGGCTTCGAGCCCATGAAGGTCGGCGGCGTCGAACAGTCCGGTCGACTCGAGGTGGGCGGCGACCTGCACGATCTCGTGGTCGGCCCCGCGGAGGCGCGGTCATTGATCGGTGGCACCTGATCGCTTCCGCCATGGCCGGCGGGCCTCGCGGGAGGGCGGGCTGGGCGATCGCTTCCTCTTTCACCCAACAACTGAGAGGTTGGCGCGGCGCCCGCCTGATCACGCCGGCGTGGAGCGGTGCTGGCGTCAGTCGTGGAGGAGTAGCGTGGCGCCCAGCTTGGCTGCCAGGCCCTGTCCTCCCTGACGCATCACGATGTCATGGTTCCACGAGAAGGCGGGGCGTGCGAGGGGGCCGAGGACGTTCATCCACCGTTTCGTCGTGCGGACGCGCCAGTCGTAGACGACCGCAGCGCCATCTCCCTCGTACAGTCGCCAGGTGCCCACGCCCTCAAGCTCGCCCGAGGCGTACCCCTCGATCAGGTAAGGGCGCTTGACCCGCGTGACTCGTAGGTCGAAGCCGAGCGAGTAGGGCAGCACGCTGCGCCAGGTGAAGCGGTCGAGTTCACCGACGCCGATCTCATCGCCTTCTTCCAACACCTCAACGCTGACCACGCCCTTCCACCAGCGAGGGTACCCCGGCGAGTCATTCAGGACATCAAAGACCGCCTCGATCGGCGCGTCGATGCACCACGTCGTCAGGAACTGATAATCCGCCACAAGCACCCCTCTCCGGTCCGTTGGCCACGGTGCATGCCAACCCTAACGCTGCTCGCAGGAGCACACCATCGATCGGAAAGCCAACTCTCGAGGGTCCGCGATGTCGGAGGGCATTCCCAGAGCGGAACGCGCGTCGTGCGCGACAGGCGATGCCGGCGCCGGCGCCTACCTCAGCGCGGTGGCAGCAGGTCGCGGCAGAACGAGATGACCGCGCTGTTGAGCACGTCGGGGCGCTCGAACTGCACGAAGTGCCCGCAGTCCTGGACGAGGAACGGACCGACCGCGTTGCGGCAGGCGATCGCCATGCGGCGCGGGAAGTTCTCGCCGACGATCCGGTCCTCGCAGCCCCAGAGGATCATCGTCTCGACCTCGATGGGCGACTCGAGCATGGGCGCCTCGCTGGCTTTGACGTCGGGCTGCATGAACCCCTCGTAGAAGCCCAGCGACGCGCGGAACACGCCGGCGTCCGCGAACGGCGCCGCGAGGAACTCAGCCTCGTCGTCGTTGATGTTGCCCGGTCCGGCGAGGTTGCTCGGGCCGAGGCCCTGCTTCCAGACGCGTCCCTGCAGAAAGCCCTTGACGTGGTCCTTGCGCTTCTCGGGCGTGTCGAGCGCGGCGGCCGTCGCGTCGGCGTCGAGGCCATGCTCGATCATGTGGTCGCTCACCGCGTTGAGCTCGTCGATCAGTGTCCCCGAGATCCCTGCGCGCTCGTACTCGTCGTACAGCGACGGGACCGCCCCGTTGTAGGTCACGTGGCGGATGACGAAGTCCGGGAAGCGCGAGCAGAGGTCGAGCCCGATCACGTTGCCGTAGTCCCCGCCGACGACGACGGCGCGCTCGTGTCCGAGGCTCTGCATGAGGGCATGAACGTCGTGAGACGCCGCGGCCACGTCGACGAAGCCGTCGGGCGGCACGGGTGAGTCGCCGAAGCCGCGGTGGTCGGGCACGACGACCTCGAAGCCCGCCGCGGCCAGCGGTCCGATGTTCTTCCAGAAGAGCCGCTTGCTGCCCGGCCAGCCGTGCAGCAGCACGATCGGCAGGCCGCCGGTGCCCTCATGGACATAGGCGAGCTCGACGTCATCGCGCACGACCCGGCGATGGATCGTGAAGGCCTCGGGATCAAGAGCGCTCACGCGCGCATCCTCCCACACTCGCCGCTCGCGGTGAAATGCGCGTGGCCGCGCACGCTCGCATGAGCCGCCCTCGCAAACGGCCATCGCCGCCCGTGCTGGGCGGCGATGGCTCGGTGAGGCGTGGATGATCCCGCTACCGCGTGACGGCGCTCGGAGGGCAGTACATGGGCAGGACGGTGTCGGTGGTGAACCCATCGGCACTGGCCGTCCCGTTGGCCGTCCAGTGCATCGCCGATCCTCCGCCGGTGCCAGTGGTGTCCACGGTGGTGCCCTGGAGCATCCCCGTGAGTGCACCGGAGGATGTCTGCTGGACGCCATACAGCGTGGCGTTGTACTGCCCGCTGGAGCCGTTCTTCCAGACGATGTCCATGTGGACGCGGCCATCAGCCCCGACGCCGCCGCTGATGTACTGGCTGCCCGCGGCCTGGCTGTCAACGCCGCTTGCCCCTCGCCAGTACTCGGCGTAACCGCTGATGTGCGAGGACGGTGAAGCGGCCATTCTCAGCGTGAACATGAGCGTGTAGCTCCCCTGATCGGCAAACCACGTCTGCCCGTTGACGCGCCATGCCCGACAGATGGGTGGCCGAGCCTGGATGACTGCGTTGAGGGCAGCGGCCTTCAGGCGCTCGTTCTGGAGGGCGGAGCCGAGCGTCGCGTTGCTGAGGCCACCGAGGGTCGCCGACCTGCGTCCGAGCAAGCTGATCGGAGCGTTGCTCAGGCCACCGATGTTGGCCTGCTTGTCCTGGCCGAGCGAGCCGACCGGGGTGTTGGCGTTGGCGATCACGCCGCTGAGGCCTGCCACCGTCGCCTGCTCGTTCAGGACGACGGAGCCGATCGAGGCGTTCCTGAGGCCTGCTGGTGCCAGCGTCTCGGCCGAGGCGGCGGCGCTGCCGACGATCCCGCCTGCGATGGCGGTGACGGCGGTGAGTGTGGTGAGCGTGCGACGGCTGAACATGATTGCGTTGATCCTTGACTCTTGCGGGTTTCCGTACGCGGCAGTCTGTTTCGCCGCAGCGCCCACCGGAAGGGACCCAAGGGGTGGTCAGCTCACCACCTACAACCGCCGGTCTCACGATCGCGGCCAGGGAGGATCACGCGCGGCCGTCGAGGCGACCCAAACACCCAGGTCTCCTCACACACAGCCGTCGCTCCCCTCGTTCGCTCGGAGCGATGAGCACGATCCCCCCGCCGACGCGCGGCTGCACCGCGACCAGCCCGTTCACCCGGGAAACGCCGCGGACGCCGACGACGCGCACCACGCCACCAGCGCACCGGCCACCACGAGCATCACACCCATTGCACGCCGCATACCACTCGCAGGAACGGCATTCCGCCGGCACAGTTGCGCGCCGGCGATGGCCAGACGCGTACGCCGTGTCGGCTCCGCAAGTTATGCTGGTCTGAAAGGCACTCATGGGGCTTCGGCACTTATCCGCGTACGTCGTTGTGCTGATGGTGAGCGGCGTGGCGGACATCGCCGCCGCGTTCAGCGTGTGGCGCCGGCGGGGGCGGGTGGCCCGCGCCAGCCTGTGCGTCGTGCTGCTCGCCGCCGCGGCGTGGTGCGTGGCCTACGCGCTGGAGTTGGCGACGTCGGGCGACAGCCGTGTTCTGTGGGGCGCGCTGAAGTTCATCGGCACGACCCTGCTGCCGCCGGCGTGGCTGATCTTCGCCCTGCAGTACACGGGGAGACTGGCCCGGCCGGGACGGCGGCTGCTCGCCGCGCTCGCGGTCGAACCGGCGCTCGTCCTGGCGCTGCTGGCCTATTCGCCCACGCGCTCGCTGATCCGCTCCTACCCGGCGGCGGAGTTGCGGGCGACGCTGCCCACCGTCCACCTCGGGGTCGCCTACTGGGTCCACTTTGTCTACACCAACGCGCTGGTCCTCGCCGGAAGCGCAATCCTGCTGCTCACACTGATGCGGATCTCGCGTCTGTACTGGCGCCAGAGCATCGTGCTGGGGGTCGCGATCGGCCTGCCGTTGCTCGCAAGTGTCATGTCGAGCTTGGACGCCGCGCCGTTTGCGCAGTTCAACGCGGCGCCGGTCGCGGTCTCATTGTCGGCATTGACGCTGGTCCTCGGCGTGCTTCGCTACCAGCTGCTCGATCTGCGTCCCGTCGCCCGGACACTGGTCGTCGAGACAATGCGTGACGCCGTCGTCGTGGCTGACGCGCACGGGCACGTGGTCGACGTCAACCCCGCGGCGCAGCGACTGCTCGGTATCCCCGCCGCTGCACTGATCGGATGCCCGGCCGACACGCTGTTCGCCGACCAGGGGACACCGGACGGACACGGTCAGATGCCACCCCACGAACTGCTGCGCGAGGCCCGGGACCGCACCCGAGACCTGGAGCTCGTCGTGACGCCGTTGATCGACCCCCGCGGGGCGACGGCTGGCCGCGTGCTTGTGTTCCGCGACGTCTCCGAACGCAAGGAGCTCGAGCGCAACCTGCGGCACCTGGCCTACACCGACGCGCTCACCGGGCTGCCCAACCGAACGCTGTTTCACGATCGGCTCAAACAGGGGCTGGCGATCGCTTCGCGCCGGGACAGTCCGCTGGCGGTCCTGTTCCTTGACCTGGATCGCTTCAAAGTCATCAACGACAGCCTCGGGCACGACGTCGGCGACCGTGTCCTGATTTCCGTCGCCCGGCGCTTGGGTGCATGCCTGCGCGACGAAGACACGCTCGCCAGGCTCGGTGGGGACGAGTTCGCGATCCTGCTGCCGGAGGTCTCGGGGGCTCGCGGCTCGTCGTCGGTGGCCGACAAATTGCTCAGAGCCCTGGTCGCTCCCCAGGTCATCAATGGCCACGAGCTGACCGTCGGGGCGAGCATCGGCATCGCCCTGTTTCCAGAGAACGGAAGCGATGTGCAGTCGCTGCTCCGCTCGGCGGATGCCGCGATGTATAGCGCCAAGGCGCGCGGGCGGGGCCGAGCGGCATTGTTCACGCCCGATCTTGGGGAGCGCTACACGCTCCGCCAGCAACTCGAAGTCGAGCTACGGCGTGGTCTGCGCACCGGGCAGCTGCGGCTGGCCTTCCAGCCCTACCACGAGCTGGCCACGGGGGAGATGGTCGGCTACGAAGCTCTTGTCCGCTGGAAGCATCCGCGTAGCGGCCTGCTTGCGCCAGCGAGCTTTCTCGCGCTCGCCGAGGACGCCGGCCTGCTTGAAGCCATCGACCGCTGGGTGCTCGACGAAGCCTGTCGCCACGCCCGCAGCTGGCGCGCCCCGCTGGCCGTCTCGGTCAACGTTTCACCCGGGCGGCTGCGGGCGGGCGACCTTCGTCAACACACCGCCCACATTCTCGGGCAGGCCGACCTTGACCCGGGGCGCCTGACGCTCGAACTGAGCGAACGTACCCTCTTTGACGATGAACCGGAGGCTTTCGGGGTGCTCTCGGAGATCGCGACCACCGGCGTCGGAGTGGCACTCGATGACTTCGGCGCCGGGTACGCGTCGCTCGGGCATCTGCGACGACTGCCGCTCACGCAGCTGAAGATCGACCGCTCGCTCGTCGCCACGCTCGGCCAGAACGGCGACTCGCCGATCGTTGCGGCAGTGATCAGCTTCGCGCACGCGCTGGGACTGTCGGTGACCGCCGAAGGGATCGAGAATCCGGCCCAGCTGGAGCGCCTTGTGGATCTCGGATGCGACTTGGGACAGGGATTCCTGTTCGGGCAGCCGCAGCCCGCCAGCGCCCTGAGTGACTCGTGAGGACCGGGAGGTCGACGACCGCGGTGTGGCCGCCGACTGAAACGAGGCACCTGCGCCTATTGCACCTTGCCGCGGGCAGCGATCGCCCAGGTGATCTCGATCTGGCCGCCGCGGTGCGCGTACAGAGCGTCGTGCAGGTTGACGGTCGTGTCGATGTGGGAAGGCAGCAGCGTCACGCGGTCGCCTACCCGGAGCTTGCGTCGTTTCGGCTCGCGGGTTGGTGTGAGCGTGCCGTGCTCGTCCCCGGCGTGGTCGTATGACCAGCCCGGGGCATCGGTCAGGCGCGCGGGCCCGGAGTCGTTCGAGAGCGTCTTCAGCCCAGCGTCGATGACCGCGCGGTCCAGGGTCGGCCGGCTGATCACGGTCGAAAGCGCGGTGAGTGCCGGCTGATACCGAACGCCGGCCGTGTCGAGGTAGTCGGCGTCCATGAACATGAACGATCCGGGCTGGACCTCGGTCACCACCTGAGTGCCGTGCGCAGAACTCGGCTGTGCCGCTGCCGCCTGTGGTCACGACGTCGACCATGTGTCCGGCGGCGCGCAGATCCGTCGACCGCCGCGGCGAGTCGCTCGCATCGAGCCGTCGCACAGCCGCTGCCGCTCGGCTCGGGTCTCGTACGTGCTGGAGGTTGCCCTCGTATCCCTGTAATCCCGACGAGCCGCAGCCGGTCCAGCCCGCCTAGACGCTCGGCCAGCGCGAGCACATCCTCGGGCGCAACGCCGCAGCGATCCTGCCCGACGTTGACGTCGATCAGCGTCTCCAGCGCGCGGGGCAGCGCGGCGTCGATCACCGACGCGCCCTCCCACGAGTCCACGACGACGCGCACACGGGCGTCTGGCCAGCGGGTAATCAGCTGCGCCAGGCGTCGGGCCTTGATCGGGCCTGCGAGCTCCGTCGTGATCAGCACGTCGTCGAGTCCTTCGGCCAGCATCACCTCAGCTTCGCTGAGTTTGGCCACGCATATGCCCACCGGCTCCCGCGTCCAGAAGCAGCCGTGCCACCTGCGGGGCTCTTCGCGGTCTTCAAATGCGGCCGCACGCGAACGCCTGCGAGACGGCTCGATGCACAGCCGCACGTTGGTTTCGAAGACGTCGAGATCCACCGTCAGACACGGCGTGTCCAACTCGTCGACCCGCACAGCGCGGCCTCGACTGCCCGCCCAGCGGTCCGGATCGAGCTCTCAACGGTCGATGATGACCTTCAGTGCCTTGGTCTCCGCGGCCCGGCCGAACGTATCATAGGCGTCCATCATCTCGTGGAGCTTGAAGTGATGGGTCGCGAAGTTATCGACCTTCAGCCTGCCGCTGGCCACGAGCTTGAGCAGTATCGGCGTCGTGTTGCTGTTGACCAGTCCCATCGAGATCGCGATGTTGTGGATCCAGAGGTTCTGCAGTCTGAAGGTCGACCGACTGTTCCGTGCACGCCGACGTTGGCCACGTGCCCGCCTGGTCGGACGATCTCCGTGATCATCTGGAACGTCTGCGGAATGCCGACCGCTTCGACGGCGACGTCCACACCCCAGCCATCGGTCAACGCCATGATCTGCTCCTTCCAGTCGGCGTCGCCCGAGTTCACACCATCCGTGGCCCCGAACTTCTTCGCCTGCTCAACCCGGTTGGCGTCCAAGTCGACGGCGATGATCCTGGCCGCCCCGTAGAGGCCCGCCGTCGCGATCACGGCGAGGCCCACCGGGCCGGCACCGACTACGGCGACCACGTCCCCAGGCTTCACCTCCCCGTACTGGACCCCGATCTCGAATCCCGTCGGCAGGATGTCGCTGAGAAGCACACCCTGCTGGTTCGTGACGCCCTCGCGGCACCTTGTACACCGAAGTCTCGGCATACGGCACCCGTACGTACTCGGCCTGCGTGCCATCGATCAGGTGGCCGAAGACCCAGCCGATCCCGGACGCTCCCTCGTCACCCAGGCAATGCGCGAACATGCCCTGCTGGCAGAAGCTGCACTGACCACACGACTTGATGCACGAGATGATCACGTTGTCCCCGACCTCGAGCTGGGTCACCGCGCTGCCCACCTCGGTGATCACGCCGACCCCCTCGTGACCGAGGATCCGGCCGGGCGTGACCGCCGGGACGTCGCCCTTCAGGATGTGCAGATCGGTACCGCAGATCGTCGTGGTATCGATCCGCACGATGACGTCCGTCGGCTTCTCTATCTGCGGCTCCGGCACGTCGGCCCATGACTTCTCGCCCGGGCCGTGATAGACGAGTGCTTTCATGATGTACTCACCTCCGCTGCGGGCCACCGCTTGCGGTGTCCCGCTGCGTATGAGGGACGGCACTTACCCCGTCGCTGGAGACGATGACGTCGTGAGAAGCGCCGCTCGCCGCTTGCGGGCGGCGTTCTGCGCGAGTCGCGTCGCTGGCGCGGTAAGCCGAATGTAGAACATCTGCGCCTGGGCGCGCGATCGGAATGGTCACGGCCCCAGGGAGCCGGCGAGCGCTCCTGGACTGGCCGGAGCCGTCAGACGACCGCGCCGCGCGTCGCCGGTTCCAGCACCCAGCGGGCAAAGTCGGCTGGCCGCACGTTGCCTCCGCACAGGATCGTGGTGACGTGCCGCCCGGCGAACCGCCCGGGCTGCTCCAGGAGGGCGGCAATCCCGAGCGCTGCTGATGGCTCGACGACGAGCCCCGCGTGCTCGTAGAGCGCGCGCATACCGGCCTTGATCGAGTCCTCGCGCACGAGCATCACGTCGTCGAGCACGACAAGCAGGTCGCCCAGCACCTCGGGGATCGGACAGCGCCCGGCGACGCCGTCGGCGATCGTCTCGATGCGGTCTGTCTCGACCACCGTTCCCTGACGCCAGGACAGCGCCATCGCGGGCGCCCCGGAGGGCTGGATCCCGATCACCTCCACGTGCTCGGCGAGCGAGCGCACCGCGTAGCCCACGCCGCTGGCCATCGCTCCGCCGCCAACGGCCACGAGCACGACATCGAGCCCCGGATCGTCTCGAACGATCTCGAGGCCGATCGTGGCGGCGCCCTCGCAGGTCGCCAGGTCCAAGCTGTCCTCGACCAGATACGCGCGACCGGCCTCCGCGATCTCGCGCGCCAGCAGTCGGGCGTCCTCGATGTCCTCGCCATCGATCCGCACGTCCGCGCCGAAGGCGGCGATCTGCCGCAGCTTGAACGGGCTGGCGCTTCTCGCCGCCACGACGGTGACCGCCAGGCCTCGCCGCGGGCCGCTGAAAGCCAGTGCCTGCCCGAGATTCCCGGCGCTCGCGCACACCACGCGCGCCGCACCTGTGTCGCGCGCGACTGCTGCCACCGTCTCCGTACCGCGCCCTTTGAAGCTCCGGACCGGGTTGAGCGTCTCGACCTTCAGCGTCACCGAGCACCCGAGCGCCCGGCCGAGCGGCGCGCACGGCAGCGCCGGCGTGTCGAGGAACACCGGATCGATCTCACCAACCGCAGCGCGGACCCGATCGAGCCGAAGCCGAACATCGTCGAGGCTACTCACGGCGATGCAGCATGCCACGCCCGCGGCCGGATGCGTCGAGTTGCCCGAGAGCCTGCGCGGGGCCTAAGATTCGCCTGAGGCCGTTGAGGGCGTGAGGGACTGCCTGGGTGGGCGGCTCTCGGACGCGACAAGGAGGGTGTAATGAGGCAAGTGGTCGTTGGGTCGGGCGGGCGGCGCGTTCGACGTTTGCTGCTGCTGACCGGCTGTCTGGTCCTCGGAGTGCTTGGGCTTGGGGCCCTCGGCGCGCAGGCGGCCACGCCCTCGTCGCTGGCGGGTGAGACCTTCACAAGCCAAAGGGTCAAGGGCTCGACGCTCACCGGCGCGTGCGACGACGAGGGGGGGAACTTCAGCTTCTCGGTGAGCGGAACAGCCACCGGTCCCTTTCCCGGCACCTTCACGGAGTCGGGAACCTTCACAGCGCACGCCGACGGTTTTCTGATCGACTTCTCTAGCACTTTCACCATTACCAGCACCTCGGGGACGGTGACCGGCACCAAGCGCCTCGTCGGGGATGAGAGCCACGTATTTTGCGACGCTGATTTTCTCACGACCGACCAGCTCACCACCACCTACGCCGCCGCCATCAACGGCACCGGCCGGGATCAGGGAGCAGCGATGGTCAACATCACGGGGGTGGTCGGAGAGGGCTCACCCGTTTTCAGTGAGACCTTCGGCTCGACCGGCGTCGTCCAAAAGCACTGCGAGCACGGCGAGTGGAAGAGCTTCGGCACGATGTTCAAGAATCAGGGTGACTGCGTCAGCTTCTTCGCCACCGGTGGAAAGAACCCGCCGGCGGGTCGTAGCTCAGGTCGATCACGACCTGTTGCCGGTCGCCGCTCTCGGCACGCGCCGGCACACTCTCGCCGGCGCTGGGAGAAGCGTTGAGATTGAGTTCCGGCCCCCGGAACTGAGTTGCAGCGCTTCGGCTTGGGCGCGGGCGATCCACGGGGCCGCGGTCGTCGGACTGCCGCCGTCGTGTGGAGGGTGTCGGCGTCAACGGCGGCAGGGAAGGGTGGCGGGTCGGGCCGGCGGGGAGGGCGCGGCGGCTCGGGCGCGCGGGTCGGGCGCGCGGGCCCGGGCCGGCGGGAGGGCGCGGCAGGCCGGGGGCCCGCGGCTGGTCGGGGCGCGGGGGCGGGGGCTCGGGGGGCGGCGCCTGCCGAGCGGGGGCGGGGCCGGGCGCCGGCCGAGAGGGGGCGGGGGCGGCGCCGGCCTGGTGCACATCTCGTCACAGGCGCGGTGCATTCTGGGCATGCGCCGGCGCACTCTCGCCGGCGCTGGGAGAAGCGTTGAGCCTGAGTTCCGGCCCCCGGAACTGAGTTGCAGCGCTTCGGCTTGGGCGTGGGCGATCCACGGGGTCTCGGTCGCCGGACTGCCGTCGTCGTGTGGAGGGTGTCGGCGCCAACGGCGGCAGGGAAGGGTGGCGGGTCGGGCCGGCGGGGAGGGCGCGGCGGCTCGGGCGCGCGGGTCGTGTGCGCGGGCCGGGGCCGGCGGCGGGGGCCCGCGGCAGGCCGGGGGCCCGCGCCCGGCCGGCGCGCGGGGGCGGGGGCTCGGGGGGCGGCGCCTGCCGAGCGGGGGGCGGGGGCCGGCGCCTGCCGGCCGGGCGGGGGCGGCGCCGGCCGAGCGGGGCGGGGGCCGGCGCCTGGTGCAATCTCGCCACACCCGCGGTGCACTCTCGGCACGCGCCGGCACACTCTCGCCGGCGCTGGGAGAAGCGTTGAGCCTGAGTTCCGGCCCCCGGAACTGAGTTGCAGCGCTTCGGCTTGGCCGCGGGCGATCCACGTGGCCGCGGTCGCCGGACTGTGGCCGTCGTGTGGCGGGTGTCAGCGTCACGGGTCGGCCCGGCGAGTGCCGAGCCGATCCTGGCGCGCTCTGATGTATCGCGTCATCTGGTTGGTGTCCGCGCTCCAGCGGTAGGCTCCGAGCCTGGTGCCCCGCGAAGGCCAGCAGATTTCGAATCCACGCACTGGTCAGCGGATGACGTTCGTGGAACTGCGCGGTGAGCTCTTGCGCATCGACAGCGTGAACCCGCCGACTGAGGAGCGCGAGCCGGTTCACATCCACCCCCGGCAGGAGAGTGGAGCCGACGCCCTGTCAGGATCGCTGGTGTTCGAGGTGGCGGGCGAGCAGCGCCGATTGGGCGGCGGAGAAACGATCAGCGTGCCGGCGAACACGCCGCACCGATTTTGGAACGAGGGCAACGCGGAGGCCCACTCGATCCAGTTCTTCCGACCGGCACTGGACATCGCCTCGTTCTTCGAGACCATGTTCGCGCTGGCCCGGGAGGACAAGCTCGACGCGAAGGGGATGCCGCGGCCCTTGCAGCTGGCGGTGATGGTGCCCGAATTCGGGAACGAGATACGCCCCGTCAGTCCTCCGTGGCCGCTGCTGCGAGCGCTCACCGCGGCTCTCGGCCCGATCGCCGACACCGCGGCTATCGCGGCCGGCTAGCGTCTGACCGGAACGCCGAATCTCGGTAGCAGCGCAGGGTCAAGGAACGCGTCGATCCCGACGATCTGGCCCCCCTCGATCTCGAGCAGGCTGATCCCGTGCGGGATCCACGTGCCATCTTCGGCTCGCACCTCGATCGTGACCGCGGGCCGGCCATTCGCCCAGGCCGGCCTGTGGCGGATCCGCGTCAGATCGCCTTGGGCGACGGTCTCGAGGAAGAAGTGCGCGATCCGGAGACCGCCGCTGAGCGACGGCTGTGGCGGCATCCGTAGCGTCGCGTCCTCGCGCAGCAGCGCCACCAGCCCGTCCATGTCGGCGTGCTCGAACGCAGCCACATATCGGTTGAGCAGCTCGCGCTCGGTCGGGTCCGCTGCCGCCTGCGTCGTCTCTGGGCAGCTCCTGGTCGATCGTCGCTCGTGCGCGCTGCAGCGCGCTGTTGACCGACGCGACTGTCGACTCCAACAGCTCGGCGACTTCCGGGGCGGTCCAGCCGAGCACGTCGCGGAAGATCAATACCGCGCGCTGTCGACCCGGCAGCTCCTGGATCGCGCGCAGCAGCGCCAGCTCCATCCCCTCCCGAATCGCGTAACGCGCAGCAGGGTCATACGTCGGCGAAGCCGTCTCTTCCGACGGACGGTCTGGGAACGGATCGACCGGCTCCGGTCGCCGCGGGCGGCGCTCGAGCTCGTCCAGGCACGCGTTCGTGGCGATCCGATAGAGCCACGTCTGAAACTGCACTCTGGGCTCGAAGCGCTCCAGCGCCCGCCACGCCCGCAACAGCGTCTCCTGCGCCAGGTCCTCCGCGTCCTGCGCGGAGCCCAGCATCCGGTAACAATGAACCTCGAGCGCGTGCCGGAACGGCTCCACGAGCCGACGGAACGCGCGCTCATCCCCGGCCTGCGCGCAAGCCAGCAGGAGACGCTGATCTATGTCGTGGCCTGGAACGCTCATCACCTTCACCAGGTCAAACGTCCGCAGGCACCCAAACTCATCGCACGATCATGCGCTCGGCCGTGTTGTGGGATCCGGTGACTGGGCGTCCATCGCTCACTCGGTGTCGTACTCGTCGTGGCGGCGGATCCAGAGCTGCCATCTCTCGCCCTCATCGCGTCCCTTCGGCGCCCGGTCAAGGATCCCGTAGTAGGGCATCAGGAACTCGACCCCGCGACCGGTCGTCGAGTAGACCTGGTAGATGTCCCCGTCCTCGAGGCTGAAGGCGGTGAAGCCGAACAGCTCGGTCAGGTAGCCGTAGATGTCCGTGCCGGCCACCTCGGCATTACGGAAGGCAACCGGAGGCAGCTGGTCGAGCATCGGCTCGATCGCCTCCCGCGTCTGCTCGAGGCTGCTCGAGAACCCGAGATCCGTGTTGAAATCGCTCTCGTAGCTCGACGCCCAGTCGAACTTCCACCCCATCCGCTCGCGATAGGCCCGCAGCTTCTCGATCGGCGCCCCGGACACCGCGATCAGCGTCACATCCCGCGCCTTCAGGTGCGGGATCACGCCGTCGAAGGTGTCGGCCATCGAAGAGTTCACGGGGCAGCCGCCCTCGTAGCTCGGGCCGAACATGAAGTGGTAGACCAGCAGCTGGGAGCGGCCGTCGAACAGCTGCGCCAGCGTCTTCGGGCCGTCCGCCGTCTGGAGCGTGTACTCCTTCTCGACTGGCACCCAGGGGAGCGACCGGCGCAGCCGGGCGAGTTCGTCGCCCATCCTCGTGTGTTCCTTCTCGCGCTCCAGCAGCGCGGCACCCGCCGCTTGCCACTCTTCTCGCGTGCCGATCGTGTGGGTAGTCATTGCCGTCTCCATGGTTCTGTTCACCCCTTACGCCGCGATCGGCTCGGCTGCCACCAGGGCCGCGTTCTGGCGCTCGAGCTGCTTCGCCACGCCGGCGCGCCACCCGTCTGCCAGCGACTGCGACATCGGGTCGGGGAAGATCTCCTCCTCGCCCCGCTCCACGCCGTCCAGGGTCCCGCGCGCCACGTCCTCAGGGGGCGTCTTCGGGATGTCGAGATCCCGCACCATGTCCGTATCGATCGGGCCCGGCATGACCGCGTACACGCTCACACCCCGGCCCGCGAGCAGCGCCCGCAGGGACTGGGTGAGAGAAAGCAACGCCGCCTTGGAGACCGAGTAAGCCGGAAGCACCGGCACCGCGGCCACCGCGCCGAGCGACACGATGTTGACGACGGCTCCGCGGCTGCGGGTCAGCAACGGCAGGAACGCCCGGGTGACATCCAGGGTCCCGTACAGGTTGACCGCAAGGTGCTGCTCAAACGCGGAGCGATCGCTCAAGTCGTCCGCGACCGAGACACCTGCGTTGTTGATCAGGATGTCGAGAGATTCGATTCCGTCGACCGCCTCCTGGATCTGCGCCTGGGCGGTCACGTCCAATATCACGGGTGTGACACGCCGATCCGGGAGGACCATCGGTCGCCGCGAGGCGATGTACACCCGCTTCGCGCCCCTCCTCAGGGCGTCGTCGACCAGCGCCCGTCCCAGGCCGCGGTTGGCCCCGGTTACCAGCACTGTCTTATCCACGATCGCGAAGGACATCGTTGCGTCTCCTCTGTAGACGTTTGCGGTTCGTCACCACGTCAAACGGCCGACGGCAACCAAAGTCATCGCAGGCGCTTCGCACTTGGCGTGGCCGGTACCCCGCTGCCCCCGTCATGGCTACGTCCGCGTAAGCTGTTGCGGGGAGGGAACAGGATGAGCGATGTGAGTACCGGAAACGGCAAGGTGGTGGTCAACAGGGCGATGTCGCTTGACGGCTTCATCGCCGCGCCCGGCCACATGATGGACTGGGGCGGCGGTCGCCAACTCGCCGACTTCGTGGCGCCGGACGAGTTCCGCGCGATCGCGGCGGCCACCGGCGCCATGCTCGTCGGGCGGCGGACCGCCGACGTAGGCGCCAGGATGGAAGCCGAGAAGCCCGGCAGCGTGGACTACCCGTTCTCCGGGCCCATCTTCGTCCTCACACACAGGCCGCCGGAGCCGCCGGGCCCGGAGGTCACGTACCTCAGCGGTGACATCGGGGAAGCGGTCGCCACGGCGCTCAGCGCCGCGGGCGGGAAGAACCTGGAGATCCTCGGCGCCGACGTGGCCGGCCAGTGCCTACGGCGGGGGCTCGTCGACGAGGTCCTGGTGTATGTATTGCCGGTGCTGCTCGGCGACGGCATCCGCTTCTCACCCCCGGGCCTCCCCAGGATCGACCTGGCACCGGTCAGCAGCACGCGGTCGGGCGCCGTCACCATCCTCCGGTTCCGCGTCCCCAGGTAATCCCTGCGTGCGCCGGTAGGCTGAGATCTCCGACCTGAAAGGCTCCGTATGACGGTTCCCGACGCAACTCCCAATCGCGGTCGCAGTCTGCGATCCACGATCTCCTCCGGCGGCGAGCTGAGGCTGGAACTGGCCGAGCGCGAGGTTCCGGAGCCGGGCGTCAGCGAGGTGGTCGTGGCCGTTGAAGCGTCGCCGATCAACCCGTCGGATCTCGGCGTGCTGTTGGGTGCGGTCGCCGCCTGCCACGCTGCGGCGCGACGGGCCCGATCTCGTGGGGACTGTTCCAGAGGCGGCGCTCCCGCTGTATCGCGATCGGTTGGACAAGCCGCTTGCCCGTCGGCAACGAGGGCGCCGGCACCGTGATCGCGGCGGGCCCGGAAGCGGCCACGCTGATCGGCCGTCGTGTCGCGCTGTTCGGCGGGTCGATGTGGGCTGACTATCGCCTGGCCGACGCGGCAGCCGTCGTCGAGCTGCCCGACGACGTCAGCACCGCCGAGGGCGCTGCGCTGTTCATCAACCCGCTCACCGCGCTATCGATGGTCGAGACGATGCGCGTCGAGGGCCACAGCGCACTCGTCCACACGGCCGCCGCCTCCAACCTCGGGCAGATGCTGGTGCGGATCTGCGCCGCCGACGGCATCGGCCTGGTCAACATCGTGCGCCGCGCCGAGCAGGCCGAGGTGCTGCGCGCGCTCGGCGCGGTCCATGTGGTCGACTCCTCACAGCCGGACTTCGCCGACCGGCTCACGGAGGCGATCCGCGAAACCGGCGCAACCCTGGCCTTCGATGCGATCGGTGGCGGCTCACTGGCCGGCGACATCCTCACAGCGATGGAACGCGCGCAGCCGCCGCTGACGTCGTACACGCCGTACGGAACCACGGTGCACAAGCAGGTCTACATCTACGGCTCGCTCGACTTCTCACCCACCGTCATCGAGCGCAGGTTCGGACTGACCTGGGGCGTCGGCGGATACCTCCTGACGAACGCGCTGGGCCGGCTGGGCGGCGAGGCGATCGGCCGGATGCGCGCCCGCGTCCTGGCCGAGGCGACGACGACGTTCGCTTCGGGGTATGCGCAGACCATCGGGCTGTCGTGACGTCCTGGAGCCTGAGGTCCTCGCCGTCTTCGCGCGACGCGGCACTGGGACGAAGTACCTCATCGACCCGTCCAGCGACCGCTCCACCTGATGAGCCGGCGCTCGGCGCTGACTGTGCTGTTGCAGTCCATGATGGACACGCGCCTCAGGGGGTGATCTGATGCGCGGCCATGGCCACAAAGCTGACCAACATCGACCGCTACTCGGCCACGCCGGAGCAGCTCATCGGGATGATGGGCGTGCGGCGGTACTGGGCCGAGAAATACAGCACCTTTGGTGCGACTGGCCTCCACATCGAGGAGCTCAACGAGACCGGGAAGGGGTTGACGATCCGCTCGCGGCGGCAAGTCCCCACTGACCTTCCAGGATTCGCCTCGAAGATCGTCGGTGCCACGACTGTCGTCAACCAGAGCGAGATCTGGACGAGCGGCGCCGACGGCTGGAGCTGCGAGCTGAACGTCGAGATCGAGCGCGTGCCCGGCGGCATGAGCGGCTGGATGCGGATCGAACCGATCGGCGACGCTGAGAGCGACTGGAGTCTGAAGTACGCAATCAAGATCGGTGTGCCGCTGGTGGGCGGGAAGCTCGAGGGTCTGATGAAGCGCAACACCCAGGCCGACCTCAAGCGGGAGTTTGCCTTCAACACGCATTGGCTGGCCTCCCCCTGATCAATCTCGCAAGGGCGCGTTGGTCGGGCGTGCCACGCGCCCCGCATCGTCCGGACGAGCCGGTGACCGGATCCCACGCCGGCCGAGGAGGAGATACGTGGTCATCGGGCCCTTGCCCTTCACCTCTATGGTCCCGCGCGAGACCAGCTCGTGGCACTCTCGCAGGCGTCGGTAGGTCCGCTCGGTCACCTGGATCGTTCCGGGCTGCGCGTGGGACTCCATGCGACTGGCGGTGTTGACCGTGTCGCCCCAGAGGTCGTAGATGAACTTCGTCCGGCCGATCACGCCGGCGACGACCGGCCCAGTGTCGATCCCGATCCGCACCTGCAGCGCCGTTCCGGTCTCGGCCGCCACGACGGCGAGTTGAGGGGCCATCGCGAGCGCCATGTCGGCGATCGCCTCGGCGTGATCCTCGCGGGACAACGGGATGCCGCCGGCGACCATGTACGCATCGCCGATGGTCTTGATCTTCTCGACACCGTGCTCGCCGGCGAGCCAGTCCCAGCCGGCGAAGACGCGATCCAGCAGCGCGACGACGTCCGCGGCGGGGAGCCGTTCAGACAGGGACGTGAAGCCGACGATGTCCGCGAACAGCACGGTCACGTCTTCGCGGGCGTCGGCGATGATCCCGCCGTCCTGCTTGAGCCGGACGGCCACGGGCTCAGGTAGCACGTTCAGGAGGAGCCGCTCGGAGCGGGCCTGTTCACGTTCGCGCGCCCGCACGAAGTACTGCAGCAGCGCGTATGCGGTGCTCGCCACGCCGACGATGTTGAGCGCGAAGAAGGCGATCACGACGCCGCTGGGGATGTACGGTGCGCCGGCGGCGAGGGCGGGATCGATCGCCGCGGATACCGCGACCAGGCCCACAAAGGCGGCGAACCACGAGATCGCCTGCCGTTCGCCGACGAACAACAACGCTCCCAGCGGAGAGGTGAATCCCCACAGGCAGACGGCCGAGGAGTTCCGGAAGCCGCCAAGGCTCCACTGCAGGAGGAACGGCAGGACGAGGGTCATCCAGAGCTGACTGCGACGGAACAACCGGTAACGGCGCGTCCGCGCGAATGTGTAGATGCTCACCGCCGACGCGAGCTGGTAGACGAACGGAAGCACGGCCGACACCCACAGGCCGAGGACCGCATACGTCAGCACCCACACGCTGGCCAGGCTCGCCATCAACGCCGAGGACATCACCAGCACGGCCTTGCGGATCCGAAGCTCCTCCGGATCCGAAGACAGCGCACCGATCTCCACGAGCCGCTTCAACCACCGGGGAAGCCGCCCCGCGATCCACCGAGCCCGTAGCGTGCGCACGGCGCGAGCATAAGACCCCCGCTCGAGACTCGCGGCGCGGGTCCGATGTGCCGGGAGCAGGCCCAATCCGGCGATCCGATCGGTGCCACTGTGCGAGCGGGTCGCGCGACCCCCACGGACGCGCGACCCGCAGGTTCTGACAAGCTACCGGTGATGTTTTCCGCCGGCGCGGCTGCGGGTACCGTACGGACGACGCAACGCACATGCCCGACGCGTTACGGGAGCCCATCATGTCCTATACCGTGGATTTCAACACCGTCTCGACCGTCGGCCTGGAGTCGTCGCCTGTCGCAGCCGCGCTCGCTGGTCTGCGGGCGAACGAGGCCCGATACTTCAAGAACAAGTACGACCACGTCTTCACGGTGGAGCCTGCGAGCAACGCGAAGGCGAGCATCGACTGGGTGCACCGGATCCTCAAGGAAGAACGTGACATCGTCATCTCGTCTCGTCCTCTCGAGGCCACGGCCTTCCAGGTCGAGAACATCCGGATGGCCTATGTCTTCTACGAGAGCGGTCTGTCCATCAACGTCATGTACACCGTCGACGGCCCCAAGCGCGCGGTCGGGTTCAAGCTCTCCGAAGGCATGGAAGTCCCAGCGGAGCTCGCCTCACGGTTCAAGTTCGCACGGCAGAAGTCGAAGCTGGCGGGAACCATTCGCGGTTCGTACTTCAACATCAAGAACGAATACTGACGCCCGCGACCGGGAAGCGGAGCGGTCCGGCAGGCGGAGGGACCTGGCCCGCCTCTGCTCGGTCAGCCGACCCGGTATTTGATGTGTGTGACGCCGGGTGCGTCGATGGCCCGGATCTGTGTCAGCTTGAGAGCCCCGGGCTGGAGCTCTTCAAACAGGCGCTCGCCGCCGGCCATGATCACGGGCGCGATCGAGATGTCGATCTCGTCGACGAGGTCTGCAGCCAGGTACTGGTTGATGACCGACGCGCCGCCGGCCAGCCAGACGTCCTGGCCCTGGGCGGCGGTCTTGGCCTGCGCGAGCGCCGCCTGGATCCCGTCGGTCACGAAGTGGAAGGTGGTGCCGCCAGTCATCTCGAGCGGCTCGCGCACGTGGTGGGTCAGCACGATCACCGGATGGTGATAGGGCGGGTTCTCGCCCCACCAGCCGGGCCACGGATCGGCGCCCCAGGGTCCGGTGCCGCCGCCGAACATGTTGCGTCCCATGATCGTGGCGCCGATGTTCGCCCAGCGCTCCTGGACCACCGATGAGCTGGCGTTGGTCTCGCCGCCCTCCTCGCCGTGCATCTCCCGGAACTCCTTGAGCGGGAAGGCCCACTCGTGCAGCTCCATCCCGCCTACTCCGAGAGGGTTCTCCACGCTCTGGTCAGGACCGGCGGCATAGCCGTCCAGCGACATCGTGATGCTGAGTCTGAGCTTGCTCATGTCAAGTCCTCCGGTCTC
Source organism: uncultured Solirubrobacteraceae bacterium (assembly GCA_963700025.1). Lineage (GTDB taxonomy): Bacteria > Actinomycetota > Thermoleophilia > Solirubrobacterales > Solirubrobacteraceae > Palsa-465. The sequence continues at coordinate 93,676 of CAVOWC010000019.1, read as the reverse complement.
GAATCTGCCCATGATGACTTCCGCCGTCATCTGAAATCATCGGGGTCAGTCACCGGGGTCCACCGCGTGGAACTCGATTCGATAGACGAGCGTGTCCTCGTCGATCGGCCCGGCGTGGGCGGCGCGCCGGCGCAGCGTGTCGCGGTCGGGCTCGCCCGCTCGCCGGACGTCCTTGCCAGTGATCGCCGCGAACGGGACGAGCTCGATGGCGTCGACCTCGATCTCACCGGGGCCGACACGGTAGCGGCCGCCCTGTTTGACCCGCGGCCGCCTCCACAGTCGGACGGTGAGAGTGATGTCTCCGGCCAGGACGTCGTTGCGCAACTCAGGGCTGAACTCCACAGCCGGGACGCTAGCTCGTGGCGCGCCACGAGACGCGCATCGTCTATGCGGGCGCGGGCGCGGGCGTTGCGGCGCGGGACGGCGCGTCGCACGGCTCGCGCAGGAGGAGCGCGATCATGCGGCCGGCGCTGGTGGGGTCCGGAGTCACGTCGGGGTCGCCGCCGTGATGGAGAAAGCGCTCTCCGATGGTGACGATGCCGTCGGCGAGCAGTTCGGGATCCTCGGGGGCGGAATAGTGACCGGCGTCGATCTCGTCTTGGATGTGGTCGCGGATCCATGCGGTCAGCCGCGGGCGGCTCGAGCAGATGACCTCAAACCCGATGGTCTCGCTCAACGGGGCGATCGCCGTCGCCATGTTCGAGGGCCCGGAGACCGGACTCGCGCTCCTCCAGCCACTCGAGCAGCCGCTGGCCGGCCACCATCGTCTCCATGCGATTCGCGGGCACCTGCTGGAGATGGCCGGCGAGCTCGATGCCGCGTTCGCCGAATACAAGACGGCGGCGAACCGAACGACAAACGTCCCGGAGCGGGATTACCTGACGATGAAGGCCGCCCGGGTGAACGAACGCCGCTCCCAGAGCCCGCGCGGATCGCCGTGATCGCCGCCCCGATACTCGGCAGGGCTCGCGCACACCTCCGGCCGTTTCTCAGGCCTCGGTAGGCTGGACGGGTGGGCGACGGCGCGTCGTGGACGGAGCTTGCCCGCGCGATCGCGCGTGGAGATCACGCACAGGCGTCGGGGCTGCTCGTGGCTGAGCCGGAGCTCGCGCTGACGCGCGTCGCGGTCAGAGCGCGCGGACCCGGCGCCGGCGAGTGTTTCCTCGAGGCGATATGCCATCAGGTGTACTCCGGTGACACGGCACTGCATGTCGCGGCGGCAGCGTACGACGCCGGCCTCGTACGCGAGTTGGTCGGGATCGGTGCGCTCGTTGCGGCCGCCAATCGCCGCGGCGCCCAGCCGCTTCACTACGCGGTCGACGGCGCGCCGGGTTCGGCGCGATGGAATCCGGTGGCGCAGCAGGAGACGGTTGTGTGCCTGGTCGAGCTCGGGGCCGACCCGAACGCGGTCGACAGGAACGGGACGGCGCCGCTGCACCGGGCCGTACGCAACCGATGCGCGGCAGCCGTCAGGGCCCTGCTCGAGGTGGGCGCAGATCCCTGCGCGGCCAACGGCCACGGGTCCACGGCGATGCAGCTCGCACGCTGGACGACCGGCCGCGGCGGAGCCGGCTCGCCCGCCGCCAGGGAGCAGCAGCGTGAGATCGTCGGACTCCTCCGAGTCTTCGGTCCGGACCGGGGCAGCGAGTCGGCGCGGGCGCAGCATCGACTTGGCCAGCCGTGAGGCTGACAGTCACCCTGGTCGGATCTCACACGCGCTGAACGCGACGGGCCGTGACCAGGCAGGCGAGGGTGCTGGAGCGGATCAGCCGGCCGAGCCGATGCTGGAGGGCGTGATTCTCCGCGCACAGAGCGTGGCGCTGCTGGGGTGAGAGCCGCGCCCAGAACGACATCGTGCCGAGCAGAGCGTTGAGCGCGTCGGCGGTGTGCTCGAGGCGCTTCGGTACCGCTGTGAGCTGCGTGTCCTCGAACAGGTCTGCGGCGTAGCGCCGCGCGAGCTCGTAGTCGCCGAGCCACGCCCACGCCTCCGACACGTTGCCGCGCCGCTGATCGACGCCTCCGAGCGTGGCGTCCAGGTCACGGTAGGTCGGCCAGTCGGCGGCGAGCTTCGGGGCGGCGCTCGCCAACGCGGCGCGAAGGGCCTGCTGATCGCCGGCGCTCCACGGCTGCTGCAACCCGAAGTAGGAGACCAGCGCGAGGGTTCCGCCATCCACCAGCGCGCGGGCGGTCGTGCGCCAACTCACATCCGGATCAGCCCAATGAATCGCCGATCCCGAAAACACGGCCGAGTAGTGAGCGTGCCGCACCGACACGTCCTCGAGGCGCCGGTTGACGAACTCCACCTCGCCGGCGTTGCCGAGCTGATCGCGTGCCCGCGCGATCAGCCGCTCGCCCGGCTCGATCGCCGTCACCCGCAGCCCACGGGCGAGCAAGCTGCGGGTCAGCTGTCCGGTGCCGCAGCCGATCTCGAGCACCGTGGCCCCGGGGCCGAGACCCCCCACCTCGCAGGCCCGGTCGATCAGCGCGTCCGGGTACGCCGGCCGGTGGCGGTCATATTCCTCGGCGACCTCGTTGAAGACCTCGCCGCAGCGACGGGCCTCGACTGCGCGTGACATGCCCCGACGGTAGAAGACGACGTGGACGAGCCGGCCGCCGTCGATCCACCTGCTCATAGCGAACAGTTGCGTTCGTGATGAACGGCATTGTTCGGTATCTTGTCCGCGTGGCCTGCCGCCCGTTCCCGGCGATCGCCGAACCCGGAGCCGAGGCCGCACCCACCGCGGCCCGCCGCAGGGCCACGGGATGAGACGTCGGCTCGCCGCGATCGCCACCGCGACGGTGCTGCTCGGATCGGCGCAGGCCGCCCAAGCGGTCACCTTCAAGGGCGCCGACGGACTGGCCGTGACCTCGGCCAAGAGGCTCGACTCGCGCCTGATCGCGGTCACCGTCACGACCAAGGCGGTGCGGGCGACGCTGAACGTCCGGATCCTGCTGCCGACGGGCTACGCCGCCAACCGCACCAAGCGCTACCCGGTTGTCTATCTCCTGCACGGGAGCTTCACTCGAGCGGCGCGCGCGTCGGCGTCGCTTACTTCGGTGAGCTCGACACCGACATGACCAGTCGCGGCTTCGGCACCGAGGCCGCCCGCCAGCTGAGCCTCGGCCCGAGCCGGGTGGCGCCGCTCGAGAGCGGGATCGACGCGATCGAGCGGGGGATCGCCCGCCGCTCGCGCCGGGTGGTGGCTCCGGGCTGGGTGGCAGCTGTGCTGCCGGTGCGGATGCTCGCCCAACGCGTCGTCGAGCGGGTGACGATCCGCGGCCTAGACCGCGCGCTCGCGACCGCCCGCGAGGAGAACGCACCGCTCACCACGCCGCTGCCCGACGCCCCCGAGCCACGGCGATGACCCCCGTCGAGGGTGTTGTTGGCAGGACGGGCCCGATGCCACGAAGGTCCGCCGCCGGGCCGACGTTCTACTGCTCGCGGTCAGCCAGGCGTCGGAGCTGCTTGCGTCGCGCAGGGTCCAGCTCGCCGATGCTCTTGGCGAAGTGGGCAAGCGCGACATCGCCGAATTGATCAACGAGGCCCTGCACCTCCGCGCTCGCGCGACGTTGCTGATACTGCTCTCGAGTGAGCCGCGGGGAGTACGTGTCGGCGCGCCCCTCGCGCGTGCGCGACAGCAGTTGCTTGTCGTCGAGCCGGCGCATCACGGTCATGTAGGTCGTGTAGGCCCGGGGCGGCTTCGCCTTGCGGTTCAGCGCCTCCATCACGCGCTTGACGTTTGTCTCACCCTGGCGCCAGACCTCTTCCATGATCTCGGCCTCGAGCTCGTGCAGCGGCGGGGGCGGCGGCGGCGCTTTTTGCTTGCGGGGGCTCATGTGCCACGCGCTCGATGCGCCGTGCCAGGCAGCCGCCGAGCAGTGCGATGGCGGCCGGAATCATCGCCAGTACGACGATGCAGGGCTGGTGGGACACGAACGGCAGCGTCAGCGTGGCGCTGCCCGCCGCGACTCTCCCGGCCAGCACGGCGATCGTCGCGATCGCGGCGAGCACCGAGGCGGCGGCGAGGCACAGCACGGCTGGGAATCTCCAATCCTGCGGCTCGCCGAGCAGATGTTCGACACGTGTCGGCTCCACGCCAACTCCGTCCCCGCCGGTCCCCGACTCGCTGAACACGAGCATCGCTCTGGCCAGGGCGGACCGATCGCCAGATGCAGCGATGACCGCGTTTTCGTCGGCGCTCAGCTCCGCCAGGGACAGCTGGCGGCGCTCCAGGGCGGCCAGCGGTGGCAGGAAGAACAGGGCTCGTGCGAAGACGCGCATCGACGCCAGCCGGAGGGGATCATGACGCTCGGCATGGTGGCGCTCGTGCGCGAGAACGGCGTCGAGTGCCTCCTGGTCGAGGAGAGTCCGAGCGGCGCTCGAGACGTAGATCCGTGGACGAAACAGCCCGGCGCAGAACGCTCGTGGGACCTCATCCGGGATGATCAGCGCCCCGTCGTGCTCGACCGGCCGGACGGCCTTCAGGCGACGGGCGAGGCGGACCGCGCCGGCAATCTCCCGCGCTGCACCCAGGAGGGCGATTCCGAGCACCGCGAACCCCACGACCGCGAGTGCGAGGATCACCACTGCGTCGGTGTTGGCAGCTGGATACGCGAGTGTTGCGCCGAGGATCGAGATCTGATGCGAGCCCGGGCGCGGTGCCACGTGCCACGCCTCGAACAGCCGGACGATGACGACGAGCGACGCGAGCAGACCGAGCGTGCCGAGCAGCAGCCCGGCACGTGAAACACGGACCACGGCGACCGTGGCTGAGCGCTCGAGTCCGCGACCGGGCTGGATGTCCATCACGTCGGCCATCTGCTACGGGCAATCGTAGCTGTCTCACGGACCGGCGTGGTTGTCCTCGAGCACGTCGCGAAGTGCCCGCGCGAACGCCTTCGGCTGGCCGGCGTATCCGGACTCGGGGCCCAGGAACCCGCCGTGATGGCTCGGGAACACGATCGCCCGCCGGCCGAGGAGCCCGGCGATGGCGACCGAGGTGCGTCCGGTGAACGTGGTCCCAGATTCCTCACCGACCGCGATCACGATGCGGGTTGGCGCCGCGGCCAACGCTTGGACGTCGGGGCGATAGCCGCTGATCGCCCACGACCGGTCCGAGAGCAACGGGCTGTCGCGGGAGCCGTCGTCCTCGGTCGGCATCCCGAAAGCGCCGGGATCGGGTGCGGGCTGCGCGAAGTACTCGTCGGTGAACTCGCCCGGCCACAACGTCATCGCAATGAACGCGGCCATCCCGGCGCTCGATCCCCTCGCATCGTAAGCATCGCGAACCGCGGCGCGGGCGCGCTCGGCCGCCTTGGCATCAGGGAGCACGGGGATGAGCGGCGGCTCGTGGGCCACCAGGGTGACCACGTCCTCAGGGTAGGCGGCAACGAGCGCGAGCGCCGTCACTGCGCCCCCGCTGCTCGCGAACATGTCGACCGGCCCGGCACCGAGCGCCTGGATCAGGGCATGCACGTCCCTCGCCTGGACCGTGGGCGAGTTGTCGACGCGGCCGTCGCTGCGGGTGCTGCGGCCGAGGCCGCGCGGATCGTAGGTGACCACCGTGCGGTCGGCGAAGTGCGAGGCCAACGTGCCGAAGCCGCCAGCCGTCATGGGCTGACCGATCATCAGCAGCGGCGGGCGCCCGTCCGCGGTGGGCAGGGGGCCGTGGACGTCGTAGGCAATGTCGGCGGCGTCGTGGTTGAGCATGTGCGTGGTCGTCATGGCAGTGTTGACCTCGTCCGCCACAGAAACTCATCGGCGCCCCTCAGGGCAAGGGGGCGCGATCGGAAGGAGGCCTCAATGCCACCTCGCGGTCTTCCCGGCAACATCAGCCTCGAGCAGCTGAAGAAGGGCGCACAGGCGTTTCAGCGTGCGGTCCGCTCCGGCGATGTGGGCGCGGCCGAAGTCGTCAACGAGTTCCATCCCCGGCTCGCGTCGGCGCGCCCGGGCTCCGCGGAGCTGGCCGGCTTCAAGCTCGCCGACGCTCGGCTCGTCATCGCGCGGCAGTTTGACTTTTCGAGTTGGCCGATGCTCGAGGCGCACCTGAAGATGGTCGAGCGGTACGCGCGCTCACCGCATCACCAGGCGAGGGCCGAGACGGTCGGCGAGGGGCCGGCGCTGGTCGACGAGTTTCTGCTTCTGGTGTGCCTGAACTACGGCAGCGATGACCCGGCGCGCCGGCAGCGCGCCGCGGAGCTGCTCGAGGCGAATCCGGAGCTCGCGCGCGCGACCATCTACACCGCCGCTGCGGTCGGCGAGGTCGCGGCGGCCCACGAGCTGCTGGCCGCCGACCCGGCGAGCGCACGGCGGCCGGGCGGCCCGTTTGCCTGGGAGCCGCTGCTCTATCTCACATACGCGCGGCTGCCCGCACCGGCGGCCGGGCGCTCGGCCGTCGAGGTCGCGCGGCTGCTGCTCGATCATGGCGCGGACCCGAACGCCGGATATCTGTGGGAGGGGCTGGTCCCCCCGTTCACGGCCCTGACCGGCGTGTTCGGCCATGGCGAGCAGGGAGCGCCGCCGCATCCCGAGGAGACGGCGCTCGCCCGGCTCCTGCTCGAGCGCGGCGCCGACCCGAACGACGATCAGACGCTCTACAACCGGCAGTGGAGTCGCGACGATGGGTGGCTCGAGCTGCTGTTCGAGTTCGGCCTCGGAACCGGCGACGGCGGCCCGTGGGCCCGGCTGCTCGGCGACCGGCTGGCCTCGCCTCGGCAGATGCTCGAGAACGAGCTCGCCGCGGCCGCCCACCACGGCTTCGCCGATCGGGTACGCCTGCTGCTCGGTCACGGCGTCGACCCGGCGGGAGTGGGAACCCGGCACCCGGCTCACGGAGGCCGGGCTCCGATCGACGAGGCCGCTCTGCTCGGACACGTGGAGATCGTCGACCTGCTCGCCGCCGCAGGCGCGCAGCTCGCCGGCGACGATGTCGACCGGTTCGTCTCGATCTGCATGGCCGGCGACCGAACGCGTGCCGCGGCGCTCCGGTCCGCCGACCCGACGCTCGTCGAGCGGGCCATCGCGCGCCGGCCGGATCAGCTGATTCGCGCCGCCCAGACAAACCGCCTGTCCGCCGTCGAGCTGCTGATCGAGCTCGGGTTCGACGTCAACGCGCGCTCCCGGACAGCCCCGCTCCACGAGGCGGCGATGCACGGCAATGTCGAGATGATCAGGGTGCTCCTCGACCACGGTGCCGACCCCAACGTTCGCGACCGCGAGTTCGATGCCCCTCCCGCGGGCTGGGCCGCGCACCACGGGATGGCCGGCGCGGAGGCACTGCTCGCGCCGCTGACGCACGAGCAGTGACCCGTCGTCGCGACTCCTATCGAGGAGCAGCTCGCTCGCTCGTGGGGGGTCGACCCCGTCGTGGGAGCGGCCTTGCCTGGTGAGGCATCCGGCCGGCGTCATCGAGGGCTCGTCGCAGCAACACCTCGATCTGGGCGTTGACGCTGCGGAACTCGTCGGAGGCCCAGCGGGCCAGTGCGTCGTGCACCGCCGGATCCAATCGCAGCGGGACCTGCTTGCGCTCGCGGCTCACGTATAGAGCGTTCCTGTGTTGAGGACCGGAGACGCCGGTTGGTCGCCGCAGAGCACGACGAGGAGGTTGCTGACCATCGCCGCCTTGCGCTCCTCGTCGAGCTCGACGATCCCGCGCTCATCCAACCGGGACAGGGCTAGGTCAACCATCCCGACCGCGCCCTCGACGATCCGCGAGCGGGCCGCGACGACGGCGTTGGCCTGCTGGCGGCGCAGCATCGCCTGGGCGATCTCCGACGCATACGCGAGATGGCTGATGCGGACCTCAACGATTTCGACTCCGGCGATCACGACCCGCTGAGCCACCTCGGTGGCCAGCTCTGACGCGACGACGTCGACCGAGCCGCGCAGCGATGCGCTCTCCTCGCCCGGATCGTCGTAGGGATGCGTCGTGGCGACATGACGCAGGGCCGACTCCGCCTGCACGCGCACGAAGTTGTCGTAGTCGTCAACGGCGTAGACCGCCCGCGCGGTGTCGGCGACCTGCCACACGACGATTGCCGCGATCTCGACCGGGTTCCCGTCGGCGTCGTTGACCTTCAGATGGTTGGTCTCGAAGTTCCTGACTCGGATGCTCAGGCTCCGCCGGTCGGCCAGCGGAAGGATCCACCACAGGCCGGTCCGCCGGATGGTGCCGACGTAGCTTCCGAAGAACCGGACGACCTTGGTCTGGCCCGGCGGCACGATCACGAGCGAGGTCGAGATGACCACGGCGACGACGATCGGCGCGATGATCCACGTGGACTTGGAGAGCAGCACGGCAGCGGCGATGCAGGCCAGGACGACGAGCACGCCGGCCCAGCCACTGATGGCCCAGGCCTGACGTTCGTGGATATCGACGCGGGTTCCCGAGTGTCCGACGGGTGTCGCCTCGGGCTGGCGGTACGGCTGGACGCCTTGACTCATGATCCCTCCACCTGAACCGGGGCCTTCATAAAGTGATTTCTATTAGATATCACTTTGCTTGAAGCAGCGCAAGACGGCTACCGTTCGTGTGGCGCGCGCCTGTCCCGGCTCAGGAGGGCCTCCAGCGGCCGCGTGTTGAGGACGTCGGCGGGCGCGGCCCAGCCCCGGCGCGCGGTGGCGACCGAGAGCACTATGTTGTCGAGGCCGGCCGGGGAGTGGGCATCCGTGGAGCAGACGATCGCGACACCGGCGCGCAGCGCGTCGCGCACGTGCTCGCCGCTGAGGTCGAGCCGGGCGGGTAGGCCGTTGACCTCCAGGGCGACATCCTGGGTCCGCGCGAGCTCGAAGATCCGCTCGAGGTCCAGCGCGTTCTCCGGGCGGCGGTTGATGAGACGGCCGGTGGGATGGCTGAGACATCGGACGGCGGGGTGGTGCAGGGCCTCTGCCACCCGCTTGGTCATCTCCGCACGGGGCATCCGCTGCCCGCCGTGGACGCTGGCCTGGACCCAGTCGAGCTCGGCGAGGACGTCGTCGGGGAGATCGAGCCGCCCGTCGGGGAGGATGTCGCACTCGATCCCGCGCAGCACCCGGAACGGCGCCAGCTCCGCGTTGGCCGCCGCGATCTCCTCACCCTGGCGGCGGACGTCATCGGCGCTGAGTCCCCGTACCGCCCCCACCGCCGGGGTGTGATCGCAGATGGCCAGGTACTCGTAGCCCCGGGCGCGAGCGGCGCGCGCCATCTCCGCCACGCTCACGCGCCCGTCGGACCACGTCGTGTGACAGTGCAGGTCCCCGCGGATCTGGTCGATCTCGACGAGCGGCGGCGGCTGTCCGCGGAACGGCGCCTCGCGCAGCTCGGGCGGGCACCAGGGCACGCCAAGGGCCGCGTAGACCGCGTCCTCGCTGGGCGCGATGGGCAACGGCTCGAGCGCCGCCACGTAGCCGGGCGACCCGGTCGCCCGCATCAGCTCCGTCCCGAGGGCGCCGGGCTCGGCGACCGTCAGCTCCACGGGGACCCCGTCCACGCTCACCCCGACGGCGCGGCGCCCGCCCTGCTCGATCACGGCGACGATCTGAGGGAGCTCCGCGAACCGGGCCAGGACCGCCTCGGGACGTGACGCCGCACGGACCACCGCCAGCCGGTGGCAGGAGTCACACCAGCGCCGAACATCCCCAGCGGGCTCGCCGTCAAGGGCGCGGGCGATGCCGCCCACGAGATCCCGGGCGCGGTTGAGCCACACGCCCTGTCGCGAGCGGGCATCGGTCTCCCGGGCCAGCGCCGACACGATCTGCGCCTCCGTCTTCGGGCCGATGCCGGGCACCTCACGCAGGCGCCCCGCGGCGGCCGCCGCCCGCAGCTCGCCGGCCGTTCGGATGCGGAGCGAGCGGGCGATGTCGATCGCGCGCTGGGCGCTCAGCCCGAGGTAGCGGCCGAGGCCGACGAGGTCGGGCACCAGGTCGCGCTCGAGCTCGGCGAGCTCGGCGATCTGCCCTGTGGCCACGAGCTCGCGCAGGCGGCTCTCGATGCCGGGGCCGATGCCCCGAAGCTCGCGACCGCGACCCGCGGCGACGAGCTCGGCGACCGACACGCCGCTGTGGCGGACGGTCTCGGCCGCCCGCTGGTAGGCGCGGATCGTGTACGGATTGGCGTCACCGAGCGCCAGCACGGCGGCGAGGGCATCCAGCCGGTCGGCGATGTCGCCGTTGTCCAAGTGCGCGATACGCCCATTCTCGTGAACCCGCTTCGGTCCGGAGCGATTCTCGGAGCGCGGCCGGCGCACTTTGGGCGCCTCGCCGGCGACTTTGCTTGACGTTCGCAAAGATCTGCCGGTACGGTTGCGCGGAGCATATACGTTGGTCTCGGCCAGCGGCGCAGCACCCGCGCGATGGTTCGCTACTCCCCAAGGAAGGCACACGTTATGCAAGGCGCCGTTCCCACCAACGCTGACAGCGGGCTCGAAGCGCTGCCCTCCGACGAAGCCGACACGCGCGCGAGCGGCGCTCAGCCGTCGAGGCAGGACACCGCGGCTGCGGCCGCGAAGCCGTACCGCACGGAGCTCTCCCCGCTGAGCTTCCTGCGCCGCAGCGCGTACGTGTTCCCGGACAAGGAGGCGGTCGTCCACGGGGAGCGCCGGACGACCTATCGGGAGTTCGAGCAGCGGGTGAACCGGCTCGCGTCGGCGCTGCGCGCGGCCGGCATCGAGCCGGGTGACCGGGTGGCGTTCCTGGCGCCGAACATCCCCGCCATGCTCGAGGCGCACTACGGAGTGCCGGCGGCGGGAGCCGTGCTGGTCGCGATCAACACCCGCCTCGGTCGCGACGAGGTCGAGTACATCCTCGGCGACTGCGGCGCGCGGATCGTGTTCTGCGATCACGAGCTGGTCGATCTGCTCGAGGGCACCGACGTTCCCGTCGTGCGGATCGATGACACAGGGGCCCCTGACGATCCCTACGAGCAGTTCCTCGCCGCCGGCTCGCCGGAGCACTTCGAGCATCCACTCGTTGATGAGGAGGACGTGATCTCGATCAACTACACCTCCGGCACGACGGGCCGCCCGAAGGGCGTCATGTACACGCATCGGGGCGCGTACCTGAACTCGCTGATGGAGGGACTGCAGGCCAACCTGCGGCCCGAATCGGTCCTGCTGTGGGTGGTGCCGATGTTTCATTGCAACGGGTGGTGCTACCCCTGGGCGGTGACCGCGGTCGGCGCCCGTCATGTATGCATGCGCAAGGTCGATCCCGGTCTGATCTGGGAGCTGATCGACGGCGAGGAGGTGACGCACGGCAACGGCGCGCCGACGGTGTACCTCGGTGTCGTCACGCACCCTGCCGCGCACCGTCTCGAGCGGGAGGTCACGGTCACGATCGGGGGCGCGCCACCGTCACCGACGCTGCTCGCGCGCATGGGCGCACTCAACTTCCGGCTGGTGCACGTCTACGGGCTGACCGAGACCTACGCGCCCTACACCGTCTGCGAGCCACAGGAGGCGTGGCCGGCGCTGCCCGCCGAGGAGCGCGCCCGGCTCCTCGGCCGCCAGGGCGTCCACAACATCGTTGCCGATCGGATCCGCGTCGTCGACGAGCTGATGCGCGACGTCCCCGCCGACGGCGAGGCGATGGGCGAAGTGGTGATGCGCGGGAACAACGTGATGAAGGGCTACTACAACCAGCCCGACGCGACCTCGGTGGCGTTCGCCGGCGGCTGGTTCCACTCGGGCGACATCGGCGTCATGCACCCTGATGGATACGTCGAGCTGCGCGACCGCATGAAGGACATCATCATCTCCGGCGGCGAGAACATCTCCACCATCGAGATCGAGCACACGATCTGCCGCCATCCCGCGGTCCTCGAGTGCGCCGTTGTCGCCATCCCTGACGAGAAGTGGGGCGAGCGACCAAAGGCGTTCATCGCCCTTGCCGAAGGCATGCACGCCGAGGAGCGGGAGATCATCGACTTCTGCCGCGAGCACCTCGCGCACTTCAAGGCCCCGGCGGCGGTCGAGTTCGGCCCGCTGCCCAAGACCTCGACCGGAAAGATTCAGAAATACGTTCTCCGGAACCGCGAATGGGGCGACCGCGGCACGCGTATCAACTGAACAGTCCTGCTACTTGTGGCTCCTGGCGTACGTCGCGGCCTCGGTCTTGACCAAGTTGAGCAGATTCCCGAGCTCGATCTGGGCGTCGAGCAGGTGAAGGCCCCACGTGGCGTCCGGGCTCGGATGTGGCGTCTGGGCGCCGCCGAGCGGCGTGATCTGAAGCACATGGGCGTTGTTGGCCGACGAGCAGGCCGCGCGGTAGGCCCCCGGCTCATCCACCCACACAGTGGGGGGGCGGGGCTGGGTCAACCCGAGGATCAGAATGCCGGCCGCCAGCGGGCTCGCCGGGTCAAACGGAGCACTCGGGGAGATCAGATCGGCGACCCCATGGCTGCCGTCGAACGCGGCCGGGTTGGTGCATAGAACCGACTGGCCCCGGGTCGGGCTCAGCCCGAACTTGCTGGTGGGCACGACCGGCGTATCGAACGTGGAGAAGGCCACGACGCAGCTCAGCTGGTGGGTCGAATGGCAGGCGTGGATGTGCTTGAAATCGCCGCCGATGTCCGAGCCCGTCTTGACCAGCACGTTGCCCCCCAGCAGGAGCGCCGAGAGCATCAGCTTTCGCACCGCCGGCTTCGGGTCGACGTCGAGCCTGATGACGTTGCGCAGGACGAACGAACCCTGCGAATGCCCGATCAGCACGAACGGCCGACCGTGGTTGTCGTGCGTCAGGTAGTCCTTGAAGGCGCTGCGCACGTCGGCCAACGGACGCGCCACGTTCGGAGCGCCGCCGGCTCCGCTGCCGATCCCGATCGCCCCCAGCGTGACTTGTCTGTACATGGGCGCGTAGACGCGACAGTACTGCGAGTAACGCGCCGCCTGGTAGAGCGCGATCGAACGCTCCTCGGGGTCGATATGGAAGTTGGCGTTTGGAGTCGACTGGCCGCTGACCGTCGGGTAGACGTAGAAGCAGTCGACCTTGGGGTTCCTGACGGCGACCGGGTGACGGACGGCGACCTGCCGGCCCGAGGTGGAATACACCGTGGTCGAGAGACCGGGCGTGCACGGATCCGGGGCCGTTCCGGGGCGGCACAGCCAATGGGTGCTCGCGACGCCGCTCGCCGGGGCGATCCCGGCCAGTAGGAGCGCGGCGGCGGTGAGCAGGGGCAGGAGACGGAGGCTTGATCGCATCCGGCGAATCTAATGCTCAGAGCACCGCGATGGCAAGCCGGGGAGTTCAGGGCGAGCGCTCAGCGCCCTCCGCCGGCTTTGGCGGTTCTTTGGTGCGCCTATGGCGCCGCCACCCAAGCTGCACTCATTCATTCCACGTTCCCACAGGAGGGACAGTCAATGGGCCTCTTCAGCAAGATGCGTGATCTCACCGGCTCGGTCTCCAAGGAGCTGCTCGCGAACGGGCTCCTCGGCCGCGGGATCATCACTGATGTTCAGCAGACGTCGGTCAGCACCGGCGCGGACTTCGATCCCGCGCACGTGTGCGTGTTCACGGTCGAGGTGGCGCTCGACAACGAGCCGCGTTACACCGCGACCTGCCGCCAAGCCGTCCGGGCAACGATCCTGCCGCAGCTGCTGACGCCCGGAGCGACGGTCGCCGTCCGCGTCGACCCGGCCGACCACTCCCGTATCGGGCTGTCGCTCGGCGAGCAGCCGCCCACGGTCACGATGGCCGGCTCCGGCGATCCGAACGTCGGCTCGGCCGCTCGGATCCGCGAGCTGGGCATTCCCTGCAAGGCGGTGATCGTCGAGACCCAGCCGATGGGGATGCGCAGCCGAAGCGGGGACGACATGTATGCGTTCGCCCTCACGGTGCTCGCTGACGGCCGGCCCCCGTACCAGACCCAGGTGGGCAACCCGGTTCCGGTGGCGGCGCTCCCGTTGCTGTATCCGGGCAACACCGTTCCCGCCAAGCGGATGCCCGACGGCGCGGACAACGACATCCTCATCGATTGGGACGCAGCGCTCGCGCAGATCGCGGCGACCGCGTAAGCGGAGCAACTTCTCAGGACCCTGCAGCGGCAACGGACGCCGCCGGTGGGGTCGTTCAGCACACACACAAACACACCAGGGGGTAGTAACCATGGTTCTCGTCACCAATAACTGGCGGATGTGGGCAGCCGGAATGGCAGCATCGCTGCTGATCTTCGCGGTCCTCTACTTCACCGTGATCGCACCCGATCAGAACACCGCGAACCAGGCTCTGAAGACAGGGCTGCAGCAGAGCCAGCAGGCGATCAATCAGGCCCAGAAGCAGCTCGGCGCCGCAGCGGCCCAGCCCGGGGGCGGCAGTGCCGGCGGGCAGGTGAGCAGCGCTGCCGGACAGGCACAGCAGCAGCTCGGCAACGCCGCGAAGCTGACGGCCTGCCTGTCGGCCGCCGGTACGAACGCCGGGGCGATCCAGTCCTGCCAGGCCAGTTACGCCAAGTGAGCGGCCGAGCAGGCAGCCTGGTCTGAGTCGAGGACGCGAACCGGGCAGGGAGCAGAGAGGGCAATCGGGGCAACGAGGCAGGGGGCCTCGGGGCCGCGCCCACCGAGGGCACGCAACGGCGGCCCGCGACGCGATGGACGCGGAGCGGGCCGCACGCGTGTTTTGGAGCCCGGATCGGATGACCGTCCACATACCGGTTCTTCGCGTCGCAGCCGCGACTAGCATGTGCCACGGTGGCCGGCACCACATATCGGTTTGGCGTCCTCGGCCCGTTCACGGTCGAGCACGATGGTCAGGCCCTCCGGCCGCCGACCGGCCGTCAGCGGTCGTTGCTGGCGGTGCTGCTCCTGGCCGGGGGTGTGCCGCGCTCGCGCGACCGGTTGATCGATGAGCTGTGGGGCGAGAGTCCGCCGGCGAGCGCGGTGTCGGCCCTCCACGTGCATCTCTCGAAGCTGCGCGCCCAGCTCGGTGACCTGCTGATCTCCGACGCCGCCGGCTACGCGCTGGCGCCAGATCGGTTCGAGCTGGATGCGCGGCTGCTCGACACGCTGTTGGAGCAGGCCCGCGGTGATCGGGCGCGCGCCAGAGGCCTGCTGGGCGAGGCGCTCACCTTGTTTCGCGGGGATCCGCTGTGTGACGTCGCCTGCGAAGGCAGCATCGCCCAGTGGCGCCGGGGGCTCGAGGACAAGCGTCTGGAGGCGACGATGCTCCGGCTCGAGGCCGATCTCGCTCTCGGGGCGGCTGCTGAGCTGGTCGCGGAGCTCGAGCGACTGTGTGCTGAGAACCCCTACGAGGAGCGGTTGTGGGGCCAGCTGATGCTGGCTCTGTATCGCTCGGGCCGCCAGGCTGAGGCGCTCGAGATCTTCCAGCGCATCCGCCGCCACTTCGCCCAGGAGCTGGGACTGGAGGTGGGAGAGCCGTTGCAGCGACTGCAGCGCCAGATGCTCGAGCGTGACCCGACGCTGCTGAGCCGGCCCGACGCGGAGCGAGCGCGCGTGGCGAGGCCCGCATCGAGCGTGCCGCGGCCGCCGGGAGCCCTGCTGGGCCGGGATCAGGAGCTCGACGAGCTGGCGGCGATCGGCGCCGACCCCGATGCCCGGATCATCACGCTGGCGGGGGTGGGCGGCGTCGGCAAGACCCGCCTGCTGCTGGAGCTCGCCCGGCGCCAGGAGCCGGAGTACCCCGACGGCGCCGTCTTCGTGCGGCTCGAGCAGCTCCGCGACCCGACCTTGGTCGCCGCCGAGATCGCGACGGCGATCTCGCAGCGCGACGGTGCGGACGAGCTCGATGCGGATGCTCTGGCCCGGTATCTGCGCTCACGGGAGCTGCTCCTTGTACTGGACAACTTCGAGCACCTGTTGGCGGCGACGGCGCTGGTCACGGACCTCGTCGCGCAGGCGCCACAGCTCCGCGTGCTCATCTCCAGTCGCACGCCGCTGCAGGTTCGAGGAGAGCACGTCTTCGAGGTGGAGCCGCTCGAGCTGCCCGACGGCGAGTCACAGGCCGAGATCGCGCGCAGCCCGGCGGTGCAGCTGTTCCTGCAATGTGCGGTGGCCGCCAACCGCCGGCTGCAGATCGACTCAGCTTTCACTCGGACGGTGGGGACGATCTGCACCGCGCTCGACGGACTGCCGCTGGCGATCGAGCTGGCTGCGTCGCGGTCGAGGTCACTGAGCATGGAGCAGATCGCCAGGCAGCTGGAGCGGCCGTTGTCGATCGGTCAGCGCGGCCTGCGGGATCTTCCGGAACGCCAGCGGACGCTCCAAGCCACGATCGAGTGGAGCTACGACCTGCTCACCCCCGCCGCGCGGGAGGTGCTGCGGAGCGCCGGAGCGCTCGTGGGCGGGTTCACGCTGGCGTCGCTGGAAGCTGTGGCGGGTCGGCCGTCCCCATTGGAGCTCGACGAGCTGATCGAAGCCAGTCTGGTCCGTCGACAGCCGCGCGCAGATCGCTACTCGTTGCTCGAGCTGGTCCGCGCGTTCGCGGCGGAGAAGCTGGAGGCGAGCGGGCTCGCGGCCGAGACGCGCGCACGGCACCGTCGCTACTTCTGTGCACTGGTCGCACCCGCCGCCGCGCAGTTCAACCGCAATCCGACGCACGTCGAGATCGCCGCGCTCCTTGGCCCCGATCACGCCAACTGCCGTGCCGCCCTCGAGGATGCGATCGAGCAGGGCGACGTCGAGGCGGCGTTGCAGCTGGCCCTCGGCCTACGGCCGCTGTGGCACGCCGACATGCTGCGACAGGAGGCCCACGAGCTGATCGGCCGGCTGCTCGATCGCCTCCCCGTGCCCGCAGAGGAGGAGATCGCGCTGCTCCGGGCCGCGAGCTATCTCGATCACGTCGACCCGAGCTCCGTCACGCAGGTTGGCTTCACCCGCCGGCTCGCTGCGCGCGCTGCCGAGCTGGGCGATCGGACGGCTCTGGCCATCGCGACGGGCAACCTGTTCGGAGACGCGATCAATGCACGCGACCTCGAGGAGATGCGGCGGCTGAAGCTGACCCTGGTGGAGCTGGTGTCCGGCGAACAAGACGACGAGGGGCTCGGCTGGATCCACTACAACCTCGCGCTCGAAGCCTATGCGGAGGGCCATCTCGATCAAGCCTGCGAGCATGCCTCCCGCAGTGCCGAGACGTGCGGCGACGATGAGCTGACGCTGGCGGTTGCCATGGCCACGCGGCTGCTGGCCGAGTCCGCCCGTGACGAGGCGATCCCGCAGCCGGCGTTGACCGCGGCGATCGAGTACATGCGTCGCCCCGGCGTGAAGACGCTCGCGGCCTTTGGGTTGTGGTTCGTCGCCCGCTATGCGGCCGGCGTGGCGCCGGAGATCGCCGGCCGCTGGCTCGCCTACGGCGAGCAGATCCGGGCCGATCTCGACGTCCAAATGTGGCCGGAGAGCGTGTTGTGCGATGAGACGATGGCGGTGCTCGGCATCACGGATCTCGCGTCGCTGCTCGAGAGCACGCCGCATCTGGACCATGTCGCCGCGCTCGCCGAGGCGGCCGCATGGCTCGCCGGTCGGGACAGGACTGAGAAGGCGCCGCGCCGCGGTGTTCATCGTCCGCTGTTCGCATCCCGGTGACCACGCCGGGGAACCCCACGCCGGGTCAGGTGCGACGCCAGTCCCTGCGCGTCAGGCTGACGAAGTACCCACCGGGTTTGGGTGGCACGTTGCGATTGACGATCTGCGACAGCGTCGTCGTCGAACGGATGATCTCCATGCCCACGGGCGAGAACGTGTCGTCGTTGTACACGCGGGGCGCGAGCAGCGGGTTGGTGTACACCTGTGAGAACGCGTCCAGCGCGACCATTCGGCCCATCAGGTCGGGGAGGACTCCGTTCTGTGGCACGTCCTCGGCGAACAGGCCGACATAGAACTCGATCCGGTCGACGTGGCCGTACAGCCGGCGGAGCTCTTCGCGGACAGCGGTGTTGCCGGTGATCTGATCGAACGCGGTGACCCGGGGAAATCCGGCCAGCTCTCGGTAATCGTTGTATGAGCGCAGTCGAACCGCGCGGGCCTGCTGGATGCTGGCGCGTTCGACCGGCCACAGGTGCTCGGGCGTGTTGCCGAGGCCGACCTGACCGGCGACCTGCTCCGAGGCGGCCTCGAACAACGCTCCCAGTCCGTTCTCCGTGACCAGCTCCGTGTTGTAGAGCGTGCCCCAGATCGGAACGTCCTGTTCGCGGATCCGGTAGCTGGACGGCACGAGGCTGTGCCACCGGTACAGGAGGTTGAACTCGACGGCCATCCAGTTCTGGCGGTACCAGCGTTCGTTGGGGAAGCTCTGCGGCTCGAGACTGATCCTGAAGATCGTCGGTGTGATGTGGTTGATGTAGTCCTCGACCACGATCTTCATCAGCACGACCGTGAGGACATTGCGTGTCGTGGCGAACAGCCGCTCGTCGTCCCAGTCGGGATACGCGCGGGAGAGGATGCGAGCGATGCGGTTGTGCTCGCGTAGGAACAGCACGTTGTGGGCGACGAAGCCGGCCTGCAGGTTCGAGGTGTCGCTGCCCATGGCGAAGAGCCGATTGCGTGTCTCCACGGTCTGTTCGTCGAAGCGGACGACCGTCAGGAGCGAGAACTCCGGCTTGATCTCCCCGTTCTCGCACAGGTACGGCGGGAACTCCTCGCCGTTGATCTCCTGGCTCTTCAGCCGGCCACCCTCGAGCGTGCGGAGCTCTCGCGCCATGTCGGGATGCAGGCCGTACAGGTTCGTCAGGTCGATCTCGTGGTTGGACTGGTTCTTGCGCGGGTCGGGCGGCGTGGCTCGGTCGCTGCGCAGGAAGCCGTCGGTGAACCATTGCGCGAAGTAGGAGAACAACACGGTGGACTTGGGCGACGGCTTGAAATCGCCCCGAGTGAACAGGTCCTTGAGCTCCTCGACCTCGGGCAGGCCGGGGTCGGCGACGTCGGCCGCCGGCAGATGCCGGCTGCTGAACGTCCGGTCGGTCAGGGAGTCCCACGACGTGTAGTCCGCCATCGTCGAGTACGGGTTGGGCCGCGTCGGGAACTTGAGGATCGCCAGATTGGTGACCGCCGCGTTGACGACCCTCCGCACCGGCGGGATTGACTGGATCAGATCCCAGATCGGGGCCCCGTGCGTGGTGACGAACGCCTCGACCTGGTTCGCCAAGCCGTCCTTTGCCGTGCTCCGGCGGCCGGGGGGCGAGACACCCGAGAGCATGCTCCTGGCCGAAGCCTCGGTGACAGGAGGCCCATGGGTGCCGCGCGAGCCGTTTGTGCTGGTGCCGTTGGTCTCAGCGATGGGCCGAGGATACAGCGCGTCCCGGTGATCTTGCCGGGTCCGGCCGCCTCACGCGTGGCCTCCGGTCACGGCATAGGAGCAGCCGCTGCTCACTCCGCCTGGCCACCACCCTGAGGGTGCGGGTCGTCACACTCTGACGATGCACCGGACCGGTCTCTCGCTGCTGACGTCGTTGGCGCTCATGGTGCCCGTCGGCTGGCCGCATCACGTTGTCCTGGGCGTCGCCGACTCGCCCGGAGACGCCCAGGCCCTGGCGCACCACGCCCCGGTTGATGCTCGCTACCAGTACCTGTCGGGCGGCGCCAACACCGGCCACGGCTGGGCGACGTGGAATCCGGATGGAACGTTCGCCTCGATGTATGTGCGCGAGTCGATCGCGGCGCAGACGATCCCCGTGCTCACCTACTACCAACTGCTTCAGTCACAACCGGCGGCGGGGTCGAGCGAGCTCCAGAAGGACCTGTCCAACCTGGCCAACCGAGCGACGATGGGCGCCTACTGGTCGGATTACCGGTTGCTGCTGCGGCGGGTCGCCGAGGCGGCGGGTCGTCACCTCGCGGTGATCCAGGTCGAACCGGACCTGTGGGGATATCTCGAGCAGGCGCATGCTGTCGGCCGGGCCCGGTCCTTTGCCCGCCGGCTGATCGCCCTGCGCAACCGATTGGCTCCCCATGTGCTGCTGGCCTGGCACCTGAGCGTGTGGGGCACGGGCGAGGACCCGACGTACTCGAAGCCCTCGATCGCCCACATGGACGCGCTCGCGGCGCTGTCGTCCTCGTTCTACTCCGCACTCCATCAGCGATTCGATCTCGTGTTCAGCGACGTCACCGATCGCGACGCCGGCTTCTATCAGCACGTCGAGGGCAACGCGAGCACGTGGTGGGGGCCGGCCGACTTTGGCCGCCGCAATGCCTACATCGCCGGCTTCACCAGACGCACCCGGACGCCGGTCGTGCTCTGGCAACTGCCGCTGGGCAACACGATGCTCAATGACACCTGGGGCCACTTCCGTGACGACCGCCTGCAGTGGTGGCTGTCCGATCCATCGGGGTCGCATCTGCGCGCGACCCGCGACGCCGGCGTGATCGGTCTGCTCTTCGGAGGAGGCGCGAGCGGGACAACGAGCGATCGGTCCGACGGCGGCTTCTTCTATCGCCTCGCGCGCCGCTATGAGGCGCATCCACTCGCGACGGCCGGGGCTCACACCACGGTAGGGGCACGGGTGACGCGATCCGGCTCTTCTTGGGGCAGGTGAGCGCCCCGGTCGACTGGGCGGCTCCGAGGACGGCGGTGCTGTAGCGAAATCTCCGTCAGGCGGCGAGGTCTCGGGGTTCGAGCGTGACGTTGTGACCGAGCGCTTGGAGTTGCCGGACGAGGCGCGTGGTCTGGCGGTCGGGGTTCTGGCGGGTGAAGTAGTCGCCGCCGAGGTCGTTGTATAGCTCGCCGGTCTGGAGCATGTGCCAGGCGGCGGTCAGGATCGAGTGTCCGACGGCGGTGACGGCTTTGGAGTGCCCGCGGCGGCCGCGTAGCCGCTGGTATTGGGCCGCGAGATAGGAGTTCTTGGTTCTGGTCGCGGCGTTCGCGGCCTCGGTCAGGCCCGACCTGAGCCACTTGTTGCCCTTGCCGGTCTTTCCTGAGCGGCGTTTGCCGGCGGATTCGTCGTTGCCGGGGCACACCTTCGCCCACGAAGCGAGATGTTTCGGGGTCGGGAAGGCGCTCATGTCGACGCCGATCTCGGCGATCAGCACCTCGGCGGTGCGTTGCTTGACGCCGGGGATCGTCATCAGTAGGTCACGCTGGCGGGCGAAAGGGCGGATTCGCTCCTCGATCTCCTCCGACAGTCGACCGATCGCCTCATCCAGGAAGTCGATGTGCGCGAGGATCTGCCCGACGATTATTGCGTGCTCGTCCTCGAAGCGCCCCTCGAGCGCTTCGAGGAGCGCGGGGATCTTCTTGCGCAACTGCCCGCGGGCGAGATCCGCAAGCACCGTGGGGTCGGTCGTGCCGGCCACCAGCGCATCGAGCATGTCCCGTCCGGACTTGCCCATGATGTCGCTCGCGACGCAGCCGAGCTTGATCCCTGTGTCCTCGAGGATCTTGTGCAGCCTCGCGGTCTCGCGCGAGCGGTCGTTGACCTGCGTCTTGCGATACCGCGTGAGGTTGCGGAGCGTGCGGATCGGCTTCGGCGGCACGAAGCTCGCCTTCAACAACCCAGCTTCCAGCAGCTGGCAGAGCCACTGCGCGTCCTTGACGTCGGTCTTGCGGCCGGGGACCGCCTTGACGTGTCTCGCGTTGACGAGCAGCAGCTCGAAGCGATCCTCCAGGATCGCCCAGACGGGCCGCCAGTACACGCCGGTCGCTTCCATCGCGACCTGCGTGACGCCGAGCGCCTCCAACCAATCGCGCAGCGCCAGCAAGCCGTGCACCGTCGTCGCGAACTCCGCGACGTGCTCGGTCAGCTCGCGCTCCTGCCACACCCGTACGCACGCCATCACGGTCGCCTTGTGCACATCGAGCGCGCCCGGGCGCTCAACGATCCGTTCCATCTGAGGTCCTCCTTCGGTCACATCAACAACGATCGCCGCCCGCAGGAGCCCCGCGTTATCAAGCGATGCTGTAGCGCGTGCTCAAGGCAACAGTCCGGGGTTCCGGCCAAGGCTCCCACGCCAGACTTATCTACAGGCTCACAGGCACCAAGCAAAAGTCGGCGTCGACGCACGGCACTCCGAAACCTCAACCACCACCGAGCACGACACCAGAGCTGCAACGCCGATTTCATCCCCCCGCAGGTGGCGAAGCCCCGCCATCACGACTTATCTCGACAAATTGACCTGACCCGATGGGTTCTTGGGCGGGTAAGCGCCTGTGAGGCGCTTAGGCGCGCAACGCCGGTTTCGCGGCGCTGCTTTGGCGACTTAAGCACTCTTGGAATCCGGTGCATCGAGGGCGGGTCGACGGGAAAGAGCTGTCACTCCCTTCCCCGGCCGGTCGGGCACCGAGATCGCCGGCCGTGGCGAACCGATGATCAGCAGCCGGTCGAGAGGTCGGCCGTCATTCGAGGGTCGGCCGTCCCCGGAAACGCGCACACACGGGCCCCCGTGGAATCGCTCACTAGGTCAACGCGGCCCGCGTCCGCGACAGAACGTCACGAACGATCAGCGTTGCCGCTGCGGGTGACGCCTTGACGAAGCCGAAGAACGGACCGAAGTCCCTGCTGGCCGAGAAGCCGGTGACGTAGAGCCCTGCGAGCGTTGTCTGGCTGGCTTCGTCGAGCACGGGGAAGCCATCGTCGAGCTGCACTCGCTCGAGCACGCCGCGCAGGTACGGAACCTGGCCGAGGTCGGCGCGGTACCCGCAGGCGATCACGACCGAGTCGACGGCGAGCCGGGTCGAGTTCGAAAGGGTCACCTGCAGCGCTTCCTGGTGGGGGCCGGCTTCGACTCCGACCACCTCGACGCCCGGCCATCGGTTGATCCGGTCGGAGAGCAGCCGCGGAGTCAGCCAATATTCGAGTGTCAGCCTGCCGATCTCCCAGAAACGCCGGGTGATCGCGTCGCGTTCGCTCGTGCTGAGACTGTGCCAGTAGCCGGGCACGGCCAGCGTGCGCTCGAGGTGCGCGTCGATGAAGCTCCAGTCCACCCGGTCGAAGCGAGGTACAGGGTGGCGGTGGACGATGTCGATCCGCTCGGCACCATGCTCGCGGAGCAGGGCGGCCCACTCGTAGGCACTCTGGCGGCCACCGATGATCAGCACACGGGCGCCGGCGAGCTGATCGAAGGTGACCAGATCGCAGGTGTGAGCCACGCGCTCAGGTGGGAGCGACGCTGCCCACTCGGGGGAGTGTGTGAAGTGCCTGATTCCGGGTGCGGCCACGACGCGCTCGGCCCGGATTCGCTCGCCGCTCGCGAGCGTGGCCTCGAACCGTGCGTTGGGCTTCTCGAGGGTCGTGACGAGGTCATCGCGGACGTCCAATCCCTTCCGCTCGCGGAACCAGTCGGCGTAGTCCAGGAACAGGCCGATCGGGATCGGGTCGACCTCCTCCGGCCGGATGTGCCGTTGCTGCATATAGGCCTTGAAGGTGTCGACGCCGGCGCCGTCGAGATGCCAGTCGGGCCCCGAGCGCAGGAACATCCCGTCGGGCATGTTCTCTCGCCAGAAGCCCATCGGCTGCCCGAGGATCACCGTGTCGATGCCGCGCTCCTGCGCGAGCGCAGCGGTTGAGAGCGCGTACGGCCCGGCCCCGATGACCAACAGCTCTGTATCCATCCTCGTGCGCGTCCTTCCCCCAGAACCGCGGCGCTCCCGCTGCCGGCCAACTCTACACTGGGCCGGAGGGCATGCGCCAGATAACGGGCTCAGTCATCGTCTCCGCCGTGAGGACCCCGGTTGGAAGGTTCGGTTCCGCGCTGAGGCGCTGCTCGGCGGTCGACCTCGGGGCTGTCGCAATCAGAGAGGCGGTGGCCCGCGCCGGCATCTCTCCCACCGTGATCGACCACGTCGTGATGGGCCACGTGCTGCAGGCAGGCGCCGGACAGATCACTTCCCGGCAGGCGGCCGTCGCGGCCGGGATCCCGATTGACGTCCCGGCGATCACGCTTAACAACGTGTGCTTGTCCAGCCTGACCGCGATCGCCTACGCGGACCAGCTGATTCGACTGGGAGAGATCGAGACGGCGATCGCCGGCGGCATGGAGTCGATGACGAACGCGCCCTACGTGCTGCCGAACGCACGGTGGGGCAACCGTCTCGGCGACGCGGAGCTCGTCGACGTGATGGTCCACGACGGGCTCTGGTCGACGTTCACCGGACAGCACATGGGTGAGTCCTCGGACGAGGTCAACGCGGCCCTTGGGATCTCACGGGAGGAACAGGATAGGTGGGCCGCCCGCTCGCACCAGCGGGCGCAGGGCGCACGCGCCGGCGGTCGGGCCGCCGAGGAGATCGTCGGTGTCGAGCTCACGAACGGCAGGCACGCTCACGCGATGATCGCTGACGACGAAGGCATCCGGGCGGAGACGACGGTCGCATCGCTCGCTCGGCTTCCGCCCGCGTTCGGGCGTAACGGCACGATCACCGCCGGGAACGCATCGCAGCTCTCGGACGGTGCCGCCGCGCTCATCGTGATGAGCGCCGAGAGAGCCGCGGCGCTCGATGTCGCGCCGCTGGCCGAGATCGTCGCCTGCGGCATGTGCGCCGAGCGCTTCGCCTACCTGCACACGGTTCCGGCCATCGCTCTGCAGGCCGCGCTCAAGAAGGCCGATCTGGATATCGGCGACCTTGGCCTGGTGGAGATCAACGAAGCCTTCGCCTCGGTTGCCGTCCACGCGACCAGGATGCTCGGAGTCGGCGAGGAGATCGTGAACGTGAACGGCAACTCGGTGGCACTTGGACACGCGCTCGGCTCCACCGGAGCGCGGATGGCGGTCACGTTGGTGCACGAAATGCGACGCCGCGGCGTCGAGTACGGCGCTGCGGCGCTGTGTGGCGGTGGCGGTCAGGGCTACGCCCTCATCCTGCGTGTGCCCGGTCAGAGAACGGCGTCGAGCGCCGACCCTATGCTTTCCTCGCCGCCGTTGACGTAGAGGATTCGCCGCGCCGCGCGGGGGACGTGGAGCAGCGCGTCGAGCACGGCGGCGACGTCCTCCCGCGGGACCTCGCCCCGGTGGGGCTCGAGCTCGACCCGCACGTGGCCGGTACCGGGCGCGTCGGTGAGGCGGCCGGGCCTGACGATGGTCCACTCGCGGTCGCTGGCCTGGACCGCCTCGTCGGCCTCGGCCTTGGCTCGCAGGTACACGCTGAACGTGTCCTCGCCGGCCGGGGGAGCCTCGGCGCCGATCGAGCTGATGATCAGGTAGCGGGGTGCATCGACGCTCGCCGCCGCCCGCAGCAGCTTGACCGCGCCGTCGCGATCCACGGTCCATTTCCGCTCCGGCCCGCTACCGGGTCCGGCGCCGGCGGCGAACACCACGGCGGACGCGCCGGTGACGGCCGCGGCGATCTCCTGTGCGTCGGCGCGTTCGACGTCGCAGAGCACCGGCTCTGCGCCGGCGGCGCGGACATCATCGGCGTGGTCGGCGTTGCGGATCAGGCTGACGACGCGCTCACCGCGAGCGCTGAGCCGCCGCGCCAGGGCCAGCGCGATCTTCCCGTGGCCTCCGGCGATGGCGATCATGACGTCAGCCTACCCCCAGCTCGGTGTCGCCGCCGGCGTGCCCGTCGATCCGCTTCACCGCCGGCGGTCAGCTTGCGCGCAACCCGCAGATGACGGCACTCAGCCCCCGGCGCCAGAAGCACTCGACCTCCGTAAAGCCGGCCTCACGCAGCGCTCGGAGCTCCACCTCGAGCGGGAAGTAGCGGTCCTCTTCCGCCCACGCCGCAAAGTGGCCGTGCGCCTCGGATGCGGTGATCCCGTGATCGGCCATCCGAGTCGCCATGCGGTCGAACACGAGCCGGTGCAGTCGCGGGCCCTCGGTGACCGTCGCGTCGAGGTTGAGCAGGACGCCGCCGGGCGAGAGCGTGTCGTGAATCGCGCCGTAGAGCTCGGTCTTGGTGTGAAGGTCGTGAACGTGGTGCAGCGCCAGAGAGGCGGCGACGGCGTCTGCGGCGGGCAGCGGGTCGAGGAAGCTCCCCGCACGGAACCCCACCCGGTCGCCGAAGCGGGCCAGGCGCCGGCGCCCTGCGTCGAGCATGGCCGCGTCGACGTCGAGCACCGTGACACGGACATCGGGAAGGCCATCAAGCACCGCGGACGAGAACGCGCCGGTGCCGCCGCCTAGGTCGAGGACGTGCCCGTCGGCCGGCGCGAGTGCGGCCAGGAGCTCCACGCCGGTGGCGATCAACTCGTCGTAGTGCGGGATCAGGCGCCGGATCTGGACGTCGTAGCCATCGGCGTCGACGTCGAGATGGCGCTTCACCGAGTGCTTCTGGCCGCCCGCCACAGTGAGGCGAGCGTACACGGCCTGCGATCTCATGCGCGCAGGGCATACTCAGGCTCAAGGGAAGCTGCCCCGGGCCGCTCACCGTGCCCGATGGCGCACCACTGCTCCGCTCGCGTACGGCGCCCGATGAGCACCTCGGTTGACGCCGAGCCGCCGGCGCCCCCGTCTCCGGACGAGGACGCGGGAGTCAAGACGTTTTCACGAGCTCGTCCACAAGTGGATCCCGCTGTCCACTGGCGACGGCGGCGCGTACAAGTCCCAGCCGTTCAACACCCGCGACCACCGCCTCTCGACGGAGTGGTCGGTGCCGTACGTGGTCGCCTCGAGTCCGGAGCCGAGCGCGCCGTTCCATGACGTCACGATCGGCAGGAACCGCTACTACCCGGCGACGATCTGCTGGGACCTCGCCACGGGCCTCGGCTCTCGGGACGTGGCCGACCCCGCCCGGACATGGTGAGCTATCTCCGGGCCCATCCGGCCGGAAGCTGAGCGCACTGGGCCGAGCCGCGCACCTCCATAGACTGAAAGCGTCCCCGCGACCCATCTGTCACGCGTAACGAGGAGCACGATGTCGACGTCGCCCGCAGACTTCAACGCCCAGGTCATCGAGGAGTTTCGCGCCAACGAGGGCCGCGTCGGCGGCGCGTTCGAGGGCACCACGCTGCTGCTGCTCCATCACAGGGGCGCGAAGTCCGGAACGCGCCGCGTCAACCCGCTCGCCTACACCGCCGACGACGGGCGCTACGTCATCTTTGCCTCCAAGGGCGGAGCACCGACAAACCCGGACTGGTACCACAACCTCAAGGCCCATCCCGATACGCGGATCGAAGTCGGGACCGAGACGATTGACGTCGTCGCCGGCGAGGCGACGGGCGAGGAACGCGAGCGCCTGTTCCGCGCGCAGGCCGAACGCTCGCCACAGTTCGGCGAGTACCAGAAGAAGACAGCCCGGACCATCCCCGTCATCGTTCTGACGCCCACGGAGGGCCACTGAGGGCGAGCCCCTACCTCCACGCGCGCTCAATCGCTGACGCCGAAGTCCTTCGACTGGTCCTTCGCTACCTCGCCCTGCCACGCGCCGCCGGTGATGGGTCTGATCCAGGCGCCGGTCCTGATGATCACGCCGACGCGGGCGCCGCCGAGCGAGACGTCCTGTGGCTTGTCACTCGCGGCCGTGATTCCTTGCCAGGCGCCGCCGGCGATGGGCTTGATCCACGTCCCCGTATTGGTGATCACGCCGACGTGGCTGCCGCCGAGCGAGACGTCCTGTGGCTTGTCACTCGCGGCCGTGATTCCTTGCCAGGCGCCGCCGGCGATCGGTCTGATCCACGTCCCGTTGCTGGTGATCACGCCCACGTAGCCGCTGCCGACCGACAACTCCTCAGGCGCGTCGCTGGTCGGGACGACCTGCTGCCAGGCGCCGCCGGCAACCGGTTTGATCCAGGCTCCGGTGCTCGTGAGCACGCCGACGTACCCGCCGCCGACCGTCACGTCCACAGGCTTGTCGCTCGCGTTCGCGACGCTTTGCCAGGCGCCGCCTGTGAGCGGTTTGATCCAGGCTCCGGTGCTCGTAATGACACCCAGGTAGCCGCCGCCCGCCGATACGTCCTGAGGCGTGTCGGCGGCCGCGGCGACCTGCTGCCAGGCACCTCCGGAGACCGGTTTGATCCAGGCGCCGTTACTCGTGACCACGGCCACGTTCGCTGTGCTCGCCGTGCCGGCCGAGCCGAGCTGCGCGTTGCTGAGGCCGGCGACCCTCGAGGCGGAACCGCCGCCACTGGGTGGGGTGACCGGCGTGTTCAACGCCGACGGCGCCAGGCTGTGGGCGACTGCCGACGGGACGCCGTGACTCTGGCTCGGCCGCGCGGGCTTCGCGGCATGTGCGCTCTCCGCGGCGGGAGCGCCGGCGGAGGTTGTGCCGCTCGAGGAACTGCTGCTGCTACTGCTGCTGCTGCTGCTGCCGCCGCCACACGCCACGAGGCACAACGCGACCACAGGCGCCGACATGGTCGCGACACCGAATCTCTTGGACATCACACGCACCCCCGGGCCGAATCCATTTAGGCCAACGACGCGACCCTACCATCCCCCCCACCGACCGCGTCATGCGATGCTTTCGTGATGAGACGGATGCTGTTGGGCGCGATCGGCGTCCTATGGGGGGTCGCGTTCGCGTTCGCGCTCGCACCGCAGACGACCGTCTCCGCGTCGGTCCTCGACGCCAAGGTCGTCCATGGCCGCAACCTCACGCCGAACGGGATCCGGGTGTCGGGCAACCGACTCGTCGACGGACACGGCGCGCAGATTCGGCTGCGCGGAGTCAACCGCTCGGGCACCGAGTATGCGTGCGTGCAGGGCTGGGGCATCTTCGATGGTCCCACCAACGCCGCGGCGGTGCAGGCCATCGCCTCCTGGCGGGTGAACATCGTGCGCGTCCCGCTCAACGAGGATTGCTGGCTCGGAATCAACGGACTCAGCCGCGCCCACTCGGGAGCGAGTTACCGCAAGGCGATCGTCGCCTACGTCGGGCTGCTGCATCGGTACGGGATCTATGCCGAGCTGTCGTTGATGTGGGCCGCGCCGGGAAGCAACCGCGCCATCCACCAGCCGATGGCGCCCGACGAGAGCCATGCGCCGGCGATGTGGGCCTCGATGGCCGACACGTTCAAGCACGACCACAACGTGATCCTGGCCCCGTGGGGTGAGACGACCGTCGGATGGTCCTGCTTCATGCAGACCGGGTGCAGCGACCAGGCGACATACGGGCCGCAGAAGACTCCGTACCAGACCGCATCCATGCAGGAGGCGGTCAACCAGATGCGGGGCGCCGGGTACACAGGCGTGATCTCGATCCCCTGCATCCATTACGCCAACGCCTGTGGGCAGCTGCCTGACGGGTCGCTGTACGGAGGCTCGACGTGGCTGGACTCGCGGCCCGACGATCCCGCCCACCAGCTGATCGCCGAAGCGCACGTGTACGGGAAGAACACCTGCGATACCCCTGCGTGCTTCGACTCCAGCATGGCGCCGATCGCCAAGGTCGTGCCGCTGGTCTTCGGGGAGACGGGCGAGACGTATGACGCGTCCGACTGCGGCTCGCGCTACATCTCGACGTTCGTCAACTGGGCCGACCAGCATGGCGTCGGGGTCGAGGCGTGGACGTGGGACGCGTGGCGCAACTGCGGTGCGCTGATCAGGAACTACAAGGGAACCCCGTACTCGGGCTACGGGCGGTGGCTGCACACGCACTACACCGCGCGCGCGGGCGCCCGGCCCGGCCAATGAGTCAGGCGCCGGAGCGCCCCGCCGCCGACGATCGCGTCGGGACCCGGATCGGCGAGTACCGGATCGATTCGCTGATCGGCGTCGGCGGCATGGGCCGGGTGTACAGGGCGATCGCCGGCGACGGCAGCGCGGTCGCGCTGAAGCTCGTCAAGCGGGACTTCGCCCGCGATGAGACGTTCCGGCGCCGTTTCCGGCGCGAGGCGCGGATCGCCCAGACCGTACGCAACCCGCACGTGGTCCCGGTGCGCGACACCGGCGAGCATGATGGCCTTCCGTACCTCGTGGCCGAGTTCATCGAGGGCACGACGCTCGATCGCAAGCTCGAGCGCGAGGGGCGCCTCGACGTGGCCGCGCACCGTGCGGATCTGCGCCCAGGTCGCCGACGGGCTGCAGGCGTTGTGGGAGGCGGGGATGGTGCACCGCGACGTCAAGCCCGGCAATATCCTGCTCGACCTGACCGGGAAGGCGTACATCACGGACTTCGGACTCGCCAAGGACAGCGAGGGCACCGTGCTGACGCGACCCGGGCAGGCCCTGGGATCCATGGACTACATGCCGCCGGAGCAGATCCGCGGTGAGCCGGTCACCGGGGCGGCGGACACGTACTCGCTCGGGTGCGTCGTGTTCGAATGCCTGTACGGACGCCCGCCGTTCGCCGATCGCGAAGGGATGCGCGTGCTCTGGGCCCACCTCCAGGACGAGCCGCCCGACCTCTCCGCGGAGCGGGCCGACGTCTCGCCCGAGTTCGTGCAGGTCGCTGGACGGCGCCCTGCGCAAGGAGCCCTCCGAGCGACCCCGCACGAGTGTCGACTTCGCCCGCGCGCTTGCGCAGGCCGCGGGTATCGCGACCATGGAAGCAGGGAGCTGACCCAGCCCGGGTGAGGGCCGGTCGCCGACTCGTCATGCCGAACCGCGCACGCGCTCCGCTCACCGGCGTTGGTCCTCGTCGCGTTGCTGACGGCGGGGTGCGGCTCAGGCTCCGACCTGGGATCGCAGACGGCCCAGACCGGCTCCGCGAACGCGGCTTCCGGTGGCGCCGTGCACGTCGTGATGAAGAGCCTCTTCTTCAACCCTCCCGCGATCCACGCCGCGGTCGGGCAAGAGGTCACGTGGACGCAGGAGGACGAGGCGCCGCACAACGTCACGTACGTCAGCGGCCCGAAGTTCGCGTCCTCCGGCACGCTCGTCACGGTCGGCTCCACGTTCTCGATCAGGCTCACCGAGCCGGGGACGATCCACTACGTACTGCACGATCCATCCGTGGATGAAGGCGACGATCGTGGTCTCGCCGTAGCGCTCCGCGCGCGGAACGCTCGCCGTGGGAGCGATCAGGTCGTCGTGGCGGCGGTCGGCCGTGGGGCCTCGAGCGTGGCCGGGTTGATCCCCAGGACGTGGCAGAGCAGCAGGAATGCGCTCCCGCTCGTGGCCGCCTGGGCGACGAACCGGTGCAGCGCGACGGCGTACGTCGTGCCTGCGGCCCCGCCCGTTCCCGGCACCTCGGCGTTCTTGGTCGCCACCAGCGAGCCGCAGAGTGCCGGCGCGGTTGCCTCCCCGGGCAGGCTGGTGTTCAGCTCGCTGCGATCGAGAACGTCGTCGTAGATGCCGTTGTCGTTGTAGTCGATGCCGTGCACGACGATGACGGCATTGCCGGCGCGGATCGCCGCCGCGACCCCCGGGGGAACCGTGAACTGCCGCGTGTAGCGGATGGTTCCCGTCGTCGGGTAGCGGGAGAAGTCGACGATGCTCTTCGGGCTCGTGTCGCCGGTGGAGGTCAGCGCCACCTGTGGTGGCCCGTAGAACTTGATCCCGTCGGTCGTGCTGATCGACAGGTGCCCGTTGTGCAGGTGCGCCGCCGAGGCAGGCGGGCACACGCCCTGGCCGCCGGCGTGGATGTGCATCGCGTGTGGCGCGCCGTTGAGCAGTCCGTTCGTATCGAGCGATCACCGAGACGACGTTGCCGTTCAGGCGCACGGTCGCGGTGCCGCTACCGGTCACGTGGTTGGTCGGCACCGGCTGCGCGGAGGCGGCGAACGGCGTTCCGGGCGGTGTCGAGGAACCGCCGCCCGAGCTGATCACGATCACGACGACGACCACGGCGGCGATCAGCGCCAGGGCGGCGAAGATCGGCACACGGGAGCGCTTGCGCGCGCTTCCGCCGGGGGCCGGCGG
This sequence comes from uncultured Solirubrobacteraceae bacterium, assembly GCA_963700025.1. Classification (GTDB taxonomy): domain Bacteria; phylum Actinomycetota; class Thermoleophilia; order Solirubrobacterales; family Solirubrobacteraceae; genus Palsa-465. The sequence goes on along the minus strand of CAVOWC010000019.1, from coordinate 62,089 downwards.
CGGAGTCGGCGGGTCGGCCGGCGGCGGGGTCAAGGCGACCGGCGGCACGGTGGGCGGGGCGGTCGGGGGCCCGCTCGGCGGCGCTACCGGCGGCTCGGCGGGCGGCGAGGAGGGCAGGGGCGCGGGCGTCGATACCGCGGCTGCCAGCTCGGTCGGCGGCGCGGCCGGAGGCTCGGTCGGCGGAGCGGTTGGAGGCTCGGTCGCCGACGCGGCTGGAAACTCGGTCGGCGGCGCCGCGGGCGGTGGCGTCGAGGCCTCGGCCTGCGGTACGGAGGTCGCGCCCGCCGCGGCGGCCGGACCGGCGAGCTCCACCGGCGGTGGGCTGATGTCCGTCTCCTGGGCCACCGGTTCTGGCTGATCGAGCGCGGTTGGCTCGGCGGGACCCGGAAGCGGCGTCGCCTCGCCGGTCCCGACGATCGTCGGCGGTCCCGACCGGCGGATGCCGCTCAATGCCGCGCCGGCGTCGGCGGCGAAGTCGCCCGCCGAGAAGTAGCGATCGCTCGACTCCTTGGCCATCGCCTTCTCGAGCACGGGCACGAAGGCGGGGTAGGTGTCGGTGATCTCTCCCTCGAGCGCCGGCGGCGGATCGTGCACGTGGGCGAACAGGGTCGCGACCGAGTTCTCGCGCTCGTAGGGCACCTTGCCGGTGAGCATCTGGTAGAAGACGCAGCCGAGCGCATAGATGTCGGTCCGTGCATCGGTGCGCGAGCCGGTGATCTGCTCCGGCGCCATGTAGTCGACGGTCCCGACCATCAACCCCTTCGCGGTCAGGGCCGAGGCGCTGTCGAACTTCTTGGCCAGGCCGAAATCGGTCAGGTAGGCGTGCTCCTGGCCCTCCTTGACCGTGATCAGGATGTTCGCCGGCTTGACGTCCCGGTGGACCAGCCCGCCGCGGTGGGCGGCGTCGAGCGCGGATGCGAACTGCTCGAGCAGATCAACCGCCCGGGACGGCTCGAGCGCCCCCTGCTTGATCAGGACCTCCCGCAGGTCGGTGCCGATCACGTAGTCCATCACGAAGAACAGCATCCCCTCGTGCTCGCCGGCATAGTGGATGCCGACGATGTTGGGGTGGTGCAGCGAGGCGGCGATCCGCATCTCGCGCTTGAACCGCTGACGGAACTGCTCGTCCTCGGCCAGTCCCGGAGCCAGCACCTTGAGCGCGTAGATCCGGTTCAGCGCGACGTTGGTCGCGCGGTAGACGAGCCCCATCCCGCCGCGACCGATCAGCTCGTCGATCCGATAGCCCCCGACTACAGAGCCGCGCTGCAGCTGATCGCCTCTCACTGCCATGTCAGGATCCTCTCAGGAGCCGGTGCCCATCGAGTGTGAGAAGTGTCCCATTGCGTCCCACGCTCGCACTGAGACTGGGACCTTAGCGCGGACGAGGATGCAGTCAAGAGTTCGCGGCGCCAGGCGACGCTGAACACCGCGTGCTCGCCGAGCAGCCCCTTGAAGTGATGCTCGCCGCGGGGCTCGAACTCGGAAGCTCGGATCGCTTTCCGTGTACTGCTTGAGCGTCGAGGAGACGAGGATCTCGCCGCCCTCGGCGTGGGCGGCGATCCGCGCGGCCAGCACGACGTTGCGGCCGAGGAGCTCGTCGGGGTCGGCGATCACGAAGCCGGAGTGCAGGCCGATCCGCAGCGCCAGGGCCGGGGACGCCTCGTCACCGTCTCGCGCGGCGAAGGTGCGCTGCAGCTCGACGGCCGCGTGGAGGCCCGCCGTGGGCGCTGTTGAAGGAGGCGAGGAAGCCGTCGCGCTCGAACCTGACCACCTGTCCGTCGTGATGCGGCGACGCAGCCGCTCGACGAGCAGGTGATGGTCGCGAGCAGCTGCTCCCAGCGCTCCGGACCCAGCCGCGGCGGCGAGCGCGCCGGCGTCGGCGATGTCGCTGAGCATCAGCGTGAGCGCTCCGTCGGGCGAGCTCAGTCGGCTGACCGCAGGCGTCAGCGGCTCGAGCGCCGAGGCGATCACGTCGATCGAGGTCAGGTGTGCCGAAGGTTCCACGTCCGAGTCCTTTGCGCCCCGCGCGATCCGGCGAGCATACCTTGACACGCATTCTGAACCCGCAGCAGAATCGCCCGCCGGGGATGAAGGGGGCTCTTCGACCACGGGAAACGCGTCAGCGCGTTCCCCCCGATCGGCGACTACGCGTTCCTGTCCGACTGCCAGACGACCGCGCTGGTCGCGCCCAACGGCAACGTCGAGTGGCTGTGCCTTCCGCGCATGGACTCGCCGAGCGTGTTCGGCGCGATCCTCGATCGCGACGCCGGGCGGCTTCCGGGTCGCGCCGGCCGACGTGAACGTTCCCGCGGCCCGCCGCTACATCCCGGGAACGATGGTGCTCGAGACGAGCTGGGAGACGCGGATGGGCTGGGTGATCGTGCGCGACGCCCTCAGCATCGGCCCCTGGCGCCACCAGACCGAGCGATCGCACAGCCACCGCGCTCGCCCACCGACCACGACGCCGACCACGTGATGCTGCGGCTGATCAAGTGCGTGCAGGGCTCGGTCGAGATCAAGCTCGATTGCGAGCCGGCCTTCGACTACGGCGGGCTCGCCGCCGACTGGTCCTACGCGCGGCTCGGGCTACAACGAGGCGCTCGCGCGCTCGGAGGGCATGGACCTCGAGCTGCGGCTCGTTGACCGATCTGCGGCTCGGGCTTCGAGGGCCCGCGGGCGCGCGCGCGGACGACGCTGCACGAGGGCGAGGTCGCGTTCGTCGCGCTCGGCTGGTCGCAGCACCCGCTGCCCGAGCAGCTACGAGGAGGCCGCAGGCCTGGCTGGCGCGCACGGGTCGCTTCTGGCAGGAGTGGCTGAAGCACGGCACGTTCCCCGATCACCCGTGGCGCTCGCACCTGCAGCGCAGCGCGCTGACGCTCAAGGGCCTCACCTACACGCCGTCGGGAGCGATGGTCGCGGCGGCCACGACGTCGCTGCCCGAGACGCCGGGCGGCGACCGCAACTGGGACTACCGCTACAGCTGGATCCGCGACTCGACGTTCATGCTGTGGGCGCTCTACACGCTCGGCTTCGACGAGGAGGCGAACGACTTCTTCTACTTCGTCGCCGACGTCGTCGAGGCCGAGGAGGGCCAGCTCCAGGTCATGTACGGGATCGGCGGCGAGAGCAAGCTCCAGGAGCAGGAGCTCGAGCACCTCTCCGGCTACGACCACGCGCGGCCCGGTGCGGATCGGCAACGGCGCCTACGACCAGCACCAGCACGACGTCTGGGGCGCGGTGCTCGACTCGATCTACCTGCACACGCGCTCGCGCGACCAGCTGCCCGACCGGCTGTGGCCGATCATCAAGCGCCAGGTCGAGGCGGCGCTCGCGCACTGGCGCGAGCCCGACCGCGGGATCTGGGAGGTCCGCGGCGAGCCGCAGCACTTCACCTCGTCGAAGCTGATGTGCTGGGTCGCCGCCGACCGCGGCGCGCGCCTGGCGCGGATCCGCGCCGACGAGGCGACGGCGGAGCGCTGGGAGGCGGCCGCCGACGAGATCCACGCCGACATCTGCGCGCACGGGCTCGACTCAGCGCGGCGTGTTCGTGCAGCACTACGAGACCGACGCGCTGGATGCCTCGGTGCTGCTGATGCCGCTGGTGCGCTTCCTGCCGCCCGACGATCCACGCATCCGCGACACGGTGCTGGCGATCGCCGAGGAGCTGACCGAGGACGGCCTCGTGCTGCGCTATCGGGTCGAGGAGACCGACGACGGCTTCGCCGGCGAGGAGGGCACGTTCACGATCTGCTCGTTCTGGCTGGTCTCGGCGCTGGTCGAGATCGGGGAGCTGGCGCGCGCCCGCGGAGCTGTGCGAGAAGCTGCTCTCCTACGCGAGCCCGCTGGCGCTGTACGCCGAGCAGATCGACGCGATCACCGGCCGTCACCTCGGCAACTTCCCGCAGGCGTTCACGCATCTGGCGCTGATCAACGCGGTCGTCCACATCATCACCGCCGAGCGCCAGCTCGAGCTGCGCGCGCTCGCGCGCGAGCCCGAGCTGGACCGGCCCGCCGGCACCCTGTGAGCCATCGCACCCGTCCCGCGACATCGGCGCACGCTCGGCTAGAGTCGCCGCAAGCAGTCAGGCGCGTCGAGAGGCACTGGGTCCGTGCAAACGGTCAAGCCGCCGGAGAGGAAGCTCATCGGGAACGCTGTTTCAGCGCCTCCGCGGTGCTCACGAGGCTGAGCTCTTCGGCCCGCGCGGCCGCCTTCCGCGCCGCGGTGAGCCGGACACGAGCCGCAACACCGCCCTGCTCGTCCTCGGCGGGCTGATCCTCGCCGGACTGGCGCTGCGCCTGGCCGTGCCGCGCGGGATCTGGCTCGACGAGGCGATCAGCATCCACCAGGCGCGCCTTTCGCTGCACGACCTGTTCCGAACCTGTACAACGGCGACCGCCAGCCGCCGCTCTACCACCTGGTGCTGTGGCTGACGATCCGCGCGTTCGGCCACGGCGAATTCGCCGTCCGGCTCCCGTCGCTGATCGCCGGGACGCTCGTGATCCCGGTGCTCTACGAGCTGGGACGGGAGCTGTACGACCGCCGCACCGGCCTGATCGCGGCCGCGTTCGCCGCCGTCTCGCCGCTGCTCATCTGGTACTCGCAGGAGGTGCGGATGTACGAGTTCGTGGCGCTGTTCGGGCTGCTCGCGCTGCTGACGCAGCTGCGTGCGATCCGCAACGCGCACGATGCTCAACTGGGCGGCGTACATCCTCGCCACGGCCGCGCTGCTGTGGTCGCACTACTTCGGCCTGCTCCTGATCGCCGTGCAGCAGCTCGTCTTCGTCGCGCGTCCTCGTCCACCGCAGGCGCAACGGGCAGCCGGTCAGGCCGCTGGCGCTGGGCTTCGCCTACTCGGTCGCCGTGCTCGTGATGCAGCTCGTGCCGCTGCTCGTGTTCGCCCACCACCAGTACCAGGTCACCTCCGGCGCGGCCGGCTCGCCGAGCGGGACCTACGACTACCTGTCGTTCTACTCGGTGCTCTCGAACATGGCCTGGTCGCTGTGGGGCTACCAGCCCGACGCGACGACCGTGCTGCTGGCGGCGATGTGGCCGCTGTTCCTGCTCGGCTCGCTGGTCCTGCTCGGCCGCGGCGGGTCGCGCCAGACGATGAGCCTCGCCGCCGGCCGCGATCGTGCTCGTCGTGCTGCTGATCGTCGTGTCGGCGTTCGACCGCTCGTATTTCGAGGTGCGCAACTTCCTGATCCTCGTGCCGCTGGTGCTGCTCCTGATCGCGCGGCTGGTCACCGGCTGGATCCGCCAACCGAGGGCGCGGTTGCTCGTCGCCGGCGCCGTCGTCGCTGACGCTGCTGATCGGCCTGGCCGATCAGCAGCTCAACAAGGCCAATCCCCGGCTGTTCGACTTCCGCGGCGCGATCCAGGACATCAAGGCCGAACGCCGGGCCCGAACAGCCTCGTGCTGTACGAGCCGTCCGACATGCGCTACGTGCTCGAGTACTACGCGCCCGAGCTCCGCAGCCAGCCCCTCTCGGCCGCCGATCTCGGCGCAGCGGGAGGGGAGCCCCGTGTTCGTGCTCGCCTCCTTCCAGGACAACAAGGCGTTCTTCAACGAGACGAACAAGGTGGTCGGACAGCTCACGCTTCTTCCGCACGCTCGTGCACCGCTTCAAGACGCCGCAAACCTCGTCTGGGAGTTTCAATGAGCAGCCGGCCCTGGGATGTCCGTCTTCGGCGGGTCACGTGGGAGCCCGTGCCGAGCAGCTGGAGCGTGCGCCGGCGCGTGCGCCTCCTGATCCTGCTCGGGGTGCCCGTGCGCGGTGTGGTACTTCGGCTGGCTGCTGCAACCCGGACCGTGTCGGCACCCCGTACCTGTACGGCATCCTGATCGCCGCCGAGCTGTTCAACCTGATGCAGGCGCTCGGCTTCTGGTGGACCGTCTCCAACGAGCGGGTGCGGGAGAAGCGCGCACCGACCCAGCGGGTGGCCGTCGACGTGTTCATCCCCGTCTACAAGGAGCCGCCCGACATCGTCGACCTGACGGTGGCCGCCGCCGTCGGCCTGCGGGGCGCCGAGGTCAGGGTCCACGTGCTCGACGACGGCAACGACGACGCGATGCGCGATCTCGCCGCTCGCTACGGCGTGGGCTACATCCGCCGCGCCGAGCACACCGGCGCGAAGGCGGGCAACATCAACCACGCCCTGACCAAGACGCGACGCCGAGTTCATCGCCGTGTTCGACTCCGACCACGTGGCGGACCCGGACTTCCTCGAGGCGACGCTCGGGTGGATGGAGGACCCCAAGATCGCGTTCGTCCAGACGCCGCAGTACTACGCCAACACGGAGCACAATCGCATCGCGGCGGCGTCCTGGGCCCAGCAGGCGCTGTTCTTCGGAGCGATCTGCTCGCGGCAAGGACGGGCTCGACGCGGTCTTCTGCTGCGGCACCAACGTGCTGTTCCGCCGCGAGGCGTTCGAGAGCGTGGGCGGGTTCCCGACGAACTCGCTGACCGAGGACTTCGAGCTCTCGATCCACCTCCACGAGCGGGGCTGGAGCTCGGCGTACATGCCGGACGTGCTGTCCCGCGGCCTCGGGCCCGAGGACACCGCCGCCTACGTCTCCCAGCAACAGCGCTGGGCCCGGGGCTGTCTGTCGGGCATCCCGCGCGCGCTGAGAGCGCGGCTGCCGCTGAAGCTGAAGGCCCAGTACCTGCTCTCGGGGCTGTACTTCCTGTCCGGCTGGACCGTGCTCATCTACATGTGCTTCCCGGTGGTCCGCCTGCTCGGCGGCGGCCAGCCGATCGGCGGCATCGACGCCCCGATGTTCCTGCTGCACTTCGTGCCCTACTACGCGGTGGCGCTGACGATGGCCGCGGTGGCCGGCGCGGGCTCCTACACGTTCGCCGCGTTCGCGCTGTCGGCGGCCAACTTCTGGATCCACGTGCTCTCGACGATCTACACGGTGCTGCGCAAGAAGGGCTCGTTCGTCGTGACCCCGAAGAAGGGCGCCGAGGCCCGTCAGCCGGCGGCGGTGATGCCCGCGCTGGTGGCCGTCGGGATCCTGGTCGCGGCCAGCATCTACGGCCTCGCGCGCAATCCCGACGCCGCCACGATCAACAACGTCTCGTTCGCCGTGGTCCACGTCTCGATCCTGATGACCGGATGCTGGGCGGCGCTCCAGAAACCGCGCGCGCCGGCCTCCGGGGTCGTTCGAGCCGGCCGAGGTCGCGGCTTGAGCCGGCCCGTGCGAGATGTGGTCGTCATCGTCGTCGCCGTGGCGCTGGGCGGGGTCGCGCTGTTCTTCCTCGCCGGCTGCGGCGGGTCGAGCTCCGCGCACGAGCTCGTCACGCAGCTCGCGTCCAGGCCCAGCCTCAGGACCGGGCGGTCGCCGCCGCCCGGCACTTCCTGGACCGCTACGTCACCCCCGACGGGCGCGTCGTCGCGGCTCGATCAGGGCGGCGACACCGTCGGCGAGGGACAGGCCTACGGGATGCTGCTGGCGGCCGCCATCGGCGACTCGCGCCGCTTCAACGCGATCTGGACGTGGACGAAGAACAACCTCCGGCGCCCAGACGGCCTGATCTCGTTCCTGTGGCGCGACGGCCACGTGCGTGGATCCGCAGGCGGCCTCGGACGCCGACCTCGATGCCAGCCGCGCGCTGCTCGTCGCCGTCGTGCCGCTTCCACCGCCCGGCGCTGCGCCAGGAGGCGCTGGCAGCTGGGGAACGCGATCATGCGCGTGGAGGTCGGGGCGCTCCTTCCAGGGCGCCCCGGTGCTGACCGCCGGTCCGTGGGCGATCACGCCCGCCGGTCACGGTCGACCCGAGCTACTTCGCGCCCGCCACGTTCGCGGCGCTGCGGCGCCGCGTCCGGCGACCGTCCGCTGGGACGGCCTGGCGGCGAGCTCGCGCGCGATCACGAGCACGCTGATGCCGAGCGCCGGGCGGCTGCCGCCGGACTGGGCGCGGCTCGAGGGCGACAAGCCGGTGCCGATCGGCTCGCCGAGCGACCCGCAGACGCCGCCCGCAGTTCGGCTTCGACGCCGTGCGCACGCTCGTCCGCATGGCCGAGGATCCCGAACCCGGCCGGGCGGCAGATCGCCGCCCGGGCCTGGCCCGTGTTCGCGGGGCAGGACCCGACCAAGCTGCCCGGTCGAGCACAGCCTCTCCGGGCAGCCGATCGGTCACACGCTGCATCCCGTCGTGCTCGTGGCCGCGGCCGGGGCGGCCGACGCGGCCGGACAACCGGCGGCCCGGGACGGCCTGCTCGACGAGGCCGAGGCGCTCGACCGGCGCTCGCCGACCTACTACGGCGCCGCCTGGGTGGCGCTCGGCCGGATCATGCTGACCACGAACCTGCTCGACGCCCTCGTAGACGCCGGGCGCGCTCACGGTGACTCGCCGACGGCGGCGAGCACGGCCGTGCGGAAGGCCGCCGCCGTGGGACGGTCCGCGGGCGCCTTGGCCATCGCGCGCCGCATCACCTCCTCGAGCGCCGCGCGGCACGTCGGCTCGCCGCTCGCGCACCGAGGCCGGCTCGGCGTTGACCTGCGCCCACATCTTGGCCATCCCGCCCTTCTGGTCCGCGAACGGGGCCTCGCCCGCGAGCATCTCGTAGAGCACGCAGCCGAGGCTGTAGACGTCGCCGCGCGCGTCGGGCTCGCTGCCCTCGATCTGCTCCGGCGCGACGTAGTCGACGGTTCCCAGCATCTGGTCCGCCGCCGTCAGCCCGGCGGCGGTCTCGGCCCGCTTGGCCAGTCCGAAGTCGGTCAGATAGACGTGATCCTCGGCGGTGAGGATCACGTTGGACGGCTTGACGTCGCGGTGAACGAGCCCCTTCTCGTGGGCCACCTCGAGCGCCGCGGCGATCTGCGCCGCGATCCGCGCCGCCCGCCCGGGCTCCAGCGGGCCGTCGATCCTGGATCAGGGTGCCGAGCTCGGTGCCCTCGACCCATCGCGTCGACGATGTAGACGGTCCCGCCCTCCTCGCCCGCCTCGTACAGCGGGACGACGTTCGGATGGTCGAGCGCGGCCACCGATGCGTGCCTCGCGGCGCAGACGCTCCCGGATCACCGGGTCGCGGGCCACGTCGGGCTCGACCAGCTTGAGCGCGACGGGCCGGTCGAGCCGCACCTGGCGGGCGCGGTAGAGGATCCCGATCCCGCCGGCGCCGACGACGCTCTCGACCTCGTAGCCGGCGAAGGTGGAGCCGGGAGCAGAGCATGCGGCTAGAGGTCGCGCTCGGAGACCAGGCCGGCCGAGAAGGCCCGCTCGACCAGGCGGACCCGCGTCTCGTCGCCGGGCACGGCTCGACGCCGAGCTTCGCGTACAGCACGCTGAGATGAGTCCGCACCGCGCCGACGGACAGGAACAGCTCCTCGGCGATCTGCTGATCGGTGGCCGGGCTGGCGAATCCGCTGCGGCCCTTGTACGGACGACACAGAGCGACCAGGACGCGGCGCTGGGTGCTCGAGAGGGCGACGGCGGTCGCGTCCGCGGGCGCGTCGACCGCCCCCGGCGTCAGTGCCCCCGGGGCCCCCGGCGCGGCCGGAGGCGCCGGGGCCCGGAAGACGACGGTGGTGGACCCGAACCGCATGGTGTCGCCGTCGCTCAGGCGGCGCCTGCCGCTCAGGCGCTGGTCGTTGACGAACGTGCCGTTGCGCGACGGCCCATCGTCGACCAGCGCCCAGCCGTCCTGCGCCCGCTCGAACCGGGCGTGAACGCGCGAGACCTGATCGTCCCAGTCGAGCGAGAGATCCGACGACGTCTGGCGTCCGACCGCGGCCTGGCCGGCGCCGGGCGCGAACACGAACAGCTGCTGGCGGTCATCGCCGTCCCGGTAGATCAGGAACGGCCGCCCCGCGCGCTCGGCTTCGACGCGAGCCTGAAGGTCGGAGACGAACTGCGCATCGGCAGGAGGCTGGGCGGACACGCGGAGCATTATCTAAGTGCAGCTCAGTGGTGTCGAGCGCCGTTGAGGCGTAGGCTTGCCAGCCGATGGCCGGCGAGCAGCTGCGGGTGACCGAGGGCAAGGAACGCGACGCGCATTTGAGCGTCGACGCCGACCTGCTGATCGGCCGGCTCGCGCCCGACGAGGACGGGCGGCTCGGCGAGGATGCGGAGATCTCCCGCCGTCACGCCTACGTGTCCCGCGGGTCGGACGGACGGCTGACGATCGAGGACCTCGGATCGGCGAACGGCACGTTCGTCAACGGCGAGCGCATCGACGCCCCGCGGATGCTCGAGGCAGGTGACGTCGTCAGGATGGGCCAGACGGTCCTCGAGGTCACCGACGCCTCGGGTGGCGTGCCGGAGACGTCGTCGTCGGTGGCGCCGGCGCCGACGACGAGCTCGCGGAGTCCCCAGGGAGGCTCGAGCTCGTGCTCGTGGCCACCGCCGGTCCGTTGTCAGGGCGCCGGCTCGCGCTGGGCGACGAGCTGCTGATCGGGCGGGAGGTGAGCGGTGACGGGAGGCTCAAAGACGATCCCAAGGTCTCACGCCGCCACGCACGCGTGGCTCGCGATGCCGGCGGGCGCCTGACGATCGAGGACCTCGGGTCGGCGAACGGGACGTTCGTCAACGGCGAGCGCATGAGCGCAAGCCAGGCTCTCACGGTCGGGGACTCGGTGCAGATCGGCTCGACGACCCTCGAGGTGACCGAGCTCGCGCCGTCCCTCGAGGCCCCGGTCGCGCCGTCGCGCCGCCGCCGGCCGCCTCTGTCCCGGTCCCGCCGGCGCCGCCGCGCGCCGTCGTCCCGGCCCCGCCGCCGGCGCCGCCGCGCGCGCGCCGTCGTCCCGGCGCCGGCGCCGGCCCCGGCGCCTCCCCCCGCGCCGCCGGCCCCGGCGTCGGGCGCGCTCGGGCTGACCCCCGTGCTCCCGTTCGGCGCCGTGTTCGCGGGCTGCCGGGTCGAGGAGGTCATCGGTCACGGTGCCATGGGGGTCGTCTACCGGGCCGAGGAGCTCGCGCTACAGCGGCCGGTGGCGCTGAAGCTGATCCTCGCCGAGCATTCCCAGGACGAGCGCTTCCGCGAGCGGTTCCGGCGCGAGTCTCAGATCACGGCCGCGATCGACCACCCGAACGTGATCCCGATCTTCGACGCCGGCGACGAGAGCGGCGTGCTGTACATCATGATGCGCCTGGTCGAGGGGACCGACCTGCGCGCGGTGATCGACGCGGAGGGGCCGGTCGAGCCGCTCCGGGCCGCGCGCATCGTGCGCCAGGTCGGCGCGGCGCTCGATGCCGCCCACGCGCGCGGCATGCTCCACCGCGACATCAAGCCCTCCAACGTCCTGCTCGCGCGTGATGACCACGTCTACCTCAGCGATTTCGGCCTCGCCAAGCGCGCCGACTCGGCCGGCGGGCTGACCCGGCAGGGGACGGTCATCGCGCGGGCCGAGTACGTGGCCCCGGAGCAGATCCTCAACGAGCCGGTCGATGCGCGCGCCGACGTCTATGCGCTCGGATGCCTGCTGTTCGAGGCCCTCACCGCGGAGGCGCCGTTCGCGCGTGCGGGCGCCGGGCCCCTGGCCCACGTCAACGAGCCACCGCCAACCCCCCGTGACCTGCGCCCCGCGCTGCCGCCGGAGTTCGACGAGGTGGTGGCCCGCGCGATGGCCAAGGACCCGAGCGAGCGCTATCCGTCGGCGGGGGACCTCGGCCAGGCGGCGCTGGTCGCCGCCGGAGGGATGCGGCGCGCGAGCCCCTGGTCGGTCGTCGCCACCGGCGAGGCCGCCTTCGTCGACCCGCGAATCGCCGAGCCGGCGGCGGTCGCACCCCCGGCTTCGGTGCGGGCGGGCGCTGCGCCACTGGCGCCGGCGGCCGCCGGCGCGGCCGTCGGCGCGGGCGCCACCGGCGGCTCCGACGCGCTGCGGTGGGCGATCGCGATCGCCGGACTGGCCGTCGTCGCCGCGGGCATGGTCGCGGCGCTGATCGGCATCTCGAGCCTGTGACGGCCGGCTCGGGTCTCTGAGCGCGGCTCCGAAACCGGCGATCCGGGGGGTTGGTGATCCGGGTGGCGGGTGATCCGGGCCGGTTCCTGATCCGGGCCTGTTGGTGACCCGGGCCCGTTGGTGATCCGGGGCCGTCAGCCACCATTTCGTTGCCTCTCGCCGCGCCGGCGAGCAGCCGCGGAACGTTATGGCTGCACCACGACCCAAACGTTCCGCGCGCCTCCCGCGCCCGGGCGAAGTGCTACGAAATGGTTGTGCCGCGTGCCGGCGCGCGCGATCGCTCCCGGTCCGGAGCGGGCCGCCGGGCGGCTTCTGTCCGTTTGGCCAGGATCCTGCGTTTTGGGGATAGCCACGCGCTGCATTTGCGGCTAGCGTGGTGACGCCCGGGGGCAAGCGCCTTCCCAATATGCGCCCAACCCATCCTCCCATACGTAGCGTGCGGGCGCTTCGAGTGCTGATCCTCCTCTCCACACTCGTTGCGCCCGCCGTCGTGCTCGGGGCCCCCACGCCGCAGCGGAGCCGGCCACCGGTCATACCGCGCGGGACGCTGATCCAGTTGCCCGGCTCGAGCGGGTGTCTGGCCGATCGTTCCACGCACCGTCGCGACTGCACGCTGGTGCGGGCGCTCCAGGGCCCGGCGCCGTTTCTCGGCTCCGGCGCGATCGCCATGAGCGCCGATGGCCGGAGCGTCTACGTCGCCTCGTCGCGGAGTAACGCGATCGCGGTATTGAGCCGCAACGCAGGCACCGGCAAGCTGACGCAGCGTCCCGGTGCCGCGGGATGCATCGCTGCCGGGGGCTCCGGCGGCTGCGCGACGGCGATCGGGTTCAGAGGGCCGAACTCGGTCGCCGTCAGCGCAGATGGGAGGAATGTCTACGCCACGGCGTTCGGCAGCAACGCGGTGGTCGTGTTCCGCCGCAACCGATCCACCGGCGCGCTCACGCAGCTCGCGCCCGGCCGCGGCTGCATCGCCAGCGCGGCGATGACCGGCTGCTCCACCGGCCGCGGGCTCGGCGGACCGGACGTCGTCACCGTCAGTCCGGACGGCACGAGCGTGTACGTCGGTGCATTCACGGGCAACGCGGTGGCGGTGTTCGCCCGCAACGCGTCGACCGGCGCGCTGACTCAGCCCGCCGGCACCGGTGGGTGCATCGCCGACGGCGCGACCTCCGGCTGCGCGAGCGGTCTCGCGCTCGGCGCCCCGGAGGGCCTGGTGGTCAGTCCCAACGGCCACAGCGTCTATGTCGCCGCCCCGTTCAGCAATGCGCTCGACGTTCTCACCCGCACCGCGTCGACCGGGGCGCTCGCCCAGGCCACCAACGGGACCGGGTGCATCGTCAGCACCCCGCTCGCCGGCTGCACGACCGGTGTTCAGCTCGAGGGAGCGGACGCGGTCGCCATCAGTCCCGGCGCCACCACCGTGTACGTGACCTCCGCGTTCAGCAACAGCGTCACGAGCTTCGCCCGCGCGAAGAGCTCCGGTCAGCTGACCCAGCTGACCGGCACCTCGGCGTGCGTGATCTACGTGCTGGCGGTCGGCTGCTCGCTCGGGCGCACGCTCAGTGATCCGGAAGGATTGGCGGTCTCGCCGGACAACACGGGCGTCTACGTCGCCGCGTTCGTGTCGGGGGCGGTCGATGTATTCGATCGCAACTCGGGCTCCGGTGCCCTGACGCAGAAGCCACGAAGCCCGGGCTGCATGGTCAGCCGCGCAACGCCCGATTGCACGCTCGCCCGTGGGTTGCTTGCGGCCAGCTCGATCGTGGTCAGTCCGGATGGCCGGAACGTCTACTCAGCCGCCTATGCCAGCGACGCCGTCGCCGTCTTCAAGCGTCTGACAAAGCCGATGACAGCAACGACGCCGACGAAGCCGGTCAAGCCCGTGACCAATCCACCACCGGGGCTTGGATGAGATGAAAGGAGCGGGAATGGACACATCCGAACCCGATCAGGAGGGGATCACTCGCGGGGACCTGCTCAAGGGTGCGGCGGCCGGCGCGGGCTGGGTCCTGCTCGGTGGTCCCGCTGCCGCCGCCGACGCGGCCGCGCGGTCACAGTCCCGCAGCAACGTCGCGGGCATGAACGTGCTCGTCTTCCTGACCGACCAGCAGCGCGCGATCCAGCACTTCCCGCCCGGATGGGCGTCTCGCAACATGCCCGGCCTCAGTCGCCTGATGAAGCATGGGATGACGTTCGAGAACGCGTTCACCAACGCCTGCATGTGCTCGCCGGCGCGCTCGACGTTCATGTCCGGGTTCTTCCCGGCCCAGCACGGCGTCAAGTACACGCTTGAGACCGACATGCCCTCGCCCCAGTATCCGCAGGTCGAGCTCGCACTCTCGTTCAAGAATCCCGCCACCGTCGCGGCCGCGGCCGGATATACGCCCGTCTACAAGGGCAAGTTCCACTGCAACAAGCCGGCCAACGGGTCGACCTGGGTTCCCTCCGACGTCAACCAGTACGGGTTCACCCGCTGGGATCCGCCCGACGCCGGTGCGAATCAGGACGTATCAGAGGAGGGGGGAGGGATCTACGACAACGACGGCCGCTTCATGAACTCGCAGGGCACCCCTTCCGCCGGTACCGAGGGTGCGGTCCAGTACCTGAGCACGACCGCCGCGGCGAGCCAGCCGTTCTTCATGGTCGTCTCCCTGGTCAACCCGCACGATGTGCTCTTCTACCCCAAGACCTACCAGAGCGCGGGGTATGACAACAGCTGGGTCCAGGGCGAGATCGGTCTGCCGGCGACCGCAAACGAGGACCTGTCGACCAAGCCCACCGTTCAGGCCCAGTTCCTGCGGCTGTTCAATGCCTCCGGACCGATTCCCACGCCGCAGATGAAGCGCAACTACCTGAACTTCTACGCCAACCTGATGAAGTCCTCGGACGCCTACCTGGTCAAGATCACCGACACGCTGGCGAAGCACGGCCTGCTCGAGAACACGCTCGTGATCGCGACGGCCGATCACGGTGAGATGGGCACCGCCCACGGCGGGCTCCGGCAGAAGAACTTCAACTTCTACGAGGAGTCGATCCGCGTCCCACTGGTCTATTCGAATCCGCGTCTGTTCCCGAAGCCGCGGACCAGCCAGGCGCTCGTCTCTCACGTCGACTTCCTGCCCACCCTCGCCACACTCGTCGGCGCACCGGCCGGCGCGCGGGACTCCTGGCAGGGGGTCGACTACTCCGACCAGATCCTCAGCCGCTCACCCAAGCCCTTTCAGGACTACACCGTCTTCACCTACGACGACTGGCAGTCCGGGCAGGCCGGCGGCCCGTACCCCCAGCCACCCAATCACGTCGTCAGCATCCGCGAGCACCGCTACAAGCTCGCCCGCTACTACGACGTCAACGGCAAGGTACCCGATCAATACGAGATGTACGACCTCAAGGCCGACCCACTCGAGCGCACGAACCTCGCCTACAAGCATTACAAGCGCAGTCCGGCTCAACAGCGCGAGTACCTGCGGCTCCGGCGCAAGCTCGCCCGGGTCCAAGAGACGCGGCTGAAGCCGCTGAGCTGAAAGACCGGCATCCCGCCGCCTGCTCGCTGCGGCGGCGGGAGGATGATGCGTCCGTCTCGGCGTCAGTCGGGGATGCCGGGCGGTCCGATGATGTCGATGCCGTACTCGGCGGCGGTCGCGGCCAGGCGGGCGATGTCGGGCGGCTCCGTCGCCACGGGTGGGATCTCCAGGCGCTCGGCGGGCTCGGCGCACGCGCGCATGAAGCCTTCGAAGCCCGCCGGCTCGGTCACGAGCAGGAACCGGGCCTGCTCGGAGCTGACCGTGAACGTGTGGGGGATCTCACGCGGGCCGTACACGAACGCCCCGGCCGCCGCGACGATGACCTCGCCCCCGACCCAGAAGGTGAGCTCGCCGTCGATGACATAGAACCACTCGTCTTCACGGTGGTGGACGTGGAGCGGTGAGCCGCTCCCGCGCGGCGCCAGGTGCTCGATCACGGCGACCCGGCCGCCGGTGGATTCGCTTGAGGCCTTGACGGTGGCGAGCACGCCGAGAAACCACAGCGCCTCGCCTTCACCGGCTTCGAGCGCGATCGGGGTCACCTGCGCGGTCGCGCCCGTCGTGTCCGTGTCGCCGCTCGATGTCTGGGTTGCGATGCTGGTCATTCATGCCTCCGTGGGCTCGTCGGTTGTCGCCAGGAAGCTTGCGCCGGCGATGCGGACCTGTCGATCCCTCGGTTGCGGGGGTATTTCTCGCCCGGCGCGCTGTTGGCGGCGTCTCAGGCCCGGGCCTATACTCGCGTCGTGCCCGCCGGACGCTGGCAAATCGACCGGCTCGTCGAGGACGTCGCGGGGCTGGGGCGGCGTGGTCTCCCACGCGAGCAGTACTACGGTGAACTCGCCGCGCGGCTGCGACGGGTGATCGACTGCGATGCCGCGTGCTGGCACACGATCGATCCGCAGACACGGCTGATGACCAGCGACGCCCCGCAGGAGCTGCTGAGCGAGGGGGTGCTCACGCGTGAGACGGCGCCCGATGCCGGCGCGCTGATCGTCGCCAGCGAATACTTCGTCGAGGACGTGAACACATTCGCCGGTCTCGCCTCGCGCCGGGTTCCGGTCGGGATCCTCAGCCAGGCCACCAACGGCAATCCTGAGCGCAGCGCCCGCTACCGTGACCTGCTCGCCCCCGCGGGCATCCCGTTCGAGCTGCGCGCGGCGTTCGTCAGTCGTGGACGTTGCTGGGGCGCGGTGCACATCGCACGGCGAGAGGATCGGCGCGACTTCACCACCGAGGATGCAGGAGCGCTCGCGCGGCTCACGAGCGCGATCGCCGACGGCATCCGCACGTCATTGCGCTTCGACGCTGCGCGCCAGGCGCACGACGGGGCAGCGCCCGGGACTCGTCGTCCTCGGCGCCGCCGACGACATCGAGCTGATCACCCCGCCGGCCCGCGAGCTCCTTGAGGCGATGAGCAGCCCGGCGTCGCCCGCGAGCGATCGGCGGCCGCCTACGCCGTTGCTCGCGCTGGCGGCGTTCACGCGTCGTCGGTCGGAGGCGAGCGGAGCGCCCGACGTCGTGGCGGTGCCCACTCCGTCGGGCTGGATCACGTTGCACGCCTCGCTCCCCGACGGTCCGGCCGGCGGTCAGGTCGCCATCGTGCTCGAGCGCACGGCCAGCCCGCAGGCCACCGCGCTGCGCCTCGAAGCCGATGGCGTCACTCCACGCGAGCGGGAGATCGCGACACTCATCGCCCAGGGCCGCACCAACCCGGAGATCGCCGAGGCGCTGGTGCTGTCCCCCTACACCGTCCAGGACCACATCAAGAGCCTGTTCGAGAAGACCGGCGTCTCCTCGCGCCAGGAACTGGTGGCCCGGGTCTTCCTCGACGATTACCTGCCCCACCTCGCCCGGCAGACGCCGCTCACCTCGGCGGGCCGCTTCGGTCAGCCGATCGGACCGTAGGCGCACTGATCTCGCCGCTGCGCCGATTAGGCTGTGCGCTCCATGCTCCGTAGCTCCCGCCGCTTGTTGCTGACCCGTCGCCTCGCGTTCGTCGTGCTCGCCGCCGGTCTCACCGCCGCGGCGGCACCCGCGAGCTGGGCAGCCAAGGGGGCGCGCCCCGACCCGACGTTCGGACATGGCCGCGGCTGGGTGAGCACGCGCCTGGCGGGCGGCAGCGCGAACGCGTACGGCGCGGTGGTGATCGGCGGGGGGAAGATCGTGATCGTCGGACAGTGGGTGCCTCCGTCGGGCAATGGACAGGTCCTCGTCGCGCGCTATCTCCGCAATGGGCGCCTGGACCGCAGCTTCGGCTCCGGCGGCGTCTTCCGGACCTCGTTGCCGACAGCGGACGGCCCGTTCAGCGGCCTCGCCATCGCGCAGGAGCGATCGACGGGTCGGCTGCTGGTCGCCGGTGGCTATGGCCTGGGCTCGATCCTGGTCCTTCGCCTCACGCCCGGCGGGCGACTCGACCGCTCGTTCGGGGCGAAGCGAACCGGCATCACGACAACGCCCGTCGGCGGGGTCGGAGAGTCGCTCGTCATCCAGCGCAACGGCGGGATCCTCGTCGGCAGCTCGAACGAGAATCAGAACGGCCGGCCGATGGTCGTGGCGCGCTACACCCGCGCCGGCGTGCTCGACCGCAGATTCGGGAGCGGCGGGCTCGCCCAGGCCCTGTTCTGGAATCCCAACCTCACCTCGAGCGCAGGGGTTCAGGGCCTGGCCTCCGCGCCCGACGGAGGGGTCATCGCGTCCGGGCATCTCGACTACATCGGCGGTGACGGGCACGGGACCGCCGGCGTATTCCGCCTATCGGCGGGCGGCCGTCCGGTGGCCGGCTTCGGACACGGCGGGCACGTGGAGATCGGCTTCAAGAACACCTCGGGCGGCAACGCGCAGTGGTTCCCGTGTGCGATGAGCGTCGATTCGCGCGGCCGGGCCACGGTGACCGGGGACGGGTCGACGGGACCCGGCTCAGCGCTGCTCAGCGCCCGCCTCGCGCTCAGCGGCAGGCTGGACTCGTCGTTCGGCAGGGCGGGCCGGTCGGTCGTGCCGGGTCTGCTCAATTCCAGCGACACCCTGTGCGGAGCGGCGCCGACCGTGACCGGCGGCCTCACCGTGGGGGTCGGGCACACGCTGGCGGCGCTGCGGTCCAACGGGTCGGCGAACACCCGCTTCGCCCGCGGCGGGGTCCTCACGGTCAGAAAGCCGGCGCACACCGGCATCAACGCGCTCGTGGCATCCGGTTCGTGCAGCTTCGTCGTGGCCGGGTTCACCGGCAACGACCTCTACCTCGCGCGGTACCTCCAGCCGGACCGCTGATACGGGGAGTGGTTTGTCACGTCGGCAGTGGTGGTCGTGCCGGTGTGGCGTGGGTCGGTTGTGGTTCGGTGTGTGGTGGCGGTCGGAGCGCGAGGGCGCTTCAGGGTGATATGCGAGGGTTGGGCGCCTCAAGGCGGGGCTGTTCGTGCGCTTGGGTCGTGGTGTAGGGTCGGGCGCGTCAACCGGGGTTGGTGCTCATGGCGGGATCGCGGGCGCCGGGGTAGGTGTGCATGGCGGTCCGGCCCGCCTGCTGGGCCCGGCCGGGAACGGCGGCTGGGGAGGAGGGGCCGCCACGTTTGGCCGTGCACAAGTCGACAAACTCCCGCCGGTATCACGCTCGTTGTTCATGTAAGCGCCCTTGGAGGCGCTTAGATGGCCAAGGAGCCTCCGCGCCGGCGCGGTTTGTCGACTTGTGCACCCCGCCCGCGCGGGTAGCTCGCTGCGAGCGTCGGGGCACCTCGCTCCCTTTTCTCCTCAGCCGCCGTTTCCACGCCGGCCCCCTGCGCGCGCACCATCGCGGCCGGCGCGCCCGGCCGGTCGCAACCGGCGCTCCGCCCGTCGCAGCCGGCGCGGCCGGCGCGCCCCGCCGGTCGCAGCCGGCGCCCCGCCGGTCGCAGCCGGCGCGCCCGGCCGGCCCTCGACTAGTTCAAGCCGGCGCGCTTGACCATCGCGTCGACGACCTCGACCGCCTCGGAGACGCGTCCGCAGACGCCGAGCATGGACTGCGGCTGGATCTGCGGGGTCAGGCCGCGGCCGCCGACGACGAACCGTGTCGACGGCCATTCCTGCTGCACGGCGGCAATCGCGCCCAACAGATCGTCGGCGCCGTCGGGCATCGTCGAGCTGAGGCAGATCACGTCCGGCTCGAGCCGACGCGCTGCGGCGCCGAGCGCGTGGGCCGGCACGTCGGCGCCGAGCATCACGACGCCATAGCCGCTTTCGCGCAGGAGATTGGCGACCATCCGCAGCGCCACGACGTGCAGCTCGCCCGCCGGTGCCGCGAGCATGACCCGGTGGCCGGGCCGGGCCTGCGCGACGCGTTGGACCTCGCGCTGCAGGGCGAGCACGCGGATCGAGATCTCGGTCGCGATGTGCTCATCGGCGACGGTGATATGACCACGCGCCCAGAGCTCGCCCACGCGCCAGAGCGCCGGCGCGATGATCTCGTCGTCGATCACCGCGGAGCTCACGTGGGCATCCATCGCCTCGCGGATCACGATCTCGGCCGCGACTTCGTCGCCCGCGAGCAGCGCGGCCGTGTAGGCCCGCGCGGCCTCGCTGACCTTCGCCTCGTGCGACTCCGGTGAGTCGTTCTCCCGACGCCCCGCCATAGCTTTCTCGCCGCCGACCTTACAGGTCCGAGCGCGCCACCACCCGCCGGTCTCGCGGGGACTCAGCCCGCGAAGACGCCGACGGGCTCTGGAGCGTCGTGGGCCGGCTCCGTGGCGAGAGTCGCGGGCCCCGATGCGACCACTCGATTGCGGCCACCGGCCTTGGCTCGGTAGAGAGCATCGTCCGCGGCGCGATAGAGGGAGACGAACTCGATCCCCTCTCCGGTGGCGCTGCTGACGCCGAGTGAGGCGGTCGTGTCGACACCGCCGGGGGCGCTGCTCTGGACGGCCATCCGCAGGCCCTCGGCGATCGTGATCCCGTGGCCGAGATCGATGCCCGGCAGCAGCACGAGGAACTCCTCGCCTCCGAGCCGATAGAAGAGCTCGAAGTGGCGCAGTGACTTGCGCATCTCGTAGCTGGCTTCGCGCAGCACCGTGTCGCCACGCTCGTGCCCATAGGCATCGTTGATGTGCTTGAAGTTGTCGAGGTCGCAGATGATCAGACACACCGGTTGCCCGAGCAGGCGCGCCTGCTCGGCGATCTCGGCGAAGCGCGCGTCGAGCCCGTTGCGGTTCAGCAGCCCCGTCAGCGGATCGAGAACCGATGCGTCGCGAAACTCCAACTCCGCGTCCATCAGCGCCGTCGTCACGGCGGTCACGCCGACCAGGACGACCGAGACGGTGGCCAGCATCAGCGGATCATGGATCGTCGCGAGCGGGCCGGCGAGCACCGTCGCGAGCAGCGCGACCAGCGCCGCGACGCCGGCGGTCGCCCAGACGACGATGGTGCGAAACCGTGCCGCCGTCATCGCGACCGGGATCACGAGCAGCCCGAGCACCGGACTGGTGCCCCCACCCATCAGTGCTGCGCTGACTCCCATCAGCACGATCACGGCAAAGTACGCCCACGCCACCACGCGTTCGGGGCGCTTCGCGTGCCTGATGCGCGGCTCGACCGTGACGACGTTGAGGAACCCGGCCACGAACAGCGGCACCGCCACCCAGCCGAGGTGACCGATCGTCAGCAGCAGCCCCGCGCCGATCGCGGCGGCGGCAATGGTACGCGCGCGCACGACCCGCTGACCCATGTCGAGCATTCGGGCGCGATGTGCCTCGGTGGGGCACAACCAGCCGTATCCGGCCCGTGGGTCAGCTCCACTGTGAGGATCTCCCGACAAACGTGCCTCCTGCCGCCGCGCGACCAGGGTAGGGCGTGCCGCGCACGCTTTGCCGTTATATCGGCGCGCAGGCCGGATTCGTTGACCCGCAATGGCCGCACGGAGACGCCGATGTCCGCCCGAAGCCTCGGACCGTCGCCCCGACGGTCGTGCAGGCTGCGCCGCTCGCGGCGGCGCAGCCCGGCCTGACTCGCTCTACGCCGAGACCTCGGTGCTGACCTCGAACCCGGTCTCCTCGGGCGGGGCCGCGAACCCACCGTCGATGCCCGCCTGCATCCGGGGCATCAGCGTGTCGTCGCGGAACTGCTCCCAGCTCTCCTTCGAGTCGTGGAGCGCCACGATCAGCCAGCCATCGGCCGTCGGGCCGGCGATGTGCAGCGTCTGCCCCGCGGGCAGACTGCCGTCGCTCGGATGTACGGCTGCCACGGACGCCTTGTACTGGTCCTCGGTCCCACCGGCGAAGTGATGCACGACGCCATACGCCATGAGTGTTCTCCTTGTATTGAACGACGGATTCGCCGCCCCTGGTCCCAAGCGGCACGGCGACCCTACTCCACCACGTCCCGCACGAGCTGATCTCGCCCCGCTCGGTGGCCCTGGCGTCGGGACGCCGGCGGGCGTAGGCTGGCATCTCCCGCGAGCAGAGGAGATGAGCATGGCGATCACCGAGAACCGCAGCGCGACGACGGGCGAGGACGCTGCCGCCGTCGCCGAGCTCCACGAGATCGTCGAGCGCCAGCGGCGCGCCTTTGTGGCCGATCCCTTTCCATCGCTCGAGCAGCGCCAGGGTCTCCTCGGGGCGCTCGCCGGGATGCTGCTGAGCCACCGGACGCAGATCGAGGAGGCGATGAGCAGCGATTTCGGCGTGCATCCGCCGCTGGCCGCCGATCTGATCGAGGTGCTGGGCCCTGCGGGTCGCGCCGCATACGCGATCGAGCAGCTCGCCGGCTGGATGGCGGCTGAGCCGCGCCCGGCAGATCCAGCGCTGTACGGGTCCGGGCGGGCGTTCGTGCAGCCCCAGCCGAAGGGCGTGATCGGCAACATCGTGCCCTGGAATTTCCCGTTCGATCTCTCCGTCGGCCCACTGATCGAGATGCTCGCCGCCGGCAACCGGGTCGTGATCAAGCCCTCGGAGTACACGCCGGCGTGCGCAGCGCTCTTGCGCGAGATGGTCGACGCCACATTCGACCGCGACCGGGTGGCCGTGGTCGTCGGCGGGCTCGAGCTGGCGCGCGCCTTCACGCGCGTGCGCTGGGACCATCTGCTCTACACGGGCAGCCCGGCGATCGGGCGTGAGATCGCGAAGGCGGCGGCCGAGCAGCTCGTGCCGGTGACGCTCGAGCTCGGGGGCAAATGCCCGGCGATCCTCACCGAGGACAGTGTCGATGCCGAATCGGTCCGGCAGCTCCTGGCCACCAAGGCGCTGAAGAACGGCCAGATGTGCATCTCGGTCGACTACTGCCTCGTCCCGCGGGCGCGGGTGGAGGACTTCGCCCGTCTGGCCGCCGCCTACGCGCGCGAGTCGATGCCCGGCTATTGCCGCTCCGACAGCTGCACGGGGATCATCTCGAGCCGTCACCTCGCGCGCATCCAAGGCCTGCTCGAGGATGCGCGGGCGCGGGGCTGCGATGTGCGGCCGCTGGAGGAGGCCGGCGACGCCGACCCGGACACCCGCCAGTTGCCGATGTCGCTCGTCATCGACCCGCCTGATGATCTCGCCCTGATGCAGGAGGAGATCTTCGGACCGATCCTGCCGATCAAGGCCTACGACACACTCGACGACGCGATCGACTACGTCAACGCGGGCGAGCGGCCGCTGGCGCTGTATGTGTTCACGCAGGACGAGACCATGGCCGATGAGGTGCTGCGCCGCACCACGTCCGGTGGCGCGTGCGTGAACTGCGCCGCGGTCCACGGCGCGCTGCCGTCCTTGCCCTTCGGCGGGATCGGGCAGAGCGGTTCGGGTCGCCACCACGGCGTCGACGGCTTCCGTGAGTTCTCGAACCTCCGCGGGGTCTTCGTCCGCGGCGAGGGCGATCTGATCGAGGCCTTCGCGCCGCCGTACGGCCAGACGGCGCAGGCTGTGGTCGACGCCGCGCTGGCCGGCGCCGGCGGCGGCTGACGCGCCGGACTCACCAACCTCGATCGCAGTTCCCCGCGCTCAGAAATCACGCCGGCCGGCCAGGCGCTCGGCTGCTTCGGGCCTGGTCAGTTCGTAGAGCGCGATCCGCTGCGGGCCAGGCATGAGGAGCTCGGCGCCGGGCCCGTGCGGGATCTCGAACCGCGCCGCCACCGTCACGTCGCGCGCCTCGAGCTGGATGATCGCTCGCTCGAGGTCCGGCGCGCGGTAGACGAGCACCGGCCGGTCACCCTCGAGATGGCCCGCCAGCAACACCGCCGGGGGCTCGGGGGTGGGGCGGAGCATGGCGACCCGGGTCCCGAATGCCTCGATCGCGAACACCAGCTCCGCACCCAGGCTGTGGTGGAGATGCTCGGCCTCAACCGCGACGTCGCGGCTCGGCAGGTACACGAAGTCGAGCCGCTCGAACACACCGAGATCATCCGGCCGGGTCGGCACCCTCGCTCCCCTCGGGCCGCCTCGCGTCCAGCGTGACCTCGACGCTGACGCCGGTGCCCTCATCACCGCGCACGTCGGCGCGACCGGTGTGGTGCTCGCCGCGGAGCAGCAGTGCGACCGGGGCTCCACCACGGACGTTGCGCCACCACAGCTTGCGCTCGGGCCAGCCGACCGGGATCGTCACCCGCCCGCCCTGGCGGCGATAGCCGACGGGGAACGTGTACTCGTGGCCGCTGCGGCGGCCGGTCACCGTGATCAGCGCAAGTTGGCCGCTCACGAGCGCATGCAGCGGCGAGCGCAACACGAGTGACACCGCCACGTTGCCGGTGTGGTTCCAGACGGCGAACGGTGTGTGGCCCTCGGGCATGGCCGGACTCTACAGCCGGGCCAGCACGTGCTCAGCGGTGATCCAGCCGGGCTCGTGCCGGTCGCGCACGGTCTCGCGGGCCAGGGCCTGCATCAGCTCGTTGACCGGCGTGGGCGCGCCGATCAGCCGGCCGCGCAGGACGATCTCCCCGGTCAGGTAGTCGGTCTCGATGCTGCCGGTGCCGCGCACGACGCTCTGCCAGGTCGAGCCGCCGCCGCGCGGGCGGCCGTCGATCTCCCCGACGCGCCAGCGCTCCCAGCGTCCGCGGAGGTCGGCCACGTTCTCGTCGGCGAACTCGATTCCGGCTGCCCGCAGCACCTCCCGGCCCTCCTCTTGGGCGCGCTCGATCAGCGCGTCGGTGGCCGGACCCAAGCCACAGACGGCCTGCACGGCATTGGCGAGATTGCCGATCAGCTTCGCATGCTTGTAGCGCATGATGTCCGCCCGCGGCTCCGAGCTGAAGCCCGCAGCGCGGAGCCCGTCGCACACCGCCCGGCAGCGCTCATCGGTGCCGGTCGGATAGCAGCCGATGTCGATCTCGCCGGTGATCGCCGTCGCGTAGGCCTGCACCACACCCGGCTCCAGATGGGCGCTGGGCGACATCACGACCGCCCCGTACACGTGGGCGAAGCGCCGCAGGGCCACGCGCTCGTTCTCGACGCCGTTCTGCAGGCACACCACCGGCGTGCTCACCGGAGCCGCGTCGCGGAGCGCATCGAGGGCCCGCTCGGTGTCCTGGCTCTTCGTCGCCAGCAGCACGATGTCATCGCCGCCGAAGTCGACGGCATCCGGCGAGGGCGCGAGCGCCACCGGCAGCGAGACCCGTTCCTGCGGCGTCTCGAGCGTCAGACCGTGGGCCGCGATCGCATCGTGATGGGCACCGCGTGCGATCAGCACCACGTCGCGGTCGGCCTGATGCAGACGCGCGCCGACGACCCCGCCGATCGCCCCCGCGCCGATGATCACGAAGCGCATCGCGTCAGAGTAAAGGGCGACGGTCGCGGGCCCGCGTGTCGGCCTCAGCGAGGCGGAGCTCGCGAAACGCACGAGGTGGACGCTCTTGACGACAATAGATCTCGTCCAGAGCGTCCACACACGTCACCGCGACCGCTCCAATGAGCGACCACGGTCGGCATAGCTCGGACTCCGTCGAGGCTACGCCTCGATGAAGCCCACGATCGTCTCGGGGCGGACGCCGTCGTGCTTCATCGCGTCGGCCGCGGCCTCGGTCTGAAGGACCTGCTCCCAGGTCTCGAGGTCAGGCGTCTCGACGATCAGTGCGACCCGATTGGAGCCCGCCGGATCGCGAAATGTGCGCCCCGTGATGCCCAGCGGTCCGAACAGCTCCTCGCGCTTGGTCGACGCGGCCCAGTGATCGACGTCGTCGACTTCGTGGAAGACCAACATGGTTGCCATCGTGCCTCTGTTCCCACAGCGGAAAGCTGTGCGTTGGGTTTGCGCCCTGCGACCCGGTATCGCGAGAGCCGGTACTGCGGACACGACCATACGCGAGACTGTCACCGTGCAGTCGTCACGATCGCACCCTGCCGCCGCGCCGATCCTGACATCCCGGCTGCGCCTCGAGCCGCTGCGGGTCGAACACACCGACGAGATGGCGACGGTGCTGGACGATCCGCAGTTGCACGTCTTCACGGGCGGCGTCCCGCTCACGCCCGATCAGCTCCGTGATCGCTACCGCCGCCTTGCGCTCGGGCGCTCCCCGGATGGGTCAGACTCGTGGCTGAACTGGATCGTGCGCGTCCGTGACGGCGGCCGGCCGGTCGGCGTCGTGCAGGCCACGGTGACGAGCGAGAATGACCGCATGATCGCCAGCCTGGCGTGGACGATCGGCGCGCCGGACCAGCGGCAGGGGTATGCCACCGAAGCCGGCCGGGCGATGGCGGCGTGGCTACGGGACCGGGGCGTGAAGGTGCTGGTCGCCGACATCCATCCCGACCACGCGGCGTCGAGCCGCGTCGCTCGGGCCCTCGGCCTCGCCCCCACCGATCTCCGCGTCGCCGGCGAGATCCGCTGGACCGGCTGATCTCGCCGCCCGCGGTTGTTGCGTTTCGGCGGCCGGGGTGAGAGTGTTGATCCGATAGGCCCGGCTCGGGGGCCGGGCCGCAAGGGAAGGAGCAGGTATGGCCGATCGGGTGCTTTTCATCGGCTGGGGAGCGCCGGTACGGGGACGCGAGGAGCGCGGACTCGAGGTGTTCAACGAGGCGATCGGCATCTCCGGTCGCATGCAGCAGGAGGGCCGGATCGAGAAGTTCGATGTCGTCCTGCTGGGCCCGAACAGCGACCTGAACGGGTACATCGAGTTGCACGGCTCGGCCGAGCAGATCGCCGCCGTTCGTGAGGACGAGGAGTTCCGCCGCAACACGATCGACGCCAGCCTCATCGTCGACGGACTCCGTCACATCGACGGGTACGTCAACGAGGGCGTGGCGAGCGAGATGGGGCTCTATCAGGAGAGCGTCGCGCAGGTTCCGCAGTCCGCCTAGCCCGACGGTTGAGACTCGAGGTCCTGGCGCATCGGCGACGTGCGCCAGGATCGAGGTCTTTCGGTCAACCCGGCCGCGGCTCGAGCGCGCGCCGGCGTGAGAAGTGCGCGAAGATGAGCACGCTCACCAGCGCGACGTACAGGCACCACACCGAGGTGAGCTCGTCGATCCGCACGATCGCCGTGACGATCACGCCGAGCAGGCTGATGAGCCCGAACCAGCGCAGGTGACGACGGCTCGACATCAGCGCCGGCCCGCAGGTCACCGCGACGTAGAGCACGCCGATGAAGACGTCGTTCGGCGTGTGCGTCGTGTAGTCGAGGCACCGGGCTCGCTCCTGGACACCGACCGGGAAGGCGATCACCTGCCACAGGAGGTACAGACCGAGGACTGATCCCAGCGCGAGGAGGGGCCACATCGATCGTGCCCGCCGGCGGTCGGGCTCGAGCAGCATGAATCCGAGCGGAACGATGATCGGCAGCACGGCGTGCGCGTAGACGATGTAGGTCTCCTTCGCGGCGTTGCCGATCGCCGGCGGCACCTGGCCCCGAAGCCCCAGCCAGACGAAGCCCTCGATGAGCTGATGGAGACCGAACAGGAGCGGCAGCACGCCGACCACCAACTCGGGCCGTGTGCGCACCCGGCGCAGCGTTGCCACTCCGAGGCCGGTGATGAGAAGCCCGGCGGTGAAGTCAGCCTCAGGGGAGAAGCACATTCGTCCTCACCCCCGGTGATGCACGAGGATGAGGGCTGGGGGTGGCTGCCGGCGCACGCGTAGCGTTCCTGGTGCGCAGGCTACCCGTCTGTCGGGCCCCCGGTTCGGATTCGGCCCGTCCGCGGTCAGCGGGGAAGCGGGGCCGGCCTGCCGACGTAGAAGCCCTGGGCGAAGTCGACGCCGTAGCTCGTCAGCAGCGACAGCGTGGCGGCGTCCTCGACGCCTTCGGCGATCGTCTCGCAGTCGAAATCATGGGCCAGGCTCACGATGGTCTTGATCAGGTGCTGGTTGACCTCGTTGGCGAGCACGTCGCGGACGCACTCGATGTCGATCTTCAGAAACGCGACGGGCATCTTCTGGAGGTAGGTGAAGCTGCCGAACCCGGTGCCGAAATCGTCGAGCGCGACGCGACAGCCGATCTCGCCGAGCCCACGCGCGAAGGCCTCGCCGGTGGCGATGTTCCGCATCAGCGCGGTCTCGGTGATCTCGAAGACGACGTCAGCCGGATCGGCGTGGGCGTCACGCAGCTCCCGCTCGATCACCGGGAGGAGGTCGAGGTTGCCGAATGATTCCGCCGAGAGATTGGCCTCGACGCACTGACCGGTGCCGGCCAGCCGCGCTGTCTCGCCGATCACCCAGCGATCGATCTCGGCGATCAGGCCGTACTCCTCGGCCACGGGAAGGAAGCTCCCGGGCAGGATGACCTCGCCGCCCTTGGCGATCATGCGCAGCAGCAATTCCTGGCTCCGCCGGCCGCCGGCCAGGGGCACGATCGGCTGCGCGTAGAGGGCCAGCCTGTGCTCATCGATCGCGTCACGCGTGCGCCCGACCCACGCCAGCGCGTCCAGCTTGCGCTTGACCTGAGCCTGTTCGGACCGCTCGGCCGTGATGTCGCGGAACACGACCACCACGCCGCGCTGCTCCGTTCCGAGCTCGAGCGGCGCGGCTGACAATGCGACCGGGAAGATCGTGCCGTCTCGACGGGTGAAGGCATCGTCGGTCATATGGACGGTGCCGCTCCCGGATGCCGCCCTGAGCAGCTCGCAGCGGGATTCCGGATGCGGCGAGCCGTCGGCGTACTGGAAATGGATCACGCCATGCATCGGCCGTCCGCGCAGCTCGTCCTCGCTCCACCCGAGAAGTCTCGATGCCGTCGAGTTCATGAACGCCAGGCGGCCGTCGCCGTCAAGTGCATACAGACCCTCGGCCATGGTGTCCATGACTGCTGAGCGGAACTGCTCGGCGTCGGCGCGCTCGGTGATGTCGACCACGACGACCCCGACGCCGATCACCGACCCATCGGTACGGACCGGGTAGTAGCTGGCCAGCAGGTGTCGCTGACGGTGACCGGTCCGGCGACGCTCGACCTCCTGATTGATCACGGCCTCGCCTGTTTCGATCACACCTCGGTAGACCGATTCCATCTGCTCCCACACGTCGGGGACGGCGTCGGCGATGGACCGGCCGATCAGCTCCTCCGGCGAGTTGCCGTTGATGGCGGCGAGGCTCTGATTGATCTGCACGATGCGGAACTCGCGGTCGACGAAGAGGAAGCCCACGGGCGCCATCGCGGCGAGCGCCTTCAACAGGGTGAGCGACTCCTCGGTCTGCCGCTGGGCCTCGACGAGCTCCGTAATGTCCTGAACCGATCCGATCAGCCGCGACGGACGGCCGTCGCGCATTTCCGCCACCGCAGACGCGGTGCGCAGCACATGTGTGGTTGCGTCCGGCCACGTGATGCGATAGGTCACCGGCGGGAGCGTGCCGTACCCCCTCGCCGAGGCGAACCTCTCCGTCACTGTCGCGAGGTCGTCCGGATGGACTCGCCCGAGGACGTAGTCGCAGGTCGGGGTGACCTCCCCGGGCTTCAGGCCGAAGAGGTGGAACATGTTCGCCGACCACTGGAGCTCGTCCGAGTCGAGGTCCCATTCCCAGCTGCCGATGTCGCCGAGCCGCTCCCCGAGGTCGAACGCGTCGTGCCGGGGGCACGCTGATGGATCGTAATCTCCGTCCGGATGAACCATGGCGCCGTTTGCAGCGCTTGCCCCGGTGTTGACCATCACGTCCCTGCTCCCAAACAGTCTGTTGACGCATCATGCGCTTACCCGGGTGATCGGCACTCCGCGGCGCAAGGCATTGGGGGTCAACTACGACGCCCGGATCGGGTCGCTACGGATTGCCGCCTGTCAGCGCACCGGCGACGGGCTCGACACCGACAGGGCTCGTCCGTGTGCGCTGAGCGCACGGACGACCACGATGCCGGTGGGGCCGGCGATGTCGATCCGGCTCTCGAAGCCGGTCTTGTGCGCCGTCGCGCGGACAGTCAGATGCCGGGCGTTCGGACCGGCGAGCACCTGCCAGCAGGCCACCGCCGTGGCGCCGTTCCAGCTCACGTAGACGGAGCTGTGCGAGGCATCGCGCCGGCGTGCGACGACCGTGGGTCGGGTCCGAGGCGTCGCGCTCCACGGGAACCGGAACGTCCGATAGCTGCCGTCGTCGATCGGTAGGCGGGCGTCGAACAACAGCCGGCCGCCGGCGGTGAACTGCGAGAAGTACGGCTGCGAGCCGAACCCGAGGAAGGCGTCGCCGCCGGCGAGGGTCTGGAGGCTGCCCTCGCTCTCGGCCGAGGTGTTCTGGGGGCGGCGGTACTGTCGCACCATCGTGGCCACCCGGCGGCGTTGATCGAGCGCGAGGATCAGCCCGCGGGACGACGGCGCATACATCGGCGGGCCGGCCTCGTCGTCGAACAGGCTGAGCTGCCCATTGGCCAGCAGCTCGGCATCATGCTGGAAGTAGAACCGGGCACCGGGCCCGAGCCGGAAGCTGCTCGCCTTCCCGCCGAGCGTCCACAGGATGCGCCCGCTTGCACGGTCGACCTCGTACACCGCCGAGGTGTCGCGGGCGGAGAGCAGCACGCGCCCGCCGGCCAGGGGCTGGATCGCGTTGAGGTGAAACGCGTCGTAGGAGGCGCTGTTGGCCGGGGTGGCGTAGGAGTCCGGCAGGGGGATGTGGCCCAGAGAGTGCCACTCCCACACGACGAGGCCGGTGCGGATATCGACCTCCTGGACGATCGAGTCGAGCAGCGGCGTCATCGTGCCTGCCGGGGTCCCGGCCACGTGTACGAGCACGGGCGAGTAGACGGTGAACAGTGCATCGCCCGCGGGCGTCAGACGGAACTCGTGGATGTCCATCGGATAGCCGTTGCCGGCGTGAACGGTGGCGACCGTGCGGTACGACGTGTCGGCGATCACGCCTTCGCCGATCCCGAAAGCCGACGGAGTGACGCCGCCCTGCCACCACGTCAGGACGCGCTTGCCGTCGTAGCGCTGTACCTGGAGGTTCGCGGCCACCGTCGGCGCCGTCAGCCGGCGAAACCAGACCAGCCGGCCCCGCCCGTCGATGATCATCGGGCCGCCCGGACCCACGGGCATGATCGTGATCGCGTTGTTGCTCTCGGGGTGAACCACCGGCGACGGCAGCGGCGTCAGGAAGATGTCGCCCGGCAGGGCGTCGGCGCGCTTGAGCACCGTGATCTTCGGCGCCAGGAGGGTGGGCTCCGAGACGAAGTGGTCGAGTTTCAGTGGCTGCAGCTTGGCGATCGAGAGCGCCGGCTGGACCGGGGCGAGCCGAGCGATCGAGAACGAGAATCGCCGCGCCGCGCGGCCGCGGATGCGGACGATCGCCACGACCCGCTCGCTCTGCGCGAACGGGTGCGCCGGCAGGAAGCTGGCACCCCGGCCACCGGAGTAGCGGTGCAGGCGCCCCGTGTGGACGCCGGTCGACGATCCGGTTGCGCTGACCGACTCGATCAGCCGCGGAGCGACGCCGAGGATGCTGATCTGGGTCTGGGGGGAGGCGTCGGGCGTGCCCGCCGCCGGCGAGATCGTGAGGCCGCCGCTCGAGGGTGCGGCAAGGGCCGGGCTCGCGGCGGTCAGGGCGAACGCGGTCGCCGTCGCAATAGCCGCGAGCATGGGCCAACCATAGCCGTCCCGGGCCGGTCGCCCCTCGCACGTCGGACCGGGCGGGAGGCCGGCGGTACTGTTTCCGGCCGATGAGCGAGAGGCTCGGGCCCAGCGACGCGCAGGCGATGATCGCCCGGTTCGGCCTCGGCAACGACGATTTCACCGCCTGGGAGGAGAGCGGGCTTGCGCCTGACGCATTCGCGGACTGGCTCACCGATCGGGTTGCCCGCCGGCCGGCGGGTGCCCGCGCCCGCACGGTCTACGGAGCCGACGGAGTGCACGACTTCGCGCGCCGGGCGATCCTGAGTGCATTGGCGCTCGGGCCGGAGGACGGGCTGCTCGATGTCGGCTGCGGCGGCGGACTCCTGCTGCGCGATGCGGCGCGGTTCGGTGCCGCGGTCACCGGACTCGATCACAGCGCTGACATGGTCGCGCTCGCCCGCGAGCGGGCGCCGGGAGCCGATGTCGTGCTCGGCAGCGCCGAGCACCTCCCGTTCGCCGATGACTCGTTCACGGCGATCGCGATGTCGGTCGTCTTCTTCTTCCTCGCGCACCCTGCCTCCGTGCTCGGCGAGTGCCGCCGCGTGCTCGCACCCGGCGGTCGTCTCGCCCTCTACACGACGGGGCCCGAGCTGCGCGGCACGCCGGCCGCACCCGAGCCGATCGCCAGTCGCGGCCACTTCCATACCGACCGCGAGTTGGCCGAGCTCGCCTGCCACGCCGGCCTGGCGAGCGTGGCCGTCGTCAATGAGAACGGCGGCCAGCTCCTCACCGCAACCGCGTAGAGCGCGTCGGCCGGCGGGTGCCGCCCGCTACTCGTCGACGGTGTCGATCACCTCGTAGACGCCCGACACCGGCTCGTTGAGCACGAATGCGGACAGGTGATCGACCCGCTCCGTCTCCTGGGCGTCGGCCTCGGCGCGCCAGCGGTGATAGTCGTCCTTGGTCATGTCGAACAACCCGAACGAGATGACCTCATCCTCGTCGCGGATGTTGCGCGCGTGGTAGGCACGCTTGAAGCCGGGCGGCTTTGCATCGCCGGGGTCCCAGGCACGGCGGAACTGCTCCCATGCGCCCGGCTTGAGACGACGGGCAGTGAACATGACGATCACGTCAGCACCTCCTGGTCGGGACCCGAAGCCTACGCCTCGGTCAGGGGCGTTCGGAATCAATTCCGAACGCCACGCGTCCCGAGCAGCGCGATCCCCAACCCGGCGACCGCACCGAGCACCGGCACGGCCCGTTTGGCGGCCGTAGGGGAGAGGACCAGCTCGAAGAGCGGTGTGGGATCACCGACCCGGTCCTGCAGCCCCCCGAGGGGGCAATCGCCGCCGTTGGCCACGACCAACCCGCCCTCGCCGATCAGCCCGGCAACGGCCACGCGGAGCAGCGTGTCGCGGCGACCGGTGAGCGCGCACCACCACACATAGCCGATCGCGAACAGGAACCACGCTGTGATCGCGGCATGGGCGCCTCGGAACGCCCGCGCCGTGACCGACAACCTCCGTCCGGGGCTCATACCCGCGATCATGCCACCCAACCGTCGGACGCTCGGTGACCCCACCTCGTCCGGTACGGTCCGCGCCGATGTGGATCGCCTCCCACACGGTGGCCAGGGACCTCGACGGTGTCGGAGTCGGGCCGATCTTCGATGTGGTCGTCGCCGAGGACGTGCTGCCCAAGGTCCTCCGTCGCTGGGGGCCGGTTCCGGGTGTCGCCGGTACCGCCGATCTGACCGGACCGTGGGACACGCCGGGCTCCGAGCGCACCGTGCTGCTCGAGGACGGCAGCACCGCGCATGAGCAGGTCCTCACCTGGGAGCGCCCCGAGCGCTTCGAGTATCGGGTCGACGGCCTGAGCAACCCACTCGGGCGGCTCATCGATCACGCGCTCGGCTCGTGGGAGTTCTCGGCCACCGACCGCGGCTCGCGCTTCGTCTGGACCTACTCGTTCATCTCGAGGCGGCGTCTCTCGGCCGCGCTGCTGCGACTGTTCACCGCCACCGCCTGGGCCGGTTACATGGGTCAGTGTGCGGATCGGTGCGTCGAGGTGGCGCGCGGCGGGCGGTAGCGGCCCTCACGGCCGCTGCGGCGGCCCGATCATCGGTGTCTTGACCGGCGGCGCCTGTCCGACGAACTCCACCAGCCCGTCGCCGCCCACGGTCGGCACGAGGCGTCGCCAGTTGTTCGCCACCCAGACGTTGCCCGACTCGTCGACCTGCACGGCGGTCAGATGCTCGAGGCCGCCGTTGCTGAATCCGCGGGCGCGGGTGAGAGCACGTCGCCGGTGTGCGCTCCGGGCGGGCACGCGGCGGTGTTGGCCCCGCACAGCTCGGTCAGGGTCTGCCCGATGAAGCTGGCCACCCACAGGTTGCCGTCGCCGTCGACGGCGATGCTCCAGGGGCCGACCAGGCTCGGGGCCTTCAGCGGGGACCGGGGATCGATCTGCCCGTTGGGCGAGATCTCCGTGATCGTCGAGCCCTGCAGGTTGGCCACCCAGACGTTGCCGCGCTGATCGACGGCGAGACCCTGGGGGGAGCTCAGTCCTCCGCCCGTGATCGCCGGCAGCACATCGCCGCCCGCGTCGATCCGCGTCACCATGCCCGGGAGGGTGTTGCTGATCGCGTTCACGGTCACCCACTTGGTGCCGCGGCCGTCGATCGCGATCGCGAACGGCTTCGAGAGCGCGCCGCTGCCGCTGACGAACACCCTCGCGGCGTGGGGGTTGCCGCCGGGGTACTCGGTGACCGAGTTCCCGACGTGGTTGGCGATCCAGACGTTGCCCTGCTGGTCGACGGCGATCCCCTGGGGCGCGCTGATTGCACCGGCCGTGAACCCGGTCGGCGGCGAAAGCGGCACGCCCTTGTCGTTGAATTCCGAGACGTTCGTGCCGCCGGTGAAGTCGGGGCTCGTGAACGGTGTCGTGTCGGCGCCGGTGTAGTTGCTCGTCCATACGTGGTCGTGCTGATCGATTCCGATGCCCCACCAGACGCCTTCGAGCCCGCCGCCCATGATCGGGCTGTGGTTGATCGGCCGGCCGGTCGGGCCCAGTGAGATCAGGCCGAAGCCGGCCGAGGTCCTCGGAGCCGGCGGCGCGAAGTTGTTCGTCACCCATACGTTGCCGCGTGAATCGAACGCCATCCGGCCGGGGCCGTTGAATCCGCCCGCCGTGTATTTGATCGACAGCACCCACGCGGCGGGGGCCGCGCTCAGCGCCGGCGTGTAGATGCTCGCCTTCGCCAGGGCGAACAGTGCCGCGGCGCGGTGGGTGGGGTTGTGCGCGATGGCGAGCACCGCCTGCAACGTGGTGGCGGGCGGCCGGCCACCCGGCGGCCGCGCGGCGAGGAACAGGCGCAGGCAGCTGCGCGGGGTCCCCCGGGTGCATCCGGCGATGACGTTCGCGAGCGTCCGCAGCGTCGCCGCCGTGTTCGTATCGGTCCTGTTCGGAGGCGTGGCGATGACCGGGCTGAGCCCGCCGCCGGCGGGA
This sequence comes from uncultured Solirubrobacteraceae bacterium, assembly GCA_963700025.1. GTDB lineage: Bacteria > Actinomycetota > Thermoleophilia > Solirubrobacterales > Solirubrobacteraceae > Palsa-465. The sequence goes on along the minus strand of CAVOWC010000019.1, from coordinate 27,276 downwards.
GCGATCAGGTTCAACGCGGTCGCGGCGGCATTCTCGAGACCGGGCGACGCTCCGCGCACCGCGGCACCGTGGGCGAACTGGGCCAGCGCATACGCCGACCCGACCGTCGTCAGCTCGTTGACGGTCACCGCGCCCAGCGGCCGGGTCACCGATCCGGCCACGCTCAGAAGCTGCACCGCACGTCCGGCCGCCCGGCCGCCACCGGTCGCGATCACGTACAGGATGCCGGCGCCGCTCGGTCGCGCGTAGGTGATCCGGAAGTCGCCCCGCGCGCCCGTGACCGCGGTGCCGAGCCGACGCGGTGCGCCGCGGCCGGCGGCGAACAGCGCCACGGAGGAACCGGGGAGGGGCGCCGCACCGGTGCGAACCGCTCCGGACAGGACGCTCCGGGGCGCCGCGGCCGCGCTCGGAGCAACGCCGGCGAGCGCCGCCGCCACGAGGCCGACGGCGATTGAGGCCCGGCGCGTCATACGTCCCTCACGAGCGGAAGCGTAAACGCTCCCGACTGCACGCCGGCAAGGTCCAGCGCGACGAAGCGGAAGCCGGCCGAGCTCACGGCCTGCTGCACCGCCTCGCGCAGCGGCGAGGTCACGGCGCGCTGCAGATCGGCGACCGGCAGCTCGATCCTCGCCACCTCGCCGTGGTGCCTGACCCGGAGATCGGCGAAGCCGAGCGCGCGCAGAGCCGCCTCGGCGGCCTCGATCTCGGCCAGCTTCGCCGGGATGACCTCGTCGAAGTGCGGGACCCGCGAGGCCAGGCAGGGCGCCGCCGGCTTCTCGGCACAGGGGAGGGATAGCGCCCGGGCGAGCCGCCGCACCCCCGCCTTGTCGATCCCCGCCTGCGCCAGTGGCCGCAGCACCCGGTGCGCAGTCGCGGCGCTCGCCCCGGGGCGGTCCGGCCGGCGCGCGTCGTCGGCGTTCTCGCCGTAGGCGACAGCCGCGAGCCGATGGCGGACGACGATCTCGTCGGAGATGCGGGTGAACAGCTCGTCCTTGCAGTGAAAGCAGCGATCGGGCCCGTTGCGCCTGTACTCGGCCCGGTCGCCCTCGAACGTCGCCACCTCGACGATGCGAACCCCGATGAACGACGCCACCTCGTGGGCGGCGGCGCGCTCCTCGGCGGCGAGGCTCGGAGAGACACCGAGCACGGCCAGGACCCGCTGCCGGCCGAGTGACCGTGCCGCCAGCGCGAGCAGCGTCGCGGAATCGACACCGCCCGAGAACGCCACGCCCAGCGGCGCGTGCCCGGCCAGCAGCGCCCCGACCCGATTCGCTGCCTCGAGTTCGGCTCCCTCCATGTCGACATCATGACGGTCGCAACAGTGCGGCCACGGCGCCGAGCGCATCGATGAGCTCGGGTACGGACGCCCGCAGCCGGTCATAGGTGGCCACGAGCACGGGGTCGGCGTCGACCGTCTCCGGCGGTCCGGAGGCCGAGAGCTCAGTCGCCGCCGCGGCGAGCGACGGCGAGGAGCCGAGAGCGAACAGGCCGAGCGCGGCGGCGCCGAGCGCCGTGCCCTCGGCATTGCCGACGACGTCGATCGAGCGGCCGAGCATTGCCGCCGTCACCTCGCGCCAGAGCGCGGAGCGGAAGACGCCGCCGGTGACCCGCACGGAGTCGACCGGCGTGACCGCGTCGAGCTGGTCGAGGATCGTGCGCATCTGCAGACATACGCCTTCCACCGCCGCGCGGACGAGGTGCGCGCGAGTGTGCCCGCGGCGCAGGCCGAGGTACGCGCCCGGGAGGTCCGGCTCCCACAGCGGCGCGCGCTCGGCCAGCAGGTAGGGGAGCATCACCAGCCCGTCGCAGCCCGCGGGCACGCTCGCCGCGAGCGCGAGCACGGCGGCATCGGGACCCTGGTCGCCGGCGGCGGCCTGCACGTCGGGCGCGAGCGCGCTGCCGGCCCAGCGGATCGCTGAGCCACCGTTGCTGATCGCCCCTCCGACGACCCACAGCGCGTCGGTCAGGGCGTAGCAGAAGAGCGTCCGCCCGGCATCGACCCGGGGCTCGCTCACCGCCATCCGAACCGCCCCGCTGGTGCCGAGCGAGAGGCCGGCGACGCCGGGCACGAGCGCTCCGGTGCCGAGGTTGCCGAGCGGCCCGTCGCCTGCGCCCACGACGACGGGCGTACCGGCCGCCAGTCCGACGGTGCGGGCCGCGGTCGCGCCGAGCCCGAGCACCGTGGTCGTGGCCACGATCGGCGGGAGCCGCTCGGCATCGAGGCCGCACAGCTCCAGCGCCTGCGTGCTCCATGTGCGCGTGGACATGTCGAGCAGGCCGGTGCCCGACGCCGAGGACAGCTCGGTCACGAGCTCGCCGGTCAGCCACTCGAGCACGTAGTCCTTGAGGCCGATCCACCAGCGCGCACTCGCCCATGTGTCCCGGTCGCGGTGCGAGAACCACAGCAGCTTCGTCAACGGGGTCATCGGATGCACCGGCGCGCCGGTGAGCGCATGCAGCTCCCCGGCCTGCCCGGAGGCGCGCAGTCCCCGCGCCTCCTCCCGCGCCCGCGCGTCGGCCCAGGTGATCAGCGGCGTGAGCGGGCGCAGCTCGCCGTCGAGGGCCATCAGTCCGTGCATCGCGGCGCCGACGGAGATCGCCACCACCTCCGCGGAGCCCGCGAGCGCGACGCACTCGGCCAGCGCCTCGCCGCAGGCGCTCAGCAGCGCGGGCGGATCCTGCACCGCCTGACCGGGCGACGGCGCGAGCAGCGGGTACTCGCGGTAGGCCATGGCGCGCCACGACGATCCCAGCCCGAACGCTGCCGCCTTGACGTCGGTCGTGCCCACGTCGAGCCCGATGATCACCTGTCCGGGCGCCACCGCCGTCACCCTGCGCCGCCGCGGGAGAGCTGCCCGGTCTGCTCGAGGACCATCGCCACGACATCGTCGTCGGCGCCGAGCGCGGGGTCGAGCGCGCCGAGCACCCGCGGCACCGCCTTCTCGCAGGTCGCCCGCGGCCAGCGGCACGAGCTCGTCGGCGCGGGCATCGTCGATGGGAGCGCCGATCCCGCGCAGGTGGCACACCCACGCCGCGAGCACGCGCGTCGCGGCCGTCGGGCAGGCGGCCGGCGGCGCGCTCGGCCGCGCAGCACGGGCAGGATGCGGATCGGGAGCTTCTGCGAGCCGTCGGCCGCGATCCGCTCCAGCCGGTCGCGCGAGGCGGGGGTTGGCGAACCGCTCTAGCAGTGCCGTCCGGTAGGCGGCGATCGCCTCGGCGGGCTGAGCGAGGTGCGGCGAGGCCACGGCCCACCACTCCTCGACCCACGCGCGGCAGGTCTCGTCGGCGATCGCCTCCGGCGACGGTCCGGTGGCCCCGGATCGACCCGGCGTACGCGAGCAGCGAATGGGCGCCGTTGAGGAGCCACAGCTTGCGGTTCTCGTACGGGGTCACGTCGTCGGTGAACCGAGCCCCGGCGTCCTCCCAGCCGCGGGCGCCCGCCGGGGAAGGCGCCGCTCAGCACCCACTCGGCGAACGGCTCGGTGACCACCGGGCAGCGGTCGTCGAACCCGGTGGACGACTGCACGACCACGAAGGTCCGCCGGCGTCGTGCGCGGCGTGATCCGGTCGACCATCGTGCTCACCACGGCCACCGACCGCTCGAGCGAATGCGCTCAGCCTCGGCGTCGACGAGCTCGGCCAGGTCACCGAGGACCCGCCGGGCGAGCGTGCCGTTGCCCGGGATGTTGTCGCACGGCACGAGCGCGAGCGGACCGGCGCCCGCCCGCCGCCGGGCGGCGAGGCCGGCGACCAGGCGCGCCGGCGCGGTCGCGCACGGTGCCGGTGCGGGTCGCGGCGCAGCGCCGCCGACGCTCGGCCTGAACGTCGGGGCGGTCGGTGTCGAGGCCGCCGCCGGCGCCGCGCAGCCAGCCGGCCTCGGTCACGGTGATCGTCACGGCGGCCAGATCGTCGGCGCGCGAAGTACCGCAGCCATGCGTCGTGGTCGCCGGCCACATGGGCACGCGACAGGCTGCCGACCACCTCGAAGTGGTCCGCGGTCGGGCCCCGCGTGACACCAGCGTGTACACGCCCTCCTGCCGGTTCAGCTCCGCGACCCGGGAGCTGCTGTCGCGGCCGGTGAACGCCGCGTAGCCCCACTCCGCGGCGTCTGCGGCGTGCTCGGTGTACCAGCACTGGTGCGCGCGGAAGAAGTTGCCCAGACCCAGGTGCAGCAAGCCGCACCGGCGCCGCGGCGCGCCCCTGCCCGGCGGCGCGCGAGAGCCGCGGGACCGTCACAGCTTGAACACGGCGGTCGGGCGGCCGCTGACGAGGTCGAGGGCGGTCTCGACCGCCTCGTCCTCGTCGAGTCGGTGCTCGGCCACCAGCCGAGCCAGCACGCCAGCGTCGATCCGCCGTGACATGTCGTGGCGGGCGGGGATCGAGCAGAACGCGCGGGTGTCGTCGACGAAGCCCGACGTGCGCGAGAAGCCGGCCGTCTCCGTGACGGCGGCGTGGAAGCGCCGGATCGCGTCGGGCGCGTCGAGGAACCACCACGGCACGCCCGACGTAGACCGCGGGTAGAACCCGGCCAGCGGCGCGAGCTCGCGTGACCACGCCGTCTCGTCGACGGTGAAGATGACCAGGTGGAAGCCGGGATGGGTGCCGAAGCGCTCCAGCAGCGGGCGCAGCGCGTCGGTGAACTCGATCCGGATCGGGATGTCGTGCCCGGTGTCGGCGCCGAGGCGCGCGAATGTCGGCCCGTGATGGTTGCGCCGGACGCCCGGGATGCAGCGTCATCACCAGTCCGTCCTCGCAGGACATTCGGGCCATCTCCAGCAGCATGTGCCGCCGGAAGGCCACGGCCTCCTCGGGCGTGGCGTCGCCCGCGAGCGCGGCGCGATAGATGCGCGCGGCGTCGGCGGGATCGAGCGGGTCGGTGCGCACGTCGGCGTGGCTGTGGTCGGCCGAGGTCGCGCCGTGGCGCGATGAAGTGCCGGCGCCGCTCCTCCAGTGCGCGCACATAGCCGGCGTAGTCACCGGTATCGATGCCCGCGACCTCCCCGAGTCGCGCCATCGCCTCGCGCCATCCGGGCTCAGCCGGCTCGAGGTAGCGGTCGGGCCGGAAGGTCGGGATGACGCGCTCCGGCCACCCCGGCTCGGCGGCCAGCGCGGCATGCGCCGCGAGGTCCGAGCACGGGTCGTCCGTCGTGGCCAGGACCGAGATCCGGAATCGGTCGAGCCAGCGCCCGCGGGCGATACGCGTCCTCACGGAGCCGCTCGGCCACCTGGTCGAAGATGTCGTCCGCGCGTCTCGGCCGACGGACGCGTGGTGACGTCGAAGATCTCGCCCAGCTCGGCCTCGAGCCAGAAGCGGACCGGGGTGCCCCGGAACAACGTCCACCGCTCGCACAGCAGTCGCCACACCGCGCGCGCCGCCTCCTCCGAGAGAGGTCCCTGCCCGACGCCGAGCGCCTCCAGGGCGACGCCGTCGGCGTGCAGCAGCCGGGTCACGTAGTGGTCGGGCGTCACGAGCAGCGTCGCCGGATCGGGGAACGGCACGGTCGTCGAGCAGCAGGTCCGGATCGACGTGGCCGTGCGGCGAGATCAACGGCAGCTCACGCACCGTCTCGTACAGCCGCCGCGCGATCGCACGCAGGCCGGGATCGGCGGGCAGCAGCCGGTCCGGATGCAGCACCAGCGCGGAGTCGGCGACGGCCACGCCCGTATAGTGGAGCATGTCGGCGCGAGGAGGCAAGCGCGCGTGATGCGCCCGCTCCACGCGCCGCTCGAGGTCGGAGATGACAGACACGGTGAGCCCAGGAACGCCGGCCCTCGCAGCGGTCCAGATCGGCGGGGCCGACGGGGTCCTGACCGATGAGCAGGTCGCCCGCTTCGTGGCTGAGCAGCTCGGGCGGGCCGATCTCGACGGCCGCAGCGTCTGCGTCCTGGTTCCGGACGGCACCCGCAGCGCTCCGCTGCCGCTGGTGCTCTCCGCGGTCCACGGCGCGCTCCACGGTCGCGTCAGCCGCCTCACCGTGCTGATCGCGCTCGGAACCCATGCGGCGATGAGCGAGCCGGCGCTGGCCGCTCACCTCGGCTACGAGCCCGCCGCGCTGCGCGCGCGATATCCGGCCATGACCGTGCTCAACCATGCCTGGTGGGATCCGGCCACGTTCGTCGACGTCGGCACGATCTCCGAGGACCGGATCGCCGAGCTGTCGGACGGCATGTTGCGCCATTCGGTCAGCGTGCGGGTCAATCGCGCCGTCGTCGAGCACGACGTCACGCTGATCGTCGGCCCCGTCTTCCCGCATGAGGTGGTTGGCTTCTCCGGCGGCAACAAGTATCTCTTCCCCGGTGTGTCCGGCCGGGAGCTGATCGACCTCTCGCATTGGCTCGGAGCGCTGATCACCAATGCCGAGGTGATCGGGACCCGAGGCATCACCCCGGTCCGTGCGCTGATCGACGAGGCTGCGTCGCTGCTGGGAGTGGAGCGCCTGGCGCTGTGCCTGGTCACGAAGTCGCGCTCCCCCCGTGAGCTGCACTCGATCGCATTCGGCGATCCCGGCTCGGCCTGGGAAGCGGCCAGCGAGGTGTCGGCGGCCGCCCACATCCTCTACCTCGACGCGCCCGTCCGCCGGGTCCTGTCCCTGATCCCCGAGAAGTACGACGACATGTGGACCGGGGCCAAGGGCTTCTACAAGGTCGAGCCGATCGTGGCCGACGGCGGGCAGGTGGTGCTCTACGCGCCGCACATTCGCGAGATCAGCGCCACGCATCCGGCCGTCGCCGAGATCGGCTACCACTGTCGCGATTACTTCGTCAAGCAGTGGGACCGGTTCAAGGGGTACCACTGGGGCGACCTCGCGCACTCCACCCATCTGCGCGGCGTGGGGACCTACGACGTGGTGCACGGCGAGCGCGATCGGGTCACCGTCACCCTCGCGACCGGCATCCCCGAGGAGCAGACCCGCGCGGTCAACCTGGACTATCTGGACCCGGCCGGGATCGACCCCGCGGCGTGGGCGGCCGACCCGGAGACGCTGGTCGTGGCGGACGCCGGAGAGGACCTGTTCCGGCTGCGGTGAACAGGGTCCCGCGTCTCGGCGGGTGCGCAGGCCGGGACTACACTTGGGCGCGATGTCCCGGGCAGAGCTACGCGAGGTCGTCGAGCGGCTCGCCCGCGGCGAGCTCTCACCCGAGGCGGCCGAGGAGCGGCTGACCCGCGCGCCGCTCCTGGACCTGGGCTTCGCCCGGCTCGACGCTCGGCGCGGCGAGCGCCAGGGCGTGCCCGAGGCGGTGCTCGCCGAGGGCAAGGAGCCCGAGCAGGTCGCGGCCATCGTGACCGCGCTGCGCGACCGCGGTCACGAGACGATCCTCGTCACCCGGGCCGACGCGGCGGTGCGTGCGGCCGTGCGGGAAGCCGTCGGCGAGGTCGAGGTGGACGACGGCGCGCGGCTCGTGTGGATCGCCCGCGATGTGCCCGAGCCCGCCGGCACCGTGTCGGTGGTCTCGGCCGGCACCGCCGACGGTCCGGTGCTCCGCGAGGTGGCCACCTGCGCCCGCCTGTTCGGCGCCGGAGTCCGGGTGCAGGAGGACGTCGGTGTCGCCGGACTGCACCGACTGGCGCTGGCGCTCGACGACCTGCGCGCCGCGGACTGCGTCGTTGTCGTCGCCGGGCACGACGCCGCTCTGGCCTCGGTGGTCGGCGGGCTCGTGGCCGCACCGGTGATCGCCGTGCCCACGAGCACCGGCTACGGCGTCGCCGCCGGCGGCATCCCGGCGCTGCTGGCGATGCTGACCTCGTGCGCGCCGGGCGTGGCCGTCGTCAACATCGACGACGGGTTCGGTGCGGCGACGATCGCTGCCCGGATCGCGCGTGCCGCCGCGGGCGCCGTGTGAGCACGCGGCGGCTGCTGTACGTCGACGCGATCGGCGGGATCGCCGGGGACATGCTGCTCGGTGCGCTGCTCGACGCCGGCGCCTCCGTGGACGTGGTGCGCGCGGGGCTTCGCGGACTGGCCATCGACGGGCTCGACCTCGCCGTCACGGCGACCGAGCGACACGGACTGGCCGCCGTGTCGGTGCGGGTGATCGCGGCGCCTGAGCACAGGCATCGGACCTGGGCTGACGTGCGGGGCATCGTGGATCGCGCCGGGCTTGCACCGCGCGCGCAGGCACGTGCACAGGAGACCTTTCGCCGGCTCGCGCATGCCGAGGCTCGCGTTCACCGGTGTGCGCCCGAGGAGGTCGAGTTCCACGAGGTCGGCGCCGTCGACGCGCTGGCGGACGTGTGCGGAGTGGCGCTGGCGCTCGAGTCGCTCGAGGTCGAGCGGGTCATCTGCTCCCCGCTTCCGGTCGGGCGCGGTTTCGTGCCGGCGGCGCACGGCGTGCTCCCGCTCCCCGCGCCGGCCACGCTGGAGCTGCTCCGTGGCGTCCCGCTGTATGGCGTCGATGGCGAGAACGAGCTGGTCACCCCCACCGGCGCCGCGCTCGCGGCGGCGCTGGCCGAGGGTCGCTTCGGACCGGTGCCGGCACTGACGCTCGAGGCCGTCGGCTACGGCGCCGGCGCCCGGGATCCCGTCGAGCGGCCCAACCTCGTCAGGGTGCTGCTCGGGATCGCGTCAGACGGCGATGGGGCCGACGCTCGCCGGCCCGCGGTGCTCGTCGAGTGCACGCTCGACGATCTCTCCGGCGAGCTCGTGGCCGACGCCGCGGCCGCGTGTCGGGCCGCTGGGGCGCTCGACGCCTGGGTCGCCCCGGTGCAGATGAAGAAGGGCCGGCCCGGGGTGGTGCTCACCGCCGTCGCACGCCCGGACCGCGAGCGCGCAGTGGCGGAGGCGATGCTCCGCCACACGACAACTCTCGGCGTGCGCCTCCTGCCGGTTCTCCGCTGGGAGCTCGCGCGCGAGCGGCACTCCGTCTCGGTCGACGGCGAGCCCGTCGCGGTCAAGGTCGGCCGTCTCGGCACCGAGGTGGTCAACATCGCGCCCGAGCACGATGACGTCACGCGCGCGGCCGCCGCACTCGGCCGCCCGGCCAAGGCCATCTGGGCGCAGGCGTGGGCGGCGGCGGAGCGGGAGCTCAGCCCTTAGAGCTCTCGGCGTCAGCGGGCGCGCTCCGGTCGTCCTCACCACCATTTCTGCTCGCGGGCGTGGTCGGTGCCGCCGGTGTGATCGAGGCCGTCGAGGGCTGCCATGTCGGCGTCGGCGAGGGCGAAGTCGTAGACCCCGCCGTTCTCGGCGATCCGCTCGCGACGGGTCGACTTCGGGATCACGATCGTCCCGCGCTGCAGGCACCAGCGGATCAGGACCTGAGCCGGCGTCCGTCCGGCGCGCTCGGCGATCTCGCCCACCACGGGATCTGACAGGTGACGCCCGGTCCCGAGCGGGCTGTAGGCCTCGAGCGCGATCCGGCGCTCGGTGCATGCCTCGAGCAGGGCACGCCGGTACTCGAAGGGGCTGAACTGGACCTGGTCGACGACCGGCGGGATGGTGGCCACGGCGCTCACCTGCTCGAGCTCCTCGACGCTGAAGTTCGAGACGCCGATCGACCGGGCGTGGCCGCGTCGATGGGCTTCCTCCATCCCCGGCCAGGCCCAGGTCGGGCCCTTCTGCGGCCAGTGGATGATGTACAGGTCGAGCTGGTCGACTCCGAGCCGCCGCAGGCTCCCCTCCGCCTCGGCCGCGGCGTCGCTGTGCCCCGGATAGAACTTGGTCGTGAGAAAGACCTCCTCACGGGGCACGCCGCTGTCGCGCAGCGCCCGGCCGACGCTGGCCTCGTTGCCGTAGGCCTGGGCGGTGTCGATGTGGCGGTAGCCGAGCTCGAGCGCCCACCGGACCGCGTTCTCGCATTCGGGTCCGTCCGGCACCTGCCAGACCCCCAGGCCCAAGGTCGGCATCGCCGCGCCGTCGGCCAGCACGCGCACGCTGAGGTCAGGGGTCTCCGATGCGTCTGGCACGTCTGCCTCCTCGAGTTGGCCCGCGGTGTTGGTAGCGTCCGCGTGTGGCCCACCCTAACGAAGAGCTGATCGCGCGCTTCTACGCCGCCTTCGCCGAGCGGCAGGGAGAGGTCATGGCGGCGTGCTACGCCCCCGATGCGCGCTTCTCCGACCCGGTCTTCACCGACCTGATCGGGCGAGAGCCCGGAGACATGTGGCGGATGCTCACCGGTCGCGCCAAGGACCTCGAAGTGAAGCTGGCCGGCTACGAGGCGAACGACCGCAGCGGCCGCGCCCACTGGCTCGCCGATTACACCTTCTCCACCGGCCGGCGGGTGCACAACGACGTCCGGGCCGAGTTCACGTTCGACGACGGCCTGATCGCGCTGCACACGGATCACTTCTCCTTCTATGCCTGGGCCCGTCAGGCGCTCGGGCCGGTCGGGCTCGCGCTGGGCTGGACGCCGATGCTCCGGGCGAAGGTGCAGCGTGAGGCCCGGGCGGGCCTCGACGCCTTCATCGCGGCGCCGCCCGCGTAGTCTCACCCGGCTCAGACCGGGGCGTGGTGGGTCAGGTAGCCGTGCTGCTTGAGCTCGCGGATCGCCTCCTGCTCGTGCTCGGCGAGCGTGTGGAGCCCCGCGTCCATCGCCCGGATCTCCGCGCCGGCGGCGCGCTCCCGCCGCTTGACGGCGAGCAGCTGGCGGTTCTCGATGTCGTGCGCTCGAGCGGCGCGGACCTCGTCGGTGACCGCGTCACCAGCAGTGACCGACGGCGTGTGGTTGCAGCCCAGCGCCACCGGCACGCGGATCAAGAGCCCGTTCGGGTGGGCGGGCAGCGCATGCTGGAGCGATGGGTCCCAGGCGGCGATCCGTTGGGCGAGCATCCGCCCGACGGCTCGTCCCGGTGGCCACCACAGGCACCGGGTGGAGGGCTCGAGCGTCCCGGCTGGATTCGCGGCCAGCCACTGGTCGCGATGCCCGGTCAAGAGGATCCCGGTGAGCTCAGGCGCGCCCGCGGGCGCCGGCGGATCGGTGCGTGGCTCGCCGGTGACCGCGGCCACGATCGCGGCGATCGCAGTGTCGGCTTGCCGGGCGCCGAGCGCGCTGTGCTCGAGCGCCGCCGCGACGCAGCCGCCCGCGGCCCACACCCGATCACCGCCGCACACCTTGAGGCCGTCGTCGACCTCGATGAAGCCGGTGGCATCCTCGGCGATCCCGGCCAGGAACGGCCCGACGATCGTGGGCAGCGAGATCACGCGGTCGTAGTGAACCGGGGAGCCCTCACCGAGGCGCAGGCGCGCGGGATCGGTCGGGCGGCCGGTCAGCGACCCGGCTCGCGCGTCGGGGTCCTGGGGCAGGAGCACGAGGTCGGTGGGACGGATGGGCTGGTCCTCCGGGCGCGGCTCGTCGAGCAGCTCGACCCCGCTGATCGTCTCCACGCCCGCGGCGTCGAGCTCGCGCGCCACGGCGTCCGTGGCGTCGGGTCCGAGCGCGGCGAGCGGGTGCTCCTCGGGGGTGACCAGGGCGATCCGCGCGCCGGTCCCGGCCGCCGTCCACGCCAGCACCAGCGCGAGCTCGTAGGCCGGGATCGGCCAGCGCGCGCCGCGTGGCACGACCACGGCGACGCTGCGAACCTGGCCGGCGGCAACCTCGGCGATCGTGCGGTCGAGAAAGCCGGGATCATGCCCGCGCTCCCACACGTAGCCCAAGCTCACCGCCCGCTTCGCCTGGGCACCGACCGCGATCAGGAGGTAGTCGAAGTCGTAGACGTCGCCGTCGCGGGTGAGCAGCTGGCGCTCGCGCTGGTGGACGGCATCGACGCGGTCGGCCACCCACGACGCCCCGGCCTCGGCGACGAGATCGGCGATCGCCAATCCGTGTTCGCCGGCGGGCCGGAACAGAGACTCCGAGCTCATCGGGCGGTAGCGGAACTCGTGCTCGGGCGCGATCAGCCGCAGCTCGGCGCGGTCGCCGAGCGCATCGCCGGCCCACAGCAACGCCTCGACCCCCGCCACGCTGGCCCCGACGATGCATACCCGGGGCCTGGACACACCCATTCCTCAACGTTAGCGCGCGACCGGCGGTCCGAACCGCGCTGACGTTCGCGAGGTGTGTGGCGCTGACGGTGCGTCAGAATCGCGGCCGTGCAGGGGGCCATCGATACCCGGCGAGCCTCGGTGGGCGACGCGGACGCGATGCTGGCCAACGTGCAGTCCGGGTTCGACTCCTACGTCGCGTTCGCGCCCCTGGGCTGGCAAGCCCCGGACGCGACGGCCGCCCGCGACCGCACCGTCGCGCGGCTCGCCGATCCGGGGACATGGGCGATGCTGGCGCTGTCCGGTGGCTCTCCCGTCGGTCACGTCGCCTTCGTGCCTGCGCGTGAGCTCGCGGCCGGCGGGCCGCGCCGGCCCGACGCGGAGCGCGCGCTGATCCCGGGCCTGGGTCATCTGTGGCAGCTCTTCGTGCTACCCGAATGGTGGGGCCGAGGGGTGGCATCGCGGCTGCACGACGCTGCGGCCGAGGCACTGCGGGGGCAGGGCTACGCGCGTGCCCGCCTGTTCACTCCGTCGCTGCACGCGCGGGCGCGGCGCTTCTACGAGCGCCGCGGATGGACGGTGAGCGGTGAGGAATGGAGCGAGGACCTGGCTCTGATGCTCACTCAGTACAGCCTCACGCTCGGGTGAGGGGCCCGGCGACCGCGCGCGCCCTTGACGCGCACAGCGCTCCTCGGAGAGATTGTCGGGTGTGACGCCGGCCCCGATCATCAGAACTGCGCAGGACCTGACGTCGGAGTGGCTCGCGGGGGCTCTCGGCCGGCCCGGGATCGAGCTGCAGGCGGTTGAGCCCATCGGGACGGGACAGATGAGTCAGAGCTACCGGGTCGCGTTCGCCTCCGCCGACGGCGACGCCGGCACCGTCGTGGTCAAGCTCGCGGCGGCGGACCCGACGAGCCGGGCCACCGGGGTCGGCCTGGGGGCCTACTTGCGCGAGATCTCCTTCTACCGTCATCTCGCCGGCCGCATCGGCGAGTCCCTCCCCGGCTGTCATCTGGCCGAGTACGACGCCGGGGAGGGCTGGTTCACGCTCGTGCTCGAAGATCTGAGTGCGACGGTGGGGGACCAGATCGCCGGTTGCAGCGTCGCGGAGGCCCGCCTGGCTCTGGTCGAGCTCGCGCGGGTCCATGCTCCCGTCCTCGGCGACCTCGCGGTCGGCGCCGCCGAGTGGCTGAACCAGCCCAACCCGCTCGACCGCGCGCTGCTCTCGGCCTTGCTGCCACGGTTCCTGGAGCGCTACCGCGATCGCATCTCATCCGAGCACGCCGCGGTCTGCGAGCGCTTCGTGCCGAGCCTCGATGCCTGGGCGCCAGGACCGGCGGCCGCCGCTCGGCCTCGTCCACGGTGACTACCGGCTCGACAATCTTCTCTTCGGCGACGAGCGGTGCTGGGTCGTCGACTGGCAGACCGTCTCCTGGGGCCCGGCGATGGTCGATGCCGCGTACTTCATCGGCGGTGGGCTCGGCGTCGAGGATCGTCGCGCCCACGAACGCGAGCTCGTCGCGCTCTACCACGGCGAGCTGCTCGCCCACGGGGTCAGGGACTTGTCCTGGGAGCATTGCTGGGAGGAGTACCGCCGCCAGACCTTCCACGGGATCCTGATGACCATCGCCGCCTCGATGGTCGTGGTGCGCACCGAGCGGGGCGACGACATGTTCATGACCTGGCTCGAGCGCAATGCCCAGCAGGTGCTCGACCTCGAAGCGCTCTCGCTGCTGCCTGCGCCGGGGGCGGCGCGTCCACCGGCGCTGCGTCCCGAGCCCGAGGATGAGGGCCGCCATCCCGCCGGCCCCGAGCAGCTCTGGAACGAGAGCTGGTACTTCGACGCCGTCAGCGACGCCGCCGATCTCGGCCTGTACGTGCGCACCGGTCGCGTGCCGAACGAGGACACCTGCCTGTACACGGCCTGTGTGTGCGGTCCCGGCCGGCCGTCGATCATGCTCGTCAACGCAGCCGCGCCCCTCCCGGCTGCCGATGACGACGCCCAGGCCATTCACATCGAGGGGCTCCATGCCGAGCAGCACTGCGAGGTGCCGCTGCGGCGCTTTCGGGTCTCCCTCGACGGGATCGCGCAGGCCCACGCCGACCCGTCGGCTCCACTGCGCGGAGAGGCGGGCGAGCCGCTGGCCGTGCGCTTCGACCTGGTCTGGGAGACGGTCGCGATCCCGTATGCGTGGCGGCAGTCCACGCGCTACGAGATTCCCTGTCGCGTGAGCGGCACGATGCGCATCGGCGAGGAGGAGATCGCGTTTGCGGGTCCCGGACAGCGCGACCATTCCTGGGGCGGGCGCGACTGGTGGGCGATCGACTGGATGTGGAGCGCGCTCCACCTCGATGACGGCACCCACACGCACGCCGTCGGCGTGCCCCAGATGCCGGGATACGGGGTCGGCTACGTCCAGCGTGACGGCGAGCTGTCGGAGATCGAGTCCGTCACCGCCACGGCGGAGGTGGCCGCGAACGAGCTCGTCACGAGCGCGCGCATCGTGTCCGGCCCCGACGAGCTCGCGATCGATGTCGAGCCGATCGCGTTCGGGGCGATCCGGCTCGAGGCGCCCGACGGGCGACTCTCGTACTTCCCCCGCGCGCTGTGTCGCGTGCGGACCGATGACGGGCGCAGCGGCGTGGGGTGGGTCGAGTGGAACCGCGTCCAGCGCTGAGGGCTCGCTGGATACGCCTCGGGCGAGGTTACGCGGGCGGCGTGGCCTCGGCGCGCGCGGCGCGCTGAATCAGGCCCGGGACCTCGCTCTTGGACGCGGCGAAGTAGAGCGCGATCAGGGCGTCGATCGCAAACGACGCCGCTGGGCTCACGAAGGCCACGGCGATCGCCACGAGGTAGACGAGGCCGCCCGCCAGTGCGCGCCGGAAGCCCGCCGGGAACGCCGCGCGCGCGGGGGGCGCGACGAGGCTCGGATGCTCGGCGAGGTACCGCCAGCTGAGGCTGAACGACACGCCCATGAGGAGCATCGTTGTCGCGTAGAGCACGGCGGCCGGCCGGGCCTGGGACCCGTGATCGGCATATCCGGCGGCGATCGAGGTGGGCCAGGGGATGATCGAGACGAACAGCAGGAACAGCAGCGTGCGCTCGAGGAAGCGGCGATTGACCTCGCGCACGGCGCTCATCATGCCGTGGTGCTCGATCCACACGATGCCGATGGTCACGAACGAGACCAGGTAGGCCACATAGGTGGGCCACTCGTGCAGGAGGTCGTGGGTCAGACGAGCCGAGTCCACCGGCCGGGGCAGGTCGAGCACGAGGAGCGTGATCGCGATCGCGAACACGCCGTCCACGAGCGCGTGCAGTCGGCCCGGGCCCATGCAGCCTGGTTCCACGCCGGCACCGGCGCTCCTCCCGCGGCCTGGGGTCGGCGAGTCCGGGGCGATCCCCGGCCCGGTCCGCTGATCTCAGCGCCGCCGCGCCAGCCAGTCGTCGAACTCGGTGGCCACGATCCGCTCACCGTGGACCCCGGCCGCCGCGGGTGAGGCGAGCCAGACGATCGGCGGTCCCATGATGGCCGGGTCGAGCAGCCGGGCCCGCTCCTGGGTCGGGAAGTCATCGGGGACCATGCCGGTGGCGGTCGCGCCTCCGGGCAGGAGGATGTTCACCGCCACCGCGGTGTCGGCGAGATCGGCGGCCATCACGCGAGCGAGAGCCTCGACGCCGGCGCCGGCGGGGCCATAGGGCACGAAGCCGCCGCGAACCATCGTCGCCTCGTTCATCGAGATCGCCACGAGCCGGCCGCCGCCCGCCGCGAGCATGCGCGGGACGACGGCGCGGGCGACGAGGAACGAGCCGGTGATCTTCGTCTCGACGACATCGCGGAACCCGTCCGCCGTGACCTCCCAGAACGGTTGCGGGTGGGTGAGGAAGCGCGGGTTGACGCTCCGCATGCCGATCCCGGCGTTGTTGACCAGCACCTCCACGCCGCCGAGCCGCTCGTAGGCCTCCTCCACGGCGACCCGCACGGAGGCCTCGGCGCGGACGTCGAGCGCGATCCCGACCGCGCCGCGGCCGAGTTCGCCGGCGACCGCCGCCGCGCGGGAGCCGTCGCGGCTGGTGATCGCGACGTCGGCGCCGGCCTGCAGCAGCGCTTCGGCCATCGCCCGTCCGAGACCGCTGGAGGCGCCCGTGACGAGCGCGCGAGTGCCGCTGAGGTCAGTCATGGGTGATCAGGGGCGCGGTGACACGGGACGTGGACGCTCGAGGCGAAACATATTGTCGCTCGTCCTCGCCCGAGCCTCGGCTCCCTGCTGCCCTCGGTTCGGACATGATCCGCAGATGGACGCATGGCGATCGGACGCGCGCGATTTCGTCAAGGTCGCCGCCTTCTCGGTCGCCCTGGCCGTTTACGTCTACGTGATCGGCTGGTTGGTGACCTGGGTCCGGCTCACCGCCGCGCGGCTCCCGATCGATGCGTCGCTGCCGGTGATCGACGACAAGGTGCTGCTGGCCACGGGGCTGCGGACGGTGCTGCTGATGGCGGCCGCCTTCGCCGTCATGTGCGCCGTGGCGTGGGCGACGCACGCGTGGACGTGGGACCAGCGCTCTCCGCAGTGGCACGCGGTCGTCACCTCGGGCCGGGCCGCTGCGCGCGCCGCGCCTCCGGCGCCTCCCGCGCCGGACGCGCCTCCGGCCCAGAAGCCGCCCGGCGATCCGTTCGTGCGCGTCATCGCCGGCTTCAACGTCGGCGTTCTCGCCGCTGCGCTCGGCCTGGCCGGAGCGCGGCTCCTCGAGCCGCTGATCGACCAGATCCAGCCCGGCCTGTGGTGGGCGCTGCTGGGGCCATGGGCCGTGCTCTCGATCCTCGCCACCGTCGTCCTGGTGCTGATCGGGCCCCTGCGGGGCGGCCGCGTGATCCACGCCATCCTGTGGGCGATCGTGGTCGTGGTGGCGATGCTGTGCTCGGCGCCGCTCGGGTTGCTGATCCTGACCTGGGCCGGAATCGCCACGCTGGGACGACTGTTCGGTCGCACTCACAGTCCGCCGGGCTCGAAGCTCGAGTTCGTCTTCTCGCCGCTGCCGTGGATCCTGCTCACCATCTACGCGCTGGTCGGGCTCGCGTACTACGCCGTCCCGCCGGTCGCCTTCTCGCACACGACCGTCACGACGGCGGCGGGGACGCGCTCGGGCGGCTACCTCGCCCGCACGAGCGCCGGCCTCTACATGGTGACGTGCACGCCGCTGGCCGATGCGACCTCGACCGACGAGGCGGTCTCGTTCACCCCGGCCGGCCGGATCGCCGGCGTGGCCACGGGCGGCGGGCCGTTCGTCGTGGACTCGGGCCGCCAGTCCTCGCTGCCGACCCTCGCTCTGCACGCCCTCGGCATCGATGCCGCCACGCCGACCTGGATCCATCCCGAGCTCAGAGCCGCACGCCCGACATGCGCGGGCTCGTCGCTCCGGCCTCCCAGCATCGGCTTCGCGGCTCCCGCACTCGGTGCGGGCGTGATCGCCGGGCCGGCGCCGCCGAACGGCCGCGCCGGCGACGGCGAGCCGCCGATCGAGCAGACGACTCCCGGGATCGCCGCACTCGCGCGCCGGTACCAGCCGACGATCCTGGTCACCGTCGCCGATCGCTTCTGGCCGGTCTCGGTCGGTGCGCTGCTCGCCGACCTCGGAGCGGCCGGTCAGCCGACGTGCCTCCATCACGTGCCCGGCGTCTGCGCCGTCCGAGCGCCGACGCCGGCCGATCTGAATCCGTCGGGCAGCACCCCGACGACTTCCTCCAGTATCCGGCCGATCCTCCTCTGAACGCCGACCCGACGGGCCAACGGGCGGCGTTCATGCGCGGGCAGCGGGGGCTGCAGAGCACCGCTGCCCGCGCTGCACAGCTGGCTCGCGGACCCGGGCACGCTCGATCCGTGGAGCAGCGCGCAGATCTACTTCTACTACGCGGGCGGTCCGCCAACCTCTCGCGCTACCCGGCTCGCGATCCTGCCGTGCCCGCCGGCCTGCTCGCGTCTCCAGTACTGGTTCTTCTACCCCTACAACTACTACCCGACGGCTGTTCCACGCGCGACCTGATGAACGCTGCGCCGCTGGCGGGCGATGTGGTCAACACCGATCTGCACCAGGGCGACTGGGAGCACGTCGACCGTGCTGCTCGATCCGCCACACCCTGGCGCCGCAATGGCTGTACATGGCCCGCCACAGCGACGAGGGCGAGTACTACCGCTGGGCGAGCCCGCAGCTCACCTTCGACGATGGGCACCCGATCATCCAGGCCGCCTTCGGCGGTCATCCCAGCTACGACGCGCACTGCGGCGAGCGGCGGCGATATGCGCATGGACCGAATGGCATCACCGGCGACTGGGTCGTGTGCGGCTCGGGCCGGTACGCCTTCCGGGCGCAGACCACGCCGCTGGTCGACCTCGCCCAGACCCCGTGGGCATGCTGGCAGGGGCACTTCGGGATCGCGACTCCGACCGAGATCGGCGCCGGCCAGAAGAACGAGGGATCGATTCAGCGCACGATCGACAGCAACTACCTCGTCGCCGGGCCGCGCTCGCCCTTGACGCAGGCGGAGAACCGTGGCGTCTGCGCCGGCGGCGGGGGTCCCACGGCCGCCGAGCAGGAGGCGATCCGCAGCGGTCGCCGATGATGTATCGCACCGTTTCGCGTACCGTCCCGGCCCCACTCGACAGAGGAGTACATCGATGAGTCCAGCCGGTAAGGTCGCGCCCCGACGCGTCGGAATCGCGCGCGCCACCGCGGCGGAACAACTGCAGAAGACCTTCCCGCCGACCGTCCCGACGCAGCCGCTGCCGGCCGGGAACGGCGGTCGGGCCAAGGCCGCCGACCTCGGCGTGCACGAGGCCACGCCACTGTCGTTCTTCGTGATCGGCGATCACGGCGGCATCAATGACCCGAACCCTCAGAACGCGGTCACGCTGGCGATGGAGGCCCAGTCGCCGCCGGCGTTCGTCTACAGCGTCGGTGACGTCGTCTACTTCAACGCCGACGCAGCGCAGTGGACGCCTCAGTTCTACGAGGCCTACGCGCACCTGGCGGTGCCGTTCCTGAGCATCCCCGGCAACCACGACGGCGACACGACCGACGATCCGAAGCGGACCCCGCTCGACACCTGGATGGCGAACTTCTGCGCCGCCGAGCCCACCCTGCCCGTCGGCAGCGAGGAGTACGAGCGGGATGTGCAAACGCAGCCGTACTGCGATTGGACGCTCCAGTGCGCAGCGGTCACGATCGTCGGCCTGTACTCCAACGTGCCCTCCGGCGGTCATCTGGTGAAGTCACAGATCGACTGGCTGACGGGTGAGCTCAAGGCCGCCGACCCGAAGCTGCCGCTGATCGTCACGCTGCACCACCCGCCCTACAGCGTCGACGCCCACCACGGCGGATCGCACAAGATGGGGACCGCACTCGACTCGGCGTTCACCGCCGCGGGTCGCCTGCCGCAGCTCGTGATCTCCGGTCACGTGCACGACTATCAGCGCTTCACCCGGACCAACCTCGCCCACCCGGTGCCGTACATCGTGATCGGGAACTCGGGTTACCACAACCTGCACAGGCTCGCCCCCGGCGCCAAGGCCGGCGAGCAGCTCGCGCCCGGGGTGACGTTCGAGTACGGCGACGACTCGGCGTACGGCTTTCTGAAGCTGACCGTCGAGGGCGGCAAGATCAGCGGCGAGTATTTCGGTGTCACGCCGGGCGTCACGTCGAACGCCCCGCCCCAGATCACCGCGGGCAAGGACACGTTCTAGACCACTCGGACCTCATGTCGAGGTTTTTCACCGGCCGGGGCGTAGGACGGCGCCGGCGCCGTGCTCGGCCCAGTCGGCGTGTAGGGGGTGTCCAGCTTGGGTAGGTCAGCCGCGAGCCTGGAACTTCCGTCCTTGGCACGGCACAATGCGGGCAAGGTCCAGCCGCCCCCAGGAGGACATGATGAGCACCGATTACACGCTCTCGTATGGGACACACGCCACGCCGGATCAGGGCCGGTGCGCGATGGAGTGGGTCAGTCATCTGGCCGGCGAGCCCCACACCGACCAGCCGGAATGCGTGAGTCCGGTTGTCCGTGCGTTCTGCATCGCCCTGAACGACGGCCTCGAGGACGGTCCGCGCCAGCGGCTGCGGCCGTACCTGACGCGCACGATCGGAACTGCCGACGACGGGCTCGATCACCAGCGCGCATGGCGGGCCATGGATTGGCTGATCCGGACCTACACGCCCACCTGGCTCTCCGCGGCCGGCCTGGACGATGCCGCGAACCGGCTGTGGTCGCTCTCCGACGTCACGTCCGCCGGCGACCTTCCGGCGGCATCCGACGCGCTGCGCTTCGCGCGCCACCAGGCCCGCGGAGCCTGGGGCGCCGGTCCGGTCACGTGGCTGGCCACCGGCGTCGCCGCCCGCGCGACCGCGCGCGAGATGGCCTGGGCGACGGCGGCCGCGGCGGCGTGGGCAGCGGCCCGCTCGGGAGTCGGCGATACAGCCGGGGATCGTGCCCGAGCGGCGGCGCGGGCAGCCGGTGGCGATGCCGCGGCGTCGATCGCGCGGGAGGCAAGGGCCGGCGCAAGTCGCGCCGCCGGGCGCGAGGCCGCCCGCCAGGCGCTGGCTCCGACGCTCGAATGGTTGCAGCACTCCGCGCTCGAGCTCCTGGAGCGGATGCTGCCGACGGTCGACCTGAGGGCGCCGGACTCCGCGCAGGCGGGGCCGCTCGGCCCGCCGGTCGCGGTCCGCGTCTAAGGTCGGGACGCCAAGACCTCAGTTGCCGGCGGGCGCGGAGGTGCGGGCGGTGCAGGCCGTGGGGGTGCCGAGCGCCGCGGACAGGCTCCACTTCGCCTTGATGTCGATCTCTCCGGGCGCGGTCGCGTTCACGATCGTCCATCGCTCCGGGCTTGCGCCGGCACTCAGGCAGGCGGGCCCGGTGGCGTGCAGGTAGCGCGTGTAGTGCACGTGGACCAGGATCGCGCCGGGGGCACGGGCGCGGATCGCCACGCCGGCGGTGGTCATCCGCATCAGGCGGCCGGGACCGCTGACCAGCGGCTCGGAGCCCGTGACCGCGAACACGCGCCAGTGGGCGTTCTGCCAGGCCAGCCGCAGGTAGGACGGCGGATTCGAGAGCAGCTTCAGCTCACGCTGGCCCCAGCGCTCGAGCACGACGTCGGGCAGTGCCACGAACCGCACGCCGTTGGCCAGCAACCAGCGGCGATAGGACTGCGGCGTGAGCCGGCCGCTGTAGAAGAGGGCGTTGTAGCGGGCGTCGAGCTGGGTCTCCCATCCGCGGGCCATGTCGAAGTGGGCGGCGACGTAGACCGACTCCCAGCGGGTCGCGGTCGGCACCACCTCCACGCGCCCGGAGGCAGCGCCGGCACGGTCGAGGTAGCTGATCAGCGGCGCGAAGTACGCGGCGCTCGTCGACGGGTTGTCGAATGTCTTGGCGACCTCGGTGACCGGTCCCCACAGCTGCCAGATCGCCAGACCGGCGCAGGTCACGAGCACCAACGGCCGGCGGGCGTTGCGCGTGGACAGGAGCATCAACGGGCCGGCCAGCAACACGCCGAGACGGGCGATGTTGCTGCCCATCGGGCTTGGCACGATGAAGCACAGGGGTATCAGGCAGGCGTACAGAACGGCGCCGCGACGGACGACCCTCGGCCCGTCATCCATGCAGACGACGACGAGCAGGATCAGCAGCGTGTCGACGATGGCGGCCGCCAGGTCGAACGGCTGGGCGCCGCCGTCACCGAACACGGCGCCCATCATCCCGGCCATCCCCAACGCAGGCAGGGCCAGCAGGGCGACACGGCCGGGGCCGAGGACCGACCAGCCCGCGACCGCCACGAAGCCGAGGAACAGTCCCGCGACCGGACTGGCCGCCGCGCACAACGCGGCGAGAATGACCGTGAGCACTCGGCTCCGGCGGGTGACGGCGAGCACGGCCAGAAGTCCGAACGCGAAGCCGAGCGCGAACGTCACCCGGCCGATGTACAGATCGCCGACCGCGGCGGCGGCAAACCAATACGCGGCGGTGCTGCTCCGGACGCCCCATTGTCGGCGGACGAGCGAGTTGAAGGCGAACGTCGAGCACAGCACCGCGGCCACGCCGACCAGGCGCGGGCCGAAGACACTTCCCAAGGGCGGGAACAGCAGGCTGTAGCCGGGGAAGAGATGGCCGTCGAACCAGTGGTTGTCCCACAGCGCAAACCCATGCTGAGTGAAGAAGTTGGAGTGGTACGCCTGCGCCGCGAAGTCAGCCGTCCGCGGACCGATCACCAGCCACAGCGCGGACAGCAACGCCGCCAGCGCGATCGGGCCGAAACGGCTCCGCGTCTCGGGATCGATCCCCCGCGCCGCATCGACCAGCGGGCCCGCGATGCGGCCGCCGGGCCACGGCGCGGTCAGCGCGTCGGTCGACATGCGCGCCGGCGATCCGGCACGCCGAGCGGGCGGCACACGTTGGCCGCCAAGTCGCGCTGAAGAAGCATCGGGGTACATGGCGTGGGTGGTGCGCCGGCCTGTCGGGGCGGTCGGGCCCTCATTCCTGGAGTGCCCCTGAACGGGTGCTCCCCAATCATGCCGAGCCCTCCGGCACAGCTACAGGTCCACGATGCCGTCCATGCCGACACCGAACCCGCTCCTATGCAGGTTAGACCACTCGTCGAACGGTGTGTTGCCGGATTGCGGTGGGTCGGCCGCTGTGGGACGTTGCTGGATGGCGTGGGACGGCGTAGGGCGGTGTCCGCCGGGCCTGGACGCTATTGACTACACATATTGTTCAAAAGCGCGTCCAGCTCCCCGCCGCGGGCTAGGCCAGCTTCCAGTACGTCTCGGGATCCCAGGCCAGCAGGGCCAGGATCTGCGTGATCGAGCTCTGGTCGAGCAATGTCACGCCGGAGCGCGCGAAACGGAACAGGTCGCGCCGGTCGCGCCGCTGCGCCCAGGCGTGGTCGGCGTAGGTGTGCATGGCCGCGATGATCGTGGCGCGCAGTGCCTCATCGCCGCTTGCCGCGTGGAGCAGAAGCAGATTGCGGAAGAAGATGGCATTGAACGCCGGGCCCTGGCGCTCGTAGCCGGCGCCGGCGTAGTGGTTGAGCGCCTTGCGAGCGATCGCTTCGGCGCGGGCCAGGAACAGCGCGCGGTCCTCCCCGCCGGCGCGGCGAGCCAGCAGCACGTTCGCGCCGATCATGCTGCCCTGGTTGTAGCTCCATATCGTGTCGTCGAGCGTGCCGTCGCCGCGCAGCTTGTCGAAGAACAGCCCTGTGGCCGGGGCCGGACCGTCGCGGCCGGCGTCGAGGGCGCGATTGACCCAGGCCACCATCTCCTCGGGGCTCACCGACCATCCGACGCCGGCCTTCTCACCGGCACCGAACTCAGCCAGATGCAGCCCGAGCTGGGCGTTGGGAGCCGTGGACACCGCGTTGCGATCGTGGTTGCGCAGTCCCAGCCCGCGGACCTGCTCGACCCAGAAGACGCCGCCCGGGCTCGGGGCGTCGGGATTCGTGTCCCACCCGGATACGGCGAATGCGAACACCTCGGCGGCGCGGTCGAGGCGGGCCGTGCCCGGGCGCAGGCGCGCGAGCTGCACGAGCGCGAGGCCGACCCAGGCGTTGTCGTCGTAGTAGCGATCGCCGCCGACCACGGGCCCGGCCCAGCGCCCGCGCCACCGGGAGACGATGTCCGAGGAGTACGAGGGCACGGGCTCACGCGTGTCCCAGTAACGCTCGAGCAGTGCGAGATCGGAGGCGATCGCCTCGTCTGCGTCGAATTCCGCGTTCCTGAGGCCGCTGGGGATGCCGGCGAGATCGAGCGTCGCGAACATTGCGCGTGAGAACGGCCACAGGTGCGCCGAGGTCCCCGGCCGGTGCAGCAGTCCGTCGCGGCGGTAGCCCCCGCCCCGGATCCGAAACCGCTTCCGCATCGCGGCGTAGGCCCGTGCGGCGCGGGCCGCATAGACCTCCCGCGAGGCGGCGTCCTCGGGCCGGGCAGATCGTCCGGGCATCTCAGCGGTCCGCGACCGCCCGCAGGTGCTGGAACGGCTTGCCGTCGCGCAGCTCGCGGACGACCGCTTCGACGAGCCCGTCGGTGTGCAGCATGCGACCGTCGGTGACCGCGGCGACGATCGCGCGCTTCTCTGGATCAGGCGTGCCATCGTCTCGTCGATCGTGTCCGCCGCCAGCAGGTACCAGGCGGTGACCGCGTCGTGCTGGCCGATCCGGTGACAGCGATCCTCGGCCTGATCGTGGATCGCCGGCGTCCACTCGAGCTCGAGGAAGGCCACGTTCGAGGCGCGGGTGAGCGTGATCCCCTGCGCCGCGACCCGGGTCGCGGCGACGATCAGCGACGGACCGCCGGGATCCTGGAAGGCCGCGATCGTCGCCTCGCGGTCCCGGAGCGAATCGGCGCCGAGCAGATGCAGGGCGTCGGGGAACCGCGCCAGCACCGCCTCCTGCACCTCGAGGTGGCGGGCGAACACGACCAGCGCCTCGCCCGAGGCGAGGAAGTCATCGATCCAGGCCAGCGACGCCGCCAGCTTGCCTCGGCCGGCGAGCCGCTGCAGCGTGCCCAACTGGGCCAGGCGCTCGGCGCGCAGCGTCGCCGCGATCCGGGCGTTGAGCTCGGAGAGATCGAGCGGCTGGGAGCGCAACCACTCGATCACATCGCGCTCAGCCAGCCGGTACTCGGCCCCGTTGGTCAGCGCGACGGGCACCACGACCTGGCGCTTGGCCGGCAGCTGGGGCAGCACCTCGGACTTCAGCCGGCGCACGAAGCAGTGACGGCGCAGATGCCAGTGCAGCCGCTCCTCGCTCAGCTGGCCGCGGAACTGCTTGCGAGAAGCGCGCGCCCGAGCCGAAATCCTCGAGCCGCCCGATCACGCGCAGCTGCGCGATCAGCTCGTCGGCGTGGTTGAGCACCGGCGTCCCGGTCAGGGCCAGGCGAAGTCCATCGGCGGGCACGGCAGCGGCCAGGCGACGCACCGCCTGGGTGCGCTTGGCCCGCGGGTTCTTGCAGTAGTGCGACTCGTCCACGATCAACGCGCGCGGGCGCAGGCGCGCCAGCGCCTCACGATGGGCGGCGACGATCTCGTAGTTGAGGATCGTGATCTCGCCGCGGGGCGGCACGGCGCCCCGCCCCTCGACGAGGGCCACCGAGCGGTGCGGCAGCCACCGCGCGGCCTCGCGCTGCCAGCCGAGCTTCATCGACGCGGGGCAGACGACGATCGCCGGGAAGGCATCGTCGGCCTCGATCGCGGCGAGCGCCTCGACCGTCTTGCCGAGGCCCTGCTCGTCGGCCAGGAACGCGCGCCGGGCGTCGAGCACGTAGCGGACGCCGGCCCACTGGAACGGCGCCAGCTCTCCGCCCAGGACCGCGGCCGTCGACTCGATCGGATCTCCGTGATCGGCGCGCGAGCGCCGGATCGTCTCCGCCGCGAGGGCGCGCTCGCTCAGCATCCGCGTGAGCGCGGCAAGGGCGTCCCCGGTGAGCTGCCACCTCGTGCCGGGCGACGAACGCATCCAGTCCCTCGGCCAGCCACGGATCGAGCGGCACCGCGCGGCTGTCCTCGGCGCCGGGGAGCCGCTCGAACGCGGGGCCCACGTCCGGATCCCACAGAACCTCGAGCCGCAGCTCCTCCCCGTGCACCCCCCGGGCCAGGACGAGCTGGGCCGGCGGCGGTGACTCGACCGAGCTCGACGATCGACAGACAGCGCTCGGAGGCGATGTCGAGACGGGCCGAGGGCTGCGCGCGCAGCTCCTCCGCCACGGCCTTGGTGAGCGGCACGAGCAGGCGGCCCGCCTGCTCGACTGCCACCGCGCGCAACGCCTCCGGGACCTCGCCCGCTCGCGTCTCCAGCACCCACCAGCCGCGGCCGTCGTGGCGGGTCGTGCGCACGTAGCCGATCCAGCGCCGGCGCATGCCGGCGAGCCAGGCCCGGACCTCGGCGCTGGCGCTGAGCTCAGGATGCCGCTCGAGCACCTCGGCCACCTTCATCCCGGCCCAGTCCTCGGCCGGCGCCGACCACTCGCGCGTGTCCCAGTCGAAGCGGCGGTGGGGAATCGTCCGGACGAGGTCGACGAGCCCACGGTCGTACGGGAACGCGAGCACCACGACCTGCTCTCCCGCACGGTCGCGGCGCAGCTCGACGTTGGGGCGATCCGGGGCCAGCTGCATCGGCCCGCCAACGCTAGCGGGGAGCCGGGACGGGGGCCGCCCGACCCTGACCCGCCGTCCGAGCGCCGCTCGGTCCGGCCGACCGCAGCGGCCCGTCAGGCCGACCGCAGCGGCCCGTCCGACCACCACGCCGCCAGCACCCGGCGCCAGTTTCCCCAGGCGACGTCGGCGACCTCCTGGGGGGTGAAGCCGGCGGCGGCCAGGGCCGTGAGCAGGCGCGGTATGCCCGCGGCGTCGCCGAGCGCGGCGGGAATCGTGGCGCCGTCGAAATCCGAGCCGAGGCCGACGTGAGCGACGCCGATGCGGTCAGCCACGTAGCGGGCATGGTCGGCGATGAGCTCGAGCGGAGTGTCCGCATCGTCGGCGAAGTCGGCTCGCAGGAACGGGCACGCGAACACGATTCCGACCAGTCCGCCTGAGCGGCCGATCGCATCGAGCTGCGCGTCGGTGAGGTTGCGCGAGGCGGGGCACAGCGCGTGCGCCGCGGAGTGGCTGGCGACGAGCGGTCCAAGGTCGAGCCGGGCGACGTCCCAGAAGCCGGCCTCGTTGAGATGGCTGAGGTCGACCAGGATCCCCAGCTCGGCACAGCGGCGCACCAGCGCGCGCCCGCGCTCGGTGATGCCCGGACCGGTATTGGGCGAGGACGGGGAGATGAACGGGACGCCGTGGGCGAACGCGTTCGGGCGGCTCCAGACCGGGCCGAGCGAGCGCAGACCGGCTTGGTACCAGGTCTCGAGTGACTCGAGGCCCGGATCGATCGCCTCGGCGCCCTCGAGGTGCAGCACGGCCACCGGCGGTCCGTCGTCCGTGGACGCCGCGTCGAGATCGGCGACTCGGCGCGCGACGCGCACCTGCCCGGTTCGCTCGAGCGCGAACAGCCGGCCCGCTGCGGTCGTCGCGTACGCCGCCGCGCGGCCGTGGCGCACGGGCGCTGCGAGCTCGAACTCGAGCACCCCGTCGTCGCGGGCCACGGGCGTCCTCCGTCCCGCCGTGGACGGCGTGTACACGGCGAAGATGGCCCCGCGCAGGCCTCCGGCGCGCATGCGCGGTAGATCGAGGTGGCCCCGGCGGCGACCGGTCGCGAGGTCGGCGTGATCGGTTGCGGTCAGCGCGTCGTTGTGTCCGTCGAAGACGGGGAGCACGCGGCAACGCTAGCGGTTCCCACCGTTCCGTCGGGACCGCTAGCCAATCGGAACCGCGGTCCGATCCTCAGC
>CAVOWC010000018.1:0-92743 GCA_963700025.1 uncultured Solirubrobacteraceae bacterium | reverse complement strand
GCAGGAATAGTCTCAGAGCTACACCGCACATCAATCCGCCTACAAGGAGGTCGGTCGTGCGAATCGAGGTCAAAGGCCGGAACCTGCCCGTCTCGGACGAGCTCAGGGAGCACGTCGAGAAGCGCTTCCGCAAGGTATCGCGCGCAGGTGTCCGAGTTGGCCGAGCTCGAGGTCGAGGTGTTCGAGGAGCGCAATCCGGCGATCGCCGACTCCCAGGTCGCCGAGGCGACCCTGCACCTGAAGGGCGTGACGCTGCGGGCGCGCGACGCCTCGCCGGACCTCGTGCACTCGATCAACCTGTGCGCCGACGAGCTCGCCGTGCAGGTCAAGCGCCACCGCGACAAGCGCCGCAAGCGGCGGGAGTCCCGGTGGCCGCGACGCGCCGCCAGACCCGCCGACGAGGCCGCTGTGCCGCCAGTTGCGCCGGAGACGTCGTCCGCCGGCGGCCTGAGGCGCCTCAGCCCCGGCAGGCCCGAGGGTCCGCTGATACCCTAGGCACATGTCCTTCCTGGACCGCGCGCTTCGCATGGGCGAAGCCAAGAAGTTCAAGTCCTACGAGCAGCGTGTCGGGCGGATCAACGCCTTCGAGGAGGAGCTCGAGCACTACACCGATGCCGAGCTCCGGGAGGCCGCCGACGAGCTGCGCGAGCGTGCCCGCGACGGCGAGACCCTCGACGAGCTGCTGTACGAGTCCTTCGCGCTCGTCGCGCGAGGCCGGCAAGCGGACGATGGGCATGCGCCACTTCGACGTGCAGCTGATCGGCGGGATGGTGCTCCACGACGGCGCGATCGCCGAGATGAAGACCGGCGAGGGCAAGACGCTGACCGCGACGCTCGCGGTGGTGCTCAACTCGCTCGGCGGGCGCGGCGTGCACGTGGTGACCGTCAACGACTACCTGGCCCGGCGCGACGCGCTGTGGATGAAGCCGATCTACGACATGCTCGGCGTCAAGCGTCGGGATCCTGCAGAACATGCAGCCCTACGAGGAGAAGCGCGACGCCTACGCCGCCGACGTCACCTACGGGACGAACTCCGAGTTCGGCTTCGACTACCTGCGCGACAACATGGCCGACCACGCTCGAGGAGAAGGTCCAGCACGGCGGCCGGCCGAAGCCCGAGGAGGGCCAGTCGCCGTACCACACGTTCGCGATCGTCGACGAGGTCGACAACATCCTGATCGACGAGGCGCGCACGCCGCTGATCATCTCCGGCGCGCCCGAGCAGGCCGCCGACCTCTACGCCAAGTTCGCCCGGCTGGCGCCGCAGCTCCAGCCCGGCAAGACGCCCGAGGGCATGGACCCGCGGATGAAGAAGGAGTTCGTCGCCGACTTCGACTACGAGTTCGAGGAGAAGCACAAGACGGTCGTCGGTCACCGAGCAGCGGCGTCGCCAAGGCCGAGCGCTTCCTCGGGATCGACCATCTCTACCGCGCCGAGAACGGCCACCTGGTCAACCACCTGATCCAGTCGCTCAAGGCCGAGTCGCTGTACAAGCGCGACGTCGACTACGCGGTGATCGACGGCGAGGTCAAGATCATCGACGAGTTCACCGGCCGCATCCTCGAGGGCCGGCGCTGGTCCGAGGGCCTGCACCAGGCGGTCGAGGCCAAGGAGGGCGTGCGCGTCCAGGAGGAGAACCAGACGCTGGCGACGATCACGCTGCAGAACTACTTCCGGATGTACGACAAGCTCGCCGGGATGACCGGGACGGCGCTGACCGAGGCCACCGAGTTCATGAAGATCTACGAGCTGCCGGTCGTCCAGATCCCCACCAACCGCCCGATGGTCCGCGACGACCGCAACGATCAGGTCTACAAGACCAAGGACGGCAAGTGGGCGGCCGTCGTGCAGAGATCGAGACGCGCAGCAAGGCCGGACAGCCGGTGCTCGTCGGCACGATCTCGGTCGAGGTCTCCGAGCTGCTCTCCGAGCGCCTGACCCGCAAGCGGCATCAAGCACACCGTGCTCAACGCCAAGCCCGAGCACGCCGAGCGCGAGGGCGAGATCATCGCCGAGGCCGGAGCGCCCGCAGCGCGGTCACGATCGCCACCAACATGGCCGGCCGCGGCGTCGACATCAAGCTCGGCGGCAATGCCGAGCACCTGGCCGCAGCTGGAGCTGGCCAAGCTCGGCCTGCAGCCCGGCGATGCCCGACTACGACGAGCACTACGCCAAGGTCGCTGCCGGAGATCGAGCGGCGCGTCGAGTCGCTGCGCGGAACGAGGTGCTGGAGGCCGGCGGCCTGTTCATCATCGGCACCGAGCGCCACGAGTCGCGCCGCATCGACAACCAGCTGCGCGGCCGCTCGGGCCGCCAGGGCGACCCCGGCGAGTCCCGCTTCTTCCTCTCGGCCCAGGACGACCTCGTGCGGCTGTTCGCCGGCGAGCGGATCTACAAGATCCTCGACCGGCTCGGAACGCCTCGACGAGGAGGGCAACGAGGAGCCGATCGAGGCCGGGATGCTCTCCAAGCAGATCGAGAAGGCGCAGAAGAAGGTCGAGGAGCAGCACTTCCTGATGCGCAAGCACACGCTCGAGTACGACGACGTGCTCAACCAGCAGCGCGAGGTCATCTACACCTACCGCGACGAGGTGCTCGAAGGCCGCGACATGAGCGACGCGGCGCGCGAGGAGGTCGTCAACCTGATCGACCGGCTGGTGGACGAGTACACCGCCGGTGACTTCGTCGAGGACTGGGATATCGACGGCCTCCTGCGCCGGATCGAGGAGATCCTCGCCCGAGCGCGCCGAGCTGGTCGAGGTCGATCCCAACCGCATCGATCGCGAG
Organism: uncultured Solirubrobacteraceae bacterium; assembly: GCA_963700025.1. Taxonomy (GTDB): domain Bacteria; phylum Actinomycetota; class Thermoleophilia; order Solirubrobacterales; family Solirubrobacteraceae; genus Palsa-465. The sequence continues at coordinate 89,956 of CAVOWC010000018.1, read as the reverse complement.
GAGCTCACGCAGCGCCTCCAGGAGGAGGCGCTGGCCCAGTACGAGCGGCGCGAGCAGGAGCTCGGTGAGGAGCTGATGCGCGCGCTCGAGCGCTTCCTGCTGCTGCAGATCATCGATCAGCGCTGGCGCGAGCACCTGTACGACATGGACTATCTGCGCGAGGGCATCCACCTGCGTGGCTTCGCCCAGATCGAGCCGCTCGTGGCCTACAAGAACGAGGCCTTCGAGCTGTTCCGCGATCTGATGAACAGCGTCTGGGCCGACTTCGCACGGATGATCTTCCACGTCGAAGTGACGATCGAAGGCGAGAAGGGCGGCGCCCCGCAGCCGCCTCCGGCCGGCCCAGCCGCAGCGCCAGCTCGTCCACCGCGGGCGGCAACGTGACGCTACTCCGGCGGCAGCGCGCAGCAGCCGAGCGCGCTGGCCATGGCGGCGCGCCGCCGGCGGCGCCGAGGGCTACGCCGCCGAGGAGGCGCCGATGCGCCGCCGGTCGAGCAGCGCCGCGTCGACGAGACCGAGCAGATCGGCCGCAACGACCCGTGCTGGTGCGGCTCGGGCAAGAAGTACAAGAAATGCCACGGCGCCTAGCGTCGTGACCATTGGTTGAGCGAGGCCGGAGGCCGAGCATCGGGGTCAGAACGCGGGCCAGGATGGCCCCGCGGAGCAGACTCGTGCGGCGCGTAGCGCCACCTCAGGCGCGGTGGCGCCGGGGACGTGCAGTAGGCTGGGTGACGATGGCTAGCGCCCCTTCCGAGCCGCTCCCCCAGCGCCTCGCGGCGATCCGCGACCAGCTCAAGCTGCTCGCGGACTATCTTTGACCCCGCTTCGCTGAGCGAGCGCGCGTCCGCGCTCGAGGACGAGATGGGGGCCCCCGGCTTCTGGGATGACCAGGAGCGCGCCGCACGGGTCAGCGCGGAGCACTCGCGTGCCACCCGCAAGCTGAGCGTGTTCCACGACCTCGCGCGCGACGTCGAGGACCTCGAGCCGCTGGCCGAGCTGGCCGAGGAGGACCCCGAGCTGGAGGCCGAGCTCGAGGAGCAGATCACCACCGTGCAGGCGCGCCTGGCCGCGCTGGAGGAGGAGCGACTGTTCTCCGGTCGCTACGACGCCGGCGATGCGCTGGTCACCGTCAACGCCGGCGCGGGCGGCACCGACGCCCAGGACTGGGCCGAGATGGTGCTGCGGATGGAGATGCGCTGGGCCGAGAAGCGAGGCTTCACGGTGGAGCTGCTCGAAGCCTCGCCGGGAGAGGAGGCGGGCATCAAGTCGGCCACATTCCGGGTCAGCGGCGAGAACGCGTACGGGCTGTACGGGAGCGAGAAGGGGGTGCACCGGCTGGTGCGCCTGTCCCCGTTCGATTCGGCCAACCGGCGCCAGACCAGCTTCGCCGGTGTCGAGGTCTCGCCCGTCGTGCAGGAGACGGCCGAGGTCGAGATCGACGACGACGACCTGCAGGTCGACACCTACCGGGCCAGCGGGGCCGGCGGGCAGCATGTCAACAAGACCGACTCGGCGGTGCGCATCACCCACAAGCCGTCGGGGATCGTCGTGCAGTGCCAGAACGAGCGCTCGCAGTCCTCCAACAAGGCGACCGCGATGGCGATGCTGCGCTCCAAGCTGGTCGAGCTCGAGGAGCGCAAGCGCCGCGAGGAGATCGCGCGCGAGCGGGGGGAGGCGCAGGACGTCAACTTCGGCTCGCAGATTCGCTCCTACGTGCTGCACCCGTACACGATGGTCAAGGACCACCGGACCGACTACGAGATGGGTGACGCCAACCGCGTGCTCGACGGCGACCTGGACGGATTCGTCCGGGCCTACCTGCTCGAGGCGGCGAAATCCGGATGAGCCGGGGCGCGCCGGAGCAGCCGACCACCCCATACCTGGACGCCCTTGTCGCATACGGGTTCCGAGGCTCGAGCCGCTTCCACGTACCAGGGCACAAGGGCGGCGCAGGCTCCGATCCGGGGCTGCTGAGCGCGCTCGGGCATCGGGCGCTCGCGCTCGACATCTCCCAGGACATCGATGGCGTGGATGTCGGTCCGTCGCCCACGCCCTACGAACGGGCCGAGCTGCTGGCCGCAGAGGCGTACGGCGCCGGACAGACGTGGTTCCTCACCAACGGCGCCACGCAGGGCAATCATGCCCTGTGCCTGTCACTCGCCCGGCCGGGCGAGCACGTGCTGGTGCAGCGCAACTCGCACGCCAGCATCGTCGACGGATTGGTGCTCAGCGGCGGATCGGCCGGCTTCGTCGCGCCCGAATACGATCCCGAGCTCGGGATGGCCCACGGCGTCATGCCCGAGGCACTCGAGCGGGCACTCGAGCGTGACCCGCGGACGCGGGCGGTGTTCATCGTCTCGCCGACCTACTACGGCATGGCGGCCGACATCGAGGCCTGCGCCGAGGTCGCGCATGCCGCCGGGGCGGCGCTCGTGGTCGACAACGCCTGGGGCGCGCACTTCGGCTTTCACCCGGCGCTGCCGGTGTCACCGCTGCGGCTCGGGGCCGACGCCGTTCTCGCCTCCACGCACAAGATCGTCGGCAGCCTGACACAGTCGGCCATGCTCCACGTCGCGCGCGAGGGTAGGGTGGACGCCGATGCGGTGGGACGGGCGGTGCGACTCGTCCGCACGACCAGCCCCAGCTCACTGCTGCTGGCCTCGCTGGACAGCGCCCGCCGGCAGCTGGCCGTGCACGGCGAGGCCCTGCTGGAACGCACGCTGGCCGCCTCGGCCGCGGCTCGGGAGGCGATCGACGACGTGCCCGGCTGCTCGGTCGTGGGCGAGGGGATGGTGGGCCGCCCCGGCATCGCCGGTTGGGATCCGCTCCGGATCGTGATCGACGTGCGCGGGACCGGGTGCACCGGCTACGAGGTGGCCGAAGCGCTGCGGGACTCCTACGACATCTACGTCGAGCTGGCCACCCATGCCACCATCGTGCTCGTGCTCGGAATCGCGCAGCCGGTCGAGCCGCTCCTGCACTTCGCGCACGACTTCGCCGAGACTGTGCGCCGGATCAGCCGTGAGGGGCAGGAGCACGAGATCGCGCGGGCGCCGGCCGCCCTCGAGCACGAAACGGTGATCCCACTGCGGGCCGCCTTCCTCGGCGAGGGCGAGACCGTGCCCGTCGACGAGGCGATCGGGCGCATCTCCTGTGAGTCGATCGCCGGCTATCCGCCCGGCGTGCCGGCGCTGCTGCCCGGCGAGCGCGTGACCTCGGAGGTGGTCGGCTACCTGCGCGAGCTCAGAGACGCCGGCGCGCGCCTGCACGGCGCCGCCGATCCGAGCTTCGAGACCATCCGCGTCCTCGTCGAGTAGGAGGCGCGGCGGGCGCCCGGGCGCGGATGCGCCCGGACGCCCGTGCGGGTCAGCCTGTGACCGTGATCGTGCCCGTCATGAACGGGTGGATCAGGCACTGGTAGTGGTACGTGCCCGGCTGGTTGAACTGGATCTGCTTGTCGACCGGGATCGGCGTGGCGTTGTCCACGTCCATGAGCCCGGTGTTGGCGAATCCGTTCCCGTGGCTCGTCTGCGTCAACGGGATCGGGTTCACCGTCCCCTGATCGCTCGGGTAGACCCCCTGCTGGTCCCACGGAGGGGGCCCGCCGAGCGAGTTGGCCAGCATGTTCCGGTAGTCCTCGGGCCCGAACGTCGCCGAGTGGACCTCTCGCGAGAGCGGCGTCATCGAGAACCTGACCACGGTGCCCTGCTTGACCGTCAGGTTGTTCGGGAACATCGCGAAGACCTCGACCCCCTGGGGTCCCGCGGACCCGAGATCGACGTTGTTGCCGGTCACGACCGTCTGTGACAGGCGCTTGGCGATCCTGACCGCGCGGTTGACCTGCCGGTTCAGCGCCCGCGCATCCTGGGCGGCCGAGGGAATCGGCTGCCTCGGCTCGCGCACCACGATCGTGCCCTGCATGCCCGCGTGCACGTCGCAGAAGTAGGTGTACGTGCCCGCCTTGGTGAAGGTGACCTTGTACCCAGCCGGCGGACCGAGCGGGAGCCCCGAGTCCACGCGCGCGCTGCCGTTGTACGTCGAGCCGCCACTCGGGCCGAACAGGGCCGGGTTGAGATTGAGGCTCGGCACCTTGTTGTTGAACCAGAACGGGTTGCCGGCGGCGTCGAGGACGCCGGTCACGGTCGGTCCCGGCAGGATCAGTGGCAGGTCTCCCTGCCCGACGGGCGGGATGTCGACCGTGTGGAAGCCCTGAAATGCCCACTCGATCGTGTCGCCCTCGTGGATCGTGATCTTGTGACGGAAGAAGTTGTTGACGTCCGCTCCGTACGCCTGCAGCGCGGGCTGCGCCGACGGCGGCGGACCGACGTAGACCGTCTTGAGCGCCGCGCTGGCCGCGGCGGGCAGGACGGCCGCAGCAGCGAGCGCTGCCACGAAGACCCCGGTTCTCCGAACCATGAAACCCCCCATTGATGTTGAACTACGCCAAAGCTGACCCTATCCGCAATCGCGGCCCAGATGCAAGCGGCGTTCACGAGCTGGTCGCCACCGAGGCCGGGCGGGAGCGCGGGCCGGGCACGCCGTATCCTCGCCGCCATGGACGAGCAGGAGATCGCCGCGGTCGTGGCCCGGGCGCTGGCCGAGGATCTCGGCGCCGGGGACGTGACCACGGTGGCAACGGTGCCGGCCGATCTGCGTGCCCGCGCGGTGATCACCCAGAAGGCGCCGGGGGTCGTGTTCGGACTCGACGTCGCCGAGGCCACGTTCGCAGCACTCGATCCGAACGTCGTCCTGCGGCGGCTCGGGCCCGAGGGGCAGTGGCGCGACGGCGGGCCCGTGCTCGAGGCGGTCGGCGCCGCCCGGGCCCTGCTCAGCGCCGAGCGCACGGCGCTCAACTTCCTGCAGCGGCTCTCGGGCGTGGCCACGCTCACCGCGCGCTGTGTCGAGGCGATCGCCGGCACCGGCGCCCGGATCATCGACACCCGCAAGACGACGCCCGGGCTGCGCCGGCTCGAGAAGGCGGCCGTCGCCGCCGGTGGCGGCACCAACCACCGCGCCGGCCTGTACGACGCGATCCTGATCAAGGAGAACCACGCCGAGATGGCCGGCGGGGTGGGCGAGGCGGTCCGGCGCGCGCGCGACCATGCGCCCGGTCTGCCGCTCGAGGTCGAGTGCCGCACGAGCGCCGAGGTCGACGAGGCGCTGGACGCCGGCGCGCCGCGGATCCTGCTTGACAACATGAGTCCGAGCGAGCTCCGCGCCGCCGTCGCGCGGGTCCGGGGCCGAGCCGAGCTCGAGGCCAGCGGTGGCGTGACGCTCCAGACGCTCCGGGAGATCGCTTCGACCGGCGTAGACTTTGTGTCGGTCGGTGCGCTCACTCACAGCGCGCCGGCGCTGGACCTCTCCCTGATCCTGGAACGATTGCCATGAACCTCCCCGTGCTGACCCCGGCCGCGGCGCCGCTGCTCCTCGAGAACATCCCCGCTTTGCAGGAGGAAGTTCGCGAGCTGGCCCGCGCCCGCGGGGCCATGATCCTCGCCCACAACTACCAGCTTCCCGAGATCCAAGACGTCGCGGACTACGTCGGCGACTCGCTCGGGCTCTCGCAGCAGGCGGCCCGGACCGATGCCGCCACGATCGTCTTCTGCGGCGTGCATTTCATGGCCGAGACGGCCTCGGTTCTGTGTCCGCAGAAGCGCGTCCTGATCCCGGATCCCGACGCCGGCTGCTCGCTGGCGGACTCGATCACGGCCGAGCAGCTCCGGGCCTGGAAGGCGGAGCACCCGGGTGCGATCGTGGTCATGTACGTGAACACGACCGCGGAGGTCAAGGCGGAGACCGACTACTGCTGCACCTCGGCGAACGCCGTCGGCGTCGTCGAGCACATCTATCGCGAACACGGCCCCGACACGGAGATCCTGTTCGGTCCCGACATGTTCCTCGGGGCCTACGTCGAGAAGACACTCGGCCGGAGCATGCACGTGTGGGACGGCGAATGCCACGTCCACGCCGGCATCAGGCCCGCGGACATCAATGCCGTGCGGGCCGCCCATCCCGGGGCCGATTTCCTGATCCACCCCGAGTGTGGCTGCTCCACGAGCGTGATGGAGTACGTCGCCGCCGGGGATGTCGACTCCGAGGGCGTACACATGCTCTCAACCGGCGGGATGCTCTCGTTCGCGCTGGAGCATCGGGCGCACCGCCCGGACGGCGGGGTCGGGACAGCGATCGTGGCCACCGAGACCGGCATGCTCTACCCGCTGCGTCAGGCCGACCCGGACACCGAGTTCATCGCCGCCAACGAAGCCGCCAGCTGCCGGTTCATGAAGATGATCACGCTGCCCAAGGTCAGGGACGCCCTGCGCGACGACGTCCACGAGGTCAAGGTCGACCCCGCGATCGCCGATCGGGCCCGGGTGCCGATCGAGCGCATGGTCGCGATCGCCTGAGCGGTGGCCGCGCTACGGCGCGAGCAGGTCGAGGCCGAACTCAGCGGTCTGACGCACGACGGGCATCGAGAAGCGCTTGCGCTCGAACTCCGCCGGGGTGTAGCAATGGACGTCGGCCGTGGCCCCCATCTCGAGCGAGTCCCACAGCGATCCGGCCTGGTAGACCCGCTCGAGCCACGGCACGCCGTCGAACGCCTCGGAGACGAGCACGACCACGAACTCCGGCCCGCGCTCGCGCTGCGCCGGTGCGCCCTGCTCGTCGGCGACGCGGGCACCGCCGAGGAGGGCCACCTGCACCGGCCAGCGGTCCCCGATGCGCCTCAGGTAGCCGTGTAGCTCGCGCCGGTTGAGCGCGGTGCCCGTTTCCACGAGGTCGATTCTTGCGGGTCGCCGGGGCCCGCGCAAACGAGTTCCCGGGATGGACTCATCACTGGTGCGGATCGGACCGCACGAGGTCGGCGACGATCCGGCTCAGCAGTTCCACACCGCGCTCATTGCCGGGACCGTCGATGAATACAGCGAACGCGAGACGGTCGCCGCCCGGGGCGCGGCAGTACCCGGCCAGATTGGTCACATAGTCGAGGGTTCCGGTCTTGGCCGTGCAGCGACCCTGGGCGTCGGTATGGCGGCCGATCCGGATCGTGGTGCCGTTCACGCCGGTGACCGGGAGGGACGCCGCGAGCGTGCCGCCGACCGGGGTGTCGGCCAGGGCCTGGAGCAGCGTGACCACCTGCCGCGGCGAGGAGCGGTTGGCGCGGGAGAGCCCCGAGCCGTCGACGACGGTCGGATGCACGCCATAGGCGGCGATCTCCTGCGCGATCACGCGGGCGCCGGCCGTGGTGGTGCCCGCGCCGCCGAAGCGAGCGCCGAGCTGCTTGGTCAGCAGCTCCGCGTAGAGGTCATCGGAGGGCACGTCCATCAGCCGCAGCATCGTCGACAGCCGTGGCGAGGAGACCACCGCGAGCGTGCGCGCGTGGCGGGGCGCCACGCCGGTCGGCGTTCGCGGGCCGACCGTCAGTTGCACGTGGGAGGCGCGCAACGACAGCGCCAGCTGGCGGGCGGCGAACGCCTCGGGCGACATGCCGACCGCGGCGCCGTGGTTGTAGGTCAGCGCGCTCAGCTGTCCGCCGAGGTCTGGGGTGTCGGCCGCGTAGCCACTCCCCGGGCCGCCGCGCCGGTCGTCGAACAAGGACGCGTCGGCGATGACGGCACCGGTCACGCTCGTGATGCCACGCCGGCGCAGCTGATCGACGAGCGCCGAGACCGTCGAGCCGTAGCCCAGCTCCCACGTGCGGTTGAACTGCTCGGAGCCGAGCGTGGGGTCGCCGGCGCCGCGCAGGTACAGGTCGCCGTGCCATACGCCGCCGCGACCGAGCGAGCCCGCGCCCAGCACCTTCGTGTGCAGGCGGGCGTCGGGCCCGAGCTCGTCGAGGAGCGCGACCGACGTGTAGATCTTCTCGACCGAGGCCGGGGTTCGGCCGACGTCGGCCCGGAGCGCGAACAGCGGGGTCCCGGTGGTGAGATCGACGACGTACGCGCCCGTCAGGGCGCCCGCCCGCCCCATCCAGTGGTGCATCGCGGCCTGCAGCATCGCCGTGCGGGGGACGATGCCGGCCCGCGCGCGGGGGGTGGTGGCCGTGGGCGCGGAGGCGGCGCCCCCGACCGCCGCCACCTGCGTCGTCGGCCTGGTGGCGGGCGTGCCGCCGCCGCACCCGGCCACCGCAACGAGCGCCGCCGCCAGGGCGGCGGTCAGCGGGCGGGGGAGGCGGGCGAGAGGCGGCAGGGGAAGATGCGGCCTGCGCGACATCGCCCCTCAGTGTGGCGGGTCCCCCGGCGGGTCGCGACAGCAGCGGTTCTGGGCTACGCGAAGTCCTCGGCGGTGTGCGGGCCGACGACGGCCAGCGAGAGCTCGTCGGCGACGTCGGCCGCGACCTCGGTCACCTGCGCGCGGGTGACGGCGTCGAGCAGGGCGATCGTGGTGTCGGGATTGACATCCTCGCCGTACAGGATCTTCTGCTGCGCGGCATACCGGGCCACGGCGCCGCTGTTCTCGAACGCGATCGTCCGGGCTCCGGCGGCGTACGCGCGGGCCCGCTCGATCTCGGACTCGGTCGGACCGTCCGTGCGCAGCTCGGTGACGATCTCGCGCATGCGCGTGTAGGCCTCGACGGTCTTGGTCGAGTCGAGGCCGGCGGACAGCTGCAGCACGGGGACATCGGCGTACGCGTGGGCGATCGCGTGGACCGAGTAGGCGAGACCGCGCTGTTCGCGGATCTCGTCGAACAGACGCGAGCCCATCGTGCCGCCGAGCAGCGTCGAGTAGATCGTCAGCGCCGCCCGACACGCCGGATCGGAGATGTCGACCGTGGGGCGGTAGGACATGCGCAGGTGCGACTGGTTGGAGTCGCGCTCCTCGACGAGCACGCGCGGCTGGAGCGGTGGTGCCGGCTCATAGGGCTCGGGCAGCGGTTCCAGCGGGAAGCGGTTGAACAGCTCGGCCAGCGCCCCGTTCTCGGGCAGGCCGCTCAGGTTGCCGACCACGAAAGCGCCGCCGCGCTCGGGCGCCCATTGGCGGCCCCGGAAGGCGAGGATGCCCTCGCGCGTGAAGGTGTCGCGGATGTGTTCGGCCGGCCCGAGCACCGGGCGGCCGAGCGGGTGGTCACCGAACGCGGCCCGGTCGATCAGGTGCTCGGCGACCGTCGAGGGCTGGTCGTTGGCGCGGGCGATCTCCTGCACGACGACGCCGCGCTCGCGGTCGAGCTCGTCGGCGTCGATCCGCGAGCGGCCGACGAAGTCCGTGAGCAGGTCCGCGGCCTCGAGCGCACGCTCGGCGCGGGCGGTGATGTGGAAGGCGACGAGGTCGTGGCTGGTGTAGGCGTTGAGGACCGCGCCGATGCGCTCAGCGGCCTCGTTGACGTCGCGGTAGGTCGGGAACTTCTCGCCGCCCTTGAACACGAGGTGCTCGAGGAAATGGGCCATCCCGTTCTCCTCGCGGCGCTCGGTGCGCGCCCCGGCGTCGAAGGCCACGAGGATCGTCACGGCGCGCGTGCCGTCCACGGCGATCCGGTACAGGGGAAGGCCGTTGGGCAGTTGGGAGGTGGTGATCGAAGGCATTTGGGTAAAGGTAGCGGGCAGCGCCCGCAGCCCTGAAAAACACGGGCGGCGGAGCCGCCCCTTAATTCCTCCTTTAAGGATATGCCTGCAAATCCTGTTGCAAGACGCCCCCCGGGTCGCTCCCTCGAGGATTGACCCGCTAGGCTCGTCGCCACTCATATGGCTATCTCAGATTCCCAAAAACGCAGTCGGCGGCGGGCAGCAGTCGCGCCGGCAACGCGCTCACAGCAGCCTGCCGGCCCGCCCCCGGGGGCCAGCCCGTCGTCGAGTTCCGCGGTGTCTCCAAGCATTACGAGGGCGGCGACGTCGGCCTCGATCAAGCGACGTTCTCCGTCGTCCGCGGGGAGTTCGTGTTCCTGGTCGGCTCGACCGGCTCCGGCAAGTCGACGGTGATGCGGCTGCTGATCAAGGAGCTCGACGCGACCGAGGGAACGATCCGCGTGGCCGGCCACGATCTCGAGGAGATCGGCCGCAAGCGCGTCCCCTACTACCGGCGCAACATCGGGGTCGTGTTCCAGGACTTCAAGCTGCTCCCGAACCGCACCGTCTACGACAACGTGGCCTATGCGCTGCAGGTGACAGGACGCTCGCGGAAGGAGATCCGCAACAAGGTCCCCGACATCCTGCGCATGACCGGCCTCTCGACCAAGCTGCACAACTACCCCGACCAGCTCTCGGGCGGCGAGCAGCAGCGCGTATCGATCGCGCGGGCGTTCGTCAACCATCCGCCGCTGCTGCTGGCCGACGAGCCGACCGGGAACCTCGATCCCGAGACGAGCATCGACATCATGCGGCTGCTCTACCGGATCAACCGGGCCGGCACCACCGTCCTGGTGGCGACACACGACCAGGCCATGGTCGACAAGATGCGCCGCCGCGTGATCGAGCTCTCACGCGGCCGGATCGTGCGCGACGAGGCCACGGGCCTGTATGCGCGTGACGAGACGACGCGTGAGTTCGCCCATCGGATGCGCAGCGACGGCACCAGGCCGCCGGGGGTGTAGGCGATGAAGCTCGGCTTCTTCCTGCGCGAGGCGACCCGCGCGATGCGCCGCAACGCCGCGCCGACCTTCGCGGCGCTGGCCACCGTGACGGTGACGATGATCATGCTCGGCGTGTTCATCCCGATCGTGCAGGCGACCAAGGGCGCGGCCAACAGCGTGCGCAGTCGTGTGCTCGTCGACGTCTACATGAAGACGAACGCGACCTCGGCTGATGATGCCCGGGTGCGCAGGGAGCTGCTGTCGGTTGCTCACGTCAAGTCGGTGGAGTTCGTCTCCAAGGATCAGGCCTACGCCCAGCAGTCCAAGGCCGACCCGGCCGCGTACGCGCTGCTGGCCTCCAACCCGCTGCCCGACACGTTCCACGTGGTGCCCGACAACGCGGGCAACGTGCTGGCGATCCGCAACTCGCTGACGCCGCCGGCCACCGGCGTGGGTGCGGGCACGATCGACCAGGCGATCCAGACGGTGTCCAACCACAAGGACGACACCAAGAAGATCCTCGAGGTCACCAACCTGGTGACGATCACCGCCGCGGTGCTGACCGTGCTGCTGACGCTCGCCTCGGTGCTGCTGATCGCCAACACGATCCGGCTGTCACTGTTCGCGCGGCGACGGGAGGTCGAGGTGATGAAGCTGGTCGGTGCGACCGACTGGTTCATCCGCTGGCCGTTCGTGATCGAGGGCATCGTCGTCGGCGCGGCCGGTGCCGTCGCCGCGATCGTCGTGCTCGGGATCACCAAGGTGGCTCTGCTCGATCCGCTCGCCAACGACTGGACGCTGATCGCCGCGCCCCGCACGATCCCGTTCGCTGCCCTGCTGGCGGTGCTGCTCACCGCCGGCGTGCTCGTCTCCTCACTCGGGTCGGGCCTGTCGCTGCGCCGGTTCCTGCGGGTGTAGCGCGTCCGGACGGGTGCGCCGGCGGGTGAGCCGGGTCCGCCGGGTCCGCCTGACCGCTCCTGGCAACCGTCTTCTGCGCCGTAAAGCGGGCATTTATCCGCGCCCGGCTACCCTCCGGAGACAATGAGCACGCGTCCATCCAGACGGCCGAGGCTGATCGTGATGATCGCCGGTGCGCTCGTGCTGCTCGTGGTCGGCATCTGGATCGGCGGGCACCCGAGCTGGCTGCCCGGTCCGCTGCGCAGCACGTTGACCGCCGACAGCAACACGCAACTCGTCAACGAGACGCTCGACATGCTCCAGCATGACTACTACCGGCCGATCAGCCGCACCGCGCTCGTCAACCAAGGGCTCGCCTCCGCGGTGGCGAGCCTCAAGGACCCGTACTCGCACTACTTCGATCCGAAGAGCTACCAGGCGTTCCTCAACCAGGACAACCCCCACGTCGACGGCGTCGGCATCGACGTGCTCCCCGATGCCAAGGGCCTGCGCGTGATCGACGTCTACACCGGATCGCCGGCGGAGCGAGCCGGACTCCAGCGCGGGGACCTGATCGTCGGCGTCGGCAGCACGTCGCTGGCCGGTCGGACGGCGCTGTTCGCGTCAAGCCTCATCAAGGGGCCGCCGGGCACGCGCGTGAGCCTGACCGTGGACCGCGGCGGGCACAACCGCGTGGTCGCCCTCACGCGGGCGGCGCTCGTGATCCCCGTCTCCAGCGGGACGGTCGTCACCTCGCACGGCAAGAAGATCGGCATCGTCACGCTGACCAGCTTCACCGACGGATCGGGGGCAGAGGTCAAGACCCAGGTTCACAAGGTGCTCCGCGCCGGCGCGCAGGCGATCGTCTTCGATCTGCGTGAGAACGGCGGCGGCCTGCTCAACGAGGCGGTCAACACGGCCAGCGTCTTCATTCCCGACGGCACGATCGTCTCGACCGCGGGTCGCTCGCAGCCGCGACAGGTCTACACGGCCACCGGCGGCGCCATCGCGGCCTCGATCCCGGTCGTCGTGCTGGTCGACCGGGGGACGGCGTCGGCGGCCGAGATCGTGACCGGAGCGCTCCAGGATCGCCATCGCGCCACGGTCGTGGGCACCCACACGTACGGCAAGGGCGTGTTCCAGGAGATCCGCCAGCTCCCCAACGGCGGTGCGCTCGACATCACAGTCGGCGAGTACTTCACGCCGAGCGGCCGCAACCTCGGGGGCGGCGGCGTCAAGCAGGGCGCCGGCATCAGTCCCGACATCTACGCGGTCGACAAACCGCACACGCACGCCGACGAGGCGATGGCCGTCGCCCTGGCGACGGTCGCGGCCGACGTCAAGTGAGCACGACGGCGGCCGCGCCGCCGGTCTCGCGGGTGGCGGTGATCGAGCGGCGGGGCAAGTTCCTCGTGGCCGAGCCGTTCTTCGAGCGGGGGCCGCGGTTGGTGGTCGGGCGCGGTGGCCGCGCCGGCGTCGGCGATCTGGTCGTGGTCGGTCCGGCCGCGGGAAAGGTCGGGCGGCGTGACGGGCGCGGCTCATCCCGGGTGGAGATCAAGCGCCGCATCGGCCGGCCCGATGTGGCCGCCGACGTGATCGAGGCGCTGATGCTCGATCGCGGGCTGCGCCGCTCCTTCGATCCCGCCGTCGAGCGCGAGGCTCGTGTGGCGGCAGCGGTGCCGGTGTCCGAGGCGATGGCCGCCTCACCGGCACGCCGGGACCTGCGTGAGCTGCCGACGTTCACGATCGATCCGGTCAGCGCCCGTGATTTCGACGACGCCATCTCGGCCGAGGAGCTGTCGGCCGGCGTGTGGCGGGTATGCGTCCACATCGCCGACGTCTCGGCCTACGTGCCGCCGCGATCGCTGGTCGATCGCGAGGCCTACCGCCGCGGCACGAGCGTGTACGTGCCCGGCAAGGTCGAGCCGATGTTGCCCCCCGCGCTGTCGAACAGCGCCTGCTCGTTGGTTCCCGGCGAGGATCGGCTCGCGGTCACGGTCGAGATGACGGTCAAGGGGGACTCGGTCGAGCGGGCGGCCTTTCACCGCTCCCTGATCCGCTCCGACGAGCGCCTCGATTACGACCGTGTCGACCGGGTGTTCGCCGGGAGCGAGCACGCGCTCGAGCCGTGGGCGGGGCCGCTCGCGGCGGCGCGCGCGGCCGCGGCCGCGCTCGGTGCGCGTCGCGCGTCGCGGGGCGCACTGGTGGTCGACTCGACCGAGCCCGAGTTCGTGTTCGACCACGACGGGAACGTGCTGGCCGCCGAGCCGGGCGCGCAGACCGAGTCGCACCGTCTGATCGAGCACCTGATGATCGCCGCCAACGAGGCGGTGGCGCGGGTGCTCGAGGAGCGCCACGTGCCGGCGCTGTACCGCGTGCACGCGCGTCCCGAGGGTGCGGCCGTCGAGCGCCTGGTCGAGCAGCTGGCGTCTCTGGATGTACCCACCCCGCCGGTGCCGGCCCAGATGACACCGCAGCAGGCAGCGGAGATGGTGGGGGAGATCTCGCGCCTGGTGGCCGTGCACGTGGAGGCGACGGGGCGGGGGCGCAAGGCGCTCACGAGCCTCGTGCTGCGAACGCTGAAGCAGGCGTACTACGACTCGCACAACATCGGTCACGCCGGCCTGCAGTCGCCGCGCTACTGCCATTTCACCTCGCCGATCCGGCGCTATCCCGACCTGATCTGCCATCGCGCGCTGCTCTCGGCGCTATCGGGTTCGGAGCCGGCGCCGGACAGCTCATGGGTGACCGCGGCCGGCCCGTGGTGCTCGGCACGCGAGCGCGGGGCGATGACGATCGAACGGGATGCGGATGATGTGGCGCTGTGCTTCCTGCTCGAGCGGACCCTGGCCGAGGCCGGGTTCGGCGGCGAGACGGTGTTCGACGGCGAGGTGACCGGTCTGATCGGGGCGGGCGCCTTCGTGTCCTTCGGCGCGCAGGGCTTCGAGGGCCTGCTCCCGGTTCGGCGGCTGCGCGGCGACTGGTGGGAGCTGAACGAGCAGGCGACCGTGCTGGTCGGGTCGCGCACCGGCCGGGGGATCCGGCTCGGCGACCCCGTGCGGGTCCAGGTGGGACAGGTGGACGCGCCGCGGGGTAGGGTGGACCTGCTGCCGGTGGAGGTGTGACCGTGCTGGCTGGATCTGTGACGTGCGGCGTGAGGTGGATGGCTGATGGCGAAGGGTCGTAAACGCAAGGCCGCGGCGGGTGACGTCGCGACCAACCGACAGGCCGGGTACCGCTACGAGCTGCTCGAGCGGTTCGAGGCCGGGCTGGTACTGACCGGCACCGAGGTCAAGTCCCTGCGCGAGGGCAACGCCCAGCTCAAGGACGCCTACGCCGTGGTGCGTGATGACGAGGTGTGGCTGATCGGCGTCTACATCGCGCCCTACGGCCCGGCCAACCGCGACAACCACGAGCCCGAGCGCGACCGCAAGCTGCTCCTGCACCACGGCGAGATCGAGCGCCTGGTCGGCCGGACCCGGGAACGGGGGCTGACCATCGTCCCGACCCGCGTGTACTTCTCCGGGCCGCGCTCGCGGGCCAAGGTCGAGATCGCCCTGGCCAAGGGCAAGGACCTCTACGACAAACGCCAGACGATTCAGAAGCGCGACATGGCGCGGGATGTGGCGCGGGAGTTGCGGGAGGCGGGGCGCTAGCGGGGGTGTGGCGGCCGGCGGTTCTCCGGGCGGCGGCGGGTTGGGGGGGACTGGACGCTCTTGACGACAATATGTGTAGTCAATAGCGACCAGGTCCGAGGACCGGCGGTCGTGGACGCGTCTACGAGAACGTCCGCACGAGGTGCGTGGCGTTCATGCCCACGACCAGCAGCGCGATCAGCGACAGGTACACGGCCGCGACAAGGGCGCGGTCGAGGGGCTTGACGCTGTAGTAGGCCTGCGTCTGCGCGCCACCGCTGCGGCGGTCCTTCCAGCGCCGCCACGTCTCGAGGCCACCGAAGATCACGATCAGCAGGATGATCGGGTTCGGGAACACGAACGCGAGCACGATCAGACCGGCAAAGCCGACGAACCACATCGCGGGGGCCATCGCCGCCATCGCGCGCCCACCGTCGAGTGGGACGACGGGGAGCAGGTTGAAGAGGTTGAGGAAGAAGCCGGTGAAGGCCAGCGCGCGCCAGAAGTCGTTGCCGGTGGCGTGCCAGATGAGCACGCACGCGACGGCACCGATGCTGCCGAGGATCGGGCCGGCGAGGCCGACGCGCGCCTCGGCGGCGGCGTTGTCGCCGAGCGACTTGGCGCTGATCACCGCGCCCAGGAAGGGCACGAACATCGGTGCGCTGGCCTTGATGCCCTCCCGCCGCAGGGCGATCACGTGGCCCATCTCGTGGATGAACAGCAGCGCCACGAAGCCGGCGCCGAACTGCCAGCCCCAGATCGCGCCGTAGGCGGCGACGGAGATCAGCATCGTGCCGGCCGCGGTGAACAGCTTCAGCTTCGGCAGCAGCAGCAGGATCGCCTTGAGCTTGGTCAGGAACGCGGCGATCGCCGCCAGCGCCGGCCCGACGACGCGCTTGATCGGACCCGGCCTGGGCTGGTCGCGATGCGGCGGCTCAGGCTCGCGATGGAGCGGGCCCGCCGGCGCCGGCGGGCCGGCCGTTGCCGGCGGGGGGGTGGCGGGCGGGAGCCAGGGGTTGGTCGATTCCATCGTGATCTGATTGTGGCAGGCTGAGATCTCGGTTCCGGCACCTCTTACGAGCTTCTTTGAATTCCGCGCGGGGGGGCTACAATCAACACACATACCCCCAGGGGACGACAGGCTTCGACGTGGTCGGCTCGTGGGGGTGGTTGCGAGTCGAGGTCCCGGGCGGCCTCGTAAAACACCCGGGAAAACAATAAGTGCGGACTCACATGAGTTCGGCATGGGCCTCGCTGCTGCTTAACCAGTAGCCAGCCTCATCGCTCTCGGCCCTCGCTCGCCTGTGGCGGGGACAGCCGGGATCAGCTAGCAGGCTCGCCCGGGGAGGATTTGCTCCCTCCAAACCGGGGACTTCAACGGGAGCTGGCTCTCGACAACCCGGCCGGCGTGGCTAGTCGAGAGTGAGATCAGAGCGCCGGCTACGCTCGTAGACGCCACCTTTCACGCGACCGCGGACGCGGGTTCGATTCCCGCCGTCTCCATTACTACTCGGAAGCCCTGCTAATGCGGGGTTTTCTGCTCTCTCACTGCGGGAATGAGTCTACTCCGCTCATGGTCGACGTCGGCTGAACTGGCCTGCCGGTACTCGCGGATACTCCGTCATTCCCAGGGCAGGTTCAGTGCCAGACGCGTTGGGTCATCAGGATCCCGTCGCGGCGGCGATAGTTGGACCAACCTTCCGGCTTGGTTTCGCGTTGATGTATGTAGGGGCTAGGTCGGTGGGGCCACGTTGGCGAGGTTCGGGCGAAGTTGGACGGATTGGCTCTCCTGAGTCCTTGCGTACTGCCCTTCAGGGGGGGCACGGCGCCCCGGGGGACAATGGACCCCCTGGGCGCCGTCCGCAACCGATCCCGCGCCATATGAGCGCCAGCCGACGGGGCGCCGTGTCGCCGTGCGCTCGCGATTCGAGCGCGGGTGGACCGTTGGTTGCGTTTGTCTTTCTGGCGGCCATTTCCTACCGCGCAGGGTCGCCGCGCGGGGCCGCGGAAGCCGGCCCGCTCGGGGCGGGGGGTAGCTCGAGCGAGTCGTGGTCGAAACCCGGCTGGACTCCCGCGTTCATTTAGCCCAAACTGTGCGTATGGGGGCGAGCACGACAGCCGTTGGGTTCCGTCCGGCGGTAGGCCGGGAACCTGTCCCGGGCCAGACCGACGAGGACCTTGTGGCCCGGGTGCGTCGCGGGGATGATGATGCTTTCGAGGCGATCTACGATCGCTACGCCCGTGGCGTACTCGCGTTCTGCGTGCACATGCTCGGAAGCCGCGAGGCGGCCGAGGACGCGCTGCAGCTGACCTTTGTCTCGGCGTATCGGGCGTTGCGTGGTGGGGGCAGCGACATTTCACTGCGGCCGTGGTTGTACACGATTGCTCGCAATCGTTGCCTGTCGGAGCTCCGCAACCGCCGCGATGCCGTCGATGTCGACGGACTGGCGGTAGGTCGATCATTCGAGGGCGTGGCAGACCACTTCCAGCGACGGGAGGCGCTACGCGAGATGCTGGAGGACATGCAGCGGCTGCCCGCTGATCAGCGCGCTGCGCTGGTGCTCTTTGAGCTCGGCGATCAGTCGCACAAAGAAATCGCTGCCGTGCTGGGCGTCCGCAGGGAAAAGGTGAAGGCGCTCATCTTCCAGGCGCGCGAGGCGCTCATTCGTGGCCGGCACGCGCGGAATCTTCCGTGCGCGGAGATCCGCGAGCGGCTTGCCACTTTGCGCGGCAGGGTCCCGCCCCGCAGCATGACCCGCGCCCACATTGATCGCTGCCCGAGTTGCGCAGCCTTCGAGTATGAGGTCCGCCGCCAGCGGGCCACGCTCGCGCTGATTCTGCCCGTGGCGCTGTCCGGCGAGCTCAAAGCCTCGGTACTGGGCTCGGCGCTGGGCGGGGGCGGCGCGGTCGCGACCGCCGCAGGGGCGTGCGGCAGCGGTGGCAGCGCGGTCGCGACCGCCGCAGGAGCGTGCGGCAGCGGTGGCGGCACCATTGCCGGCGGCGCAGGAGCTTACGGCAGCGGTGCGGTCGTCGCCGGTGGCGCGACCGCCGCTGGTGGCACGGGCGGTGGCGCGGTCGCAGCGGGCGCAAGCGCAGCAGGTAGCCTCGCCGCTGGTGGCGCGGGCGTCGCAGCGGGCACCAGCGCAGCAGGTAGCCTCGCCGCTGGTGGCGCGGGCGTCGCAGCGGGCACCAGCGCAGCAGGTAGCCTCGCCGCTGGTGGCGCGGGCGCCGCCACCGCCGCCGCGGGCATTAGCGCTCCGGTTGCGGCAGTCGCCACCGGATTGACGTCCGTGGGTGTGGACTATGCCGCCGCCGGAGTTAGTGGGCTGGGCGCAACGGGGGTGGTTGCAAAGATCCTTACCGCAGCCGCGATCGCGACCGGCGCCGCCGGCGCCGCCGACGCCAGCACGCCTGCGGCCCTCCCTATTCCAGGGCCGGCGACTGCCCCGCTGATCCTGGCTACCTCGAGCCTCGCGACGGCGCCGACAATCGCGTCGACGGCGGGCGCCGCGACGACCCCGGCGGTCCCGCCGATTGCGGTCAATCCGACGACCTCGACGACCCCGGTGGCCGCGCCGGCTGCGGTCAATCCGACGACCGCGACGACCCCGGTGGCCGCGCCGACTGCGGTCAATCCGACGACCGCGACGACCCCGGCGGCCGCGCCGACTGCGGTCAATCCGACGACCGCGACGACCCCGGCGGTCCCGCCGACTGCGGTCAATCCGACGACCGCGACGACCCCGGCGGTCCCGCCGGCTGCGGTCAATCCGACGACCGCGACGACCCCGGCGGTCCCGCCGGCTGCGGTCAATCCGACGACCGCGACGACCCCGGCAGCCCCGCCGGCTGCGGTCAATCCGACGACCGCGACGACCCCGCCGGCCCCGCCGGCTGCGGTCAATCCGACGACCGCGACGGCCCCGCCGGCTCCGGTCAATCCGACGACCCCGGCGGCCCCGCCGGCTCCGGTCAATCCGACGACCGCGACGACCCCGGCGCCGCAGCCACCGACCGCCGTGCCGGATCCGACGAGGCTCCAGCGGCGGTCGACGCTGGCGCCGCCATCGCGGCAACCGGCGGCTGAGCCGACCGACGCGTTCACCGCTGCGGTCGGGACCGCGTCTGTCTCCTGCCGGAGCGGGTTTCTCGGCCAACATGCGCCAGCCCCCTCGAGGAGCTTGATGCTCGCGTAAGCCCAAGGCGCCATCTCGTGCCGTCAGCCACAAGCGGCTGCGGGCGCGTTACAGACGGCGAACACAAGGCAACATCCGCGATCGGCCTCGGGAGCGCACCGTCGTGGCTTCAAATCCCGTCCGCTCGAGCGACACGCTGTACGGACGCTCGCTGGATGACGACAGGAACAAAGCGCGGGTTCGATTCCCGCCGTCTCCATTACACAAGAATTCGAGCCGACCTCTGCCGCAGCGGGGCTTTCGTGACCATGCCTGCGGCAGCTCAGCCCGTGCGGGCGTGGAGCGCGCGCTCGATCGCCTCGACGAGGTACGGGCTCAGGGTTCGGGCGTAGCTGGCGGTGACATGGGCGGCTGTGTCTCGGTACACGATGACGTTCCCGATCGTGGCGGGGCAGAAGTCGTCGCGGCAGTAGTACTGCCGGGTGGGGATCACGACCGCTCCGGGGATCCGCTCCGCGGCCTGCGCCAAGCGATCGGGATCCCGGTAGGCAAAGGCCTCCGTGGTGCCACAGTCGCCGGTCGCGCTGTAGGTGACCCGGTCGACGCACGCCGTGCTCCCGGCTGACACGCCGGGGTCGTCCTCGAGGACAACGATACGCACGCCGGTGGCGGCGACGGCCCGCATCGCCTCGAGGTGCTGGGCGACGGAGTTCGTGTACTGACGTAGCTCGGTCGCGATCACGATCGCGTAGTGGTGGTGAAGGAGATCCCGCTGGATCAGACGCAGTCCCGGGCAGGTCGGAGACAGTGCGGGGGGCAGCCATCCGCACGTCTGTCCGACGAACATGGTGACGTGCCAGTTCACGCCGTCGAGCTGCGGCTCGAGCCCTGCGAGTAGCGCCGCCGCGTGGCTGTCGCCGATCAGCGCGACCCGAGTCGCGTCCGGCCGCGTGCTCCCGTACACGCACGGATGCATCGGCTGGCGCAGGTAGGCATAGCAGGCGTAGGCGCCCCCGGTGTCGTCGGGCAGCTCGCCGGGCAGCGGCGCGACTCGGTCGCCGGTGTTCAGCCTCGCGCAGTGATGGCGCGGGTCGAGCGCCGCTGCGCCGACGCAGTCGACGGGATCGTCCTGGGTATGCCCGACCAGGACGGGCGCGGGCAGCACGAGTCTGGTCGGCTCGCTTGCTCGCACGACGAGCAGACCGGCTCCCGCGACAACTGCTGCGGCCGCGCACGCGGTTGCGTACTTGAGCCAGCCGAGCGCGGGGATCGGAAGCCGTCCCGGGCGCTGCCGGAACCAGGTCCCGCGCCGCGCTGGATCCTCGAGCAGGTGAAACGAGGCGGCGGACAGCCCGAAGATCAGCGCCAGGCCCATTACCCAGTAAGCCGCCGAGTATTGGGGAACGACGGCGACGATCAACACGATGACCGGGAAATGCCACAGATAGAGGCTGTAGGAGATCTTGCCCAGGTACTGGCTGACTGGGTTGGTCAGCGGCAGCAGCGACCGGCTCGTGAGGCCGGCGCCGGCACCGAGTACGGCGGCGACGGAGAGGGTCGGTAGCAGCGCCCACGGCGCCGGGAAGCCCGGGGACGAGCGAACGACGAACAGGGAGACCAGCGCGCCGACCAGACCGACCAGCGCGACGACCAGGCGCCGACCCGGGTCGCAACGGCCGAGCGGCTCGGCGGCGATGGCGACGAGCGCTCCCAGCCCCAGTTCCCAGGCCCGGACGAAGGTCGAGAAGTAGGCGACCGTGGGGTTACCGGTGGTCTGCGCGAAGGCCAACCACAGCGAGACGCCCGAGATCACCGCGATCACGACGCCCGCACCCAGACGCGCGTGCTCGCGTGGCCAGAACCGCAGCCGCAGCCCGATCAGCAGCACGCCGAGCATCAACCACGGCCACACGAAGTAGAACTGCTCCTCGACCGACAACGACCAGTAGTGCTGGAGCGGTGATGGCGGGAGCGCCTGGCTGAAGTAGTTGACCCCGCTGTGGGCGAAACGCCAGTTGGAGGCGAACAGGGCGGCTCCGATCGCGTCCTTGGCGGCGAAGTGGTACCGGTCGATTCCCGCGAGCACCCGGGTGGCGCAGAGGGTCGCGCCGATCACGAACAGGCCTGCGGGGAGGATTCGCTTGATCCGCCGGGCATAGAAACCCAAGAACGAGATCGTCTGCCGCGACTCGAATTCGCGCACGAGGATCCCTGTGATCAGATAGCCGGAGATCACGAAGAAGAGGTCGACCCCGACGAAGCTGCCCTTCGGCCAGCCGGCCAGGTGATCGGCAATCACCGCCAGCACGGCGACCGCACGCAGACCCTGGATATCGGCGCGGTAGCGGAGGCGACGGTCTTCAGGGGGCGCCTGCGGCTGGGTCCGCTCTGTGATGAGCGCCATCCGCGGCATTGTGCCCAGCTTCGAGCTCGCGCCGGTCGCCGGGGGCAGGGGAATCAGCAGCACGTCCTTTGACCACCTGCCCGCGCCGTAGACGCGATCTCCACGGCTCGGAACGCCGCGGAGGACGATCGATCGACCCTCCCATTCGAAGCGACCGACCACACTCGGGCGTTCCGGGTTCCGGGGATGGTTCAATCGCGTGCGATGGCCGTCAGCCCACGTCGCCGATCCAGATCACTGCCCGGCCACCTCCCGCAAGCCTCTCCGGGGGAAGTGCTGATCTGGACGGATGGTGCATGCCAGGGCAATCCCGGCCCCGGTGGGTGGGCCGCGCTCGTCTGCTGGGAGGACGGGGTCGTCGAGGAGCACAGCGGCGGCCTCGCCCATACGACGAACAACATCATGGAGATGATCGCCGCGCTGGAGGGTCTGCGCGCGCTCCCCTCGGGCTCGCGGGCCTGCATCGTGACCGACTCGCGGTACCTGCACGACGGCATGACCTCCTGGATGGCGGGCTGGAAGCGGAAGGGCTGGAAGACGGCTTCGGGCGACCCGGTCAAGAACAAGGAGGTCTGGGTCGAGCTCGAAGCCGCGACGTCGGACCACGAGCAGGTTCGCTGGCACTGGGTCAAGGGACACATCGGCCACGCGCTGAACGAGCGCGCCGATCTGCTGGCGCTCGCCGCCACGCGGACCGCCGCTCGATCCAGGCGCTGATACTCAGCCGCCGGACCGGGGCCTGACGCTAGAGGAACCTCTTGTCCTTGGGCCGGGATCGGTACGCGAAGCCGTCGAAGCCGGTGCCGCGGTAGATGCTCCCGGGGGCGCTGAAGACCCGCCGCACCTTTTGTCCTGTCTCGGGGTCGGTCTCGAGCGCGTCGTCGGCGAAGTCCTGGCGGACCTCGATGCGCTCACCGTCCTCCCGCTCGTAGACGTAGATGGGCATGGTGCGGGGAATCTAGCGGTGCCGGCCCGCGTTTTCGAGGCCGGTGGTTCTGCCGCCGCCCTGACCATGCGCGTTCGACGCCGCGCGTGATTGTGGTTGCATGGCGCCATGGAGATCATCGAGTTCGGTGATCTGACGCACGATCAGCGCGCAGATCTCGAGGGCGACGAAGCGGACCCGTTCGATGCTGCGGGCGCGACGCTGGTGTACCAGGGCAAGGACCGCCACGTGGGGCTCCGGACCGATGAAGGCCGGCTGGTTGCCTCGACGGGGATGCTGCTGGTCGACGTCGAGGTGGGCGAGGATACGAGGATCGAGCGGGGCTCTACCGCAAGCTCGGGTTTCTCGACGTCCTCTCGGCCGTGGTCGTGAAGCAGCCTGACGGGTACCGCGCGATGCCCGACCGGACGATGTGGCGTTCGTTGCAGTCCGACGTGACGTGGCCCACCGGCGCGGTCACCGTCCACGGCCTGCCCTTCTGAGCCCTCGGGCCGGCGCGTGGAGCTGGCGAGGATGGGCCGCAAGCGAACGGCTGACGCCCACGCCGGCGGTGGAGCCGGCGTGGGCGTCGTTGCGAGAGATGGTGCTGTGCCTGCTTGTGAGCTAGGCGACGGGGACTGCTGTTGAGCTCAGCAACTCCGCCTCGCGGGCCGTGTGGCGGGCGTGCCAGATGCCCAGACCGACGAGGACCGCCATGGCGAAGGCCAGAATGAAGCACGCGATGGCGCCCCAGAACATGACCGCGCCTATGGTCGAGAAGGCGTATGCCTCGAGCAGCAGCCCGCGCAGGGTCGTCCCTTGGAACGACGTCTGCCTGAGAGCCTGCAGCTTGGCGTTCGTCGGGGCGGCCAGGGCCGCGGCGCTGATCTTGGAGTAGACGCCGCCGTAGGGCATCTCGGAGAGGTGCACGGCCATGAAGTCATTGGCGTACACCTTCGCCTGCGGGCCGGTGAGCAGTTGCTGCCCGGCGTACTGAGACACGGAGGGAATCATGCTCGGGGTGATCTCCGTACCCGCCTTGGGGTGAGCGAACGCCGCCTTCGGCGGGAAGTAGATCTGCTGTTGGGCGAGCTGATCATGGACGTTGGAGCTGACGAAGCTGTGGCCCCAGGTCAGCAGGCCTCCGGCTACGAGCAGAACAACCACGACGACGACACCACCGGCGCTCGCGATAACGTCAAATACCTTGCGTGACACTTGTTGTGGCCTTTCTCGAGGCATGAAACTGCCCTGTTGAAGGTTCCGCTCGGGGTGGTCGAACGTTCGGCTCATCCGGGACAGGGGCTTTCTTGGGAGAACGCAGACGGGTAGGCCGTAATTTGATCGATGGGCTTCGAGCCCGGGCTTTTCGTTCGGCCGCCCCTGCGACTTGCCTGATTGAGCTGCGAGCTCGTATCGGTCTGTGTCGTTGTCCCGCTGGTTCTCCCGCTGACTGTCAACCCGAGTTGATGGAGGTGAGAAGTGCCGTTGCCGAGATGGGTGGGTCGCGCGATCGGTCTGGATGTCCACCGCGACTTTTGCGTCGTCGCGATCTGCGAGGACGGTGTCGTTCGCTCGGCGGGTCGTGTGCCGAGCACGCCCGAGGGTCTGCGGACACTGGCCGAGAGCCTGCTGCCGACCGACCGGGTGGCGTTGGAGGTGACGGGCAGCTGTTGGGAGGTCGCCAGGATCCTCGAGCCGTATGTGAACCGGGTGATCGTCGTCTCGCCGGACGACACAGGGATCGCCAACGCGCGAGCCAAGACGGACAAGCTCGACGCGCGGGCTCTGGCGAGCTTGTTGTGGAAGGGTGAGCTTGAGGCGGTCTGGATGCCCGATGAGCGCTGCCGGATCCTGCGCCGGCGGCTCGCGCGCCGCGAGCAGCTCGTGAACTCCCGGTCGCGGTCCAAGAACGAGATCCACGCCGTGCTGCAGCGCCGGCTACAGGGCAAGCCACCGTGCTCTGACCTGTTCGGCGTCAAAGGTCGGGCGTGGCTCGCGGGCCTGGAGTTGCCGCCCGAGGAGCGCGAGTCGTCGACGCAGGCATCCGCCACGTCGAGTTCCTCGATTCAGAGATCGCGGCAGTCGAGCAGCTGATCGCCCAGCAGGCGCTGTCCTGGCCCGAGATCCGGCGGCTGATGACCGTCCCGGGCGTGAATTTGATCTGCGCTGCATCGTTCATCGCGGCGGTCGGGGACCCCAACCGGTTTCTCACGAGCCGCAAGCTCGTCGCCTACCTCGGCCTTGACCCGAAGGTCCGCCAGTCCGGTGAGGCGCCGGCCCGCAGCGGCCGAATCTCAAAGCGCGGATCGCCATCGGCCCGCTGGGCGCTGGTCGAGGCCGCGTGGACCGCGTCAACCAGCCCGGCCGCTGCACGCCTTCTATCAGCGCACCCGAGCACGCCGCGGTCACGGCAAGGCGATCGTCGCGGCCGCCCGCAAGCTCGCGATCCTGTTCTGGTGCATGCTCACCCGCTCAGAGACTACGCCCACCAGCAACCGTCGCTGACCAAGAAGAAACTCCGCCGGCTGGAGATCACCGCCGGCGCCCCCAAGTACACGGCAGGTTCCCGCGGGATCTGGAGCGCCAACGACGCCGTCCGCGAAGCCGAACGCGCCCTCGCCGAGCAGGCCGAACTGTCGTACAAGCGGATGGTCCAAGACCACAAGCCGGCGGCCGGCGAGAAAAGTGGGCGCGAGCGTGACACCGGAGCACGCATAGATAAGTCACTCAAACGAGGACAAGCTGCGCGGCAGACTCAAAGCTCCTGACGCCTGCGCTTCGCTACGTCAGTCACCCGCGCCCACCAACAACCTAACCACCGCCGACCACGCCGGCAAGACCCGGCAACGATCCCGGCCGACCAAATACCGCACAAAAAATGCGATCGAGTGACGAGCCGCCCAGATCGACCTCACCAGAGGCGATCTGACGCCCCGCGCGATCCCTCCCCGACCGATCACACCCCCGAAGAATGTCACCACCAGCCCTTGACTTTCATCGTCGATCGTTGAACCGGTCCGCTGGCTTGTGCGGTAATGATCGAGTCGGGAGGGTGCCGCGACATCCGCGCTGTGCCGCATCGTCACCGTCGTGAATTACGGATCAGGATCAAGGTGTTTCCCCGTTCCGGCCCGTCCCTATCACTGAGCACCGCGTGCTCACGGGTCGCGACCGCTGAGTAGATTTGCGTCTGTGCCAGCGACCGTGGCCTACGTCGGCATCCGCGGACCGCAGCCCGACTACGGGCACGGAGGTCCGCGGGTGGTCGGCGTGATCCGCAACGGCGAGAAGCGGACGCTGACGTTGGCCGACGAGCGCTACCTGCACCAGGAGAGCTTTGAGTGGGGGTACGACGGCGCCGGGCCGGCCCTGCTCGCCCACGCCATCCTCAACGACTACCTCGGCGTCGAGGTCGACCCGCTCGTGGCCCGCGTCTTCGCGCGGGACGTGGTCGCACGCCTGCCGCCAGAGTTCGAACTCGACGGACGCGACGTCGCGCGCTGGCTGATCGACCGGTTCGGCGCTGCGCTCCGAGCCGAGGCCGGCTAGCTCCGGCGGATCGGCGCCATTCAGGTCGGACAGTGCCCCCGCGCACACATCGTCAGCCCCGGACGTGGGGGCACATCGCTACGTTAATCCCGATGCGGATCGCCACCTGGAACGTGAACTCGGTCAAGCAGCGCCTGCCGCGGCTACTCCCGTGGCTGGACGAGCGCCGGCCCGACGTCGTGTGCCTGCAGGAGACGAAGCTCGCGGACGACGCGTTCGTCGGGCTGCTCGGGGATGAGCTGACCGGCCGTGGGTA
Organism: uncultured Solirubrobacteraceae bacterium; assembly: GCA_963700025.1. Classification (GTDB taxonomy): domain Bacteria; phylum Actinomycetota; class Thermoleophilia; order Solirubrobacterales; family Solirubrobacteraceae; genus Palsa-465. The sequence goes on along the minus strand of CAVOWC010000018.1, from coordinate 63,647 downwards.
CGAGGTCGCGCTGCACGGCGAGGCGGCGTGGAACGGAGTGGCGATCCTCTCGCGCGTGGCGATGGACGACGTCGTGCCCGGGATTCCGGGCGCCCCGGGCTTCCCGCATCCGGAGGCGCGCGCGGTGTCCGCGACGTGCGGCGGGATCCGGGTGGTCTCGGTCTACGTGCCGAACGGCCGCACTCCGGATTCCGATCACTACCGGTACAAGCTCGCGTGGCTGGCGTCGCTGCGGGACATGGTGGCCGCCGGCCCTGAGGACGTGGTCGTATGCGGAGACATGAACATCGCCCCGGCCGACGCGGACGTGTTCGATCCGGACGCCTACGTCGGGCACACCCACGTCACGCCGCCCGAGCGAGCGGCGCTGACCGAGCTGGAGGCGCTCGGCCTGCACGACGTGGTCCGCGATCGCTGGCCGACCGAGCGGGTGTTCAGCTACTGGGACTACCGGGCGGGGATGTTCCATCAGGACCTCGGGATGCGGATCGATCTGATCCTGGCCGGTGGCCCGGTGGCGAGCCGGGTGCGCGCTGCGTGGATCGACAGGCAGGCCCGCAAAGGGCGTGGGCCGAGCGATCACGCCCCCGTGATCGTCGACCTCGACGAGGCGCCGGACGGTGACATCGGGCCGGTGGTGCCGCCGCCGTCGGCGCCCGCGGCCAGGCGCGGCTCGGTCAAGCTGCCGCAGACCGACTGACGGCCGTCGCGGATCGCGTCATTCTCGCGGGCGGTCGCGATCCCGCGAGGGCTGCACGCGCTTGGGCTCGCCCGGCATCTTGGGGTAGTCGGGCGGGTAGGGCATGTCGCCTTCGCCAGCGGCGGAGTCGCGCTCGTACAGGTCCAGCAACGGCTGCAGCGAGTGGGCGGTGTCGTCGATCGCAGCGTGCAGGTCCCCACGCTCGGCAAAGCGGGCGGGCATCGTCGCGACCGTGAAGTCCTCGGGTGAGCACTCGGGCAACTCCTCCCAGCTCACCGGTGCCGAGACCGGCGCCCCCGCCTTCGGCCGCACGCTGTACGCGCTGGCGATGGTTCGGTCGCGCGCGTTCTGGTTGTAGTCGACGAAGATGCGCCGGCCGCGCTCCTCCTTCCACCATTTCGTCGTCACCTGATCCGGCAGGCGCCGCTCGAGCTCACGACCGAAGGCGATCGCGGCATGGCGCACATCGGTGAACGTCCAGCGTGGCTCGATCCGCACGTAGATGTGGACGCCCCGCCCGCCCGAGGTCTTCGGGAAGCCGCTGTAGCCGAGCTCGTCCAGCAGCCCGCGGGCCTCGGCGGCCACGCGAACGGCATCGGCGAAGTCGGTGCCCGGTTGCGGGTCGAGGTCGAGGCGCAGCTCATCGGGATGATCAACGTCGTCGCGGCGAACCGGCCACGGGTGAAAGGTGATCGTGCCCATCTGGGCCGCCCAGCCGACCACGGCCACCTCGGTGGGACAGACCTCGTCGGCGGACCGTCCCGACGGGAACTGGATCCGGGCGGTCTCGACGTAGTCGGGCGCTCCCCGGGGGATGCGCTTCTGGAAGAAGGCGTCGCCGCCACCCTTCTCGCGGGTCGAGACGACGATGCCGGGGTGCACGCCCTTGGGCCAGCGCTCGAGCGTCGTCGGGCGTTCCGGAGCGCGCGCATGATCCCGTCGGCGACGGCGAGGTAGTAGTCGACGATGGCGAGCTTGGTGACCTCGGCCGACTGTTCGGTCGCCGGGAAGATCACCCGCCCGGGATTGGAGACGCGCAGATCGCGCCCGCCGGCGGCGACGATGGTTGCCTCGGAGTCGGCCATCTCCCTGGAGTTCTACGGCACCGGCGGCCCGGCGGGTAGATAGCGGGCACCGAGCGCCGCCGCCAGGGTCCGATGTGCGGTTGCGGCTCCGATGAGGATCGAGCGCGACGGGTCGAGACCGTGGGCCCGGGCAAAGGCGAGCGGCAGGCCGGGCAGCGGCGGCCGGCACCAGCAGCTCGGCGGCCCGCCGGCGTGCGGACACAGCGCGCCCTCCACCGGGCCGGAGACGGCCGTGCGCAGGCGGGTCACGCACGGTTCGAGGGTGTCCGGCGCCGCGTCTTCTCGCCAGTCGAAGACGAGGTGCGGCACCGTGGGCTCGCCACCGTCGAGCGCGTGCTCCCACCCCGGGTGCTGGAGCGCCGCGGCGGCGACGAAGACCCCCGTGCGTCCCGGCCCGGAGCGCCGGGCGCGGACGAATGCCAGCTCCTCGACGCCGGCGAACCCCTCGTCGGCGGACGGCGGCTCCAGCTCGCGGAGCGTGCGCATCTGGGCCGTCGGCGTCAGCACGCCCGCTTCGCGACGGGCCAGCCGGCGCAGCTCGTCGGGAGTGGGGAGCGTGCCGACCCGCTCGAGCAGGCGCTCGACGAGATTGACCTGGGCCTGCGCGAGCGGCGTGTTGAGCCAGACGCAGCGCGCCGGGATCGCGTGCCGGCCGGCCGTCTCGATCACGTGGTTACGGGTCGCGCGCGACAGGTACGTGTTGTCGAGGACCACGCGACGCGCGCCCGAGGACAGCGCGTGGTCCAGCGCACCGGCGAGCTCACGCAGGCCTCCGCCGCGCTCGTCCCGATTGAGCCGCAGGTAGCCGCGGGCGACGTACTCCTCGGCCACCCGGCTCTTTCCCGCGCCCGGGATCCCGACCACCAGGACCACCTCGGCATCGTCGGGTGGCCGTGAGGGCCGGCGTCGAGCCGGACGCGAGTCGCCGAAAACGCGACCGACAGTCGCTCGCTCATCGGCGCCGAGGCTCAACCGCGCCGCCCGCGCGGCGCCGCGCGCGGACTCCGGGCGGCGTGCGCCAGGGATCGCGATCACGGCCGGGGACAGCGTGAGCAACCAGGCGAGCGCGACCTCGGCCGGCGCCACGCCGTGAGCGGCGGCGACATCGACCAGGGGCCCGCGGCGCGCGAGCCCGCCCACCCGGCGCGGGCCTCCGAGCGGGGAGTGGGCGATGACCGCGATCCCCCGCTCCGCGCAGCGCTCGACGATTCCTCCGCGGAGCGCGTGATCGTCGTAGGGGTTGAGCGCGACCTCGACGGCGGTCACGGGCGCGAGCTCGAGTGCCTCATCGAGCTGCCGGCGGTTGACGTTCGAGAGGCCGACGCGGCGCACGGCGCCGTCCTCGACGAGTCGAGCGAGCGCGCGAACCGACGTGCGCCACGGCGTGCGCGGATCGGGCGCGTGGAGCAGGTAGAGGTCGATCGGAACGCTGCCCAAAGCGGCGAGGCTCGCCTCGCAGTGACCGATGATCGCCTTGGCGCGGCCGTCCGGCACCCACGCGCCACCGGCCCGCGTCATGCCCCCCTTCGTCACCACGCGCACGCGCGCCTCGGCGCCACAGCGGCGGAGTGCGGTCGCCAGCAGGCGCTCGTTGTGGCCGAGCTCCGTTTCCCCGTGACCGTAGGCGCGCGCGGTGTCGAACACCGTGATGCCGGCACCGAGGGCCGCCGCGATCGTCGCGCCGGCGCGCCCCTCGTCGCGGCTCTCGTCGGTCGACAGGCGCATGCAGCCGAGGCCGATGCGCAGCTCTGACGGGGTGAGCCAAGCCGGACGATTCAGGACACAGAGGGTACGCGCCCCGACGCGGACGACAGGGCGATGCCGCCGACCGCCTCAGCGCACGTAGCGGTTCGGCGGATGCACGTGCGCGCCCGCCGGCATCGCGTGGGCGAGGATGATGAAGACCAGGACGAGCACGACCATCCACATCATCCCGCTGAACACGGCGTTGACGGCCCGCCAGTTGACGTGAGCGAGAGGGCCCACCGCGCTACTCGGTCAGGTCGCGCAGCCTCTCGAGCGCTGCGCGCAGAATGCGGGAGACCTGCATCTGCGAGACGCCGATCTCGTCCGCGATCTGGGTCTGGGTGAGGTCGCCGGCGAAGCGGAGCTCGAGCACTCGACGTTCCCGGGAGGACAGATAGCGCGCGGCCCGGGCGATCGTCAGGTTCGCCTCGACGAGCTCGAAGCGTCCGTCCTCGGCTCCGAACAGATCGGCCAACGTGCCGGCGTCGCCGTCGGCGTCCTCACGCGGGGTGTCGAGCGACACGGAGTGATGGCCGGCGGCCGCCTCCAGCGCGTCGACGACATCCTCGATGCTCAGCTCCAGATACTCGGCGAGCTCGTTGACCGTCGGCCCGCGGCCGAGGTGGCCGACGAGCGCCTGCTGCGCGGTCTCGACCTTGAGCGCCATCTCCTGGGCGCCGCGAGGCACGTGGACCGACCAACCGAGGTCGCGGAAGTACCGTTTGAGCTCGCCGACGATCGTCGGCACTGCGTAGGACGAGAACGCGCTTCCGCGGCTGCGATCGAAGCCGTCCACCGCCTTGACGAGGCCGACGGTGGCCACCTGAAGCAGATCCTCGAACGGCTCGTGGGCGCCGGTGTAGCGCCGAGCCAGCTTGCGGGCCAAAGGCGTGAAGCGCCTGATCAGCTCGGCGCGGGCGGCGTGATCGCCCCGGTCCTGCCAGCGCGCGAAGAGAACGTCGGCGTCGACCCGGCCGACGGCCGACTTCAGTGTTGACCGCGTGGAGCCTTGTACCGTCTGCATCTGACGGAGGGCTACCCGGGGCGGAGCCTGCCAAACAGTGATCTCTCCGACGGCCGTGACTCTGACAGTCCCGCGATGCCGCGCCGGATTCGGGGGTAGCACCTCCACATGGCCGATCCGAGTCCATCAGTCCTGCGGCTGGCACTCCGATGCGACAAGTACGCCCCCGGTGCCGTCCGTCGCGCCCTTGAAGGCGTGAGCGAGATCGCGCCGGTGCTCGACGACGTGAAGCTTCTCGCCACCGAGCTCGTCAACAATGCGGTGCTGCACTCGGGCTGCTCGGCCGATGACGAGTTGCGCGTCAACGCGCAGCTCGCGCCCGGCAGCGTCACGATCTCCGTCCACGACCCCGGTCTGGCCGACCCCGGTCCGCGTCTGCGCGTGCCCGAGGGGTCGTCCGAGCCCGGAGGGATGGGGCTGAGGATCATCGAGGAGCTCGCCCGTCGCTGGGGCGCCGAGCGTCCCGACGGCCACCGGGTCTGGGCCGAGCTGCCCCTGTAGGCCGGCCGCGGATCGCAGGCTGTTGCCCCGCGCCCTTCGAGGCGCACGGGATACCCCAGCGATGCTCAGCCGACAGCGGCAGGTGGCGCGCGGGCGGGCATCTCAGTCGGGCAGCAGCGGGACGGAGGGGCCATGGTCGCGGCCGATCAGGACGGCTCTGGTCAGGGCACCGGTCCCGAAGCGCTCGCGGACGTCGTCGATCGCGGCCTCCAGGGCGGCGCCAGGATCTCGCTCGAACGGGAGCACGAGCTGCACGCAGGCGCCGCTGACGAGGTTGGTGACCGTAATCCCGACCAGCGTGAGGCCCCGGCGCTCGATCTCGGGCCTCGCGGCGGCCAGCAGGGCCCGCGCCGCGGCGAGGATTGTCTGGGTGTGAGCGGTGGCATGGAGCAGAGTGTGTGACCGTGTCGCGCGCTTGAAGTCGTCGAAGCGCAGGCGCAGCACGACCGTGCGGCCGGCCCGCCCGGCGGCGCGCATGCGGCGGGTGACGCGGTCGACCAGGCCGACGAGGGCCGCGTCGATGTCCGCGGCCGACTTCCGCGATCGGCCGAGGGCGTGCTGGGCGCCGATCGAGGCCCGGCGGCGCCGGACCCGCACCCGCCGTGGGTCACGGTTGTGGGCCAGGGCGTGGAGGTGGCGGCCCGACGCCGGTCCGAGCATCGACATCAACGTCGGCTCGGACAGCTGGGCCACCTCGCCGACCGGGTGATCCCGTGGCCGCGGAGCTTGCCCGAGGTGGCGGGCCCGACGCCCCACAGCCGCTCGATCGGCAGCGGGTGCAGAAAGGCCAGCTCTCCGCCCGGCGCCACCAGCAGCAGACCGTCGGGCTTGGCCACGGCGCTGGCCACCTTGGCCAGGAACTTCGTGCTCGCGACCCCCACGGTGATCGGCAGTCCGACCTGCTCCAGCACGTTGCGGCGCAGCCGCGCGGCGATCTCCTCCGGCGTGCCGGAGATGTGCTCGAGTCCGCGTACATCGAGGAACGCCTCGTCGATCGACAGGCCCTCGACGACCGGCGCCGTCTGCTCGAACATCGCGAACACGGCCCTGCTCGCCTCGACGTAGGCCGACATGCGCGGCGAGACCACGATCGCCTGGGGGCACAACCGGCGCGCGAGCCCGCCGCCCATCGCGGTGCGGATGCCGCACGCCTTGGCCTCGTAGCTGGCGGCGAGCACCACCCCGCCGCCGACGATGACCGGCCGGCCGCGCAAGGCCGGGTCGTCGCGCTGCTCGACCGACGCGTAGAAGGCGTCGAGATCGGCGTGGAGGATCGACGCATCGCCAGGCACGAACACATGTTCGCATCGGACGATGACGGAGCGTCACCCCGTCTCTGGCGGCGACACCGCCGCGGCGGAACAATGCCGGGGTGGACACGACACAGATCGGGGCGCTCGATGCGGTGGCGGCGCGGGCTGCGCCGGCCACCGAGGTGCGGGACATCGGCGGCTGGTGCGCGCGATGGTCGCCGGGGCTGGCGACCAAGCGCGCCAACTCGGTCTGGCCTCGCGGGCACGATCGCGAGGACGAATTCGAGGCCAACCTCGCCTCGGTCGAGCGCTTCTACTGGAGCCGGGGCCTGCCGGCCCGATATCAGGTCTCACCCGCCGCGCAGCCCGCAGGGCTGGAGCGTGCACTCCTGAGGCGTGGGTACACGGTGGGCACGCCGACCGCAGTCCAGCGGTGCGACCTCGCTGCGCTGCCCGCGGGCCGAGCGCCGTCCCGCGCGACGGTCGAAATCGATCCTTCGCCGTCCCGAGGCTGGTGGGCGACCTGGCAGGCGTCGCTGGGAATCGGACCGGACCGATGTGCGGCGGTCGCGGCATTGCTCGACCGCATCGCCGGGGAGCGAGCATTCGTCACCGTGACCATCGACGGGGCCCACGCGTCTGTGGTGCTCGGAGTTCTGGACGGCCGCTGGCTGGGAGTCTTCAACATGGCGACGCTGCCGGAGATGCGTCGTCGTGGAGCGGGACGCACCGCGCTGACGGCGCTTGCCGCCTGGGCTCGGGAACGTGGTGCCGAGGTCGGCTACCTCCAGGTTGAGCTCGGCAATGCCCCGGCGCTCGACCTCTACCGGACCGCCGGGTTCGCACCCGCCTATCACTACGTGTATCTCACCCGGACCGCGCCCGAGGTGACGTTCTCGGAGTGATACGTGCACACGGGCCCGGTCGACCACGTCGACGACGAGGTCACCATCATCCTCACGGAGCATGAGTCTCGCGCGGAGTCAGCAGGTCCCGGACGACGCCGGCGTCCCGGTGCCGGGCTCCGGATCGTCGACCACGCCGCCGTACCCGGTGCGGAGGATCGCGCCGAGATGGATGACGTACCAGACCCCGCGCCAGGAGATCATCGAGGCGATCCCGATCGAGCGGAGCTGCCCGTCCTCGCTGTAGACGAGCCGCGAGTTGGGGGTCTCGTAGTAGCCGACGTCGTTGTAACACACGCCCGGTGGCACCCAGTGGGCGAAGTCGCTCGGGACGATCACGCGGACGAGGTGGGTGGAGGCGGCATGGGCCCCGAGCAGCGCGTGGGCGGCGAGCAGGTCGAGCCGGTAATCGCCCTCGAGGCGGTTGACGAAGTCGCCGCGCGGATCGCCGATCGCCTTGAGCTGCGCGTAGGCGCCCTCGGGGAAGAGCGCCGGCAGCGCCGGGTCCAGTGAGCCGGTCGCGATCCCCTGCCACAGTCCGTCCATGCGGGTCCGGAACTCGGCCCTGTCGGCGGTGGGCAGCCGGGCCGTCTGCGGCAGCGACCCGGGCGACGGGGGCTGCACCCGGGGCCGTGGCCGCGCACGATGGACGATCGGCGCCGGCGGCGCGGTGGCGACGGTCGTGGTCCTCCCCGCGGACGGGCTCGCCGGCGACGATGCACTCGGCGACGTCGCGGTCATCTGCGAGCCGCCGCAGCCGAGCAGCGAGACGCAGGTCACGATCGCGACACAGACGGCGACGAGGCGCGGGACGCCCGTGGGGCGCATCGCCTCGGTGAGCATGAGTCGAACATGGGGCGCAGACACGGCGCCGAGATTGTGACCGAGGCGACGGCGGCTCGTGCTCCCGATCAGCAGCACGCCCACGGCACCCGTGACGGCCAGCGTCGCGTGCGGCCCACCGCAGCTGAGGACCGCGCGCGGGCGGTCCTCAGGCGGAGCCCGGACACGCGATCATGCGTCCGAGCCGTGCGGCTGTGGGCGTCAGGCGGAGGACTTGGACTTCGAGAGCCGCGGGCGTGCGCTTGGCGGCGGTCGTCCGCTTGGCCGCGGTGGTGCGCTTGGCAGCGGGACGCGACGGGGTGACGGCGGCGACCAGCTGCTCGAAGTCCTTCTCGAGGAGCTTGTTGGTCTTGGCCACCTCGCGCTGCATCGCCTTCAGTCCCTTGGCCAGTTCCTTGTAGCCGAGCTTCGCGCCCTTGCCCGCATCCTTGCCGAGCGCCGTCAGCGCATCGCCGGCTTCGCCGAGCGACTTCTCGAGCCGCTTGGCGGCCAGCTCGAGCCTGCGGCGCGTGGCCGGCGTGAGGCCGGAGGACGAGTTCTTCGACGCTGTCGAAGCGGTGGCGGCGCGCGGCTTCTTGGCCGCGGTCGTGCGTGCGGCCGTCGACTTGGTGGTGGTAGCCCTCTTGGCGGGTGGCATGTTCAACTCCGAAAGGTCTGCCGGCGCCGTTACCCGCCGGTCGAATGGACAGTGGATGCTGCGCGTTGGCCGCGCAGCACAAGCGTGGTTACGCCCACACGACGCGGAGCCTAACGAGAGTTCAGCGCGAACGGCAACCGGAGCCTGCAAGCGTGCGCCCACACGCTTGCGCACGCGCGCAACGCGCGACCGGAACGCCGGGCGCTCGTCGCTACGATCGCGCGGATGTCGTCGCTGCCACGGCGCGGATGAAATCGTTGCGCGGGATCGCATCCGCGGTCGTCCCGGCGACGGTCGAGCAGTGCTTCGCGCTGCTCGCTGCGGTGGACGGGTATCCACGGTGGCATCCCGACGTCGTCCGCGACGTGAGAGTGCTCGAGACGGGAGCGGACGGACATCCGACCCGGGCGCACGCGACGCTCCACGTCGCCTACGGCCCGCTGGCCAAGGACTTCCCACTCGTGCTCGCGATCGCGCTCGACCGCCCGCGGACCGTCGCGCTCACACGGCTGCCCAATGACCCCGGCGATGACGAGCGGTTCGACGTGATGTGGCGGCTCGAGGACCGCGGCGACACGCGCGTCGAGCTCGAGCTCGACGCACGGCTCGATGTTCCGCGGCTGCTCCCGATCGGGGGGATCGGCGACACGATGGCAGACGGATTCGTGCAGGCGGCGCTCGAGGCGCTCGGCACCCCCGAGGTGCCCGACGCACGCGGCTGATAGCGTGCGGCGAATGGAGAGGAGAGAGGGAGCGGCCTGGGCGCCGGCCGGTTGGGCTGTCCTCGCGACCGTTGCCCTGCTGCTCATGAGCGCCGCGACGGCGCTCGCCAAGCCGACGTACGGCGCCGCCACGTTCCGCGCTCACGGCAGTGTCGCCCAGGTCTACGTCACCGATGCGTCGGGCGGAGAGCGACTGACCTTGATCAACCGGCGCGGTGCGCAGGTCGCCACCGTGCGCGCCGACGCGCTCGGCGGCGCCGTCTTCCGCCTGATCACGCCGGGCGCGGGCTATCGGGTGCGACACCTGACCGCCGGCGGAGGCACGCAGTCAGGCCTCCTGACCGTGATGCCCGACCGCTCGGCACCTCTGAGCACGAGCACCTATCGGCAGACGATTCCCAGCAGTGGCTACGGCTACCTGACCACCCGTGACGGAACCAAGCTGGCCATCGACGTCCGTCTGCCCGGCGGCAAGGGCCCGTACCCGACGCTGATCGAGTACTCCGGGTACGGCTACGCGGACCCGGCCGGCGCCCAGAGTGGCATCAGCGCGGTGGCGACGCTGCTCGGGTTCGCGGTCGTCGACGTGAACATGCGCGGGACCGGCTGCTCGGGCGGAGCATTCGACTACTTCGAACCGCTCCAGGGCCTCGACGGCTACGACGTGATCGAGACGGTCGCCCGGCAGCCGTGGGTGCTGCACCACAAGGTCGGCATGACGGGTATCTCCTACGGCGGCATCAGCCAGCTGTTCGTGGCCGAGACCCAGCCGCCGAGCCTCGCCGCGATCACGCCACTGTCGGTGATCGACGACAGCGCCACAACGCTGTACCCGGGCGGTCTGCTCAACACCGGTTTCGCGCTCGCCTGGGCCGAGGAGCGGGTGCACGACGCGCTGCCGGCGTCACCCACGGGTGGTGAGGGCTGGGCGCTGAAGCGCATTCAGCAGGGCGACGCCACCTGCAAGTCCAATCAGGTCCTGCACGGAGCCGCAGTCGATCTGGTCGCGAAGGTTCGCGCCAACGCCTACTACGTGCCATCGGTCGCCGACCCGGCGTCGCCGATCACCTTCGTGCACAAGATCAAGGCGCCCGTGTTCCTGGCCTGTCAGTGGACCGATGAGCAGACCGGTGGCCACTGCGCCGACCTGGCCGCAAACTTCACCGGAACCCGGCACAAGTGGTTCACGTTCACCAACGGCGTCCACGTCGACTCGCTGGACCCGGCGACGTTCACGCGCCTGTACGACTTCCTCGAGCTCTACGTCGCGCGGGCTGCGCCCAAGCTCTCACCGTCGGTCAGGGCGTTCGCCCCGGAGATCTTCGCCACGGCGACCGGCATCCCCGGTGTGACACTCCCCCCCGACCCGATCCAGAGCCAGCCCGACTATGCCTCCGCTCTGGCCGCCTTCGACCGGACGGCCCCGGTCCGCATCCTGTTCGACAACGGCGCTGCCGGCGTGACCCCGGGCGCTCCCGGCGCCGGGTTCGAGCAATCGTTCTCGCGCTGGCCGCTGCCCGGGACGGTCGCTCGCTCCTGGTACCTGGCACCGGGCGGGTCGCTGGTCGCCGGCACCGCGTCGAAGCTCGGCACGGACAGGTTCACGTGGACGACGTCGGCGCGGCCGTTCACCGACTTCACCGGCGACACGGGCTCCGGAACCGGCGGCCTGTGGACCGCGACGCCCAAGTACAACTGGGTGCAGAGCAAGCCGGGCACGGCGCTGTCGTACGTGACCAAGCCTCTGTCGGCGAACACGGCCGTTGTCGGCCCGGGCGCGGTGCAGCTGTGGGTCAAGTCCTCCGCGCCCAGCGTCGACTTCCAGGTCACCGTCTCCGAGGTGCGTCCCGACGGCAAGGAGACGTTCGTCCAGGGCGGCTGGATGCGGGCCAGCGAGCGCAAGCTCGATCCCACCAAGAGCACGCTGCTCGCGCCCGTGCCGACGCTCCGGCGCGCCGACGTCGCGCCGCTCCCGAAGGGCCGCTGGGCCCTGGTCACGGTCCCGCTCTACTACGAGGGCCATATGTACCGGCGCGGCTCGAGCATCCGGATCACGATCGCCGCTCCGGGCGGGGACCAGCCGATCTGGGGCTTCGCCGAGACGAGCCCGAAGGGGCCGGCATCCGTCTCGGTCGCGTTCTCCCCCTCGCTGCGCTCACGTCTGATCCTGCCGGTCGTCCCGGGCATCGCGGCGCCGACCGGGCTGCCGCCGTGCCCCGGCCTGCGCGGCGAGCCGTGCCGGTCCTACGTCAAGTTCGTCAACCGCGGCGCCTAGCCGGCCGGCGCCTGACCTCGCGGCGCTGACGCGACGCGGCGGCCGTTGCGGCGTCGCCCGCGGCGCGTCACCAGCCGAGCGTGCCGGGCGGCCCCTTGAACGGACCGACCAGGTCCGCGGTGATCCAGCCGCCGTAGAAGTCGCCGGCCTGCGCTTGCACGCGCTCGTCCCCCGACCACGCGGCGTCCATGCGGCCAGGGTAGAAGGCGACGTGATCGCAGAGTGCTTCGTAACCGGCCGTGGGACTCGCGTAGGTCCAACCGACGGCGCGGGTCCGCCGGCCGCCCACGATCGCGTCGAGGTAGCCGGCCGAGCCCTTGAACTCGCACCAGGTCGTGCGCGCGCTGCTCGGCTCCAACAGCTCGAGACGCACGTCGGCGGGCGGGATGTAGATCGTCGGCGGGTGGCTGGTCTCGAGGACGCGCAGCGCCCGGGTCGAGTCGGCCAGCACCGCGCCTCCGAGCTCGATGCGGATGCGGGGCTCGCACCGGACCACTGCCGGCGGGCGTGGGTAATCCCAGACGCGCTCCATACCGGTCATACGGGCGGCGGCGCGCCGGCGGTTTACGGCCCGACCTGGGCCTTGGACCACTCGGCCTTGTGGGCCCGCTTGCCCGCCTGCAATTTGTCGCGGACACTGTTCGCGCCAATCCCGGTAGAGCTTGGGACGGAGCCAGGAGGGGGCAACGTTGTTGCCAAATACTTCTAATCCCATCCCCCGGTGGGCTCGTGAACCGGAACCTACTGATGAGCCTACTCATCCAGCTCGATACCGCAGGGATGGTGGTGGCCTCCACGCTCCTGATCTTGCTTGTGCTCGTGGCCATCGTCCTGCCCGGCAGCCGGAACCGAATAAGTCTGGACGCTCCGACCATTCGTTGAGCTATCGGCGGCCCGTCTTATCTAATCCTTCCGGACGGCCGTCTGTCCGTATATGAAACACGCCAAGTTCTCAGATCTGCCAATGACGTTGCAGGCGCTGCTGCTGTGGTCAGTTCCACTGGCAATGGCTCTTCTCGCGTCGCTGGCACACGCCCACTGAAGCCTGCAAATCCCTTCGTTTTACAGACGCGGTTCTCGCGCCCATCCGGTTGAGCTAGATCCACCCGAGTAGGCGCACACGAGCGGGCCGATACCGGCCCGCTCGACTGCAATCGCTGCGTGACTCGGGAGTCCTGACCGAAGAGCAGCTTCTCCTATCCCAGCGAAGCCGCTCGGCACCCCCGCAGGCGCGGCAGGTTCCGACCGTGACGTGTGATGCACTGGCCCTCCATGCCGGCGGAGCATTTCTTCACGGGTCGCACGCAGGCGGGTCGCGAACTCTCGCTGTTCTACGACCGCCCGCTGGGCGGAGGAAACCTTGAGCCCGATGCCCATGTCGCCGCGCTGCGAAGCTACAGGGAAGTCCGGCCATCTGGTGGGTGGGACACTGAAGTTGAGCGCGCCAGCTTGGTGGGCAATCCTTGGCACTTCAGGGTCGCCGTAACGAACGGCAGGGTCCTTGCGCACCTCGACGTGCGCATGAGCGACGAGGTCGCGCAGTCATGGCTTGCGGGCGGCGGCACCACATCCCTCAACAACATGATGGCCGATCACATAGGGGTCGAGGTCCGGGCCAAGACATGGAACCAGCTCCAGGAGATGGCCCAGTCTCCGATCAGGATCATCGCGGGAAGACCGATGCGCTGAAGCTGGGGAAACTGACGGGAAAATACCAGCCACCCTGCGAGCGCAAAGACCGTTGCCGAGCTTCGCGGACTCTCCGATGAGCAGTTGATCGCGGACGACCGGATCGCGGGGTTCACGGCCCCTGAGAGCAAGGGACCGCCGCACCATGTAGGCGTGACATCTCTCGTGCCAACCCGCTGGACCGAGAGGACAGAAGTCGTGCCCTCTTGATGGCAGCAGTTACCGGGGCTTGCCCAGAAGTAGTCTGCGCGTAAGCGCATCCCAACCTGGAAGGAGACCAAAATGAGCACCGAAGAGGCAGCGACGCCGAAGTTACGTGGTCGTGTCCCAGCCTGGAATCGTCGGTGACTATTCTCTGCTCAGCGTCCTAGCGATACAGAGAGGGCAACCTTGGTTGCGTTGGGCAACCGAGTGCCTTGGCGCCAGTGGGCATGATTGGCGATTACGCGGTTGCGACGAATGGTCTGACTGTGCTGCCAGAATAGCCGTCCAGTCCGGCAGTGGTTGATCGCGAGCCTATGCGTAGCCGTGCTCAAAGAGACGTTGCGCAGGGCGGGGATCACGCATGAGGGTCGCGTGGGTGGAGCAGGCCATTGCACATTCGGGGTAGCCGTCACGGTCAACGTCCACGGCGTAGGCAACGGATTCCCACTGGCATCGCGCGCCGGTTCCCCTTGCACAATCACGTCGTAAATGCCGGTCAATGGCAGCCGAGAGGAGAGCCGTGCTGGCGGATTCGTCCAATTTATGCCGTCGTTCGTCGTGAAACCCCAATACGCAGGGGTAGGCGAATACGGGTACGTGCTGGGATCAATTCCGGGTTGGTCGGCCAATATCAGCTGAACGTTCCCGGAGCCACAGCCTGCCAATGACTGCAGGACTGGATGAAGACCAATACAAGCCACACTCTCGTCGTCGAAAGCGGTCACCGTCACCTGGGTCCCTGCCTTGCCCCAGAACCGATACCATCTGTCATAGCCACTCGGGTTGTTGGCGTCATAAGCGCCGGGCCTGGCGACTACGCCGTCTGTAATGGTGGCTGGCGATGTGATCCCACATTGAGCCTTGAAGACGCACGGTGGATCGGCTAGCGCCGTTGACGCTGTGAACGCGAACGCTGACGCCGCTGCGACGATCGCAGCGACCGTGAATGTGAACCTCACTTCACCCTCCTTGGTAATTGTTGTCTTGGCCTGAGGAGAGACGACGCAGCCGGGCTCGCAATCGTCGAGGGCTTCTCGCCGAGACGCGCCTGCGGATCTCGCTACGCTCCGCCCCGCCGCCACCGATGAACCACTGCCCCGCGCACCGATCCGAACGCCCATTCGCTCCATGCCGACTATAGAAGCAATCGCGACCACGCGCGAAGATGTCCTTAGGCCGTCTTAGCGCCTCCCCGGTCTTTCCGATCTTCCTCTCCGGCTAGCTGAGCCCGCAAGGGCGCATTACCTGTCCTCGACGCATGGGACACCAGGTAGCACCATGGCCACGATGCGAAACCGACTACAGGCCTTAGTCGCCCGCGCTACCGTGAGCTACTTCGGGTAGGCCCGACTGAAATTGCTCTGCCGGCCGCCTACGCAAGCCTGACGGGGGCCCTCCGATTTCTTCTCGACACCAGGCCTGGCAGCCAACAGGACGACGGGTCGCGAGCGTCGTGTCCGGTCAACGCCTCAGCCCAATGCGGGCTCCTACGATGTTTCCGCATTGGTGCTTGTTGCTATGGGATTACCTGGCTTACCGGGCCAAACACGCCGCGAGAGACGCTCTCAGGGCCACTCCTAGCGACATGCCTACAAGCACACACCACACGCTCAGGCCACACGCCCCACACGAAGCGCCAGTGACAACGTTGTCACACGCCACACGCCACCCAAGGGCTACAGACTCGAGCTCCACACCTAGACCGTCAAGGTTCGGCTGTGTTGGCACCGGCACGTAGTCCCGGTAATGATGGCTTCCGGGAGCCTAATCCACAGGCCACCCAGGCGATCTGTACGGGGTCTACACGTGCGTCGATCGGCTTCACCACGGCCCCGGTGCGTGCTCACAACCCCCCGATCAAGCGAGCCGCGATAGACGCGGCGATCTGGCGCTACTTCGAGCGCGTGGCCCTCGACGTGGAAACGACCCGTCGGACTGTCGTAGAGCACGCGGCGAGGAAACTCGCGGAGTTCGATGCTCTGCGCCAGGAGGCAGAACTCGAGCTAGCCCGCGCCGAATCCGCGCTTACCCGGATCGAGAGCGACTACATCGCAGGCAAGATCAGCGCCGAGAAGTGGACGCATCTTGAAGACAGACTCACGGGCGAGATGGACGCGTCCAGAGCGCAGGCCGAACAACAGGAACGACACCACCAGGCCATCGCCAACGAGATCGCCCAGTTCGACGCCGAGGCGGTGATCGCGGAGGAGTTATCGGCGATGCGCACCGCCGTTGCCGCTCAGGTGCAAGAGGGCGCTAAGAGCGATGTGGACTCGTTCCGAGCGACCCTAGGCGTTTGTTCGTCGGATTCGAGCTTTGCTCTGCTGCCAAGCCGTTTGGGAGTGGTGCTCTGCGGGACCACGGCGACGTGTGGAGCGAGAACACACAGCAGGACGATGCTCCGCCGCTACTGGCCGTCGAGAGCGGCTATCAACTGCTCCCGTGGTGCGAGCCCAGTCCAGCGATCTCAGTCTGAATGCCAACTACGCTGAGGGTTTCCCCGCCGTGCGACGCGCCGCGCTACCGCTCCACTCCGATTTGTGGACGCGCTTGCCCGCCTGCAATTTGTCGCGGACCCTGTTCGCGCCCATCCCGGTCCCGATCGGGGCCGAGCGAGGAGCCTCGTGCTCGGGCTCGACATCGCGGGCCAGGTGAAAGCTAGCCGGTTCGACCGCCCAGTATCGAGTGCGTACCGTCAGGCGGAGCTGGCTGCCGGAGTGGCGCGGACCTCGGTCGACGGTGACGGGACGGCTCAAGCGTGCTTCGCGCAGCATGTGCTGGCGGTACCCTGCGGGCGTAGCGTTTGCGGGCCGACGGCGATACGATGCCCCTGCAGGATCGGGGTAGCAGCGTTTACCGGGGGATGGGATGGCGAGGGACGAGACAAGGTCCGCAGGGTCGGAGCCAACGAGTCCGTCCGAGGGCGGTCGGCCCCAGAGCGATGTTCGAGTGTTTGTGAGCTACCGCCGCGATGACGTGCCAGATGCGACGGACCGACTCACCGAGGCGCTCAAGGCGCACTTGGGGGACGACGGGGTTTTCCTCGATATCGACAGCATCGAGATAGGAGCACGGTTCGCGAGTGTCGTTGGCGATTGGGTCGGGCGCTGCGACGTGTTGCTGGCGGTGATCGGGCGTGGCTGGGTAGCTGCCACGGATGAGGAGGGCAATCGACGTCTTGACAACCCTCGGGATTATGTGCGACTCGAGGTCGAGGCCGGCCTTGAGCGGGACATACGAGTCGTCCCAGTGTTGGTCCACGGAGCAAGGATCCCAAAGGCCGGCGAGCTGCCGGATAGCCTTGCGCCGCTGCTCGATCGGAATGCCGTCGAGCTCTCGCGTACGCATTGGGACGACGACGTTGACAAGCTGGTCGTCGGGCTTCGACGGATCGCTGTCGAAAGGGCCAGGGAGGCTGCTGATCGCGAGCGAGACGAGCACGTGGTTGCCGAGCGGGAGCAGGCTCAGCGGGACACGGCCGGCAAACAAGCCGCTGAGCGTGAGGCGGCAGAGCGAGCGGAAGCGGATCGTGAGGCGGCTGCCAAGGTTGCCGCTGAGCGTGAGGCGGCTGCCCAGGTTGCCGCTGAGCGTGAGGCGGCAGAGCGAGCCGAAGCGGATCGTGAGGCGGCTAGAGTGGCGGCTGAGCGTGAGGCGGCTGCCCAGATTGCCGCTGAGCGTGAGGCGGCAGAGCGAGCGGAAGCGGATCGTGAGGCGGCTGCCAAGGTTGCCGCTGAGCGTGAGGCGGCAGAGCGAGCGGAAGCGGATCGTGAGGCGGCTGGTCGGGAGGCGGGCTACGAGCCGGAGACGGGGACTCCAGCCAGCCATGCAGAAACCTCAGACCGGGGCGATCAGGATCTGTCTCAACGGGGCTGGAACACACGTCGAACCCGGCTGCTAGTCATGGCTTGCCTCGCGGGCGTCGGGGTGATCGTCGCGGTGGCGCTTGTTGTGGCCGGAGGCGGTGGCGGCGGAAAGGTCCCTGGCACTGGAGGCGCGGCAGGGAGGAGCCGACCGGCCAACGTTCTCGCCCGCGTCGTGGACACGGTGAGCACGGTCGGGAACGACCCAGAGGGGATCGCGACGGAACCGGGCAGCGTCTGGGTCGCGAACTACTCAGACAACACAGTCAGCCAGATCGAACCAGTGAGCCAGAGCGACCCGAGCTCGGATGTTTCCGGGGGAGCGGACATCAACGTCGGGACAGGCCCAGTGGTTGTGCTGGCGGCATCAGGCCAGGTTTGGGTCGCCAACGGCGTCAGCGGCACGGTCAGCCGGATCAATCCGATCTCCCGCGCCGTGGTGGGCGCGCCCATTCAGATAGGAAAGGCGGCCCTGTCTATGGCCGTCTTTGGAGGCTCTGTATGGGTCACTTATTCGGGCACTAACACCACAATCACGCGGATCGACGCGAGTAGCGGCAGTGTCCTCCCGGGTCTGAGCCTCGGACCGAGCTGCTGCAACACCGTGAGTGCCGGGCTAGGCGAGCTGTGGGTGTCGTTCGGTCACGAGGTAGCCCGAATCAATGCAAGCGGCAATGTCGTGGGAGGTCCTATCAAGGTGACCGGTGGTAAGGTCGGCGCAGGGGTGAGCGTGGGCGAGGGCGCCGTGTGGGTCGTGCAAGGCGACGGCTCGGTGATCCGAATCGACCCACGCTCAGGCAACCCCGTCGGCAGTCCCATACCGACCCACATCGGGCGCTATTACGACATCGAGACAGGACTGGGGGATGTCTGGATCTGTGACTACGACAAGAACACGGTCACGCAGATCGACGCCGCCACCGGGAAGGTCGTCGGCACGATCGCCGTGGGAAAGAACCCTTATGCGATGGCCGTGGGCGACGGCGCAGTTTGGGTCACAAACGAGTTCGATGGGACGGTTTCCAAGATTCAATAGCACCACGTTGAATGATTGGATCGCCAGCCGACGAGCGTCCCGCGACGTGCCCTGCGCAGAGACGCTGAGTGTCATTGAGCACATGGTGTGTCCTCTTCTGGAGCCGGAGGTAAACGCGAAGTACGTCAACGGGTGAAGCACCGCCGAAGACGCCCGAGGGAGGTCGAGGCGGACGCTCGCCGGCTCGATGAGGGCCCCTCGCCAGGTGATCGCTGGGACTGGGCCAGGCTCGACAACGGCCGTCTGCACGCCGAGTTCGAACCGAGGGCCCTCGATGACCCCGACGGTCCGAACGGGCTCGCCCAGGTCCTCGGTGCCAGCCTCGGCAGCAATCGGTTCACGCTCCGGCTCCGGACCATGGAAGGCTACGTGTATCGGGACACCCGAGAGGACGGTCGGGGAACCGGCCCGATCATCCCCTACGAGCCCGAGGTGGCAATTGTTCGCAGGGTCTTCGAGGAGTATGTGCGCGGCATCCCGCAAAACCAAATCGCTCGCGGTCTGATGGCCGACGGTGTCAAGACGCTCACGGGGGGCACTGCTTGGTATGCGACCACAGTGGCGGGAATGCTGCGCAACCCGATCTTTCTGGGACGCGTTGTCATCCACGGCGAGAACTTCCCCGGTGAGCACGAGCCCATCATTGATGCTGAGACCTGGGCTCTGGCCTGTCAGCTGCGCGAGGCCACTGCCGAGTCCGTAGGCCGGGGCCGTGGTAGACGCACATCGGGCCGACATCTGCTGACGAACTCGCTGCTGCGCTGCACTTGCTCCGCAGCAATGAGCCCGGTCACCAAGAACAAGACCCACCCAGGCGATCTGTACGGGGTCTACACGTGCGTCGATCGGCTTCACCACGGCCCCGGTGCGTGCTCACAACCCCCCGATCAAGCGAGCCGCGATAGACGCGGCGATCTGGCGCTACTTCGAGCGCGTGGCCCTCGACGTGGAAACGACCCGTCGGACTGTCGTAGAGCACGCGGCGAGGAAACTCGCGGAGTTCGATGCTCTGCGCCAGCAGGCAGAACTCGAGCTAGCCCGCGCCGAATCCGCGCTTACCCGGATCGAGAGCGACTACATCGCAGGCAAGATCAGCGCCGAGAAGTGGACGCATCTTGAAGACAGACTCACGGGCGAGATGGACGCGTCCAGAGCGCAGGCCGAACAACAGGAACGACACCACCAGGCCATCGCCAACGAGATCGCCCAGTTCGACGCCGAGGCGGTGATCGCGGAGGAGTTATCGGCGATGCGCACCGCCGTTGCCGCTCAGGTGCAAGAGGGCGCTAAGAGCGATGTGGACTCGTTCCGAGCGACCCCTAGGCGTTTGTTCGTCGGATTCGAGCTTTGCTCTGCTGCCAAGCCGTTTGGGAGTGGTGCTCTGCGGGACCAGGGCGACGTGTGGAGCAAGAACACACAGCAGGACGATGCTCCGCCGCTACTGGCCGTCGAGAGCGGCTATCAACTGCTCCCGTGGTGCGAGCCCAGTCCAGCGATCTCAGTCTGAATGCCAACTACGCTGAGGGTTTCCCCGCCGTGCGACGCGCCGCGCTACCGCTCCACTCCAATTTGTGGACGCGCTTGGCCGCCTGGTAGTCAGCCAGGGCCTGAGCGGAGTCGACGTCGCCGAGCGTCGGGTGCCAGGGCACGAGATCCTCGGCCGCCTCGATCCCGAATCGCTTGGCCAGCACCGCGCCCAGGGCCTTGATCTTCATCTCGCCGAAGCCGGGCAGCGCGGCGAGGTTGGCCCGCAGCGCATCCGAGTCCGCGGCGTCGGTCCACACGCGGGCGGCATCGCCGTCGTAGCGATCGCGCACGTACGCGGCCAGCTCGTGCACGCGCTTGGCCATCGCGCCGGGGAAGCGATGGATCGCCGGCTTCTCGCGGAACGCTGGCTCGAGGTCCGCCGCCGCGAGTGCGCCCGCGTCGAGCGTCCCCAGACGTTCCTGGAGCGCGAGCGGACCTGAGAAGGCCTTCTGCACGCTGACCTGCTGGTCGAGCGCGAAGCCGATCAGCAGTGCCATCGGATCGGTGGCGATCAGCGCGTTGGCCGCGTCGGACTCGGTGAAGTAGAGACGGTCGGGCATCGCGTGATCGTACTGGAGCCGTCGTGGCCGTCAGCCTCGCCGCGCCCGCACGGCCTCCAGGTCGGCCGGTGTGTCGACGTCGGCTCCCACGGCCAGGTGGCCGCACTCGATCCGGCGCCCGCCGCGCAGGAGCCCGCGCGCACCCTCGTCACCCGAGAGCTCCGCGACCTCCCGCATCAGCTTCGGCCCGAGCACGACCGGGTGGCCGGGGCGTCCGCCGTAGGTGGCGCGCGTGCCGGGCGGCTGGTCGAGGAACCGGGCGATGACCTGCGGCGTGATCAGCGGCTCGTCGCCCAGCGTCACGATTACCTTGCGGGCCCCGGCAAGCTCGGCCACGCCGCAGCGCAGCGAGGCGGCCTGTCCCTCGTCCCAATCGGTGCAGATCACCGTCTCGCAGCCGGCGAAGTCGACCCCGGCCAGCAGCTCATCGGCGAACGCGCCGAGGACCACCATCGTGCGCTCGATCGCCGGCACGGCGCGCTGGGCTCGGATCGTGTGCTGCAGCAGCGGCACGCCGTCGAGCTCGGCCAGCAGCTTGGGCGTCTCACCGAACCGCGACCCCGAGCCGGCGGCGAGGATCAGGCCCGCGATCGCGACGCCGCTCACATGTCCTCCAGGATCGCGGCCAGCTGCTCGAGCGAGGCGAGGGAGTTTCCGGCCAGAAGGTGGTCGGTATATGGGATCGCGGCGACCATCCCGCGGGTGAGCGGCTCGTAGCCAGGCTGCGCGGCGAGCGGGTTGAGCCACACGAGCCGGTGGGCGCTGCGGCGCAGCCGCCCGAGCTCTGCCGCGAGTGTCTCGGGCTCGCCGCGATCCCAGCCGTCGGACAGGATCACCACGACCGCACCGCGCCCGAGCCGGCGCCCGTGCGCACGGTTGAGCTCGCCGATCGCAGCGCCGATGCGGGTGCCGCCGGCCCAGTCGGTGACCGCCGCCGACGCCCGCTCCAGCGCCCGGTCATGGTCGCGGCCGCCGAGCTCGTTCGTGATCCGGGTCAGCCTCGTGCCGAACGCGAACGCCTCCACGCGGCGTCGCGCCGCGACGCAGGCGTGCAGGTACTGGAGCAGCATGCGTGCATACGGCGTCATCGAGCCGGATACGTCGCAGACCAGGACGAGCGGGCGAGGCCGGCGCGTCGGAGCGCGCCAGTGCCGGTACACGGGTTCGCCGCCGGCGCGGAGCGAGGCGCGGATCACCCTCCGAAGGTCGGGCGTGTGCCGGCGCCGGCGCGACGGCTCGGTGCGCCGCGAGATGCGCGTTGGGCCGCGGCGGGCGAGCTGCGCGATCAGCTCCCGCGCGGTCGCCGCCTCGGCCGGCGTGAACTCGGCGAAGTCCTTGTCCCGCAGCAGCTCCACGTCGCTCCAGGCGGCGGGTACGCGCTGCGGCTCCTGCGTCTCGGGGCGGGGTTGCGAGCCGGCGATCCCGGCCCGGGGCAGGGCCGCCCGCTCGATTGCGCCAAGCTCCGCGAGCGGGTTCTGGCCATCGGGCGCTGGTTCGGCCCCGAACACCGAGACGAACGCCCGATCGAAGCGCGCGAGGTCGGCCCGGCTCGAGCAGAGCACGGCGCGCAGGGCCAGGCGGGCGTCTGTGCGCGACGCCCCGGCGGCGTCGAGGGCACGGTGAGCATCGAGGAGCTCGGCGATCCCGGCGCGGCCTCCCTGGGCGCGATAGGCGGCGGTCAGGTCCCGGAGCGGATCGAGTACCGCCTCAGACACCCTCGAGGACCCCGCGGTCGCGCACTCGGGTCACGTCCTCGTGCACCTTGAGCGCGGCGCCCAGCGTCGCGTCGAGATCAGCCTCATCGCCCAGCGCCAGCAGCGCCCGGGCCCACACGATCGTCTCGCCGACACCGGGGAGCTTGTACAGATCCGCCTGGTCGCGCAGGCGCCCGACGGCCGCGACCACGCGGTCGGCGATCGCCGCCGGGACACCCGGCAGGCGCGCGTGCACGATCGCCCGTTCGCGGTCGGGATCCGGGTAGTCGATCCAGTGGTAGAGGCAGCGCCGCTTGAGTGCGTCGTGCAGCTCACGTGTGCGGTTGGACGTGAGCAGCACGACCGGACGCCGAGCCGCCTCCACGGTTCCGATCTCCGGGATCGTGATCGCGAAGTCCGACAG
The DNA here is from genome assembly GCA_963700025.1 of uncultured Solirubrobacteraceae bacterium. Classification (GTDB taxonomy): domain Bacteria; phylum Actinomycetota; class Thermoleophilia; order Solirubrobacterales; family Solirubrobacteraceae; genus Palsa-465. The sequence goes on along the minus strand of CAVOWC010000018.1, from coordinate 40,962 downwards.
GAATTCGAGCAGGAACGCCTCGAACTCGTCGTCGGCGCGATCGATCTCGTCGATCAGCAGCACGACCGGCTCGGCGGGGTCGGCTTCCAGCGCTTCGAGCAGCGGTCGGCGCAACAGGAACCGCCGGGAGAACAGCTCGCCCTCGTCCATCCCCGCCTCCGCCGCCCGCAGGGCGAGCAGCTGGCGTGGGTAGTCCCAGTCGTAGACAGCGTGATGGACGTCGATGCCCTCGTGGCACTGGAGCCGGACGAGCCGCGCGCCGGTGGCCGCGGCCAGCGCTCGTGCGACCTCGGTCTTGCCGACGCCGGCCTCGCCTTCGAGCAGCAGCGGCTGCTCGAGCGTGACGGCGAGGTGTACGACGAGCGCGAGGGCGCGGTCGGCCAGATAGCCCTGGGCGGCGAGCGCCTCGCTCGCCGCCTCTACGGATCGGATCTGCTCGAGCGTCACTCGACGCCGGCTGCCTCCTGCAGCGCACGCCGGCAGAGCACCCGGGCCAGGTGGCGCTTGTAGTCCGGTGTCGCGTTCACATCGCCGCCCGGGTTCGTGCCCTCGGCGGCGAGCTCAGAAGCCGCGGCGATCGTGTCCGCGTCGAGCGGGCCACCGCGGAGCTTGTCCTCCACAGCGGTTGCCCGCAGCGGCATCGCGCTCATCGCCGTCAGGCCGACACGCACGTCCTCGCAGACGCCGTCGGTCTGCTTGACGATGGCGCACACCGCCACCATCGCCCAGTCCTCGGCGCGGCGGGTGAACTTCTCGTACGCGAACCCGTAGCCATCGAGGGCCGGGATCCGCACCTCGGTCAGGATCTCGTCCAGGCCGATTGCCGTCTGCATGTAGCCACGGAACAGGTCGCCGGCCTCGATCACTCGCTGACCGTTCGCGCCCTGCACGGTCACGCTGCCGTCGCAGGTCAACAGCACGGTCGGGAGGTCGGAGCCCGGATCGGCGTGGGCGAGGGTGCCGCCGATCGTCCCGCGATTGCGAACCTGTCGGTCCGCGACCTTCCCAGCAGCCCGGGAAACGACGCCGAGCTCGGGCGTGTCCTCGAGGTCGGCGATCGGGACCAGCGCCCCGATCCGCCAGCTCCCGTTCTCCCGCTCGATCCCATGCAGGCCGGGGATCCGGCGGAGATCGACCAGCAGCGCCGGCGCCGCGAAGCGAAGCTTCATCATCGGGAGCAGCGAGTGGCCGCCCGCCAGCACCTTGGCGTCCTGGCCGTCCTCGTGCAACAGCCGAATCGCTTCGTCGAGCGATTCCGGCGCCTCGTAGGCGAACGCGGTCGGGATCATGCCGACGCACCTCCCTTCGCTTCCTCGATCGCCTCCCACACCCGTAGGGATGTGAGCGGCATGTTGATGTAGTTCGACCCCGAGCGGTCTGAGCGCATCGATGACCGCGTTGGTCACGGCGGCCGACGCGGCGATCGTGCCCGCCTCGCCGATGCCCTTGACGCCGAGCGAGTTGACCGGCGACGGCGTCTCCGTCCGGTCGGTCTCGAAGCTCGGGATCTCGGCCGCGGTGGGCAGCGCGTAGTTGACGAACGTGCCCGTGACCAGCTGCCCATCGCTGTTGTAGACGACCTGCTCGTACAGCGCCTGACCGAGTCCGTGGACCACGCCGCCGTGGACCTGTCCGTCGATCAGCATCGGGTTGATGGCCGGCCCGCAGTCGTCGACTGCGACGTACCTGACGACCGTGACCTTGCCCGTCTCGCCGTCCACGTCGACGATGCAGGCGTGGGCGCCGAACGGGAACACGAAGTTCTCCGGGTCGTAGAACGCCACCTCCTCGAGGCCGGGCTCCATGCCCACCGGGACGTCGCCGATGTAGGCGGCACCGGCGACCTCGGCCAGCGTCAGTCCCTTCTCCGGCGATCCGCGGACCGCGAACTTCTCGCTCGTGACCTCGATGTCCTCGGGCGCCGCCTCGAGGTGGTGCGCGACGATGGCCTTCGCCTTCTCGACGACCTTGCCCGTTGCCCGGACGATCGCCTCGCCGCCGGTGGCCAGCGTCCGCGAGCCGTACGTGCCACGCCCCTCCGGCCCGGCGCCGGTGTCGCCGTGGGCGATCTCGACCACGGACGGATCGACGCCGAGCTGGTCGGCGACGATCTGCGCGAACCCGGTCTCGTGCCCCTGACCATGCGGTGAGGTGCCGGTGTACACGGTGACCGCGCCGGTGTTGTGGACACGCACCATCGCCGATTCCCACAGCCCGGCCTGTACGCCGACACCCGCGGGACCGGTCACGCGCGACGGCGCCAGCCCGCAGATCTCGGTGTAGGTGGCGAACCCGATCCCCCGGTAGATGCCCCGTGACCTCAGCTCTTCCTGTTCGCGCCGGAATGCGGGGACGTCGACGTGCTCGAGCAGCTTGTCGAGCGTCTTGTCATAGTCGCCCGAGTCGTAGATGACACCGGTCGCGACCGGGGCCGGGAAGTCCTCCTTGGGGATGAAGTTCCGCCGCCGGATCTCGAGCGGGTCGAGCCCGAGCTCGGCCGCGAGCTGATCGAGCGTGACCTCGATCATGTGCGTCGCCTCCGGGCGTCCGGCGCCGCGGATGGCATCCGTCGGGCACTTGTTCGTGAACACCCCGACGATGTCGGTCTGCACCGCCGGGATCTTGTAGCAGCCGCCCATCACGAACGCCCCGAGCGACGGGATCATCGGCGTCAGCAGCATGTTGTACGCGCCGAGGTCGGCGATGATCCTGACGTGGAAGGCGGTGATCGTGCCGTCCCGCTTGGCACCCATCTTCGTGTAGGCGATCTGGTCACGCCCCTGGTGCGCGACCGCCATGTTCTCCGAGCGGGTCTCGATCCACTTGATCGGCACCCCGAGCTTGCGCGAGCACCAGGCGGCGAGGATCTCCTCGCCGTAGACCTGCAGCTTGGAGCCGAAGCCGCCGCCGACCTCGGGAGCGATCACCCGGACTCGCTCCTCGCTCATCCCGAGCAGGATGGCCAGGAACAGGCGCAGGAAGTGCGGCACCTGGGTCGAGCTCCACAGCGTCAGCGAGCCGGCGCGGTAGTCGGCGAGCACACCGCGCGGCTCGATCGGCGCGCCCGCGGTGCGGTGATTGACCACCCGGCGCTCGACGATCACGTCGGCATCGGCGAACCCCGCCTCCATGTCCCCGCCCGGCAGGGTCCACTCGTGGACCTGGTTCGTGCCCAGCGACTCGTGCACGAACGGACCGGCGTGCAGCGCGGCCTCGGGATCGGTGATCGCCGGCAGCGTCTCGTACTCGACGACGACGTCCGCCGCGGCATCGACGACGCCGTAGCGGTCCTCGCCGATGACGACCGCGACCGGATCCCCGACGTGCTTGACGGCGCCGCGCACCAGCGGCCAGTGGTCGGGATTGTTGACCTCCACGCCCGGCGGCGCCCAGGCCATCGGCAGCGGCGCCTGGAGGTCGGTCATGTCCTCGCCGGTGAACACCGCGTGCACGCCCGGCCGTTCGCGCGCGGCCGCGGTGTCGATCGAGACGACCCGAGCGTGCGCCTCGGTGGAGCGGACGATCGACGCCCACAGCATCCCGGGCACGCCGATGTCGTCGATGTAGCGGGCGCGGCCGGTGATCAGCCGCGGGTCCTCCTTGCGCCGCAGCGCGCGGCCGACGTGCTTGCCGCCGGCGGGGGCCTCGCTGGTGGCGCTCATGCCGTCACCTCCGGACGGTCGCCGAAGGTGGACGACTTCGTCTTGGCGGCATCGAGCACCGCGCGCACGATGTTGTGGTAGCCCGTGCACCGGCACAGGTTGCCCTCGAGTCCGTGGCGGACCTCGTCCTCGGTCGGATCGGGGTTGTCGGCCAGCAGCGCCGCCGCGGCCATGATCATGCCGGGGGTGCAGTAGCCGCATTGCAGGCCATGGTCGTTCCAGAACGCCTCCTGCAGCGGATGCAGGTCGCCCTCCTGGCCGAGTCCCTCGATCGTCGTGATCTGGGCTCCGTCGGCCTGGACGGCCAGGACTGTGCACGACTTGACCGAGCGCCCGTCGAGGTGAACCGTGCACGCGCCGCAGTTCGAGGTATCGCATCCGACGTGCGTGCCGGTCAATCCGAGGTGGTCGCGCAGGGCGTGCACGAGCAGCAGGCGCGGCTCAACGTCGATCGCGTGCTCGACCCCGTTCACATGCAGACGGACGACAGTGGTCGGGCTCATGTCTCTCCTCCTAGTCGAGAACTGAGGCCACCATACCCCGCCGGACCCAGCCGCGTAAACCAATCCGTTCGCTGCGTAATGCCCCGTACGGGCCGACGCGGCTCCGGAACGTGGAGCTCAGGCCTGGAGGACGCTGAGCACGGCGACGCCGATGACGACGATGATCACACCGCCGGTCTGCACCCGACCCAGCCGCTCGCCGAACAGGAAGTAGCCTCCGACCGCGGCCAGGGTGGCGAACTGCGAGGACAGCACCGCCGCGACGGCGATCCCGTGCCGTGACCCGAGCGTGTACGCGTAGAAGCCGAGCACCTCGCAGACCCCGGACACGATCACCAGCACGAGCGCCCGGCGCGGAAGCCGCATGCGCCCGAGGATCGCCAGAGGGAGAGCCAGCGCGACGACGCCGATCAGCCGTGCCGAGAGCACGACCCAGGCCACCGGGAGCCGGGCACCCGCCCGCGCGGTCGCGTACAGGCTGAGGCCGAACACGAGCGCGGCGCCGCCCGCCAGCGCCAGCGACCGCGAGGCCTGCCTGATCTCGTGCTCCGTGGTGGCCGAGTTCGACAGCGCGGCGAGGAAGATCCCCAGCGCGATCACGCACAGGGTGGCTGCGGTGGCGGGTTCGAGCGTCTCGCCGGCAGCGACCGCGATCAGCGCCGCGACCGCGCCCTCGGTGGACACCAGTGGCGCCATCAGCGCGACGTCGGCGATCCGGAAGGCGGCGTAGGCGAGCGCGAGTCCGAGCACGTTCCCGCCACCGGAGATGATCAGCCACGCGCCCGAGGTGGCATCGAGCCCACGCGGAATGCCGTGCACCGCGGCCGCCGGCGCCACGATCACAAGGCCGACGAGCATCACCCAGGCCACCACCGAGATCGGTGGGGTCAACCGACTCGACCGCGACGAGCACAGGGTCGACACCGCCCAGGCCACGGCGGCACCCAGGCCTCCCAGGATCGCGATCACGCTCAGATCGTCGCAGCCAAGGCGGGGTCGCCGGTGCCCGGGTGGGTTCGTGAAGGGGGTGCAGCGGACGAAGGTCTACCCTGGATGTCATGAGCTACACGGCCGCGGACGGCAGAGCGCAGTTGCTCGATACGCTCGCCGGCGCCACCGACCGGCTCGGGTTCGCGCTCGCTTCGCTGGGCGAGGCCTACGAGGCACTCGACGAACACGCCGGCGACCGGCTCGAGGTCGAGCTGTTCCGCCCGGTCCAGCTCGCCTACGGGCGCGCCAAGCGCACCTACACGTCGTTCGCCGAGCGCTACGACCTGCCGGCCGGATCGTTCGAGGCCTCGCACGCCCCGAACGTGCGGGCCGGACACGCCCAGGACGCGATCGAGAGCGCGCTCACCGCGGTCGCCGAGGCCGACGGCGCGCTGGCCACGCTCCAAGACTCGATGTTGCCGATCGAGGTGGGCGACGAGGACGTGCGGGCCGGGCTGACCGAGGTCCGGGCGCTGGTGGGCGGCCTGCCCGACCGCGCACGAGATCTGGTCCGGACGCTCGGTCGGTAGTCGCCAGTCGACAGCTGGCTGCTCGTCGACAGGCGCCTACGTGAGGCCGGCGAGGGCCTCGTGCGCCGCGCGCTCGCCCGAGCGGATCGCGCCGTCCATGTATCCCGGCCACAGGGGCGAGAAATCGGCGCCCGCGAAATGCAGCTGCCCCACCGGCTGCACCGCCGCGTCGCCCAGGGCGGTCAGCACGCCGGGCGGGTTGAAGCTGCCGTACGCACCCCGCGTGTACGGCTCACCGGCCCAGGCCAGGTCGAAGTACGCGCTCGGGTGCGCGGCGGCCGGGCCGAAGTACCGAGCGAGGCAGGCGAGCGCCGCCCGTCGCCGCGTCCCGGCCGAGACGCCGTAGAAGGCGCGGCTGTCATTGCCCTCCATGAAGCCGACGAGCACCCCCGGCCGGCCGCCGGGTGCAGAGTTGTCGTAGGTGATCCGGATCGGGCCGGTGTCGGACGTGACGGCGCCGCTGAGACCCTGCTCACGCCAGAACGGTCGCCGGATACACCGCGTTGACCTTGACCACCGAGCCCATCGGCTGGCGCTGCAGCAGCTGGTCGTGGGCCGCCGGCAGCGGCGGCGAGTACGCGATCCGCCCGATCAACGGCTTCGGCAGGGTCAGGATCACGCGGCGAGCCGAGAAGCTCGCCGACGGCGTGTGCACCGTGACGTGCGCGCCACGATCGACCGCCGCCACCGGCATGCCGAGCCGGACGGCGGCGCCGAGCGTGTGGGCGAGCCGGACCGAGAGCTGCTGTGGTCCGCCCACGAAGCGGATGCTCTGCGCGGAGCCGATCAGGGTGTTGATGTCACCCCCGACCCCGGAGATGGCCGACAGCAGGTCGAGGAGCGAGATCTCTGCCGCCTGCTCCCCGTACACGCTCCCGACGGCGAGCTCCATCAGCGTCTGAGCCTCGGCGCTCGGGATCTGTTCGCCGATCCAGGCTCCGATCGTCTGCCGGTCCCAGCGTGCGGCCTGGGCCGCCGTCCACGGCCGGTCGGGCCGGACCGATCGCGCCATCCCGTTGAGGGCGAGGATCGCGGTCTCCAGATCACCGAGGGATGCCGGTGCGGCCGGCGGTACGTCGCCCGTGTATCTCAGCAGCCGGCCGCCGCGGTAGTAGAGGCTGTGGCCGGAGGAGTAGGTCGGGAAGGTGGCGACCCCGAGCTCCTTGGCGAGCCCCAGCACCCGGTCCTGTCCCGGCCCGGCCCATTGCCCCCCGAGCTCGACCACCGCGCCGGACCCGATCGCACGATCGATGTTCCGTCCCCCCACCCGATGGCGCGCCTCGAGCACGAGCACCGAGCGGCCGGCATCCCGAACCGCGCGGGCCGCGGTCAGCCCGGCGAGTCCGGCACCCACGACGATGACGTCGTACGTGCGGCCGCGCGGCGCCCGGCGGGCCGCGGCGCTGGCGGTGGCCGGTCCGTCGGTGACCGCGGCGGCGGTGAGCGCCGTGGCCGCGGTGCCGGCCAGGAGGCGGCGCCGGCTGATGCCGGGACTCGTGTCGTCGGGAGCTGGCGGCCGTTCGGCGATGGGCAGACGCTAACGGGTGGGGGTCGTCCCCGGAAACCCGGGTGAGGGACGGCGCCATGTGAACGGCGGGTGGGCAGGGGGGAGGTTCGGTCGCGGCGCAGGGGCTGGGGCCGGCGGCGGGCTGGGGCCGGGGGCCGGCGGCCCTGGACCCGGCCCGCGATGACTCAGCTCATCGCCGCCCGCAGACGCGATGCGGTAAACGGCTTGCTGGGGAAGGGGGGATCGAGATGCCCTGGCGGGCCGGCGGGGCGGGGCCGGGCCGCCGGTGTCGGCTGGGGCGCGGGGCGCGGCGCGCGGGGCCCGGGCGCCGGGCGCCGGCGGGCGTGCATAAGTCGACAAACCGCGTCCGGCGAAACGACTTTGGGAAGATAAGCGCCGCTCAGGCGCTCAGATGGCCAAGATCGATCTGACGCCCGCAAATTGTCGACTTAAGCACCGTCGGAATCCGGTGCATCGGGCTCCCGCCTCGTCCGCCCCGTCCGCCCCCGCGCCCCGCCGGCGCCCACCCCCGGCGGCCCCGCCCCGCCGACTACCCCGTCCGCCCCCGCGCACCCGCCGCCCCTCCGCCGCCCCGCCACACCCCCGCCCCCCACCCCTACGCCGCCTCCACCTCCGCCGGCCAGATCCCGGCGCGCCGGTCGCGGACCCGCCAGTGGTGGCGCACCCAGGCCGGCCGGACGTCCGCTCGCCGGGCCCCTGACACCGCCGCCGTCCAGCGCACCAGCAGCTCGTCGCCGCGGGCCATCGCGCGCTCTGTGTCCGGCGCCTCGGCCAGCCATTCGCGCTCGGTCTCGTCGCGCTCGGCTGCGAACAGCGGCAGCGTCCTGATCGGATCGCGCAGGGCGAGGCGATGCAGGCGCTCGTGGCGCCACCACAGGCAGCGCTCGTCGAAGCGATCCGTCGGCGGCGGCCCGAGTGGGACCGGCTGCTCGACCCGGAACGGCTTGAACAACGAGGTGCAGGGTGCCGCGGTCGCGGTGGCCCAGTGGATCGCCGCCCCGCCGGAACGGACGTCGGAGACCCAGGACGCGGTCGTCTGCGACGCGGTGACGAGGCCGGCGGCGTGCATGCACGGCGCTGCCATGCCGCCGTTGACCGGGGAGTAATAGGGCCAGCGGCCGTCGCCGTGGGAGCGGAGGGTGGCGAACAGGCCGGCGAGCGTGGGGTCGCGCGCGGCGGCGCGGGAGGTCAGCTCGCGGCGGACGCGACAGGCAGAGACGGTGGTCCGCACGCGGTCGCTGTGGGCGGCGGCGAAGGCCGGGATCGTGAGCCCGTTGGAAATGCTCCGCACCCCGGTCCGGATCTGCTCGACGGCCCATCTGCGACCGGCGGTCTCGAGCACCCAAGCCTCGGCGGGGTCGGCGATCAGGAAGCTCGAGTGGTAGGTGAACGAGCGCCGCTCGTGGCCGCACCCGCCGCCCTGTCCGTGACGCTCTAACAGGTCGGTCACGACCGAGACCGCCTCGGCGGCGGTGGCGGCGCGCTCGAGGGCGAGACGGACCAGGTCCATCCCGGTGAGCCCTGTCTCGGCGTAGGGCTCGGTGGTGAACACGGCCTCGTTGCCGATTGCCACGCCGGCCGCGTTGGCGCCCATCTCGGCTCCCCACATCCAGAACGGCCGGCTGATCAGGACCGCCTGAGTCCGGGGCGCCTGGGGAATCTCGATCCAGGTGCAGCGGACCACCGAGCCGGGGGTGTGCGCTGCCGCCGGATGCCACTCCAGCAGTTGCGCCTCGTTGCAGTCGCGGTCCGAGTTCTTGGCCAGCAGGACGCGCCCGTCCGCCACCACGACCACGCTGTCGCACATGCATCCAGGGTAGACACCTCCCACCCCGCGTACGCTGGGGTGATGCCGGGCCTCGTGTCACGCGTCGGCGTCCGTCTGAGCGCGATCTGGGACAACGCGCGGCTGTGCGCGATGCTCGGGGCCGCGGCGATCGCCTTCTCGAGCATCCTCGTCCGCCTCAGCCACGCCTCGCCCTCGACTGCGGCCATCTTCCGCTGTGCCTACGCGCTCCCCCTGCTCGGCCTGCTGGCCTGGTGGGAGGACCGGCGGTTCGGCCCGCGGGAGTGGCGCGACCGGCGGATGGCGATCGGCGCCGGGGTGTTCTTCGCCGCCGACCTGATCCTGTGGCATCACTCGATCGCCGACGTCGGTGCCGGGCTCGCGACCGTGCTGGCCAACGTCCAGGTGGTGCTGGTGCCGCTCGTCGCCTGGGCGGTGCTGGCCGAGCGCCCGCACGCCCGCGTGCTGGCGGCATTGCCGCTGGCACTGCTCGGGGTCCTGCTGATCTCCGGCGTGCTCGAGCACGGCGCCTTCGGTCGCGATCCGGCCCGGGGCGCTGCCTTCGGGTTGGGCGCCGGCGTCGCCTATGTCGGCTTCCTGCTGCTGCTGCGGCGCAGCGGGGTGGATCTGCGCCGGCCCGGAGGGCCGCTCTTCGACGCCACCGCGACCGCGGCCGTGTTCTGCGTCGCCGCCGGCCTGGTGATCGGAGACGCCCACCTCGTGCCCGCCTGGCCGGGGGCGGGCTGGCTGGTCACTCTGGCGCTCACCTCGCAGGTGCTCGGGTGGCTGCTGATCGCCACCTCTCTGCCGCGGCTGCCGGCGGCGATGACCTCCGTGCTGCTGACGATTCAGCCCGTCGGCTCGGTGATCCTGGCCGCGCTCATCTTCAGCGAGTCGCCGAGCCCGCTGCAGCTGACGGGCGTGGTGCTCATCATCGGAGCGCTCCTGACCGCGACGCGGACCGGCCGCAGCCGAGCCGTCGACCCGGTTGTGAGCGCCGAGCCCGGACGCTCCGAACCGGTCGCGGTGCTCGCGCCGGCGTCGACCCGCAACGTCGGGTCGGCCGGCATGGGAGACTCCGGCGTATGAGCTCACTCGCCGACCCGGCCGACGCCCGCGAACAGGTCCACTACCGCGCCTGCACGGTGTGCGAGGCGATGTGCGGACTTGAGATCCGCCACCAGGGCGGCGAGGTGCTCTCGATCCGCGGGGATGAGCAGAACGCGTTCTCTCGCGGGCATATCTGTCCCAAGGGCAACGCGCTGCAGGACGTGCACGCCGATCCGGACCGCATTCGCCATCCGCTGCGCCGCACCGCCGACGGATGGGAGCGCGTGGGCTGGGACGAGGCGCTCGACGACATCGCGGCCCGGGTGATCGCGATCCAGCGCCGCGACGGTCGTGATGCGGTGGGCGTCTACGTCGGCAACCCGACCGCCCATCACCTCGGCCCCCTGCTGATGCTCGGTCCGCTGCTCGCATCGCTGCGGACGCGCAACCGCTACTCGGCGACCTCGCTCGATCAGCTCCCGCACATGCTGGCGGCGTGGAAGCTGTTCGGCCATCAGGCGATGTTCCCCGTGCCCGACATCGACCGGACGCAGTTCTTCCTCTGCCTGGGCGGCAATCCGATGGCCTCCAACGGGAGCCTGATGAGCGCCCCGGGCTTCCGTCACCGGCTGCGGGCACTGCAGGCCAGAGGGGGCCGGTTCGTCGTCGTCGATCCGCGCCGCACCGAGTCGGCCGCGGTGGCCGACGAGCACCTGTTCATCCGCCCGGGGACGGACGCCTGGCTGCTGCTGGCGATGGTGCAGGTGATCTTCGCCGAGGGCCTGGCCGACCCGGGCGACGGCGCCGCCTATGTCGATGGGCTCGATGAGCTGGCCACGCACGTGGCGGAGTTCCCGCCGTCGCTCGCCGCCGCGGTGACGGGCATCGCCGAGGACCGGATCCGTGACCTGGCCCGCGAGTTCGCCGCTGCCCCGTGCGCGATCGCGTACGGCCGGGTTGGGCTGTGCACGCAGGAGTTCGGCGGCCTCGCCGCGTGGCTCGTGTACGTGCTGAACATCCTCACCGGCAACCTCGACCGTGCGGGCGGCGTCATGTTCACGACGCCCGCGGTCGACCCGCTGCCGCTCACGGCGGCGATCGGCCTGTCGGGCTCGTTCGACCGCTATCGCTCGCGGGTCAGCGCGCTGCCGGAGTTCTCGGGAGAGCTCCCGACGGCGGCGCTGGCAGAGGAGATCGATACCCCCGGCGCGGGCCAGATCCGGGCTCTGATCGTCCACGCCGGCAACCCGGTCCTGTCGGCGCCCAACGGCGCTCGGCTGGAGCGCGCGCTGCCGGGCCTCGAGCTGATGGTCTGCTTCGACATCTACCTGACCGAGACCAGCCGTCACGCGGACTACATCCTGCCCCCGCCGAGCCCACTCGAGACCTCCGAGTACGACCTCGCCCTCAGTCTGCTCGCGGTGCGCGATGTGGCGCAGTTCTCCGCGCCGCTGTTCTCGCCGCCGCCGGGAGCACGAGATGACTGGGAGGCGCTGGCCGGGCTCACCGCCCGTCTGCTCGCCCGTGACCGTCGCGGTCGCGCCGTCGCCGCCGCGTTCCGCACCGCGGTCGGACGGCTGGGCGCCGACGGGCTGCTCGACCTGTTGCTCCGGCTCGGCCCCTACGGGCACCCGGCCGGGGCCGGCGCGCTGATCCGGCGCACCCTCGGCCGCGTGCCCCTGACCGGCGCCGCGTGGGGAGGACTGAAGTCGCTGCTCGGCCGCGGGTCGTGGAGCACGGCCCTGCCGTCCGGGACCCCGCTTCCCGCCGGCGTCCCCGCCTCCGGCCTGACCCTGGACGCGTTGCGCGAGCATCCCCACGGCCTTGACCTCGGCCCGCTCAAGCCGCGGCTTCCCGAGCGCCTGTTCACCGAGGGCAAGCGCGTCGCGCTCGTGCACGACATCTACGTCGCCGACATGAAACGGCTGCGCGCGCGGACCGGGTCGGTCATCCCGGGAGCGGGCGAGCTCACTCTGATCGGCCGCCGGCAGCTCCGCAGCAACAACTCGTGGATGCACAACAGCCACCGCCTGGTCAAGGGCAAGCCACGCTGCACGCTGATGATCCATCCCGCTGACGCCGCTGAGCGCGGCCTCGAGGACAACGCGACTGCGGTCGTGAGCTCGCGCGTGGGGGAGATCGAGATCGCGGTCGAGGTCACCGACGCCGTCATGTCCGGCGTCGTCAGCATCCCGCACGGCTGGGGCCACCATCGCGGTGAGGTCGGCTGGCGGGTCGCCGAGTCCAACGCCGGCGTCAGCATCAACGACATCACCGACGAGCAGCGCGTGGACGGGCTGAGCGGTACGGCGGCGTTCAGCGGGGTCCCGGTACGGGTGCGCGCCACCCGCGGCCGGGCCGGCGTCGAGCTCGCCGCCGGCGCCGAGCGCAGCTGAGCGCCGGGCGACGGCGGTGACCGACGACGCGATCCAGCGGGTCGACACCCTGATCCAGGTCGCGCTGCGGATCGCGCGCTCGGCCAAGAACGGCCGGATCGTGCTGGCGCGGACCGCCGACGTGCTCGATCCGGGCTGGATCCCGCGGCCCTGGGGAGACGAGATCGCCGCCGAGCTCGAGGTCGCCCGGGAGCACTCGCGGGAGCCGATCGAGCCCAAGCGGGTCGAGCAGGCGCTGCGCGCCGCCTGGGGTGGCAAGCCGACCGATGAGCTCGACGAGCTCGAGCTCGAGCCGGTGGCGGTGACGCCGACCGCGCAGGTGCATCGCGGCGTGCTCGACGGCGAGCCGGTCGCGGTCAAGGTGCTCCGCCCGGGCATCGCCGCCGGCATTCGCCAGGATCTGATGCTGCTCGAGGGCCTGCTGCCGCCGCTGCGCTCCGCCTTCCCCGCGATCGATGCGCGGCGGCTGCTCGACGAGGTGCGCGAGCGCGTGCTCGACGAACTGGACCTCGAGGCCGAGGCGAGCACCCAACGGCGCTTTCATCGCGGGCTGCGCGATCACCCGTTCCTCACCGTCCCGGCGCCGGTGACGCGGCTCTCGCACGAGGGGGTGATGGTCAGCAGCTGGGTCGAGGGCGTCCCGATCGATCGGGCTGCCGACACCGAGCAGGCGACCCGGCGGCTGCTGGTGTTCCTGCTCGGGTCCGCGCGCTCGGGCGTCGTGCATGCGGATCTGCATCCCGAGGACGTCCTCGTCGAGCCCGACGGCCGGGTCGCGATCGTCGACTTCGGCGCGACACGAAACGTTCGGCCCGAGCGCCTGGCCGCGTCGCGGGCCGCCGTCGAGGCCTTCGCGGCCGAGGACGAGACGGCGTTCGCCGACGCGGTGGCGCAGCTGGGATGGCTGAGCGCGGCCGGTGCACCGAGCGCGCTCGGCCTGGTGCGCCGCACGCTCGGCGAGCTGGCCGGACCCGGGCCCGCGCGGCTCGATTCCGGCGCCGTCGTCGCCGCGCGGGATCGGCTGTTCGACGAGCCCGACGCGATCATCGAGCTGATCCTCACCGGCGTGTTGCCTCCGGAGGACCTGTGGCCGGCGCGCGGCGTGGCTCAGCTGTTCGGGACGATCGCGCGCGTCGGCGCCACCGCGGACTGGCTCGGGCTGATCCGCGCGTCGCTCCGCGACGGGTGGGACGCCGACGCCGAGGCCGGCTGAGCGGCGCAGGCGAGCACCTCGATCGGCTCCGCCTTCCCATTCAGCGGCACGCTGCCGCGCCAGGTGAGGGCGAGCGGACGGGTGAAGGCGTCACGGGTGTCGCCGGTGAGCAGCGGGTCATCGCCCGTGTCCCGCGTGGCTGCCTCGAGCAGCAGGTCATGCCCGTGTCCCGCGTGGCTGCCTCGAGCAGCAGGTCATGCCCGTGTCCCGCGTGGCTGCCTCGACCCCCGCGCAGACGTTGACGCGCAGACGGCCCGTTGGCCGGCGAAGCGATCAGACCGGCGCCGGCGCCCGGGCCTGAGTCGCCGCCGCCGCGGCGCTGGGGTCTGGCGGCTCCGTCGTTCTCGACCCGCCGAGCCGGAGGTACAGCGCGGGGAGGATGAACAGGTTCATCAGCGTCGATGTGGCCAGTCCGCCGAGGATCACGATCGCCATCGGGTTCTCGATCTCCTGGCCGGGCCGGTTGCCGAAGATCACCAGCGGAGCCAGCGCGAGCGCGGTGGCCAGCGCGGTCATCAAGATCGGCGACAGGCGCTCGCCGGCGCCGCGCATGACGAGCCGCGGTCCGAACGGCTCACCCTCCACGTGTTCGAGGTACTGGAGGTGGCTGATCATCAGGATTCCGTTGCGGGCCGCGATCCCGAGCACGGCGAAGAACCCGACCAGCGCCCCGAGCGAGATCGTGCCCACCGCCCCCCAGGCCGCGAGGACGCCGCCCACCAGCGCGACCGGGAGGGTCACGAACATGATCGACGCCAGCCGGAAGCTTCGGAACGCGGCCTGGAGCAGGAACAGGATTGCGATCGCCACGGCGATGCCCATGTCGAGCAACCTGTCCTGTGCCGCCTGCCGCTCGGCCGCCTCGCCCAGCAACTCGAAGTGATAGCCGAGCGGGAGCCGGACCGTCGCCAGGCGTGCGCGGACGGCGTTCGTGACCGCTCCGAGGTTGCTGGCGCTGATGTTGGCCTCGACGTCGATGTTGTTCGAGCCGTTGTAGCGCGTGATGTCACTCGGGGTCTGGTTGACGGTGAGCTGGGCCACCTTGCCGAGCGGGACGTGGCCGCCGCCCGGCGTGTCGATCAGGAGTCGCTTGACGTCGCTCAGGTTCTGACGGCTCGCGGGCGTGCTGTAGACCGAGACGCCGAAGAAGCGGCCGTTCTGGATCACGTCGCCGGCTTCCTGGCTCCCGAGGATCACCGCCGCCGCTCGGCGGACGGCGCCCGGGGTGAGACCGTAGCGCTGGGCGGTGCTCGCGTTCACGGTCTCCTGGATCTGGGGGATGAATCCCTGCGACTGCGGATGCACGTCGACCAGGCCGGGGACGCCGGCCAGCGCCGCCGTGACCTGCCTCGACGCCGTCTGGAGCCGGCCGAAATCGGGGCCGAGGATCCGCACCACGAGGTCCTCGCTCGTGTTGGAGATCGTCTCGTCGATCCGCTCGTGCAGATAGGTCGTGACGTCGAGGAACGTGCCCGGGAATGAGGCTCCGACGGCGCGGACCGCCGCGAGCGTCTTGTCGATGTTGGCGTGCGGCGAGAGGCTCATCCACTGCTCCGAGAACTCGGGCCCGGCGATCTCCTCGCCGAGCAGGGCCTGCCCGATGTGGGCGCCGATGTGCTCGACGCCCGGGATCTGCAGCAGCTTCTGCTGCAACCGCGTGACCACCCGCTTCATCTCCGGCAGCGACGTCCCCGGTTTCGTGTCGAAGTGCATGAGGAAGTCCTGCTCCTTGAACGACGGGAACAGGTTCTGGCCGAGATTCGGGAGCACGAGCGCTCCCGCGGCGATCGCGAGGACGACCGTCCCGACCGCCCACCGCGGCCGGCGGAGCACCGGTGCCAGTATCGCCGCGTACCAGCGCTTGAGCACGCGCATCAGCGGGGGGTCCGCCGTTCCGAGCTGCGCGCTCGGCAGCAGGATCATCGCCAGTGCCGGCGTCACCGTCAGCGCCACGACCATCGAGGCGAGAACGGCGAGCGCGTAGGCGAGCGCGAGTGGCTGGAAGAACGACCCGGTCAACCCGCCGACGAAGACGACCGGGAGGACGGCGACGATGTTGATCAGCGTCGCGTACAGGATCGCCGTTCGGACCTCGAGCGAGGACGCGAGCAGGAGCGACAGCGGTGTCGTGCGGCGTCCCTTGGAGCGCCAGGCGCGTAGGCGCCGAACGATGTTCTCCATGTCGATGATCGCGTCGTCGACGACGACACCCACGGCAACGGCGAAGCCGGCGAGGATCATCGTGTTGATCGTCGCTCCCTCGGCATCGAGGACGATCCCCGCCGCCGTGAGCGAAAGCGGGATCGCCAGCAGGCTGACGAGCGCGGCGCGCCATTCGAACAGGAACGCGAGCAGCACGAACACGACCAGGATGCAGCCCAGCACGACGGCAAAGCCGAGATTGCTGATCGCGGTGTGGATGAAGGTGGACTGCCGGAAGATGTGTGAGTCGATCCTGATGCCGTGCAGTCCGGGAGCGAGTGACGCGAGCGCCCTGTCGATGCCGTTGGTCACGTCCAACGTGTTGGCGCCGGGGAACTTCTCCACCACCAGCATCAGCCCCGGGCCCGCGTTGACGACGGCATCTCCGATCAGCGGTGGAGCCCCGTAGACCACCCGGGCCACGTCGCCGATGGTCAGCGTCCGCGCCCCGCGACGAGCCAGCGGCACGGCGGCGAGCTGCTGCGGTGTGGTGATGGCCTGGACCTTGCGGATGTTCAACCGCTGGTTGGGTGTCTCGATGAACCCGCCCGTCCCGATCGCCGTCCCGGTCGTGAACGACAGGAGGCCCGCGTCGACGGCGTCTGAGGTGGCGTTGAGCAACTGGTCGAGGGGGACCCGGGCGGCGACCATCTGCGACACGTCGGCCTGAACCTCCACCTCCTTGCGCTGCTCCCCCCACATCGCGACGTTCGCGACACCGGGGACGTGAAGGAGCCGGTTTCGGATCGTGTACAGCGCGACCGTGGAGAGGTCGAGCGGGTGAGAGTGTCTTGGAGGTGAGCGCGATCTGCATCACCCGGCTGGTGGCGGAGACGATCGGATACAGCGACGGCGGCGCCGCCCAGGTGGGCAGCGTCGGCGATGAGGCCGTGAGGCGCTCCTGCACGAGCTGCCGCGCCTGGAGCACGTCGGTGCCGTTCTTGAAATAGAGGAAGATCGCCGACAGCTGCGGCACGGACTCGGAGCGGATCTGGTTCACGCCGGGGACGCCCTGCAGGGCATTCTCGAGCGGAACCGTGACCAGCTGCTCGACCTCGGACGGCGACAGGCCGAGGCACTCGGTCTGGATCTCGACGCTGACCGGCGCGAACTCGGGGAACACGTCGACCTTCTGATGGCCGAGAGTCTGGACGCCGAACAGCACCAGCGCCGCTGCGGCTGCCACCACCAGGTAGCGGTAGCGCAGACTCGAGCGGATGATGAAGCGCATGCGATCAGACTCCGGTGGAGGTCATCGCACCGCCACGGATGAGGCCGGTCCGTCCCGCATCAGGTCTGTTCCAGGACTCCCGTCTGGACGCCGAACAGCTCCTCCGCCCCGACGGTCACCACCCGTGCTCCGGCGCTCGGTCCCTTGCGCAGGTACACGGAGTTGCCCGAGATGTGGTCGACGGAGATCGGGACCTCCGCGAACGTCAGCGGCGAGAGGCTGGTGAACACGTACGTGTTTCCGCTGGCGTCGTAGATCAGTGACGAGTAGGGCACGATCACGGTCGGGCTTCCGGCCGGCGGCTTGGGCGGTGCCGGCGCGCTCTGGACGGCCGCGGTCTGGAGCCCGAGCTGCTGGGCCCCGAGCGGCGTCAGCACGACGTGCCCGGTCGGGCTTCCGGGGACCCGCACGAGCTTCCCGGCGACCGGATCCTTGGGCCGCTCGAGCCTCCGCAGGCGCAGAGCGAGATACCGGCGAGCACGAGCATGGCTGCGAGGGCGCGTCTTACATCGAGCATTGGTTCACCTCAGGATCATCGGCTGCGATTCGGGCGCCGCCCACGCCGGCATCTCCTCGGTCTCGAGAGCGGCGATCGGCTCGGTGGGTCCGAGCCGCAGATGCACGGCGGGCAGGATCAACTGGGTCACCGCGAGTGAGGTGAGGAGACCCCCGAGCATCACGGCCGCTGCCGTGTGCGTCAGCTCGTTGCCGGCCACGTCACCCATGACCGCGAACGGGACGAGGAGGGCGGCGATCACCGCGCCGGCGGTGAGCGCCGGACCGAAGCGCTCCGCCGCCGCGCCGGCGACGATCTCCCGCGACAGCGGACCGCCGTCGGCGGCGTGGCGGCGGCGGATTCGCTCGACCAGCACCACGCCCTGGCGAACGGCGAAGGCAAGCACGCCGAGCAGGCCGGCATACGTGCCCAGCGAGCTCATCTCACCGCTCAGCAGCGCGACCACCAGCCCGCCGCTGAGGGCCACGGGCGCAACGAGGAACAGCAGCAGCGCCAGGCGCCAGTTGCCCACCGCCGCCTGGAGCAGGAGCAGGATCCCGACCGCCGCGGCGAGCACGTAGGAGATGAAGGCGGTGTGCGAGGTCGGGTCATCGGGCGTGCCGCCGACGATCTCGGCGTGGTACTCCAGCGGGTAGGCGATGCCGGCCAGCGGGCCGCGCAGGGCATTGCTCGCCGACCCGACGCTGCGCCCGGACACGTTGGCCACGACGTCGACGTATCGGGAGATGGCCTGATGCTGGATGTCGACCGGATCCGGCTTCACGCTCACCGTCGCGATGTCTCCGAGCCGGACGTGGCCGCCGTTCGAGGTGTCGATCAACATGTCCCTGACGCTGCTGAGGCTGCCGGCCTGGGCGGGCGTCCCGCGAACGACGACGTCGAACACCGCCTGGTCCTGGAAGAAGTTGCCGACCGCCAGGCCGGAGATCAGCGTCGAGGCTTCGCGCCGCGCATCGCCGGGAAGCACGCCGGCGCGGAGGGCGGCGTCGTCGTTGATCGCGACCTCGATATTGGGCTCCTGGGTCGGCGTCTCGATCCGCGCGGGCCCGAGGCCGCTGACGTGCGACATCAGCGTCCCGACACGGCGCGCCAGTCCTCCGAGGACCGCATAGTCTTCGCCGTAGATGCGGACGGCCACCTGGTGGGTGGCCGGAGCGAGCACCCCGGTGGTCACGTCGCCCTCGTAGGTGCTGACGCTCGACTGCATCCCCGGCGTCGATCCGGCGACCTGCCGCACCGCCGCCAGCGCCTGGTCGTAGTTCGCGCCCGGCTTGAGCGCGACGAAGATCTGGCCCGAGCTCGTCTCGACGATCTGGTCCGCGCTGACCGCCCGCCCCAGCGTGGCGCCGACGTCCGCGACAGCGGGCAGCGCGCGCAGCCGGTTCAGCACCCGCGCGGTGATCCGGTTCATCTCACCCAGCGAGGTCCCCGCCGGCCCGTTCCAGGCCACGACCAGGTTGCGGTCCTTGAACGACGGGGCAGTCGGCTCGCGCAGGAACGGGAGCGCGGCTACCGCCGCGAGACCGATCACGCAGACGCCGATCAGGGCCGCCCGGGGGATGCGCAGCGCGTAGGCGAGCGCGCCCGCGTACGCGGCGCTGACCCGGCGGCGGAGGCGCGCATCGCGGGTCCGCGGCCTCCGGCGATCGAACAGAACCATGGCCAGCGCCGGGGTGAGCGTGAGCGAGACGACCATCGACGCGATCACGGCCAGCACGAACGCCAGCAGCATCGGATGCACGAACGTCGCCGCCGCGCCCTTGGCGAAGAACACCGGTGCCGCCGACAGGAGCACGATCAGGGTCGCGTACCCGAGCGGGCTGCGCAGCCGTGCGCAGGAGTCGACCACGAGCGTCCCGACGGACTCGACGCCGCCGGAGACGTTCCGTTCCCGCACGCGCCGCGCGATCTCGTGTGCGGCGCCGACCGCATCGTCGACCACGACCGCCGTCGCCACGACGAGGCCGAGGACGATGAGCGGATTCAGCGTATAGCCGAGCGCGTCGAGCATCAGCAGCGCGATGAGCAGCGATGCGGTGACGCTGACGACGGTGATGACCACGGCTCGAGCGGGACCGAACAGGGCAAGCAGCGCGAGCAGCGCGAGCGCAGCGCCGACCATGACCGCGACGGCCATGTCGCCCAGTCCCTTGGAGACGTAGGTCGCGGGCCGGAAGAACGAGCTGTCGATCTTCACCCCCGGGAGCGCGGGGCGGAGTTCGTCCAGCGCCCGATCGATCCCCTTGGTGACGCCGATCACGCTGGCCGAGGGAAGCTTCTGAACCATCAGCACGAGACCGGTGCCGGTGCCCACGAAACCGTTGCCGATCAGCGGCTGGTGGTCCTGCGACGACGGTGGTCACGGAGCCGAGCGGCCGACGTCCCGGCACGCCCGCGATCGGCACCGCCCCAAGGTCCTTGGGGGTGCCGAGCGGGAGCACCGGCCTGATCTCCAGGCGCTGGTTGGGGCCGTCGAGGAAACCGCCCGTGCCGGGGGCGGCGCCCTCCAGGTAGCTGAGGGGCGAGACGAGCTGCGAGTTGCCGGCCGTGTTGATGATCTGCTGGAGGCTGATCGCGTGGGCCGCCAGCGTGGATGGGTCGACGAGCACCTGGAGCTGGCGGTCCTGCTGTCCGAAGATCGCCACGTTGGCGACGCCGGGCACCCCGGACAGTCGTGGCTTGATGATCCAGCGAGCCAGGTAGGAGAGCTCGATCCCGGTGAGCGACTTCGACGTGAGCCCGATCATCATCACGCGGCTCGACGAGGAGAGCGGCTGGATCAACAGTGGCGGCTTGGACACGTTGGGCAACGAGAACGCGTTCGTCAGGCGTTCCTGAACGAGCTGCCGGGCGTGAAGGACGGTGGTCCCGGGCTGGAAGTAGAGATCCACCGACGACAGGCCGGGAACCGAGTTGGAGCGCATGTCCCAGACGCCCATGATCCCGCTGAGCAGGTTGTTCTCGAGCGGCACCGTGATGTACTGCTCAACCTCTTTGCCCGAGAGGCCCAGCGCTTCGGTCTGCACCTCCAGGACGGGACCCGATGCGAGTTCCGGCACCGCGTCGTTGGGCATCTGCCGGAGCGCGATCACCCCGAGCACGATGAGCCCGACAGCGGCTCCGACCAGGAGCATGCGGAACCGCAGGGCCCCCGCAAGCACCGAGCGGACCATCGCCTACGGACTCACGCCGGGCACGCTGAACCGCCCCAGCCGCTCGAGATCAGAGATGTAGAGTGAGACATCGGCCCCGAGACATCCGCCCCAGACGTCCAATCGACTCATAAGAGGGCTCTTAGAGCCCATTCTTGAAGAGTAATCTCGGAATGCCGGAAATGCAAGCGATATTGCGGCCTCCCTCGTCCCGCCGTCCGGCCGCCCGGCTGCTGCTGGTCGAGGACGACGAGAAGCTCGCCCTGACGCTCGCTCGCGGGCTCGAGCACGAGGGCTACACGGTCGACATCGCCCACACCGGTCACGATGCGATCGGCCTGGCCGACGCGTCTGACTACGACGCGGTTGTGCTCGACGTGCTGCTTCCGGGCGTCAGCGGGCACGACGTGTGCCGGGCGATCCGCGAGCGCGATCGATGGATCCCGGTCATCATGCTCACGGCGCTGGGAGAGGTGAGCGACCGGATCACCGGCCTCGACGCCGGAGCGGACGATTACCTCGTCAAGCCGTTCGACTTCGGTGAGCTGCTCGCACGCCTCCGGGCGCTGATCCGGCGTGGCCCCTCCGAGCGCCCGCGCGTGCTCGAAGTCGGGCGACTGTGCGCCGATCCGATGACCCGGATCGTGAGCTGGGACGGGCAGGAGGCCGAGCTGACCCCGCGCGAGTTCGAGCTGCTGCAGTTCCTGATCCGCCGCCCCGGGCAACTCGTGTCCCGGGCCCAGCTGCTCGACCAGGTGTGGTCGCAGGACTACACGGGCTCGCCGAACGTGGTCGACGTGTACGTCGGGTACCTGCGCCGCAAGCTCGAGCGCCCCGACGGCGCGCAGCTGATCCGGACCGTGCGGGGAGCGGGGTTCATCCTCGAGCCGCAGTGAAACTCCCGATCCGGGTCCGGTTGACGGCCTGGTACGCGCTGTTCCTGGCGGTGGTCATGGTCGCGCTGGGCGCGTTCCTGGTGCTGAGGCTGCGCGCGGATCTGCGGGCGACGATCGATCGCGAGGTGCGGACGAGCTCCGCCACGATCACAGCCAGCTATGCGCGCGAGGGCGCCTCCGGATTCCGTGAGACCGCCGCCGCGGCGTTGATCCGCAGCGGTTCGTTCGCCCAGGTGGCCGATACGCGGGGCCATGTCCTGACCAGCTTCGGCGGCGACACGGCTGAGGATCCGGTCGTGCCGCCGGCCCGGCTCGCGGTGGACGGCCACACCTCGTCGCCGATCGACGTCAACGGCGGCGACGCCGAGCACCGCTACCGCGTGCTCATCAGTCCCGTCCCCCGCTCGCCCGGGCGCTACGTCGTCGTCGCGGAGTCTCTGCAGGGTGTCGACGAGGCGGTCCGGAAGATCCTGATCCTCCTGCTGATCGCGGTGCCGGTCGCGCTCGCCGTCGCCGGCATCGGCGGCTGGCTGCTCGTGCGCAACGCGCTGCTCCCGGTCGATCGGATGCGCCGGAAGGCCGATGAGATCGGCATCGACCACCTGCATGAGCGCCTGGCGGCCCCGCATCCGGGCGATGAGATCGGTGCGCTGGCGATCACGCTGAACGCGATGCTGGATCGGCTCGAGGCCGGCGTGAGCACGCGGCGTGCGCTCATCGCCGACGCGTCGCACGAGCTCCGCACCCCCCTCGCCTCGATGCGCGCCGAGCTCGACGTGAGCCTGCGCGATCCCGCGCGTACACCGGCCGAGCGGGCGACGCTGGAGAGCGTCCGTGAGGACGTCGTCAGGATGAGCCGCACGGTCGACAATCTGTTGACTCTCGCGCGGGCGGATGAGGGAGCGCTGGAGCTCATCCGCGGTCCGGTCGAGCTCGATCGCGCGATCGAGGATGTCACGGCGACGCTGCGCGGGCTCGCCGATGCACGGGGGGTGACGCTGATCGGCTCCGGCCGCGGCGGGATCGTGACGGCCGACGAGCAGCGTCTCAAGCAGGCGCTGACCAACCTGGTCGAAAACGCGATCAAGTACACGCCCCCCGGAGGCGAGGTCGTGATCTCGAGCTGGCGGGCGGGCGAGCAGGCCGGCGTCAGCGTGGTCGACACGGGGACCGGAATCCCAGCGCAGGACCTGGAGCGCATCTTCGACCGCTTCTATCGCGCCGACCCCTCGCGTGGCCGCGTGAGCGGCGGCAGCGGGCTTGGACTGGCGATCTGTCAGGAGATCGCGACCGCGCACGGGGGCAGCATCTCGGTGCAGAGCAAGGAGGGCAGCGGCAGCACCTTCACGCTCGCCCTCCCGGCCGGCGCCGGGTCCCGGGACATGGTCGGCGCGGCTTGACGGACCGGCCCCACGCTGCGAGTCTTGCCGTGCCGATGAGCAGCCAGGAGCTGGGACCCACCGACGCGAGCCTGCAGATCAGGACCTACCGCGAGGGGCGCGCCGCCAAGGTGGGGCACGACCTGATCATCGAGGTCGGGGACTGGCAGGCCACGCTGGAGCTCGGCGACGGCCCATCACCGTCGAGCGCCCGCTTCACCGCCGATTCGCGCTCGCTGAAGGTCCTCGAGGGCCTGCGTGGCCTCAAGCCGCTGAGCGACCGTGACCGTGGCGAGATCGTCAAGACGATCGACAGCAAGGTGCTGCGCGGCGCCCCGATCTCGTTCACCTCGACCGACGTGATCCGGGACGGGGACACCCTGACCGCGACGGGGGAGCTCGAGATCGCGGGCGGCAGGCAGGAGGTCACGCTCACCCTTCACGGTGCGGCCGAGGGACGATATTCCGGCAGCGTCGCCGTCAAGCAGAGCGCCTGGGGGATCAAGCCCTATTCGGGGCTGATGGGCGCGCTCAAGGTGCGCGACGAGGTCGAGGTCGTGCTCTCACCCCGCTGAGGCGACGCGGAGGCCGGGCCCCGGGCCGCGCTTTCTCCGCCGAGGTCAGCTATGGCTTGTACAGGCGTTCGAGCAGGTTCAACATCGCCGGCGAGGTCTGAAGGTTGCCGGGGCAGCAGGTTGGGCCGCCGACGGCGCTGACCCCGATCTCGATGTGCGGTCCGGTGGAGAGGCCGACGATCCCGCACCCGACCTCGGCGATGGGCTGACCCGCGTGCACCACCGTCCCGACCGGCACCAGCGCGGGGTAGGCGTGGCCGTAGTAGATGTAGCGACCGTTGAGCGGGCCGCCGGCGACCCGCAGAACCGGCGCCGCCGGGCCGAAACCGGACACGCCCTCCTGCACGATGATCCCGTTGGTGACAGCGACCTCCACCGCTTGGGGGCCGCACGCCGCCCCGACGGTGGAGATGTCGACGCCCTGATCGGGCTCCCACGTGCTCGGCGGCTCGACGATCGACAGCGGCGCGAGCGGGAACACGAAGCCCTGCCCGGCGTTGAGGGAGTTCAGCTCCTGCACGATCTTCAGCTCGCGCTTGACCTCGGCCAAGGACACCGCGTGCGCGGTCGGGTCCCCGACCGGGGTGTCGGTCGCGTTCGACGGGATGACCGCGCCGGCGGCCGGATCGATCGCCTGCGGATGCGCGCGTGCCGCTGGGCCGCCGCCCGCCGCCGGATCCTGCCCGGCTCGGGCGCCACCCGCACCCGAGCCTCCGGCGCTCGCACCGCCGGCGCTCGATCCGCATCCCGCGAGCGCGAGGCCGACTGCCGCCGCGAGCGCGAGGCCGACTGCCGCCGCGAGCGCGATCGGACGAGCGATGTGCATGGCCAGAGTTCAGCAGACCGCCGTGCGGGCGGCGCCGGGAGGCTGCCGCGTCACGCGGCGGCGCGCAGTCCGGCGATCGGAGGCCGCTCGACCGGATCGCGCTCGAACGTGTCGGGCCCGTCGGCCCCGGGCACCATGAACGTCGCCGGCAGCGGGCCCCGCAGGCGCCCCTCGCGCTCGAGCCGCGCGGCAACGGCCTGCAGCACGGCATAGGCCATCGGCCCCAGATCGCGCAGCGGCTGATGCGCGTTCTGGCGCACGTCGAGGTCGACCTGGGCCAGGCCGTCGAGACCGACCTCGCGGTAGGCGTCGAGCAACAGCGCGACGTCGACCCCGTAGCCGGTCACGAACGGCAGCCGCTCCAGCAGCTCCCGGCGCGCGGCGATCTCGCCGGCGAGGGGCTGCTCCACGGCGGCGAGGTCGGGGTAGAACAGGTTCAGCAGCGGGCGCGCGGTCAGCTCGGTCACCCGACCCCCTTCCCCCGGCAACGTCACGTCGCCGACGCGGAACGGTCGCCGGTAGTAGCCCTTGACGAAGGAGAGGCCGGGCTCGCACAGCAGCGGCCCGAGCAGGCCGCAGGCGAAGTGGGCGCCGAAGTGCTCGGAGTCGGCGTCCAGGAAGCACACCACCTCGCCGCTCAGAACGTGCAGCGCGCGCCACATCGCGTCACCCTTGCCGAGCACCGGACCGAGCTCGGGCATGAGTGCCTCCTGGTCGTGCACCTCGACCCCAAGCTCTCGTGCGATCCGGGCGGTGCCGTCGGTTGAGTCATCGACGACCACGATCTGATCGACGGCTCCGGCATCGCGCAGCGGGACCAGACGCTCGAGGATCGCGCCGATCGTCCGCGCCTCATCACGGGCCGGAAGGCATATCGAAACGGTCGCGCTCCGCTCGGCCGCGAGCCGCTCCGCCGGAAAGGCGGCGTGGTGGAAACTGTTACGCCGATACCAGGCGCGGGCCCCCATGGACATGCTGCGAAGGATGACGGACCGGGCTGTTGGGGGTACGGCCGAGACCGATCGCGCCGGCTGCTACGATCGCCGGCTGACTCGGCCGAGACCCCGCCGTGTCGCCGACGCGCCCCGACCCCCGGCGCGGCTGTAGATACGCCAGCCGCCCGGGAGGCCCAGGACGTCCACTGAAGGTAGCCCCACCGACGCCGCATCGACATCGGGTGACGCGCGCGCGCGGGAGACCCGGCGCCTGCTGGAGCGCTACCGCGTCGAGGGCGACATCGCGGCGCGCGATGAGCTGGTCAAGCGGTTCCTTCCGCTGGCCGGCCAGCTGGCCCGGCGCTACCAGAGCGGCGGCGAGCCGCTCGACGACCTGACCCAGGTCGCCGTCGTCGGCCTGATCAAGGCGCTCGACCGCTTCGATCTCGATCGCGGCGTCGCCTTCTCGAGCTACGCCGTGCCGACGATGCTCGGTGAGATCAAGCGCTACTTCCGCGACAGCGGGTGGGCGATCCACGTGCCCCGTGCCGCCCAGGAACGCGCCCTCAAGCTCCAACGTGTCACCCGCGAGCTGTCGGGGACGTTCGGTCGCGCGCCGTCGGTCCGCGAGCTGGCCGAGGCGATGGGCTCGAGCGACGAGGACGTCCTCGACGCAATCCACGCCGGCAACGCGTACGACACGATCTCGATCGACGCCCAGCGCCCGGGGTCCGACGGCGAGGCCGGCAGCTACGCCGAGACACTGGGGGCCGAGGACGAGCGGCTCGACCTGGTCGAGTACTCGGCTGTGATCGCCGAGCGCCTGCAGGCACTGAGCGCGCGCGACCGGCTCGTCCTGCACCTCAGGTTCGCGGAGGACATGACGCAGTCCGAGATCGCCGAGCGCATCGGCGTCTCGCAGATGCAGGTCTCACGCCTGATTCGGAGCGCGATCGCCGAACTGCGCGAGGCCGCGGGTCAGACCTGGACCTGACCGCCGGTCGGCTCGCGGGTCAGCCGCACCCGGAGCGACTCCGCGGGCGGCCCGGCGCTGCTGACCGGCTCGGAGGAGACCTCGTCGCTGAGGCGCTCGAGCAGCGGGCCGACTCCAGGCAGCGCGGTGTCCGAGAGGAGCGCGTGGGCGCCGCCCGCGGCCAGCGGCCCGATGCGGAGATCGAAACCGCCCTCGCATTCGGTGACGCCAACCCGGACGAGGCCGTCGGCCGTGCGGGCCGGGGCGTGAGTGGCGAGCGCATCGCTGACCAGCTGCGCGTCGGAGAGCCGGTCGATCGAGAAGTCAGCGCGGGCCGCGAGCAGCGATACGAGCCGTCCGAGGACGCCGGTCATGGGCACGCCCGGGCTAGCGCGAGCGCGATCCCCTCGGGCGGCGCAGGCTCATCTCGGGTCAGCTGGCTGGTGTCCGCGAAATGGTCGCGAAGTCGGTCCCCGGTACCCAGGGGTCTACGGTGGCAGCGCCACCGCGAAGCGCGAACAGCATCTGGATCTCGGTTCCCGACGCGCCGGCGCGAATCGCGAACTCGTCCGACAGCGCGGCGATCAGGGAGAGCCCGAACCCCAGCGCGGCATCGCCCGGCGTCTCCGGCTTTGTCGCCAGGCCGAGCGTAGGCTTGAAGTCGGTGCCCCGGTCGCGGACGCTGACGACCAGGCTCCCCGCGAGTACGCTCATCGTCGTCTCGAGCGGGCCCTGACCACCGGGGTAGGCGTGGACGACGACGTTCGTGCAAGCTTCGGTGACCGCGATCTTCATGTCCGCGCATTGCGCCGCGTCGATCGCGAGGTCGTCAGCCAAGCCGGCGAGGACCTGGCGGATGACCGCCACGTTCGCCGGGGCAGCCGGCATCGTCAGGCGCACGCTGGGCCATCGCTCCGTCACTTCTTGGCTTGCATCCTCATTCACTCTCGAAATCACTTTGCCGTCGTGGCTCGCGCGTTTTCGGAACGCTGCTTCGTGTATTGGCGCTACTGGCGGGACCCAAACCTGAGTGGTCTTGTCCGGTCCGGGCCTCGATCCGGACGCTGGTGTGGCAGAGGCTACCCCAAGAGGCCCCCGCGACTCGCGCATCAGTTCGCGGCGAGTGGGCCCAGCCCCGCCTCGCCGTTGGGCGCCGGGTCGGAATCGCCGGCGAGGTCATCCGGTGGGCGCCGGCTCGATCCGCGCCTCGCGAATCCGGCGCGCGACCGTCTCGGTCCAATCCCCCGCGCCGAACCGCTCACGGACGGCATTGGCCGCGGCCTCATGGTCGTAGGCCAGGCGGCGGTGTTCGAGCTCACCGCCATCTCCGAGCAGCGCGTATGACGCCCGAGGGTCGCCGTCGAACGGCATCCCGACGCTACCTGGGTTGACCAGCTCGACGCCGCCAGGGCCGGGTCGCCGGAAAGGCAGATGCGTGTGGCCGAACACGAGTCGCGGTTCGACGACACCGCCCAACAGCTCCTCGTCCTGATCGCCAGGCTCAGGCATGAACGAGCGCACGTCGGAGACGGCGAGCCGTGGCAGAAGCGCGTCTCATCGAACACGACGCCCTCGTCGAGGGCCGCGAGCTCGTCGACGACTCGCTCGCCGAGCGCCTCGCGGCACGCGCGCGATCGCGCCCTGGACGACCTCGTTGTCGGGCGCATCGGTCGGACTCGCCGTCCAGCGCTCGCCGTTGCCTCGGATCCACGTCGCGCCGCGAAGCTCGCGCAGGGCATCGACGGTCTCGAGCGGCTGTGGGCCGAACAGTGCGTAGTCGCCGCCGAGCACGAATCGCTCGCGCCCCGGCGTTGCGAGCGTCGGCGAGCACGGCTTCGAGCGCGCGCAGGTTCCCGTGGATGTCGTAGAGCAGTGCGGTTGGTGCCATAGCTAAGCTCCGCCAGCGCAAGTAATAGCATCGACGTGAGTGGAGTTGATCGGCCGATCCCTCTCGCTGCGCTACGCGACGGCCGCCGATGCGCCCGCGCTGTTCGAGCTCGGCTCGGACCCTGAGGTGACACAGTTCTTCTCGTGGGGCCCGTACACGTCGTTGATCGAGCCGGCGGCATACATCGCAGGCTGCCCGGCGAGCGCGACGCAGGGGAGCGGCTCGACTTCCTGATCGTCGACCGCGAGCGGCGGACCGATCGGCGTGACCGGCCTGACGGAGCTGAGCCGCCGCGATCGCCGCGCCGTCGTCGGCACGTGGCTGGGCCGCAGTCATTGGGGCACCGGTGCGAACCGTGAGTCCAAGGCGCTGATCGCGCATCTGGCGTTCCGTCTGTTCGGGCTCGAGCGACTCGGCGCTTACGCCGATCTCGACAACCCCCGCTCGCAGCGGGCACTCGCGAACGTCGGGTTCCAGCGCGAGGGTGTGTTGCGCCGCTGGCATCGCCACGGCAACACGTCCACGATGTGATCGTGTACTCGTGGCTACGAGAGGAATGGCGCGACTCGTCCCTGGCCGAGCTCGAGGTAGACGCCGGGGGCGAGCCGCCGCGCGAATTCGTCGTCCGGACCGGCGACGATCGGGCGCCGCGGGTCGTTGCCGGCGCGAGACCGTCGGCGGATTCGATCAGGACTCGCCGCTGCTCCCAGCTGAAGCCGCGGATCGCGAGCGCGATCCCGAGCGCCGCCCACGCGCCGATCACGCCGAGCGCGCTGATGTTGTCGGCGAGCGACGTGCCCTTGACCATCGCCCCGGAGAGCCCGTCGATCAGGTGCTTGAGCGGCAGCGCCTGGGCGATGTCGCGGAGGAAGCCCGGGACCTGCTTGACGTCGAAGAACACGCCGGAGATGAGGATCACCGGCACGAACACGGCGTTGACGTACGCCGGCGCGGACTCGAAGTTCGGGATCGCGTGCGAGAGCGCGACGCCGAGCGAGGCGAAGCAGATCACGCCGGCGGCGACGAACACGACCAGCTCGACCCAGTCGGGCGGCCAGCCGAGGCCGAAGAACACGCGGCCGGCGACGATGACGATCGCGATCTGGATCGCCGCGTTCGTGACGGCGTTGACGGCGAGCCCGCAGCAGGTAGGAGCCGCTCGGCAGCGGCGTGCCGCGCATCCGCTTGAGCACGCCCTGCTCGCGCAGGAACGTCAGGTTGTAGGCGAGCGCGGTGAACGTCGTCGACATCACGCTCATCCCGGCGATGCCGGGCACGATGATGTCGAGCTCGTGCTGGTTGCCGCTGACGATCGCGCCGAACAGCGCGAGGAAGATCAGCGGCAGCAGGAAGTTGAAGAACGCGGCGCTCGGGTTGCGCCAGAACAGCTGGCGCTCGAACCGGTACTGGCGCCAGCGAGCGTCAGCGCGTCAGCATCGGCTGGGCGCCTCGTCCGCGGTCA
The DNA here is from genome assembly GCA_963700025.1 of uncultured Solirubrobacteraceae bacterium. Classification (GTDB taxonomy): domain Bacteria; phylum Actinomycetota; class Thermoleophilia; order Solirubrobacterales; family Solirubrobacteraceae; genus Palsa-465. Next base: position 11,268 of record CAVOWC010000018.1, on the reverse strand, counting down.
GCTCCAGGTAGACGTCCTCGAGGCTCGGCCGCGTGACGGACAGCGACTCGAGCCGCTCGCCGCGCGCCAGCGCCGCGCCGGTCAGCTCGTGCAGCAGCGCCGTCGGGTCGTCGGTCTCGCGCTCGACCAGGCCGCCGTCGCGGACGTAGGCGACGCGGTAGCGCGAGCGCCGCCGACGCCGAGCTCCGCGGCGGGCCCTCGGCGAGGATCCGCCCGCCCTTGATGATCGCGACGCGGTCGGCGAGCTCCTGCGCCTCGTCGAGGTAGTGGGTCGTCAGCAGCACGGTCTTGCCGAGGTCCTTGAGCGAGCGGATCGTCTCCCAGGCGGTGCGCCGCGCGGCCGGGTCGAAGCCGGTCGTCGGCTCGTCGAGGAAGATCAGCTCGGGGTCGCCGATCAGCGCGAGCGCCAGATCGAGCCGCCGCCGCTGGCCGCCCGACAGCGTCCGCGCGAGCGCGTCCTCCTTGCCCTCGAGCCCGACGAGCTCGATCACCTCGTCGACGTCGCGCGGGTGCGGGTAGAAGCCGGCGAAGTGGGCGACCGCCTCGCGCACGCGTACCTGGCTGTAGATGCCGCTCGACTGCAGCACGATCCCGACCCGCTCGCGCAGCGCGCGCGGGCGCTCGCCCGGGTCGAAGCCGAGCACGCTGACGCTTCCCCGAGGTGCGGTCGCGGTAGCCCTCGAGGATCTCGACGGTGCTCGTCTTCCCGGCGCCGTTGGGGCCGAGCAGGCCGAAGATCTCGCCGCGGCGGACGCCGAAGTCGATCCCGCGGACCGCCTCCACCTCGCCGTAGGTCTTGCGCAGGTCGCGGACCTCGATCGCTAGTTCTGACACCGGCATGATTATGCCAGTGTGGCTGTCGCCTCCGCGTGACCCTAGGCCTGAGCGGTGCCCGCCAGTGCGTGGGCGAGGGTCTCACGGCGCACGGCGCGCGGCAGCGGCAGCCGGTGCAGCACGGGCTGGAAGGCGTGCTCCGTCAGCCAGGGAAGCTCGGTGTGCACGACCTCACCGGCGGCCCCACGACCGTCGGGTCGAGCTCCGACCCGGCCGCCAGCTCGAGCGACAGCAACGCCTCGGTATGCGAGAGCTGCTCGGGTGGAGCGCGCCGTCAACCTCGCCCATGCGTCCGCCACGGCCAGCACGCGGCACTCGAGCGGGATCATCCCGCCGCGCAGGCCGGCCGGGCCGCCGGTGCCGTCGAAGCGCTCGCTCGCGTACATCGCGGCGAGCATCACCTCATAGAGCTCATCCGGGCGCGAGCGCCGGTTGTAGGTCTGGGTGTGGAGCAATACGTGGCCGGGGGGGGGGGGGGGGGGGGGGGGGGGGGGGGGGGGGGGGGGGGGGGGGTGCGCGGCGGGATGATCCCGCTCGAGTGCCGCGTGCTGGCCGTGGCGGACGCATGGGCGAGGCTGACGGCGCGCTCCACCCAGCAGCTCTCGCATACCGAGGCGTTGCTGTCGCTCGAGCTGGCGGCCGGGTCGGAGCTCGACCCGACGGTCGTGGCCGCCGCTGGCGAGGTCGTGCACACCGAGCTTCCCTGGGCCACGGAGCACGCCTTCCAGCCCGTGCTGCACCGGCTGCCGCTGCCGCGCGCCGTGCGCCGTGAGACCCTCGCCCACGCACTGGCGGGCACCGCTCAGGCCTAGGGTCACGCGGAGGCGACAGCCACACTGGCATCATCATGCCGGTGTCCGAAGCAGCCATCGAGGTCAAGGGCCTGCGCAAGTCCTACGGTGACTTCGAGGCGGTCCGGGGGATCGACTTCGAGGTTCGCCGCGGCGAGGTGTTCGGCTTGCTGGGCCCAACGGCGCCGGCAAGACGACCACCGTCGAGATCCTCGAGGGCTACCGGGAGCGCACCGCCGGCGACCGTCAGCGTGCTCGGGCTCGATCCCGGCAGGCGCTCGCGCGCATTCCGCGCCAGGTCGGCATCGTGCTCCAGAGCACCGGGATCTACCGTCATATCCGCGTGCGCGAGGCGGTCGCCCACTTCGCCTCGCTCTATCCCCACCACCGCGACGTCGACGAGGTGATCGCGCTCACCGGCCTCCAGGGCAAGGAGAACGCGCTCGCACGGACGCTGTCAGGCGGGCAGTTGAGGCGACTCGATCTGGCGCTGGCGCTGATCGGCGATCCCGAGCTGATCTTCCTCGACGAGCCGACGACCGGATTCGACCCCGCCGCCCGGCGCGCCGCCTGGGACACGATCCGCTCACTCAAGGAGCTCGGCAAGACGGTGCTCCTGACCACGCACTACCTGGACGAGGCCCAGGAGCTGGCCGACCGGGTGGCGATCATCAAGGAGGGGCGGATCGCGATCGAGGGAGCACCGAGCACGCTCACGGCGAATGCGGGCACGGCGCCCTACATGGTCGCCTATCGCAACGGACACGGTGGCCTGGTCGAGCATCGGACCGACGATCCGACCACGCTGCTGCACGAGCTGACCGGAGCTGCGCTCGCGCGCGGGGATCGGCTCGAGGCGCTGACCGTGACGAGACCGACGCTCGAGGATGTGTACCTCGAGCTGACCGCCGAGGCATCCGAGGAGCCCGTGCGCGACGAGGATCCGCCGGCCCGTCGCCGGCGCCGGCGCGGCCGCCGATGACCGAGGTCGCCCGTCTCGCCTGGCGCCAGTACCGCCTCGAGCGCAAGCTGTTCTGGCGCAATCCGAGCGCCGCGTTCTTCAACTTCCTGCTGCCACTCCTGTTCCTGGCCTTCTTCGGCGCGATCCTGCACGGCAAGCAGAAGGACCTGAACGTGATCGTTCCGGGCATCGCCGGGATGGCCGTGATGTCGACCACCTTCACGGCGTTGGCCTTCAACATGACCTTCCTGCGCGAGCAGGGCATCCTCAAGCGGATCCGCGGCACGCCGATCCCGAGCTTCTCATACCTGTGCGGCATCGCCGGGAACGCGATCACGAACACGGCGATCCAGATCGCGATCATCGCGGTGGCCGGGCGCGTGTTCTTCGGCACCGGCTGGCCGAAGGACTACTTCGAGCTGTTCGTGTTCGTCAGCGCCGGCGTGATCTGCTTCGCCTCGCTCGGCGTCGCCTTCTCGCACGCGATCCCCAACTTCGATTCGGCCCCCGCCTATGTCAACGCCGTCTTCCTGCCGGTGATCTTCGTCTCCGGTGTCTTCTACGACGCCGCCAATGCCCCAGGATTCCTCAAGGGGATCGCCGAGGCGCTGCCGCTCAAGCACCTGATCGACGGCCTGTCGGGATCGATGGTCAAGGGCACGAGCCTGTCGGCGAACGTCAGCGCCCTCGGCGTGATCGCGGTCTGGGCCGCGCTCGGGATCCTGCTCGCCGTCCGTGGCTTCAGCTGGGAGCAGCGGCGAGCCTGAACCCGACCGGCGGCTCGCCCTCGACCTCGACCGGGACCTCGGCCAGCGGCGAGCGCGCCCATTCATGGCGGAGCAACGAGAACAGCACCACGTCGCGGTGGTGGTCCCCATGGCGGTGCCAGCGCCGGAGCACGCCCTCACGCGTGAAGCCGAGCCGGGTCAGGGCCGTCTGCGAGCGCCCGTTGGCGACATCCGCGTACGCCCCCAGTCGCTCGAGACCGATGGTGACGAAGGCGAGATGGGCGATCAGCGCCTTGGACTCCCGGTTGGCCCCCGTGCCCCAGCGCCGGCGATCGAGCCACGTCCCCACCACGGCGCGCCGGTCGCGGCGCCCCAGCTCGGAGAGGCCGGTCACGCCGATCGGTCCGCCGGAGTCGCGCGCGACGATGAGGAAGTCGACCCGGTCACCACGCTCGCGCTCGCCGGGCAGCCCGGCGATGTAGCTGGCCGGCTGCGCCACGGTCGTATACGGCCCCCAGGAGAAGAACTGCGTCACCTCAGCGTTCGAGCCGAGCTCGAACAGCGCGGGCGCATCCGCCGCGGTCGCGTAGCGGAGCGTGAGCGACGGACCGACCAGCTGCACCTCCGCGATGCTATTAGTTGTGCTCGTGTCCGGAACCGCTCTGCTGTACGACATCCACGGCAATCTCGGGGCGCTCGAAGCCGTGCTGAGGACACGAGCGCGGTCGGCGTCGAGGCGTTCGTGCTCGGCGGCGACTACGCCCTGTTCGGTCCCTCCCCGTTCGAGACCGTCGCCCGCCTGCGCGCCCTCGGCGATCAAACCTGGATCCGCGGCAACGGCGAGCGCTGGACCGCCCGCCCCGACGAAGCGCCCGACAACCCCGTCGTCCGTGGCGCGATCGCCGCCTGCCGGGCGGCCCTCGGGGCCGAGCTGGTCGCCGAGCTCGCCTGGCTCGACGAGCAGGCGGTGCTCGGCACCACGCGCTACTGCCACGCTTCCCCTGTCTCCGACGTGCGTTCATTCCTGCCCGAGCCGGCGGACGACGAGGCCGAGCTGCTGGCCGGTGTCATCGAGCCGCGACTCGTGTTCGGCCACACGCACCTTCCGTTTGCCCGGGTCTCGCCGATGGGCGGCGCCCAACTGGTCAACCCGGGGAGCGTGGGCATGCCGTTCGACGGCGACCCCCGCGCGTCCTGGGCCCTGCTGCACGAGGACGGGCGGATCGAGCACCGCCGGGTCGAGTACGACCATGAGGCGGCGGCCGGCGCGGTACTCGAGCGCTTCGGCGAGGCGGAGTGGACCGAGACGGTGGCGAGTCGGATTCGCGAGGCGCGGATCGAGCCGGCGCCCACCGGATGACCTCGCCGGCGATTCCGACCCGGCGCCCAACGGCGAGGCGGGGCGGCCGACTCGCCGCGAACTGATGCGCGAGTCGCGGGGGCCTCTTGGGGTAGCCTCTGCCACACCAGCGTCCGGATCGAGGCCCGGACCGGACAAGACCACTCAGGTTTGGGTCCCGCCAGTAGCGCCAATACACGAAGCAGCGTTCCGAAAACGCGCGAGCCACGACGGCAAAGTGATTTCGAGAGTGAATGAGGATGCAAGCCAAGAAGTGACGGAGCGATGGCCCAGCGTGCGCCTGACGATGCCGGCTGCCCCGGCGAACGTGGCGGTCATCCGCCAGGTCCTCGCCGGCTTGGCCGACGACCTCGCGATCGACGCGGCGCAATGCGCGGACATGAAGATCGCGGTCACCGAAGCGTGCACGAACGTCGTCGTCCACGCCTACCCCGGTGGTCAGGGCCCGCTCGAGACGACGATGACCGTACTCGCGGGGAGCCTGGTCGTCAGCGTCCGCGACCGGGGCACCGACTTCAAGCCCACGCTCGGCCTGGCGACAAAGCCGGAGACGCCGGGCGATGCCGCGCTGGGGTTCGGGCTCTCCCTGATCGCCGCGCTGTCGGACGAGTTCGCGATTCGCGCCGGCGCGTCGGGAACCGAGATCCAGATGCTGTTCGCGCTTCGCGGTGGCGCTGCCACCGTAGACCCCTCGGTACCGGGGACCGACTTCGCGACCGTGTTCGCGGACACCAGCCAGCTGACCCGAGATGAGCCTGCGCCGCCCGAGGGGATCGCGCTCGCGCTCAGCCCGGGCGTGCCCGTGACCGGCGTCCTCGGACGGCTCGTATCGCTGCTCGCGGCCCGCGCTGACTTCTCGATCGACCGGCTCTCCGACGCGCAGCTGGTCAGCGATGCGCTCGCCACTCACGCCCCGGCCCGCACGGCCGACGGCCTCGTCCGGGTTGGCGTCACCGAATGCGAGGGCGGTTTCGATCTCCGCATCGGGCCGCTGGCCGCGGGCGGCGCCCACGCGCTCCTCTCGGACACCGCGCTGCCTGGAGTCGGCCCGCTGCTCGAGCGCCTCAGCGACGAGGTCTCCTCCGAGCCGGTCAGCAGCGCCGGGCCGCCCGCGGAGTCGCTCCGGGTGCGGCTGACCCGCGAGCCGACCGGCGGTCAGGTCCAGGTCTGACCCGCGGCCTCGCGCAGTTCGGCGATCGCGCTCCGAATCAGGCGTGAGACCTGCATCTGCGAGACGCCGATGCGCTCGGCGATCTCGGACTGCGTCATGTCCTCCGCGAACCTGAGGTGCAGGACGAGCCGGTCGCGCGCGCTCAGTGCCTGCAGGCGCTCGGCGATCACAGCCGAGTACTCGACCAGGTCGAGCCGCTCGTCCTCGGCCCCCAGTGTCTCGGCGTAGCTGCCGGCCTCGCCGTCGGACCCCGGGCGCTGGGCGTCGATCGAGATCGTGTCGTACGCGTTGCCGGCGTGGATTGCGTCGAGGACGTCCTCGTCGCTCGAGCCCATCGCCTCGGCCAGCTCGCGGACCGACGGCGCGCGACCGAACGTCCCCGACAGCTCGCGGGTGACACGTTGGAGCTTGAGGGCGCGTTCCTGGGCGGCACGGGGCACGTGGATCGCCCACCCGCTGTCGCGGAAGTAGCGCTTGATCTCACCGAGCATCGTCGGCACGGCGTAGCTCGAGAAGGCGACGCCGCGATCGAGATCGAAGCGGTCGAGCGCCTTGATCAGGCCGACGACGGCGACCTGGGTCAGGTCGTCGAGCGGCTCGCCGCCGCTCTGGTAGCGCCGGGCCAGCTGGCCGGCCAGCGGAAGGAACCGCTTGACCAGCTCATCGCGCGCCGCGATGTCGCCCTCGACGCGGTAGCGCTCCAGCAGGCGCCGGGTCTCCCGCGCGCGCGCGTCACCCGATGTCGATGCGGCGTCGGTGGGGCTACCTTCAGTGGACGTCCTGGGCCTCCCGGGCGGCTGGCGTATCTACAGCCGCGCCGGGGGTCGGGGCGCGTCGGCGACACGGCGGGGTCTCGGCCGAGTCAGCCGGCGATCGTAGCAGCCGGCGCGATCGGTCTCGGCCGTACCCCCAACAGCCCGGTCCGTCATCCTTCGCAGCATGTCCATGGGGGCCCGCGCCTGGTATCGGCGTAACAGTTTCCACCACGCCGCCTTTCCGGCGGAGCGGCTCGCGGCCGAGCGGAGCGCGACCGTTTCGATATGCCTTCCGGCCCGTGATGAGGCGCGGACGATCGGCGCGATCCTCGAGCGTCTGGTCCCGCTGCGCGATGCCGGAGCCGTCGATCAGATCGTGGTCGTCGATGACTCAACCGACGGCACCGCCCGGATCGCACGAGAGCTTGGGGTCGAGGTGCACGACCAGGAGGCACTCATGCCCGAGCTCGGTCCGGTGCTCGGCAAGGGTGACGCGATGTGGCGCGCGCTGCACGTTCTGAGCGGCGAGGTGGTGTGCTTCCTGGACGCCGACTCCGAGCACTTCGGCGCCCACTTCGCCTGCGGCCTGCTCGGGCCGCTGCTGTGCGAGCCCGGCCTCTCCTTCGTCAAGGGCTACTACCGGCGACCGTTCCGCGTCGGCGACGTGACGTTGCCGGGGGAAGGGGGTCGGGTGACCGAGCTGACCGCGCGCCCGCTGCTGAACCTGTTCTACCCCGACCTCGCCGCCGTGGAGCAGCCCCTCGCCGGCGAGATCGCCGCGCGCCGGGAGCTGCTGGAGCGGCTGCCGTTCGTGACCGGCTACGGGGTCGACGTCGCGCTGTTGCTCGACGCCTACCGTGAGGTCGGTCTCGACGGCCTGGCCCAGGTCGACCTCGACGTGCGCCAGAACGCGCATCAGCCGCTGCGCGATCTGGGGCCGATGGCCTATGCCGTGCTGCAGGCCGTTGCCGCGCGGCTCGAGCGCGAGGGGCGCCTGCGGGGCCCGCTGCCGGCGACGTTCATGGTGCCCGGGGCCGACGGGCCCGACACGTTCGAGCGCGATCCGGTCGAGCGGCCTCCGATCGCCGGACTGCGCGCCGCCGCGTGACGCGGCAGCCTCCCGGCGCCGCCCGCACGGCGGTCTGCTGAACTCTGGCCATGCACATCGCTCGTCCGATCGCGCTCGCGGCGGCAGTCGGCCTCGCGCTCGCGGCGGCAGTCGGCCTCGCGCTCGCGGGATGCGGATCGAGCGCCGGCGGTGCGAGCGCCGGAGGCTCGGGTGCGGGTGGCGCCCGAGCCGGGCAGGATCCGGCGGCGGGCGGCGGCCCAGCGGCACGCGCGCATCCGCAGGCGATCGATCCGGCCGCCGGCGCGGTCATCCCGTCGAACGCGACCGACACCCCGGTCGGGGACCCGACCGCGCACGCGGTGTCCTTGGCCGAGGTCAAGCGCGAGCTGAAGATCGTGCAGGAGCTGAACTCCCTCAACGCCGGGCAGGGCTTCGTGTTCCCGCTCGCGCCGCTGTCGATCGTCGAGCCGCCGAGCACGTGGGAGCCCGATCAGGGCGTCGACATCTCCACCGTCGGAGCGGCGTGCGGCCCCCAAGCGGTGGAGGTCGCTGTCACCAACGGGATCATCGTGCAGGAGGGCGTGTCCGGTTTCGGCCCGGCGGCGCCGGTTCTGCGGGTCGCCGGCGGCCCGCTCAACGGTCGCTACATCTACTACGGCCACGCCTACCCCGCGCTGGTGCCGGTCGGGACGGTGGTGCACGCGGGTCAGCCCATCGCCGAGGTCGGGTGCGGGATCGTCGGCCTCTCCACCGGACCGCACATCGAGATCGGGGTCAGCGCCGTCGGCGGCCCAACCTGCTGCCCCGGCAACCTTCAGACCTCGCCGGCGATGTTGAACCTGCTCGAACGCCTGTACAAGCCATAGCTGACCTCGGCGGAGAAAGCGCGGCCCGGGGCCCGGCCTCCGCGTCGCCTCAGCGGGGTGAGAGCACGACCTCGACCTCGTCGCGCACCTTGAGCGCGCCCATCAGCCCCGAATAGGGCTTGATCCCCCAGGCGCTCTGCTTGACGGCGACGCTGCCGGAATATCGTCCCTCGGCCGCACCGTGAAGGGTGAGCGTGACCTCCTGCCTGCCGCCCGCGATCTCGAGCTCCCCCGTCGCGGTCAGGGTGTCCCCGTCCCGGATCACGTCGGTCGAGGTGAACGAGATCGGGGCGCCGCGCAGCACCTTGCTGTCGATCGTCTTGACGATCTCGCCACGGTCACGGTCGCTCAGCGGCTTGAGGCCACGCAGGCCCTCGAGGACCTTCAGCGAGCGCGAATCGGCGGTGAAGCGGGCGCTCGACGGTGATGGGCCGTCGCCGAGCTCCAGCGTGGCCTGCCAGTCCCCGACCTCGATGATCAGGTCGTGCCCCACCTTGGCGGCGCGCCCCTCGCGGTAGGTCCTGATCTGCAGGCTCGCGTCGGTGGGTCCCAGCTCCTGGCTGCTCATCGGCACGGCAAGACTCGCAGCGTGGGGCCGGTCCGTCAAGCCGCGCCGACCATGTCCCGGGACCCGGCGCCGGCCGGGAGGGCGAGCGTGAAGGTGCTGCCGCTGCCCTCCTTGCTCTGCACCGAGATGCTGCCCCCGTGCGCGGTCGCGATCTCCTGACAGATCGCCAGTCCAAGCCCGCTGCCGCCGCTCACGCGGCCGCGCGAGGGGTCGGCGCGATAGAAGCGGTCGAAGATGCGCTCCAGGTCCTGCGCTGGGATTCCGGTCCCCGTGTCGACCACGCTGACGCCGGCCTGCTCGCCCGCCCGCCAGCTCGAGATCACGACCTCGCCTCCGGGGGGCGTGTACTTGATCGCGTTTTCGACCAGGTTGGTCAGCGCCTGCTTGAGACGCTGCTCGTCGGCCGTCACGATCCCGCCGCGGCCGGAGCCGATCAGCGTCACCCCCCGTGCATCGGCGAGCCCGCGCAGCGTCGCCGTGACATCCTCGATCGCGCGATCGAGCTCGACCGGACCGCGGATGAGCTCCAGCGCTCCCTCATCCGCCCGCGCGAGAGTCAACAGATTGTCGACCGTGCGGCCTCATCCTGACGACGTCCTCACGGACGCTCTCCAGCGTCGCCCGCTCGGCCGGTGTACGCGCGGGATCGCCAGGCTCACGTCGAGCTCGGCGCGCATCGAGGCGAGGGGGGTGCGGAGCTGGTGCGACGCGTCGGCGATAGAGCGCACGCCGCGTGCTCACGCCGGCCTCGAGCCGATCCAGCATCGCGTTCAGCGTGATCGCCAGCGCACCGATCTCATCGCCCGGATGCGGGGCCGCCAGGCGCTCATGCAGGTGGTCGATGCCGATCTCATCGGCCTTCCGGCGCATCCGATCGACCGGGAGCAGCGCGTTGCGCACGAGCAGCCAGCCGCCGATGCCGGCGACGGCGAGCGCGACCGGCACCGCGATGAGCAGGAGGATCAGGATCTTCCGGACCGCCTCGTCGACACCCTGCAGAGACTCCGCCGACGACGACGTAGCGCCCGGGCGAGCGGGGGGACGGGACTGATTGAGCACGCGGTAGCGGTGCTCGGCGTCGCCGCCGTTGACGTCGATCGGCGACGAGGTGTGGCCGTCCACCGCGAGCCGGGCCGGCGGCACGGAGCGGATCCTCAGCCGTGTCGCCGCCGAAGCTGGTCAGGACATGGCCCCCGCGTTCGGCCACCTGGGCGAACGAACCGCTGCGGATCAACGCCGCGGCGGCGGTCTCACGGAATCCGGAGGCGCCCTCGCCGCGCATAGCTGGCTGTGATCGTGGCGGAGCTCGTCCGCACCTCGCGATCGATCGTCGCCCGCAGATCCGCGCGCAGCCTCAGCACCAGGAACGCGCCCAGCGCGACCATGACCACCGCCAGGAACAGCGCGTACCAGGCCGTCAACCGGACCCGGATCGGGAGTTTCACTGCGGCTCGAGGATGAACCCCGCTCCCCGCACGGTCCGGGTGAGAACGTCTCGCCGTCGGGGCGCTCGAGCTTGCGGCGCAGGTACCCGACGTACACGTCGACCACGTTCGGCGAGCCCGTGTAGTCCTGCGACCACACCTGGTCGAGCAGCTGGGCCCGGGACACGAGTTGCCCGGGGCGGCGGATCAGGAACTGCAGCAGCTCGAACTCGCGCGGGGTCAGCTCGGCCTCCTGCCCGTCCCAGCTCACGATCCGGGTCATCGGATCGGCGCACAGTCGCCCGACTTCGAGCACGCGCGGGCGCTCGGAGGGGCCACGCCGGATCAGCGCCCGGAGGCGTGCGAGCAGCTCAAAGAAGTCGAACGGCTTGACGAGGTAATCGTCCGCTCCCGGCGTCGAGGCCGGTGATGCGAGTGCCTTCCTTCTTCCCCAGCGCCGTGAGCATGATGACCGGGATCCAGCGATCGCGCTCGCGGATCGCCCGGCACACGTCGTGCCCGCTGACGCCCGGAAGCAGCACGTCGAGCACAACCGCGTCGTAGTCCGACGCGTCGGCCAGGCCGATCGCATCGTGACCGGTGTGGGCGATGTCGACCGTGTAGCCCTCGTGCTCGAGCCCGCGAGCGAGCGTCCAGGCAAGCTTCTCGTCGTCCTCGACCAGCAGCAGCCGGGCGGCCGGACGGCGGGACGAGGGAGGCCGCAATATCGCTTGCATTTCC
>CAVOWC010000017.1:0-110570 GCA_963700025.1 uncultured Solirubrobacteraceae bacterium | reverse complement strand
GATGCCGACTTGCGCGACGGCCGACGATCGCATCCGCCCAAAAGCCTTCGCCGTTCCAATGGAGCCGTACGACTTCACCAGAAGGAGGCGCAGGCGCCGGTAGCGTGTGGCGTCGCATCTGCATTCGCCAACGCGCCCCCGTAGGTCGAAACGGCCACAGCGCTGCTCAGCGCGTCGTCTGCCCCTCGCGCGAGCCTCCAAACGCCTCGGCTACCAGCTCGGCATCCTCTGCCCGCGGCGCGTAGTGCAGATACTTCATCGTCGTCTGGATGTCGGCGTGGCCCATCCACTCCTGGACCCGCCGGATGTCCGCCTTGGCGATCATCCGCGTACCGAACGTGTGCCTCAGGTCGTGGAACCTCAACGGTCGTAGCCCTGCCCGCGCCAGCGCATCTCGGTATCGGCTGCTGAGCGCGTCGCCGTCGAGCGGCAGGCCGGCCTCGCCGGCGAAGACGAAGTCGTCGTCGCCGGTGTACCGCTCCCGGTCGCCGAGCTTCGCGAGCGCGCTCGCGACGTCCGGCGCCATCGGCACCGCGCGGACCTTGCCGGACTTCGGCGTCGTCAGATGCCCGGCGGCGTAGCTCGCGCGGACTCTGATCGTCGAGCCGGCGAAGTCGACATCGCGCCAGCGCAAACCGAGGACCTCGCCGCGACGCAGGCCGGTGAACGCCGCAGTGAGGAAGATCGCCGCGTCCGCCTCGGACTTGGCGGCGCGGACGAGCGCCCAGACCTCCTCCGGCGAGAACACCTGGATGTCGCCGCTCGAGCGCACGCGGAAGCGATCAACGCTCGCGACGGGATTCGCCGGCAGGCCGTAGAGCTTGACCGCATGCCTGAAGATCGCGTGCATCAGCACGAGCAGGTTGTTCTTGGTCTTGTTCGAGAGCTCGCGCTGCAGCGCGCACGCTCGACATGCCGGCGCGCCATCGCTCGATCTCCTGCACGGTGATGTCCTCGAGCTTCATCTCGCCGAACACCGGCAGCAGGTGGACGCTTGATCGCGTTGCGGTATTCGCGGATCGTCGACGGCTTGCAGCCGCGGTCTTGCTCTGAGAAGCGCAGGTATTCCGCTGCTGCCTCGGCGAACGTTACGCCCGTACGGCGCGCGTACCGGTCGCGACAGAGGACGATCGCGCTGCCTCCGGCCACGGCGACCGACTCATGCCGCACCTCCTCCAGCCGATCATGCAGCCAGTCCTCCGCGAGGCGCTTCGTGAAGTGCCCGTCAGCCGGCCGCCCACGCCCCGTCCAGACCGGCCCGATCTTCCGCTTGACCTGCGTCCCGTCTGGCAGGCGGTACTTGGCCCACCAGGACGCACCGCGGGCCTTCTCGAGCCTGAAAACGAAGCCGGACGGCCGAGCCACAGACCCCGATACTAATGCAGATCTTGGTACCCGTTTGGTACCCGGTCCCGAATCGGCCGCATCAGGCAAAAGAAAAACCCCGGATTTCCGGGGCTTTCTTATAGCGGGGGCGGGATTCGAACCCGCGACCTTCGGGTTATGAGCCCGACGAGCTACCAGACTGCTCCACCCCGCGGTGGACTCTTATTGATAGCAGACAATGACCGTCCGGCTCAAGAGCGGCCGCGGCGCCGGCGTCCGCTCCCGGCCGATGCAGAGATGTCCCACAGCTGATGCGACGTTTTGACGATGTGTCTAGATCCGTCACAGGCCGAGGAGGAAGCTCTGGGCATGGCATCGATCGAGCGGTTGTTGAAGGCAGAGGTCCACATTCGGGAGCTGATCGAGAGCCAGGGCCTGCCGCTGCCGGACGAGATCGAGTACGGCGAGGCGTGCGTGCGGCTGATCTGGCGTGAGCAGAAGGCGGTGGTCGTCATCGACGTCGACGATCTGGCCTGACCGAGCGCCCGAGATTCGCAACCTCGGACCGCGCAAAACGCCCATACTTGGCCGGAGAGCGATGGTCGAGCCGCGAGACACCCCCCGCACCGCGCTGGTCACCGGCGGGGCACGCGGCATCGGACGGGCGATCGTCGAGGCGCTGGCGGCCGATGGTCACCGGGTTGCCGTGGCCGACATCCTCGATGCGGATGCGCGCCGGACGGCAGAGGCGATCGGGGGCGTCCACGTGCATGCGGACGTCACCGATGTCGCGTCGATCCATGATGCGGTCACGGAGGCCGAGCAGGCGTTCGGGCCGGTCGAGATCCTGGTCAACAACGCGGGCTGGGACGAGCTGATGCCATTCCTGGACACCGATGAGGCGTTCTGGGACCGGGTGATCGAGATCAACTTCAAGGGCGCGCTGCGGACGTGCCGGCGCGTCGTGCCGGGATGGTCGACGCGGGCTTCGGCCGGATCGTCAACATCGGCTCGGATGCCGCACGCGTCGGCTCCTCGCTCGAGGCGGTGTATTCGGGGGCCAAGGGCGGAGTGATCTCGTTCACGAAGACGCTGGCGCGGGAAACGGCGCGGTATGGCGTCACCGCCAACGTCGTGTGTCCCGGCCCGACCGATACGCCGATGCTGGCAGGAGATGCTCGCGGCCGGCGGCTCCGGCGAGCGCGTGCTCGAATCGATGAAGCGTGCGGTGCCGATGCGGCGCCTCGCTCAGCCCGAGGAGATCGCCGCCGCGGTGGCCTTCCTCGCCTCCGACCGCGCCGGCTTCATCACGGGCCAGACGCTGTCGGTGTCCGGCGGGCTGACCATGGCCTGAAGCCTCCGCGCCGAGGGTGAGCAGATGCCGGCGGTAAGGTCGCCGCAATCTGCCACCCCAGCACTGGGCGCGCACCCGCTCGCCGAGACCGGAGGACCCGCCATGGATCGCCCGCTGACCGACACCACGTACGAGATCGAGAACGGACTCGCCTGGATCACGATCGACCGTCCGGAGCGGATGAACTCGTTTCGCGCCCGCACCGTCGATGAGTTGATCCACCATTTCACGAGCGCCTGGGCGGACCCCGCGGTCGGCGTCGTCTGCCTCACCGGCGCCGGCGAGCGGGCGTTCTCCACCGGCGGTGACCAGAAGCAGCGCTCCGAGACGGGCGACTACGGACCGAGCGCGTCGGGCCTGTTCGAGGTCGAGCGGCTCCATCGCCTGATCCGCGACGTCCCCAAGCCGGTCATCGCCGCGGTCAACGGCTACGCGATCGGCGGCGGGCACGTGCTGCACGTGCTCTGCGACGTGACGATCGCCGCCGAGGATGCGGTGTTCGGCCAGGTCGGCCCCCGGGTGGGATCGTTCGACGCCGGCTTCGGCTCGGCCTACCTCGCCCGGGTGATCGGCGAGAAGCGCGCGCGGGAGATCTGGTTCCGCTGCCGCCAGTACGACGCCGCGACGGCCGAGCGCTGGGGCCTCGTCAACCAGGTCGTGCCACGGGCTCAGCTCCGCACGGAGGTCCGGGCGTGGGCGGACGACATGCTCGCGCTGTCCCCCACTGCGCTGCGGTTCCTGAAGCAGTCGTTCAACGCCGACACCGAGCACATGGCGGGTATCGGGCAGCTCGCGTTCACCGGACTCGGGCTGTTCGGCGAGACCGAAGAGGCGCGCGAGGGCGTGACGGCGTTCAGCGAGAAACGGGCGCCGGACTTCTCAGGCCACCGGGCACGAGCGTCCCGCTAGCACCGGGCGCGAACGTCCCGTTCGCCGCGGCGGCGGCGCTGAGCACGGCCGCGACGAGGCCGGGGAAGCGGGCCTCGAGGTCGTCGCGGCGCAGCGAGTTCAATCGCGTGGTGCCGTCGACCCGCTGGCGGATCACTCCGGCCTCGCGCAGCACCTTGAAGTGATGCGTGCAGGTCGACTTGCTCACCGGCAAGCCGAAGCCGCCGCACGTCATCTCGCCGTCGTCGGCGAGGGCGGCGACGATGCGCAGCCGCATCGGATCGCTGAGCGCATGCAGGACGCAGGCGAGCTCCAACTGCTCACGAGCGGGGTGCGAGACGGCCGAGGCGATCTCACCGGGAGAGGGAGTGGATTCGTTCACTGAAGAGACGGACATCGTCTGGAGACAGCATAGTACGATGATCATCGAACGTCTGCTAGGCTGTTCGACGGTTATCGTACAAGTCGACGTTCGGGAGTGCCATGAGCGAGGTTCGCAGCGATACACAGACCGAACCGCAGCATCCCCACCTGCGCTGGACTCTGATTCTCGCCTGCCTGGCGCAGTTCATGGTCATCCTCGATGTCTCGGTCGTGAACGTCGCGCTGCCGTCGATCCGCGGGGCGCTGCACTTCAGTGAGGCGAACCTGCAGTGGGTGGTCAACGCCTACACGGTCACCTTCGCCGGCTTCCTCCTGCTCGGCGGCCGGGCGGCCGACCTGCTCGGCCGGCGGCGCGTGTTCGTCACCGGGCTGGCCGTGTTCGCGGGCGCGTCGCTCGTCGGCGGACTCGCCGACAGTCAGGCCACCCTGACGATCGCCCGCGCGATCCAGGGCCTTGGCGGCGCGATCATCGCCCCCGCATCGCTCTCGATCCTCACCACGACCTTCAGCGAAGGCGCCGCACGCAACCGCGCGGTCGGCATCTGGGGCGCGATGGGCGGCGCCGGCGGCGCCGCCGGCGTGCTGCTCGGCGGGGTGCTCACAACCGCGCTGGGCTGGCGTTGGATCCTGTTCATCAACGTCCCGATCGGGCTGATCGCGGCGGTGCTCAGCCAGCGCTTCATCGCCGAGGGCCGAAACCCCGAGCGGGCCCAGAACTTCGACCTCGCCGGCGCCGTCACAGCAACGTTGGGGCTGTCGCTGCTCGTGTTCGGGATCGTGCGGACCGACGTCACCGGCTGGGGCGCGACCTCGACGCTGGCGCTGATGGGCGCCGGTGTTGTGCTGCTGGTCGCGTTCGTCGCCATCGAGGGGAAGCTCGCGAGCGCGCCGCTGATGCCGCTGCGGATCTACAAGTCACGCACACTCAGCGCCGCGAACGTCGTCGTGATGACGGTCGGGGCGGCGTCGTTCGGCATGTGGTTCTTCGTCTCGCTCTACCTGCAGCAGGTGCTGGGCTACTCGCCGATCCAGGCCGGACTCGCGTTCCTGCCGATGACGATCTGCATCGTGGCCGGCTCGGCGCTGGCGTCGCGCGCCGTGATCCGGGTCGGCACGAAGCCGTTGCTCGTCGTCGGCCTGCTGGCGCAGGCGGTCGGACTGGTCCTGTTCGCGGGCGTCTCGCCCGAGGGCAGCTACCTCAGCGACATGCTCGTGCCCTCGCTGCTCGTGGCGATCGGGATCCCGCTGTCGTTCATCCCGGCCACGATCGCCGCCGTTGCCGGCGTGAACCGGAGCGAGGCCGGCTTGGCCTCCGGCCTGGTCAACACGTCGCGGCTCGTCGGCGGCGCGCTCGGCCTGGCGGTGCTGGCGACGATCGCGACGTCGACCACGAACAGCGATCTGCTCCACGACGGCACCACTGTGCATGGGCTGCACGCGGCGCTCACGAGCGGATTCCAGATCGCCTTCCTGGTGGCCGCGGGCATCGCCGTCGTCGGCGCCATGGTCGCGCTGTTCGGGCTCCCCCGGGTGCCTGCGCGCGCCCGCGGGCTGCAGACGGCGCCCGCTGAGAGCACCTCGTAGACGGTTCGCCGGCCGGGCGGGCGCGGTCGCCGCGCCCGCGCCCCGCGCGCGTTCTATAACTGCTTCGAGGACCAGAGTACGGCGGAGAGCAGCACGCTCACCGTCGAGACGACGAGGCCGATGATCCAGCCCTGGGAGTGCGAGGAGGTCATGATCGCCGCGATCACGACCCCGATCGCGATGACACCGCAGGTGGCGACGATCCGGACCAGGATCCGCTCGAACCCGAACTGTCGGCGGCCCCGGGCGGGCAGCATGTTGCCGTCGCGGCCCCTCGGGCCGGCTCCGGCGCCGGACGGGGTGCGAACGTCGCCCGGCGCGCCGACGGCGGCACCTCCCACGCCGGCAGCGCCCGGCACCCGATCGCGCCCGGCGTGGTCGTCGTGCTCGGGTAGGGCTCCGCCGACCGGGGCCCCGGCGGCTCCAGGCGGTGCGCTGCGCTCCTCGGCGGGAACGCCCGGATCGAACTCAGATGCCATACCAGTGCAGGTATCCCACCGCAGATGGTGTCAAACGGCGCAAATGCGGCCCGCGGCGCCACACCGAGTGCGGCGGCTTCGCGACGAATCGGCACTCGCGAGCGCTGGTGTGCGGGCGCTCACGTCCCCGGGGCGCGGTACAGGATGACGTTGCGATCCTCGCGCGTGCCGGCGAACCGGCCCGGCCGCCCGCCCTGGGGATCGCTGTAGGAGAGCTGGCGGGAGATCGTGCCGAGTGGGCCGGCCAACGTGTGGTCGAGCATCCACGTGCGCAGCGCGACGCCGCCGCCCGCGGTCGCGATCACCTGCAACGCACGCGCCTGCTGCGGATAGTCGATCAGCGACGCGGTGCTGATCAGCCAGTAGCCGCCTGCCGTCGTGGGCCGGGCATGGATGCGGTTGCGATGGGTGTGGCCGGAGACGACGGCGATCACGCGCGGCGCGGCGTCGAGGAGCGCGAGCAGCCGCTCGCCCCCGGCCGCGTTCTGGAGCGGCTGATGGCAGATGACGATCACCCAGCGCTGGCCGGCGGCGGCCAGCGCCCGGCTCAGCCACGCTTCCAGGCCGGGGACGACGAGACCGCCTGAGCCACCGCCGCGGCGGGCCAAGTCGAGCACGATCAGGCGCACGTGGCCACCGAGGTCGAGCGTGTAGTCGAGGCGGGCGCCACCGCCGTATTCGACGCTCAGCGCCTCCGCTCCCGGCCCCGGTCGAGTGTCCCCGGAGCCGCCCCACGGCTTCGGCCACATCGAGCTCGCGCCGAGCCGGGTCGGCAGGAACGCGGACGGTCGGGCCGGCCAGCGCCTGGCGCAGGAAACCATCCACGAGTCCAGGGTCGGGCGGCCCGTCGGGCAAGGCGGCCGCATCGACGCTCACCCCGGGCGGCAGCGTCAACCGGGCCGGCAGCTCCCACAGTGCCCGGTCCCCCACTGCCAGCGAGCGGGTCAGCGTGGTGGGGACGATCTCCCCGGCCACGAGGATGTCGTGGTCGCCGAGCACGGCGCAGCACGGCGCGCCGGCCCCCGGGCTCGTGAATGCGCGCACCGCCTCGCGCAGCAGGCCGGGGTGCCACGGAGCGTCCACGTCGGGCCGGTAGTAGAACGGGTCGGGGTTGGTCGCGAGCTGGACGCCGAAGTAGCCGTCGGGTCCGCTGCCGGGCTGCACGCGACCACCGGCCAGCACTCCGAGGGCCAGCGCGAGCTCATTGCTCTGGTCGTTGTCGATCAGGTCACCGCCCTGGATCACGACCTGCGGCCCGAAGGCGCGGACCGACGCCAGGGTTCCCGCCAGCACCTGGGCGCTCAGCGCCTCCTGGGGACGGAAGGTCGACTGAAACGGCGGTCCGAGCCGGTCCAGGAACGTGACTCGCGCCGGAGATGAGGCGTCGAGCACATGGGCGTCGGTGACGTGCGCGAAGCTCGCCAGCAGCGTGATGCCGTCCGCCCGCGGGCCGAGCTCGGTCCGGTCGAGCACCGGCTCCCCAGCTCCCGGCACGAGCTGTCCGTTCCCTGCAGGGTCATGCCAGGTCCGCTCGAGCGTCGAGCCCGAGCCGCCCCGCTCGCCCCTCGTCGTGATCTCGCCCGCGCCGGGGGAGTCGAGGCCGCCGTGCACATGCCGCAGGGTCGACGTGCCCCTGCCGGAACGACCGAGCGCCGCCACCACCTCACCGTAGCGAGTCACCCCTCCCGGGGCCGGAGGGCCGCGGCCGTCGTTCAGCCGAGGTTAAGAACCGGATCGAGGGCCCGCCGGAGTGCGCTGGGCCACGATAATCCACCCACCGCCCGGCAAACCCTTGACCAGGAGCCAGACCGTGCCCCCGACCAGCACCTCAGCAGCGGGACCCGAGACGATCGGCGCTCGCGCCATCCCAGAGCTTCAGGGCGTCCGCGACATTTGGCCGCGCGGCGACCGGCTCGAGGCGATCCGCGCTGCCGGCGCGGACTACAAGCGCCGCTTCACGTCGCAGGGTCAGGTGCTCGGAGTCAGGGCGGTCAACATCGCCGCGGCGCCGTACCCGGTTCAGTACGCGTTCCACGGTGCCGTGCTGGCACCGCATGCACCGACGATCTCGATCGTCAACCGGATGGTCGTGGTGCAGTTCGAGGACTGGGCCGGCACGCCCCGGACGCTCGTGTGGGAGCCGACGATGCCGGAGGGATCCGAGGAGGCGCCGTTCTACAACCAGCTCGAGCAGCTGCTGCGCCGGGTCCCGGGTGGTGATTGGCTGACCCACAACGTGTTCGCGAAGATCTACAACCACCCCGACGAGATCCTCCGGATCTGCGGCCTGCGCCCGGAGGACGTCGACTACATCAGCTTCGATCATCTCCATGTCCAGGACGTGCGGATGATCCTCGGCTCCGAGAGCGTGATTCCGGGCGAGTCGGGCCCCCGCGCGTCGCTGTTCCCGAACGCGAAGCTGATCGCCCACCGCAAGGAGGTGGCGACGTTCGAGTCCATGCACCCGATGCAGTGGGCCTGGTACGTCGACGGCGGGCTTGACGGGGTGCCCCGCGATCGCCTCGTCGTGACCGACGGCGACATCGAGCTCGGACCGGGTGTGTCGCTGATCTGGACGCCTGGGCACACGGACGGCAACCACTCGCTGCTGCTCAACACCCAGGACGGCGTCTGGGTCACCTCCGAGAACGGCGTCTCGGCCGACAACTGGCACCCTGAGCACTCCCGCATTCCCGGCCTGCGGCGGTGGGCCAACTTCTTCCACCGCGAGGTCGTCCTCAACGCCAACACGCTCGAGGACTCGCTCGACCAGTACGACTCGATGATCCTCGAGAAGACGCTCGCGGACCCGAGCCCGCGCGACAGCCGCTGGCGGCAGGTGCTGCCGTCCTCCGAGCTGGCGCGGTTCAAGCGCCAATGGCCGGTGATGCCGAGCTTCTTCCACGGCGAGCTCGAGTACGGGTTGCTCGTCTCCCGCTCGGGCGCGATCACCGCCGCGAGCCGCAACGGACACTCCAGCAACGGCCACGGGACGTGAGCCCGCAGCGCGGGTGCACGGCGCCGAGGACGGGTGCATCGACCCGGTCCCGGGCGCTCCCGTTCTTCGACTGAACGGCGGGCCGGCCGCAGCGCCGCCGGCCGCTGTCAATCAGTAGCCGTAGCCGCCGTCGCTGTAGCCACCGCCGCCGTAGCCGCCACCGGCGTAGCCGCCAGCGGCGTAGCCATAGCCGCCGCCACCGTAGCCGCCACCGCCGTAGCCGCCACCGCCGTAGCCGCCACCGCCGTAGCCGTCACCGCCGTAGCCGTTGCCGTAGCCGTCGCCGCCCGGGTACGCGCTGCTGCCGGGGTCACCGGCGCCGGACGTCGAGCCTGTGCTGGCGTTCGATGTGTCGCCCGACTGCCAGGCCACGGAGAACGAGGCGCCGTCGGTCGAGAGCGAGGTCGGGACCGCGCTGGCCGAGGATCCGCTGGCGGCGAGGCTCTGTCCGCCGGCGTAGCCCTGCGCACCGCCCGACAGCTGAACCGCCTGGGAGCCCCAGGTCGAGTCGTCGATCGGACCGGTGTGCCCGTTGGCGGTCGCCGCGGCGCCGCTGAAGTTGGCGGTGCCGAAGTTGGCCAGCGCCAACGGGGTGCAGGAGCCGGACCCGTCGCACGAGGACGGAGCCTCGGCGATCCACTCGGCACTCGACGTGTCGGGGTTCTGCATCTGGAGCGTCTTGGTGCTGGACTGTCCGGAGGTCTGGTCGGACAGGGACACGGTGACCGTGGTGCCGTCGACGTCCACCTTGGCCGAGACGTGATCGCCCGGGTTGATCGAGACGCCCAGTCTCACCGGGGCGGCCGGCACGAGCTCGTACCACGCGAAGTGCTGTGCGCTGCCGTTGGTGCAGTTGGCCTCGGTGCCGACCTGCTCGAGCGCGTTGTTGGTCTGGGAAGTCCCGCCGATGCCGACCCAGAAGGCGGCGTCGCCGTCACCGGTGGAGCAGTTGACGGTGGGCTGGACCCAGCTGCCCGATACGCTCGAGAACTGTTGCGTGCTGCCACTCGAGCTGCCCCCGGCCACATACCCGGACCAGTTGGCGCTCGTTGCTTCCTGTGAGTCGACGGTCGCGGCCGAAGCGGTCGGCGCCAACGCAACGGTGGCGACGACCGCGGATGCGGCGAGGGTCGAAAAGATCTGGTTTCGCTTCATGGTTTCCAGCCTGCTCCTCCGGCGTAAGAGAAGGTTCGGAAGTCACGAAGAACGGTTTATGAACCGCAGCTGAGGCGCGAACGGGCCCTCGTGGACGCCGCCATCGCGGCGTCGCTCATGTCAGCCTCGCGCTCGACCCGGACGCTCGGGGCTACGCGCCGATGCTCTGGCAGGCCGCGGTGGCCTTGGCGGCCTTGGAGAGCTCCGCGCTCTTCAGACCGCCGAGGCCGGCGCCGATGCTGGCGAACGACGCCCGGATCGTGGTCGCGAGCGACTGGCCCGCGGTCCGGAACGCCGCCGCGCTGCCCGTCGGGAGCGCCGCGGCCTGGGCTTGCGCGGCCGCGAGGGCGCTCTTGACCTGGGTGAATGCCTTGACCAGGGCCGAGGAGATGTTCTTGCCGTTGTTGACGTTCGGCACGCCGGCGGCCTGCAGCTGGTTGACGGCCTTCTGCGAATCGGCAACGGCCGCCGTCATGAACCCCTCGAGCGCCTGCTTGCCCTGAGCCGGGCTGGACAGCGTGGTCAGATTGAGGGAGTTGCTCCGGGCCTGGATGTCCGTGACGAACGGCTTGATCGCGCTGCACACGGACTTCACGTACGAGTTGGCGCTCACGCCGGAGGATGACGAGGAGCCACAGCCGGCGATCACGAGCAGGCTCACGAGAACGGCGAATATGTTCCTTCGGCGGGTCACGCGGAGTCGGGAACACTAACGGCCCGACCGGATCGACGCGGACTCGCGAGAATGCGGCCGTGGCTCGCGTTCTCGTCACCCGCCGGCTGCCGTTCCCCGCGCTCGACCGGTTGGCCGCCGTGCACGAGGTCGATGTCTGGGCTGAGCGGCTCCCCGCTCCGCCCGACGAGCTCCGGCGCCGGGCCGCGGACGCCGAGGGCATTCTCTCCCTGCTCAGCGACCGAATCGACGAGCCGCTGATCGCTGCTGCACCGAAGCTCCGGGCGATCTCGAACTACGCCGTCGGCTACGACAACATCGATCTCGCGGCGGCGGCCGCCCGCGGGATCCCCGTCGGGAACACCCCCGACGTCCTGACCGACGCGACCGCGGACCTCGCGTTCGCGCTGCTGCTCGCGGTCGCGCGCAAGCTGCCCCAGGCCCAGCAGGACGTGCGGGATGGAAATTGGGTCACCTGGGAGCCGGCCCACCCACTCGGCCAGGAGGTCCACGGCTCGACGATCGGGATCATCGGCTTCGGCCGCATCGGCCGCGCCGTCGCCAAGCGCGCCCAGGGCTTCGACATGACCGTGCTCAATTCGGGCACCTCGACGAGCCCGGGGGTCGCGCTCCCCGACCTGCTGGCGCAGTCGGACTTCATCTCGATCCACGCCCCGCTCACTCCGGCCACCCACCACCTGATCGACGCCGCCGCCCTGGCCCAGATGAAGCCCACCGCGATCCTGATCAACACCGCGCGCGGGCCGCTCGTCGACCAGCGGGCGCTGATCGAAGCGCTCCACCAGGGCACGATCGCCGGCGCCGGCCTCGACGTGACCGATCCCGAGCCGCTTCCGGCCGACGATCCGCTGCTGCAGGCCCCGAATCTGATCGTCCTGCCGCACATCGGCTCGGCGACCCACGCCGCCCGCGGGCGGATGGCCGAGATCGCGGTCGAGAACCTGCTGGCCGGGCTCGAGGGACGGCCGCTGCCCCACCAGGTCCTCGCGCAGTGACTCGCGTCGCCGTCGTCGACATCGGCACGAACTCGACCCGGCTCTATATCGCCGACGTCCAGGACGCGCGCATCGAGCGCTCACTCGTGCGCCGGACGATTGTCACCCGTCTCGGCGCGGGCGTCGACGGGAGCGGGCGCCTGCATCACGAGGCGATGCAGCGCGTGTACGACACCGTCGCGGAGTACAGCCGTCAGATCGACGAGCGGCAGGTGGACACGCGCGTCGCGGTCCTCACCTCGGCCGTCCGGGACGCGGCCAACGGCGGCGAGTTCGCCGCCGAGCTCGAGGCCCGATTCGCGATCACTCCTCATGTCCTGACCGGAGACGAGGAGGCCCGGCTCACGTTCCTCGGCGCCACCAGCGAGCGCGACCCGGGGGACGCGACTCAGATCCTCGTCTCCGATATCGGCGGCGGCTCGACCGAGCTGATCGTGGGCCGCGGGCGCGAGGCCGGCTGGCACGTCTCGACACAGGCCGGCGTCGTGCGCCAATCCGAGCGACACATCCATACCGATCCGCCGACCGCCGCCGAGCTCCGGGAGCTCGCCGCCGACGCGCGGGAGATCCTCGCCGCCGCCGTGCCGGAGTCCCTCCGCGGCACGGTCGGCCACGGCATCAGCGTCGCCGGCACCCCGACCTCGCTGGCCGCGATCGCCCAGCGGCTCGATCCCTACGATCCGGCCAAGGTGCACGGCTATGTGCTGAGCGCAGACGCCTGTGAGGAGCAGCTCGCCCGGCTGGCGGCTCTCCCCCTCGCCCGCCGCCGCGAGGTGACCGGCCTGCAGCCCGACCGGGCCCCGACCATCGTCGCCGGCGTCGTGATCCTGCTCGAGGTCCTCCGTCTGTTCGGTCTCGATGCCGTCGAGGTCTCCGAGCACGACATCCTGCGTGGCGCGGCGCTCGGGCTTGGGCGTGGGCTCGATATGGGCAGCTAGACGCCGGCGCGCTCGGGCGAGCGCGAGCGCAGCGTGATGTCGGCGCACTCGGCGCAGACCTTCTCGGAGATCACGCCCGTCCGCATCAGCAGGCCGAACACCTTGCAGCCGAGGCAGTAGGCGAAGATCGACTCGAGCCCCGCGGCCACGACGAACGCCAGCAGGACTACGTCAGCGGCGTCATTGTCTCCCCCGACCAGCGCCAGGATCAGCGCCAGCGTCGACATCGCCGCGCCCATGCCCTGGGCGAATCGCTTGGGGGGCCCGGCGACGTAATTCGGCGGCCCGAGCCGGGGCGCGATCTTGCGCTGAGCGAG
This sequence comes from uncultured Solirubrobacteraceae bacterium, assembly GCA_963700025.1. Taxonomy (GTDB): domain Bacteria; phylum Actinomycetota; class Thermoleophilia; order Solirubrobacterales; family Solirubrobacteraceae; genus Palsa-465. Next base: position 97,458 of record CAVOWC010000017.1, on the reverse strand, counting down.
ATACCCGAGGGGGCTGAGCGTCGGGCCGGTGAGGACCCGGGCCCAGAACCCGTAGGTGAGCGGGATCAGCAGCCAGTACCAGCCGGTCGCGAGGATCAGCAGGACCGTCGCCAGCACGACGCCGGCCACGATCCGCGCGGCCTTCTCGTTCACGGGGTTGGGAAATGAGAACAGCCCATCCATGAAACAACATATTAGCGATCGGCATTCATATATCAGCGACTTGGTGGTGATTGACGACCGGCGAGGGCGTGCCGGCTGGGGGCCGCGCGACGGGCGTGGACGATTGCGGCGAATGGGCCGCCGGAATCGTCCAGCCCTCCCCTTCCACGCGTGCGGCGCGAGCGGAGACGCGCCGGCTCGCGCCGGCTGCGAGCAGTCACGTCACACCCGGCGCCGCGCAGCACTCCCGGGTACCCGGGTGTGCTTTGAAACACCACCGGCCTCGACAGTGTGTCGGTTTGCAGGTACTTTGGGAGACCCGCCCCGAAAGCGGCCCTAATTCCATCGGCCGTCCTACGTGCGTCCATCCCAGTGGCCATGCTCAACTGGACGAATGTCGCATTGCGGTCGTTCTGTCTAGAGTCCATCATCCGAATCCGGGTGAGGGCTCGCCTAGCGAATCGTCACTCGATACATAGGCTCGGGCGAAGCCGCAGACATCGGCGCCTCCCGCCGCCTGAGCCACTCTAACCAGGCCCTTTCTGGCACGTACCCCTGCCCGTCCCGATTGGGCCAAACCTGGATCGGAAATCGCCCGCTTTACGCGGGCGGTTTTCGTTTCCAGGGACCTGTCCTACGCCAGATTCGACTTGCGCGGATACGCGATCGTCGGATCGGTGAGCACGTTGATCAGCGTCGGCTCGCCGGACGCGAATGCCCGCTCGAGCGCCGGCCGGAGCTCGGCGGGCGTGCCGACCAGCTCGCCCCGGGCGCCGAGCGCCTCCGCGACCTTGTCGTAGCGGGTCTCAGGACGAAGGTCGGCGGCCACCGAGTAGCCGTACAGGTACTCCATCGGGTGCTTTTCGAGTGCCCAGATGCCGTTGTTGCCGATCACGCCGACGACGGCCACGCCGTGGCGGGCGAGCGTGTCGAACTCCATCCCGGCGAACCCGAACGCACCGTCGCCGAGCAGCAGCACGACCTGGCGGTCGGGATGGGCGAGCTTGGCGGCCAGCGCCTGGCCCGGGCCGGCGCCGAGGCAGCCGTACGGACCCGGGTCGAGCCAGCAGCCGGGCTGATAGGAGTCGACTACGCGCCCGGCGTAGGAGACGAAGTCGCCGCCGTCGCCGACGACGATGGCGTCGCGGTCGAGCACCTTGGCCAGCTCGCCGTAGACGCGCATAGGGTGAAGCGGCGCCCGGTCGTCGCACAGCTCATCCGTCTCGGCGGCACGCTTCTCGGTCTCGGTCTCGACCAACGACTCGATCCACGACTCCCGCGCGCCCCCGACCGTCCCGGCCGCCCCCGCCAGCGCCTCGAGCGTGGCCGGCAGCGCGCCGTAGAGCTCGCACGCCACCGTCCGCGGGTGCTCGCGCTCGGGCTCGGCGACGTCGATCACGACGATCTGCGCATCGGGCGCGAACGAGGCGCCGAAGCCGAGCCGGAAGTCGAGCGGGACCCCGATCACCAGCGCGACGTCGGCGCCGCCGAGGGCGCTGCCGCGAGCGCGGGAGAAGAACAGCTCGTGATCGGCGGGCACGCATCCGCGGGCGAGGCCGTTCAGGAACACGGGGATCCGCAGCCGCTCGGCGAGCGCCACCAGCGCGAGCTCGCCGCGACCCCAGTAGAGATTGCTGCCGGCCATGATCACCGGGCGCTCGGCCGCACGCAGGAGCTCGGCGGCGCGCTCGACGCCGTCGGCGGCCGGGCCGCGCCAGGGCTCGGGCAACGGTGGCGGCTCCGGCGGCTCGGGGGCGGCCATGAACACGTAATCGAGTGGGAAGTCGAGGAAGGCGGGGCCCGAGTGGGGTGTGACCGCGGCGACCATCGCCTCGTCGACCAGACCCGGGATGTCGGCGGTGCTCGCCGGCGTGGCGGCGAGCTTGACCAGGGGTCGCACGAACGGGATGTGGTCGACCTCCTGCAGTGACCCCTGGCCCCAGCGGAACTGTGGGGCGCGGCCGCCGAGGACGAGCACGGGGGAATGGTTCTGCTGGGCCGACGCGATCGCGCTCATCCCGTTGGTCACCCCGGGACCGGCGGTGAGCGCGGCGACACCGACCGAGCGGGTCACCTTGGCCCAGCCCTCGGCGGCGAAGCCGGCCGACTGCTCGTGGCGGACATCGACGATGTCGATCCCCTCGGCCCGGCAACCGTCGTAGATCGAGAACAGATGGCCGCCCGAGAGGGTGAACAGCTTCGTCACTCCATAGCCGCGCAGGCGCCGTGCGATCAGGCGTCCGCCGTGCAGCTCGGTCTGGGTTTCCGTGGCCACGGAGGCGGGACGCTAACACGCCCCTTAACTCGCGGCGTAGAGTTGGCGGTAGAGCAGGGAACCGCGACGGAGGGAGTAGTGCCTCGATGACGACCGATCCGAGCCAGGCTGCGACCGATCAATCGCAGTTTGAGGAGATCTGCGCCGAGGTGCAGGACTTCGAGCCGCTGCCGACCGTCACCCCGGTCCCCGCGGACCTGAGCGCCGAAGCGCGCGAGGGCGATGACACGGCCCCGCTCGACGAGCTAATCCTCGCCGGGCTTGTTTCGCCCTAGCCCGGTCCCGATCGCGGGCTCCGCCGGCGATCCCGGCGCCACCACCGGCGTCCCGGCCGGCGCCACCACCGGCGTCCCGGCCGGCGCCACCACGGCGTCCCGGCCGGCGCGACCGGCGCCCCAGCCGGCGCCACCGGCTCACCGCCCGGCGACGGCCCGTCCGCCGCCCTCTCCCCGCCCAGTCCCACGCCGAGCCGCATCGCGTTGACGATCGCGCCGCTGAGGATCAGCAGTGCCAGCAGGTAGAACCATCCGAGGGTGATGAGCACGAACACGATCGTCGTCCCGAAGCGAGCGATCGTGGAGATGTTCGAGAGGTAGGCCGGGAAGGCGTAGTCGACGACGCCGATGGCCAACGTCGCCCCGAGCGCGCCCGGCCACACGGCTCGCCACGGGACGTGGCGGTTGGGCACGCGCGAGTAGATCACCGCCATGCACAGGAAGACCAGCGCCACCGACAGCGCCAGCGAGGCTGAGTAGACGACCCCGGGCACGTCCTCGAGGCCGAAGGGGAGGTTCGAGGCCCCCTGCTTGAGGATGCTCTGAACGGTCGGGACCGCGACCGTCGCGACCATGAACACGAGCACCACGACCAGCATCGCCAGGCCGAAGCGCTTCTGCTCGATCCAGCGCCGCGAGCGGCACGCATAGATGCTGCTGAAGGCGGTGTCGAGCGCGCCCCAGAACGACGACCCGAGCCACAGGCTGGCGAGCAGCGCGAGCACGCCGGTGCTGGTGACCGACGTTGTGATCTGGCGCAGCAGGGCGTTCAGCGTGTGCTCGGTGGCGCCGGGGAAGATCTCCCGCAGGTCGCTCAGTACGCTGCGCTGGACCGATCGGCTCTTGAGCACCTCACCGGCGATGAAGAGGCCGAGCAGCGCGACCGGGACCACGGCGAGCAACATGTTGTAGGCGACCATCGCCGACTGTCCGGTGATGTTCGCGTCCATGGCGATCCGCCAGAAGCGCCGCACGCGCCGCTGGACGGCGCCCATCATTCGCTCACCGAAGCAGCGCGCGCCTCACGGCCGGCCGGACCGGCCACCGGCGGGGGCGCCCATAGGCCCACGCGCTCGGTCTTGCCCTTCATCGGGACCGAGGGCCGGGGCGCGAACTCGCCCCAGCCGTCCGTCAGACGCTCGCGCGTGGCGTCGGTGATCAGCACCTCGTCGCCGGTCTCCCGCGTGGCCGCCTCGACTCGGGCGGCCGTGTTGACCGCGTCACCGATGACGGTGAACTCGACCCGTCCCCCACCGCCCACCGTGCCCGCCACGACCCGCCCGGAGTTGACGCCGATGCCGACTCCGACCCGCCCGGCGTAATGCTCGCGTACTCGCGCGGCGATCTCGAGCGCCGCCGAGACGGCACGATCGGCGTGATCGGGGTGGCGATCGGGCGCGCCGAAGACGCCCAGCAGGCCGTCGCCGATGAACTTGTTCGCATGGCCGCCGTGGCGCAGCAGCATCGGCACGACCAGACCCCAGAGCTCGTTCAGGAGCGCGACCACCTGATCCGGCTCGGCGTGCTCGGCGAACTCGGTGAAGTCACGGATGTCGAGAAACAGGATGCTCACCTCGACTTCTTCGCCGGCGAGGTCGGATCCCTCCCTCAGCACGCGCTCGGCCAGGCCCGGGTCGACGTAGGCGCCGAACGCCTCGCGCAGCCGCTCGCGCTCGTTCAGCCCTTCCGCCATGTGGTTGAACGACTGGGCCAGAGCACCGGTCTCGTCCGTGGCGGCGACGGGAACCCGCACCGAGTAGTCCCCGTCGGCGACGCTCTCGGTACCCCGCCGCAGGTCGTCGAGCGTTGCGAGCAGCGAGCGCGAGACGAGCAGCACGAGATCGAGCGAGATCGTGAACGACACCACGACGGCGATCAGCACCGCCGCGCCGAGGTCGGTGAGGTTCTCGTGGTGCCCCCGCGCTGTCAGCCCCGCGACCACCACCGCGGCGATCACGTTGATGATCGGCGCCGCGACCAGCAGCCGCCAGCGCAGCGGCAGGCCCGTGACCTCGAGCGTGAAGTCGGCGGGCAGCTGGCGGGAGATCACCTCGAGCAGCGGCCGGACGGTCGTCTCGATCCCGAAGTAGCGCACGATCACCCCGCAGGCCAGGACCACGCAGCCACCCAGCAGCATGATCGGGAATTGATACGGCGCCAGCCCGAGCTTCCAGGTCACGAAGGCGCAATAGGGCACCATGCCGAGGAGCAGCGGATAGCGGCGCATCCGGCGCATGTACTGGATCGGCAGCGTGGCCAGCGCCTGCCACGCCGCGACCGTCGTCTCGGGGTCGCGCTGCCCGTCGGTCCAGGCTCGGACCGGACGCCACATCGTGCGCACGACCTGCATCGAGATCAGGTTGTCGGCGACCACGAACGCCTGGGAGGTGATCAACAGGATCAGGAAGTCGCGCCCGCTCATCGGCTGGTAGAGCGTCAGCAGCGCCAGCCCACCGGCGACGACGAGGTGCAGGGTCGCGAACTGAACGACCAGGAGCGCGTAGGCATCCCGGCGCGCTGCGGCCCGGACGAACCGGTCGACCGGATCCTTCATGAGGAGATTCTGACGCCGTCAGCCGACGGGCGCGAGCGTCGGCCCGGAGGCGAAGGCTCCTCGACGCATCGCCGCCGACTCCTCGAGCAGGCCCGGCTCGCCCGAGAACCACCGCCGCCCCGACGCGAATCGCCGGCAGTTCGGTGACACCGCGGGCGAGCAGCCCGCGCGCGGTGGCGTGCAGCGGTCCGTCGCGCGACTCGTCGGCCGCGGCGGCCAGCGTCAGGTCGAGACGCAGGCCGGCGGCGGCGGCCGCCTCGGCCAGGATCTCGGGGTCCTCGATGTCGAAGCCGCCGCAGAACGCGAGCCGGCTCAGCGCCAGCGCGAAGGCACCGCCGACGCCGTTCTCCGCCGCATGCGCGGCCGCCCGCAGGGCGATCGGCGTGTCGGTGGGATGGTGCTCGGGCCACACCAGCGGCAGTCGCCGCGCCGCGGCCCGGTTCTCCGCCGCCGCGCGCAACGCGTCCCAGTCCGCGTCCGCTCGCAAGGGCCGGCCGCGGTACAGCGCGACAGCCGCGGCCGGAATCCACGTGATGGGTCCGAGCAGCCGCTCGACGCGCTCTGCCGCGATGTATGAGAAGGGGCACGAGACGTCGAAGAAGAACGCCGTCGGCTGGGCGGCGCGCCTGCCACACGCCGCCCGCGGGGACAGCCCCCGCCGTTCGCTCAGGAGGATCAAATCTCCCACGAAGGCTATAAACGCGCCTCGGGGGGAAAACTGGCGCAAACGTCCAAATTGCTCTTGCTTCCTGGATGCCTGCGTTAAGCTGAAAGTCGGTAGGAGAAGACACCGTCCATACGGGGAGGTATCCCATTCCACACGTACCGCCACCCAAGCGTCATCCATATGACCAGTGGTCGCCTGACGCGCGGGCTTTAGATCTGGTCGGCGACAAATGGACTCTGCTGATCGTCCGGGACCTCGCGGCCGGCCCGCGCCGGTTCGTCGAGCTGCAGCGAGTCCTCCCCGGTATCTCGACCGAGCAGTTGCGCTCGCGACTGAACCGGATGGTCGCCGACGGGATGCTGACCCGCAAGCGCTACCGCGAGGTTCCGCCCCGGGTCGACTACGAGCTCACCGACCGGGCCCGGGAGCTGATGCCGATTCTCGGTGAGCTGGCCCGTTGGGGCTATGAGTGGGCCTGGAGCCCTCCGCGCGAGCAGGAGCGCGTCGATCTCGGCGCCATCTTCCGGCTCGCGCCCGGACTCGTCCACACCGCGCGGAGCACCCGCGGGCGGGTCGAGTTCGTCGTCGGCGATCGCGAACAAGGCGGCGGAGCCGCCTCCTATGTTCTGGCCGCGTCCGGGGGCGGGGTCACGATCGAGGAGCACCCGGCGCCCGACGCCGATGCGCACGTCGAGGGCACCATCGATGCATGGGTGCTCGCGTTCTCGCCCGCGAGCGATCGCGGCGAGCTCAGGATCTCCGGCGACGCGAAGCTCGCCGACGAGATGCTCAACGGCCTCGCGCTGAGCGAACACCGGAGCGTCAGCAGCTCGGGGGCCGGGAGCGCGTCCGCGGCCGCGTAGCGGCCCGCGGGACTCACCCGCCGCCTACTTGCCAGGGTAGGTGGCGGCGTGGATGCGGGGGAAGGCCTGTGGCTGACCGGCCAGGTTGCGGTCCCGGCCGGCGCGAGTCCTGACGCTGGACGCCGGCGGAGCCGTCGCCGGCGCTGAGACCCGCCGCCGGCGCTGAGATCCGCCGCCGGCGCTGGGACCACCGCCACCGCGAGGGGTGCATAAGTCGTCAAATCACCCGCCCGCCGGCGACTTTGGGCAGCTAAGCGCGCCATGCTCAGGTGGCCGAGGAGGCTCGAAGCGAGGGTGGTTTGTCGACATAAGCACCACCAGGATCCGGTGCATCTCGATCGCGGGCGATCTCGACCCGCTGCGCCCGTCACCGCTGCCTCCTTGCCGCGGTCTGCACGGCGACCGGCCCCCTCCCCCGGTCCCGGTCCCCGGCTCGGCGAGGAGGGCCGGCCGTCTCCGCCGCGGCGTCATACCCGGGGCGGGACTCGAACCCGCAGCGCTCTTGCGAGCAGCGCCTTTTAAGGGCGCGGACTTTGCCAGTTTGTCTACCCGGGCTCGGTGGGCAATCTTATCCCCGGGCGCTCGGGTCCCGGAGCGCGCGAAGCGCTGAGGAGGCCGGCGCCGGGACCGTCCTCGTGGCCCGATGCACCCGCATCCGGTACCACTGTTGCGGTATCTGGCGCAACTTATCCGCTGGTACGGTGTCCATTAGGACGAGAGGAGATTCTGACCGAGCTGCATGGAAGTCTCAGCCCTTAAATACACAGGCGTCGTCGGCCGTCACGGCCGCTCCCCCCTGCTCAGGTTGCAGTCGGATGAGCGCCTGATCGCGTTCGTGCGCCGCGGCAACCACTCCGCCTTCGAGACCCTGGTCAGCCGCTACGAGGCGCGCCTGCTCTCATTCTGTCGCCACCTGCTCGGATCACGCGAGGATGCGGAGGACGTGCTGCAGGAGGTCTTCGCCGCGGCCTACAACGCGATCCTCGCCGACGACCGGCCGATCAACGTGCGGCCGTGGCTGTACCGGATCGCCCGCAACCGGAGCCTCAACCACCTGCGCCGGATTCAGGCCGTTCCCGTCGACTCGATGGACCTGCACCTGTCCGACCATGGGGACTCGGCAGCCGACAAGGTGCACAGCCGCGAGGAGTTCCGGCTGCTGGTCGACGACATCCAGGGCCTGCCCGAGACGCAGCGCACGGCTCTGCTGCTGCGCGAGATGGATGCGCTCTCCTACGAGCAGATCGCCGAGGCGATGGAGACCACCGTGCCCAGCGTCAAGTCGCTGCTGGTCCGCGCCCGCGTCTCACTGGCCGAAGCGGCCGAGGCCCGGCTGCTCTCCTGCGACGAGGTCAGGATCGAGCTCGGCGAGATCGCCGAGGGCCTGCGCCGCCGTCCGAGTCCGCTCGTCCGCCGCCACCTCAAGGCGTGCGAGCGCTGCTCCACCTTCCGCTCCCAGCTTCGCAGCACGAACAAGGCGCTGGCGGCGCTGCTGCCGATCGGTCCGCTGATCTTCCTCAAGAAGGCGGCCATCGCCCACCTCGGGCATTCGGCCGGCGCCGGCTCGAGCGCCACCGCGGCCGGCTCGAGCGCGACCGCGGCCGGTGCTGCCGCCGCCGGCACAGGCGTGGCGGGCAGCGGCGTGCTCGGCGGCGCCGGCGGCCTGCTCTCGGCCAGCGTCGGGGCCATCGCCACCAAGGCGGCGGCCGGGCTCGCCGTCGCGACCCTCGTCACCGCCGGTGCCGTAGAGGTCGACCGAGCCGCCACGCACCACACGCACCATGCGGCGGTGCCGGTCGCCTCGGTGCGGGCCGTCGAGACCGGCCCGTACGCCGCCCCCGTCGTGGCCCGAGTGACGAAGCCGAGGCCGAAGCGGCACGCCGCGCTCGTGACCGCGGCCAAGAAGCCGGCCACGAAGGCGACGGCACCGGTCACCGTCGCGGCGAGCACCGCCGCGGTCAAGCCGGGTGACAAGCACCCCGCGGCCACGCCGGCCGCCCCGGCCGCAGCACCGGGTCGCACCCAGACCACCACCGACACCACGATCCTGCCGAGCACCTCGACGCCCGGTGCCACCGATCCGTCCTCGGGCGCGATCACCGAGATCACCTCGACCACCACCCCCGCGACCGGCACCGACGCGACTCAGACCACGCCTGCTCCGATCCCCGCCGATCCGAGCGCGACCGACCCCGGCACGACGCCACCCGCTCCCCCCACGACCCCCGCTCCGGCCCCCAGCGCCCCCGCCCCCGGCGCTCCGGCCGGCGGCGCTCCGGCCGGCGGTGCTCCCTACGGTGGCACCCCGCAGAGCCAGAGCGCCCCGAGCGAGACGAGCGCCGGCGCCCCCGCGGGCGACCCGGACTCGACCCCGCCGGCCTCCTGACCCGGGCCGCCGAGCGGCTCTGAGCAGATCGGCGGGACAGACGTGATCGACATCGACCACTTCCAGGCGGTCGACATGCGCGTGGGCCGCGTCCTCGACCGTCGATGACTTCCCCGAGGCCCGCGTGCCGGCCTGGAAGCTGACGATCGACTTCGGCCCCGAGCTGGGGCGAAAGCGCTCCTCGGCGCAGATCACGCACTACTCGCGCGAGCAGCTCGAGGGCTCACTCGTTGTCGCCGTGGTCAACTTCCCGCCCCGGCGGATCGGACCGTTCTCGTCCGAGGTGCTCGTGCTGGGCGCCCTTGACGAGGACAACGGAGTCGTGCTCCTGCGCCCGGACCGGGACGCGGCACCGGGTTCGCGGATCGCCTGAGGCCGGCCTCGGCGGCCCGGCGGCGATGCCTACGGCCCGGGCTCGCCGCCGATGTCGAGCGCGCCCCGGGGCGTGCCGTCGACGTCGATCACGTAGTGCCCGGCGCGCTGGCCGGCGACGAGCACTGACACCCGGCCGCCCGCCGGAACCGTGAGCCGGTGCGGCTTCGGCGTGGCCAGCACGATCCGGTGGCGCCGGCCGTCGGCCGAGGCCACGGTCAGCTCGATGGCCAGGAACGCCGGCGAGGACACCGACGGCGGCCTGAGCACGCCGCCGTGCCCGACGCGGAAGGTGGCCGGGAGCCGCACCTGTTGCGAGCCGCCCGCGGCTCGGCGCGCGCCGGTGGTGGCCGTCGCGGAACCGCCGTAGCCCGCCCCGGGCGTGGTGCTCGCGCCGGCGGCGGTGGCCGTCTTCGTGGCGGTGCTGCTCGCCGTCGGCGGGGGCGCCGCCGCGGTGATGGTCGCCGTGGTGCTCGCGCCGGCGTGCGTGGAGCTCGCCGGAGCGCTCGAGCCGCCGCAGCCGGCGAGCGCGAGCACCGCGGCGGGTCCGAGGACGATGAGGCGAGGGCTCACGCCGCCAGCATAATCAGCCGTCGCCCGCGTACACGGCCAGCAGCGCCTCGTAGTAGCGATCCTCGCCGAACTGCACCCGGGCCCGCTCGAGCGCTCGCTCACCGCCGGCCCGCCGCCCCTGCGGATCACGCCACAGTCCGCCCAGCGCCCGCCCCCACGCCGCGGCGTCCTGCGCCGGCAGGGCCTCGCCCGGGGCGACCGTCTCCGGCAGGCCGCCGCGATCGCTGACCAGCACCGGCACACCCGCCGCCATCGCGTCGAGGACCGCGTACGGACAGGGCTCCTCCCAGCGCGAGGGGGCGAGCACCACGGCGGCGCCGGCGCGGGCCTCGGCCAGAGCCTCGGGGCGCAGCCGGCCGACGAAGCTCACGTCGGCCCCTGCGGACAATGCGCGCAGCCGAGGCTCGTCCGGGCCTTCGCCCGCGATCACGGAGAGGCACCCCGGACTGCCGCGCGGCGGCGATCGCCGTGTCGAACCCCTTCTCCTCCACGAGGCGCCCGGCCACCAGGGCGTAGGTCCCGGTGTCCGCACGGCTGGCGGCGGCGAATGCGCCGGCGGCCACGAAGTTGGGCAACACCACGGCCCGGTCGGCCGCAGGCCCGAGGCCGCTGCTCAGCCGCGTGGCGGTCGCGGCGCTGACCGTGACCAGGGCGTCGGCCTCGCGCAGCAGCGCCGGCTGCTGGCGGGCCAGGCCGGCGGCATAGACGGCGGCCTCGGTGAGCGAGCCGCGGCAGCCCAGCCGGAGGCCGGGGAGCGTGTTGCGGCCGTGGCAGCGCGCGCACGGCGTGCCGTCGCGGTAGGCGATCGCGATCGCGCAGAAGAGGCGGTAGTTGTGCAGGTGCAGAACCGTTCGCGCCCCGGCGGAGCGCGCGGCGGCCAGCGCCCGCCAGCCGAGCAGCGGATGGAGATTGTGCGCGTGCACGATGTCGGCCCGCAGCCGCCGTGCGGCCGCCGTCACCTCGTCGGGCCTGACACCGCCGTGGATCAGGCCCGCCGCGGCCGCCGCGGCCGAGCTGGCGCCGCTGTCGCGCTCGAGCACCCCGACCTCATGACCGCGTTCGCGCAGCAGCGTGGCGAGGTCTCCCACCGCGCGCTCCTCGCCGCCCGCGGCGCGGTATCGGTTGTGCAGGAGCAGGACGCGCATCGGGAGGCCGCCGATTGTGGCAAGCGGCCCCGTCTCCCCCGGCTTGGCATGCTGCGCGGCGATGGCGATCGCGCTCGTGACGACATACCTGGCCGGATATCGCGTTCCCCTGTATGAGCGCCTCGCCGCTCGCCACGGCGTCGAGGTGCTCTGCTTCGGCGGCGGAGACCGATACGTGCCGGCCTGGTTTCGCGACCTCGACGATCAGCTCGAGGCGGCGCCGTTTCCCGCCCGCCGGCTGTCGGGCCCGCGTGAGGCGTTCATGGTCGGGGCGCACTACGAGGCGGTGATCGCCCCCTTTGCCGGCGGCTCGATCCTGCCCGCCGTCTACGCCGGCGCGAAGGCCCGGGCTCGGCCGTTCGTGCTCTGGGCCTCGGTGTGGGCGCAGCCGCGCTCGCTGACCCACGCGCTCGCGCTGCCCGCGACCCGGCACATCTATCGCCATGCCGATGCCGTCGTCGCCTACGGCGAGCACGTGCGGCGCTTCGTGGCCGCGATCCGCGGGCGCGACGACGATGTGTTCGTCGCCCCCCAGGCCGTCGAGCCGGAGCTGTTCGCGCGCCCGGTCGCCCCGGAGGAGATCGAGGGCTTTCGCGCCCGTCACGGGCTGGGCACGGGCGCGCTGGTGCTGTACACCGGCCGGCTCGTGCCCGAGAAGGGCGTGGACGTGCTGCTCGACGCGTGGCCGCTCATCGCCGCGGACGCCACCCTGGTCCTGGTCGGCGACGGCCCGATCGCGGTCCGCGCGGCGGCGACGCACGGGGCGCGATTCCTCGGACCGCTTCCGCGCGCGGAGCTGCCGGTGGCCTACGCCGCGGCGGAGCTGGCCGTGGTGCCCTCGGTGCCCTTTCCCCGCTTTCGCGAGCCGTGGGGGCTGGTCTGCAACGAGGCCATGCACCAGGGGCGTCCGGTCGTCGCCACCACCGGTGTCGGCGCCGTCGCCGGCGGCCTCGTGCGCGGCGGGGAGACGGGGCTCGTCGTCGCTCCCGGTGATCGGCGGGCGCTGGCCGGGGCCCTCGACCGCCTGCTGGCCGACGACGCGCTGCGCCGGCGGCTCGGCGACGCTGCCCGCGCCGCCGTCGCCCCCTACACCTACGACGCGATGCTGGCGGCGTTCGACCGCGCGCTGGCCAGCGCGATCAGCCCGTCCCCCACCGGTCCGTGAAAGGCGCGGTGGCTCGCGCGCAGGAGCGGGTTGATGATCGTGCGGCCCGCTCGTCCGGCCACAGGCGCGAAGCACGAGGCAACCGACAGGGGCTCGAAGCCGGCGCCGCGCAGGGTCCGCTCGAGCGTGCGCGGGCCGTAGTAGACGCGATGGTCGGGGTGGACCGACTCGCGGCCGGCGAGCGCGCGCAGGCCGATCTTGGGACAGCAGGCGTTCGGGACCGTCACGCACAGCCGCCCCCCGGGGCCAGGAGCTCCCCACATCCGCGCAGAAAGGCATCGGCGTCGGGCACGTGCTCGAGCACCTCGCCGGCGACAACGAGCGCGTAACGGCCGCGCTCCTCGGGCGGAACCCGGGCGGTGACGTCGGCGCACACCAGCCGCGCATCGGGGAGGGCGCGCCGCACCAGCTCGAGGCCGTGCTCGTCCACGTCGATCCCGGTCACGGGGGCCACGCGGACCAGCCGCGCGTGCAGCAATGCCCCGGCGGCCAGCAGCTCCTCGGTGTAGGGGCTGTCGGCGCAGCCGAGGTGGGCGACCTCGCCGCCGCCGGCGGCGCCGACCTCGGCGCAGAGCCGCTCGAGCCACTGCGCGCGGTCGGGCACGAGCGCCACGCGCAGGCGCTCGCCGGCATGCATCTCGGCGGCGCAGGACTGGGCGCTCACGCCCGCTGCCCTCACTGCCCGACCGAGAACAGCGCCTCGAGGTCGTGGCGCGAGTAGGCCTCGAAGGCGACCATCGTCTGCGTCCGCACGACCCCGGGGAGCTGCGAGATCTGTGCCGGTGACGACCTGCGCCAGCTGCTCCTGCGTCGCGCAGGCGCAGGATCGCGACGAAGTCCCACTCGCCGGTCACCGAGTACGCCTCGGCGACGCCCTCGATGTCCGCGAGCTCGCCGCCGAGAGTCGCCAGCGCCGAGCGCTCGGCCTGGATCAGGACGATCGCGTGGGTCACGTCGAATGCGTCTCGCCGGGCTCGAGCACGACGACCTCGAGCTCGTCGCCGACTCGACGTCGGCCTTGAACGCCTGCGCGTCGGTCTCGATCGGCGGGAACGTGTTGTAGTGGCAGGGGATCACCGTCTTGGCGCCGACCAGCGCGGCGGCGTCGACGGCGTCGAAGCGATCCATCGTGTAGTGGCCGCCGATGCACATCAGCGCGACGTCGATCGGGTTGCGCTTGCCGACCAGCTGCAGGTCGGAGAACACGCACGTGTCGCCGAGGTGGTAGACGATCGTGTCCTTGAAGTTGACCAGCAGGCCGGCCGGCGTGTTGACCGTCCCCTTGGGCGTGGTCGAGGTGTGCCAGGCGGGCACCAGCTTGACCCAGCCCCAGTCGAACTCGACCGTGCCGCCGAGGTTCGGGTCGCGCACGTCGACGCCCTCGCGCGCCGATCTCGCCGGCGAGCTCGACGATCGCCGACCACCGTGGCGCCGGTGCGCTTGGCGATCGCCACCGTGTCGCCGATGTGGTCGGCGTGGCCGTGGGTCAGCAGGATCGTGGTCGGGTCGACCTCGTCGGCGGCGATCGCCGGCCTTGGGGTTGCCGGTCAGGAACGGGTCGATCAGCACCGTCGTGTCGCCGTCCGACAGCGAGAAGCAGGCGTGGCCGAGAAAGCGGACCTCCATCGTCGATCAGTCCTCCTGTTGGGTTTCGGGGTCGGGTCGTTGCCGAGCTCTCGCGCGAGCTCAAATCCGACGGCGACGCCGACGAGCATCCCCAGCCGCGTCTCCTCGGCGACCAGGGTCCGCACCGCCCGGAGCCGCTCGTCCGGGTCCTCGGCGCCGGTCGCCTCGCGGACCGCCTGCTCGTGCGCGGCGTCGAACCAGCCGCCCTCGGCCAGCGCCTCGTCGAGCACGCGCTGCAGCGACGGCGCCGCACGCGTCGACCATGTCCTGGGCCTCGCGCAGCCGCTCGGGTCGGCGATCGCCGCGATCGCGGCATCGAGGTCGGCGTCGGTGTAGGCGCGCTCCGGCACTAGCTGCGGCTCTGCCGTGATTTCGGTCGCAAGAGTGGTCGTGTCGCTGACCTCCCTGTCCCACGGCGCCGGCTGCGGGTGCAAGCTACCGCCGGGCGCGATCGCACCGCTGCTCGCAGCGATCGCCGCGGGCACCGACCCGAACGTGCTGGTCGGCTTCGAGACCGCCGACGACGCCGGCGTCTACCGCATCAGCGACGAGCTCGCGCTCGTGCAGACGGTCGACTTCTTCACGCCGATCGTCGATGACCCCTACGAGTTCGGTCGGATCGCCGCGGCCAACGCGCTCTCCGACGTCTACGCGATGGGGGCCACGCCCGTCAGCGCCCTGAACCTGGTCGCGTTCCCGGTCCAGACGCTCGGCGCCGACGTGCTGGCCGAGATCCTTCGCGGCGGGGCGGCGATCGCCGCCGAGGCCGGCGTGGCGATCATCGGCGGCCATTCGATCGACGATCCCGAGCCGAAGTACGGCATGGCCGTCACGGGCCTCGTGCACCCCGACCGGGTGCTGACCAATGCCGGCGGACAGCCGGGCGATGCGCTCGTGCTGACCAAACCGCTCGGCGCCGGTGCCGTGGCCACGGCTGCCAAGCACGGCCTGCCGGCGCCCGTGACCGAGGCGATCGCGGTGATGACCACGCTCAACCGCGACGCCGCCGCCGCGGCCCGGCGCGCCGGCGCCCACGGGCTGACCGACGTGACCGGCTTCGGCCTGCTCGGTCACCTGCACGAGCTCGCGCAGGCCAGCGGCCTCGCGGCCGAGCTCGACGCCGCCGCGGTCCCGGCCATCGCCGGGGTCCTGCCGCTGCTCGCCGATCCTGAGGAGCGGGCGCTCGCCGGCGGCACACGGCGCAACCGCGAGTACGCGGCCGCCTTCACGACCTTCGCGCCCGGCGTTTCCGAGACCCGGCGCTGGCTCCTGTCAGACGCGATGACCTCGGGCGGCCTGCTGGCCGCCCTGGCCCCGGAGCGCGCGGGTGAGGTGCCCGGGCCGGTGATCGGGCACCTGGCGGCGGGGCCCGCCGGCCAGGTCGGGTCCGCTGACGGTGACTCAGCGGCGGGCGGCGCGCGAGAGCGGCAGCCCGATCACGAGCCCGGCCAGGACGCCGGCGCCGCCGGCGACCCAGCTCGCCTCACGCGCGGCGAGCGGCATCAGCAGCAGGACGCCGGCCAGGACCGCCGCGCCGATCAGGTCGCCCTCGATCTCCCGCCCGGAGCGAAGGTCGAGCAGGTCGGGCAGCGCCCAGGCGGTGAGCAGCGCGAGCGCCGCGCCGTTGGCGCCGACCGCGACCGGGATCGCGTACAGCGCGGCCGTCGCAGCGAGCCCACCGATGCCGCCGGCCACGAACAGCAACAGCACCGCGGCCGGACCGTGACGACGCTCGAGCAGCCAGCCGAACAGGGCGATCGACGACAGGGTCACGAACGCGTAGCCGGTGTTCGTGTAGGTGAACGCCGCCGTGACGACGCGCCACCAGTGACCGGTCGGCTTGCCGACGATCGCGACCTGCGAGAGGTGCACGAGCGCCGTGCGCCACAACAGGCAGCCGGCCAGGCCGGCGATGACCAGGGCGATCGTCGCGTACGGGCGCGTGTCGGGGGCGATCCCGGGAATCTCGCCGCTGCGCAGGCGCGGGAGCGAGGGCCGGGGCGGCCGGCGCAGCCGCTTCTCGGTCACGCGTCCCTCGCGGTCGATCTTCGGCGCCCGCTTGCGCAGGCGGTTGCCGCAGTACGGACACTCGGTGATGTATGGGCTCACCTCTGATCCGCAGCTCTTGCACACCACGAACAGGTCGGGACCGCCGGCACTCACAGCATTCGATTGTAGGGCTCCCACGGTGGCGCTCAAGAAGGTTCCATCACGTCGGAGCGGCGAGCCGGGCGAAATCCGGTCCGCGACTAGACCGCCGTCGCCGCGACGATCTCCGCCATCACCTCTCGGAGGTCGTGATTGGCCTCGTAGACGACCATCTGCCGGGCGGCTCCATTGCCGCGCTCGAGCAGGTCCTCGACCGCGTCGAGCTCGTCCGAGGCGCCCAGATCCTGGGCGTGCTCGCGCATCCGATCGATCAGGCGGCGGGCCAGCTCACGGGTCGGGATCCGCTCCCTGTGGGGCAGGTCGACGAGCTCGCCCTCGAGTCCGTGGCGGGCGGCCAGCCACTTGTTCTCGTCGAGCATCTCGTAGGGATAGTTCGAGAGCTGCTGGCCCGCGTCGAAGTGGACCGCCAGCTCGCGCACCATCGCCTGGACGAGCGCGGCCAGCCCGAGTGTGTGCTCGATCCGCGACTGGGAGTCCATCACCCGGATCTCGACCGTCCCGAAGTTCGGATGCGGGCGGACGTCGTACCAGAGGTAGGTGTAGTCCTCGATCACCCGGGTGCCGATCATGAAATCGATCCGGCGCTCGTAGTCCTCCCAGTTCTTGTACGTGGGAGGCATGCCGACGCGCGGAAAGGCGCGGAAGATCGGAGTCCGCGTCGAGGCCAGACCGGTCGGGTCCGCGCGCCAGAACGGTGAGTTGGCCGACAGCGCGAGCAGCACCGGCATGTGCACGCGCATCCCGTTGGCGACGTGGATCGCCTTGTCGGGGCCGTCGATGCCGACGTGCACGTGCATCCCGAAGATCAGCTCCTGGCGCGCGACGAAGCGCAGCGCCGAGATCAGGTCGCGGTAGCGAGGCCGGGCGACGATGCGCTGGTCCTCCCACATCGCAAACGGGTGGGTGCCCGCGGAGCCGATGGCCAGGTTGCGCCGGGCGGCGGTGTCGGACACCTGACGCCGCAGCTCGCGCAGCTGGATGCCGGCCTCGCTCAGGTCGGCGCAGGGGTCGGTCGAGATCTCGAGCACCGACTCCATCAGCTCGGGCTTGATCTCACCCGTGGGCGCATCCTCGAGCAGCGATTCGATCGCGTTGACGAGCTCCAGAGACTCGGCGTCGAGGATCATCAGCTCCTCCTCGATCCCGATCGTGAACGCGGGTCCGTCGAAATGGTGCTCCACACCGCGTGAGACTAGGGGTTGGGGCGGGCGGCAGCGCGAAATCTCGCAGTGCACATCGGGCTGCCGCCGTCCTAGACTGGGAGATGACCTGACCAAGAACAAAGGACGAACATGGCCCTGGGCTACGACGGCAAGCTGTACATCCTCGCATTCGACCACCGCGGGTCGTTCCAGAAGAAGATGTTCGGGATCCAGGGTGAACCCACCCCTGAAGAGACAGAGACGATCTGCGACGCCAAGCGGTTGATCTTCGAGGGCATGCTCGAGGCGGTATCACGCGGTGCCGATCGCAAGGCGACCGGGGTGCTCGTCGACGAGCAGTTCGGGTCCGACATCCCGCAGCGCGCCCGCGCGGAGGGCCTGACGCTGGCGATGCCGGTCGAGAAGTCCGGTCAGAACGAGTTCGACTTCGATTACGGCGATGCGTTCGGCGAGCACATCGAGCAGTTCGATCCCGATTTCTCCAAGGTCCTCGTCCGGTACAACCCCGACGATGATCCGGTCCTCAACGAGCGCCAGCTCGGTCGCCTCAAGCGGCTCGCCGACTGGCTGCACGCGAATGATCGTAAGTTCCTGTTCGAGCTGCTCGTGCCGGCGACCGACGGCCAGCTGGCCCAGGTGGGCGGCGACTCGGATCGCTACGACGCCGAGCTGCGGCCGGAGCTGATGCGCCGCGCGATCGAGGAGATCCAGAACTACGGGATCGAGGTCGACGTGTGGAAGATCGAGGGCGTCGACGAGCGCTCCGACGCGGCCATGATCGCCGAGCAGACGCGCTCGGGTCCGGGGCGCGAGCACGTGACCTCCGTGCTGCTCGGGCGTGGTGCGTCGAACGAGAAGGTCATCCATTGGCTCGAGCAGGCGGCTCCCGTGGAGGGCTTCATCGGCTTCGCGATCGGGCGCTCGATCTGGTGGGACGCTCTCAAGGGGTTCCTTTCCGGTGACCTGGAGCGGAGCGCCGCCGCGTCCCAGATCGCCGACAACTATCTGCAGTTCGTCGAGGTGTACGAGCGGCAGAGCGTCCACTGACACCCACGAGGCTGGTAGGCTCGCATCGGGATGGCGATCAAGATGCGCCAAAGTCTCGCGCAGATCGAGCAGGAGTTCCGGCATGAGATGCAGCGCGATCGGCACCGCAGGGAGCACCTGCGGCGCTCGGCCGCGCAGCGCTCGCGCAAACGCGCACACGAGAAGGAGCTGAAGCGCAGTTCATGGCGCTTCGGTTTCCTCGTGCTGTCGCTCGTGGCCACCGCGGTGATCGTCACCGTGGCGATGTTCGAGACCCTGTACTACCTGCTCGGGTGAGCCGTCTTCGAGGCGGCTCGGGCGTGAGCCGCCTCGCCCCCTGCCGGCCGGCTGCTGTCTAGCTGGACTCTCCGAGTCCACGCAGCGCCGCGTCGACTTCCTCGCGCACGCCTTTGCCACCCGCGACCCGCTCCTGCTGGATCTCGAGGTACACCTCTTTACGGAACACCGGAATGTCGCGGGGGGCTTGGATTCCGATCCGCACCTTCTCCCCCATGATCGCCAGCACGGAGACCTCGATGTCGTCGCCGATCATGATGCTCTGGTTGGACTTGCGGGTCAGTACCAACATGGGAATGGCCTCCCTGCTTGCCTGATGGTTGTGAAAAGCAAGTCCGGTCGGTACATCTCGAAGCAGAAGCCGGCCCGCTCGAGCGCCAGCATACCGCTCATATCTCGGATAGCACAAGCGAGAGCTACACCCCCCAGACGGGCCCGACGCCGCCCGCTGTACTAGTCTCCGGCCCCGGATGACCCGCAGATCACTACGCCCACAGCTCAACCAGATTCGGGCCTGGGTGCGTCAGGGACGCACCGATGCCTGGATTGCACATCAACTCGAGGTCACCGTCCAGCAGATCCAGGCCTTCAAGCGCGAGCAGGGTCTTGAGCCGTCCGGCGACGCCGACAGCCCGACTCCCGCCGCCGACTACGACGACGAGATCGACCTCCGTGCGGAGGATGACGCACTGATCGCCGCCGAGCTCGACGCCGCCGAAGCTGAGCGCTCAGAGGAGGAAGAGGCCGACGAGGACGGGGACGGTGATGGTGACGAGGAGAAGCCTGCTCGCCGCCGCCGCTCCCGCCGCAGCGGTCGTGGACCTGCCCGTGGCCGCCGACGGACCTCGGGTCCGCTCGAGGCCACGTTCGATCACGGCGAAGAGGGATACGGCCTCTGGCTTGATCCCGCCGTGCAGGACGATCCCGTGTACGCCGAGTATTGGGCCGGCCACCGGCCGGTTGAGGTGACGATCGAGGAAGACCAGATCGTCATCCGCCGCGCCGGCTCCGACGACAACGACGACGACGAGTAGCGCCGCCCCTCCCCTCGCCGGGAGCGGGTGCGGGCCGTCGCGCGGCCGCGCTGTCGCACACCTCAGTTGAGCTCCTCGATCTTCCGGCCGCCCGCGTAGTCGATTGCGCTGCGCACGTAGCGCGCGAACGCGGCCCCGGCGACGGTCGGCACGTCCCAGGCCGCCGGTGTCGTCGGCGCCACCTGCGTGGCGATGTCGAAGCACCAGTCGGTTCCGTCCGCGTACACGGCGGCGAGGTCCTCGGTCGTGAACGGACCGCCCAGCCGTCGCCGTAGCTCATCGACGAGCTCGTCGGTGACCCGCTCGAGCGCCGGCCGCTCGACGGGATCGGCGCCGGCCAGCCGTCGCCGTCCCTCTTCCCACAACCCGATCACGTCGTTGAAGCGCACAGCCGACAGGATCGCAGAGGCACTGCGCCGGCTCCCCGGGGCGTGGCTAGTGGCGCACCACTAATGGTGTGTCAGGCCGGTGATCACGTACGGGCGCTCGCCCGGCTGCACCATCCCGAGCGCACGGGCGTCCTTCTGAATCGTCGCCGGATCGGCGAGCGACTTCTGCTGGCGCATGAGCGCGGCGTTGTCGTGGACGAGCTTCTGCACGAGCCCCGACTCACGGCCCGCTTCCTGTCGGGTCGAGATGTAGGACAACGTGTGCTCGAAGTACAGGACGACGACGACGCCGAGCACGATGAGCAGCCCCACGCGACCGACCCGGTCCCACCGCACCCGCGTCGCCGCCGAGCGAGTGACGAGGAGGCGCGGACCCCGGCGCGGACGGGAGCGAGGGGCGCGTTGGCTACGGGCGGCGGCGGAGGCGGAGCGGGCTGAAGGCATCCGTGCCCGCTTCGTTCGCCGCGGCCGCCTTCCTTCCTGCTGCAACCTGCCTTGCTCGCCCTGCAACCCGCATTGCCCGCCGCGGGGCGCCCCGGGCCTGGGGAACGCGCCGAGGCGCGAGAACCAGGCCAGTGCAGCGCTAGGCCCGGAAGACCGCCCGCCCCGGGTATGCGGCCTCGGGCCCGAGCGCCTCCTCGATGCGCAGCAGCTGGTTGTACTTCGCCACGCGATCGGTCCGCGAGGGGGCGCCGGTCTTGATCTGCCCGCACCCCGTCGCGACCGCGAGGTCGGCGATCGTGACGTCCTCGGTCTCGCCCGAGCGATGCGACATGACCGCTGTGTAGCCGGCCTCCCGCGCCATCCGCACGGCAGCCAAGGTCTCGGTCAGGGTGCCGATCTGGTTGACCTTGATGAGGATCGAGTTGGCCACGCCGGAATCGATGCCGCGCTTGAGGCGCTGCGTGTTGGTGACGAACAGGTCATCGCCGACGAGCTGGATCGACTTGCCCAGCCGCTCGGTCAGCGTGGCCCAGCCGGCCCAGTCCTCCTGGTCCATGCCGTCCTCGATCGACACGATCGGGTAGCGGGCGGCGAGATCGGCCCAGTACGACGTGAGCTGCTCGGAGGTCAGCGTCATGCCCTCGTGCTCGAGCACGTACGCGCCGCCCCGGTAGAGCTCGCTCACGGCCGGATCGAGCGCGATCGCGATCTGGTCGCCGGGCACGTAGCCGGCCGCCCGGATGCCGGCGATGAGCGCGTCGAGCGCCTCGGCATTGGAGTTCAGATCGGGAGCGAAGCCGCCCTCGTCGCCGCCGGCGGTCGAGAGCCCCTTGGCGTGCAGCGTGCGCTTGAGGTGGTGGAACACCTCCGCTCCCATCCGCAGCGCTTCGCTGAACGAGCGTGCACCGACGGGCACGATCATGAACTCCTGGAAGTCGACCTTGTTGTCGGCATGGACGCCGCCGTTGAGCACGTTCATCATCGGTACCGGGAGCACGTGTGCGGTCTCGCCCCCGAGGTAGCGCCACAGCGGCAGCCGCTCGTCGGCCGCCGAGGCGTGGGCCGCGGCGAGCGAGACCGCCAGCAGCGCATTGGCGCCCAGGCGGGACTTGTTCGGTGTACCGTCGAGCTCGACCAGCAGCCGGTCGAGCGCGGCCTGCGCCGCCGCGTCCTGGCCGCGCACGGCGGTCGCGATCTCGCCGTTGACGTTGTCCACCGCACGGGTGACGCCCTTGCCCAGCCAGTCCGATCCACCGTCGCGCAGCTCGGTGGCCTCGAACTCGCCGGTCGAGGCGCCGGACGGGACGGCCGCGCGCCCCCACGCACCGGAGCGAAGGCTCAGCTCGACCTCGACGGTCGGGTTGCCGCGGCTGTCGAGGATCTGCCGGGCGTGGATCTGCTCGATCTGGCTCATTCGTCGGTGGCTCCTTCGGTCAGGCGGGCGCGCGCGTAGTAGACGAGCTGCTCGTCGGGGTCAAGATCGTCCCAGCTACGGCCTTCGGATGCGGCCAGACCGGCGCCCGCGCCGACACGGCCCCGGAAGCGGTCCGCTGCCGACCGCAGCGCCAGCTCCGGGTCGACGTGAAGCTTGCGCGCCACGTTGACGGCCGCGAACAGCACATCGCCGAGCTCGGCGAAGCGCTCCTCGGGGGTGCCGGCGGCGGCCAGCTCCTCGAGCTCGTCGCGGACGGCCTGGAGCGGCCCCTCGACGCCCGGAAAGTCGAAGCCGCTCGAGGCGGCGCGGCGCTGGACCTTGCGGGCGTAGAGCGGCGAGGGCAGATTCTCGGGCACCTCGCCGAACAGCCCCCGCTCGCGACCGGGCTCCTCCTGCTTGATCTTGTCCCAGTTGGCCAGCACCTCGCCGGCGGTGGCGGCCTCGACCTCGCCGAACACATGCGGGTGGCGCCGGATCAGCTTCTCACGGCAGTGATCGGCCACCTGGGCCAGGTCTCCGGCGTCGCGCTCCTCGAGCAGCAGCGACAGGAAGTGGACCTGGAACAGCACGTCGCCGAGCTCATCGAGCAGCTTGGCGTCATCACGCCGATTGGCCGCGTCGGCCAGCTCGTAGGCCTCCTCCAGCGTGTGCGGGACGATCGTGCGCTCGTCCTGCTCGCGGTCCCACGGACACTCGCGGCGCAACCGCCGGGTGATCGCGTCAAGGCGTCCGAGCGCCTCGACGATCTCCTCCGGCGGGACCGGCGTCACACCACTAGGTCGTGGTCGTCGACGGGGTCGTCGTGGTGGTGGTCGAGCTGGCGGGGGCCTTGTAGCCGTGGCAGTCCGCCATCACGTAGCCCGACCGGCACTCGGTCTTGCTGAGCCAGTTCTTCTTGGCCTGCGCATCGACCTTGGCCTGCTCGGCCGTCGAGTTCTGCTGGGCCAGGACCTGCTTGATCGTCGGCGTCGCCTGGGCCAGGGTCTGCTGGTTCCCGGGCGTGACCGCGGTCACCTCGAACACGTACCAGCCGAACTGGCCCTGGATCGGTCCGAGCAGCACCCCGGGCGAGGCCGAGAACGCCGCCGTGTCGAGCGCCGCGTCCTGCTGGCCCTTGGTGACGTGGACCAGCAACCCGCCCTTGTTCTTGGTGGCGGCGTCGGTGGAGTACTTGGCCGCGGTCGCCTGCCACGTCGCGCCGCCGGCAAGAGCGGCCTTGGCGGCCTCGGCCTGAGCCTTGGTCTTGGTGAGAATGATGCGGATGTTGCGGCTCGCGGGCTTGCCGAACTGCGTCGCGTGCGCCGCGTAGTAGGCGGCGATCTGCGCCTGGGTCACCTTGGACCCGGCCTTGGCCAGGAGCTTCGTGTAGACCTGGTTGACGCGGACGCGGTAGAGGATGTCGTTCAGCGTCTGGCCCGAGGAGGCCAGGAAGGCCTGGAACTGCGCGTTGGTCGGGAACTGCTGCGCCTTGGCGGCCTGGAACGCCTTCTGAACCTGCGCGTCAGAGACCTTGATGTTCTGCTTGGCCCCGTCCGCCTGGTACCAGTAGGACCGGATCAGGAAGTCGAGAACCTGGTCGCGCAGCTGCGTGAACAGCGTGCCGCACTCGGTCTTGAGCGTCTTGGTGGGCGTGCTGGCCAGCGACGGGATCGACTTGCGCACCGTCGCCACGCACTTCGTGTAGTTCGGCGGGTCCGGCACGATCACCGGCGAGCCGGGCGACTGCGAGGCCTGACCCTTGGCGGCGATGTACATCCAGTGGTTGAACGTCGCCTGGGTGATCGGGTTGCCGGACATGTCGGCGACGGAGTCGCCGGGGACGCCGCTGCCGCAGCCCGCGATCGCGATCGCGACCACAAAAAAGGCGCCGAGCGCCTGGATGGACCTGACCACTGACTTCATCAACGGCGGTGATGGTAGCGAGAGGTGCTCAAGAGCGGTGGAAGGCTGCCGAAGAGCGTTCGAAGAGCGGCCGGCGATACTCACCGAGGGCTGCCGAGCGCCGCCGACATCGGCCTCGCTCGCGCCCTACGCCGCCTCCCGCGTGACCGCCAGCAGCACGTCGGCCGCCCGGACCACGGCCGGGAAGCGCTTGGCCGGATCGTCGGGAACGCGCATCGAGAGCTGGGACTTGCCCGACTCGTACAGCGCCTCGGGGATCTCCTGCGCGGATGCGCTTGGCGCGCACGGAGTCGAGCTCGACGGGGTCACCGCCAGCCGGCCGCCGCGGAACGTGACGGCCTGGGCGCCGGCCTGGCCGAGCTTGATGCGCGCCTGCTGGAGCGCGATCAGGTTGCTGCAGCGGCTCGGGCAGCTCGCCGAAGCGGTCCTCGAGCTCCTCGCGCAGGACCACCAGGTCGGCCACCTCGCGGGAGGCGGCGATCCGGCGGTGCACGTCGACCTTGGCCTGCTCGTAGGGGATGTAGTCGGCGGGCACGTAGGCGTCGACGTTGACGTCGAGCCGCACCGGCTCCCAGTCCTCATCCGCCGCCCTCGGCCTCGAGCGGCGCCGACCGCCTCGTCGAGCATCTGCATGTAGAGCTCGAAGCCCGAGCGCGGCGACGTGGCCGGACTGCTCGTCGCCGAGCAGGTTGCCGGCGCCGCGGATCTCGAGGTCGCGCATGGCGATCTTGAAGCCGGCGCCGAGCTCGGTGTAGTCCGACAGCGCCGACAGCCGCTGGGCCGCCTCGGGCGTCAGCGCGGCCGCGCTCGGGTAGAGCAGGTACGCGTACGCCCGCTCGCGGCGAGCGACCGACCCGTCCCCGGATCTGGTAGAGCTGCGCGAGCCCGAAGACGTCGGAGCGCTCGACGATCAGCGTGTTGGCCTGCGGGATGTCGATCCCCGACTCGATGATGCTCGTGCACACCAGCACGTCGGCGTCGCCGCGCAGGAAGCGCGAGCATCCGCTGCTCGAGCTCGCGCTCCTCCATCTGCCCGTGGGCGACCTCGAACTTCATCCTCGGGCACAGGCCGCGCAGCCGCTCGGCCGTCTCCTCGATCGTCTCGACCCGGTTGTGCAGGAAGAACGCCTGGCCGCTCGCGCTCGTGCTCGCGCACCAGCGCCTGCTTGACCAGCTCCTCGTCGTACTCGCCGACGTAGGTCTTGACCGGCCGCCGGCCCTCGGGCGGCGTCTCGATCACGCTGATGTCGCGCACGCCGGCCAGCGACATCTGCAGCGTGCGCGGGATCGGCGTGGCGCTCATCGCGATCACGTCGACCCGCAGCTTCAGCTGGCGCAGGAGCTCCTTCTGCTTGACGCCGAAGCGCTGCTCCTCGTCGACGATCAGCAGCCCGAGATCCTTGGCGCGCACGTCGCGCGAGAGCAGCCGATGGGTGCCGATCAGGATGTCCACCTCGCCCTTCGGCGAAGCGCGCGATGGCCTCCTTCTGCTCGGCGGCGGCACGGAAGCGCGAGACGTGCTCGATCGTCACCGGGTAGTCCTTGAGGCGCTCCGAGAAGGTCCCGTAGTGCTGCTGGGCGAGGATCGTCGTCGGCACGAGCAGCATCACCTGCTTGCCGTCCTGCACGGCCTTGAACGCCGCCCGCAGGGCCACCTCGGTCTTGCCGTAGCCGACGTCGCCGCAGATCAGCCGGTCCATCGGCCGCGGTGCCTCCATGTCGGCCTTGACGAACTCGATCGCGTCGCGCTGGTCGGGCGTCTCGGTGAACGGGAACGCGTCCTCGAACTCGCGCTGCCAGTCGGTGTCGACAGCGAACGCGTGGCCCTCGCGGCGCTTGCGCTCGGCGTACAGGTTGAGCAGCTCGCCGGCCAGCTCCTGCGCGGCGCGGCGGGCGCGGGACTTGATCGTCTCCCAGCGCGTGCCGCCGAGCTTCGACAGCGGCGGATGCGCGCCGCCGGCGCCGACGTAGCGGCTGATCTTGGCCAGCTGGTCGACGGGGACGAACACGCGGTCCGAGCCGGCGTACTCGAGGTACAGGTAGTCGCGCGTGACCCCGGCCACGGTCTTGGTGTCAAAGCCGGCGAAGCGGGCGATGCCGTGGTCCTCGTGCACGACGATGTCGCCGGTGCGCAGATCGGCGAAGCTGCGCAGGACGCCGCGGCGATGGGCGCGCTCGGGACGCTCGGCGGCCCGGCGACGACGAAACAGCCGGTGCTCGGGGATCACCGCGAGCTGGAACTGCGGCGCGATGAACCCCGTCTGGAGCCGCGCCTGGGCGAACGTCGAGCGTCGCCGTGCCTCGCGCCGAGCCGCTCCCGTTCGACGCGCCGTCGAGCCAGCGCGACCTTGAGCCGCCCGAGGTTGTAGGCGGCGCGCTCGCCCTCGCCCCGGCGCGGCGAAGGCCACCACGGTGCGATAGCCCGAGCGCGCGAGCTTCTCGAGCTCGGGCTCGGCCTCCTTGAGCCCGCGGGCGGCGATGTCGGCGGCCTGGGCGCGGAACGAGAACGGCTGGTCCTGGTCGATGCTCGAGAGCCGGATCCGCGCCCGCTCCTCGAGGGCCGCCGCGATCCGCTCGGGCGGCTCGTAGAGGTGATGGGCATCCTCGTCGTGGAACGCCGCGGTCACGTCCTGCCAGTGGTCGTGCGAGCGCCGGGGCGAGGTCCTCCTCGCCGGCGACGATCACGGCGGCGTCGGCCGGCGCGAGGTCGAGGAAGGCGCGGAAGTCCTCGACCGGGCAGCAGCTCGGCGATGTCGGGCCGATCGGCCGCGTCCTCGAGCGCCGCGATCTCGGCCAGCTCGCGGTGCTCCTCGGCGAGCTCCGCCGCCGGCGCCACCTCGATCAGCTCGGCGTCTCCGAGCGAGCGCTGCGTGAAGGTCGAGAACCAGCGCAGCGACTCGATCTCATCGCCGAACAGGTCGACCCGCACGGCGCGGTCCTCGGTGGCGGGGTAGAGATCGAGCAGGCCGCCGCGGATCGCGAACTGACCGCGGTCCTCGACCTGGTCGACCCGCTCGTAGCCCGCCGCAACGAGGTCCACGCGCGGTCTCGTCGAGATCGAGCAGATCGCCGACGCGGAGCGCGAAGCCGTGCGGGCGCAGCGCCGGGTCGGGGACCTTCTCCGACAGCGCCACGGCGCTGACCACGACCACCGGCGCGCGTCTCGCGCGGGCTCGAGCAGCGCAGTCGAGCGCGGCGATCCGCAGCCCGACGAGATGCGGCGGCGGTGCCAGGTGCGACTCGTAGGTGACGCCGCGGCTCGGATAGAAGCGCACCGTGCGCGGCTCGAGCCAGCTCGCAGCGCCGCGGCGAGATCGCGGGCTGCGCGATCGTCGCCGGCGACGACGATCGCCGGTCGCTCGGCGCGTTGCGGTCGAGCAGCGCGGCGAGCAGGTACGGCCGCAGCGACTGCGAGACGAACGCGTGGCCGCCCTCGCGCGCGAGCGCGGCGTCTGCGGATCGTCGTCGGCATTGGCGAGGAGAGTTCGGAGCATCGGCCTGCGTATCCAGTCTAGGTCAGCCGCCGGCG
Organism: uncultured Solirubrobacteraceae bacterium; assembly: GCA_963700025.1. Lineage (GTDB taxonomy): Bacteria > Actinomycetota > Thermoleophilia > Solirubrobacterales > Solirubrobacteraceae > Palsa-465. The sequence goes on along the minus strand of CAVOWC010000017.1, from coordinate 70,007 downwards.
GCGCCGGGAACGGTCCGCTCAACCCGGCGGGGTCAGCTCCGTCTCGCACCTCACGACGCGCTCGGCCGCGTCGGCGGCGCTGCTCGATCAACTGCCTGCACCTCGCTCCGGGGCTCACGGAACCGCCCGAGCACGTACGCGGCGACCCGCTCGGGATCGGTCGGTCGGCGGCCGGCCGACGCCCACGCGGACGCGGGCGAAGTCCGCGCTGCCGAGACCCTGTTTGAGCGACTTGAGCCCGTTGTGGCCGGCGAGCCCGCCGCCGATGCGCGCCCGGATCTCGCCGAAGGGCAGATCGATCTCGTCGTGCAGCACGAGCACACGCTCGAGCGGCAGCTTGTACGCGCCGCGGGCCGGACCCACGCGGACCTGCCGGCCTCGTTCATGTACGTCTGGGGCAGCAGGATGGCGACCCGTGGCCCGCCCGGTCCGGTGCGGCCCTCGGTCAGCAGGCCGCCGAACCTGGCCCTCGCCTTGGGCAGACCCCAGCGATGCGCCAGCAGGCTCGCGACCTCGAAGCCGAGGTTGTGGCGTGTGCCCGCGTACTCGGAGCCCGGGTTGCCGAGCCCGACGAGAAGCCAATCGACGGGCCGCGGCGGAGCGGCACCCAGGGCGGCCGTCCGACTCTCGCTACTCGCTGTCGCCCTCGCCGGCGCTCTCGCCCGGCGCCTCCTCGCCCTCGGCCGCGCCCTCGCCCTCGCCGACGAGCTCGGTCTCCTGACTCGATCTCCTCCTCCTCCTCGGTCTGCAGGCGGGGCGGCGTGAGGGTGGCGACCACGGTCTCGGGATCGTCGAGCAGCGGACGCCGGCGGCGCGAGCACCGACGTCGAGCGTCACGCGTGTCGCCGATCTGCATCTCCGAGACGTCGTGCTGGATCGAGTCCGGGAATGTCGTCGGGGAAGCGCCTCGACGGTCAGCTCGCGCGTCGCGTGCTCGAGCACGCCACCCTCGCGCGACCCCGGGAGCGCTCTCGGCGCCGAGGCAGCTCGAGCATGACGGTGGTCTGGATCGGCCTGGTCGAGCCGCACCCGCAGCAGATCGACGTGCGAGGGTGTCGCCGCTCACCGGGTGGCGCACGAGCTCCTTGAGCACGACCGGAGTGGCCTGCGCGCCATCGACGCTCAGGTCGAGCACGGCGCCGGCGTGGGCCAGCGCGGTGCGCAACTCGCGCGCTCGATCTGGAACGCCAGCGGCTCCTCGCCGCCGCCGTACACGACGCCGGGGACGAACCCCTGGCGGCGCAGGCGGCGGGCCCACGCGACCCCTCAGGGCTCCGTCGGGCGACGGTTCAAGCGCTGTCTCTTGCTCCGGCCATAGCGGCGAACGATGGTAGCGGGCCGAGGCGTGGCGGTTTCGCGCCCCGCGGCCACGGCGCGGCTATCGCGCTTCTTCACCATGTCGGGCGAGTCTCAGGTCATGCTGATGATCGCCGGGGTCCACATCGTCGGTCTCGCGTGTGTGGCATTGCTGATCCTGCCGGCGTTGCGCGGCGGACCCGGTCCGTCCAGTCAGCCGCGGCCGCCGGACGGGTCCGACGAGGGCCGGGGAATGACCGCCGCCGCCCGACACGCCCGGATCCTTCGCGGCGTCCACCGGGCGGGATTCCGCTGCCAGACGCGCGTCCGGCGCGCGTCCGGCTGCGTGAGCCGGGGCGGCTGGCCGATCTGCTCCCGCGCCGCGAGCGGCGACCCATCCGGGAGCCGACGCCGCCGCACCGCTGCCAGGCCCGAGCGCGACTAGCCGTACCGGCTACCGAGCGCGACTAGCCGTACTGGCGTACGCCGTGCCGTAGAGCTGGCGCACGATGTCGAACGCCGGCTTCCTCACGCCTGAGAAGGTGATCAGGCCCTTCTGGTGCACCGGCGGTGCGGGCCACGGGTTGCCGCCGTTCCACAGCGGCGAGACCCTGAACTCCTGGAGCGTGAAGTAGATGGCGCCGTTCAGCCACGGCTTAGCGTCGTAGACGCCGAGGTGGAATCTGACGAAGTCGTTCTGGAACGCGTAGGTGCCCTTCTCCTCGACCGGCCCGTTGCGGTTGGCCTCGGCGCCGAACTCGGTGATGGCCAGCGCCTTGCCGCGATAGCAGGAGCGCATCGAGTCCAGGTAGGCCGAGAGCGAGTCGCGATCGGCGATCGATCCGGCGCTGCCCGTGTACCAGCCGAAGTAGTCGTTGATCCCGAGCACACTGAGGGGCGCGTAGGCCGCGGCCTGGCAGCCGGCGAGCGGATTGACCGCGAACGGCAGCCCGGCCGGCCGGGTCGGATCAAGCTGCTTGGCCAGCGCCGACCTGCGAGGCGATGTAGGCCGTCTGAGCCGGACCGGGCATGGTCGGCAGCTCGTTGCCGATCGACCAGACGCGATCGAGGGGTGATTCTGGTTGGCGCGCGATGTTGGTCTGGAGCTCGGCGCGGCCATAGTCGGTGAATGAGCTCAGGCCGAGCTCGGTCTCATTGAGCTGGTAGACCGGGATCTCTGACCAGAGCAGGATCCCGGCCCGGTCGGCGAGTTCCTCGAGCTCGGGGTGCAGCGGATAGTGGGCGCGAATCAGGGTCGCGCCGAGCGTCGCGCGTGCTGGAGATGATCAGCGCTCGGTCGGCGTTGTTGATCGCGGCGCCGCGGACCGGGTTGTCCTCGTGCACGGCCACGCCGCGGAAGTGGACCGGCCTGCCGTTGAGCAGGATGGCGCCGCCGCGCGTCACGCTCGACCGAGCGCACCCCGCTGAGCACGGTGTAGCCGGCGGCGCGCGTCGGGCCTGGGGCTCGCCCGGCCGCGCGCGAGGACACCGCCGTCGCGCCAGCCGCGCGGTGTACAGGTTGGGATGGCCGGGCGCCCAGAGCCGCGGACGGGCGAACGTGCCCGCCGCGCTGAAGACAACCGCGGCGCCGCTGCGGCGACGTCCGCGTCCCGAGGTCGAGCCTGAGCGGCCCGTAGACCCCCGTGACATGGACGGTCTGCGGGACGGAGCTGTAGTTGCGCGCCGTCGCCTGCTCGAGGATGCCGGCGCGGCAGGACGGACAGGGAAGCGTCGGTCGCACGACGACCTGGCGGAAGTCGACGCGGTCGACCCGGCGCAGGTAGACCTCGCCCAGCAGGCCGCCGTAGTTCCACCATCCGTCGGCGGTTGCGGCCGACGACCGGTGCGGTCAGCGACGATTGAGGCGGTTGTCGACGCGGATCACCAGCCGGTTGACCCCGGTGCGGTTGAGGCTCGCGAGCTGGAACTCGAACGGCAGGTAGGCACCGATGTGGGTACCGAGCTGCCTGCCGTTCAGCCACACCTGGGCGGAAGTTGACCGACTCGAAACGGACGATCCAGGCCAGCGCGCGAGCTCGCGTCCGGGAGCTTGAAGTCCTTGCGGTACCAACCGACGCTGCCCTGCATGCTGGCCGGGCTCTGGTCGGTGGCGTTCCAGGCGCTCGGGACGCGTGACGCCAGACCACCCCGGCGAGGAGACCCGCTGCTGGTACCCCGCGCTCACGCCGCCCGATCGCCGGGGTCGAGCCGGAACAGCCACGGCCGCCGAGCAGATAGCGGCCGTCGGGGCCGTCGGTGTAGAGCGCGCCGGCCGTGGGCGCCGTGCCCTGTAGGGCGCCGGCGAGACCTGCCTCGGCACGTGCGCGGCCGCCGCTCCCGCACCGGGGCTCGCGGCCGGCGCCGCAAGCGGCTGGCTCAGGAGCACCGGAAGCGCGAGCAGCATCGCCAGGGTCGTCGGGATTCCTGCGCATGAGACGAGTGAGGGTACGGCGACTCGGGGCCGACCGAGATCCGTGAATCACGCACCCCTCGTTCACAACCCGTTCGAGCGCGCGATCGTCGACGGAGTGCGCACGTTCCTCGACGCCGTCGCCGGCGACCCCGACACCCGAGGGCTGGGGGAATTCGCTCTGGTCCCGCGGCGGTGCGCTGCGTCAACGGCGGCTGAAGGGTGGCTGTGAGGGCCGTCGGGCGGGGTGGTAGGCGTGTCCGGGGCGCGAGTCCCTCGTCGTGTTCGACGCGCTCGGGCGCGCGGGGCGGGGCGCGCGGTCGGGGCGGTCGGCCGCGGGCGGAGAGCCGCCATTTCGTGGCATCTCGGCGGTTCGTCCGGTCGGCGGGGAACGTTATGGCCGTCTGACAGCCTCTTTGTTCCCTGACTGGCGGTAAGTGGGGGTGAGGTACCACGAAATGGCGGTGCTGCTGTGCCTGCGCCGGCTCGCACGTCCCGCCGGCGGGCTCGTGGCAGGGTCTCCGGGGGGTACCCACACCCTCGGACTAAGGGACAGCCCACCGTGCGGCGGGCCGTTCCCGGGAGGAGAGATGCTCTGCGTTTGATCGCTGGAAGGAAGTTTCAGCGCGCGGCTCAGAACTGCGCCGGGCAGTCGGCGTCGCTCTTGATCCGCGGGCTCAGGGCGAGCAGTTCGATGCGCAGCCCGCTGAACGCGTTGCCGGCCCGCCGCACCCGCACGCATTGCACGATCGGCAGTGACGCGGGAGACTTCCAGGCCACGCGCGCGGTCCCGACGTGGCCGCCGAGGGTGAACCCGGTCGACGGCTGCATCTGCAGGATCGAGACGCCGCCCGACCGGCGAAGCTCGGCCACGTAGCCGGCGGCCCGGGTCTGGCAGGCGACGCTCGCGCGGCAGCCCTGAAGGCGATGCCACGTCCCCGGTCTCATCCCCCCGGGCTTCGGCCTGGACGAGCGCGGTGACCGCGTCCGTCTCGGCCCCGTCGGCGCTCCACACGCGGGCGAGCACTGCGCTCACGACCAGGAACAGGAGTAGGCCCACCGCGATCACGATCAGGTACATGCGCCGCATCGAGCGCCCATGATGCCGGTCGGCGGGCCGTCGCGCGCCGAAGCCGGTCGCGACGGAAGCGATCGCCGGTCGCTCATCCTGCGGCCGGGAAATCCTCGCCGCTGAGCTCGAGGAAGCGCTCCACCGACGCCTCCTGGTGCTCGATCCGCTCGGCCAGCGCGCGGGCGTGGTCGGCCGCCAGGTCGAGGAAGTCCTCCACGCAGCGCTCGGGGTCATCGGCCAGCGGATAGACCCGGGTCAGGTCCTGCTGCGCGCAGGCGATGCCGAGCGGCGGACGACCCTCGGCCAGCGTCCGCGCGCCGCACACCGGCGTCACCACGAGCCGGCGCTCGGGCGCGACGAGCGCGGTCGGCACGAGCCGCGGCGCCGGCAGGCGCACCGACGAGCTCGACCGAGTGATCGACCGCGACTCGGCTCCGATCACTCGCCTGCAGCGGAGCCGCGCCACAGCTCGAGCACCGTGTCCGCGCCGACCAGCGCGTCGCGCAGCGTCGTCGCCTGCTCGAGGTACAGCCGCTCCGCCTCCTCGCGATCGCCGGCATCGGCGAGGTCGAGGTCGCACGGAACCCGGAGCAGCTCGTTGGCGGCCACGGTGGCGCCCGGCGCCGATCGGCTGCCCCACGTGACGTAGGTCTGCAGCGTTCCCAGATCGCGGCGGCCGTGGAAGATCACCGTCACCGCCTCGCTGACCGGCAGCCCGCCGACGCGGAGCGAGACCGCCACCGCCCTCGTGTCGTCCAGCAACGCGCGCCGCAGCAGATCCTCCGCCGCACCCTGGTCTCGATTGGGATCCTCTTCGAGCATCTCTCTGCTCCTTCAGATCGGCCACCTGGCACCAACTATTTATCCACACGCCGGCGGCGATTGGCCACTGCCAACTGGAGCATGGTCCGATCCAGCCACTGTCCAGGCGGCGAACCGTGCTTGAACAGGGTCGCTCCGGGTAGGCTGCACGCGCACGATGCGTCTGTTCTACAAGCCGTTCGGGATCATCGCCGGGCTGATCGGCGCCCGGATCGGCCGACGCCTGTTCAACAAGCTGTGGGCTCGGATCGACGACCGGGGCTCCCCCGACCGCGAAGGGCGGCCAGGGGAGCACGGCCAAGGTCGTGACCGCTGCCGCGCTCGAGGCCGCGACGCTGGCGGGCACGCCGGGCCGCGGTCGACCGGGCCAGCGCCAGATCCTTCCACTACCTGATCGGCATCTGGCCCGAGAAGCCACCGAAGGCCAAGGACGAGGACGCCGAGCCCGACCGCCGGCGTAGCGCCGGCCACCCGCCGGCCAGCCGCCGGCCAGCCGGCCGCCGGCGCAGCCGCCGGCCCAGCCACGGCGTCGCCCGCCGGCGCTGCTAGCCACCGCCGCGCAGCACGAACCCGTTCGCGGCCAGGTCCGCCAGCGCATCCTCGAAGGCGGCAAAGTCGCGCGCCAGCAGCGCGTCGATCGGCCTCCCGGCCGGGCCCTGGCCCGGACCCAGCGCCTGAGGACGGCGGGCCGGCCGCGCTCGGAGCTCTCGTCGAGCAGGTCGAGCAGGATCGGCAGCTCGGGCCGGTGCTCGAGCTGGCCCGAGAGCAGCGTCAGCGGATCGACGCCGAGCACCCGGCAGAGCTCGTCCTCGTCGAGCCCGAGCAGCTCCATCAGCCGGACCGCACGCTCGCCCTGCACGCGGCGCGCCGACTGGGGATCATCGCCGGGCGGACTCATTTCTTCTGGATGTAGGCGACCGTGTTCATGAACTGGCTGATCCGGGCATCCGAGTCGTGCGCGGCCAGGTACTCGTGGACAGCGCGCGCACACCCGTCCCAGATGTAGTAGTCGTCGATGATCACGATCCCGTTGTGGGCGACGAGAGGGAACAGAGCCTCGAGGCAGGTCAACGTGGAGTCGTACCAATCGCCGTCCAGACGCAGGATCGCGATGCCTTCCGGGATGTCCACTCCCGGCAGGGTGTCGGCGAACCATCCGGCCGTGATGCTCCAGTCGGCAGCACCTGACAGGACCATCGCGGCGCGCGCCTCCGACTCGCTCGCGGTGCAGTTGTCGTGGTAGTCGGGTCCGGTGCCGTCCTCCTGCCACGGCGGGCGAGGGCTCCGTCACGCTCACCCGCGGGCGGCAGCCCCTGGTAGCTGTCGAACAAGAGGTACCGATGTCCGGGGCCCAGCGTCTTGGCGATCCCGGCGATCATGCCGCCCTTCCACGTCCCGCACTCCACGACCGCCCCGGGCACGAAGCGGAACTGATCACAAACAGAAGGTTCCGTCACATACCAGGACTCGGGGACCATCGTGTAGCCCGCGAACGTCGCGTGGTACCCGGCGTACCTTCTGGCCTCGCGGCTCGCCCGGCGCGATCGCGCCGCGGTGCGTAGGACAGAGCTCAGAAGAGCTGGTTCTCGCCGCCGAACACGTCGCTCACCGAGCCGTCGGTGAAGATCTGGCGGATCGAGTTGGTGAGCAGGTCCGCGCACGAGAGCACGCGCACGTTGTCAGGCGCGCCCGGGCGGAGCGGGATCGTGTCGGTGACGACGACCTGCTCGAAGCCGCGCCGCCGCGAGGTTCTCCCACGCGTTGCCGGAGAAGACGCCGTGGGTGGCGGCGGCGTAGACGCGGCGCGCGCCGGCGTCCGAGACGGCCTCGGCGGCCGCCTTGAGCGTCCCGGCGGTGTCGATGATGTCGTCGACGATCACGCGCCGTCTTGCCGGCCACGTCGCCGATCACGTAGTTGATCTCGGCGACCTGCTGCGCCGGGCGCTCCTTGTTGAGGATCGCGAGGTCGGCGCCGATCTTCGAGGCGAACTTCTTGTTCAGCTTCACGCGCCCGGCGTCCGGCGCGACGACGACGAGATCCTCGAGACCGAGGTCGGCGAAGTACTGGGTGAGCATGAACAGCGCGGTCATGTGGTCGCACGGCTTCTGGAAGAAGCCCTGGATCTGGCCGGAGTGCAGATCCATCGTCAGGATCCGGTCGATCCCCGCCGACTCGAGCATCCGCGCCACCAGCCGCGCGGTGATCGGCTCGCGCGGCGAGGACTTCTTGTCCTGGCGCGAGTAGCCGTACCAGGGCGTCACCGCGATCACCCGGTGCGCCGACCCGTGGACCGCCGCATCGATCATCACCAGCAGTTCCATCAGCGCGTCGTTGGCGCTCAGGCCCGTCGTACGGATTGCCGCAGGTCGGCTGCACGATGAAGACGTCGGCGCCGCGCACCGACTCGTCATAGCGGCAGTAGACCTCGCCGTTGGCGAACGTCTTCAGCGTCACCCCGCCGAGCCCGACGCCGAGCTTGGAGGCGATCTTGGCGGCCAACTCGGGGTTCGCCGCGCCCCGAGACGAGCATCAGCCGCTTGTCGTACTCGAGTTGCAGGTCGCTGGGCGCCGGACGCGATCTGCAGCACGCTCACGGTGCGTCCGAGTGTACGCCCGACCGCCGACGGCTGACCGCGATGGCGACTCCCCGGCCTTCTCGCGCGCCGCGCGCCTCCGCCTGCGGCAGCGCGTCTGCGGCGTAGCCGTCGATGTTCTTCTGGCGCTCCCGCGCGACGCCGAGGGCGCCGGCCGGGACGTCCTTGGTGATCACCGAGCCGGCGGCGGTGTAGGCGTCGTCGCCGACGCTGACCGGAGCGACGAGCGCGGTGTCGACGCTGACCTTGACCCGCGCGCCGATCGTGGTCCGGTGCTTGTGGAAGCCGTCGTAGTTGGCCGTGATCGTGCCGGCGCCGATGTTCGACTGCTCGCCGATGTCGGTGTCGCCGATGTAGGACAGGTGCGGGACCTTCGTCCCCGCCCGATCTCGCGAGTTCTTGATCTCGACGAACGTCCCCGCCTTGGCGCCCTCGCCCAGAGCCGCGCCCGGGTCGCAGGTAGGCGAATGGGCCGACCGACACCCGCGCGCCCACATCGGCCTGCACGAGGTGCGAGCTCAGGACCTTCGCCTCGTCGCCGACGACGGCGTCGATCAACGTGGCCAGCGGCCCGATCGTCGCGCCCGAGCCGACCGTGGTCACGCCCGTGCAGCGGGTGAACGGCGCGATCACGGTGTCCTGACCGATCGTCGACGTCTGCGTCGATCACGGTGCACTCCGGCGCGATGATGGTCACGCCGGCGAGCATGTGGCGCTCGTGGATCCGCCGTTGCGCCAGCGCGGTCACCGCGGCCAGCCCGACCCGGTCGTTGACTCCGAGCGTGACTCGAGTGGTCGCTCACCTCGTGGGCGCCCACCGTGCGGTCCTGGGCGCGCAGAATCGGCAGCACGTCGGGCAGGTAGTGCTCGCCCTGCGCATTGTCGGCCGAGACCTCCGCGAGCGCCTCGAGCAGCGGGCGCCCGTCGAACGCGAACACGCCCGTGTTGACCTCCCGGATGTGGAGCTCGAGCTCGGTGGCGTCACCCGGCGCCTTCGTCTCCACCACGCGCTCGACGGTGCCGTCCGGGGCCCGCACCACGCGCCCGTAGCCACGTGGATCCTCGAGCACCATGGTCGCCATCGTGGCGGCCGAGCCCGCGGTCTCGTGGGCGTCGACAAGGCCGCGAATGGTCTCGGCGGTGATCAGCGGCACGTCGCCGGCGAGCACGACGACGGTGGCGGCGGGGTCGATGTGCGAGGCCGCGGCCCGGACCGCGTCAGCCGTGCCGTTGGGGCGCTCCTGGATCGCCACCTCCACGTCGTCGTCAAGCGAGCCGGCGAGCGGCCGCGCGGGCGAGTCGACGATCACGATCCGACCCGCGCCGGCCTCCCGGGACGCCGCCACCGGCCATGCGATCATCGGCCGGCCGCAGACTGGGTGCAGAAGCTTGGGCACGGCCGAGCGCATCCGCGTGCCCTGGCCGGCGGCGAGGATGACTACCACGGGCGCGGTCACGGCAGCCATCGTATCCACGACCACGGAACGACGGACTGGGGAGCCTGGATTCGAACCAGGATTGCACGGCTCCAAAGGCCGGCGTCTTGCCGTTAGACCACTCCCCAGAGCAATGGCGATCTCGGCCGCGAGAACGCCGATCGAAGCGGGCGAGGCTGACCTTAGCCCAACCGGGCGGTGGTCGTCCCCGCGCCGGAAAGGCCCGCACAGAGGCCCTATCGCACCGGCAGCGCCGGCGGGCGCCCGGCCGCGAGCGCGTCTGGCCCGGGGCGGATCAGCGCCGCCGCTCGCTCGCGGTGGCGAACGGGGACGCGTAGTAGGCGGCGATCGCCGCGCAGATCACGAGCGTGGCGTAGGCCGACAGCGGCGCCACCGCGGTCGCCACCACGTAGGGCACCAGACCGGTGATCGCGCGCGAGAAGATCCGGCGCCGCTGCGCCTCGGGCAGCTCGGTCCGGAGCAGCTCCGGCTCGACGAGCAGGATGTGGCGCTGACAGGCGGAGAAGGCGATCGCCATGAGCAGGAACGAGCCGCCGTAGATCGCGGCGGCGAGATGCTGACCGCTGCTCTGGTTCACGTACTCGGCCATGAGCGAGGTCGTGAACGGCAGGATCACGATCGTCAGCAGGAGCGCCAGGTTGAGCATCATCAGCGGATGGTCGATGGCGCGCAGCCGACCGATCATCGCGTGGTGGTTGATCCAGATGATCCCGATCGTCACGAACGAGGTGACCAGGGCCACGTAGTGGGGCCATTGCGCACCGAGCTCGTGGGCGAGCGAGCCTCCCGGGTTGGGTACGTGGATGTCGAGCACGAGCAACGTGATCGCCACCGCGATGACCCCATCGGAGAATGCCTCGAGCCGGCTCGGGCTCATCGGTCGCGGTTGCCCTGCGGCGCGAGGATGCGGGCGATCTCGGGGGCGGTGGTCGGGTCGGCACGGGCCGCGCGCACGTCAGAGGGCCGCTGCAGCGGACGCTCGGCGCGCAGGATCCCCACCTCGAGGCCCGACTCCCGCGCCGCGGCCAGTCCCATCGCGACGACGTCCGGGCTTCGCCACGCCTGCTCGGGCAGCGTGAACAGCTGCGGCAGGGGGCGAGCGATTCCGATCAGGTAGAAGCCGCCGTCGATCGCCGGGCCGAGCACGAGGTCGCAGCCGGCCGCCAGGTCGCCGAGCGCGGCGCTCGCGTGCTCGGGACGCATGCGAGGCAGATCGGGCCATACGATCAGCAGGGGGCCGCGATGGCGCGCGAACACGCGTGCGGCGGCATCCGCGATCCGCGCCCCGATCCCGTCGCCGTTCTGGGGAAACAGGTTCACGTCGCGAGGCACGAGCGCCCGCACCTCGTCGCCTGCGTCCGGCGGCGCGTGCGCCGCGTACAGCGCACCGGGCGCCACGGCGTGCGCCCAGGCGGCGGTCTGCGCGATCAGCGCCGACTGCAACGTGCGGCAGCCGTCGATGCCGAGCAGTGGCTCGAGCGCCCGGCGCACCTCGCCGCGCCGGGGCGCCCGCGCCATGACGAGCACGGCCGGATCGCCGGTGCTCATTCCCGATCGAAGCGGTAGACCGTCCCGGCGGGCGCGGGCGGCCGCGCGACCAAGTGCGGAAGCGCGCCGCGCAGCACGTCGGCGAAGATCGCCGAGCTGCGGCCCATCAGCTCGATCATGGTGGACGCGGGCGTCGGCTCGCCGGCCTTGACCTCGTTCGCGTAGTCGGTGGCGAAGCCGATCAGTGCGAACGGCAGCTCGAGCTCGCCGCACAGCACCGTCTCCGGTCCGGCCGTCTGGCTCACGGCGGTGACGCCGCACGCGCCGAGCTGGGCGATCTCGATCGGCGTGTTGAAGCGCGGGCCGTCGACATGGCCGTAGGTGCCGCCGTCACGCGCCACGCGGCCGGCCTCGGCGGCGCCGCCCAGCAGCGCCTCCCTGATGCCGGCCGAGAACGGACCGCCGTGGAGGATCCAGTGCCCGCGCGCCGGGTCGCCGGGTGCGGTGAAGAACGTGCACAGCGATCCATCGGGCAGCCGGTTGGAAGCGAAGTGCAGATCGTCGAACACGATCAGCGAGCCCAGCTCGACGGTCGGATCCACTGCGCCGCACGCGGTGCAGCCGATCACCGCCGCGGCGCCGAGCTCCTTCAGCGCCCAGATGTTGGCGCGATGTGTGACCTGGTTCGAGAGCCGCACATGGCCGGAGAGGTGGCGGGAGACGTGAAGCACGGCGACGCCGGCGTACGAGCCTCGGCTCACCGTCGCGGGACCGAACGGGGTCTCGACGTCGAGAAGCTCGGCCGCCTCGAAGTTCGGGAGCGCATGCGTGCCCGAGCCGGTGATGATGCCGATGGCCATCGGGGCGCGATCCTACGCTACGCACGGTTGAGGATCTGCGTTCGGCGGCCGAATACCCCGGCCGCGATGAGATCCGTGGATGTGCCGGCGCGAGTCGGCCGGATACGGGCTGAGATCGCCGCGCTCAACGGCGGTGCGACGACACTCGCCCTGGGGGCCGGCGCGGCGAGCATGCCCGCGCTCAAGGATTGGGCATGATCCGGAAGGTGTTCTTAGCCAGGGACGGGGTCGCGAACGCTTGGAAGGAGCCGAAGGCGCTCGAGTCGTAGACGACATCGAACTTGGCCGAGCCCGCGTCGATCGTGCCGCACTTGTCGACGAAGATGGCCCCGTTGATCGCGCCGCCGCCGTGCACGGTGACGACCGGTCCGTTGGTCTGGGCGGCCTGGCAGGCCCCGCTTGAGGGCGCGGTGCCCTGGCCGTTGGCCATGTACAGGACCCCGTAGAAATTGACTGTGCCGTTGAGGGTCAGGCTGCCGCTGGCGAAGATCAGCGCGCCGGGAACCGCCAGCGAGTTCCAGTTGGTGTTGCTGTTGTAGGTGCAGTCGGCGTTCTCGACGAAGACCACGCCGGTCGCGCCTGCGGGCGGCAGAGCCCAGGGCCGTAGTACGTTCCGTTGTTCATGGCCGTCGACCTGAGAGCGTTACAGATTGGCCAGCGAGATCGACGAATAGTTGCCGCTCGGGTCGACGTAGCCGGTCTGGTAGGCGCCGGCGGGGGCAAGCTGCCCCTTGCCGGACTCCCATCCGGTGCAGGGATCGCTGTTGGTGGGGGGACTGGAGTTCGGGTTGCAGCGCAGGTCGACCGTGCCGGTCAGGCCCGAATTCGGGTCCGTGGCCTCGATGATCACCTTGTTGCCGTTGTTGCTCGTGAACACCCCGCCGGAGGTGATCACGTTCGAGGGCAGCGAGATGACCGAGGACTGACGCACCACCTGGGCCACCACAATCCGGCCGCTGGGAGCCGATCGTCACGTCGGCCCGGACCCACAGCTTGTTGTCGCCGTTGGCGTCGTAGGCCGGAGCCGTGCCGGCCAGAGTATCGGCGTAGTAGCTCGGGCCTCTCCGGTGTCATCGATCACCTGCACCTTCCAGGTCGGCGTCGTGGCGAAGAACGGCCCAGCGGTGGTGGAGGTGAACCCCGTGGTCAGCCCGGTCCCGGGGCAGCCCGTCACCGGTGCGGAGCTCTGGTTGCAGGCCGGGTACGCGTTGGTGGACAGGTTCGGCCAGCTGCTGCTGAGCTGCAGGGTCTCGGCATCGACTACCGACTCGGCCACGTTGAACGACGCCTCGCCGGCCACCTCGTGCCCCGTGGCCCGGGTCTGGACGTCCGAAGTGGAGAGCAGGGCGAGACCGACCAGCATCAGGATGAACAGGAGCATCATCGCGGTGACCAGGGCAAAGCCGTCCTCGCGAGTGGGCTTGATGGGGGTCATGTCACCGTCACACTTTGGGAGTAGGTTGCGGCGAGGCCGCTGGTATCGGTCACGGTGAGTGAGACCGTGTACGTGCCGGCCCCCGGGTGCCAGTCCACCAGGCCGCCGGACGCTGCCGGCCAGGGCGCGCGGCCGAGGGACACGACACGGGTGCCGTGCAGGACCAGGTGTAGGAGAGATCCTGACCGTCGGGGCTCCACGACGTGGAGCCGTTCAGCAGCACCCCGCCCGAGCCCGTCGGCGTGGAGGTGAAGCGACACCGGGGCACGCAATTGATTGCGCAGGTACGCGGCGCTGCGCAGCTCCGTCTCCGCCGCCGCCAGCGTTGGCGTCGGGTTGACGAACATGTCGAGCTGTACCGAGGTGATCGTGCTGAGATTGCCGGGGGCCGCACCGTTGTTGAAGGTGAAGGCGGGGCGGGTGCTCAGGCCCTGGTAGCGATTGGTGACCGCCGAGATGACCTTGGTCGAGGTCACCGTCGAGTGTCGGGGCATGGGATCGTGACGAGGGGATTCGCCGTCCAGGGACTGGCGGGTGGAACTGCCGTGGACCAGTTCTGCATCCTGACTGACCAGCACCTCGTCGGCCGGGGTCCCGGGTGTGGTGTCCGGCGGGATGCAGTACCTGACCCGCTCGGCACCGGTCGCGTTGGACTGATTGGGACGTCAACGGTCTGAAAGACGATGTCGTAGGGCGTGGCGCGCTCGATCAGCTTCGGCGAGGTGATCGGGCTCGAGATGTTGCGCAGCTGCCGGATGATCCGGTCGACGGCGATCCGGGCCTGATCCTGGGCGTCGTTGAGCCGGGTGTTCCCTGGTGGTCTGACGGTTGTAGACCTCGAGCAGCGTGAGGGTGGCCCCGAACACGACCATGCTCGAGGGTCATCGCCACCAGGACCTCCATCAGCGTGAATCCGTGCTCGTCGTCTCATCGGCTCACCCGGTCACGCCGTTCGAACACGGCGACTCGCCCATGTGCGTGTCGACCGAGGTGACGCAGTAGCTCTGGGCGACGCCTCCCGGGTCCGCGGCGGTGTCGGTGAAGCTCGTGACCGTGTGACCGGTGGCGTCCACGGCGCCGATCAGATTCAGGCGGCTCGCGGGGAACTGGACGCTCTCCGGAGGCCCAGCGGTAGATCCGCCACTCCTGGATCGAGTCCCCGTGTCGGGGTGACCGGCGCCGCGGGGCGGACCAGTTGAGCGTCATCGCGCCTGCGGCCAGCGACCCGGTCAGGCCGGTGGGAGCCGACGGTGGGTGGTTACACAAGTTCGCGTCGACCTGTCGGAGAGAGCTCGGAGCTGACACGCAGCCCCGCCGGCCGGCGTCGGTGTCCACGCCGACAATCCAATAGAGGTTCTTCGTGGTGTATGACTGGGGCGTGCTCTGGCAGGTGGCCGGAACGGCGGGAGGGTTGGTGAGGGAGCGGTCATGTCCGTGCAGGTGAGCCCGTGGACCTGCGCGCAGAGGGCGACGGGCTGCGCGGCCGTTGTTCCCGTATCTTGTTCCAGACCTGGTAGTAGAGGATGTCCTGGTCGATGCTCGGCACCCACTGCATGTCGACCCCGCCGATCTGCGGATTCCAACCGGCATTGAACGTCGTCGGGGCGATCGCGTCGTGACGGTTCAGGGTGATCTGCAGGGTCGAGCTGGTCCCGCGCTGCCGTTGGCGTCAAAGCCGCGGGCCGAGATCGCGTACGTGCCATCCGCGATGGGGAAGTTCCAGGTGAAGGTCGAGCCCGTCCCCGGTGGGCTGATACGGGTCCACCGCGCCACTGGGGAGCTGTCTCCGTCGGGGGCGGGTTGCCGTTGACCAGCCACTCGATCGCCGAGGCCACCGAGGTCGTGGTCACGTTGAACGCCTGGGCGGTGCCGCTGGTGTAGGTGACGTTGCTTCCCGGGCAGGCGGCCGTGGTGCTGAGACAGGAGATCGCCGGACCACGGGTCGGCCGGTTGTAGATCAGGATCGTCTGCTGCACCCTGGGCGTAGTGCGAATGCCGGTCGGCGCGACCGTCACGCTCAGGCGCTTGTAGTCGTCGGGGTTGGTGTCGGTCGTCCCGCTGGCGGCGACGTCGGGACACCACACGCCGCCAGTCACGGGGGCGTAGGTGTGATTGCCGTATCCGTCGCTCGCATCGTCGAGCGAGCAGACATTGAACGAGACCTGGAAGGTGTAGCCGTTACGAGCCACCATCAGGTTCGTACCCGAGACTGTCGCGCCGGGGATCTGCGGCTGGAGCGTGGTGGCGAGGGCGCTCGAGAGCAACTGCGTGTAGCCGAGCTCCCGGGCGTTCTCGACAACTTCCCGCGCGAGGCTGTCGGTCTCCTGCCGAACCCGGTTGGTGCCCGTGGTGCGATTCGCGACGTTCACCATCGTGAGCAGCGTGAGCAGGCCGGAGACGAGAATGAGGGCCGCGACCATCACCTCGATCAGGGTGAACCCCGGCTCGGCCCGTAGCCGCCCGCGCGCGCGAGCGCACCGGGAGCGGGAGGCTCCGGTGCGCGGGAGGTCGGGTTTCGGATGGTCGAGCGTCATGGCTTTTCGCCGGGACCTGGCTTCATCTGCGACTGGCGTCCCTCCGCCTTATCGGGTTGCTGCGCCACTCAGAGGTAGTGATCGGCCGATCGGGCCTGCAAGCTAAGCCCTGTTACGACACTTGTTTACGCAGGGGGGAGAGCCGTTAGGGCTCGGCGCCAGGCTGCCGGGGCGCCGGAGCGCCGGTCCGGCCCACCCTCGCGCGGTGCCGGCGGCGTCACGGATTGCGCCAGGCGCGGCGAGTTGCGCTACTCGGTCAGTCCTCGACCATCGCCACGACGCGCGCCGGCGCGCCGCTGCCGCCCTTGAGCTTGAGCGGGAAGCAGGCCACGGTGAAGCCGGTCGACGGCAGGGCGGCGAGGTTGACCAAGCGCTCGATCTGGCTGTAGGCGCGGTCGGCCTGGTGGGCGGCCCAGAAGACGCCCGGCTCGCCGCGTCGCTTGGCCGCCTCGGCCTGCATCCACAGCGGGGCGTCCCAGCCCCAGGCGTCGATCCCCATCACTCGCACGCCCCGGTCATAGAGCCAGTGCGTGGCCTCGGCGGTGACGCCGCAGCCGTGAGAAATGTAGTCGGGCTGCCCGTAGAAGCGGTCGCAATCGGTGCGCACGAGCACGATGTCCCCGGCGACGAGCTCGTGACCGGCCTGACGCAGTCCCTCCTCCGCCTCGGCGGCGCTCATCGCCTCGCCGTCGGCCTTGTGCGTCATGTCGATGACCACGCCGGGACCCAGGAACCACTCGAGCGGCAGCTCGTCGATCGTCTGCGCGGGCCGACCCTCGATGGTCGAGTTGTAGTGCCACGGCGCGTCGACGTGGGTGGAGTTGTGCGTGCCGAAGCGGGTGAACGTCTCCACCGCCCATCCCTCACCGTCGCGGAGCAGCGGCCCGGGAACGCCGAACATGGCCTCGATCGTGCGGGCGCCGGCAGCGTGATCCTCGTACGCGATGTCGGTCCGCAGCAGGTCGGGCAGCTCGGCCTGGCTCTGCTCGATCGTCGCCGAGAGGTCGACGAGCTTCATCGCGGGACGCGTCCGCCCTCCGCACCCGGCTCGGTCGCCGGGCCGCGCGGAGCGGCGATGCCGAGCACGCGCATGGCCTTGAGGCCGAGCGAGAGCTTCTCCCGCCCGTCGGTCGAGGATACGTCGAGCCCGGTCAGCTCGCGCACGCGCTCGAACCGGTACCGGATCGTGTGACGGTGGGTGATCAGGCGCGCCGCGGTGGCGTTGACGTTGGCGTCGCACTCGAGGAAGGTCGACAGCGTGCCGAGCAGGTCGGTCTCGTACTGCTCGTCGTAGGCCACGAGCGGACGCACCGTCTCCTTGTAGAAGCGCTTGAGCTCGGCGGGATCGCTCATGTGCGGGAGCAGCAGCTGATAGGTGCCGGTCTCGGCGTAGGCGAGCTCCGCGCGATCGGCATCCCCTTCGACGACGTTGGCCGCCAGGAGCGCCTCGTTCCCGGCCCGGCTCAGGTCGAGCGGATTCTCGGCGTGGCGGCTCCGACCGACGGCGAACGCGAACCCGGGCAGGCCTGACTCCAGCTCGCGCAGAATCGCCGACGCGACCCGGCGGCCCGTGTCGCCGTCCGGGTCCGGGACCAGGACCGTGATCTCGCCGGCGTCGGACTCGGCCGGCGCCGAGATCGCCCCGGGAGAGATGGAGCGCGCGCCGCGGCCGGTGACGGCGAGCAGCCGCTGGCGCCAATCGTCCTCGGTCGGGCTGCGCGGGTGGGCGCGCACGACGACCACGCTGCCCCCGGGCCCGAAGTCCGAGCCGAGCTCTTTGCCCCGAGCCACGAGGTCGTCACCCTTGTCGATCCGCCGGGCCAGCACGGCACGCTGGAAGCTCGTGGCCGCCTCCTCTGAGGCCCGCTCGGGGGCGCGGACGCGCTCCACCTCCGAGCCGATCAGCGTCGTGACCAACCGGAGCAGCGAGCCGTCGGGTGCGGGGTCGCGGGTGCGCATGCGCAGTTGACCCACGGCCGCTTCGGCCACGCGCAACTCGATCGTCGTCACGTCGCCGGCATCGCGCATCAGCGACCGCTCGTCGGCCGGCGACCGGGCGGCGACGGCGAGCACGGCCCCGGAGCGGTCGATCAGGATCAGGCTCGCGTCCAGAGCGCGAGCGGCCGCGCGGAGGATCTCAGGCAGGCCGGCGCCTGCCTCGACGGCGTCGGTGATTGCGGCCAGGGCGCCCAGATCAGGTGGGCTCGCCTGGCGGGGCGGGGCACCTTCGGGCACGCTCAGAAGACCCGTGGCCACTCGAAGACGACGAGCGCGCCGACGAGCACGCCGAGGCCCACGAGCGCGGCCAGCACGTACACGGACAGGATCACGACCGCCACCCGCTCCACCGGTCGGCGGTAGGCCGTGATCGCCGGCACGAGCACCAATGCGCAGAAGGCGGCCAGCCCGAACACACCGAGGCAGGCTCCGACCAGGTAGGTGATGGTCTGGTTGCTCATGGCTGAGGGCCCAATTGTGCCGGACGCGGGCGACGATCGAGCCGAGGGGTCCGCTGCGAGCGCTCAGGGCACGGCCGTCACGGCGCCGAACGCGGCCTCCACCGGCGTCGCGGCAGCGGCGCCGGGGTAGCGTCCGGCGAGCGCCGCAGCCGCCTCCGAGGCCCGGTTCCCGGCGTCCCCCCAGAACAGCCCGGCCACCGTCGGGCCCGAGCCGGAGACGAAGACGTGATCGGCGCCGAGCGCCGCCACCGCGGCGAGCGCCGGCTCGATCTCCGGGCACAACGAGCGGGCGGCGGGCTCGAGGTCGTTGCGCAGGAGCTCCTGCGGCGGCCGCGCCCCGGCCGCGAGGGCCGCCCGCAGCCGCGCGAGCGCGCCGCGCAGCTCCTCGGCCGGGCGGCTCAACCCGAGCCGGTCGGCCTCGGCGTAGACGGCCGGCGTGGAGAGTGCCGCCGGCAGCGGGACGATCACCAGCGCGTGCACGGCGGTCGGCGCGACCGGCTGCACCCGCTCGCCCGCGCCGGTGCCGACCACGAGCCCGGGCTCGAGCTGGCTTGGCACGTCGGCGCCCAGGGACGCCGCCAGCTCGGCCACGACCGTCGCGTCGGGCAGCGGAGCCACCGCGGCGGCGAGACGCAGCGCACAGGCGGCGTCCGCGGAGCCGCCGCCCATCCCCGCCGCCACCGGGATCCGCTTGTGGACCTCGATTCGTACCGGCGGCCCTCCCCACCCGCGCTCTCGCAGCCCGGCGATCGCCGTGGCGACGAGGTTCTGGCCCTCGACCCCGGCGCAGATCACCTCATCGGCTCCGGAGGCCTGCGTCTGAAGCATCAGCTCGTCGGCCAGCGACAGCGACTCGAACAGGGTCACGAGCTCGTGGCGACCGTCGGCCCGGGTCCCGCCGAGGAGCAGGCAGAGGTTGACCTTGCCCGGCGCGAGCGCGCGGGCCCTCACGCCGCCAGCCTCGCCGCCAGAGCCCGAAACTCGTCCGGCGAGAGCCGCTCGGCCCGCTCGTCGGCAGGATGACCGAGCTCGATCAGGGCCTCGCGCGCCCGGTCCCGCACATCGGCCGGAGCACCCGGAGCGAGCGCCAGCGACCGTGGCAGCGCCTTGCGCCGGTGCGCAAACGCGGCGTGGACGAGCGTGCGGACGTCGGGCTCGGCCGCGACCGAGTGCCGCTCGAGGCCGACCAGCACGGAGTCGACGTTGGGAATCGGGCGGAACACCGTGCGGGCCACGGGGCGGAGCACCCGAACGTCGCAGGCCATCTGCGCGAGCACCGACGGCACGCCGTAGGCGGCCGTCCCGGGCGCCGCGGCCAGCCGCTCGCCGACCTCGCGCTGGACCATCACCACCCATCGCTGCACCGACGGCAGCTCATCGACGGTTCGGATGATCGCCGTGGCGGCGATCCCGTAGGGCAGGTTCGCGATCACCTTGCTCGGAACCGGGTCGAGTGCGCCGAGGTCGAGGCTGAGCGCGTCGCCGAAGTGCAGGCTGACGTTCGCGAACGGCTGGAGCACCGACCGGAGCCTCGGCTCGAGCCTGAGGTCGACCTCGACCACGTGCAGGTGTCCGGCCCGAGCCGCCAGGCGCTCGGACAGCACCCCCTCGCCCCCACCGATCTCGAGCACGACATCATCAGCTCCGGGCTGGGCCAGCCGCTCGATCACGTCGAGGATGTTGCGGTCCACCAGGAAGTTCTGCCCGAGGTCCCTCGTGCGCCGGGAGCTCACCATCCGAACAGCGTCGCGGCGTTGCGCTCGACCGCCTGCTCGAGCTCGCCGTATGCGACCCGGCGCTCGAGCGCCAGCGCCTGGGCCGTGTGGACCACGTGAGCGGGCTCGTTGGCCGTCCCGCGAACCGGCTGCGGAGCCAGGAACGGCGCATCGGTCTCGACCAGCAACCTGTCGGCCGGGACGCGGATCGCCGCCGCACGCAGGTTCGCCGCGCTCGGATAGGTCACGTTGCCGGCAAACGAGATCCACCAGTCGGGATGCTCCAGGCACGCCTCGATCCGGTCGGCCATCGAGAAGCAGTGCAGGATCACGCGGATCCCGTGCGCCTCCTCGGCCAGCAGTGCCAGCGTGTCATCCTCGGCCGCCCGGGTGTGGATCACCAGCGGCTTGCCGGTCTCGCGGGCCAGCTCGATCTGGGCCCGGAAAGCGCGCTCCTGATCGGAGTGAGGAGCGCTCGTGCGGTAGTAATCCAGCCCGGTCTCGCCGATCGCGACGCATTTCTCGTGCGCGGCCAGCGCCCGCAGCTCAGCGAGGTCGGCGTCGTCAAAGCCCGTCGCCTCGTTGGGGTGGCGCCCGATCGCGACGTAGACCTGGGGGAAGTCCTCCGCGGCGGCCAGTGCGGCCCGGCACGAGGCACCGGTCGTGCCCACGGTGAGCATCCGCGTAACCCCCGCGGCCTCGGCCGCGGCGACGAGATCGGCGTCCGGGGGCCGGCAGAACTCGAGATGGGTGTGGCTGTCGATCACGCGACGTTCTTGGGGAACATCGGCTCGAGCGCGCCCACCGAGCCGCCCGAGCCCCGCGCGGCGAACTCCGCGCCCGTGTAATCGAGCGCCGGCGAGCCGATCGCCGCCAGCAGCGTCTCGACGCTGCCCGGGATGTACGGATGCAGCAACACGCTGACCACGCGGAGCCCCTCGGCCAGAGAGGCCAGCGTCCGGTCGAGCTCCTCGGACCGAGCCGGATCCTTGGCCAGCTGCCATGGGGCGCGCTCCTCGACGTAGCGATTGAGGCGGCGCACCCGCCGCCAGATCGTCTCGAGCGCCTGGGTCGGCTCGGCGCCGTCGAGCTGGCCGGCCACCTCGTCGGCGAGACCCTCGAACTCTCGCGCGAGCTCGGGATCGGTCGCCGCCGTGGGAATCACGCCGGCGCGATAGCGGCCGATCATCGCCAGCGTGCGACTGGCCAGGTTCCCGTAGTCGTTGGCCAGCTCACTGTCGTAGCGGGAGCGCACCGCCGCCATCCCGACCGCACCGTCGCCGCCGAAGGGCACATCGCGCATCAGGTAGAAGCGCAGCGCATCGGTCCCGAAGACCTCCATCACCTCGAACGGATCGAGCACGTTGCCGAGCGACTTGCTCATCTTCCGCCCGTCGGCGCCGAGCAGAAAGCCGTGGACGAAGACGTGGTCGGGCACCGCGAGGTCGGCGGCCATCAGCATCGCCGGCCAGAACACGGTGTGGAACTTGAGGATGTCCTTGCCGATGACGTGATACGTCGCCGGCCAGAAGCGGCCGGTCAGGTCCTCGCCCGGTCGGGCGTAGGTGAGCGCCGTGTAGTAGTTGAGCAGCGCGTCGAACCACACGTAGAAGACGTGCGCGGGGTCCCACGGAACCTGGACGCCCCATTTCAGCTCGGAGCGTGACAGCGAGATGTCCTGCAGGCCCTGGGCGATGAACGAGCGCGCCTCGTTGAAGTGGTGCGGCGGCATCACGAAGTCGGGGCGCTCGCGGTACAGGCGCTCGAGCGGCTCCTGGAAGGTCGAGAGCCGGAAGAAGTAGTTCTCCTCCTGGTGGCGCTCGAGCACGATCTCGTGGATCGGGCAGCGGTTGCCCTCGGCGATCTCGTTCTCGACCTTGAAGTCCGCGCACTTGGGGCAGTACCAGCCCTCGTACAGGCCCTTGTAGACGTGCCCGTTGTCGTAGACGCGCTGGAGCACCTCCTGCACCTTGGCCTCGTGCTCGGGGTCGGACGTGCGAATGAAGAAGTCGTTCGAGGACGACAGGCGCGGCATCAGCGCCTTGAACCGCTCGGCATTGCGGTCCGCCAGCTCCTTGGGCTCGAGGCCGAGCGCGTGCGCGGCGTCGGCGACGGGCTCGCCGTGCTCGTCGGTCCCCGTGAGGAAGAACACGTCCTCGCCTCGCTGGCGCATGTGACGGGCCAGCACGTCGCAGGCGATCGTCGTGTAGGCGTGGCCGAGATGCGGCTGCGCGTTGACGTAGTAGATCGGGGTCGTGATGTAGAAGGACATCGGCGGACACCAAGGCTATCCGGGCCTGACCGGGCCCGGGCGGTCCGGCGTCGGGCCCGGGCTGTCCGGCGTCGGGCCCCGGGCGTTTCGGGTCAGCCGGAGCGCTCGGTCAACGCGCGATAGAGCGTGTTGGCCGGCACACCGGTCAGCTCGGCGACCACGCCGGCGGCCGGCCGCGGCTTGGCCCCGGCGGCGACGAGCCGGCGCAGGGCATCGAGCGCGGGGGCGATGTCCGCCGCGCGGGCGGGCGCGGCGCCCACCACGAGCACGACCTCGCCGCGCGGGGCCTCGGCCGCGTACCGCGCCGCGATCTCGGCCGCGCTCCCGCGCACGACCTCCTCGTGGACCTTGGTCAGCTCGCGGCACACGGCGACCGGGCGCTCGGGATCGAGCTCGGCCAGGACGGCGAGCGACGCGCCGACGCGCCGGGGCGATTCGAACGCGACGAGCGTCTCGGCCGAGGAGAACTCGCGTTCGAGCTCGGAGCGCTTGCGGGGCAGGAACCCGGCGAAGCGCCAGTGATCGGCGGGCAGCGCAGAGGCCACGAGGGCCGACAGGGCAGCGGACGGACCGGGCAGGACGTCGACAGCCAACCCCGCGGCGACGCAGGCGCGTACGAGCACGAACCCGGGATCTGAGACCAGCGGCATGCCGGCGTCGGAGACGAGCGCCACGACGCTGCCCTCGCGCATCCGGCCCACGAGCTCGGTCGCCCGCTCGCGCTCGTTGTGCTCGTGGTAGCTGACCAGCTTCGCGCTGACCCCGTAACGATCGAGCAGCACCCGCGTGCGCCGCGTGTCCTCACAGGCCACGATGTCGGCCTCGCGCAGCGCCGCCAGCACGCGCAGCGTGACGTCCTCGAGATTGCCGATCGGCGTCGGGCAGACGACCAGCCGGCCACCGCTCACGCCATCGCCTCCGCCTGGCGGGCGAGCCCGTCGAAGGCCAGGGCCGCCGCGCCGACCATGCCGGCCTCGACGCCGTAGCGCGCGGCGACGATCCGTACGAGATCCCGCGAGGGCGGGAGCGCCCGGGTCGCGACGACCTCGCGGGCGGGCTCGAGCAGAAGCTCGCCGGCGGCGATCACGCCTCCGCCGATCACCACCACCTCGGGGTTGAAGATGTTCACGAAGCTGGCGATCGCCACGCCGAGACGGCTGCCGATCAGCGCGATCACGTCGATCGCCGCCTCGTCTCCGTCGTGCGCCAGCTCGGTGACCAGCGGGCCCAACAGCGGCCGGCCGGACGAGAGCGCACGGCCCAGGCCCGAGTGCGGACGCTCCCCGGCGATCCGGTGCGCCTCGCGAACGAGCGCGGTGCCCGAGGCGAGCGCCTCGACGCACCCGCGGTTGGGGCAGTTCCCCTGGCACGGCGGGCCGTCCATGTCGATCACCACGTGTCCGAGCTCGGCCCCGGCGCCGACCGAGCCGCGGTAGACCTGGTCGCGGATGATCAGCCCGCCGCCGATGCCGGTGCCGATCGTCAGCACAACCGCCTCCCGCGCGCCGCGGGCGGCGCCGGAGCGGTGCTCGGCCAGCGCGGTCGCGTTCGCGTCGTTGTCCACGAACACGGGCAGCCCGATCCGCTCCGTCATCACGTCGCCGAAGGCGAGCTCGGCCAGCGGCAGATGGACCGAGATCACGGCGATCCCGGCCCGCTGGTCGATCAGGGCGGGGATCCCGAAGCCGACGGCGGAGATCTCGGCGTCAGTCGACTCGCGCACCTCCTGCACCGCGTCCAGTGTCGTCTCGAGCAGTGCCGACTGGTCGAGACCGGCCACCGTGCGCTGGGCCCGATGGTGCACGCGCATGCGCTCGTCCACCGCGCCGGCCAGCAGCTTCGTTCCGCCCAGGTCGACGCCGATGACGCGCCGTGCGGCCATGTCGTCACAATAACCGAGCCGTATGCCCAGCGATCCTGACAACCGGGCGCGGTCCGAGGACGCTTCGGCGTACAGCCTGTACCGGTCGAGTGGACAACGCACCGGCCGGTCGCGTCGAGACCCGGATCCACGCCCGTACACGACCTACCGCGCGTCGCCGCGCGGCTTGCTCGCCCGCCTGCGCGGCGAGGAGGAGCTGGCCATGCCCGAGTCGGGCCGCGGCGGCCCCGACGAGCCCGGGCGGCGCTCCCGGCGCGACCGCACGCCCGGCGAGCGGCGGCGGATCACGCCGCGCCGGGTGCTCAAATACGCCGCGATCGCGATCGCGGCCTGGCTGCTGCTGTCACTGGTGCTGTTCCTCCTCAGTGCGCAGACCCAGCAGTCGCCGATCCCCGCCTCCGCCCAGGCCGCCCTGACGCCGGGGCCGAACATGCTCACCTCGGCCAGCACGGTGCTGGTGATCGGGACCGACACCCGACCGCCGGGCTCCAAGGAGCCCGGCGCCAACAC
This sequence comes from uncultured Solirubrobacteraceae bacterium, assembly GCA_963700025.1. Classification (GTDB taxonomy): domain Bacteria; phylum Actinomycetota; class Thermoleophilia; order Solirubrobacterales; family Solirubrobacteraceae; genus Palsa-465. The sequence continues at coordinate 45,200 of CAVOWC010000017.1, read as the reverse complement.
GAGCGACGCCGGCAGCCGGTCCGACACGATCATGCTGTGGCGGATCGGGGGCGGCGCCTCACGCCGGCTCTCGATTCCCCGGGACACGGTCGCAGCGATCCCCGGCCACGGCACGTCCAAGATCAACGCCGCCTACGCCTACGGCGGCCCGGCCTTGACGATCAAGACGATCGAGCAGATGACGGGGCTCAAGATCAACCATCTGATCCTCGTCAACTTCGTCAATTTCCCCAAGTTCATCGACTCGCTCGGCGGAATCGACGTGACCACTCCCCGGATCTGCTCGGACATCAGCGGCGGCACCAAGAACGGCGGCTTCTCGCTGTACCTCAGCCCCGGCTCGCACCACCTGAACGGGGTCCAGGCCCTGACGCTGGCCCGCACCCGGGAGAACAAGTGCAACCCGGCCGAGAGCGATCTGACCCGCGTCCGCCGCCAGCAGCAGATCCTCAACGCGATCAAGTCCCAGCTGACCTCGCCCAGCACCTTCTTCCGGCTGCCGTGGGTGTCCTGGACCGCGCCGCAGGCGATCAAGAGCGACATGGGCGGCCTGACCATGCTCAGCCTCGCCACCGCCGCCGCCATCGGCGGCTCGGCACCCGTCTCCGTGCTCACGCCCTCCGGCGCCGTGACCCTCCCCGACGGCGAGTCGGCGCTGACGGTCAGCCCGGGCGAGGTGCACAGCGCGGTGGCGAAGTTCCTCAACGGGTGAGCGTTCGCTCGCCGGGCCTGATCGAGGACCGCTGCTTCGGCGTATCTCGCCCTGACTCACCGTAGGTCGGCGAACTCAATCGCCGCCTTACGGGGGTGCATAAGGTGACAAACTCGAGCGCGCTTGGGCCTCCTTGGCCGTCTAAGCGCGGCTCCGGCGCTTACCTGCGCAAAGTCGCCGGCGGCCCGGCGGTTTGACGAGTTATGCACCCATCGCCCGGCCGGCCGGCGCACCGCCCCGCCCCGCCCCCCTCAGTCAGACGAGGACGACGAGCCCTTGCCGTCGGACTTCGACGAACTCGAGCTGGAGCTGGAGCTGGACGTGGTCTCCGTCTTGGAGCTCGAGCTGTCCGAGGATGAGCCGGAGGAATCGCCGTCCTTGCCGTACTTGCCCTTGCCCTCGCCGGCGTCCTTCATCTCGCGTGATCGTTTGCGCGATCCGTAGTCGGTGGCGTAGAAGCCGGAGCCCTTGAAATGGATCGCGATCGGGTGGAACACACGCTCGACCGGGGCCTCGCACACCTGGCACGCCGTGACGGGATCGTCGCTCATGCGCTGCATGACTTCGAAGTTGTGCCCGTTCTCGCACTTGTACTCGTAGATCGGCATTGCTTCAGTAAGTATATCGGCCGTTTCTTGGCACTCTCAAGCCGAGAGTGCCAAGCGGGCTCACGCCGCTAGGATCCGGCCCGTGCCCGACGATGTCGTGACCATGGACAAGATCGTGTCGCTGTGCAAGCGGCGCGGCTTCATCTTCCCCAGCAGCGAGATCTACGGGGGGCTCGGGTCCAGCTACGACTACGGCCACTACGGCGTTCTGTTGAAGTCGAACGTCAAGGCCCAGTGGTGGCGCTCGATGCTGCAGGAGCGCGAGGACGTCGTCGCGCTGGACTCCGCGATCATCCAGCACCCGAAGACCTGGGAGGCGAGCGGGCACCTCGCGGGCTTCACCGATCCGCTGGTCGACTGCCGCACCTGCAAGCTGCGCTTTCGGGCTGACCACCTCGATCAGTCGGCGTGCGGGCGAAAGCCCTCCAAGCACCCCGGCGAGACGAGCGAGTGCGACCTCACCGAAGCGCGCGACTTCAACCTCATGTTCCAGACCACCATCGGGCCGATCAAGGACGAGGGCGCGACCGTCTACCTGCGCCCCGAGACCGCCCAGGGGATCTTCCTCAACTTCAAGCACTACCTGCAGTTCTCGCGCAAGAAGCCGCCGTTCGGGATCGCCCAGATCGGCAAGAGCTTCCGCAACGAGATCACCCCGGGGAACTTCGTGTTCCGCACGCGTGAGTTCGAGCAGATGGAGATGGAGTTCTTCGTGCCGCCCGAGGAGGCCCAGCGGTGGTTCGAGCACTGGGTCGCCGAGCGCCTGGACTGGTACATCCGGCTCGGGATCCGCGGCGATCACCTGCGCCTGCGTCCCCACGAGCAGGACGAGCTGTCGCATTACTCGAGTGCCACCTCCGACGTCGAGTACCTGTTCCCGATCGGGTGGTCAGAGCTGGAGGGGATCGCCAACCGTGGTGACTTCGACCTGCGGGCCCATGCTGAGCACTCGGGGCAGAAGCTCGAGTACGTCGACACCGCCAGCGGCGCGCGCTACGTGCCCCACGTGATCGAGCCCGCGGCGGGCGCCGATCGAGCCACGCTGGCGTTCCTCGTCGACGCCTACGACGAGGACCAGATCGAGGGCGAGGCACGGACCGTGCTGCGGCTGCACCCGCTGATCGCGCCGATCAAGGTGGCGATCCTGCCCCTGGTCAGGAAGGACGGCCAGCCCGAGCTCGCCCGGGAGATCTTTCGCGACCTGCGCGAGCGCCTCCAAGCCGAGTACGACGAGGGCGGCGCCATCGGGCGTCGCTACCGGCGCCAGGACGAGATCGGCACTCCCTGGGCGGTCACCGTCGACCACCAGTCGCTCGAGGATCGGACCGTCACCCTGCGCGACCGCGACAGCCTCGCCCAGGAGCGAATCGCGATCGGCGATCTCGCCGACGAGCTCGAACGCCGCATGCGCGCGCCGTGGCGCTCGCCCAAGGAGGCGGCCGCCGAGCCGTCCTGAGGGCGCCCCGCGCCGACCACCCCGACCGCCGACGCCGACCGCCCCGACCGCGCCGACCCCCGCCCGCCCCGACCGCCCCGACCGCCGGCCTACTTCAGGCGCGCCTGCGCGGACGCGGTGAAACCGTCAGCAGTGCGCGTGGCACTGACGCTCTGGACCTCGACGTGCGGATCCCCGAACACGGTCACCGTGGCCAGCCCTCCGAGCGGCAGGTTGGGCGAGACGACGAGGCTGCCGTTCTGTGCCCGTACGGTCGCGTCGACCGTGGCGGTCACGCCGAGCAGCGATGCCGTGCCGCGCAGCGTCAGCTGCCCGTTGCCCGACGAGACCGGCGTGACCGACTGCAGGATCGGCAGCGCGGACTGGAGGTCTGACTCGGTGATGTGCGCCGAGCCGGTCAACTCGCTGCCGCGCTTGCGCAGATTGGCGTTGCGCAGGGTGAGCAGCCCCGTGTTCAGCTCGCCGGCGGACGCATCCAGCGTGCCGACGTCGGCGGTCTGGCCGAGCAGGTTGCCGAGGTCGCCGGCGGTGGACTGATAGGAGCCCATCCGGATCACCACCCGGTCGGCGTGGTGCCAGAGCAACTCGATCGCCGGGAACGCGTGCACCTCGACGTGGAGCACGGCGCCGCTGTGCGAGAGCCGATCGCGCAGCCGCTGCTCGGCGATCCCCGGAAGCACGAGCTGCGCAACCACGAGCACCAGCACGACGACGCCGCCGGCGACGAGGATGGCGATGCGCCTCACGGGCCGAACGTTAATGAACGGGGCGCTCAGCGCACGCCGAGCAGATCCACGACGAACACCAGCGTCTCGTCGGGGCCGATCACGCCGCCCGCGCCGCGCTTGCCGTAGGCGAGGTTCGGCGGGATCGTGATCCGGCGCCGGCCGCCGACTCGCATCCCGGCAACGCCCTGGTCCCAGCCCGGGATCACCTGCCCCTTGCCGAGTCCGAACTTGAACGTGTCGCCGCGATCCCAGGACGCGTCGAACTGCTTGCCGTTCTTCCACGACACGCCGACGTAGTGCACCTCGACGACGTGGCCGGCTACCGCCTCCTCCCCGTCACCGAAGACGATGTCCTCGATCTCGAGCTGGTAGGACGGGGCCTGGCCGGACGGGACCGGCACCTCCGGCTTCTCGTTCGGCGCCATCTCCGGCAGCCTATCCCAGCCCGGCTGCGGGCGTCATTCGTCCGCCATCGCGAGCAGCGTCGTGACGGTCTTCCAGTTGCGCGCGGTCGCCGTCACCCCGAGGCTCCGGTCGGAGATCAGCTTCGCCAGTGCGGAGGCATGGATGCCCTTCGGATGCCAGGCGTAGATCTCGCGCCCATGGTGGGCGAACCGCTCCGGCGCGACGTCGACAGCGGCGATCTTGCCGATCGCCTCGGCGGCCGGCTCGGCGGAGAGGAAGCTGACCTGGTAGCGCTTCGGGTCCTCGGCGACGTCGCCGAGCGGGTTGAGCTCGACCACCGCGGCGAGCTCGTCGCGCGTGCGTACGAGGATGCGGGTGTCGATCCCGAACCCGGACAGGACCTGGCGTTCGAGCTCACGCTCGAGCCGGCGTGGGGACACCCGGCTCGAGAGCACCACGTTCCCGCTCTGCACATATGTGCGCACGTCGCCGTAGCCCTCACCGGTGAGCAGATCTCGCAGATCGCCCATCGGCACGCGCCGGTTGGGCCCCAGATTGATACCTCTCAGCAGTGCGACCTGGACCGCCATCGAGCCGCAGAGTACGCCTCGCGCCCGCGTCGTGATCGGCACCCCGTTCTTTCCTGACCACGCGTTCCGTCCGGTAAGTTCATGTGCACCAGGAGGCGCCAACTGGGGTACCTCGATGCAACCGAATGTGCCTGACGGGACACGAGTGGCCTCGACCGACCAGCACCCGATCGGCACCCGGGCGACGCTCGAGCAGCTGGCCGAGGACCCGCACGCGCTGCTCGCGCGCCTGCGCGCCGACGAGCCGGTCTCGTGGCTGCCCGCCCTCGACGGCTGGCTGGTCACACGCCATGACCTCGTGCTGGCCGCGATGCGCGACGCCGGCACGTTCACGGTCGACGATCCGCGGTTCTCGACCGGGCGCATCGTCGGCCCGAGCATGCTCACCCGTGACGGCGACGAGCACACCCGTCACCGGACCGCGTTTGCGGCGCCGTTCCGGGTGGGCGCGGTCCGTGAGCGCTTCGCGCCGCTCGTCGCGGGTGAGGCCGAGCGCCTGCTCGATTCGCTCGAGCCGGCGGGGCGCGGCGAGCTCCGGCGCTCCTACGCCGGCCCGCTCGCGGCTTCGATCGTGACACGGGCGCTCGGCCTCGGACTGGATGAGATCGACGCCGTGCTCGACTCCTACGACGCGATCGTCGCCGCCGTGGACGAGCTCACCGCCGGCGCTCCGCTGCCCGCGGCCGGCGCGCAGGCCTTTGCCGAGCTGCGCGGGAGGCTGCTCGATGTGATCGAGCGCGGCGGGCACGACTCGCTGCTCGCCGCGGCCGCCTCCGGGCACGGCCTCACGCACGAGGAGATCGTCGCCAACGGCGCCGTGCTGCTGTTCGGCGGGATCGAGACGACCGAGGGCATGATCGCCAACGCGATCCTCGCCCTGCTCGAGCACCCCGAGGCGCTCGCCGCCGTGCGCGCGGACCCGGACCTGGCCGCCGCCGCGGTCGACGAGTCGCTCCGGCTCGAACCCGCCGCCGCCGTCGTCGATCGCTACGCCACCCGGGACACCGTCCTCGGCGACGCGCGGATTGCCAGCGGCGAGCTCGTGCGGCTGTCGATCAGCGCCGCCAACCGGGACCCCGACGTGTTCGCCTCCCCGGATCGGTTCGTGCTGCACCGTGAGGACCGCCGGCACCTCGCCTTCGCCCACGGACCGCATGTGTGCGTCGGCGTGCACCTCGCCCGGCTCGAGGCTCGGACCGCGCTCGCGGCGCTGCTCGCACGGTTCCCGCGGCTCCGGCTCGACCCGCGGCGCCCCGCGCCCGTCGTGCGCGGCCTGGTCTTCCGCAAGCCGCTGACACTGGACGCGCTGTGGGCATGAGCCGCCGCGGCGCCGCGGCTCACCCCAGCAGCGCGCGCGCGGCGTCGATGGCCGGCGACATGACCAGCTCCATGTCGAGGTCCGGCTCGCTGAGCCGGCGCACGATCAGTCCGTCGGCGAGCGCGAACAGGAAGCTCGCGATCGCGTCGGGGTCGGCGCGGAGGCGGAGTACGCCGGCGTCGTGCTTGGCCCGCAGCGCGGCGGCAAGATGGCCTCGGGTGTTGCGCCCGAGCTCGGCGAGCTCGGCGGCGATCTCCGCGTTGCGCTGGGCGAGGGTCAGCATCTCGTAGAACATCACGAACGTTCCCGGGTCCTCGCCGAGGAAGGTCTCGAAACTGCCGACGAGCGCGTTGACCACGTCGACCGCGCTGTTCGCTCGCCCGACCGCGAGATCGAGCAGCTCGCAGCGGACCTCGCATTCGCGCCGGACCACCTCGACCAGCAGCCGCTCCTTGGTCCCGAAGTAGTAATGCAGCAGGCCACGAGAGACGCCGGCCTCACGCGCGACCTGATCGAACGTCGACCCGGCGGCGCCACGGGCCGCGACGCTCGCCCGCATGGCGTCGACGATCCGGGTCGCCTTGTCGCCTGCGAGTACCGGCCTCGGCCCGGCTGCGGGTGAAGTCGCTGCCTCCACGGGCCCCCGATCTTAACGACGAGGGCGCCCGGCCTGCGGGCGCCCTCGGCACTGCGACGGTCGGACGCCGATCAGGCGGCGGACACCGGCGAACCCGGGGGCACGGGAGTCGGGCTGACCGGCGGCGTGTACTCGAACTCCTCCTCGGCACCGAACAGCGTGTCGAGCACCTTCGAGCGCAGCGACTCCGAGGCCACGAGGGCGACGCCGGTGCCGACGCCGGTGATGATCACGACGCGCCCGAAGGTGAGTCCCTTGCGGGTCTTCTTCCTCGGAGCGTCCGTCAGCGCCGCGGTCGCGTCGCGGGCGGCCGCGAATGCATTCTGAAGATCGCGCTGGAGCTTCTTGTCGTCGAACAGCTTGGCCGGCGTCTTGCCGGTGGACAGGCGCCCGTACGCGCTCCGGCCCGAGTCCATCGCGGTCGCGATCGAGTCACGCAGGGTGGCATCTTCGATCAGCCGATGGATGTACGGATTCGACCTGACGATCTCGACGACCTCTGCCGGGTTGAACGCGGCGGCCTTCGCCTTGGCCTTCTTACGTCTTGACATCTCGCTCCCTCTGGTCCGTGTTGCTCGTGCAGTCTCAGAATACGCGAAGACGCCCGGCCCTCGTGACCGAGAATCTACCCCGCACCCACGGCGTTCAACCGAGTGCGCTGCCGTGCCCGGGCTCGCTCGAGCCCGGCTCCGAGCACCTCGCCGATCTCCCCGACGAACACGAACTCCAGGTTCTTGCGCAGATGCTCGGGGATCTCGTCGATGTCCTGGGCGTTCAGCTCCGGCGCGATCACGCGCTTGATCCCGTAGCGCTGGGCGGCCAGCGCCTTCTCCTTGAGCCCGCCGATTGGCAGCACCTGGCCGGTGAGCGTGATCTCCCCGGTCATCGCGGTGTCGGCGCGGACCTTGCGTCCGGACAGGAGCGAGGCGAGCGCGGTCGCCATCGTGATGCCGGCGCTCGGGCCGTCCTTGGGGATCGCGCCCGCAGGCACGTGGATGTGCAGGTCGTGATGCGCGAACCAATCCTCGGGCAGATCCGGGAAGAGCTCGGACGCGTTGCTGCGCACGTAGGACAGAGCTGCCTGGGCGGACTCCTTCATCACGTCGCCGAGCTGGCCCGTGATCATGAGCTTGCCGCTGCCGGGCATCGCCGTCGCTTCGATGAACAGCACGTCTCCGCCGACGGGCGTCCACGCCAGGCCCGTGGCCACGCCGGGCCGCGCCGTGCGCCGGCGTGTCTCGGAGTGGAACGTGGGCTTGCCGAGCAGCTCTCGGACCCGCGGCTCGGTGACCGCGACCTTGCGCTTGGCCGTGCCCTCGGCGAACTGCCGCGCCACCTTGCGCGCGACCGATCCGATCTCGCGCTCGAGCTGACGGACCCCGGCCTCGCGCGTGTGGTCGGAGATGATGGCCCGGAGGGCCGGGTCGGTGAAGGCGATCCTGGTCTTGGTCAGGCCGTTGCGCTCGATCTGCCTCGGCACCAGGTAGCGCCGGGCGATCTCGAGCTTCTCGGCCTCGGTGTAACCCGCGAGCTGGATCATCTCCATACGGTCGCGCAGCGGTCCGGGGATCGTCTCGAGGGTGTTCGCCGTGGTCACGAAGATCACGTGCGAGAGATCGAAGGGCAGGTCGAGATAGTGATCGCGGAAGTTCGCGTTCTGCTCGGGGTCGAGCACCTCGAGCATCGCGCTCGACGGATCGCCGCGGAAGTCGGCGCCCATCTTGTCGATCTCGTCGATCATCAGCAGCGGGTTGTTGGCGCCCGCGTCGCGCATCGCGCGCATGATCGTGCCGGGCATCGCGCCGATATAGGTGCGGCGGTGGCCCCGGATCTCGGCCTCGTCGCGCACCCCGCCGACGCTGATCCGCTCGAACTTGCGCCCGAGCGCGCGGGCGATCGAGCGCCCGAGCGATGTCTTGCCGACACCGGGCGGGCCGACGAACAGCAGGATCGAGCCGCGGGCATCCGGCTTCAGCGATCGCACGGCGAGGAATTCGAGGATCCGGTCCTTCACCTGCTCGATGTCGTAGTGATCCTCGTCGAGCACCGTGCGCGCGTGGGCGAGGTCGAGGTTGTCCTCGGTGGAGGTGTCCCACGGCAACATGGCGATCCATTCCAGGTACGTGCGGACCACGCCGTACTCGGCCATCGCCGGCTGCAGGCGCTCGAGCCGGGCGAGCTCGCGGTCGACCTGCTTGCGCACCTCCTCGGGCAGGTCGTGCGCGGCCAGCTGCTCGCGCAGCTCATTCGCCTCCTGCTGGGCCTCGTCGGCCTCCCCCAGCTCCTCCTGGATCGCCTTCAGCTGCTGGCGCAGGAAGTACTCGCGCTGTCCCTTCTCGAGCTCGGACTGGACCTGCGACTGGATCTTGGAGCCGATCGCCACCACCTCGAGCTCGCGCGCCAGCACTTCGGACAGGCGTCGCAGCCGCTTGGAGACGTCGAGCTCCTCGAGCAGCGCCTGCTTCTCGTCCGTCTTCAGCCGCAGCGCGCCCGCGATCAGGTGCGAGAGGGCGCTCGGATCCTCGACGTTGGCCACCATGATCTGCAGCTCCTCCGGGAGGTATGGGACCTCCTGGACGATGTTGGAGAAGGTCTGCTGCACGTTGCGCATCAGCGCCACGAGCTCGGGGCTCTGCTTGACGACGTCGGGGGCCTCGGCGATGTCAGCCACGAGGTAGGGCTCGGTCTGCACCCACCGTTCGATCCGCACCCGCTGGCCGCCCTGGATCAGGACCCTGAGCGTGCCGTCGGGGACGCGGATCATGCGGGCCACGACGCCGATCACGCCGACGTCGTAGAGGTCCTCCGGCCCCGGCGCCTCGATCTCGGGATTGCGGCTGGCCACCATCACGATCGAGCGGTCGCCGCGCAGCACGTCGTTGATCAGCTCGATGCTGCGCTCCTGCCCGACATTGAGCGGGATCAGCATGTCCGGGAAGGTCACGGTGTCACGCAGAGGGAGCACGCCGGCCTGGGCCGGTAGCTCGCGCGCGTCGCTCACCGCCACCTCGCGCGGACCGCCGTCGGGTACGCCGACCTCGATCACGTCAGTCGCCGTCGGCCCGCTCGAGTGACACCTGGGTGTGCCGCTCCGTGCGCTCGAGCGGCAGCTCGACGCGCAGCATGCCGTCCTCGTAGCGGGCCGTGGCCTCCTCGGCGCGCACGTCGGCGCCGAGCTCGATGACGCGACGAAACTGGCCACGCTCGATCTCGACCTGCTGATAGACGTCGCCCTCGACCGCGGAGGGCCCGCGGTGGCCGGAGAGGATCAGCTTGCGGCCCTGGATCTCGAGCTCGAGCTCGGAGATGTCGACCCCGGCCAGCTCGGCCGTGACGATCGCCCGCGGCGGATTCGAGGTGTAGGCGACGTCGACCGCCGGCGTGAAGCCCGCGCGCTTGCGAGAGAGCCCGGTGCGCTCGAAGACGTCGCCGAACAACTCGTCCATCTCGCGCCGCATGCGCTCGAAGTTGGCGAATAGATCACGCTCGGGCATGGACCGCTGTCAGGTTACCCCCCGGCCGCCGCGGCGGGGTCTCACGCCCCGGTGTCGACGGTACCGGTGGTGTGTCCCAGGACTAGATCGTGTAGACGGCGCCCTCGGCGGCGAGCTCGACCGGACCGCCGAAGGCCTCGCACGCCTCGGCGCTGGCCCACTCGGGATCGAGCTCGTCGGAGAAGTGAGTGATCACCAGCCGCTTCGCGCCCGCGCGACGACCGTGGTCGCCCGCCTCGCCCGGCGTCAGGTGGCCCCGCTTGCCCGTGCGCTCCGGCCGCGGCAGCGTCGCCTCGATCAACAGCAACTCGGTTCCGGCCGCGAACGTGACCAGCTCGTCGTTGGGGCTGCAGTCGGCGCTGTAGGTCAACCGCGCGCCGCGCTCGCTCGAGATCTCCACCGCGAACGTCTCCGTGTAGTGGGGAACCTCGCAGAAGCGGGCCCGGAACGGGCCAATCGTGATCTCGTCGGACATGTCGTACTCCTGCAGCGCGAACGCCCGCTCGATCAGGTCCTCGTTGCCCCAACAGCCGACGAGCCCGCGGAACTTCTCGCCGGCGCCCAACGGCGCGTACAGGAGCGGCCGCGCGGGATGACTCGTGCCCGGCCAACCGCCGACGGCGACGGGCTGCTGGCGCGGGGCGTACGTGAGCGCATAGCTGAACGGGACCAGATCGAGGATGTGATCGGCGTGCAGGTGACTGATCAGCACGGCGTCGATGTCGACGTAGTCACGCCGCTCGCGCAACTTCGAGAACACTCCGTTGCCGCAATCGAGCAGGAGCGCGTGGTCTCCCTCTTCGATCAGGTAGCCGCTGCATGCGCCGCCCGCGTCCTGCCAAGCCGGTGACTTCCCAAGCACGGTGATCCGCACACCGCTCCTCTCTCGTGTCAGCCGCACTCTATCCGGGCATCCTGGCTCGCCGCGCCACCGGCGGCGCGCCGTGCACGACGCGGTTCACGGCGCGCCCGTCGCGGGCACCCGCGTTACGATGGCTCGAGGTGAGCCGGGAAGTCTGGTCGGCACCCGACGACCCGCGCGCAATGGTGCCCACCGACCCCATGCCCTCCTGATGTTCCGGCTCTCGCCCGGCGCCGAGTGGCGACGCGAGGCGTTGCGAACCAACCTGTGGCTGGTGCCGGCGATCGAGGTCGGACTTGCGGTGATCCTGTACTGGGTCACCCACGCGATCGACCGCGCGGCCTATCAGGGCCACGTGCACCTGCCGACGTGGGTCATCGTCGGGAACGCCGACGCGGCCCGGCAGATCCTGACCGCGCTCGCCGCCGCGGTGATCACCGTCGTCGGCGTCGTCTTCTCGATCATGATCGTCACGCTCACGCTGGCCTCGACGCAGTTCGGGCCGCGCATGCTGCGCAACTTCATCCGCGACCGCGGCACGCAGGTGACGCTGGGCACGTTCGTCGCCACCTTTGTCTACGCGACGCTGGTGCTCGTCTCGATCTCACCCGGTCCGCACGGACAGCCGGACTTCGTCCCGCATCTGTCGGTCACGGTGTCCGTCGGCCTGGTCGCGGTGTCGATGGGGGTCCTGATCTTCTTCATCCATCACATCGCCACCTCGATCCAGCTTCCCCAGGTGATCGCGAGCATCGCGCAGGATCTGTCCAAGGCGATCGAGCTCGAGGCCGGGACGGGGCGGCCGGTGCTCGAGGCCGGGCCATCGGTGCCCGAGCTGCTGAGGCGGATGCACGAGGGCGGCGGGTCCGTTCAGGCGCCCGCGAGCGGGTATCTGCAGTTCATCCGCCATCAGACGCTGAGCGCGATCGCCACCGAGAAGGGCTCGGTCATCCGGCTGCTGTACCGGCCCGGGCACTTCCTCGTCGCCGGCCACACGATGGCCAAGGTGTGGCCCGCCGAGGCGGCGCCCGCCGTCGCCCACGAGCTGCGCCGCGCCCACGTGACCGGCCCGTTCCGGACCCTGACCCAGGATCTCGCGTTCGCAGTGGATCAGCTCGTCGAGATCGCGATTCGCGCCCTGTCGCCCGCGGTCAACGACACGTTCACGGCCCTGACCTGCATCGACTGGCTCGGCGACAGCCTGTGCAAGGTTGCGAGCGGCTGGCATCCCACGCGAGTGCATCGCGACAGCCACGGCTACGTCCGCGTCATCACCTCACACGTGTCCTACGCGCGACTGGTCGAGCGCGCGTTCGAGAAGATCCGCCAGGCCGGCCGCGGGATGCCCGCGGTGATGATCCGCCAGCTCGAGGCGCTGAGCAAGATCATGGAGCACGCGACTACCGCGGAGCGGCGCGAGCTGCTGCTCGATCAGGCCGCGATGCTGCTGCGCTCGAGCGAGGAGTCGATCCCGGAGCCCGCCGACCGCGACGATGTCAAGCGCGAGTACGACGTGGTCATCGCCGCCGCCGTCCGGGTCGCCGCCGCCCAGGTTGCGGCGCAGGAGCCGGCCGCGGCACCCGCGGAGGCCGAGTCCACCTAGTGGTCGTTGCCCTGCTCGCCGCCGCGGCGCTTCGGGTCCAGGACCCAGCCCATGAACACGGCCAGGAGGACGAAGGCGATGAAGGCGCCGATCAGGGGCCAGTACATGGCCCGAAACATATCGGTCGAGCGGGCCGGATGCGCCCGCGGCCACCGGCCAGGGGCGGGGTGCGCCCGGCCGGCGCGATGCCCGCAGCCCGCCTACGCGTGCAGCGCAACCTGCTCCTGAGGCGAGGGAAACGCCCACGCCACCTGCAGCCGCCGCTCTTGGCGGAACACGAACCGCATCTGGCTCGGCGGCCGCAGCCCATCGGGATGGGCCGGGCGGAAGGTCGGACAGGGACCGGTTTCCGAGAGCGCGCAGAGGAGATTCTGGTGAAAGAAACAGTTCTCGCAGCTCGCCTTCGCTGCAGCGGTGCGCCCGGTTGCCATACCTGTACCCGACCTCAGTTCCCTGGTTGCGTTGCGATCTGCGACTGCAGCCATCAAAGCGGAACTCGCCCCCCTTGCGCAACGGTGAATCTCGGAAAACGCAGGAACTTCCGCCAAACCCGGAAACCAGCAAAGAGCGGGACTTTTGTCAGCCGGCACAGGAACCGGCCGCATTTTCCGTAGGTTTCAATCGGTGGTCATCGAGCCGAGCTCCGCAGTGCCCGTCCAGCTGTTCGTGACCTGCCTGGTCGATCTGCTCTACCCGCGGGTCGGCGAGCGCACGGTCGCCCTGCTCGAGCGCCTCGGATGCCAGGTCGCGTTCACGCGCGAGCAGACGTGCTGCGGGCAGCCGGCGCTCAACTCGGGCCATCCCGCGGCGGCGCGCACGGTCGCCGGCCATTTCCTTGATGCGTTCGCCGACACCGACGGCCCGATCGTGGCGCCGTTCGGCTCCTGCGTCCACATGGTCCGCCACCACTACCCGAGGCTGTTCGAGGACGCTGGGGCCCGGCAGCAGGATCTGGCCCGGACACTCGGCGCGAGGACCACCGACCTGGCCAGCTTCGTCGTGGACGTGCTCGGGCGCTCCGACGTCGGCGGCCGCTACCCGGGCTCGCATGACCACGCCCCGGTGCCTGTCGCCTACCACCACGAGTGCCATCTGCTGCGCGGCCTCGGCGTGGCCGATGCCCCGCTCGCTCTGCTGCGCGGCGTCGCCGGCTGCACGCTGGTCGAGACCGAGCGCGGCGAGCTGTGCTGCGGGTTCGGCGGCACGTTCTCGCTCAAGATGAGCGACATCTCGGTGGCCATGGCCGACGAGAAGCTCGACCGGGCGCTCGCGGCGGGCGCCCGGGCGATCGTCTCCACCGACGTCGGCTGCCTGATGCACCTCGAGGGTCGCGCCCGACGCCGCCGGCTTCCGCTGGCCGTGCACCATCTCGTCGACCTGCTCGAGCCCGACGGTCGGTTATGAGCCCGCACATGCACGAGCCTCCGCAGGCCGAGCCCGACGCCGGCGTCGCGCGCAACCTGCATCGCGCGGCCGGGAACTGGGCCCGCCAGCGCGGCGTGGCGCGGGCGCGTGTGGACTGGGAGCAGTGGCGGGAGCAGGCCCGCGCGGTGCGGGCCGACGCCGTCGGCCACATGGACGAGCTGGTCGACCTCCTGAGCCGCCGCGTGAGCGCGGCCGGCGGCCATGTCCATCGCGCTCGGACCGCGGTCGACGCACACGAGCACGTGGTGCGCATCTGCCGTGAGGTGGGGGCGCGGACCGCCGTCAAGGCGAAATCGATGATCAGCGAGGAGATCGGGCTCGGCGACGCCCTCGCCGCGGCCGGGATCGACGCCGTCGAGACCGACCTCGGCGAGTACATCGTGCAGGCCATGGGCGACCGGCCCTCTCATCTGCTCGCCCCGGCCGTCCACCTGAGCGCCGCCCAGGTGGCGGAGCTCTTCTCCCGGGAGTCGGGGCGCGCACTCGACCCCGACGACACGCGCGGCCTCGTCGACCATGCGCGGGGCGTCCTGCGAGAGCGGTTCCTCGCCGCCGACGTCGGCATCACCGGGGTCAACCTCGCCGTGGCTCAGACGGGAACGCTGGTGCTGGTCGAGTCCGAGGGCAACATCCGCCTCTGCACTTCGCTGCCGCGGGTGCACATCGCCGTGATGGGGATCGAGAAGGTCGTGCGCGATTGGGAGGGAGCGGCGCACATGGTCCAGATGCTGCCGCTGGCGGCTCACGGCGTGCCCGCGGCCGCATCGACCTCCTACATCACCGGCCCCGCCCGCGACGGCGACGACGGGCCCGAGCAGCTTCACCTCGTGCTGCTCGACGGTGGACGCTCGTCGATCCAGGGCACCGAGTTCGAGCCGGCGCTGCACTGCATCCGCTGCGGTGCCTGCATGTACGCGTGCCCGGTCTACCGTCAGGTCGGCGGCCACCGATACGGGAGCACCTACAGCGGACCGATCGGCGCCGTGATCACACCGCTGCTCGAGGGACTCACGCCGGACACGGCCAAGCTGCCCTGGTTCTCATCCCTGTGCGGCGCATGCGTGGAGGCGTGTCCGGTCAAGATTCCGCTCGACGACCAGCTGGTCATGCTGCGCGCGCGAACCGCGGCCGCAAGACGCGCGGCGGCCGGCCGGCGGCCCGACCCCGAGGGCACGCTGTTCCGCGCCTGGGCGGCGATGTGGTCGCGGCCCGCCACGTATCGGGCGACCGCCGCCACCGGCGGTCGCGCCCTCGCGCCGCTGTGGTCCGCCATCGCCCGGGAGCACGAAGACGGCGGCTGGCATGCTCGCGCGCCGTTTCCGTTCAGCCGCTTCACCGATGGACGCGACGCCCTCGGTCCGGACCCGGAGCCGTTCCACGCGCGGTGGCGGCGGCGGCGTGGCTGACGCCGACCGACTGCTCGGATTCGAGCGGCTGCTCGCCGAGGCGGGCGGCCGGCTGCATCGCGCCGATTCGCTGGACGCCGCGCGAGCCCTCGCCCGGGAGCTGATCGGCGAGGGCACCGTGGCCCGCTGGCGCGAGGACACGCTGGACACGATTGCCGACCGCGAAGCACCACCGGCCGAGGCCGATGTATCGCTGATCGTGGCCGACGTCGGCGTGCAGAGCACGGGCGCGATCGGCTGGGCCCACCGGGCCGGACGCCCGCGGGCCACGGGTCTGCTGCCCGCACGCCAGATCGCGTTGCTGGCCGAGCGCGATCTCGTCGAGGGCGTTCACGAGGCCCTGCTCAAGCTCGGCCTGACGTCGTCGGCGCCCCCCGCCAACGTTGTGTTTGCCGCCGGCCCGAGCCGGACATCAGACATCGAGCAGCGCTCCATCCGCGGAGTCCACTCCCCGCGCGAGCTCGACGTCATCGTATTTTCTTGACCATGAACATCCTCGTGACCGGCGTGACCGGCTCCGTCGGCTCGCGTCTGGCTCCCCGCCTCAGGCGCGAGGGTCACGTGCTCCGCGGTCTCACCCGCAACCCGGCCGCCGCGACCCTCGACCCCGGCCTTTCCGTGGACCTCGTCGACGGCGACGCGATCTCCGGCCGCGGCCTCGACGCGGCCCTCGCGGGGATCGACGTCGCCTACTACCTGATCCACTCGATGGAGGCGAGCACGAACGGAAGCTTCGACTCACTCGAGCGGCGCTCGGCCGAGAACTTCGCCCGCGCCGCTCGGACGGCCGGCGTCGGCCGGATCGTCTACCTCGGCGGACTGGTCCCCTCGGGGGGCCCGGTCTCGCCTCACCTCGCCAGCCGGCTCGCGGTCGAGCAGGTCCTGCTCGGGACCATCCCCGATTCGGTGGCCTTCCGCGCCTCGATCGTGATCGGCGCCCAGTCACGTTCGTTCCGGCTGCTCGTGCGCCTCGTCGAGCGGATGCCGGTGCTCGCCGTGCCGGCGTGGGGCACACATGTCACCGCGCCGATCGACGAGCGCGACGTGATCGAGTTGCTGGCCCGCGCCGCGAGCAGCGACCAGGTCAGCGGTGCCTCGCTTGACGTCGCCGGACCCGACGTCGTCTCCTACGGTGAGCTGATCGACCGCATCCGGCACCACATGCTCGTGGGCCGGCCCACGCTGTCACTCAAGCACCTCACATTGACCCCGATCGCCAGCCGGCTGTCGGCCATGATCGCCGGCGAGGACCACGCGCTCGTCGGACCGCTGATGGAGAGCCTGGGCGAGGACCTGCTGCCGCGCGACAATCGGGGACCGGCGCTGCTGGGGGTACGGATGCATCGGCTCGATGCGGCGATCGAGCGCGCGCTCCGGGACTGGGAGGCGACCGAGGGTCTGGCCGCCCGCTAGGCGTCCCCCAGCGATCATGATCCACGTTAGTGTCTGCGCCCCGCGATGAGCCTCGTCAACGCCAAGATTCAGATCGATGCGCCCATCGAGCGCGTCTGGGAGATCGTGATGGACCCTGACCGTCTTCGTGAATGGGTGACCATCCACCGTGCTCTCGGCGCGGTCTCCGGTAAGCCCATGGGCACGGGCGCGACGATGGAACAGAGCATGCACATCCGCGGAGTCACGTTCAAGGTGAGCTGGACGCTCACCGACGTGAGCGCACCCAATCGCGCACAGTGGGAAGGACGCGGGCCCGCCCACTCCCGCGCCCTCACCCGGTACGAGCTCTCCGGTGACAACGGTGCCACCAGGTTCGATTACACCAACGAGTTCACGACACCCGGCGGACGGCTCGGAGCCGTGGCCGGCCGGGTGTTCGTCGGCGGCGTCTCCGAGCGTGAGGCGCACAAGTCGTTGGAACGGTTGAAGGCCCTCGCCGAACGCGGCTGACGCTCGTTGCACTGTCAACCGTGTCGTACCGGCACGCGATCGGTGGTACCGACCGGCGTCGGTGCCGGTGTCACCTCTGTATCTTTTCTCCCTGTAACTTCACTGCGAAGGTAAGGAGGCCACGTTGGCTGGCTTTGTTGACAGTACGGTCAAGGACATCGACGAGCGACTGCGCGAGCTCAAGGAGGAGACCGCCAAGCTGGAGGCTGCACGGGCGGCGCTCGTTGGCGCTCGACGCGGTCCCGGCCGCCCGCCGGGCTCGGGGTCAGCGTCGAGCGCACCCCGTCGCGGGACCCGGCGCCCTGGCCGCCCCCGCGGCCGGCGCGGCGGTAACACCCGCTCCAATCAGGCGCTCGAGCTGGTCGTGGCCCAGCCCGGAATCACCATCCCGCAGCTCGCCGAGGCGCTGAAGATCCAGCCCAACTACCTGTACCGCGTGATGCCGAAGCTCGTCTCCGACGGGTCGATCCGGCGCGAGGGCCAGGGCTGGTATCCGGTCGCCTCGAGCTGACGGGCCCGCACAGCGGCCGATACGCACTCCGACGTCTCGACCCGCGCCCCCGGCCGGCGGCGCGGGCCTGTGATCAGTACCTGGCTAGATGAGGCCGAGATCCTTCACCGCGTCGCGCTCCTCGCCGAGCTCGGCGACGGTCGCATCGATGCGGGCGCGGGAGAAGTCGTCGAGGTCCAGGCCTTGGACGACGTTGTAGGTGCCACCCGACGTGGTGACCGGGAAGCTCGAGATGACACCGTCGTCGACGCCGTAGGAGCCGTCCGATGCAATCGCCATCGATACCCAGTCACCCTCCGGCGTCCCGAGCACCCAGTCGTGCACATGGTCGATCGCGGCGTTGGCCGCCGACGCGGCACTCGACGCGCCGCGGGCCTCGATGATGGCCGCGCCGCGCTTCTGCACGGTGGGGATGAAGTCGCTTTCCAGCCAGCTCTGGTCGTTCACGACCTCGGCGGCGTTCTGACCCTTCACCTTGGCGTGGAAGATGTTCGGGTACTGCGTGGCCGAGTGATTGCCCCAGATCGTCATGTTGGTGATCTCGGACACCCCCGCGCCGGTCTTTTTCGCCAGCTGGGCGATCGCGCGGTTGTGATCGAGCCGGGTCATCGCGGTGAACCGCTCGCGGGGAATGTCGGGCGCGTTGCTCATCGCGATGAGCGCGTTGGTGTTGGCCGGGTTCCCGACCACGAGCACCTTGATGTCCGAGGCGGCATGCGCGTTCAGAGCCTGCCCCTGGGGCTTGAAGATGCCGCCGTTGGCCTCGAGCAGATCGCCACGCTCCATGCCCTTCGAGCGCGGGCGGGCACCGACCAGCAGCGCGATGTTGACGGCCTCGAAGGCCACGTTGGGATCATCCGAGATGTCAATCCCGTCCAGCAGCGGGAACGCACAGTCGTCCAACTCCATGGCCGTTCCCTCGGCCGCCTTGACCGCCGGCGGGATCTCGAGCAGCGACAGCCTGACCGGCGTATCGGGACCGAGCAGCTGTCCGCTGGCGATCCGGAACAGGATCGCGTAGCCGATCTGGCCGGCGGCTCCGGTCACGGCAACTTTCACAGGCTGTGTCACTGGGTCATCTCCTCGAGGCGGATCGCAGAACGTTGGTCGTAGGGCGCGCGGCGGCTGGACACGGGGGCGGTCGGGCCACCGTCTGATCGATGCTATCCCAGCGCGAGTGATTCACTTCCGCCGATGTCGATCGCACGGGAACGCCGGCCCGCCACGCACGAGGTGGCCAATCAGCCGCCTCCGCTGCAGGACTACAACCTGGCCGCGGAGGACCGTCCGCTGATGGAAGCCGTGAGCCGCGAGGGCGGGGACTGGGCGCGCGATCGGGTGCTGGCACTGGGCGAGCTGGCCGGCCGCCAGGAGACGCTCGAGCTCGGGCGATTGGCCAACGAGAACCCGCCGCGGCTGCGCACCCACGACCGCTACGGCAACCGGATCGACGCGGTCGAGTTCCATCCGGCCTGGCACGAGCTGATGCGGATCTCGATCGGCAGCGGGATCGCCTCGCTCCCCTGGCGCGAGCCCCAGCCCGGAGCCCACGCCGCCCGAGCGGCTTTGTTGATCGTGGCCAGCCAGGTCGAGGCCGGCCACCAATGTCCGGTGACGATGACCTTCGCCGCCGTGCCGGCGCTGCGGACCACCCCGGCGCTGGCCGCCCGCCTCGAGCCGAAGCTCACCTCGCTCGAGTACGACCCCGCACTCGTGCCGCTGCCCGAGAAGACGAGTGCGCTCAGCGGCATGGCGATGACCGAGAAGCAGGGCGGCTCCGACGTGCGGGCCAACACGACCCGCGCGGAGCCGACGGGCATCGAGGGTGAGTACGTGCTGACCGGGCACAAGTGGTTCTGCTCCGCGCCCATGTGCGACATGTTTCTGATGCTGGCCCAGACCGAGGCCGGCGTGACCTGCTTCCTCCTACCGCGGATCCTGCCCGACGGCTCCCGTAACCAGATCCGCCTCCAGCGCCTCAAGGACAAGCTCGGCAACCGCTCCAACGCCAGCTCTGAGATCGAGCTGGACGGCGCCCTGGCCCACATCGTCGGCGAGCCGGGCCGCGGGGTCCCGACGATCATCGAGATGGTCGGCCATACGCGCCTGGACTGCACGCTCGGCTCGGCCGCGGGGATGCGGGCGGCCGTTGCCCACGCGACCCACCATGCGGCCCATCGCTCGGCCTTCGGCAAGCCGCTGTCCGAGCAGCCCTTGATGCGCAACGTACTCGCCGACCTGTGCCTGGAGTCCGAGGCCGCCACGGCCGGCGGACTCCGCCTCGCCCGTGCCTACGACGAGGCCGCCGATGGGGCCGGGGATGCGGCCGCGTTCCGGCGCGTGGCCACCGCCGTGCTCAAGTACTGGGTCTGCAAGCGCGCACCGGGTCACGCCGCCGAGGCGCTCGAGGTTCTCGGTGGCAACGGCTACGTCGAGGAGTCGGGGATGCCGCGCCTGTACCGGGAAGCGCCGCTGAACTCGGTGTGGGAAGGATCGGGCAACGTGATCTGCCTCGACGTCCTGCGCGCGCTCTCACGCGAACGCGGCACCGCCGAGGCGTTCCTGGCCGAGGTGTCGCTGGCCCGCGGCGCCGACCCACGGCTCGACGGCGCCGATCGACCGCCTCGAATCCGAGCTCGCCGATTTCAGCGACATCGAGGTGCGGGCCCGCAGCGTGGTCGAGCGGATGGCGCTCGCGCTCCAGGGCTCGCTGCTCGTGCGCTCGAGCCCGCCGGCGGTGGCCGACGCGTTCTGCGCCTCGCGGCTGGCCGGCGACAACGGCCACGCGTACGGAACGCTGCCCCGCGGCGTCGAGCTCGAGTCGATCATCGACCGCCACCGGCCGCGGGTCGCCCACGGATGAGCACCGGCGCCGCACAGAGGCTCGAGGTCAGCTTCCGCTCCGACGACGTGGACTGCCGCGCATGGCTGTTCGAGCCCGCCGGCCCGCCGGCCGGCGACCGGCCGCTGGTGATCCTCGGCCACGGACTCGGGGCCACCCGCGAGCTGGGCCTCGCGCCGTTCGCCGAGCGCTTCGCCGCCGAGGGCATCACCGCGCTCGCGTTCACCTACCGCCACTTCGGCGACAGCGCCGGCCTGCCCCGCCAGCTGCTCGACATCGAGCGCCAGCTGACCGACTGGGCCTCGGCCCTGCGCTACGCACGCTCTCTGCCCGGGATCGATCCCACCCGGATCGCCATCTGGGGCAGCTCGTTCGGCGGCGGCCACGTGATCGAGACCGCCGCCCGCGACGGTCGCGTCGCCGCCGTGGTCAGCCAGTGCCCGTTCACCGACGGTCTCGCCTCCATCCGCGCCGCCAGTCCCCGCGCCCTCGCGCTCTGCACCGCGCTCGCCCTGCGCGACGAGCTCTCGCGGGTCCGCGGCGCCCCGCCCGTCCGCGTGCCGCTCGTCGGCCCGCCCGGGTCGGCCGCGCTGATGACCGCCCGCGACGCCGAGCCCGGCTACCGCGCCCTGATCCCACCCGGGCTCGAGTTCGACGACGCGGTCGCGGCGCGCATCCTCCTCCACATCGGGCTCTACCGTCCCGGCCGCTCCGCCGCCAACATCACCTGCCCGATCCTCTTCTGCATCTGTGAGCGCGACTCCGTCGCCCCCGCCGCGACCGCGCTCCGCTACGCCGAGCAGGCGCCCCGGGCCGAGATCAAGCGCTACCCGTTCGGCCACTTCGACGTCTACACGGGCTCCGCGTTCGAGCTGGCGGTCGCCGACCAGGCGGACTTCCTGCGGCGGCATCTGGGCGTGTAGGGCCGGGGTTGCTGGCGTGTCGTCCGTGCGGCGTCCTTGGTGTGCGACGCCTCAACCGGTCGGCGGGGAAGGGGGGCGTCGGGTCTGGCCGGGCGAACCGCCATTTCGTGGCATCTCGCCGAACCGGGGGGCCGTCGAGGAACTCAATGGCTGCCACACAGCCATTAAGTTCCGCGGCGCGCGGACGCAGCACCGAGAGGCCACGAAATGGATGTTCCAGGGGCCCACACACCCCAGCATCCACCGGCCCGGCCGGCCCGCCGACCCGGCGGCTACGCCCATGGCGCCACCCCCCCTTCCCCAGCAGCCGTTCAACGTCGGCCCCACCACCACCCACCACCACCGACAGCCACCCCGCACCTACAGCCCGTACACATCCCCCAGCTTCGCCTTCAGGTACCGCACGAACGGCTGCACCTCGATCGGTCCGCCGACCACACGCCGCAGCAGGTCCTGGGTCGGGAACTTCGATCCGTGACGGTGGACGTTCTCCCGGAGCCACTCGCGCAGGGGGGCGAGCTCGCCGGCGGCGATGCGCTCGTCGCGGTCGGGCACGTCGCTGGCGATCTTCTCCCACAGCTGGCCGGCGATCATGTTGCCGAGCGCGTAGGTGGGGAAGTAGCCGATCAGGCCGGCCGCCCAGTGGACGTCCTGCAGGACACCGTCGGCGTCGTTCCTCACCTCGAGGCCGAGGTACTCCTTGCAGCGCGCGTTCCAGGCCTCGCGCAGGTCGGAGACCGCGAGGCGGCCCTCGATCAGCTCCTGCTCGAGCTCGAAGCGGAGCGCGATGTGCAGGCCGTATGTGGCCTCGTCCGCCTCGACGCGGATGAACGACGGTGCCACCTTGTTGACGGCGCGATAGTAGGTTGCCGGGTCGAACCCGGCCAGACCGTTGCCGAGCTCAGCCGCCACGAGCGGTGCGAGGTAGTGGCTGAAGCTCGCGCCGCGGCCGACCATGTTCTCCCACATCCGGCTCTGGGACTCGTGGAGGCCGAGCGAGTCGGCGCTGCCCAGGGGCGTGCGCGCGAGTGCGGGATCGATCCCGGCCTCGTACAGCCCATGGCCGCACTCGTGCATCGCGCCGTACAGGCCCGAGGGGAAGTAGGTCTCGTCCCAGCGGGTCGTGATCCGCACATCGGCGGAGCCGACGCTGGTCGCGAACGGGTGCACGGCATCGTCCATCCGCCACGCCAGGCGGTCGAAGCCCATGCGGTCGACCACCGCGGCCACGAGCCGGCGCTGGCGGTCGATCGGGAAGTGCCCGTGCAGGCACGACGCATCAACCGCGTCGGGCCGCTGGGCGATCGTGGCGATCAGCGGCACCAGCTCGGACTTGAGCTCGGCGAACAGCGCGGCCACCTCGGTCGCCTTCATCCCCGGCTCGTAGTCGTCGAGCAGTGCGTCGTAGGCACAGTCGAAGTCGTCGAAGCAGTCGACGTAGCGCCGAGCCAACTCGAGGTTGCGCTCGAGGTGAGGCTTGAACGCCGCGAAGTCCGACCTGCTGCGGGCCTCGACCCACGCCTCCTGGCCGATCGAGCCGGCGTGAGCGAGCTCGGCCGCCAGCTCGGAGGGCACACGACGCGCCTTCTCCCAGCGACCCGTCACGACCCGCACCAGGCAGGCGTCGTCGCTGTCGGGCGGGGTGCCGTTCAGGTCCGCCTGGGCGGCCTCGAGCAGGCGCCCGGTGTCGGCCGAGACGAACATCTCGTGGCTCAGGCGCTCGAGCGTGGCCAGCGAATCGGCCCGCGAGGCGCCGCCACGCGGGGGCATCATCGTCTGCTGGTCCCATTGCAGGAGCCGCCCCGCGTTCCGCAGGTCGACCACCTCAGCGAGCCGCTCCCGCAACTCTCCAACACGCTCACTCATCGGTTGCTCCTTGTAGCTCTGAAACGCCCCGCTCGTCACCCTACCCGCCTGTGCGACCATTGCAGCATGATCAGGCGCTCAGGGTCCATCAAGCTGATGGACGCATTCGGGATCCGGATCGGGGTCGACGCCAGCTGGTTCCTGATCCTGTTCCTGCTCATCTTCACCGTATCGGCCCAGTTCCGAACCGCGCTGCACAGCTCCGACTCGGTCGCATATCTGACCACGGTGATCACCGTGCTGCTGCTGTTCGGATCGCTGATCGTGCACGAGCTCGGCCACGCGCTGGTCGCTCGGCGGCAGGGGATCGAGGTGCAATCGATCGACCTGTTCCTGTTCGGCGGCCTGACCCGGATGAGCCGTGACGCGCGCACGCCGGGCGAGGAGTTCAGAATCGCCGCCGCCGGCCCGCTGGCCACGTTCGGCTTCGTGCTCGTGTGCCTCGTGGTCGACCTCGCCATCGTCGGCCCGCACCGCCTCACCCACGCCGCCGTGCTCGACGGGACCGTCACGATCACCCCGGTCCTGCTCTCGCTCTCGTGGCTGCTGTTCTGGAACGTGTTGCTGCTGATCTTCAACCTCGTGCCGGCCTTCCCGCTCGACGGCGGCCGGATCGCCCGGGCGATCGTGTGGAAGCGGACCGGCGACAAGACGCGGGGCACGCGCGTGGCCGCCAAGCTCGGGCAGGGCTTCGCGATCATCCTCGGCGGCCTGGGCATCTTCTGGATCCTTGCCACGGGCAGCTTCGCCGGCCTGTGGCTGATCGCACTCGCGTTCCTGATCGGCTCCGCGGCCCGCGGGGCGCTCGTCCAGTCGGCGCTGACCGAGCGGATCGAGGGCGTGCGCGTCGCCGACATCATGGACCGCCAGCCCGTGGCGATCCCCGGCGAGACCGCCGTCGGCCAGGCCATCGACGCGTACTTCCTGCGCTACGGCTGGCCCTGGTTCCCGGTCGTCGACCGTGACGGCCGGTTCCTCGGCATCGCTCGTCAGGAGCGCGTGCAGGCGGCGATCGACGGCGGCGAGGGCTGGCTCACCGTCGGCGCGGTGCTCGATGCCGGCGATGCGGACGCCTGGGGCGTGAGCGAGGACCGGCCGCTGACCGAGGTGCTCGCGTCGGAATCGCTGGGCGCGCTGGGGGCGGTGATGGCCGTCGATCGCGACGGCATGCTGAGCGGTGTGGTCACGATCGAGCAGGTCCGGCGGGCGCTGCAGTCGGCGCTCGGCTCCCCCGCGTCCTGAGCGAGAACGCTCGCGGGCAGCGGCGCTTGCGTGGACGCGGACGAATGACCGGCTTATGGGGGCGGCTACCGCCGCCCTTGTTGGGCGGCTGCCCGAACGTGGCGGCGTCAATCGGCGATCGTCGGATCTCGGCCGATGAATAGAATCGCCACATGCCCTCCCATGACGTCCTCATCATCGGCGCCGGACTCGCCGGCCAGCGAGCCGCTCTCGCCGCCGCCAACGCGGGCGCCTCGGTAGCGATCATCTCCAAAGTTCACCCCGTCCGTTCGCACTCCGTCGCGGCCGCCGGCGGGATCAACGCGGCCCTCAATCCGGAGGACACGTGGGAGTCTCACGCGTACGACACGGTCAAGGGCTCGGACTATCTCGGCGATCAGGACGCGATCGAGATCATGTGCCGCGAAGCGCCCGACGAGATCCTCTACCTCGAGCACATCGGGGTCACCTTCCACCGCTCGCCCGACGGCCACCTGGGCACGCGCGCGTTCGGCGGCGCCTCCGCCGCGCGCACCTATTACGTCGCCGACATCACCGGCCAGGCGATCCTGCACGTGCTCTACGAGCAGCTGATGAAGCACCACGAGCAGCTCGACCGCTACGAGGAGTGGTTCACGACCGACCTGCTCCAGGACGAACAGGGCCGCTGCGTCGGCGCGATCTGCCGGAACCTGCGCGACGGCCGTCTCGAGGTGTTCAACGCCAAGACCGTGATCCTCGCCTCCGGCGGCGCCGGCCAGGCCTTCAAGCCGACGACCAACGGCCTGATCGTGACCGGCGACGGGATCGCCCAGGCCTACCGCATCGGCGCCACGCTGATGGACATGGAGATGGTCCAGTACCACCCCACCACGCTGGCGGGCAACGGCTTCCTGATCACCGAGGGCGCCCGCGGCGAGGGCGCCTGGCTCCTCAACGCCCAGGGCGAGCGGTTCATGGAGCGCTACGCGCCCAACAAGCTCGAGCTGGCCTCACGCGATGTCGTCTCGCGCGCCGAGCAGACCGAGATCAACGAGGGCCGCGGCTTCCCCGACGGCACCGTCGCCCTCGACATCACCAAGGTCCCGCGCAAGCGCACGCTCGAGGCGCTGCGCGAGATCGTCAACATCGGCCGCGACTTCGCCGGCGTCGACATCACCCGCGAGCCGATCCACATCCGCCCCGGCATGCACTACATCATGGGCGGGGTCAAGACCGACTCCGACGGCCTGACCAACATCCCGGGGCTGTACGCGGCCGGCGAGGTCGCCTGCGTCTCGGTCCACGGCGGCAACCGCCTCGGCGCCAACTCGCTGCTCGACACGCTGATCTTCGGCCGTCGCTCGGGCGAGCACGCCGCCGCGCAGGCGAAGGCGATGCCGATGCCCACCACCCCGCAGGCGAAGGTCGCCGACGTGCAGCGATCGATCGACGCGATCATCGACCGCGAGCCCGGCGGCCGGCGCGTCGCGGCGATCAAGGACGAGCTCGGCAAGACGATGAACCAGTACTGTCGCCGTGTTCCGCGACGCCGAGGGGCTGGCGACCGGCGCACGAGATCGTCCGCCGGCTCAAGGAGGAGGCGCCCAAGGCGGCGATCGACGACCGCGGCACGGTCTTCAACCAGGACGTGATCGGCGCGATCGAGCTCGGCTACATGCTCGATGTCGCCGAGACGATCGTGGTCGCCGCCATGGAGCGCAAGGAGTCCCGCGGCGCGCAGTTCCGCACCGACTTCCCCGAGCGCAACGACGACGAATGGCTCAAGCACATCGACATCTCGGCCAACGGCGCCGACGAGCCGAAGGTCGAGCTACTCGCCGGTCACGATCACCCGCTGGGAGCCCCAGGAAAGGACGTACTGACCGGATGCCCGAGTACACGCTGAGGATCCGCCGCTTACGACCCGCAGTCGGGCGAGGCGGCGTACTGGGACGACCACACGGTCGAGATGGAAGAGCACGTCTCGGTGCTCGACGCGATCCTCAGGGTCAAGGCCGACACCGACGGCTCGATCGGGATCCGCTGCTCCTGCCAGCAGGCGATCTGCGGCTCCTGCGGCGTGCGGATCAACGGCAAGCCGGGCCTCGCCTGCAACACCCACCTCGACGACGCCGCCAAGCGCGAGACGAAGGCGACCACGGATGACGCCGACCGTGATCGACAGTCGAGCCGATGGGCAACATGCCGGTGATCCGCGACCTGATCGTCGACATGGACGCGGTCCACTGGAAGAAGATCCAGCGCGTCACGCCGTGGCTGATCAACAAGGAGCCGATTCCCGAGCGCGAGTACATCGTCCCGCACGAGAACATGGTCGACGTCACCCAGACGATGGCCTGCATCCAGTGCGGAGCCTGCGTGTCCGACTGCCTCTCGATGGAGGTCGATCCGCTGCTTCATCGGCCCGGCCGCGCTCGCCAAGGCCTACCGCTTCGTCGGCGATCCCGCGCGACGCCGAGCAGCTCGAGCGGCTCAAGGACCTGTCCGAGGACGAGCACGGCATCTACGACTGCACGCACTGCTTCAACTGCATCGACGCCTGCCCCAAGGACGTCGCGCCGATGAGCCAGATCATGCGCCTGCGGCGCATCGCCGGCACTGACCACAGATCAAGGACCGCAACAACGGCTACCGCCACGAGCACGCGTTCGTCAAGAACGTCGAGCGCAACGGCCTGCTGCACGAGGCCGACCTGCTGCCCGACTCCTACGGCGGCAAGTTCCACCCGCGGCCGTGCCGGAGCTGCTCGGCTCGCTGCCGGCGGCGGCCAAGGCGATGCCGCGCGGGAAGATGACGCCTGAAGGCGCGCTGACGCACCCGCACAAGGCCTCGCCGGAGGTCAAGCAGATCTTCAAGAAGATCGAGGGACGAGAAGGAGCGCTACGAGCTCAACCTGTACGTGATCGGGTACGAGGACGAGGAGCGAGCCCGCAGCCGACGGGCCTGCCCGAGACCCCCGACCGAAAGCGAGACCGCATGAAGGTCGCCTACTGGCCCGGCTGCGTGAGCCGCGGGTTCACGCCTGAGCTGCACGGATCGATGGCCAAGGTCGCGCCGCTGCTCGACATCGAGCTGATCGAGCTCGACCGCGCCTCCTGCTGCGGCGCCGGCGTGATCGCCGAGCACAACCAGGAGCTCGCCGACACGCTCAACGCGCGCACGTTCGCGCTCGCCCAGCAGACCGACGGCGAGCTGATGATGAACATCTGCTCGACCTGCCAGGGCGCGCAGTCCGAGTGCCAGGAGCGGCTCGACGCCAACACCGAGTACCGCGAGCACGTCAACGCAGACCTGACCGACGAGGGCCTGCGCTACGAGAAGGGCCTGACCAACAAGAACTTCCTCTGGCTGCTGGTCGAGGAGATCGGGCTCGACACCCTCAAGGCGAAGGTCAACCAGCCGCTCACCGACCTGCGCGTCGGGCCGTTCTACGGCTGCTACATCGTGCGGCCGAACGAGCGCCTCGGGATCGACGACGAGCACCCGCGCGACCGCTACCTGCACATGGTGATCGAGGCGCTCGGCGGCACCGTGATCGACTACGCCGGCGTCTACAAGTGCTGCGGCTTCCCGATCGTGACGATGAACAAGAAGGCGTCGCTGACGATGGCCGGCCGCCACCTCGGCGACGCGATCGACGCCGAGGCCGACTGCCTCGTCGTGCCGTGCCCGCTCTGCCACCTCAACCTCGACCTCCAGCAGCCCGCCGCGGCCAAGGTCGTCCGGGCGCGAGCTCGGGATGCCCGTGCTGCACCTGCCGCAGCTCGTCGGGCTCGCGCTCGGGCTCTCCCCCAAGGAGCTCGGGATGAACAAGCACATCGTGCGGCCGACCTCGGTGATCGACTGGTCGACCTCGGTCGTCGCCGGGCCCAGGCGCCGGCGGCTGTGCGCACTCGGCGGCTCTGCGACGCGCGGCCGCGCCGCGCTGCCGCCACGGCGTCGAGCAGCCAGACGTCGCGGCGAGCGGCGGCCCGCCTCCGGGACCCGCGCTCGAGCCGCGATCCAACCGCCTGTTGCCGCCTTGGCTGGCGCGCCGAGGTCGCCGCCCGATGCCTCAGCGGTGCTTCGCCTCGCCAGCTCTGTGCCTCCCGGCGACAAGCGTGGACAGCATGGTGGCGGGCGCACCGACCGCCGTCGTCCCCTCTCGCGGGTGATCTTGGGGGGATGTCGCGGCCGTGAACGGGTGATGCCGGACTCACCCTCTTGCCGCGCGATTTGCCGATAGTCTGTGTACGCGCTGCGGAGGCGACCGGAGCCGCGAGAGCCGACGCATGGTCAACCGTCCCCCCATCTCCGTCGCCCTCGCCCACTTCGAGGACATCGTCAGCCGCGGTCTGCAGGCGCTGATCGACGAGGATGAGAGCCTCGAGCTCGTCGGCCGCCGACGTGCCCGCACGGGCAGCTCGCCGCTGCCCTCGGCGCCTACCGGCCGAGCGTGGCGATCCTCAACTTCGGGTCGCTGAGCAGCGCCGCCGAGCTGCGCGAGCTGCACCACGCGCTACCCCGGCACCCGGCTGCTCGTGCTCGCCAACCGGCCGACGCCGGCCGAGATCCCGTCAGATGCTCGCCTTCGGGGCGACCGCGTGCCTGGCGAAGAGCACCCAGGCACGCGACATCCTCCACGCGATCCACCTCGCCTCGCGCGGGCCTGCACGTGCTGCCCCCGTCGGCACCACGACCGAGCACGCGCCCGACGGGCCCGACCTTCTGACCCCGCGCGAGGCCGACGTGCTCGAGCTGCTGCAGGGCGGCCGCTCGAACGCCGAGATCGCGGCGACGCTCCACGTCAGCGATCGAGACCGTCCGCACGCACGCGCGGCGGATCTACCGCAAGCTCGGCGTCAGCACGCGGCGCGAGCTGCGCGCGACGCTAGCCGCGTGAGCGGTCGCTCGGCGGCAGCGCGAGCCCGCAGCAGCCGGCGTCGACCAGCAGCTCGGCGATCTGGACCGCGTTGGTCGCGGCGCCCTTGCGCAGGTTGTCGCCGACGACCCACATGTTGAGCGTGCGCGGGTTGGACTCGTCGCGGCGGATCCGCCCGACGAACACCTCGTCGCGCCCGGCGGCCTCGGAGGCCAGCGGGTAGCGGCCCGCGGCGGGCTCGTCGACGACGACCACGCCGGGGCGCGCGGCGAGCAGCTCGCGGCACCGCTCGGGGCTGAGGTCGCTCGCGCGTCTCGACGTTCAGCGACTCGGAGTGGCAGTTGAGCACCGGCACGCGGACGCAGGTGGCGGTGATCCGCAGGTCCGGCAGGCCGAGGATCTTGCGGCTCTCGGCGATCACCTTGCGCTCCTCGGTGGTGTAGTCGTCGCCGTCCTTGAACGTCTCGACCTGCGGCAGCACGTTGAAGGCGATCTGGTGCGGGTAGACCTCCGGCGCCGGCGGCTCGATCGCCGTGCAGGATCGCGTGGGCCTGGTCCTTGAGCTCCGCGACCGCGCGCGGCGCCCGTGCCCGAGGTCGACTGATAGGAGCTGAACACGATCCGCTCGAGCCCGGCCGCGTCGTCGATCGGCTTCAGCACCACCAGCGCCTGCATCGCCGAGCAGTTCGGGTTGGCGATGATGCCGTTGTGGGCGTCGAGCGCCTCGGGATTGACCTCGGAGACGACCAGCGGCACCTCGGGGTCCATCCGCCAGCAGCGAGGAGTTGTCGACCACGACCGCCCCGTGCGCGACGAACCGCGGCGCCCACTCGCGCGAGACCGCCGAGCCGGCCGAGAACAGCGCGATGTCGAAGCCGCCGATCGTCCGCCTCGGCCAGCGGCGCGCACGGTGCAGCGCCGTCGAGCTCGCGCCCGGCCGAGCGCTCGGAGGCGAACGGGACGATCTCCGAGGCCGGGAAGCCGCGCTCGCGCAGCAGCCGGAGCATCGTCGTGCCGACGGCGCCGGTGGCGCCGACGACGGCGACGCGCGGATCCGGCGTCATCGCGGCCCCTCCGTCCGTGCTTGATCTCCGCCGGCGCCGAGCTCGAACGCGTCGTGCAGCGCGCGGACCGCCTGCGGGCACGTCCTCGGCGCGGATCACGCACGAGATCTTGATCGGCGAGGTCGAGATCATCTCGATGTTGATCCCCTCGCCGGCGAGCGTGCTGAACACCTTCGCGGCGACGCCCGGGTGCGAGCGCATGCCGGCGCCGACGATCGAGACCTTGCCGATCTCGCGGTCGGTGTCGACGCGGGCGATCGCCGAGCTCGCGAGTGACCGAGCTCGAGCGCGCCGCTCGGCCGCGCGCAGATCCTCGCTCGGGCAGCGTGAACGACACCTCGGCGTCGCGGCCCTCCCCGAGCGGCTCGTTCTGGATGATCGTGTCGACGTTGCAGCCGGCGTCGGCGAGCGCGCGGAAGATCGCCGCCGCGGCGCCCGGGCGGTCGGGCACGCCGAGCAGCGTGATCCGCGCCTCGTCGGTCGAGTGCGTGACGGCGGTGATGAGGGGATGTTCCATCGTCTCGTCCTCTCCGAGCACAACGGTACCGGGACCGTCCTCGAAGCTCGAGCGGCAGTGGATCCGGACGCCGTGGGTGCGCGCGTACTCGACCGAGCGCAGCTGCAGCACCTTGGCGCCCGAGGCGGCCATCTCGAGCATCTCCTCGAAGCTGACGATACGGGAGCTTGCGGGCGTCGGGCACGATCCGCGGGTCGGCGCTGAACACGCCGCGCGACGTCGGTGTAGATCTCGCACACCTCGGCGTCGATCGCCGCGGCGAGCGCGACCGCGGTCGTGTCCGAGCCGCCGCGCCCGAGCGTCGTCACGTCGCGGCTGGTCGAGACGCCCTGGAAGCCGGCGACGAGCACGATCTGGTCCTCGTCCAGCGCCTCGCGGATGCGGTCGGCGCGCACGTCGAGGATCCGCGCCTTCGTGTGCGAGGTGTCGGTGACGATCCCGGCCTGCGAGCCGGTCAGCGAGATCGCCCGGTGGCCGAGGTCGTTGATCGCCATCGCGCACAGCGCGCACGAGATCCGCTCGCCGGTCGAGAGCAGCATGTCCATCTCGCGCGGGTCGGGGTCCGGCGAGACCTCCTCGGCCATCGCGATCAGCTCGTCGGTCGTCTTGCCGCGCGCGGACAGCACGGCGACGACGCGCCGGCCGCCGCCTCGCGCTGGGCGACGATCCGCCGCGCGGCGCGCTTGATCCGCTCGGCGTCGGCGACCGAGGTGCCGCCGAACTTCATCACCACTGTTCCAGGCACGACGTGCAAGGGTACGAGATCGGCGGCTCGGGGGTTCGTGGCGGGGTCGTGGCGGGGTCGTGGGGGGTCGTGGCGGGGT
Source organism: uncultured Solirubrobacteraceae bacterium (assembly GCA_963700025.1). GTDB lineage: Bacteria > Actinomycetota > Thermoleophilia > Solirubrobacterales > Solirubrobacteraceae > Palsa-465. The sequence continues at coordinate 13,419 of CAVOWC010000017.1, read as the reverse complement.
CGTGGCGGGTGGCTCGCGCCTGGGCGCGGGGTGCACAAGTCGTCAAACCGCCCGTCCGCTGGCGACTTTGGGCAGGTAAGCGCGGAGCGGCGCTCAGGTGGCCAAGGAGGCCGCGACCACGGGCAGTTTGCCCATTGTGCACCCCGGAATCCTGCGCATCGGGAGATCGAGGGTCGTCAGGCTCGTCTTTGTTGCGCGCCCCACCGGGGAGCGCCGAGCGGTGACGAGACGGCGCTCCGGAACGACCGGACTGTCCTCTACACCGCGCGGCGGCCGGCGAACGCCCGCCCGAGCGTCAGCTCGTCGGCGTACTCGAGGTCGGCGCCGACCGGCAGGCCGCTCGCCAGCCGCGTGACGGCGATCTCGGGGCGCGCTCGCGCAGGCCGCCGGCGATGTGCAGCGCCGTCGCCTCGCCGGTCGTCGTCGGGTTGGTGGCGATCACGACCTCGCGGATGCCGCCGCCCTCGACGCGCGCGTAGAGCTCGGCGATCTTCAGATCCTCGGGATCGATGCCGTCGATCGGCGAGAGCGCGCCGCCGAGCACGTGGTAGCGGCCGCGGAACTCGTGCGTGCGCTCGATCGAGATCACGTCGGAGGGCTCCTCGACGACGCAGATCAGCTCGGGATCGCGGCGCTCGTCGTCGCAGATCCGGCAGCGGGGCCCATCGGCGAGGTTGAAGCACATCTCGCACAGGCCGATCCGCTCCTTGACCTCGCGGATCGCGTCGGCGAGCGCGAAGGCGTCGTCCTCGCGCGCGCGCAGGATGTGGAACGCGAGCCGCTGCGCGGTGCGGCCGCCGACGCCGGGCAGCTTCGAGAGCTCGGTGATCAGCCGCTGGACGGGTGGGGCGTACACGGTCAGAGCACCAATGCCGGCGGCGCCGGCCCGGCCGGCAGACAGCCGTGCGGAGCACGGCCCCTCAAGCTGTTACATCCCGGGAAGACCAAGGCCGCCCAGGCCTCCGAGGCCCCCGGCGATCCCGCCGAGCTTCGACGAGGCCAGCTCCTGCGCGGCCCGCATCCCCTCGTTGACGGCGGCCAGCACCATGTCCTGGAGCAGCTCGACGTCCTCGGGGTCGACGGCCTCGGGATCGATCGTGATCGACTTGACGTGCAGGTCGCCGGTCACCCGGACGGTGACCATGCCGCCGCCGGCCGACGCCTCGACGACCTCGTCCTTGAGCGACTCCTGCGCGGCCATCATGTCCTGCTGCATCTTCTGGACCTGCTTGAGCATCTGCTGCATGTTGGGCTGGGGCATGAGCGTCTACTTGTCCTCGGGTTGATCGGGGTCGTCGAGGAGCTCCTCGGCGTCGAACTCCTCCAGGAAGCGTCGCACGAGCTCCTCGCCGGTGAGCACGGTCTCGGCCGGCCCGGCGGCCGGCTCCTCGCTCGTCGCGGAGCTCGTAGCGGAGCGCCAGCGACTGTCCGGTGACCGTCCGCAGCGCCTCGGCGGTGACCCGGCGGTGGTCGTCCTGCTCCGCCTTGCGCTTGAGGAACGCGGCGCCGCTCGGGAACGCGAGCGTCAGCTCGCGCTCGGTCACGATCACCGGCCGCGCGTCGGCGAGCAGCGCGGCGAGCATCGCGTTGCCCGCCCTGACGATCTCGACGACCGCCGGCCACAGCTCCGCCGCGGTCCTCAGCTCGAGGGCGACGGCGCCCCGCTCCTCGGTCACGACTGTGGCCTGGGCGGTCGCGGCCTGGGCCTGCGCGCCGGCGGCGTGGGCCGGCGCGGAGCCCCCCGACGACGCGGGCGCGGGCCGGGGCGGCACCGGGGGACCGGCGCGGACGCGCGAGCGTCCGCCCGCGCCTCGGGCGCGGCGCGCCGGCTCGGGCGTGACGGCGACGGTCACCGAGCGCAGCGAGCCGCCGGCGCGCTCGCCGGCCTCGAGCCGCTCGATCCGGGCCAGGAGCGCCTGGGTCGAGGGGTCGAGCTCGGGCGCGGCGGCCTTGATCAGCACCAGCTCGAGCTGGATCCGGGCCTGGGCGCCGTTGGCGGTCGCCTCGAGCGCGGCCGAGACGAGGTCGAGCAGCCGCACGGCGTCGGTGCGCGAGAGGGCCTCGGCCTGCTCGGCCAGGCGCTGGTCGCGCTCGGGGGTGACCCGCAGCTCGGCCGGGACCTCGCCCAGCACCTGCACGGTCAGCAGCTCGCGCCCGTGGACCTCGAGGTCGCGCAGCACCTGGCCGGGGTCGCGGCCCGACTCGGCCAGCCGCGCGGCGGCGCGCAGCGCCTCGGCCGGATCGCCGGCGACGATCGCGTCGACCGCGCCGAACAGCTGCTCGGCGTCGGCGACCCCGAGCACCGCGAGCACGTCGGCGGAGGTGATCTCGGCCTCGCCCGCGTAGGTGAGGAGCTGCTCGAGCGTGCCGAGCGCGTCGCGGAAGCTGCCGGTGGCGTGGCGGGCGACGAGCGCCAGCGCCGGATCCTCGATCTCGATCTGCTCCTCGGCGGCGACGCGGGTCAGAACCGGCCGCGACCTGCTCGACCGTCGGGCGCCCGAAGTCGAAGCGGTGGCAGCGGTCGACGACGGTCGGCAGCACCTTCTGGGCCTCGGTCGTGGCGAGCACGAAGATGGTCCGCGGCGGCGGCTCCTCGAGCGTCTTCAGGAAGGCGTTCCACGCCTGCGGGGAGAGCATGTGCGCCTCGTCGAGGATGTAGACCTTGTGGCGGCCCGAGACCGGCGCGTAGGCGACCTTCTCGCGCAGGTCGCGGATGTCGTCGACCGAGTTGTTCGAGGCGGCGTCCATCTCGATCACGTCGAGCGAGGTGGCGCTGGCGATCGAGACGCATGACTCGCACTGCGCCGCACGGGTCGACCGTCGGCCCGCGCTCGCAGTTCAGGCACGCGGCGAGGATCTTGGCCATCTAGTCTTGCCGGTCCCGCGCGAGCCGACGAACAGGTACGCGTGGTGGACCTTGCCCTGCTCGACGGCGTTGCGGAGCGTGCGCACGACGTGCTCCTGACCGACGACGTCGGCGAACGTGCGGGGGCGGTGGCGGCGGTAGAGCGAGGGGCCGGTCGACACGGATTCCGAGTCTAGTGACGCCGTCGGCGGGGGTCGGGACAGGTCGCGGGGGCGCCGCGAGCAGCCGCGAAAGTGGACCGTGCACCCTCCGTCGAAGCCGGTACCCGGGGCGCTGCCACCGCTTCTCGGCTCCGGTTCGGCGCTCCCCACAGCGCCTGGAGGTGACCGCTTAAGGCTGCTTCCTTCCGGACCTGACCTGGTTCACGGGACTCCATCGCGGTGGGACCGGACCATCATCGCCTTGAAACGGGGCGCTGACCCCGGGCCTGTGCCCCTCGAGAGGGAATTCGGCCCCGCTAGAGCGGATTACGGGTACAGGGCACCGCTATCTCCCCGCCTAGCACGATCCGCGAGCAACTCTAGTCGTTTCGGCCAGCGTGCGCACGCGCACGCCGCACCGACGCTACAGTCCTCGCCGTATGACGGTTGGAGTCATCGGCCTCGGTTACGTGGGCCTACCGCTGGTGGTCGCCTTCGCCGAGGCCGGCGAGCGCGTCGTCGCGGTGGACGTGGACGAGCGCAAGGTCGCCTCGCTCAAGCGCGGCGAGTCCTACGTCGAGGACATCCACTCCGATCGGCTGGCCGCCGTGCTGGGGTCGATCGAGGCGAGCACCAAGTTCGCCCCGCTGGCCCGCGCGGATGCTGTGCTGATCTGCGTGCCGACGCCCCTGACCCGCAACCGCGAGCCCGACCTGGGACCGCTGACCGCGGCCGCCGGGAGCCTTGCGGCGGTGCTGCAGCGCGGGCAGCTGGTCGTGCTGGAGTCGACGACCTACCCGGGCACCACGCGCGAGCGCCTGGTCCCGCTGCTCGAGGAATCGGGGCTGCGCGTGGGCGACGGGCTGAACGTGGCCTTCTCGCCCGAGCGCGTCGACCCGGGCCGCACCGACTACACGCTCAAGAACACGCCCAAGGTGCTCGGCGGCATGACCCCCGAATGCGCCCGGCGGGCGGAGGAGCTCTACAGCCGCGTGTGCGACCGGATCGTGCCCGTCTCGACGCCCGAGGCGGCCGAGCTGACCAAGCTGCTGGAGAACATCTTCCGCTCGGTGAACATCGCGCTGGTCAACGAGATCGCAGTGCTCGCCGACCGGATGGGGATCGACATCTGGGAGGTCGTCGACGCCGCCGCCACCAAGCCGTACGGGTTCATGCGCTTCGAGCCGGGTCCCGGCATGGGCGGTCACTGCCTGCCCGTCGACCCCTTCTACCTGACCTGGCGCGCGCGCGAGTTCGAGCTCTCGACCGAGTTCATCGAGCTGGCGGGCAAGATGAACCAGCAGATGCCCTACTTCTGCGTGGAGCGGATCGAGCGGGCGCTCAACGACGTCTCCAAGCCGGTCAAGGGCTCGCGGATCGCGATCCTCGGGGTCAGTTACAAGGGCGGCGTCGGCGACATTCGCGAGTCCCCGGCGCTGCGCATCATGAAGGTGCTCGGCGACCGCGCGGGGGTGCTGTCCTACCACGACCCGTTCGTCCCCGAGCTGAAGGAGTCCGGCCTGCGCAGCGTGCCGCTGGAGGAGGCGGTGGACGGCGCCGACGCCGTCGTGCTCGTCACCGCGCACCCGGGCATCGACTACCGCGCCCTCGCCGACGAGGCGTCGCTGTTCGTGGACCTGCGCGGTGTCACCCGCGGGCTCGACGCCGAGAACGTGATCCGGCTCTGAGCCGGTGCCCCGGCTGCCATCGCGGCAACAGCCGGTCCTGCTGCCGCGATGACTCGCCGGGCACGTGGCGTCTCGGCCGTCCACTTAAGACGCTCTTCCCTGCCTCGCCCCGTAGTCCTGATATCGGCGTTTGGGCCCCCGGGGTTTAGGGCCTATCCCGATTGGGCGTGCGACTGGGGTGTTCCGGGACCAAGCGGGGCGCCGCACGCGGGTGCAGCAGGTAGTGGACTACCTGCAAACCGGCGGGTGGCGATCCAGCGCCGGTACCGGGACACATCCAGGCGTGCGACCAAGTGGGATAGGTCCTTAGCGGTTCGGTCTGAGGTGTGCGGGACTCGCGTCCTACCCGTGGACGCGAAGCAGCACCGAGCTGTGCGCGGCCAGGGGAAAGGTCAGGCTCCCCGCCGTCGCGACGCTACGGTGCGCCCACAGGTCGCGGATCCGATACGGCCCGGGCCCGAGCCCGAGCGCGCCCAGGTTCACCGATTCCCGGCGCGGGGCGGCGCCGGCGTCGAGCACGAGCAGCGCCGTCGACCCGTCGGCGAGCGGGCGCAACCAGGTCTGCACGCCGCCGTGAACGGAGACGAGCCGGCCCTGAACCCCAGCCGAGTCCTGGTCGACCGCGACGATCTCAGGGTTGGCCAGGTCGGCGAGCGTCGCCGCGGGCGCTCGGTCGAGCCGGCCCGACGCGAGCAGCGGCGCCGCGAGGATGCTCCACAGCGACAGCTGCGCCCGCTGCTCGAACGGACTCAGGAACCCGGTCCCGGCCAGCAGCGCGTCGGGGTCGTTGAAGGCTCCCGGCGCCGCGAATGCGCCGACCGTCGCGTCGATGCTCGCGGAGCGCATGACCGCGCCCCACCAGTTCCGGGGAGCGCCGTAGGAGAAGTAGTCGCCGGCGGTGCGCCACAGCTGGCCGACACCGCGGGCCCACTCCCACGGCGCGTCGAAGCCCCAGTCGCAGATCGAGAGGACGATCGGCCGCCCGGTCGCGTCGAGCGCGCGGCGGACGCTCGTGTACAGCGGCCGCGGCGGCGCCGGGCGCACGCGGCAGTAGTCGACCTTGACGTAGTCCGCGCCCCAAGCGGCCAGCGAGCGCACGTCGGCGGCGATGTGACCGGCGCTGCCGGGGAAGCCCGAGCACGTGCGGGGCCCGCCGTCGAGGTACATCCCCAGCTTCAACCCGCGGGCGTGCAGGAAGGCCGCGAGGGCGGCGATCCCGGCCGGGAACTTGCGCGGGTCGGCGCGCAGCCGGCCGTGACGATCGCGGGTTGGCGCCATCCAGCAGTCGTCGATGTTCACGTACCGGTATCCCGCCGCGACCATCCCGGAGGAGAGCATCCGCAGCGCCGTCCGCTCGACGAGCCCCTGGTCGACCGCGCACCCGTTTCCGTACCACGAGTCCCAGCCCATCGGCGGCGCAGCCGCGAGCAGGGACGCCGATGCGGCGCTCGCTCCGGTCGTGCAGACGAGCGCGACGACCGCCGCCACCGCCACCGACCGCGAGACGGTCCCTATGACACCGCGTACCCGCACTTTCCGGTCCATCGACGACCGGGAGCGAGGACTTGAGCCGCGGGTCACAACGGCCTCCTGCGACGCCGGTGGGCGACCGGGCCGCCGGCCTGCATCAGACGCGGGGCTCCCTGCTCGACGCCACCCATCAGGACCGGACCACCTCCGAGATTGCCTGCGGAGAGCGCATCTCCCGCGCGCTCGGCGGCGTCCATCCCGTCCTCAGTACCGGCGACAGCGGCCAGGCGCCGCCCGTCCCGCCCGACCGAGCGCAGCAGGGTAACGAGGTGCTGGGCAACCCGCGCCGTTCGACGCGCCCGCGCGGGCGCGCGGGCAGTAGCATCCGGTCCGACAGGGCGCGTAGCTCAGTGGGAGAGCGCTCGCTTCACACGCGAGAGGTCGCTGGTTCGAGCCCAGCCGTGCCCATCACAAGAAAGCCCCGCTATGGCGGGGTTTTGTTTTTTTGGACACGGACCGGTCAGGGACTGGATCTACTAATCGTCCTGGGTTTGATGGAGGCTCTGGCGTTTTGTCAGTCGAGCCAGGGCCTGATCGGCCTGGCGGGTAGCGTAATCGTCGTCGAGTCGGGCTGTGATGTTGTTGGTGTTTGATGTTGTTGTCAGTCGAGCCATTGCTCTGCTCCGGGGGGGTGGCCGGGGCGTCGAGTGACTGGGGTCCATGCGGCGGCGTCCGCGGCTGGCCTCTCGAGCAGCGAGCTCGGGCGCGATCTGATCGCTCGATCGGGTCGGGGTCGAGGCTGTGGGAGGCGTTCTGCGGCCCTGCGAGCGGCCGATCGCGACCGATAGCACCCCCGGATCGAGGTCCTTGTCGGTCCGGGCGGCGTGGAGCTGCTTCGAACTCGGCGGGCGGGAGGTCGCCGAGGTAGCCGTGCAGGCGCTGGGTGTTGTGCCAGTGCACCCAGCCGAGCGTGGCGAGCTCGACCTCCTCGACGGTCTTCCACGGCCCGCTGCGGGCGGGCCCGCGGATCAGCTCGGCCTTGTAGTAGCCGTTCACCGTCTCGGCCAGCGCGTTGTCGTAGCTGTCGCCGACCGTGCCGATCGACGGGACCGCGCCGATCTCCGCCAGCCGCTCGCCGTAGCGGATGGAGGTGAACTGCGACCCGGCGTCGCTGTGGCAGCGCAGCCCGGGGTGGTGCAGCCCGCGGTTCCAGCGGGCCATCTCGATCGCGTCGAGGACCATCGGGGTGCGCATGTGGCCGGCGACGCGCCAGCCGACGATCATCCGCGAGAACGCGTCGACGATGAAGCACACGTAGGCCACCCCGGCCCACGTCGCCACGAACGTCAGATCCGTCACCCACAGCTGGTTGGGCTCTGAGGCGGTGAACTGGCGCTCGACGAGATCCGGGTGCCGACCGGCGCCCTGCCTCCCGTCGCGTGGTGCGGACCCGCTTTGAGCGCAGCACGCCCTGGATCCCCGCCTGCGCGCATCAACCGGGCGGTCTGGTCACGGCCGATCTCGATCCCGGCACGGCGCGCGGCCTTCCACAGCTTCCGCGACCCGTAGACCTGGTAGTTGTCCTTCCAGAGCTCCACCAGCCGCGGCATCAGCTCCGCGTCGCGCCGCGCCCGCGCGGACAGCGGCCGGTCGCGCGCGGCGTAATAGCTGCTCGGAGCCACCTGCAACACCTCGCAGATGGGCTCGACCCCGAGCCGGCGACCGTCCACCACGTCGTCCTTGTTGGCATCGATGAACGCCACTATCTGCGCTGCTGGCGGTCGAGCTCCGCCCCGAAGAAAGTCGCCGCTCTGCGCAGGATCTCGTTCGCGCGGCGCAACTCCCGGACCTCCTGCTCGAGTCCTCGCACGCGCTCAGCCTCGCTCGTCGTGACCCCCGGCCTGACCCCCTCATCGACGTCGGCCTGCTTGACCCAGGACCGCACCGACTCAACCCCATATCCGAGCTGCTCAGCGACCCTCCGGACCGCCCCATGCGTCATCCCCGTCTCGGCCTGCAGCGAGCGGACCATCCTCACCGCCGCCTGCTTCTCCTCCGGCGAATACCGACGCGTCGTCGGCTTCCCAGCTGTGCGTTCTGTTGGCATGAACTCCGTCCTTGATTTTCCAAGGCCAGGAGTCTCCAAGGACCCCAGGACGGTTCAACGGCCGATTTGGAAGCGTTTTGGAAGCGTTAGCGTCCGCGAGTGCCGCCGGAACGGCGCCACGCGTCGAGCTCCGCGCGGCGGAACCAGAGCTTGCAGCCGGGGCCGTCCTGCTCGAACGGGATCATTCGAGCCGACGTGAGTTTGTGGAGCGCGGTCACCGAGATACCCAGATGCCTTGCTGCGCCCTTCGCGGTCAGCCACTCGTCAGCGGGGCGCACGGCCGATTCGAGCCGGCGCGCCAGGCGAGGCGCGAGTCGCTCCGCCAGCGAGTCGAGCGCCTCGTCGTCGAGCGATGCCGGCACGGCGCGCGCCAGCTCCGCGATCAGCCTCTCGCTGGCAGAGTCCGTCACCGTGGATCGCGTGAGTCGAGAGACTGCATAATGCTCAGTAAGATACTATAACAGTACTTTGACGAGCACAGTGCACGAAATGATCGCGAGGTAGTCGCGATGGCCGACGAGCAGTACCTCACCCCTGCTCAGGTCGCCACGGAGCTGCAGGTGACGACGATCACCGTGCGCCGCTGGATAACGAGCGAACAGCTGGTGGCTGCGAAGGCCGGACCGCGCAAGTGGTTGATCCGGCGGTCCGACCTGGACCGGTTCCTCGCCGGCGGTGGCGAGCGTTTGGAGGCGATGGAGCCGTCGGAGGACCCGTCGTTCCGCAAACATCTGGTGGCGCCGGATGACCGCTGACCGCGCACGCGAGCAGCTTGAGCTGTCCGAGGGGCGCTGGGAAGCCGCAATTCGGACATGCCCAGCCGCCCCCAGAGGCCGCCGCCTTCACGCGCCGGCTGCGCGCGCTCGCCGACGCCGCCGCGCAAGAGCAAGCCGCCTACGCGTACGCCGCCGAGCAGCGGTTCGGGTGGCGTCCGGGACCGGCCTGGCTACCGCCGCGCGAGCTCCGGCCGGCGCCCTGGCGACCGTCGCTCGCACCGCCGACGCCGTGGCAGCGCTTCGATGATGCTGTGGAGAGCCCAGCCGCGCGAGGGGCGGGCGTCAGCGTGACCGCGATCGCCCAGGCGTTCGGTCAGCTGTCGGCCGCCACCGTGGGAACTGGCGGACACCGTCGAGGACCTCCAGCGCCAAGCGCGCTCGGGATAGCCCGTGGACGCGGTCAAACCGCTGCGTCGGCACCGGTGCCCCGTTGCGCCCAGCCGCGGATCGTGTCGACCCGATGCGCAGCCGCTTGCCCGGAACATCGCTCTCTTGGCGGACGCCTCGATGCGGCCGATCTGCTCGTCGTGCCTGCAGACGTAGAGCACCCCCCACGATCGGGCGCTGAAGCCACCACGCGAGGTACAGCGCGAGCACCGCACGCAGTCGCTCGTCGCCTCGGGGCCATAGCTCGACCTCGACCGCGGCGAGCCCCTGGGCGGTCGACACCGCCAGATCAGGATGGTGCCCGCTCCGCCGCCGGCTTGCCAGCCGGGGCCCCCTACTCCAGCTCACCCACCAACTCCGGATCGCCGAGCGTCTCGCGCGGCCCGCGCCACCGCTCACCGGTTGTGGAACACCTCGCAGCTGTCCACGCGCCGCGTAACGAGCAAGAGCGCGCCGTCGCCACGGACCGCCGTCTCGACCCGCTTGGGCCCTCGAGCCGCATCGCGTGAGACCGAGCCGCCCGCTCTCCCCACCGCATCGCACGCCGCCAGGCATCCATCGAAGCTTGGCCTGACCCGAGCCAGCCACTCAAGCCCCGCCATCGAAGCAGGACCGCTACTTGGCCGCCTTCGATTCCGAGCAGCAACCTCATTCCACTTGCTGAACCATGCCTCCCACGCTTTTTCTGATTGAGACCACTGAGTGTTACTTTGTATCCTGCACGACCCGAACGCAACATGTGGAGGGCGGGTAGTCCGGGTACTCCTGAACAGGAGCCGAAAAAGGCCCCCCTCTAGCTGGGTTGGGCGGGCCGAGGTGTTCACTGAACTGTTCACCGTCTGCAAGAGTTCGACGAGTACTTCTACGAGTACCCGGCTGGGCGGTCCGGGCGCCTCGAGCTATCTCGTCGCTCCGGCCGGACACCGTTGAGATCACCGACCGCCGATGCGTCGCGTGACCCTGATCGAGCGCAGCGAGATCCTCAGCGAGAGCGAAGCGGTTACCGCCGCGCACACCTCGACCACGCAGACCGCGTGTTCCTCGCTAGCCCAGTCAACGCCAGCGAACCGACCCTCATCTGGAAGTGATGGCCCGCACTGGCCCCGGCGCGATGGCTTGAAGTGGCCCCACCTGGCGTCGGGTTGTTGTTGGTGTTGATGTTCCCTGATTGGTAGGTAGAACGCTAGACGCGCCGGTCGTCGTGGGCCGGCGCGCGTAGCGCGACGGGCCGCGGCGATCGGCGCGTGTCCGACTCTCGGGAGGGGTCAGGCTCCTTTCTTGGTCTGGCGTTCGAGGCCGTGGCGGAAGCGCCAGCTCTCGTTGCCGGTGTCGATGATGTGCGCTCGGTGGGTGAGCCGGTCGACGACGGCCTTCGCGAGCCTCGGGTCGGGGAACACCTTGGTCCACTCGCCGAACGGGAGGTTGGTGGTGAGGATCAGGCTGCCGCGTTCGTGTCGTTCGGAGAGGACTTGGAAGACGAGCTCGGCGGCACCGTCGGGCAACGCCAGGTAGCCCAGCTCGTCGCAGACAAGAAGCTCGGTGCGGGCGTAGCGGCCGATGACTCGTTCGAGCTCGCGGTTGCCCTGGGCTTCCTGGAGTTCGTTCGCGAGCGCGGCCAACGTGGTGAACCGGACGCGTCGTCCCTGGTGACACGCGCAGACCGCGAGCGCTGTGGCGAGCATCGTCTTGCCGGTGCCCGAGTCGCCGATGAAGATCACGCTCTCGCGGTCATCGATCCACGAGCCCTCGGCCAGCGCGGCGATCGTGGCCTGCGGGACCTTGGGGTTGTCGGCGAACCGGAAGTCCTCGAGGCGTTTGATCTGCGGGAACCGTGCGTCGATCAGGCGGCGCTTCTCGCGGCGCTCGGCGCGTTCGGCCATCTCGGCCTCCAGCAGCGCGCCCAAGTATGCGACCGGGGTCTGCTGCTCGCGGAGCGCTTCGGCGGCCAAGTGCTTTGAAGCGGCGGCGGACGGTCGGGAGTTTCAGCTCGATCGCGTGCGCCTCGATCAGCGCCTCCAAGGCGGCGGTCTGCGCGTTGCGGGCGGTGTGGCGGTCATCGGGATCCTCCGAGCAGTTGGTCGTAATCGGTCAGGTCCGGCGCGGGGCGCTCGTGCGCCGTCAGGCGCGCGTCGAGGCCGGTGAGCGGCGCCGGCGCGGCGTGCGTTGTGCTCGACGTGCGGCGGGCGAGGAGTTGGACGGCGCGGCCGTCGATCGCGCCCGCCGCGAGCGCGCCGCGGACGGCGAGCTCCACCCGGGCGGGGCCGTGCTCGCGGCAGAGCAGCACGACGTCGACCATCTGCCGGGCGGCGTCCGAGCGTCCGTAGCGCTCGGTCAGCCCGGCCCAGAGCCTGTCGAAGCAGTCGGGCCAGGAGCCGCGATCGCGTTCCTGGCTGAGCGCGACGGAGTGCTCCAGGCCGCCGGGCTTGCGCTGGAGCAGCTCGAGGTAGTGGTCGAGCTGTGCGCTGGTGCCGAACTTGCCGTGCAGCCGCTCGTGGCGGGCGACCTCCCGGCCGCCGTGGTTGATCGTGATCTCCCTGGCGCCGATCCGGGCGCTGACCTTCAACCCGGCCAACCGGACCGGGACCGAGTAGCGGTTCTGGCGGATCGTGACCAGCGACTTCGCATCGACGCGCGGCGTCGCGGTCTCGCACGCGTCGAACGGATCGGCCGGCAGCGTGAGCAGCAGCGGGCGCTCCACCGCCCACGCCTGACCGACCGTGACCGACCGACCGTCGATCCGGCGAGCAAGGTCCTGTTCGCAGCCTGCGAGCAGCATCGCGTTCAGCTCGGCGAGATCGCGCAACCGCGGGACCGGCACCAAGTGGTTCCGGCGGTAACGGCCGACTTCGCCCTCAACGCCACCCTTCTGATGCGCCCCTTCCAAGCCTGGGGTCATGAACTGCGACGCGAACAGGTAATGCGACCGGAGCGCGACGAACCGGTCCGACTCGATCCGGCGGCGGCCCTTCAGCACCTTCTTCACGGCCGACTTCAGGTTGTCGAAGCGGATCTCCGGGAACACGCCGCCGAACCACTCGAACGCCTGCACGTGCAGCTCGAGGAACGCCTGCTGCGTCTCGACCAGCGACGCCTGACAGAACGCCGCGCCTGAGAACGACGCGCGCATCACGAACAGATGCGCCTTCACCGACACACCGCCGAGCACCACGAGCGCCTCGCCCCAGTCGACCTCCGCCTCCATCCCGGGCGCGTGGACCTGCGGAACGAACACCTCCCCGACCGCGAACCCCATCGCCCGCTTGCGCGCGCGGACGTACTGACGGACCGTCGACTCCGCGACATCAGCGCCGTGCTCATCAACGAGGCGCCGATGGATCCGCCTCGCGGTGTGCCGCTGCTTGCGCGGCGCGGTCCGATCAGCCTCAAGCCACCCGTCGATCACCGACCGATACGGACCGAGCTTCGGCGCCGGCCGACCCACCGGCGCCCGCTTCGACGGCGGCATCGGCGACGCCAACGCCTGCTTCACCGTCCGGCGATGAACCCCATGACGCACCGCCAGCCCGCGGATCGAGAGGCCCTCCCGATCACGGTCCCGTCTGATCTGCTCGAACTGCTCCACCCTGGATCCCATTCCCTCTGGCGCCTTCCGCTCGAGCTCGATGAGCCACGAACAGTCAGCCGCCCGTCGGACACCAGGTGGGGCCAGTTCAAACCATCACAGTGGGGCCACTTCAGAGCATCACTCCCACTCATCGCCCTCACTCCTTCATCTCATCCTCTGTTCCGCAGAGATTGGCGCCAGGTACCCTGGCGGATGCTTACTGATGGCGCTCTGGGCGCGATCTCCGTTGCCGCTCAACGGGCACCTCCGACGGGACGTCGGGAGGCGCTGGTCTACAAAGGGGCCCTCTACACGGGGCAAGCCCAAAGAGGCGCTCTCCCGACATCCGCCGACACAGCAATGGTTGACCAGTAAGCCCGAAGCGGAAGCGGAGCCGAACCTGCTCCTGCTGCGACGAAG
>CAVOWC010000016.1:0-335323 GCA_963700025.1 uncultured Solirubrobacteraceae bacterium | reverse complement strand
TCGCGGTTCTTTCCTTGAGCGGGTTGATTCGCTACCAGCGATCGGCTTGGGCGAGCGCCGCGTCGGCGCCGATCAGCTTTGGAGCATGACACGGCGACCGTTAGAGCCCTAGACCCTATGGCTGGGCCGCCCGTTGCACGGGTTGCCTGCCGGGCTGATTGGCCGGACGCTCCTCGCGGGGGTTTGTCTGGCTGGAGTAATGGGCTCCGGCTGACCCAAGACTTGATTGAGGAGGTCCGGCCATGCCCGGAACGATGACGTTTGTCGGGATGGATGTCCACGCCCGGTCGATTCATGCCGCGGCGATCGATGTGATGAGCGGCGAGCTGAGCAGGGTGCGTTTCACCGGCGGTCAGCTGGACACGCCGATCGCGTGGCTGCAGTCGCTGCGTGGACCGGTATGGGCGTGCTATGAGGCCGGCCCGACCGGGTTCGGCTTGTATCGGGCGGCGGTCGCAGCGGGTGTCCGGATGGATGTGATCGCCCCGGGGAAGACGCCACGCGGGCGCTCTGACCGGGTCAAGACCGATCGCAAGGACGCCGAGCTGCTCGCCCGGTGTCTGATCGCCGGGTCGCTGACCGCGATCCCCGTTCCGTCGGTGGCGGTCGAGGCCGCCAGAGAGCTGGTCCGTGCGCACGACATGTGCCGTCGCGATTTGATGAACGCGCGTCACCGAGTGTCGAAGATGCTGTTGCGCCACGGACGGGTGTACCCGAAGCCGTCCTCGACCTGGAGCCGCGATCATCGCCTCTGGCTCTCCCGTCAGCAGTTCCCCGACCCGATCAGCGAGCTGACCTACGCTGATCTGCTCGCCGCGGTCGACGGGCTGACCGCTCGCAAGCAGGCGCTCGCCGAGCGGATCTCGCGGCTGGCGACCGACGAGCAGTGGTGGCCGACCGTCGCCCGGCTGCGGTGCTTCCGCGGCGTCGACACGCTGACCGCACTGACGATCCATCTTGAGCTCGGCGCTGACTGGGAGCGGTTCGAGAAGCCGCACCGTCTCGGGTCGTGGCTGGGGCTGACCCCGTCACGGTCGCAGTCCGGCGAGTCCGACCGTCAGGGAGCCATCACGAAGACCGGCTCGACACTCGCCAGACGATTGCTGGTCGAGTCCGCGTGGCAATACGCCCGCGAACCGCGGATCGGCGCGACGCTCGCCGACCGCCAACAGGGACAGCCCGATCACATCCTGCAGATCTCCAACCGAGCCCAGCAACGGATCCACCGCGTCTACACCCGGATGCGCTCCCGCGGCAAGCCGCACAACGTGACCGTCGTCGCATGCGCCCGCGAGCTCGCCTGCTTCCTCTGGGCCGCCGCGACCGCACCCTAACCCTTCCTCACAGCCACCCGTTCGGGAGGCCGGGGCGCCGGGCCGCGACGCGGCCGGCACGCACGAACCTACTATGAGCAGCCCCTCACCGGGCCACGCTCGCTCCTAGACCAGCGCACGCCGGCAGCAGGAACAAGGCCCTGGGGTACACAAAATCCCCGCATCATCAGACTGGCAACGCCGACAACGTGCCCGACGCCCCGCCCTCCTGAACAACCAACGCCACGTCCACCGACCCTGTCAGCGGACGCGATCACCTGCGGCCACTTGACAAAACGAGCGCCATATCAGTAGAAGGCCGGGCGTCGGCGCATCGAGAGCATCGCCCTGTTGATCCAGCGGGGCGATGACCTCGCCCACCACTCGACCATTCGGACCGGACGAAGATTGGGGCATCGCCAGGCCGGGAGGCTCGGCGACAAAGTTTGGCTCCTCGGGCTCACCACATGGCCTTCTGCAATGTCGCCAACTGGGCACTCTCGACGATCGGCCCCGTCGCGCCGAGTGCATAGGTATCGACTGCCCACCAGTCCCGACTGGCGCGCACAAGGCGCGAAAAGCCACTCGCCCCGTCGGCTGAACCGTAGCTGCGCCGGCCGGTGGGTAGCGGGACGATCGGCGAGTCAACCATCCGAGGGAGGACGCATGCCATCCACCATTCTGCTTGACGCCTGCGGTCGACGTCGATCGCCCGCAACCCTGTCGGGCTTCCACCAAGGCCGCGCGCCGCGCAACAAGGGCCAGCGCTATCCAGCCGACCCGCCGACCGTCGAGGAGATCATCGCCGTGATGCACGCCGCCGGTGACGACAACGACAACGACGCGGTCCGGCTACGCGGCCTGATCATCGTGCTCTGGCGCGCCGGGCTGCGTATCAGCGAAGCGCTGGCCCTGAGCGAGAGTGACCTGGACCTGACCCGAGGCGCGATCCTGGTCCGCCGCGGCAAAGGCGGCAAACGTCGGGAGGCCGGGATGGACCGATGGGCGTGGGTGCAACTGACCCCATGGCTGCAGCTACGCGCCACACTCCCGGTCGGCGCCTTGTTCTGCGTGCTACGCGGCCCGACCGTCGGGCACCCATGGGCGCCCGCCGGCGTCCGCTCACAGCTCCGCCATGCGGCCGCCCGAGCAGGGGTACGGCGACGGTTCGCGCCGCACCAGCTCAGGCACGCGCACGCCGTCGAGATGTCGCGGGAAGGGGTGCCCTTGCTCGTCATCCAGCGCCAACTCGGGCATGCCGACCTCGCCATCACATCGGTCTACCTCCGAGGGATCGACAACACTGAGATCGTCCACGCCGTCCACGAGCGCCCGGCACCGATGATCCCAGCTACCCACGGCCTCTGACCGTTCAGCCTCCCCTGGTGGGTCGTCCTCGAACGATCCACCAGGCGCGAGCGCTTCGTCGCGCATTGCGCTCGCGAGGACCCGGGCGGCCGAGGCGGCGAAAGCAGTCGCGCGGACGGCAGCATCTGCACCATCGACAACGGGCGCCCGAAGCAGGCGCTGCGCGCCCGGAGCAGAGGCTTGCCTTCGGCGTGACTGACCGTTTGAAATGTTCGACGTGACGGGCGGGGTGAGCGCGTTGGCGTTGGCTGTGCCTCGTCCTGGGCGCTCGCGGCGCCTGCGTTTGTGCACCGGCTGTGGGCGGAAGGGACTAGATTGGCGATCAATGTCCCTCTATGACACGGCGTTCCGGACCACGCTGCGCGTGCACCAGCTTCTGTACGAGCGAACAGACGGGCTCATTGGTCACCGTATCCTCGGGGTGGCAGCCCTGCTGCTGCGCACGACAGGCCGCCGCACCGGTCAAACGCGAACCAACGCCCTCATCTACCTCGAGGATGGTGGCCGGTATATCGTCGTCGCCTCCCGGGGCGGAGCGCCGACGCCGCCAGCATGGCTATTGAATCTCCAGGCCGATCCCAAGGTCGAGGTGCAGATCGCGCGCAAGCGGATCCCATGCACCGCGACTGTCCTCGGCCGCGATGATCCGGAGTTTGAACGGCTCTGGAAACTGGTCAACGCCAAGAACTCAAACCGCTACGACGTCTACCAGAGCAAGACTGACCGTCAGATCCCGCTGGTCGCCCTGAGACCGAAGATCTAGACGCGATTTCGTGGTGGCGAGAGGCATCGGAAGGCCCCACGATCCCCTTTCGCCCGGGTCCAGCGCGGCGCTAGCGATGCCTCTGGCGACCGAGCAGCCACGCCGGAAACCTGATGATGCGTGACCGGTTCTGTCCGGTAGCAGCAGTCTCGGAGCCCGATTCGCGGCCGGCGATCGCTGCTCGTTTTAGCCTGAAGGGGAATCGGACGCTGCACGTGTCTGTGCGCTTCTGACGCGGGCTGCGAAGCCCTGGAGCTGGTGGTCGCCCGAATCGCCAGGCCCCGCCTGTGCGGCCGCTGCAACCCCGCCTGTCCCATCGTGGCGGCAGGCTCTGGGCACGACGCGTGCTCGACTGGGGGTGCGGTTGTGAGTCGGCGGGGATGCGCGTATGGTCAGCATGGGGTGAACACAGAGATCACGATGCGGGTCCCGTCGCCATGAACCGTGGCGTCATCGCGGCGGCGGATGTGGACGGGCGGGCAGCACCGGATCGTTCGCTCAGCGGTGCCATCCTGTGGGCAAAGGTGACGCTGATTGCGGGTGCGCCGCGCAGGTCATCGGCTGCGCGCCTGGTGCTCGTCGTCGTGGCGTTTGTGTGTTGTGCTGTGTGGGCGGCGCCAGCCGCGGCGACGAGGTCGTATAGGTCCGCTGGCGTGGCGCCTGCCAGTCAGGTTGTCTTCGGTAGCTCGTTCCGGCCGATCAGAGCCGGTGTTTCGGGAGCCGTGGCGAGCGGCGATTATCTGCTCAGCACGATCCAGAGCGTCTCTTTCTTTCCGCCGAGCACGGCTCCGATGTTGATCAACGACCGGGCCGGCACAACGACGGTGCTCGACCCGCGCTGCGGCGGCCATGGACTGGGTGCTCCGTGGGTTGTGTTGAGTTGCCCGCAGGCTTCGAACCCGTACGCGCCGTACGACTTTGAGCTCTATTCGCTCGCTGACGGGTCGCGTCAGATGGTGACGCCCAGCCCCGGCTTGCCGCAGCAATGCTCATCGCCCCCTCCTGACCCGAATGACGAATGCGCCGAGCTGGACGGCGTCGGGGCGTACTGGATCAGCTGGCTCGGGACCTGCTACCACTGCGCGGACACGTCCTACTTCCAGAACATCCAGACGGGTGAGCTCCGGGACGACCCGACCAACGCGACGACGTTCGCGGACCTGAACTCGCCTGCCCTGGCTCATAAGACGTGCCCGGGGGTGCGCCTGATGCGATTGGTCGCGGGCTACGAGTTCCCCCCTGGGGTTCGCTGACTTCCTACGGTCAGTTCGCGCTCGCGAGCGGCTCCGACAGCCAAGGCAATGGAGGAGTTTTCCTCGAGCGCTGCGGGACGCGTATGCGACGACTGCTCGCCTCGTGGGCCGCCGCAGGGTCGTTGGCCTCGAACTCCCGTGCGATCGTGTGGCAGGCGGCACGCGGCCGGCTGGATGGACTGTTCCTTCCCAGCCTGCAGATGTTCTCGATCCCGCTTCCGTCCGCCATCGTGAGGGCTCCGGGTGTTGCGGGCATCGCGCTGACCTCAGGCGCGCTCTACGTGCTCGAGTGGGGCGGGAGTCAAACGCTCTGGCGGACCCCCAGCCCGACCGCCTTGCCGCTCAACACGAGTCGACCAACGCTCACGCGCTCGGGAAGCACCCTGACGTGCCAGCCCGGGCGCTGGCGCAACACTGTCCGCTTCTCCTACGCGTGGCGGGTGAACGGCATGTCAAAGAAAGGTTCCAAGCCCCGGCTGACCGTGGGCAAAGCCCTCAAGCGACGCAGCGTGAGCTGCAGCGTGACCGCGTCCAACGCGGCGGGCACGACGACCGCGGCGAGCGCTCGACTGAACGTGCGCTGAACGGCTGCGCAGTGACTCCCTGAGTCGTCACATCCTGCGAACGACGCAGGACCAACACGCCGAGAACCATCACGAGGGCAAAGCCGGCTCGCGCGGAAGCGCGGAGGCCCAGTGCGACGCACAGAAGAGTGCTGGTTTGATCGATATGCGGCCACACCGGCGGCGCGACCGCTTGAGGCGTCAAGCGGCCATGTGCCGGCCGAGCGGTTTGCTGAGAACCGGCACCGGGGCCACGCACGGTCACGTTGCCTATGCATTGCTGGGTTCTGCACCCACTCTGACGCAGCCCTGCGTTCGGCGACCAGGAGGACTGTGCTTCGTGGGTTCGCACGGCCCTGCGTTCCACGCCGAAAGCTGGCCTCGTGGACGAGCGCTTTCGCCCTCGAGCGTCCGCCGACCTAATGAGCGCAATGGGCTGGCAACTGGATCACGGAAACCGCACCTCGTGAGAGTGTCGGTTGTCGAGGCATGAAACTGCCCTGTTGAAGGTTCCGCTCGGGGGTGGTCGAACGTTCGGCTCATCCGGGACAGGGGCTTTCTTGGGAGAACGCAGACGGGTAGGCCGTAATTTGATCGATGGGCTTCGAGCCCGGGCTTTTCGTTCGGCCGCCCCTGCGACTTGCCTGGATTGAGCTGCGAGCTCGTATCGGTCTGTGTCGTTGTCCCGCTGGTTCTCCCGCTGACTGTCAACCCGAGTTGATGGAGGTGAGAAGTGCCGTTGCCGAGATGGGTGGGTCGCGCGATCGGTCTGGATGTCCACCGCGACTTTTGCGTCGTCGCGATCTGCGAGGACGGTGTCGTTCGCTCGGCGGGTCGTGTGCCGAGCACGCCCGAGGGTCTGCGGACACTGGCCGAGAGCCTGCTGCCGACCGACCGGGTGGCGTTGGAGGTGACGGGCAGCTGTTGGGAGGTCGCCAGGATCCTCGAGCCGTATGTGAACCGGGTGATCGTCGTCTCGCCGGACGACACAGGGATCGCCAACGCGCGAGCCAAGACGGACAAGCTCGACGCGCGGGCTCTGGCGAGCTTGTTGTGGAAGGGTGAGCTTGAGGCGGTCTGGATGCCGGATGAGCGCTGCCGGATCCTGCGCCGGCGGCTCGCGCGCCGCGAGCAGCTCGTGAACTCCCGGTCGCGGTCCAAGAACGAGATCCACGCCGTGCTGCAGCGCCGGCTACAGGGCAAGCCACCGTGCTCTGACCTGTTCGGCGTCAAAGGTCGGGCGTGGCTCGCGGGCCTGGAGTTGCCGCCCGAGGAGCGCGAGTCGGTCGACGCAGGCATCCGCCACGTCGAGTTCCTCGATTCAGAGATCGCGGCAGTCGAGCGGCTGATCGCCCAGCAGGCGCTGTCCTGGCCCGAGATCCGGCGGCTGATGACCGTCCCGGGCGTGAATTTGATCTGCGCTGCATCGTTCATCGCGGCGGTCGGGGACCCCAACCGGTTTCTCACGAGCCGCAAGCTCGTCGCCTACCTCGGCCTTGACCCGAAGGTCCGCCAGTCCGGTGAGGCGCCGGCCCGCAGCGGCCGAATCTCAAAGCGCGGATCGCCATCGGCCCGCTGGGCGCTGGTCGAGGCCGCGTGGACCGCGGTCAACCAGCCCGGGCCGCTGCACGCCTTCTATCAGCGCACCCGAGCACGCCGCGGTCACGGCAAGGCGATCGTCGCGGCCGCCCGCAAGCTCGCGATCCTGTTCTGGTGCATGCTCACCCGCTCAGAGGACTACGCCCACCAGCAACCGTCGCTGACCAAGAAGAAACTCCGCCGGCTGGAGATCACCGCCGGCGCCCCCAAGTACACGGCAGGTTCCCGCGGGATCTGGAGCGCCAACGACGCCGTCCGCGAAGCCGAACGCGCCCTCGCCGAGCAGGCCGAACTGTCGTACAAGCGGATGGTCCAAGACCAGCAGGCCGGCGGGCCGGCGAGAAAAGTGGGCGCGGGCGTGACACCGGAGCACGCATAGATAAGTCACTCAAACGAGGACAAGCTGCGCGGCAGACTCAAAGCTCCTGACGCCTGCGCTTCGCTACGTCAGTCACCCGCGCCCACCAACAACCTAACCACCGCCGACCACGCCGGCAAGACCCGGCAACGATCCCGGCCGACCAAATACCGCACAAAAAATGCGATCGAGTGACGAGCCGGCCCAGATCGACCTCACCAGAGGCGATCTGACGCCCCGCGCGATCCCTCCCCGACCGATCACACCCCCGAAGAATGTCACCACCAGCCCTTGACTTTCATCGGTCGATCATTGGGGAAGGCGCGCGATCAGCGCGCCGCCTGCCGCTTGCGGGAGACGAGTGCTAGCTCGGTGGCGTCCGCCAGCTGGCGCAGACTCGGTCCACGGCCGACTGGTCGCTGCACCAGCGGGCCAGCACGGCTTTCGTAAAATCAGCCCAAAACGGCAAGCTCGTTGCTACCATTCGGACATGGGCAAGCGAGAGCAGCAGCAGGTCGCGTATGCGGTCGTCGAGCTCCAAGACATCCACGACGAGCTCCGTGAAGCCGCGCCGCACCCGGCGGACAAGGACTCGGACGCCATCTCGGTAGCACTGCATCGCCTTGAGGAAGCCGTCGAGCGTCTCGACCGAGCCGTACCGAACGCACGTGGCCTACCGGTAGCCGAAGCCGCGGAGTATCTCGGCGTGTCTGAGCCAACGATCCGCGCGTGGCTGGACCGGACTGTCCTGGACGCGGTGCCGGACTCCAAGCCCGTGTTGGTCGAGCGCTCGAGCCTCCGCCGTGTGCACCGCGCGGTCGGCGAGTTGCGCCGGCGCGGACAGGACCGGGATTGGCTTCGTGCGCTCGTCGACGTCGTGCACGACCACGCCGAGCGTGAGCGACCGGAGATCGCCGCCGGTGTGGACGAGCTCGCGCGCGGCGAGCTCGAGCCTGCGTAGGTGCCGTTCACCGTTCTGCGCGTCCCGAGTGTCGGTCGCGTCGTCGCTGCGATGAGCAAGCGCGAGCGCCGCGCTTACGACGCCGCGGTCGAGGCCCTGAAGGGTGAGGGGTGCCGTGCCGGCGGGAAGCGGCTTGCGGACGTCGAGGGTGGCGACTACCCGATGTGTCAGCGGTCGCTTTACGCCTCGTGGCGGATGACGACGGTCTACCGACCCGACGCCACGATCGTGATCATCGCCGTCGCCAAGCACACCGAGACCGAGAACCCGAGCACAACGCTCGCCGAGATCTTCCACGGACTCTCCGCGGTCGGCCGGCGCCGCTCGGACCAACCGCCGTGCTGCGAAGAGCCCACGGACCCGCCAGCGTTGCCCGCCGAGGTCGACGAGCTCCTGTTTGCGCTGTTCGGCGTCTGAGAGGCCCGACGGCGGACGGCGGGGCGTGATCGCGCTTCCACCACCCGGCGCGATCTCACGCTTACCAGCACTATCTTGTTCCGCCGCTCGCAGTCGTAGCGTGAGGTCACATGAGCGAGCCCGGCAAAACCAGCCGCCGCCAGCGCGTCGAACCAGGCATCTATGCCCGCTCGGGCGCGGACGGCCAGACAACCTATGAGATCGGCTGGCGCGACGCCCAGGGGCGCCAGCGCTGGCGCCGTGTCGAGGGTGGCATTCGCGCCGCACGCGCGGCGCTTGCCGACGCGCACTCGGCCCGCGCCCGCGGCGAAAGAGTCGGAGCCGATCCACGCCTGCGCTTCGATGACGCTGCCGCCGCCTGGTGGGAAGCACGGGTCACGAGACTGCGGCCGGCGACCCACAGCGCTCACGCCGCCAGCCTCGCACACCTGCGTCGCCGGTTCGGCGGCGTCCGCATGACCGACATCACGCCGAGCGACGTCGCCGCATTCATCGCCGAGCAGCAGCGAGCGGGATTGAAAGGCTGGACGATCAAGGGCCAGATGACCGTCCTCTCCTCCATCTTCACCTACTCGGCACGCCACCTCGGACTCGTCGGCGTCAACCCCGTATCTGTCCTCGATCGCGTCGAGCGCCCGAGCTCCGACGACGAGCGGCCCAAGCGAGTCCTCACGCCACCAGAGCTACGCCGCCTGCTCGACGAGATCGACGAGCCTTACAAGCTCCTGTTCGAACTCGCCGCCGAGACGGGCTGCCGCTTGGCCGAAGCGCTCGGACTCGTCTGGGGCGAGGTCGATCTCACTGAGCAGACGATCACGTTCACGTCGCAGCTCGACCGCCAAGGACGCCGAGCGCCGCTGAAGACGAGCCGCTCGCGCCGCTGTGTCGAGATCACGCCGACGACCGCCTCGAAGCTGCGCGCCGCCAACCTCGCGGCCGCCAGCAGCGGCCGGCACGACTTCGTGTTCGTGACCCGCGCCGGCACCCCGCACGACCACCGCAACATCGGTGGTCGCGTTCTGTCCAGGGCCGTGAAGCGAGCCGGCCTCGAGGCCGTCGGGCGTGACGGCGTGATCGTTGAACCCGCCCCCACCTTCCACAGCCTCCGCCACTCACACGGCTCGGCGCTGATCGCCGCGGGCTGGGACATTGAGGAGGTCAGCGCGCGGCTCGGCCATGCGAACGTCTCGACCACTCAGCGGATCTACGTCCACGCGTACGACGCCGCCCGCCGCAGCTCCGCCAGGCGCGATCGGCTCGCCGGCATGTACGGCGATTTGGAAGCAAACATGGAAGCGTTAACTCGCAGAAGCCCGCAGCACAGCGAAAACGCCAACGGCGCAAACATCCTGCAAATGGGCATAAACCGGGACGCTGCGCAGTAGGCGGAAACGGGCTCGCCAGACTTCACACGCGAGAGGTCGCTGGTTCGAGCCCAGCCGTGCCCATTCCGATTTGCAGGGATTTCTTGGTATCTGTGTGATCCCTGCCTCTGATCGAGTGGCCTCCGTGGCCCAGAGTGTGGCCCAGGCGCCCCTCGGACGACAGCGAACATGGCACTAAGCC
The DNA here is from genome assembly GCA_963700025.1 of uncultured Solirubrobacteraceae bacterium. Taxonomy (GTDB): domain Bacteria; phylum Actinomycetota; class Thermoleophilia; order Solirubrobacterales; family Solirubrobacteraceae; genus Palsa-465. Next base: position 325,162 of record CAVOWC010000016.1, on the reverse strand, counting down.
CGGCCAAAGTGCTACGTTCGGACTGGTTAGTGCCACGTTCGATCGACGGCCGCGATGCACACGTTCAGAACCCTCGACGCGCAGATCGGGATGGTCCCCGGACCCATGACCGTGTCGCTTCGTGCAATCGATCAGAGCCAGGGAAGCGAGCGCGCCTTCAGCCTGCAGCACCCTGAGGCCCTCAAGACCCTGATCCAGATCGCACGGATCCAGAGCGTCGAGTCCTCGAACGCGATCGAGGACGTCACGGCGCCGCACGCCCGGGTCGTTGAGTTGGTCGAGGAGAAGACGACGCCGGCGAACCGCTCCGAGGCCGAGATCGCCGGCTACCGCGCGGTGCTCGACATGATCCACGCGAGCGCGCTCCAGATCCCGTTCAGGCCAAGCGTCGTCGAGCAGCTGCATCGGGACCTGTACCAGTTCACGGGCAACCACGCCGGGCATTGGAAGACGGTCGACAACTCGATCGAGGAACTGCGGCCGGACGGGACCCGGCTCGTGCGGTTCCGGACGCTGAGCGCTGCGGAGACCCCCGCGGCGATGGACGAGCTTCACGAGCGGTTCGGTCGCGCCATCCGCTCCGGCGAGTACCACCCGCTGCTCCTGGCCGGCTGCTACGTGTTCGACTTCCTGGCGATCCACCCGTTCCTCGACGGCAACGGCCGACTGGGCCGGTTGCTGACGCTGCTGCTGCTCTACCAGGCCGGCTACGAGGTGGGGCGTTATGTCAGCTTGGAGCGGCTCGTCCAGGACAGCAGCGACACGTACTACGAGGCACTCCGCGCGGCGGGGATTGGCTGGCACAAGGGCGAGCACGACATCACGCCCTGGCTGGAGTATTTCCTCGGGATCGTCGCCGCGGGGTACAAGGAATTCGAGTCCCGCGTCGGCGTGGTCGCTGGGCGGGGGTCGAAGCGCGAGGCGATCAGGCAGTTCGTGCGCCAGTCGATCGCCGCAGAGTTCACGGTGGCCGACGTGCGCCGCGCCGCGCCGGCTGCGAGCCAGTCCTACATCTCGAAGACGCTCGCGAGCATGCGGGACGAGGGCCTGATCGAGCCGATCGGCGCCGGCAAGAACGCGCGGTGGCGGCGACTCCGAAGCGAGTTCTGAACCTTCACGCCGCGGACAGCGGCACGATGCGGCCACGGCTGACCGCGAGGGCTCCGAACTCGAGCGCGGCGAGGATACCGTCGCGCTTCAGGTCCGGATGTCGGAGAGCAACTCGTCGATCGTCATGCCAGTTGACAGCAGCTCGAGGAGACTCTCGACGGTGTGGCGCAGCCCTCTGATCGTCGGCTGGCCATGGCAGACAACGAGGTCGGACGTGATGCGGTCAAGTCGGGACACGCCGGTAACCGTAGTTGTCCGTGGCATCGAACCAAATTTCTCTGCCGTCAACGGCGAGATGTGGATCACAGCAGACCCGACAAGTCAGAGCTGCCCGCTGATCACGACGCTGTCCGCGCCGTTCAGCAACCGGTCGAACGCCGCGTGAACGCCCTTGCGCGAGATTCGCTTCTGCACCTGTGCGTAGATCTCGAGCGTGGTCTTCGAGTCGGCGTGACCGGCCTGGTCCACCACGTACGGGAGCGGCGCGCCAGCTTCGAGCATCAGGCTTATGTACGTGCGGCGGAGAGCGTCTGTTGGCCGGCGGCCTATACGTTGATCGGAACACGCCGCCCGATCGAGCTCGCCGGCCACAGCAAGCAGCTCGACGAGCTCGTCAGCTTCCAGGAACGGCCGTGTTGGACCCTGCGGTCGGTTCCCTCCGTATCCGAACACACGAACGGGCACGCAGGTTGTGGGCCCTCAGTTGAGCGGCGGGCCGAGCGGCCCGCCGCTCACAAGTGCCAGCGGTCCAGCAGGCCGTTACGGCGCCATCAGCACGAAGTTGATGTCCTGGAACGCAGGTCCGGCCGGGAGAATGCTGTAGGTGAGGATTGGCCAACCGCCGTTGCAGTTTGCGTTGCTGTCGATCTCCGCAACGTGGAATCTGTCGGTGGCGCCCCCAGGGGTCGGGTCCTCGTCCGCGATGACCACCGGGAACTCCTTCGCCGGATCGATGCCCGAGCTGGACGAGGGGAACACGCAGTATTTCCCACCGCCCTTCGCGGTGACTGATGCGATGTTCTTCGACCGGGAGGTGTCGAGCCCACCGGTCGAGCTCACGAACGCGTACGCGCGGGCCGTGATGCCATTCAGGGGCGTGCCGGCGATCGTGCTCGCAGCAGTCGCCGTGTCGGCGCTGGTTGCGTGGCGCGCCTTCAGCGCGGAATCCGCAGCCTTCGCCGCCGGCACCTTGCTCAGCGTGCTCTCTTTGACCTGCTTGCCGCCCACCGTGTCGTTGCGCAGCCGGTTGCCCGACAGCGTCCCCTTCTTGATCAGCTTGTCGCCATTGCCGCTCGACGCCGCGACCGCAGTACCGGTAGCCGCGACGACCAACGCAACGATTGCCACCACCATCGCGCCCGAGGGACGCTTCGCGAACATTTGCTTCATGAACCCCCCTTGGTTTTTGAGGACACCCGAACCGCGTCTGCCACGCCGACTCTTGCCAAGCGGCAGCACACCAGACCCGACGACTCGAGCAAAAGCCCCGCTTAACGGCGAGACTTTGCCCAATGGGCCTGGTGGGCGGGGTCCCGAATTAGAATTATCTTATCTTGTTGACCCAAGTGCGGCCGGCTCGACCGTCTTGCCGAGTAGCACAGACGGTCTGGACGCTTGCGCCGCGCTAACCGCGGGCGAGTTTGGGCGAATCGAGGACTTTGAGGAGGCGATCAGCGCCGATGCAAGGCCGCCGGCGCCCCTCGAGCCCCCGCGGGGCGTAGACCGCGTTGGCGTTCGGGTCACCCGCCCGGGTGCGCTCCCATGCCTCGCCGGCCCGAGGGTTGCACGAGCGCAGATGGGCAAGCTGCTCGTCGCGGGACTAGCATCGTAGGCACGGATCAGCCCGTCGTTCCCGGGCGGATCCCTCGCTTACCATCACCTTCGACCCCAGGGAGGCCCGCCATGGGCCAGACAACAGACAAGATCATCGGCCGCGCGAAGCAGGCCGTCGGCGCCGTCACCGGCAACGAGACGATGAAGCGCGAAGGGCAGCGCCAAGAGGACAAGGGCAAGCTCAAGGGCAAGCTCGACTCAACGATCGGCAACGCCCAGGACGCGCTCGGGGACCTGAAGAACAAGGTGGACAGAAGCTGAACAGCCGGCACGATGACCGGCGCGGACTGAAGTCCGGAGGATGGCGAGACAATCGTGACTTTTATTCCACGCCCGGAACGGTGCGGTACTTGCGGCCGGCCGGATCTGCGCTGACCCATTGCTCGCCGGCGCTGCTGGCCTGTTGCTCTGCCTGGTAGTGCGTCTCCGCTTCGAAGCGCACGGTGCTGTCCAGCTCCAGCCGAGAGCCGGATGCGTGGAACAGCTGAAGATCGACGGCAAACATGGGCCTCCGCATGACCGTAGGGGGTGTCCCTCACGCCGTGCATCGGTAGGCACCCGGCATGCGGTGACGGTTATCCACGGATGTGCTCGCCGGGGCGGCTGCGCTTGGCGTAGCTCCAGCAGCTCAGCCGCCCCGAGCTGGAGCGACTAGGTTCGGGCGCGTGTACTGGGCGAGCCGATCATCGCCCACGTCCCATCTGGTTGGCAGTCAGGCAGCGTTCAGGCGCGCGCGGATCGTCCCGCCGGCCTCAGTCTCCGCTGTCGTACTTGAACGAGATTCCGAGCCGGACGCGGAAGCTCACGATCGCGCCATTCTCGATCGTCACGTCCTGCCGGAGCACCTCGGCGACACGAAGGTCGCGCACGGTCTTGCCTGCGGTTGCGACGGCTGCGCGCGCTGCGGCTTCCCACGACTCGCTGCTGACGCCAATCACCTCGGTTACGCGGTACACGCTCTCTGCCATGGTGCCCTCCTCGCTGCGGTAGATGTCCGGCAAGCCCAACGATTCGTGAGCCTACAGCTCAGCGCCTGACGAATGCGATTGTCTCTTTGGGGCGTCCTGCGCTGCGGCGACACCGGACGCCTCGCATGCGCCTCTGGGCGCGCCCACCCGGCTGTCGGGGATCGCGGCGGGGTGGCTGCGGCGCTGGGTGGGGTGGCGGTTCTTGACGGATGAGGGCTGGCGGTCGGTGAGGGCTGGCGGTTGATGAGGGCTGTCGGTTGATGAGGGCTGTCGGTTGGGGAACTCGGGGTACGGGGCGTAAACGGCCGCCTGGGAAGGGGATCGGCTGTCGTGATGCGCGCCGGCGGGCCTGGCTCGGTGGGCTGGGGCGGGGTCCGGCCGCCACTTTTCCCGGCCCGCGGGTCAATGCACCGGCTTCCGGGCGTGCTTATCTCGCCAAACTGCCGCCGTGCGGGCGACCTTGGGCAGGTAAGCGCCTGAGCGGCGCTCAGGTGGCCAAGGAGCGCCTCGGGCCGGTCAGTTTGTCGACTTGAGCACCCCCGCCGCTGGCGCCCTCGCGGACCGGCGCGCGAGATCACGATCCCCGCCCCGACCCTCGCCGAGCTGCTCGAGCTCAGTATCGCGGGTGGTATACGGCGCGCCAGGCTGGATTCTTGCTCATCCGATCGGGGTGATGATTCTCGCGGACGTTGGGTCAGGGTGTGGCAAGAATCGAGCGTTGGGAGCGGAAGATGGCGGACAAGCGTCGCAAGCGGGTGGCGGAGTTCATAGAGCCCTTTCGTGTGAGGCCGGATGCGAAGGTGACGCTCGGCACGGACTTCGATCCGGCTTTCAAGGCCGGGGTGAAGAAGAAGAAGGAGGGGGTTGCTCTGCTCGCCGGCGGGGTGGGGTTGCTGGCGGAGTACCAGGCGCGGTTGGCGGCGCAGGACACCTGGGGCGTGCTGGTCGTCCTACAGGCGCTTGATGCGGCCGGCAAGGACGGGACGATCCGGCACGTGATGAGCGGCGTAAACCCGCAGGGGGTCGCGGTCCACAGCTTCAAGGTGCCCTCGGCCGAGGAGCTCGACCATGACTTCCTGTGGCGCTACGCGCAGCGACTGCCGGAGCGGGGTGAGATCGGGATCTTCAACCGCTCCCATTACGAGGAGGTGCTCGTGGTGCGCGTGCACCCGGAGAACCTCGACCGCCAGAAGCTCCCCAAGGCGGCCAAGAAGGGCGACGTGTGGGAGCGGCGCTATCGCGAGATCAACGCCTGGGAGCGGTACCTGACCGACAACGGGATCCGGGTCGTGAAGCTGTTCCTGAACCTGTCAAAGGAGGAGCAGCGGATCCGGTTCCTGCGCCGGCTGGACCTCCCGGACCACAACTGGAAGTTCTCGGATGCCGACGTCAGGGAGCGCGAGCGGTGGGACGACTATCAGTACGCCTTCTCCCAGATGCTCTCTCACACCAGCACCGACTGGGCGCCGTGGCACGTGATCCCGGCCGACCGGAAATGGTTCGCGCGGATCGCCGCCGGAGCCGTGATCGCCCACACCCTGATGGAGATCGATCCCCGGTTCCCGACCGTCGGCACACGGCAGCGCAAGGCGCTCCTCAGGATCAAGCACGAGCTCGAGGCCCAGGCACCGAAGGGCGCCGCGCCCGACCCGTTCGAGCAGCAGCACAACGGGAAGCCCAAAGTCACGGGGCCCACCCAGCGGAGGGGATGACGATGGCGGCGGCTCTTCCGGGAGCCGGCGAGCCGGCGAGCCCTGACAGCTGGTACGGCGTTGCCGCCGGAGAGGTTTCGGCGAGGCTGGGTGTCGATCCGGCGGTGGGGCTCTCCAGTGAGCGGGCTGCCGAGCTGCTGGCCCGCAATGGGCCGAACGCGTTGCCGGTGGAGCAGTCGGTTCCGGGCTGGAAGCGATTCGCTCAGCAGTACACCAGCTATATGCAGATGATCCTCGTCGGCGCGGCGATCGTGTCGCTCGTGATCAAGGAGTGGAGCACCGGGGTGCTGCTGATCGTCATCACCGTGGTGAACGCGACGGTGAGCCTGCGTCAGGAGGGCAAGGCCGAGAGCGCGATGAACGCGCTGAAGTCGATGGTGAAGGCGACCGCGCGGGTCCGTCGCGACGGGTCCGAAGCCGAGATCGACGCCGAACAGGTCGTGGTCGGCGATGTCGTTCTGTTGGCGGCCGGGGACGAGGTGCCGGCAGATGGTCGGATCATCCAGGCCAGCTCGTTGCAGATCGACGAGTCCGCGCTGACCGGTGAGAGCGTCCCGGCGTCAAAGGGGGTCGACGCGCCGGACGGCACGGATCTCGCCCCGGGTGAGCAGGCGGACATGGCTTTCATGCACACGCCGGTCACGCACGGCAGCGGCGTGCTGATCGTGACCGCGACCGGGAGCGAGACGCAGGTGGGACGGATCGCCGGGATGCTCGCGACCACCGCCAGGGAGCAGACGCCCCTGACCAAGCAGCTGAACACGCTCACGTTGTGGATCGCTGCGGCGGCCGGCCTGACGATGGTGGTCATGTTCGTGCTCGGGGCGCAGCGCGACCAGTCCGCGACGGTCGTGTTCACGAGCGCCATCGCGCTCGCGATCGCGGCGATCCCCGAGGCGATGCCGACGGTGCTGCAGGTGATCCTGTCGCTCGGTGCCGCCGACCTCGCCAAGCGCGGAGCGGTGTTGAAGGATCTGACCTCGGTCGAGACGCTGGGTTCGACGTCGGCGATCAACTCCGACAAGACCGGAACGCTGACGATGAACCAGATGACGGCGATCGAGGTCGTCGACCCGACCGACCGGTACACGATCTCCGGCTCGGGCTACGAGCTCGCGGGCCAGGTCCACCACGCCGCCGGCGACTCGGACACGATCGACGAGGCGATCCTCCCGTACCTCATCGCCAATGACGCGAAGCTCGTCGACGGCACGGTGGTCGGCGATCCGACCGAGGGTGCGCTGCTCGTGCTCGCCCACAAGGCGGGCCTCGACATCGAGGCCACGCGCGAGCGCCTGCCGCGGCTGGCCACGCTGCCCTTCGACCCGACCTACAAGCTGATGGCATGCTTCGCGAACACGACCGATGAGTCGGGCGCGGACGTCGTGCGCTGCTACGTGAAAGGCGCAGCGCCGGCAGTGATGAGCCACGCCTCGAAGGCGCGGTCCGCTGGTCACAGCATCCCGTGGGACACAGACCTTCGTACACGGGCGGAAGCCAACGTCCGCAGGATGGAGGAGGACGGGTTGCGGGTGATGGCCAGCGGCGTGCGCGACCTCGATGCCGGCGCCTTCGATCCCGACGGCGACCTGCTGGGGTACGTCGATGGCCTGGAGCTCACCAGCCTCGTCGGGATGGTCGACCCACCACGCGCGGAATCCAAGCAGGCGGTGCAGGACGCTCAGAGCGCGCACATCCGCGTGCGCATGGTGACCGGTGACGACGTGATCACCGGCGCCGCGATCGCCAAGCAGCTCGGGATCGAGGGTGAGGCGATCCTTGGCGCAGAGTTCGCCGCGCTCGACGAACAGGAACGTCTCTCGCGGATCGACCGGATCGGCGTCGTCGGCCGCGTCGCCCCCGAGCACAAGGTGCTGCTCGTCGACACGCTCAAGCAGAAGGGCGACGTCGTGGCGATGACCGGCGACGGCGTCAACGACGCTCCGTCGATCAAGGCTGCGCACATCGGGATCGCGATGGGCAGCGGCACCGAAGTGGCCAAGAACGCGGGCCGGATGATCCTCACCGACGACGACTTCGCGACGATCGTTCACGCCGTCGGCCAGGGTCGCAAGCTCTACGACAACCTCACCAAGTACGTCCGATTCGTCCTCATCTCGCTCGTCGCGTTCGTCCTGACGTTCCTCGGCGCGACACTCCTCGACATCGCCGCCGGCCAGCCGTTCACCCCGGCGCAGGTGCTGTGGATCCACTTCTTCATCAGCGCGCCGTTCGGCATCGCGCTCGGGCTCGACCAGGCAACCTCTGGACTGATGCGGCTGCGCCCCCGGCCCAGCAGCGATTCGATCATGACCAACAGCCTCAAGCTCACCAGCGGACTCGTCGGGCTGTACATGGCGATCTGCCTGGACCTGCTGATCTACTTCGGCAAGCAGCACTACGGAAGTACGGCGATCGGATCCTCGATCGGGCTGACCGCGTTCGCGCTGATGCTCGTCGTCGCCGCGTACGAGAGTCGGAGCGTGATGGCCTCGGTCCTGTCGAACGAGACGTTCGACAACCGCTCGATGAACTGGACCGCTGCGGGCGAGATCGCGCTCGCCGTGATGGTCACGCAGATGGACCTGTTCAACCGGCTGCTCGGCACCGTGCCGCTCAAACGCGGGCAGTTCGGCCTCGCGCTCGCATCCGCCGTGCTGCTGCTGGCACTCTGGGAGGTCGGCAAGCTGATCGCACGGCGGCGGACACCGGCCATGGAGCCGCCAACCTCGCGTTCCCCGAGCGCGTCGCCCGGACCCGCTGTGGCTTCTTGACCCGGGCGCAAGACTGAGATGGGACCGCGTCCGCTTCCCGGGGTGCGCGCGCTCGCGAGCTACCGGATTTCGTGGCTTCGCCGCGACGTGGTCGCCGGACTCGTGCTCACCACGCTGTTGGTACCGCAGGGCATGGCCTACGCCGAGCTCGCGGGGCTGCCGGCGATCACGGGCCTCTACACGACGATCCTGTGTCTGATCGGATACGCGGTGTTCGGCCCGTCACGGATCCTGGTGCTCGGCCCGGACTCGTCGCTGGGGCCGATGATCGCGGCCACGATCCTGCCGATCCTCGGCTCCGACGGGAGCCCTGAGCGCGCGATCGCGCTGGCGTCGATGCTCGCGCTGATCGTCGGGGCGATCATGATCGCGGCCGGGATCGCGAAGCTCGGGTTCGTTGCCGACCTGCTCTCCAAGCCGACGCAGATCGGCTACATGAACGGCCTCGCGCTGACGATCCTGATCGGACAGCTCCCGAAGCTGTTCGGATTCTCGACCGACGCCAACGGGCTGATCAACGAGGCCAAGGCGTTCGTCAACGGTCTGGCCTCGGGCGAGGCCGTCGGTGCCGCCGTCGTTGTCGGCGTGCTCAGCCTGGTCCTGATCCTGGCGCTCGGCCGCTTCCTGCCGCGCATCCCGGGCGTGCTGGTTGCCGTCATCGCTGCGATCGCAGCATCGGCCGCCTTCAGCCTGGCCGACCACGGCGTTTCGCTCGTCGGAACCCTTCCGCAGGGGTTCCCGCCGCTCACCGTCCCCCACCCCGTCTCGGACCTCCCGCTGCTGATCGCCGGAGCGCTGGGGATCGCGCTCGTCGCGCTCACCGACACGATCTCCACCGCCTCGTCGTTCGCCGCGCGCACAGGGCAGGAGCTCGACGGGAACGGCGAGATGATCGGGATCGGCGCCGCGAACGTCGCCGCCGGGTTCTTCCAGGGATTCCCGGTCAGCACAAGCGGGTCGCGCACCGCGGTGGCCGAGCAAACCGGCGCCAAGACGCAGCTCACCGGCGTCGTCGGCGCCGCCGCGATCGTGCTGATGCTCGTGCTCGCCCCCGGGCTGCTGAAGAACCTGCCCAATCGCGACGCTCGCCGCGGTTGTCATCGCCGCCTCGCTCTCGCTGGCCGACGTGCGTGGGACCGTGCGTCTGTGGCACCAGCGCCGTGTTGAGTTCCTGCTGTCGATCACCGCGTTCCTCGGCGTCGCGCTGCTCGGCGTCCTCGAGGGCATTGCCGTCGCGGTGGCGCTCTCGATCCTCAACGTCTTCCGACGCGCATGGTGGCCATACCAGACCACCCTCGGCCGCGTTCCCGGCCTGCGCGGCGTTCACGACCGCGAGCTGCACCCCGACGCCGAGCAGCTTCCCGGACTCGTGATCTTCCGCTTCGACGCACCGCTGTTCTTCGCCAACGCCCGGACGTTCCGAGAGCAGATCCGACGTCTGGCCGCCGCCGACCCGACGCCTCACTGGATCGTCATCGCCGCCGAGCCGATCACCGACGTCGACACCTCTGCGGCCGACATGCTCGCCGGCCTCGACGAGGAGCTCAACGCCGCCGATACCTTCCTCGTGTTCGCCGAGCTCAAGGACCCCGTCCGAGCCAAACTCGAACGATATGAGCTGATCGGACCACTCGACCCCGACCATTTCTTCCCGACGATCGACGCAGCCGTCGATGCCTTCCGCCGCAGAACCGGTGCTGACTGGATCTCACCTTAGGCGTTCCGGCGACGTAACGGCACTGTTGGCGTCAGTTGCCTGCAGGAGTGGGCGGCAGGGGGTGGCCGTGAGCGTAGAGGTGAACGGGCAGGGCTCCGGCCGGGCGCTCTCGTTTGTCGGCGCGGTCCGCGAAGCGGTCGTAGACAGCGTGTATCTCATTCATGATTTCGACGAGCTCTTCAGCGGTCAGGTATCTGATGCTGTCGGTCATGAACGCGGCGCGCCGCCACTTCACGGGATACGCCAGCCGCCGGGACCACCATTCGCGGATCTGGTCGTGGGTGCGCTCCAGGAAGGTCCGCTCGAGCGCCTCGCCGGCGGTGGCGGTCTGGGCGTCTGTCATCCCGGTCTCGAAACTTCGGGAAGCGCTGGTGACGCGCCAGGGGCGGCTGCGCCCGCGACCTTCGCCTGTCTCCTCGACGAAGCCATACTTGGCCAGGGTCTGGAGGTGCCACGACATGTTCCCGGGGCTCTCGCCGAGCTGCTCGGCCGCTTGGGTGGCAGTAATCGCTCCGTCGCGGCGCACGGCCTCCAGGAGCGCTATGCGCAACGGGTGCGCGAGCGCCCGCATGGCCCGCGCATCGGTGACCACCTGACGCTGCGGCCGCGAGCCGGTTGCCGGATTCTCGGCAGCGGGGCCCGTCGGACCACTCCCGGTCGGGGGCTGCGCACCGCGGGCGCGCTTGGGCTCGGTCTTCTTGCTGGGTCGTTGAGGGGCCCTCACGCGGATCGACTCTCATGGCTGAGCGTCATCGCTTCCCGATCGCGGGACGGTCTGGGCCTGCCCGGCACGGCCAGCCGAAGGCCCAGGTCGACGAGCAGCCAGCCGGTTCCGCGCCTGGCGGCCTCGACGGGATGACGGCGGCGCTTCTCGCGTGGGTACGGACGCCTGCCCCGCTTTGTCGAAGCTCAGCGACGCGATCTCGGACCAGCAGGTCGAGCAGAGCGGGGTGAATCTGGTTCATATCGTCCTCCTTTCACAAGCAATCTTGTCACAAGACTAATTGTCACAAGAACTCTTGTCAATGCTTGTTCGTCCACTTGGACGTCACTGTGGTCCCGCACGGTCACGACCGGAAGAGCGAGTCGGCGACCTGCTGACGTGCTCTGGACAGGCGACTGGTGATCGTCCCCTCGCGTACGTGCAGCGCCGCGGCCGCCTCGCCGTACGAGAGTCCGACGATGTCGATCGCGACGAGTGCCTCGCGGAAATTGGGCGGCAGCCGCGCGATCGCCGCGAACACCTCATGCACGTCCGCCGCCACCGCCGGCTCTGTCGCCCCTGCCCGTGTGTCGGGCAGGTTCAGCGCCTCGAGCTCGGCGCCGGTTGTCCGGGGACGGCGCGCGGCCGCGCGATGTTTGGAGATGAACGTGTTGCGAAGCGTGCGCAGGAGATAGCCGAGGTCGCCGTCGTTCCGCACCAGGCGTGGGCGGGCAAGCACACGTGCGTAGGTGTCCTGAACCAGGTCCTCGGCGTCCTCGCGCGACCCGCACAGCGCCCACGCTGCGCGGTACAGCCGATCGAGGTGATCGCCCAGCGTCTCCGGATCGAGCACGCGCTCGGGGCTCGCGGTGCTGCCCAGGTGCCCGGCGCGGCGGGTCTCATGCACGATCGGTGTGTTCATGGTGGGTCTCGGTGTCCGATGGCGAGCGTGCGGGCCAGGGTGTCCGGTCAGGCGGGCTCGGCCGCGCCGCGGGCGAGGGCTTTGACGTCGTCGGCGGTGAGCAACTGGCCACCGATGCCCCAGTCGCCGCTGGCGACCTCGTTGATCACGCAGCACACGCCCCGACGCATGTTCTCGCCTTCGACCGCGGCCATCGCGTCGGTGATGCGCTCGATGATCTCCTGCTTCTGCGGCGTCGTGAAGACGCCCTTGATCAGCGTGACCTGGATCAGCGCCATGGTGTGCTCCTTGCCGGACGGGGGTTTCATGGCGCTCATGGTCCACCCGGCCGGGAGCGCGCACATCGGGCACATCCCTGACATCGGCCCCTGATATTGCGCCGGGTACCGCGCGGCACATACGATCGACCCGCGCATGAACGACCCCCTCGAGGCGCAGCCGGGTGCGCTGCTCGAACGCGAGCATGAGCTCGAGCAGGTGCGGGTTGCGCTGCGCTCGGTCGGCCGCCAGGCCGGACGAGTGGTGGTGATCGAGGCGCCGGCAGGGCTCGGGAAATCACGGCTGCTCGCGAGGGCGCGCGCCTCGGCGGCGGAGCTCGGGCTCAGCGTGCTCAGCGCGCGAGCGACCGAGCTCGAGCAGGGGTTCCCGTTCGGCGTGGCGCGTCAGCTGTTCGAGCGCACGCTCGTCGAGGCCGACGCCGACCAGCGCGACCGATGGCTGTCGGGCGCCGCGGCCCTGGCCGGGGAGGTGGTGACCGCGGAGGCGGCCGTCCCGGGGTCGCCGCAGGCGACGGGCCCATCGGCCGGAGATCCCGGCTACGCGTGGCAGCACGGGCTCTACTGGTTGGCCTCCAACCTCGCCGCCGACTCACCGCTGCTGCTCGTCGTCGATGATGCCCAATGGTGCGATCCGCCCTCGGCGCGGGCCCTGGCGTTCATCGCGCGCCGGCTCGAGGGGCAGCCGCTCGGCCTGATCCTGGCCACCCGGCCGCTCGAGCCGTCGCTGGCGCCCGAAACGGCGGCGCTCCTGGCCGACCCGATGGTGGAGTTGCTCCGCCCCGCGCCCTTGACGACCGAGGCCGTTCGCTCGTTGGTCATCGCCCGCCTCGGTGAGGAGCCACACGAGCGCTTCATCGCTGTCTGCGCCAACGTGACCGGCGGCAACCCATTCCTGCTCGGTGAACTGCTCGACGAGGCGGCCTCACGCCACCTCGCGCCGACGGCCGCCGCCGCGGGCGAGATCGGCGACATCGTCCCGCGGGGCGTGGCGAACGCTGTCCTGCTCCGTCTCACCCGCGTGCCGGCGGCGGCCGCGACGCTCGCCCGCGTGCTCAGCGTGCTCGGCGACGGAGCGCAGATCGGCGATGCCACGCGCTTGGCAGGCGTGACCGGCGCCGAACTCGAGGCGGCGATCGCAGCGCTGATCGCTGCGGGCGTCATGGAGTCGGGCTCGACGGTGCGCTTCACCCATCCGATCCTGCGTACGGCAATCTACGGGGACCTCACGCCGGCCGAGCGCGAGCGGCTTCATCGCGGCGCGGCGCAGACCCTGCGCGAGCGTGGCGCACCCACCGTGCAGGTCGCGGCTCACCTCATGCACACCGAGCCAGGCGGCGAACCGGAGGTGGCGGTGGAGGTGCTGCGGGACGCCGCGCGCTACGCGCTGGCGATGGGGGATGCGAGCCGCGCCGCCGCCATCCTCTCGCGTGCGCTCGAGGAACCCATCGCTGAGGACGAGCGGGCCGCGATCGTGCTCGAGCTCGGGCTCGCGCACGCTCGCGCGGGTGCGCCCGAGGCGATCGGGCCCCTGACGGAGATCGTCGAGCGTGGTGAGGGTGCCGCCGCGATCGCCGCCGCCGCGCTGGAGCTGAGCGGCATGCTCTTCTTCGGCGGCCGCTCGGCCGAGGGAGCGGCAGTCCTCCGGCGCGCGGAGCAGCGGCTCCCCACCGCGGAGCCGGCCCGCGAGCAGCTCCATGTTGCGCTGCTCGGCCTCAGCTCGACGTCGGCGTCGGCCCGCCGGGAGGCGCAAGCCGCGATCGCCGCCCTGCGAGACCCCGGCGGCCCCGCGCGCAACGTCCTCGAGGCGACCACGCTGGCGACGCTGGCCATGAACGAGGTGCTGTTCGTGGGCTCGGCGGCCGCGGCGATCGACCTGGCCACGCGCGCCACCGCGGTGGGTCTCCCGGTCGAGCCCCACCGAGGCGAGAACTGGGTGAACCTGGTCCTCGCGACCCTCGGTGTGGCCGATGAGGTCGACGCCGCCCTGCGCGGCGCGGATGAGATCCTCACACAGGCGCGCACACGAGGGGCGGCGTTGACGGTCGTGACGTTGTCGGCGCTGCGCGCACTGATCGCGCTGCGCCGCGGCGATCTGGCCGTAGCGCAGGCGGACGCGCAGACAGCGATCGACCTCGCGCCAGAGCTGCTCGGTGCCCGGTTCCTCATCTTTGCCGTCTCGGCTGCGATTCTGGCGGGCCTCGAGCGCGGCGAGACGCCTGCCTCGCTGCGCCGGCTCATCGCCCGTACCGGAGTGCGCTACGACGCGGAGTTCACCTCGAGCTCACAGCTGCGCTATGCGTCGGGCGTGCTGCATGCTGCCGCCGGCGAGCACGAAGCAGCACTCGAGGAGCTGAGCCGCTGCGGACTCGACGACCCTGCGTTCGGCGGAGAGAACCCGGCCATGCTCCCCTGGCGCTCAGCGGCAGCGCTGTCGCTGGCCGAGCTGGGTCGCCACGAGGAGGCGATGCGCCTGGCCGACGACGAGCTGCGACGCGCCGAGGCGTTCGGTGCGCGGCGCGCGATCGGCATCGCGCTGCGCGCCCACGCTCTCGTCGGCCCGCGCTCGGAGCAGCTGACGGGGCTCGAGCGGGCACTCGCGATCCTGGAGCCCTCGGTGGCGCGGCTCGAGCACGCGCGGGTTCTGCTCGATCTCGGAGCGACGCTGCGGGCAGCCGGGCAGCGCACCGCCGCCCGGGAGCCTCTGCTGCAGGCGCGCGCCCTGGCCACCCGATGCGGCGCCCGGGCGCTGGAGGAGCGGGCGCAAACCGAGCTCGCCGCCGTCGGGATCCGCCGAGGGACCACGGAGCACGCGGGAGCGGAGTCGCTGACGCCGAGCGAGCAGCGGGTGGTCGAGCTCGCCGCCACCGGCGCCACCAATCGGGAGATCGCCCAAGCGCTGTTCGTGACCGAGAAGACGGTGGAGACCCACCTCGGACGAGCGTTCCGAAAACTCGACGTTGCCTCTCGGCGCCAGCTTCCGGACGCACTCGCCCGCGCGAGCGACTGACGGGCAGGATTCCATCGCGGCCGGCGTCCTCCCCGAGGACAAGGGCCCTTGACGAAGCGACGCTCGCCTTCGCCTCGGGCCATCACGCGGCTTGGGCGCCCACCAGCGCCCGCCAATCGAAGATGGAGGTTGTCATGCGAGGATCGAAGATCATGGCCATCGGGGCCCTCTCGGCGGCGGCGATGCTCGGGTCGGGAACGACCGCGCTCAGCGCTCTGGGCCAGGACGGCGCCGGGCACGCGAGCACGCACAAGGCGGGCCACCGCGCGGCGATCGTGCTCGAGGAAACGCTCGCACCGAGCACGCCGACCGGCCCGGTGCTGCACGCCGTGTCGCCGGGAGGGGCGCCGTGGGCCCTGCGCCACGGCTCGGCCCGGCTGACCCGGGATGGGCAGCTGCGCGTGGACGTGCGCGGGCTCGTCCTTCCCTCCGCCAACGGGACGCCCGGCGGCGTCAAGACCGTGACGGCGTCGCTGTACTGCGGCACCGACACCGTCGCAGCCGGCACGACCCCGGCCGCGGAGATCTCGCGCAGCGGTGACGCACGGATGGAGGGCAACCTGACGCTCTCCTCGACGTGCTTCGCTCCGGTGGTGCTGGTGCACCCGAACGGCGGCGCGACTGCCTACATCGCCGCCGGCGGCCTCTGATCGATCATGGGCACACCCTGGGCGGCCCGGTCTCGGCCGGGCCGCCCAGCGGTGCCCCGGCTCAACGGGCCCGTCCCACTGCAGACCGGCCCTGACCTCATAGGTAGCGGGCGGGAATCGTGAGCCCGGGGCGCTCGTCATCCCACGCCATCGAGACCATCCTCCATCCGGCCGGCGTCCGGATGAATTGCGTCGAGATGATGCCCCTGCCCTCGATCACCTCGCCGTTCACCGTGCTGCGCTTCGCGTAGGTGCTGAAGCGATGGGCGATGTTCCCGAAGACCTCGGTGATCTCGGCGGTCTCGATCTCCTGAAAGCTCGTCAAGACGCCGGAGTCGACCATGCGCCGGCGGGACGCGATGAACTCGGCGATCGTCGACATCTCCGGGTCCTCGGCACTGTTCTTGATGAGTTTCCCCTCCTCCACGAAGAGCTCGTGAATCCTCGGATAGGCCGGTGCCTCTCCGGTCTGGAAGGACACCGAGCGGAAGAACTCATTGATCAGGTTCTCGAGAGTGGCCTTGATATCGGTGCTCATGTATCGGTCAGCGTCGAGCGAGCAGGTCGGCGTGGAGGACCACGAAGAAGGCATCCTCCTGTTGGGCCCATCTGCGCCACGCGCCGGAGATCTCTTCCAGTTCCTCATGGGTGCTCAGCCCGTAGCTGACGGCCTGCTCGGCGAGCGCGGACCGTGTCACCCGCTCCGCCCATAGCTCACCCCACCACGAGCGAGAGGAGACGTCGGCAAACGTCCACGTGGAACTGCCTGCCTCGATCTCGCGAAACCCGGCGGCTTGCGTCCAGGCCAGCAGATGCCGGCCGGCGTCAGCGTCGGCCCCGTTGCGGCTGCACACATCGTGGTAGAGCTCCATCCAGCGGTCGAGCAGACGATCCCACGGCGCCCACACAAAGCCTCCGTAGTCGCTGTCGCGCACGGCGAGGATCCCGCCTGGGCGCAGGACCCGTCGCATCTCGACCAGCGCGGCGACCGGGTCGGCCAGGTGCTGAAGCACCTGATGGGCGTGCACCACATCGAACGACTGATCACCGAACCCGAGCGAATACGCATCCCCAGTCGTGAACCGTACGTTCGCTCGTTCCCTGGCCCCGGGGTGTCGAGTGGCCTCGGCAATCACAGCGGGCTCCCGGTCGACGCCGGTCGCGTTCCCCGGCGCGACTCTCGCGGCCAGATCGACGGTGATCGTTCCCGGGCCGCAGCCAACGTCCAGCAGTCTCATCCCCGGCCTCAGGTGAGGCAACAGGTAGGCGGCGGAGTTCTCCGCCGTCCTCGACCGGTGGCTTCTCAGCACCGAGTCGTGGTGACCGTGGGTGTATGTATCGCTCATAGCCGCCTCATTCAGAGTTCAACGGCCGCGGGCCGCGCTTCCGGTGGAGACTGGTGACTGGATCAGTGAGGCCATTCTCCGCTCAAGCGCCGCTTCGCGCATCGGGTAGAACCCTGACATCAGCCCCTGAACAGTCGTTCTCCTGACGCGTTGTGTGGAGCCGGCAGACCCGGGTCGGCCATTCAGCCGAGTCCCTGGGCGAAGCCCAGCCGCCAGCTCGCGTATCGCGGCGTCCAGCCGAGCTCGCGCTTGGCCTTTGCGTTCGAGGCGCCCCGCGCCTCGGTCATCATGACCGTCGCCGCCTCACCGGCCACCAGGCGCCCCAGCCAGCGCGGCACATGCATCGGCGGCTTGGCATCCAGCGCGCTCGCCAGCACCGGCAGCCACTCCCGCACCGGTGCGGGCTCGTCGTCGACGATGTAGTAGATGCCCGGCCGGCCCTGTTCGACCGCGACGGCAGTCGCTGCCGCGGCGTCTTCGACGTGGACGTGCGACCACACGCCGCCACCGTCCCCGACGATCGGGAACCGACGCTTGCGGATCGGCGCGGCCATCACCGCATCCGGCGCCAGGCTGATCCCGGTCCCCGGACCGTAGAAGCCGCCATAGCGCAATGCGAGTCCCTCACCCCACTCGATCGTCGTGACCGCCTTCTCCAGATAGAGGAGCCCATCCACCACCGGCCGCAGCGGCGCCGGCGGGTCGGGATCGAGGGGATCGGCCTCAGTCTGCACCGGCCCGCCGGTGCGGGCCCATCGAAAGGCCCCGAAGCTCTGCGCGACGAAGCGCCTCGCCCCCACGGCTCGGCCCGCCGCCAGGAGATGGTCGGTCGCCTCGGTGCGCAGGCGGTTGGTCATCAGCGCCATCGAGGAACGGTCAGGGTGCCGCGCATCACGGACGCTCATCTTTCCGGACAGCGCCGTGAGCTGATGCACAATCACCTCTGGCTCAGCGGACGCCACCGCCTGGGCGATCGCGTCGGGGTCGAGCGCGTCGGCCACGACCGGGCGCGCTCCGAGGCTGCGCACCAGATCCTGCTTGGACGCGCTCCTGGTCATCCCGACGACCTCGTGGCCTCCCGCCACGAGCTGGGGGACGAGCGCTCGGCCGAGGACGCCGGTGGCGCCGGCAACGAAGACCTTCATGACTGCTCCTCTCGTCGCATTGGCCCTCATGAGACGAGATAGAGGCGCCGATCGTGACAGTGAGGGGACGTGGACGCTCTTGAGTACACATATTGTTCTCAAGAGCGGCCACGTCCGGTAACGCACCCCATTCGGCACGTCGGCTGCCTGACGTCTGCACGAGGACGGTACCGGGCGCCCGCCGGCGCCGGCCCGTACGATGGGTCGGTGCTGTGAGGCGGGCCGTTGGAGCGCCCATGGGACACCTGGTACAACAGGCTCGCTGGGTTGGACCAGATGCGTTCAGAGCGAGCGGCAGTCAGGAGGGACAGATGCGGCCATCGGTCGTGCAGGTGCGCGTGACGGTCGCTGTCGTGTGGTCGCAATGCTCGGCGGTCCCAGTCGTGTACGGGTGCCTTGATGGACGATGAGGCTCACTTCCTTCTGGAGGTGGCCGAGAGTGTGCTCGGTGAGCTGCGGCTGGATGTCGTCGTGGATCGGGTGCTGCTCTCCGCCCGCGCGCTGACGGGCGCCCGGTACGCGGCGCTCGGAATGCTGGATCCCTCCGGGACGGAGCTCGATCGCTTCATCACGATCGGTATCGGCGATGATGCCCGGGCGGAGATCGGCGAGTTGCCGCGTGGTCGTGGCGTGCTCGGTGAGCTGATTCGCCATCCGGTGCCGTTGCGGCTCGCTGAGGTTGGCCGGCACCCGCGGTCCTATGGGTTCCCGCTCGGCCATCCGGAGATGCATTCCTTTCTCGGGGTTCCGATCCTCGCGGGCGGGGTGGCGTTCGGGAGCTTGTATCTAACCGAGAAGGCGGGCGGGGGCGAGTTCACCGACGCGGATGAGGAGTCGGTCTCGACCCTGGCGAGATTCGCCGGGATCGCGATCGATCACGCGCGGCGCTACGCGAGCGCCGCGGAGCGCCGCGATGAGCTCACGCAGACGGTCGCGGCGCTCGAGGCGAGCACCGAGATCACGGCTGCGGTCGGCGGAGCGACGGACGTCGAGGCCATCCTCGAGTTGATCGCAAAGCGCGGGCGGGCCCTCGTCTCGGCTCGACTGCTGGTGATCGAGCTGCTCGATGAGAGCGAGCTCGTTGTTGCCGCGGCGGCCGGGGATCGGCCCGAGGGCCTGGTCGGGGAGCGACTCGCCGTGGCGGACACGGTCGGGAGCACGGCACTGCGTACGCGCACCACGCAGAGGTTGGAGGTGGATCTCAATCGTGTCCGCTTTGATCAGTACGGCCTCGGCCGGCTCGCTGTGAGCGCCGATGCCGGGTTGGTCGTGCCGTTGGTCTTCCACGACCAGAGCTACGGCGTCGTGATCGCGCTCGACCGACTGCACGACGGACCCACGTTCACCGCGGAGGACCAGCGGCTGCTGGAGGCATTCGCGACCAGCGCGGCCACCGCCGTCGCGACCGCTCGGGCCTCGGCATCCCATCTGCACCACGAACGCGTCGCCGCCGCGGAAGACGAGCGCGGGCGGTGGGCACGGGAGCTCCACGACGAGACACTGCAGAGCCTGGCCCAGTTGCGCTTCAGCCTCTCGGCGGCTCGCCGCGGAGGTGACGTGCAAACGCTGGAGCGGGCCGTCAGCGATGCGATCGAACAGCTCGACGAGGGAGTGGCGAATCTCCGCGCACTGGTCACCGACCTGCGTCCGGCCGCGCTCGACGATTTCGGTGTCGCGGCCGCCATCGAGGCGCTGGCCGACCGGGCGAGCCGGCACGGGCTCGAGGTCGACCGGTCGATCGACCTGGCCTTCGAGCAGGGTCGCGAGACGACGCGGCACGTTCCCGACCTCGAGACCGGCATCTACAGGATCGTGCAGGAGGCTCTGACCAACGCCGTCAAGCACGGTCATGCGACGCGGACCGCGATCACCGTCCGCGAAGCGCGCGGAACGGTCGTGCTGACCGTCCGTGACGACGGCGATGGATTCGATCCATCGAGCCGCTCCGACGGATTCGGTCTACAGGGGATACACGAGCGTGCCGAGTTGCTCAACGGCACCGTCCAGATCGACTCGTCGCCTGGTGAGGGCACGACCATCACAGCACGCCTGCCGGTGCAACGCCGGGCGCCCGCGGCCGCGGCTCCGGCCGCGGCCGGAGCCTCCCACGGCCTGCGTCCCACCGGTACGTCGTGAGCGTGGCGGGACGGCGGGGTGCCGACGCCCCCGTTTCGCCCCCAAGCGGCGACGGGTAGCGTTTGGGTGTGAGCTACGTCGAGCGGCTCGTCGCCTCGCCGTTGATGGCCTGCACCTGGGAGCAGACCACCGCGACTCCGCACGAGCAGCACGTCGTGCCGGACGCCTGTGTGGATGTGATCTGGACGGACGGGCGGCTGACCGTCGCGGGGCCTGATACCGGGCCGCGCATCGTGACGCTGGCGGCGGACGCGCGGCTCGTCGGGGCACGGCTGCGGCCGGGCACGGCCGGCGCTGTCCTGGGGCTGCCGGCGTCGGAGCTTCGTGCGATACCTCGGCCGATGCCGCCGAGGTGCTGGGAGCCGATGTGGTCGCGGCACTGCTCGAGGAGCTGGCGGCGAGCCCGGACCCGCACGCGCTGCTGCGGCGAGCCGTTCAGAGGCGCGCGGCCGAGCCCGATCCGCTCGTGGACGCGGCGGTCCTGGCACTCGGGCGCCCGCGCGCGCGTGTGGGACCGGTCGCGGCCGAGCTTGGCGTCAGCGCGCGCCAGCTGCACCGACGGGTCAGCGATGCGGTCGGGTACGGGCCGAAATTACTGACGCGGGTGTTGCGTTTCCGGCGGCTGCAGGCGCTCCCGCCGGCGCCGCTGGTCGAGCTGGCGCTCGATGCCGGCTACGCCGATCAGTCGCACATGACCGCCGAGGTCACGCAGCTGGCCGGCGTCACGCCTGTCCGATTTCTCAAAGACCGTAGCCCACCGCCGCGTAGCGTGTCGGGGCATGCCGATCGATCATCACGCCGCCGAGAACTTCATCTGGTCCGCCGCTCGCCTCGTTGACCGCCGCCGCTACAGCATGCTGTTCGCACGATGGCCCGGCCGAGCCCGTGCTCGACGCGCTGCGCGGCTACCGCAACGGGGACGGCGGGTTCGGGCACGCGCTGGAGCCCGACCTCCGCGGCCCGGGCAGCCAGCCGGCGCCGACGCTGCACGCGCTCGAGATCCTCGGCGAGGCGGGCGCGGCGAACGGCACGCTCGCCCGCGAGGCGCGCGGCTGGATCGCCAGCATCGCCGAGCCCGACGGGGGCGTTCCGTCCGTGCTGCCCGGGTTCGAGGACTACCCGCACGCGCCGTGGTTCCAGCCCGAGCCCGGATCGGTACTCACGCTTGCGCTGGCTGGGGCTCTCCATGCCGGCGGCGTGAGGGACGACGCGTGGCTCGACCGCGCCACCCGCTGGTGCTGGCGGTCGATCGAGACCGACCGAGGAGCCAGGCGGGTACTGGCTGAAGTTCGCCTGCGCGTTCCTCGACGCCGTTCCCGACGAAGCGCGGGCTCGCTCGGCGATCGCGTCGCTGAGCACGCGTGTCGACACCACCGCGGTTGCCCCCGTCGGCGGCGTCGAGGGAGAGACGCTGCGCCCGCTTGACCTCTCCCCTCGCCCGGGCAGCCGCTCACGCGATCTGTTCAGCGCGGGTCAGATCGATGCTCACCTCGACGCCGTGGAGTCGGAGCAGCAGAGCGACGGTGGCTGGATGTTCGACTGGCTGGCCTGGTCGCCGGCACAGACGACCGATTGGCGCGGCACCGTCACCGTGCGCGCGTTGATCTGGCTGCGCGACAACGGCCGGCTCTGACGCGTCACCCCGCGCCTTCCTGAACCGGGAGAGCGAGGAGATCCCCCTTCAGCTCGATGACTAGGGTGTGGTGGGGTGTCGCCGGCTTCTCCATCGCCCGCCTCGAAGCGGACCCGCCTGCTCGTGTCGGTGCTCGTGGGGGTGACGATGGTCGCGGGGGTGATCAGCAGCCTCGGCGCGCCGCTGATTCCGTCGGTGGCCCGAACGCTGCACGTGTCTCTCGATACCGCACAGTGGTCGCTCACCGTCGCCCTCCTGTCGGCCTCCGTGTCGGCTCCGATCATGGGGCGCCTCGGGGATGGTCCGCACCGGCGCGAGACGATCATCGGCGGCCTGATGGTCGTGTTCGCCGGCAGCATCATCGCCGGCGCGGCGCAGTCGCTCGGCCTGCTCGTCATCGGCCGGGCCATGCAGGGCGTCGGCCTGGGTCTTGCCCCCGTCACGATGGCCGCCGCGCGGGATCACCTGCCGGCGGACCGCTCTCCCGGGGTGATCGGGATCCTGTCGGTGTCCGCTGCGGCCGCGGTCGGCGCGGGCTATCCGATCAGCGGACTGATCGCCAACGACCTCGGTGTGCACGCGGCGTTCTATTTTGGAGCGCTGATGAGCGGGATCGCCCTCGTCACGGCGTTCAAGGTCATCCCGTCGAACCGAGACTCGCGCCATGTTCGGCTCGACGTGAGCGGGGCGATCATCGTCGCCCTCGGCCTGATCGCCCTGCTGCTGGCGATCGGGCAGGGCGAGACCTGGGGCTGGGGCTCGGCGGCGATCATCGGCCTGTTCGCCGCGGCGGCGGTCATCTTCGCCGTGTGGATTCGCCTCGAGCTGACGCGGCCGATGCCGCTCGTCGACCTGCGCCAGCTCCGTCACCGAGCGGTGCTGACCGCCGACCTCGCCGCGATCGTGCTCGGCCTCGCGATGTACATGTTCATCACGCTGATCACCGAGTTCATGCAGGAGCCCGCACATGCCGGCTATGGCTTCGGGTCCTCGACGCTCGTCGCGGGCCTGTGTCTCGTCCCCTTCTCGGTCATGAGCCTCCTGGCCAGCCGCACGACGAGCACGATCACGCGACGGCTCGGCGTCAGCACCGTGCTGGTCGGCGGAACGCTCACGATCGCCGCCGCGGGCATGTTCTTCGCGCTGTGGCACGGGGCCGCGTGGGAGGCCTTCGTGACGATGGGCGTGATCGGGGTCGGCTTCGGCTACACGTTCGCCGCCATTCCGGGGTTGATCACGCGCGCGGTTCCCGACCACGAGACCGGCAGCGCGATGGGGCTCTATCAGGTGATCCGCTACATCGGCTTCTCGATCGGCAGCGCCCTCGCCGCCGCGATCCTGGCCAGCCACACGGCCGCCGGCGGCTCGCACCCGAGCGAGCAGGGCTACGTCACCGCGCTCTGGGTCGGCACCGCCGTCTGCGTGCTGTCCGCGGCGTGCTCGCGGCTGCTCTCCCGCGGTGATCGCATGCCGTCGCCGGACGCCATGTCCGGACCCGACCGCGAGCGGCTCGTGCTCGAGGACGCGGAGCTCGCGACCGCCGGCCTGGTCGGCATCGAGGCCGAACAGCCGCACTCCTGAGCGAGCATTTGCCCGCCCGCTGATCCTGGTGCCCGCGCCGACGATCGTCGACAATCGCCTTAGATGACCATCGTCGACCTGCACGAGGAGGAGGTCGAATCCCGATACGAAGCAGCCTTCGCCGTCGGGCTCGTGATCGTGCTGCAGGTCACACTCGCGCTCGTCAGCCTCGAGGCCGGCTGGAAGCTGAACGGACTCCCGGGCTGGGTCTGGCTGATTGCGGCCGTTCCCGAGTCGGCGCTGTTGCTCGCGCTCGCGTGGTCTCGGCCTCGGCAGCGGCTCGAACAGATGGGCCATCGCCGCACCGCTGCGCTGGGCTTGGTCGGCGTGATCACAGTGGCAAACGCGCTCGCGCTCATCGGCCTGATCGCATCGCTGCTCAACGCGCAGGAGACGAGCGGCGGGGAGCTGCTGCTCAAAGGGGCCACGATCTGGAGCACGAATGTGATCACCTTCGGCCTGTTGTTCTGGGAGTTCGACCGCGGCGGACCGATCCGTCGCCGCTCACCCGACCCACCACCCCATGACTTCCAGTTCCCGCAGGACGAAAACCCGTCGCTCGCCGAACCGGGCTGGCATCCGCGCCTGGCCGACTATGTGTACATCTCGTTCACGAACGCGATCGCGTTCAGCCCCACCGACGCGATGCCGCTCACCCGACGGGTGAAGATGATGATGCTCGTGGAGTCGGCGATCTCCGCCACGACCGTGTTGCTGGTGGCTGCACGTGCGGTGAACATTCTCCGCTGACGAGGCCGGTGATGGACCCGACCGATCACCCGGGCGGACAGGTGAGCAGATAGTCGAGGACCTCCGCGCGGCGGGCGGTGGCCAGGGCGATACGCGTGTCGGCCGCCCCGTAGTAGAGGAACAGCCTGTCGGTGTCGGGGTCGTGGACGAGTCCGCACGGAAAGACGACGTTGGGGACGTCCCCTGAGACCTCGTAACCCGCGCCGGGGCCGAGCACCCACTCCTCGGATCGCCGGAGGACGTTCCACGGCGCGTCGAGATCGAGCAGCGCCAGGCCCGCGCGGTAGAGCCCCCCGGCGACGGTCTGACGCACGCCGTGGTACACGACGAGCCAGCCGTACTCGGTCTCGAGGGGCGGGGCCCCCATGCCCACGCGAGCGGAGTCCCACCAGCCGCCTTGCCGGCGGGCCAGCACCAGCTGCGGCGATCGCCAGCTCCTCAGGTCCGTGGAGCGTGACAGCCAGATGTCGGAGCCTTGGGAAGAGGTCGGCCGATGAAAGAGCACCCAATCCGGGCCGACCCGGCGCGGCAGCAGCACCCCGTTCTTGTCCTCGGGCGGCATGACCATCCCGAGCCGCTCGAAGGTCCTGAAATCCTCCGTCTGTGCAAGCGAGACACCGGGCCCGTCGCGACCGAACGCGGTGTAGGTGATGATCCACTTGTCCAGCTCCTCGACGAAGGTCACCCGCGGATCCTCGAGCCCCCACTCCTCTTCGGGGTGCGTGCCGTCATAGGCGAGAGCCGGTTCGTCGTCCACCACCCAGTTGGACGCGCCGTCGCGGGAGCGGGCGCAGGCCAGATGCGAGAAGCCGCGGCGATCCTCGACACGACACAGCAGCACCGTGTCGCCACCGACCGTCGTCGCCCCGGCGTTCATCACGGCGTTGACGGAGTAGGGCCAGCGCTCGGGCGAGAGCAGCGGGTTGCCCGGGTGGCGGGTGAAGAGAGACGCGCTATCGATCATGAAGGACGCTTTCGTAGACATCGATGTAGTCGTCGACCATGCGCTCAGCGGAAAACCGGTGCGCGGCCGTCCGCCGGCACGCGGCGCGGTCGAACCGTACGGCGCGCTCGACGCCCGCGACCGCCGAATCGATGCCGTCGGCAAGGACACCGGTCACGCCGTCCTCGATGAGCTCCGGCATCGACCCACGGGCGTACGCGACGACGGGTGTCCCGCACACCATCGACTCGACGACCGAGAGTCCGAATGGCTCGGCGAACGCGATCGGGTGCAGCAGACAGGCGGCCGACCCGAGGACCAGGGCCCGTTCCTCGCGACCGACGGATCCGAGATAGCGAACGCTGTCGCCGTCAACGTACGGCTCGATCAGGTCGGCGAAATAGCGCTCGTCCTGCACGGGACCGCAGAGCACCAGCGGCCGATCGCTGTGACGGGCGATATCGATCGCCTGTGCAGTGCCCTTGTCGGGATGGATCCGGCCGAAGCACACGAGCGCGTCGCCACTCGTGGCGGAGAACGGCAGCCCCGTGAGGTCGACGCCGTGATGGACCGTCGCCACGTACTCGAGCTCGGGTGCGCGGTCGGCGTCGGAGATCGATACGAACGCGCTCTTCGACCGCAGGTACGCGGGCAGGATCCGCGGCGAGGAGAAGCCGTGGATCGTGGTCACCATGGGCGCGCGCGCCAGTGCCGAGAACGCGAGCGGCAGCCAGTCGAGGTGGTTGTGAACCAGGTCGAACTCGGCCGAGCGGCTGAGAGCGTGCGCGACATGGAGCGCCTCCCACACGCGACCGTCGATCAGGTCGTCCTCCGCGTACGGGCGCTCGCAGATCCCGGCCAGATGCGCACGCGTGACCGAGTCCAGTGTGGCGAACAGGGTGACGTCGATGCCGCGCGCTGCGAGGCCATCGGCCAGCAGCCCCGTGACGAGCTCCCACGGTCCGTAATGGCGAGGGGGCGTGCGCCAGGCAATCGGTCCGAGCAGCGCGATCTTCATTCGGGAACGGTGGCCTGGAGGCCGGCGGCATCGATGACGAGAAGCGCCTGGAGGTAGGCCAGCGTCGACTCGGCACCTTCGTTGCGGTTGACCTCCGAGTGCCCGACGCCGTCGCGGCATCCCCCGGTGGCAAAGTCGTAGACGGACCGGTGGAGACGATTGCGACCCAGGAACCATTCGAACGCGCGGACCGCGTGCCGGGCGTGTGCCTCCTCCCCCGTGACGAGGAAGGCCTCGACCTCCGCCTCGACCACCGCCGCAGCGTCGAGCGGCTGCTCGTCGCCGTCGCTGGAACGTGGCTCCCCGCGGCGACGGCCGCGGTGCCCGATCAGCTGCAGCCACGGGCCATCGATACCGACCTCTCGCTCGTACCACTCGAGCGCTCGCAGCCCCTCCCACACCAGCTCCCTGTCGCCCAGGCGAGCGCCGGCCGCGATCAGCGCCTGGGGCAGGCGGGCGTTGTCGTAGGCCAGAAGGTCCTCGGCCCAGTACCAGTCGGAGGACCCGTTTGCCCGCTGCTGGGTGGCCAGCCGCCACGCCAGGACGCCGAGCAGCTCGGTCGCCTCGGCGCCGATCTCCTCAGCCGGGCAATGAGCGAGCCCGAGCAGCGCAAACGCGACCGTGCGGGGCGATCGCTGCTCCGCGATGGCGGGCAGCATCTCGCGCAGCAGGATCAGGCTGGGCCCGTGCAGAGCGGGGACCGCCTGGGCGGCCACCACCGAGCCCAGCGCCCACGCTGCGCGCCCGAGGTGATCCCCCCCATGCGGCATGTCCAGCCAGGAGCGCTGATACGACATGAAGTTGCGCATGCCGCGCTCCTCGGCGCTCCATGCGTGTCGCAGGAAGCCGATGCTTCGCGCCAGCATGCGGTGATAGGCCTCGGCCCCCGTCGTCTCTCCCAATCCCAGCGCGACGATCGCCAGGCGCGCAACGTCGTCGGTGCAGTACCCCGAGGAGCGCAGTGGGACGACGCCGTCGGCGTGCTGGATGATTCCGACATCGTCGACCATGGTCAGCAGATGCGACGAGCGGGCGCGCGGGAGCGTGGCCGCAGGAGCGGGGCGGGCGACGGTCCGTGGACCGAGCGCGACCGCCTCTCTCAGCACGTCCGCGGTCTGATGACCCACTTGCGGCCAGGTCAGCCTGCTGCCGACCGCTCGTGCCTCGGTGCGGGCCCGTTCGAGTCGCTCGGGACTGTCGAGGAGCCCGACGACCGCCTCGGCGAGGGCCGCCGGGTCGTCGAACGGCACCAGAAGGCCGGCACCCGAGGCAAGCAGGTCCTTCGCGTAGAAGTACGGCGTCGACACGGTTGGGCAGCCGGCCACGATCGCGAACGTGAGCGCCCCGGAGACGATCTGCTCGCGAGACCGGTAGGGAGTCAGGTAGATGGTCGTGCGGGCGAGCATCGACGAAAGGTCATCGATGTCGAGAAAGCGATCATCGAACACGATGTGATCGGTCATGCCGAGATCGCGAGCGAGGCGCTCGAGCGAGATCCGGTACTCCTCGCCGTGAAGCTTCGCCACCTCGGGATGTGTCTGCCCGGCGATCATGTAGAGCGCGGATGGATGTCGCGCGACGATCGCGGGCATGGCGGCGATCGCCGTCTCGATCCCCTTGCCCTCCGAAATCAGGCCGAACGTCGCCAGCACAGAACGGTCGGAGGCGATTGTGCTCGACGGCCGAGGACCGGCGCCGTGCACCGGTCCCTGAGGACGCACCACGGCGTCCGACGGCGGGAGCAGCCGCGACGGCCCGCCGTGCGGCACCACGCGGACCCGCTCGGGCGACACCAGACGCGCGTCGAGGATCATCCGTCGCGCGGTCTCGGTGAACACACAGACCAACGTGGCCAGATCGCAGAGCTCGCGCAGGGTCTCGGCCTGCCCGACCGACGGCGCGGAGAGGACCGTATGCAACGTCAGCACCATCGGCTGACGCAACTCCGCGGCCAGAGACAGGATGTGCGAGCCGTCGCGGCCGCCGAAGATGCCGTACTCATGCTGGATCACGACGACGTCATCGCCCCGTCGCTCGAGCACCCGGGCCGCCGTGGCGTAGTCGCCGCGCTGGTCCTGGTGGATCCGGGTGACGACCTCGTGGGTCTGTTCGACATCGTCCTCGCGGACGATCGCCACGACGTCGACGGCCGACACGCCATCTCCCTCGAGCAGCGCTTCGCGCAGGTCCCGTGAGAACGTGCCGATTCCGCATGGGCGCGGCGGATACGTGGAGACGACACCGACGCGCATGGTGGCGCCGGCGGGCGGTCGCGGCGCGCCGTTCGTCGTGGCGGCTGAGCGGCTCGGAGCCGGACCGGGGCGCGGACGCGCCCGAGGGCTCGTGTGAGTGTGAGTCTGCATGTCAGCGACCTTCCCGAGCGGGGATCGCCGGACGGCGTCCTTACTGCTCAGTTGCGGATTGGTCTTCCGTCGCCGGGACGAAACTGTCCGTGAGGTCGCCGATCGGGGTTGGCCGACGGTGCTCTGCCGAAGTGGCTTCGCAGAAGCGGAGAACTAGTCACGTCCAGTCTAGCTGCGACGCCCAACGGCACGCCGCCAACAAGCTGGAGCTGCTGGGCTGGGGAGACGTCGCAGAGCGCGCTTCCTGGACAGCCTTCCAAACGGATGGTAGATTTGGCACACGCAGCGGCGGTGACCGCACCTGGTCGCAATCAGCCTTGCTGATCCGCTCCGCCACCAGATGCAATACCACGCCAGGAGGAAGTCGACATGAGGTTCAGCGATGACGATCGCATCCGCTTCGGGCTGTTCATGGGTCCGTACCACAAGCCGGGCCTCAACCCGACCCTGGCGTTCGATCAGGACATGCAGACGATCATCAACCTCGACCGCTGGGGCTACGACGAGGTGTGGATCGGCGAGCATCACTCCGGCGGCATCGAGACGATCGCGAGCCCCGAGCTGATGATCGCGGCGGCGGCCGAGCGTACGAAGCGGATCAAGCTCGGCACGGGTGTGGTGTCGCTCCCCTACCACCACCCGTTCATGGTCGCCGAGCGCATCGTGCAACTCGACCACATGACAAGAGGGCGGGTGATGATGGGGGTCGGCCCCGGCCAGATCGTCAAGGACAATCTGATGATCGGCGGTGACCCCATGAAGACCCGCCCGCGCCTGGCGGAATCCCTGGACGCGGTCATCCGGTTGTTCAAGGGCGAGACCGTCACCGTGAAGACCGAATGGTTCGAGCTCAAGGAAGCGGAGCTACAGCTTCGGCCCTACTCCGACTTCGACGTGGCGGTGGTCAGCGTTCTCTCACCGTCCGGCCCAGCCCTGGCGGGCCGTTATGGCGCCGGACTGATCTCTGTTGCCGCGACGGATCCGGTCGGAATCGAAAAGCTGGCCGGCCATTGGGAGATCATGAAGGCAGAGGCGGACAAGGCGGGCGAGGTCGTCGATCGCAGTCAATGGCGGATGATGGGACCGATGCACCTGGCCGAGACCTTCGAGCAGGCCAAGGAGGACGTGCGCCATGGCCTCTCGCTGATCGAGGACTACCGAGCCCACATCAACCCGGCGCCTCCGACCGACTACTTCGACCTCGACGCCATCGTGGATGCGTTCAACGAGTCCGGGGCCGCCGTGATCGGCACCCCGGAGATGGCCCGCGCCCAGATCCAACGGCTGATCGACAAGTCCGGTGGCTATGGAACCTACCTGCTGATGGGCGTCGACTGGGCGTCCTACCCCGCCACGGTGCGCAGCCACCAGCTGTTCGCCGAGGAGGTCATGCCGTATTTCAACGGATCCCTGAAGTCCATGCGAAAGTCCTTTGACGACGTGATGGCCACCGGCTACAGCGGAGCCGAGATCACCGCGGCGGCTCAGGAGAAGTTCACCACCGACTACGCGACGACGAGCGGGATCTAGCCGAAGGCCCCCGCCGATGCCCGCAGCTTCGTCGGCTAGTGGGGTAGGCGTGCCTCCGTGGAGGCCGCGAGCGATGCCGACGCGAGTGCGATCAGCTCGACGCACGCATCGAGCTCGATGGACGTCGAGTCGATGACCAGGTGGTAGTGGTTCGGGTCGCGCGGGTCGACGCGGTACCAATGTCGGACATAGGCCTCCCGGGAGAGATCGGCGGTCCGCATCTCATGTTCCGCCGTCGCCCGCTCGCTGCCCTCGCGCCGCATCGCCTGGAGGATCCGGCGCTCAGGAGGCCCGTCGAGTCGGACCCGCAGAACGTGGCGAACCTCGCGGAGGACGACCGCCCCGGCTCGTCCGAGGATGACCCCTCCGGTAGCCGCGAACTCGAAGAGAACCTGTTCCGTCGCCGCGCGAAATGCCTCATCCTCCAATACGCGGGCTTCCGCGGGCACGGATGCACCCGCGAACATCTGCACCGCCGGCGCGATATGGGCCATCAGGCGGCCAAGCGTGGTGTGTGGTAGCTCTTCATGGATCAGGGCCTCGTCGAGCGGAACGGTGAGTCGGGCCGAGACCGCCCTTGGGATGGCCCGGTCGACGAATGGAACGCCGAGGCGCTCAGCGAGCAGTGGACCCACCACACTGCCGCCGGCGCCATATGAGGCCGAGATCGTGATCACGCGGGGAGGTGCGCTCTCAGGCGGCATCGGGCGCCATTCCGTGACGTGAGCTGCCCGAATCGGTGATGCCGACACCGTCGTCGAGCGTATGCGCATACGCGAGGTAGCGGGACGCCGCGGCGCGCCGGCCGGGGATGAGAAGGCTCGCCGCCGCGCCGAGGATCACGGCGCCCGTGCACATGGCGAACGCGAGCGCGTACCCCCGATCGGATGGCAACCCTCCGAGGCCGAGGTTGCCGGCAAGCAGCGTCGCGGCGACCTGGCCTCCGAGCGCTCCGCCGAGCGTGCGCATGACCGTGTTCATGCCCGTCGCGACTCCGGTCTGATCCGGTTGCACGTTCTGCACGATCAGGTTTGCCAATGCGGCGAACGACAGGCCGATGCCGACTCCCAGGATCGCGGATGCGAGGTAGATCAACCAGCCCTGGCTGGGGGTGGTCGTGAGCAGGGCGAACGAGACGGCAGAGAACGCACAGCCACCGATCAGCGTCGCCTTGGACCCCAGCACTCGGTCCAGGGTGCCGGTGAACTGCCCCACGATCAGCATCGCGACCGTCAGCGGCGCCAGAAACACTCCCGCGGCGAGGGCAGATGCAGCGAATCCGTATCCCGTGTCCCGCGGTGCCTGAACCAACTGCGGAATCAGGATGAAAGAGGAGTACATCCCAACCCCCACGAGGAAGGCGACGAGGTTGGTGGTCCAGACGCCGCGCAGGCGCATCATCCGCATGTCGACGAGGGGCTCGCGTGCCCGCATCTCGACCGCAACCCACGAGCAGAGCAGGAGTATCCCGATGACGATGAGCCCATCGGTCTTCGGCGAGATCCACCCCCAGGTGGTCGTTTCGCTCACCGCAATCAGGACCGTGGTCAGACCGAGCGACATCAGGATCGCGGCAAGCCAGTTCACGTGACCGGGCACCTTCACCGGCGACTCCGGCACGAACACGAATGCGGCTGCCATGGCGACCACGATCACGATCAGCGGGAACCAGAACAACCAGTGGTAGGAGGCATGAACGACGATCACGCCCGACAGGACGACGCCGGCTCCGCCGCCGATGCCGATCATGGAGGACATCAGGCCGATGCCGGCCGCCACATGTCGCGGGGGAAACTCGTCTCGGATGATTCCGAAACCGAGGGGGAAGATGCCACCACCGATGCCCTGCACGAGGCGTCCGAGGAGGAGAGGTCCGATCGATGTTGACACCGCCGAGATCAGAGTGCCGATCGCCAGCAGCCCCAGCACGATGACCAAGACCTTCTCCTTGCCGTACATGTCGCCGAGGCGCCCGACGATCGGTGTGCCCACCGAGGCGCCGAGCAGGTAGGCCGTGAGCACCCACGTCACCGTTGACTGCGAGACGTGCAGGGAATGCTGGATCGTCGGCAGAGCGGGCAGCACGAGAGACTGCAGCAGGGCGTACGCGACCGCTGCGAGTGTGAGAACCGCGAGCGTCAGCTGATAGCTCGTGCGCCGAGAGAGCCCGACGTCGAGTCGGGGGCCCGGAGGCTCGGAGGTGAGGGTTGGGCGCACCACCGCTCCACATAATCTACCAGACGTTTGGTTTAACGCGAACGTCGCTGTTGCCCCGAGGTGACCGCACCGTCACAGGGCCGTGGCCTCGGTGTCCAGGATCGCGAAGTTGTCGGTGCGGCCGTAATGGAAGGGCAGGAACTCCTCGGCGCCGACCGTGTCGACGGCCTCGCAGCGGGCGACCAAGTCGTGCTGCTGATACTCGGCGCCGACGACAGAGACGACCTCGAGCTCGTCGATCGGGTCGTGAGCCGTTCCGCGCAGGGCGACCGCGCCGGGTCCCTCTCGACGCAGCGAGATCGTCGCACCGAAGGTGGCCGCGGTCAGGACGGCGGGCCCGTCGAGACCGATGCCATTGGCGGCCGGCCGGGAGCGGATGTTGTACGCGATGCGCTCACTTTCCGACGGTCCGAGGTCATCGCCCAGCCGCGCCGCGATCTCGATGAGACGAACCCCACCCCGGTCGATCCAGGCCCAGGCCCGATCGCCGCTGTGGACGAGATTCGACGATCCGAGCTTCTTGGGCTCGCCGAACACGTCGCGCCCGAAGGCGACCGCGGCCTCACTGTCCATGAACATCGCGATGGCATACGTGCCATCGGCTCCGTTGTGGCGCACCGCCAGCGAGATGCTGCCCCCGGCGTAGTCACCCACGCAGTTGCTCCGCCACCGCCCGATGCCGACGCTGACCAGCGGTCGATCGGCAACCGTGAAGCAGGGTGGCAGCAGCCGTCGGTAGGTCGTGGGGTCGGTGAGGAAGCTCACGACGAGACGTTCTCCGTGGACGAAGTGCGGCTCGGAGAACGCGCGCTCGATGGCGGCGATCTCCTCAGCGGTCTTGACGAAGCCCATTGATCCCTCGTCGTCAGTCTCGACCTGGTCCCAGTGACCCATGGTCGTCCGCGCGCATCGTAACCGCCGCCCACTCGATCCAGTGGAGTAGTGTGCTGTCTCTGTTGTCGGTCGGGCCAAAGTGCAAGGACCCGGGAATCTGATCGAACGACCCGTCTTCTCCGGCATCAATCACGTCTGCATCGTGACGGCAGACGTCGATCGCACTGTGCGCGTGTGGGCCGACAGATACAACATCGGCCCGTGGAGCGTGCATACGTTCGATTCGTCCCGAGTCTCGGCCAGCGTCGACGGGGGAGGCCCGACCGAGTTCGGGATACGAGTGGGCTACTGCCAGTTCGGCCCCGGCACGCGCATCGAGCTCATACAGCCGCTCGACGACCGCAGTCCGTATGCCCGGTCTCTGGCGGAGCGTGACGGTGCCGACCATCTCCATCACCTCCGACTCGATGTGGCCGACTACGGGTCGGGACTGGACCGACTCACCGGGCTGGGACTGCACGAGTCGCTGAGCGCAGTCTTCGTGGGGGACGATCCGGCGATCCGGGCCACCGCGAAGTACCTGTCGACCGAAGCCGACCTCGGCTTCACGGTCGAGATCGCCGACATACCGCCGGGATTCGCGCCACCTCCGCCCGACTACGTCTATCCGGCCGCGGAGCCCAGTGACGGCGAGCGGGCGGAGTCGCCGGCGTCGTGAGTGATTCAACCAACCGACCGGTTGTCTTGCCTTCCCGTAGCTGGTAGCCTCGACTCGCTGGAAGAGCACGATCGGCGCAGGCCGTTCTGGTGCTCGTCGATCAAGCCGAGGAGGGCGAGAACGTGGAGCTCAACGCCGCGCAAGTCGAGATATTCCGCGCACGCACCCGCCGCTCGAAGGAGCTGTATGAACGGCTCAAGGAGATCATCCCGACGGGCCACGCCGGGGGGATGGGCTTCTTCGTGCCCCACAATCCGATCGTCCTCGATCACGCGAAGGGCTGCTGGGTCTGGGATGTGGATGGGAACCGGTATCTCGATCTCCGGCTCGGTGACTGGGTCCTGATTCATGGCCACGGCGACGAGGACATCGAGCGCGCGGTGCGACACCAGATGACGCAGGCCTGGCAGATCGGCGCCCATGAGTGGGACCTCGGCTACCGCATGGCAACACTGCTCCGGGACCGGACGCCGTCGATCGACAAGGTGCGGTTCTTCGCGTCTGGAACCGATGCGAATCTGTGTGCAATCCGTCTCGCCCGCGTGTTCACCGGGCGGCCGAAGATCGCCAAGGCCCTGGGGAGCTATCACGGGACCGCCGACGTGGTGCTGGCCGGCACTTCGATCCTCCGCGCGCCGGACGAGTTCGTCCCCGCGGGGGTTCCGGCGCACGTCGCCGACGATGTCGTGGAGTTCCCGTTCAACGACCCGGACGCAGCGGAGGCGATCCTCGAGCGTGAGGGCGACACGCTCGCGGCCGTCCTCGTCGAACCCGTGATGACCGCGGCCGGGATGATCGAGGCCACTCAGGACTTCCTGCAGCGGCTGCGTGAGGTCACTGCGCGCCGGGGCATCGTCCTGATCTTCGACGAGGTGGTGACCTACCCCGTGGCGTACGGCGGGGGACAGGCCCACTTCGGGGTGACGCCGGACCTGACGACGATGGCGAAAGCAATCGGTGGCGGCCTGCCGGCCTCCGCGGTGGGTGGACAGGCGGAGATCATGGACCTCCTGGAGCCGGACGCGCACGGGGGCCAGGCGCCGATGGACGTCATGGCCACCTACGGTGGCAATTCGGTGGCGATGGCGGCGGGGATCGCCTGCCTCGAGAAGCTGACCCAGGACGCGCACGAGCGCCTGATCGCCTTGGGCAACACGACGCGGGCACGGATCGACGAGATCGGGCGTCGCTACGGCGTCCCCCTCCACGCCACCGGCCTCGGGCACCTGATCGGTCTCCATTGGGCGCCCGAGCGCGTCATCGACTACCGGACGCGACTGCTGGACGACCGAGAGAAGATCGTCAACATCATGATGGCGCTCAACAACGACGGCTACCACCAGACCTTCACCGGGTTCGTTCTGCTCAGTACCGCGATCGGCGAGCAGGAAGTCGATGGCTTCCTGCTCGCTCTGGAGCGATCCCTACGGACGCTCGGCTACGTCGGCGCAGGGAGCACCGGCGCCTCGGAGCCCCGGAGCGAGTCGGTCGGGGCGCGTCCGGTGGCGCAGGTCTGAGCGGTGATCGCGACGAG
The DNA here is from genome assembly GCA_963700025.1 of uncultured Solirubrobacteraceae bacterium. Lineage (GTDB taxonomy): Bacteria > Actinomycetota > Thermoleophilia > Solirubrobacterales > Solirubrobacteraceae > Palsa-465. The sequence continues at coordinate 289,740 of CAVOWC010000016.1, read as the reverse complement.
GCGCCGATGGACCTGAGGCTCGCGGGCCGGAAGGCCGTCGTGACAGGGGGCTCACGCGGGATCGGCCGCGCGATTGCTCTTGGCCTGGCCGATGAGGGTTGTTCCGTTGCGATCTGTGCTCGCCACGAGGACGAGTTGGATCGGACTGTCGAGGAGCTTCGGACGCGGACTGGAACGATGTACGGCGAAGCGGTCGACGTCACCGACGCCGCTGCTCTCGCCGCGTTCATCGACTCCGCGGCCGATGCTCTGGGGGGACTCGAGCTGTTGGTCGCATGCGCCGGAGGACAGTCGAGCGGACCTCGACTCGAGAGCATGAATGCCGAGGATTGGCGCACCACTCTGGATCTGAACGTCACCCACCCGGCAATAGCCGCCCGGGCGGCCAAGCGCTGGATGGCCGAGGCCGGCGGGGGCGCGATGCTGTTCATCGGATCCATCGCCGGCATGTATCCGTGGACCCGAGCGCACTATGGTGCGGCCAAGGCGGCCGAGATCCACCTGGCGAGCTCGCTCGCGCGGGAGCTCGCCCCCGACAAGATCCGCGTGAACGCCCTGAGCCCGGGCTCTGTCACCTTCCCCGACTCGGTGTGGGAACGCGTCAAGGAGGCAGATCAGGATGCCTTCGACGAGTGGCTTCGGTGTGAGCTGCCGCTCGGCAGGCTCGGCACGGCCGCGGAGGTTGCCGATGTGGCGTGCTTCCTCCTGTCCGAGAAGGCGGCCTGGATCACCGGCGCCAACATTGCCGTCGACGGCGGCCAGAACCCGCCGAACATGATGTCGACATTTCCGCTGCCGGGTCGGTGGAGGGACTGAGCCGCCGTGGGCTGCGCGGGACGTGAGATTCGATTGGCCGCTCGCCCTCGTGGCGAACCGAGGCCCGACGATCTGCAACTGGCCGATGTGACCGTGCCCGATCCGGGGCCGGGCGAGGTGCTGGTGCGCAACCTCTGGATGTCCGTCGACCCGGCGATGCGCCCGCGCATGGACGACGTGTCCTCGTACGTGCCCCCGTACGAGCTCGGCCGCGCCCTCGACGGCCACGCGCTCGGGCAGGTGATCGCCTCCGGCGTCGACGACATCGACGTCGGGGACGCGCTCGTACACCGGCTCGGGTGGCGCGACATGGCTCTGCTCGGGCCGGCCGAGGTTCGCGGCGCCCGCCGCGTGTCGTTGGCCGACGCAGCGCCCGAGGCGTACCTCAGCGTGCTCGGCCACACCGGCCTGACCGCCTACGCCGGCCTGTTTGAGGTGGCCACGCTGCGGCCGGGCGACGTCGTCTTCGTCTCCGGTGCCGCCGGCGCTGTCGGGAGCCTGGCCGGTCAGTTCGCCAGGCTCCGGGGCCACCGCGTGATCGGTAGCGCGGGCAGTGCCGAGAAGGTGCGTCATGTTGTCGACGATCTCGGGTTCGACGCCGCGTTCGACTACCGCAGTGGCCCGGTTCTCGACTCGCTCAAGGCGGCGGCGCCGGACGGCATCGACGTGTATTTCGACAACGTGGGCGGCGAGCACCTCGAGGCGGCGATCGACGTGCTCCGCCCGCATGGTCGCGTGGCGATCTGCGGCGCGATCTCGGGATACAACGCGGCCGAGGCGCCCTTCGTCCTGCGGCGCCCGTTCCAGCTCATCTCCAAGCGGCTGACGCTACGCGGCTTTCTCAGCCGCGACCACAGCGACCTCATGGACGACTTCCTGGCCGAGGTCGGCGGCTGGCTGCGGGCCGGTCGGCTCGTTCACCGTGAGACGGTCGTCGACGGGCTCGAGAATGCCCCGGCGGCGTTCATCTCGATGCTGCGCGGCGGCAACACAGGCAAGATGCTCGTTCGGCTCTGACGCCGACTAGGAAGCCGCGGCACCAGCCGGCACGCCCGGATCGGCATATGCGTAGAAGCCGCGGCCCGACTTGCGGCCGTGATGCCCGGATACGACCAGTCGCTTCAGCAGCGGCGGCGGCGCGTATTCGGGTCGCTTGAACTCCTCATAGAGCGATTCGCAGACCGCGTAGAGCACGTCGAGCCCGATGAAGTCGCACAGTGTCAGAGGGCCCATCGGATGACCACAACCAAGCCTCATGCCATCGTCGATGTCTTCCCGCGAGGCAAAGCCGTCCTCGAACATCCGGACCGCCGCCATCAGGTATGGCACCAACAGCATGTTGACGATGAACCCCGAACGATCCTTCGTGCGGATGGGCTGCTTTCCGGTCTCGCGGACGAACGCCTGGGCCGCGGCGAGCGTGTCTTCGGACGTGTCGATCGCCGTGACGACCTCGACCAGCTTCATCACCGGTACGGGGGAGAAGAAGTGCAACCCGAGCACGCGCTCCGGTCGCGACGTCGCCGCGGCGAGCTCCGCGATCGGGATCGATGAGGTGTTCGAGGCCAAGAAGCCGGCGTCGGGCAATTGCTCGTCCAACCGGGCAAACAGTTCGCGCTTGATCGCTGCGTCCTCGGTGATGGCCTCGATCACCGCGTCCGCACCGGCAAGATCGTCGAAGCGCGTCGTGTGCACCACGCGATCGAGCGTGCGCTCAGCCTCCTTCCGGTCGAGCTTGCCCCGCTCAACCGCCCTGTTGACCGATGCAGCGAGCTTTCCGCGGGAGCGCTGCAGCGCACCCTCCTCGGGCTCGTAGAGCACCACGTGCTTCCCGGACACCGCCCCCGCCTCCGCGATACCGGTTCCCATGAACCCGGCGCCCACGACGCCGATCACAGAAATGCCCATTCGCGTGTCCTCCTTTCAGAGCTGCTTGCCAGCCCATGATCGCCGATGCATGGGGGTTCAACTATCGGAAGGCCTCACGATCCCCCCGTCCGGGGGTCTCTCTGCCCGCGAGGACGCAGCGAGTCCACGGGTGACGAAACTCGCTCCTCTCCCGTTGCGCGCTCGGCGCCCGACGCATCGAGGCGTGCCGGCGGGACGGGGACGACCTTTGGGTATGCGAACTGATGCGAGATCATGAGTCCTCTTCCGTGTGCCTACCAAACGCTTGGTAGATTATTGCCGTGGCCGGCCCGATGTCAAGTCCGGGTTGGATCCGGCCTCGCCCCGCGACCGGACGACGGTTCACCCATAATCCATCGCCGTGAATGAAGCGACGACGCAATTTGTGTCCGCAGCCGGGCTCACGCTGCGGGCAAGCGTGAGCGGGCAGGGTCCTCCGCTGCTGATGATCAACGGCATCGGCGCGAACATCGAGGTGTGGCAGCCGCTGGCCGGTCTGCTCACGAGTCGTCGGCTGATCCGCTTCGACGCGCCCGGGACCGGGCTCTCGCCCGTGCCGGATCAGAGCTACCGGATGCGAGCTCTCGCCGATGTCGTGGCCGGACTGCTCGACCGTTTGGACCTCGAGGTCGTCGACGTGCTCGGATACTCGTTCGGTGGCGCCCTCGCCCAGGAGTTCGCCCGACAGCACCCGCGCAGGCTCAGGAAACTGATCCTCGTCGGAACCATCCCCGGCCTCGGCGCCGTCCAGAACCCCAGGACCGTGATCGCGGCCTTCGACCCGAGGCTGGCGGGCGCCGGATCTGAACGCAGGCGCCGCAAGGTCGCCCGTCTGGTCGGCGGCCGTTCGGGCTCGGATCCCTCGGTGCTCGACGTGTACGAGCGCAACCGCCTCCGCCACCCACCGAGTGTCGCCGGCTACCGTTTCCAGCTCCGTGCGCTCACCGGGTGGTCGAGCATCACATGGCTCCACACGCTGTCGGCCCCGACGCTCGTCCTGGCCGGCGGCCGAGATCCCATCGTCCCCGTCATCAACAGCCGGATCTTCGCCCGCTTGATTCCCGACTGTCGCCGGCATGTCGTCTCCGACGGGGGGCACCTGTTCCCGATCGACCAGCCGGAGGATGTCGCGCCCGCGATTCAGGCCTTCCTCGGCACCGAGCCTGATCTGCTCAGCCGGTCCGCCGCATGAGCCAGCTGATCCGTCGCGCGGCGGAGCTCGTCGACGCTGCTGCGGCTGTTGGCCGGGTTCTCGAGCCGCCGACGCGTGACGCCCTCCAGGATCACGGCGAGCTTCCACGTGGCCAGGGCATGCCAGAAGCCGAGCGCTGTGAGGTCGCGCTCGGGCACCAGCCGCGTGTAGCCGGCGACGAGGTCGGCCCGGCGCGGAAAGCCTGCGAGCAGCGGGACGGGGTCGCGCTCGAGCAGCGACTCCTCCGGGCGGTCCGGCCAGTAGCACAGCAGCGTTCCGAGGTCGGCCACCGGGTCGCCGAGCGTGCAGAGCTCCCAGTCCAGGATCGCCCTCACCTCACCGTCGTCGCCAACGATCAGATTCGCGAGGTTGTAGTCCCCGTGGACGACACACACTTCACGCTGCGGTGGAACGGCCGCTGACAGCCGGCGCGCGGTCTGCTCGATGACCGGGAGCTCCCGCGTCTTCGTCGCCTCCCACTGCCGGCTCCAGCCGCGGAGCTGACGTTCGCCGTACCCGTCGCGCCGAGCAAGGTCACCGAGCCCGGTGGCGTCGACGTCGACCGCGTGCAGCGCGCCAAGCGCCTGAACCGCGGACGCGGCCGCACGACCGCGGGCCGCGGGGTCGATCAGCTTCGCGGCCTCGTTCGTGTGCAGGACGATTCCCTCGACGTATTCCATCGCGTACACCGTCGCGCCCGCGACCGCTCCGTCGGCCGAGATCGCGAGCGGCCGCGGCGTCGGCACCGGCTGCTCAGTCAGCGCCGAGAGGATCCGATGCTCGCGTTGCATATCGTGGGCTCCGCGCGCCAGCTGCCCGAGCGGGGGCCGGCGCAGCACCACGCAGCGGGCGCCCGCGTCCTCGGCGAGGAAGGTGAGGTTCGACTGTCCGTGGCCGATCCGGGTCAACCGCACGGGCGGCTCCAGGCCGAGCGCGTCCCGTAGCCAGGCCGTGACGCGCGGCGTATCCAGGCCGACGGGTGCCACCGCCTCCTGCTCACCCGCGGGCCCTGTGCTCATGGCCGCGAGGCCACCTCCGCGAGGGCGGGCTCCCGCCTGAGCTCTCGGCGGGCGATGGTTCGCAGGTGGACCTCGTCGGGGCCATCGGCGATCCGCAGGTACCGAGCCTGGGCGTAGCCGTAGGCGAGCGGGAAGTCCTGGCACAACCCGGCCGCGCCGAACGTCTGGATCGCCCGGTCGAGCACGGCGCAGGCGGTGCGGGCCGCCGCGACCTTGATCGCGGCGATCTCGATCCGCGCCTCCTTGCCGCCGACGGTGTCCATCATCCAGGCGGCCTTCAGTACGAGCAGGCGGGCTTGCTCCACCTCGATCCGGGAGAGGGCGATCCACTCCTGGATCACGCCCTGGTCCGAGAGCGGGCCGCCGAACGCCACCCGATCGCGGGCACGGGCCACCATCAGCTCGATGGCGCGCTCACAGAGGCCGATCAGCCTCATGCAGTGATGGATGCGCCCTGGGCCGAGACGCCCCTGAGCGATGGCGAACCCCTGCCCCTCGGCACCGATCAGGTTCGCCGCCGGCACCCGTACCGCGTCGAAGACGACCTCACCGTGACCGTGCTGGTCGGTGAAGCCGAGCACGCTCAGATCACGCTCCAGCGTGACCCCGTCGGCGTCGAGCGGGACGAGAATCATGCTGTGTCTGGCATGCGGCGGCGCGTCAGCGTCCGTGATCCCCATGACGATGCAGACACGACAGCGGGAATCGGCGACCCCGGTGCTCCACCATTTGCGCCCGTTGACGACGTACACGTCACCGTCGCGCGCGATCGTCGTCTCGATGTTCGTCGCGTCGCTACTCGCCACGGCCGGCTCGGTCATCCCGAAGCACGACCGGATCTCGCCCTCGAGCAGCGGCACGAGCCATCGTTGCTGCTGCTCCTCGGTGCCCCAGCGGGCGAGCACCTCCATGTTGCCGGTATCAGGGGCCGCGCAGTTCACCGCCTCGGGGGCGATCACGATGCTGCGGCCGGTGATTTCGGCCAACGGCGCGTACTCGAGGTTCGACAGGCCGGCCCCCCACCGCTCGTCGGGAAGGAAGAGATTCCACAGGCCGCGGCGGCGCGCCTCGACTTTGAGATCGTTGATGATCGGTGGGAGCGCGTGCGGGTCTGCGGCTTCGCGCATCTGAGCGGCGTAGACCGACTCGGCCGGATAGATGTGCGCGTGCATGAACTCGAGCAGCCGCGCCTGCAGTTCGGCGACCCGATCGCTGTGGGCGAAGTCCATCTGCTCCCTCTTTCTGCGTCTGCTGCCTTGGGGGCGCGAGCCCACGATGGACGCGATAGCCTACCGGAGCTTTTCTACCATACGTTTGGATGAAACGCCACGTCTCGCGACTGGACGTCGGTCATCGGTACGTCAGCAACTCGCCGCCGCCGGCCTCGTCCAGATGGCCATGCTCGTTGTAGGAGACGAGCGTCATCCCGCGGCGGCCGACGATCACCTTGGTGATCGCGGTGTTGACCGACACGCGATTGAGCGGGACGAACCCGCGATCGGCGAGGCCGATGAGCGAGGCGGCGAGCGCCGCGATCACGCCGCTCGACGTGAAGACCAGAGCCGTCCCCCCCGCGCCGAGACCATCCGTCGCTCGGCCGAGGGCCTGGCGGACCGTGGCCACGAACGCCGTCCAGCTCTGACGAGCGCGGCCGGCTGCGCCGGCGTCGATCCAGCGCTGGAGTGACTCGTCGAGCAGCACTTGGAACTCTCGAGAGCTGAGCGCAGGACGCGTTTCGTCTGGCCGGCGCTCGAGGCGCGCGTCGGTCCTCGAGTGATGAAGCAGCACGTCGTCGCTGTCGTACTCGTCCCAGCCGGCGTCGGTCTCCAGGGCCGTCGCGATCGCGTCGCCGCAGCCCAGCGCGGTGTCGCGCTGGCGCTTCAGCGAGCCGGTGAGGACCCGATCGGCCACCAGCTGACGACGATCCAGCGCCCGGCTCAGCGCCTTCACCTGGATGTGGCCCCGCTCGGAGAGCTGGTCGTAATCGGCCGCGCCGAACGAGGCCTGGGCGTGGCGGATCAGATAGACGACCGGCACCGCTGCGGCGTCAGCTTTGGGCCGCGCTCACGCGGATGTCGACCGGCCGGCCACGAGTGGCCGAGGCGCCCTGTCGCTCCCTTCGGGGGCGTGGAATTGGAACTCGGCGCTGCCATAGCCGACTCGACCGTCATCGGTCTCGCACCGGAAGACGCTCCGGTCATTCCACATGATGCCGCGCTTCCCATCGCGGGTGCGGAACGGGAAGAGCAGCGGGAAGACATAGAGGATCTCGGCGCTACCGCGAACGCGGTGGTTCTCGGATGCGATGTCGAAGTCCCACACCGCCGGGCGGTCGGCTCGGGGACGCGGCGCGAAGGTCACCGACTCCGAGAACGACGTGATCGGCTCAGCGGCGCCGTCGACGTAGATCGCGCCGTCGTCGAGCCACTCCTCACCGTCGAAGGTCGCGCGCCAGACCGTCAGCTCCGGTCCCTCTTCGAAGAGCATGTCGGCCCACCTCCAGCCCTGCGGCTTGCCCCAGTCGCGCACGCCCCACGAGTGATCCTTGCAGCCGCGCCCGTTGATCTCCACCGAATCGTCGCCGATCCGCAGTGACCCGGTGACTGTGCCGACCTCGTCGATGTGACCGTCGAACAGACCGTCCCAGCGCGGATCCTCGCGGTAGAGGTATGCGGGCTGGTCGCGGACGAACTCGAGGTCGAAGGCCGCCGCGACCTGCGGTCCCTCCCCCTCTGCGGCGGCCACGACGGCCTCGACGGGGACGGACGGATCGAGTCCGCCTTCGTTGAGCATGCCGTCGAAGCGGATCCGCCACTTCTTCAGCGGCTCGATGATCTCCCACTCGAGTCCCCCGACCGGGTGCACGGCATCATGGCTCTCGTACCTGCCCTTCTCCGTGGCGACCATCGCCCCACGATCGACGCCCCAGAGAACGTTGAGCACGCCGGAATAGCCCTTCATCGGCCGGTAACCAGGCCCGTGAAAGCCACCGATCCCCAGGTTGAAGTCGAAGAACTGGAAGTAGTAGCTCTCCCGCCAGCGCTCGCGGTTCGGGTCCGGTGTGTGGACCAGGTCATGTCTCGGGTCGACATCCACAGGGCTCATCAAGCGCCTCCTACCGAATCGTTGCGGCCGATGCGATCAGCATGATAACCTGCCAATCGTTCGTTTGGCAAAAGTGTCGCCCGCCGGCGGGTCGAGGGCGACGGGTTCCAGGGTCAACCGGAGAGGCGATGCAGATGAGCACGAGCCTGAGTCACGTCAACATCGTCTCGCGTGACCCCGACCGCCTGGCCGCCTTCTATGTCGAGGTGTTCGGATGCGTGCCCTCGCCACCGGTGCGCGAGCTCGAAGGCGACTGGCTGGGACGTGGCATGGGGTTCCCCGGGGCACGAGTGAGGGCGATCCACCTGCGTCTGCCAGGGGGCGGTGATCGTGGTCCGACGCTCGAGTTCTTCACGCTCGACGGCAACGTCTCTGAGAACGACAGGGATGTGAACCGCTACGGACTGATGCACATCGCGTTCAACGTCGACGACATCCGCGCCACATTCGCGCAGGTGCTCGCGGCCGGCGGGCGGAAGCTCGGAGAGATCACCTTCGCCGACGTGGCGGGAGTGGGTCGGGCCGAGTTCGTCTACACGCGGGATCCGGAGGGAAACGTGGTCGAGCTGCAGGAATGGAAGTCCGACGACTGACCGGGTCGATGCCCGGCTGCTCGCGGACTCTCGAGGTTGGCCAGGGCCGCCGTGTCTGACGAAGGCTCTCCCGCCCACACCGTGAGCGTCAGCTTCCACGAGCCCGCGGATATCCTCCCTCGCCTGCTGGCGCTCGGTGGCCTGGCCTACGCAGAGGCGGTTCGCGACGGGCACCTGCCGCCCGATCCCTTCATCGAGGCGATGGGGTTTCGCCTGGTCGAGGTGGCGCCCGGCCGGGTCACCTACGCTGCCGTGCCCGCGCCGCACCACCTCAACATCGCCGGCACGATGCACGGTGGCTACATGTGCGCCCTGCTCGACTGCGCCACGGGCTACGCGATGCTCACCACGCTGTCGCCCGGAAGCACGGCGCCGCATGTCGCGCTCAGCCACCAGTTCCTGGATTCCCGGCCAAGCGGGGTCGAGGTGCGGTGTGTGGGTGAGCTGCTCCGGCGTGGCCGGCGCATCGGTCATGTCCGCGGCGAGTTGCGCGCGGCCGATGACCGACTGCTCGCCGTCGCGCATTCGACACACGCGGTCATCGCCGATGCGCCCAGCGAGGTCCCGAGCGCCTGAGCCGCGGGTCGGCTGACCGCTTGCGCTCAGAAGAGGGTGCGACCGCCGTCGACGACCAGTGTTGCGCCTGTGATGTACGAGGCCGCGTCGCTGGCCAGGAACACGACTGCCGCGGCAAGCTCGTCGGGCCGTCCGCCGCGGCCCATCGGCACAAGTGGGAGCTGCGCGGCGATCTTGTCCGCGAAGAACCCGCTCGTCATGTCGGTCTCGAAGAAGCCGGGAAGAACAGCGTTGACGCGGATCCCTCGGCGACCGGTCCACTGCTGGGCCAGGTCGCGGGTGAGCGCGATCAGCCCGGCCTTGCTCGACGAGTACGCAGCCTGAGGGAGTCCGGTCGAGCAGATCGCCGCGATGCTGGCCACGTTGACGATCGAGCCTCCGTCCGTCATCTGGTGCGCGGCCGCCTGGGCCATCCAGTAGCAACCGCTCAGGTTGACGTCGAGCACGCGGCGAAAGTCCTCCGGCGACTCGCGCAGGGCGGGGACGGCGGCACCGACGCCGGCGTTGTTGAGCAGGACATCCACGCGTCCGAATCGCTCCACGGTCGCCTGGACGAGGGCGCGGCAGGCCGCCGGGTCCGCGACGTCGGTGGCCACGGCGATCGCGCGGCGACCCGTGCTTTCGACCAAGCGTCTCGTCTCCTGCAGACGGTCGAGCCGTCTGGCGCCGAGTGCGACATCCGCGCCCGCCTCGGCGACCGCCTGGGCAAACGCGACCCCGAACCCCGAGGAGGCGCCGGTGACGACCACGACCTTCCCGTCGAGGCGGAAGCGATCGACGATCGACAACTAGGCCACCGCCCGTGGTCCGCAGTGGTCGATCAAGGCGAGCGCGATCTCCTCGCACCGCTCGGGGGCGATCCGGAACGACGGCGGGAAGAGGATGAGCCGATCGACGATCCCATCGAACCGTCGCAGCCCGGCGTTGACCTGAGCGGGTGTGCCCGCCACCGCGAGCGCGTCGACCATCGCCTCCGTCACCGCACCGACCATCGCCTCGGCGTCGCCGCGACCGAACGCCGCCCGGATCGCCTCGGCCTCCCGGCCGAACCCGCAGATCTCGTACAGCGGGGCGTACGTCTTGACCGAGGCGTAGAAGGCGAGCATCGCTGCCGCTTCGCGACGGGCCCGTTCCTCATCGGAATCGACCGAGGTGACGACGAAGGTGGCGAGCTCGACCTCGCTCGGATCACGGCCGGCGTATCGCGCGCCCTTCTCGATCGCGGGCCGGGCCACATCGGTGATGTAGCGAGGGCTGAACAAGGAGTGACCGAGGAGCCCGTCGGCGACGCGGCCGGCCGTCTCGATCATCCGCGGGTTGACGCCCGCGGTGTAGATCGGGATCTCGGGCGCCGGCGCAGCGAGGTCATCGAGGCCCCGGATCTTGACGCGGTAGAAACGGCCCTCGTGATCGACGGGGCGCTCGGACAGTCGCCACAGATCCCGGATCAGCGGGACCAGCTCCTCCATGCGCACCGCGGGGGCATCTGGATCCTGTCCGTGCCAATCGGAGATCATCCGGCGCGTCCCGTTGCCGAGCCCGAGGACGAAGCGCCCCGCCGCCAGCTCGTCGAGGTCGCGGGCCTCCGCGGCCAGCATCAACGGCGTACGCCCAACGCCGTACATGATCCCGGAGCCCACCGTGCAGCTGTCGGTGCTCATCGCGATGGCCGCCAGCGACACCGAGGCCGAGCGGTTGTACAGCTCCGACGTCCATACGGAGGCCAAGCCCGCAGTGTCGGCGGCCCTCGCCACGCGCGCCATCTGGTCGATCGACGCACCGAACACCGAGATGCCGCGCTCAGGAACCGGCGGAGTCATGCGGGTGACCGCCGTGTCGGCCCGGCTTCCTGCGCCGCGCGGAGGTCGATGCCGGCTCGCTTCCCGTCGAAGGTCTCAGGGGTCAGCCCGGCCGCCCGGAGCTCCGCCTTGCGGACCTTGAACGACGGTGAGCGCGGTAGCTCGACGACCAGCTCCACGAAGCGTGGAACCATGTGGCGAGGCATCCGCGGCGCCAGGAACCGGATCAGCTCACCGGGATCGATCTGGCGTCCCGCGATGGGCACGACGACGATCTTGACCTCCTCCTCCCGCGCCTCGGCCGCGACGTCCGGATTGGGGACGGCAACGGCGGCGACCTCGCTGACGTCGGGATGCTCGGCCACCACCGCCTCGACCTCGTATGAGGAGATGTTCTCCCCGCGCCGGCGGATGGCGTCCTTCGCCCGGTCGACGAACGTGTAATCGCCGCGGCCGTCGACGGTGAACAGGTCGCCGGTGTGGAACCAGCCGTTCCGCCACGCGCGCGCGGTGGCCTCGGGCATGTCCTTGTACCCGGAGTTGACCATCCACGGCCGGCGGTGACGCACGATCAGCTCACCTGGCTCGCCGAGCGGAACCGGCAGGTCGTGCTCGTCCACGAGGCGGCATTCGAAATCCGGATTGAACTCGCGGCCGGAGGTCGCCTCGCCGGCCGGGTTGACCTCGGTGCGCAGGACGACCGGCAGCTCGGTCATGCCGAAGCCCGTGTAGATGTTGGCGTCGAACCGTTCGCGCAGCTCGTGGGCGCGGGCGAGCGGGCCCACGTAGATGTAGCGCAGGGAGTTGTCGCGGTCGCCTGGGCGCGTGGCTTGGGCCAGGAGCAGGCCCACCATCCCGTGCAGGACGAAGGTGAACGTCACGCCGTAGCGCCGGAGAGACGATAGGAAATCCGGCGCATCGAAGCGCTCGGGGAAGATGACAGTCCCGCCGCGCTGCAGCATCGCGTACGTGGCCGCGGTACCGGCAACATGGAACATCGGAAGCGGCATCAGAAGCCGATCCTCGGCGCCGATATCGTCGAGCACCAGCGAGTCGGCGTAGAGGCGGTGGCTGGCGTAGGAGAGCCGCACCGCCTTCGACGGCCCAGAGGTTCCCGACGTATAGATGATCGCGAAGTCGTCCCAGGGCTCCGTGGCGACCGGCAGCGTCGGCCTCTTACCATCGCCCCCGGAGATCAGCCGCTCGAACGGCACGGTGCGCCACGGCAGCTGTTCGTCGTCCACCACGCCTCCGAGGACCACCACGACCTCGAGATCCGGAAGGGTGAGTCCGCGCAGGCGCTCGAACAGGTCGGCGTCCGCGATCAGCACGCGCGCGCCCGCGAGGGTGAGGGCGTGCTCGAGGAACCTGCCCCGAGCGCCGAGATGAAGCGGCGCGTACACCGCGCCGGCGGCGTTGACCCCGAGCCATGACTGCACCAACTCGGGCCCCGTTGGAGCCCAGATCGCGACCGGCTCGCCGGGTGACACGCCGAGCGCAATCAGGCCGTGGGCGAGCGACCACGCCCGCTGGGCCGTGTCGGCGAACGTCCATGTCTCCTCCGGGAAGACGGCCCAGATACGATCGGGCCGGTCGCGGGCATGGGCACTGAGGAACTCGGCGACGACGGCTTCGTCGCGGGACGGGAAATGCGCCAGCACGCCGGGCGGCATGACCATCGCGCGCGGTCAGGCGATCTGGGAACCGTAGCGGTGGTGGTCGCGCCCGATCGCCGTCTCCACCACGCCGGTCCCTTCACCACTCCAGGCGCCCGTGACCTGAACCCGCGCGCCCTGGTCGATCGTCCCGCGGCCGGTCTGCTTGTCGACCTCGGGATCACCGAGGTCGTATGCGTCGCGCTCGTACCCGCTCGGGTCTTCCCTGGCGCCCTGCTTGTCGTCATAGCCCGCGCCGGCCAGCCGAATGCCCTTCCCCACTCGCTCGTACTCGAGGCGGACCTCTCCGTCCTCGCCCGCGAGCGTGAAGCTTCCGGCATGCACCTCACGCGAGTTGGGGTCGTAGCGCAGGTCGTGCCCGACCACGCGCATGCGTTCGACGCGTCCGTCGCCGTGAACGGCGCCGGCCTCGCTGAAGAACACCGACCCATCCGCAAGCTCCTGATGGATCAGCGTCAGCAGCACGTCGCCGAGATTGAACACGTACCAGTTGTGCTTGCGGATGCGGCGTGTGCGGACGCCCCAGGTGCGGTCACGCACGCCGATCAGGTTCGCCGGCAGATCGAGTCCCCCGGCATCCTCGACCTCCCAGTCGCCGATGGCCACGAAGTGACGGTAGAGGTCGAAGTCCCCACCGGCATCCGTGCTCGGGACATCGAGCACCGAGTACAGGTACGGCGGCAGGATGCCGACGAACCTCGCTTTGAAGCGGACGTCGTCCACATCGATGCCGACGCTCCAATCCCGAAGCGGCGATTCGCAGCGGATCTGGAACGGTCCCGTGGTCGCCTCGGCGCCGGCACGAGGAAGCTCACTCCAGGCCCGGATGTTCTCCTGACGGTCGCCGTCGAGGCGGCAGAAGTAGCACTCGCCGACGCCGCGGACCGGATACACCCCCCCGCCCAAGATCGCGACGATCTCGCCGGTGGGTCGCAGCACGTTGAAGTAGAAGCGCTCGGCCCAGCCGGGCAGGTTCGGCGACACGGCGCTCTCGACGACGGGCGACTGGTGGATCGGGTAGTCGTCCCAGGCGCTCAGCCGCTCGGCGCCGTCGAACGCCGGACGGGCGAGGACATCAGCGACGGGGGAGGATGCGAGGTTGCGTGTCTCCATGAATGCTCTATCAAGCGTTTGGTTGATTAAGATCTGATTGGTATCCGATGCCGAGCGATCAGTCAAGGTGCGGCCTGTGAGCATGGCCGGGGTGCGCCGGTTCGAAACGCTCAGCCTGTCCACCGAGGACGGCGTGGCCACGTTGACCCTGGAACGTCCGGATTCGCTGAACGCCGTCAATCCGAGGATGGAGCGGGAATGGCTCGAGGCCTTCGACGCCGTCGACGGCGATGACAAGATCCGGGCGGTCGTGGTGACCGGACGTGGCCGGGCCTTCTGCGCCGGCGCCGATCTGTCGAGCGGCGAGGCCGGCTTCGATGTGATTCGCCGGGCCCGGGAGCGCGGCACCGAGACCGTTGAGGACAACCAGGTCCCACGCGACGGCGGCGGGATGATGGCGCTACGGGTCTATCGCTGCCTGAAGCCGGTGATCGGAGCGATCAACGGCGCGGCCGTCGGAGCAGGGGCGACCGTCCCACTCGCGATGGACTTCCGCCTCGGATCCGAGAGCGCGCGGTTCGCGATGGTCTTCGCCCGACGTGGGATGTCGCCCGATGCCTGCTCGACGTGGTTTCTGCCGCGCGTGGTCGGCATCAGCCGTGCGCTCGACTGGCTGATCAGCGGCCGGTTCTTCGATGCCCGCGAGGCGCTCGCGGCCGGCTACCTGCACGGGCTGCACGCACCCGAGGAGCTGCTGCCGGCCGCCCAGCGGACGGCCCGTGAGCTCGTGTCCCAGTCCGCCCCCGTGTCGGTCGCGATCACCCGCCGACTGGTGTGGCGGATGATCGGAGCGGAGAACCCGATGGAAGCCCACCGCCTCGAGTCGGAGCTCATCCTGGCGCGGTCGCGGGCCGCCGACGCCGACGAGGGGGTCGCCGCGTTCCTCCAGAAGCGTGAAGCGCGCTTTCCGGGCCGCGTGTCAGCCGACCTTCCCGACCTCCCCTGGGCCTCCGAGCCTCCCTTCTGATCCGATGCGGGCAGCGGCATGGATCTCACCCGAACGACTCGATGTGCTCGAGCGCGAGTCCCCGGTCGCCGCCGGCGGGCAGGCCGTGATCGACGTCGCCGCCTGCGGCATCTGCGGATCGGACCTGCACAGCTTTCGGCAGGGACTGGCCGCGAAGCCGGGCCAGGTGCTCGGACACGAATTCTGCGGAACGGTCCGCGAGGCCCCCGGTGTCGAGGGTCTCGACGTGGGTGACCGTGTCGCGGTCCGCCCGCTCATCCCGTGCGGCAAGTGCGAGCGCTGCCTGGCGGGCGAGTGGCAGTTGTGCGAGGGCTCTCATGCCAGTGACATCGGGTATGGGTCGTCCGGAGCATTCGCCGAACGGGTGCTGGTACCCAGGGCTGTCGTGGGTGAGACGGTGTTCCTCCTGCCGAGCTCCGTGGACGATGCCGGCGGCGCGCTGGTGGAGCCGCTGGCTGTCGGCCTGCACGCGCTCCGCGCCGGCCGGGTGAAGCCCGGAGACGTCGCTCTCGTGCTCGGCGCCGGGACCATCGGACTCGCGGTCATACGCCTGCTGAAGATCCATGGGGCCGAGACCATCGCGGTCGCGGAGCCGTCGCCGCTTCGCCGCGAGCGGGCGCGGGAGCTCGGCGCCGACCTCGTCCTCGACCCCGAGCGGGACGACGTCACCGGAGCGATGCAGGCGCTCACCGGCCCCGGCGGGTACGGAGCGGGCGCGCGCGTCGATGTCGTGTTCGAGTGCGCGGGCGCCCCCGCCGCGATCGCCACGGCGGTGCGGTGCGCGCGCCAAGGAGGCACGATCGTCCTCGCCGGGATCTACGGGCGAGAGGTCCCCGTCGGGCTCGACCGGATCGTCGTCAAGGAGTTGCGCGTTCAGGGCACCGTCGCCTATCGAGACGAGTTCTCCGGAGTCATATCGCTGCTCGCCTCGGGCGAGCTGCGCTCAGAGCAGTTCGTCTCGCACAGCTTCCCGCTCGAGCAGATCACCGAGGCATTCCGGACTCAGATGGACGCGGGGGCATCGCTGAAGGTCCAGGTGTCACCGCGCCGCCACCACCCTGAGCCGGCGTCAGAGAATCGTTAGGAGTCAGCCATGGTCTCAAGGATCGACGAGGTGCACGCGAACCAGCCACCGTGCGAGATGTCCAACCGAGAGCTGTGGCGCTGGCGGGTCGCTCATTCGCCGGACCGGAAGTACCTGTGGAGCGACGGCCGCACGTGGACCTACGCCGAGCTTGACGCCGACGTGCGGCGCCTGGCCGGCGGTCTGCGCGAGCTCGGCGTCGGGCCCGGCCGCCGCGCGCTGGTCGGCATGAGCAACCGGCCCGAGACCGTCGTGGCACACCTGGCGCTCGCCCAGCTGCAGGCGGTCATCGTCCCTCTCGTGACCGGCATGCCCTGGGACGAGCTCGAGTTCCGTGTGCGCCACTCCCACGCCGACGTCATGATCGCCGACGACGCGATCGCACCGATGATCGCTGAGCGCCGCGACGAGACCCCGGCGCTCGAGCACCTGATCGTGGTCGGGAACTCCGATACGGGCGGCTCGCAGGGCGAGGTCCGCTACGAGCAGCTGCTCACTGCCGATCCGATCTCAGAGGATGTGCCCGCCGGCGACGACCTGCAAGCACTGGCTCAGATCATCTACACCTCGGGTAGCACCGGCCGGCCCAAGGGCGTGATGATGAAGGCGGGCTGCCACTACAGCTGTGGGCTCGGCTACACCGATACCTACTGCTTCGACTCCGATGACGTCTATTTCCACCCGTTGACCTTTGGCCACTCACTCGGTTCGAATGCCGCCATCGGCATCCCCCTGTTCGCCGGAGGGATGCTCGCCATCGTCGAGCGGTTTCGCCCGTCGCTCTTCTGGCGCCAGGTGGCCGAGAGCTCCGCGACGATCTCGGTGTTGTTCCCGGCCCATCTCAACCTTCTGCTCGAGACGGCGGATGGCGCCCCGGCGGCGGGCGAGTCCTCGATGCGGATGATCGTGACCCACACCGACATACCGGCGTTCCGCGAGCGCTTCGGAGTCGAGCTCGGCACGGTGTGGGGGATGACCGAGACGCTCATCTGCGTCGGGTCCGAAGGCAGCTACCGGGGACAGCTCGGGCCCGCCTTTGTCGGGCGCCCGTTCGACGGCGGCGAGCTCGGCGTCTTCGACGAGTCCTTCAGGCGTCTCGGGCCCTTCGAATACGGTGAGCTGGCGCTTCGCCACCCTCAGGCCATGATCGGCTATCTCGACGATCCGGAGGCCACGGCGGCGACGCTCGTCGACGGCTGGGTCCGGTCGGGCGACCGCGGCTACATCGATCACAGCGGACGGGCGTACTTCGCGGGCCGGTACAAGGCGATGATCAAGCGCTCAGGCGAGAACATCAGCTCCGAGGAGGTCGAGGCGGTCCTGCTCGAGCACCCCGGCGTCGCGGAATGCGCTGTCCTCGCCGTCCCCGACCGCCTCCGCACCGAGGAGGTCGGCGCGGTCATCGTTCGGCGTGCGGGCATCGATGCCGACCCATCCGGGATCCGTGAGCTGTCCGGGAGCCGGCTAGTGCGGTGGAAGCTCCCGCGCTACATCGTCCTGCTCGACGAGCCGCTTCCGCGGTTGGCCAACGGCAAGATCGACCGGATGGCGACGGCCCGGCTGATCGACCCGGCCTCGGCCTGGGACGCCGAGGCCGTGGTCCAGCCCGAGCGCACCTGACCCCGGCCCGACCGGTCTCAGAGTGCGAGGCCTCCGTCGACCGGGATGGCGGCGCCGGTGACTCCGCTCGCCGCCGGCCCGGCCAGCCAGACGAGCATCTCGGCGATCTCGTCAGGCTCGAGCAGGCGCCCGTGCGGCTGCTGCTGCGCGAACGGATCGGTGGAGTCGAGCCGGTACAGACGGGCGCTCTCCTCGATCAGCGCGGTCCGCGTCGAGCCGGGGTTGACCGCGTTGGCGGTCACACCCGTACCGCGGAGCTCGACCGCCAATGCGCGGATGAGCGCCACAACCCCTGCCTTGGCGGCGCAGTAGGCAGCCAGCATCGGCAGCCCCCGCGTCGCCGCCGCCGATGCGACGGCGATGAAGCGGCCGCAGCGGGGCTCCGGGCGGCGCAGGAGCGCGGGGATGCCCACTCGCGCAGCGGTCAGGACATCGATCAGATCGACTCCGATGACCGCCTCCTGCTCGGCCAGCGGCATCTCCCACAGTGGCACGCCCCCGGCGATCACGCCCGCCACGGCCAGGAACGCGTCGAGCCCCCCGTGCCACCGCTCGGCCATCTCGACGGCTCGCAGCAGGACGCCCACGTCGCCGGCGTCACCGATCACGGCCTCGAACTGCCCGCTGCCGGCGGCGCCGTTGCGGGCATCAGCGACGACCTGGCGCAGCTCCGCCTCGGTGCCGAGTGCATACGGGAGCCGAGGATCGTCGGCACACCGGTCGAGTGCCACCACCGACCAGCCCGCGACGGCGAGGTGCCGGACGACCGCGGCTCCGATGCCCCGTGCGGCGCCGGTGACGATCGCCGTGCGCGGCGTGTCGGGGGGCACTGTCATGCCGGCAGCGCGGTTCGGTGCGTCCATTCGTCGACCAGGTGACGAAGCCGTCGGCCGGCGTCGGCCAGCAGGGCGCGACCTTCCTCGGCACTCGCGCCGGACGGGTCGCCGAGGACGCCGTTGGCGCTCGCTGCGCGAACGCCCTGCGCGCGGAGGACCGGCATCAGCTCGGAGAGCGGCGCCACCGTGCCGGCCGTCGCATCGTGCAGCCTCACGCGGTCCGGGGTCAGCGCGAGCATCACCGACGTCTCGATTCGCCCGGCATGGGCATCGCCATGCCACGCCGGGGCGAACACGCGCACGTCGCGGCCCTCATCGAGCAGCCGTCGCTGCGCGCGCCGAACGCTCGCGGCGTTCCCCCCGTGGGTGCTGATCAGGAGCGTCCGTGCGAACGCGGCCGATGCCGATCGCACGAGCTCGAGCAGCAGCAGCTCGGTCGCCTCCTCCCCGAGCGAGAGCGTGCCGGGGAAGTCGGCGTGCTCGCCGCTCGAGCCATATGGCACCGCAGGCGCGACGACCACGGTCGGCCGGGCGCGGGCCAGCTCCTCCGCGAGCGCGACCGCGATGTCCGTGTCAGTCGACAGCGGCAGATGCGGACCGTGCTGCTCGGTGGCGCCGATCGGGACCGCCAGGAGCGAAACCTGCGACTGCGCGTCGACCTCCGGCCAGACGAGGTCAGCCAGGGTCTGCTTCACGGTGCGGCAGTGGGCGCGGGCTCGGGCAGGCGGCCGAGCTCGCGGGCGAAACCAGGCGGGATCAGGAGATCGTCGGGGCTGAGCTCCGCGACCGACCGCCGGCCGAGTCCCAGCAGCGCGGAGTCAATGCCGCCGCGCAGGATGTCGAGCACGTTCTCGACCCCGGTCTGACCGCCGGCGGCCAGACCCCAGAGGTACGCCCGTCCGATCATGACCGCCCGGGCACCGAGCGCCAGAGCCTTGACCACGTCGCTTCCGCGCCGGATGCCGCCGTCGAGGAGAACCTCGATCTCGTCGCCCACGGCCGCGGCGATCGCCGGCAGTGCCCGGATCGCGCCCGGCGTCCCGTCGAGGTTATTGCCGCCGTGGTTGGAGACGGAGACCGCGGTGAAGCCGGCATCGACGGCCCGGCGAGCATCGTCCACACGCATGATGCCCTTGAGCATGAGGGGCCCGTCCCATTGGTCCCGGAGCCACCTGAGGTCGTCCCAGGTGGGAAGCTCGGTCTGCATCCACTCACCGTAGGCACCGAAGAACGTCGGCGGCGGCTGGCCAGGCGTCGCCATGTTGGGAACGGTCAGATCCGGCGGTCCCCCCGCAAGCGTCCACTTCCAGAACCAGCGCGGACGGATGAACGCCTCGGGCAGCGACATCACCATTGTCTTGAGGTCCATCTGCTCGGGAATCGTCGGACTGCCCCAATCGCGGCCGTGCGAGAACGACCAGTCGAGCGTCACGATCACTCCGACCGCGCCGGCCGCACGCGCTCGGTCGATGCGGGCGACAATGGCCTCCTTGGACCCACACCAATAGAGCTGGAAGAGCGTGCTCGGGTTGGCGGCGATGACCTCCTCGACCGGCTTGCTGGCGAAGGAGCTCAGGCCCATGGCCGTACCACGGGCGGCGGCGGCCCGCGCCACGGCGACCTCGCCCTCGGGGTGGACGGCCTGCACTCCGGTCGGCGAGATCAGCACGGGGAGGGACAGCTCCTGGCCGAGCACGGTGACGCCGAGGTCCCGTTCGCGCGCCAACCCGGCCACGTGCGGTGCGAATCCGAGCTCGCCGAAGGCGGCGATGTTGTCCCGCAGGGTGAGGCCGCTCTCGGAGCCCGCGATCAGCGCCATGTACACGGACTTGGGCAGATGGCGCTTGGCCCGGCGCTGCGCCTCGGCCACGGTCTCGAACCAACCGCCACTCACTGCGAGCGCTCCTCGGTCACGAGGTCCTCAGCCCGGACCGGACGCTCGTCGCACGGTCGGGGGGCTCGATGGACGACGAGATTGGCGGTTCCCGAGCCATTGCGCGGCGAGAACCGTGACATGTCCACCGACGGCCGCGGCTTCGGTTCCTTCCCCCGGGCCGCGAGCAGACTCTCGCCGTGCCCGAGGACACACTCGGGATCCGGTCCGTCCAGGGGCAGTCCGGTGAAGAACTTCGCGGCCATGCACCCTCCGCGGCAGCCGTCGAAATGCCGACAGCTCTGGCAGATGCCGCTGCTCTGAGGTGCGCGCAGCTCGCGAAACAGGTCCGACTGCAGCCACACCGCCTGAAACCCACCCGTCTGTCGCACATTCCCGGCCAGAAACTCCTCGTGGATCGCGAACGGGCATGCGTAGACGTCGCCGACGGGATCGATCAGGCACACGACCCGGCCCGCGCCACACAGGTTGAGGCCAGGGAGCGGCTGCCCGAACGCGGAGAGGTGAAAGAACGAGTCGCCGGTGAGGACATCCTCGCCGTGCGCGAGCAGCCATTCGTAGAGCGTCCGCTGCTGGGCGTCCGTCGGATGCAGCTCGTCCCACACGTCGGCGCCCCGACCGGATGGGCGGAGCCGGGTGATGCGCAACTGCGCATGGTGCTCGTCGGCGATCCGCTTGAAGTCGTCGAGCTGCTCGACGTTGGACCGCGTCATCACCACCGACACCTTGAAGCCGTGGAAGCCGGCCTCGGCGAGCGTCGTCATCGCCCGGATGGCCGTGTCGTAGGAACCTGCGCCGCGGATCGCGTCGTTGACCTCCGCGGTGGCGCCGTCGAGCGAGATCTGCACGTCGACGTAGTCGCTCCGGGTCAGTCGCTCGGCGACGGCCGAATCGATCCGGCTGCCATTGGTGGAGAACTTCACGCCGACGTGATGTTCGGTCGCGTAGTCGACGATCTCCCAGAAGTCGCGCCGGACTGTCGGCTCGCCCCCGCCGATGTTGACGTAGAAGATCTGCATTCGTTCGAACTCGTCGATGAGCGCCTTGCACTCGACGGTCGACAGCTCTCGCGGGTCGCGCCGCCCGGAGCTCGACAGGCAGTGCACGCAGGCCAGGTTGCAGGCGTAGGTCAACTCCCAGGTGAGGCAGATGGGGGCGTCGAGCCCAGCCTGGAAATGGTCGATCAAACGCGTCGTGCCGGCCCGGGCGGTCCCGGCACTCACGTCTGCGTCTCCCGGATCTCGATCATTCCCGTCGAAGCCAGTGTTCCGAGGGCGGCCACGTACGCCGGCACCTCAGAAGCAGGGACCTGCGCCGAATCCATCGCCGCCCGACCACTCGGATACTCGTCGAGCGAGCTGACGAGCTCGACCAGCTTCCGGCTCTTGAGAAAGGACAGGCGGCGAGTGCCGAAGTGGTACGCGAGGGCCCCGAACCGCTCCGGTCGCACAGCGACCTGTGGGTGCAGGGCCCACGGCCGATCCAGCTCGAACTCCGGCGTCATCGATCCGAGCGGATCAGTAGACGCCGCACATGCCATCGATCGAGACGTCCTCGATCAGAAGGTCCGCCTCGACGAGGGGCTCGGACGCCGCTGCGGGCTTCGCCTCGGGCGGGTCCTCGGTTCGCTCGCGCGACTCGCTTGTCGTCGGCTGCTTGTCGTCTGCCATCGCCCACTCTCCTCTGTGCTCTGTCCATCGGCGAACCTCCCGCCACGAGACATACTAACGGTTGGTAGAATTGCTGTCACATCATCTTGATGTCCGAGGATCGCGAGGAGAACAGATGACGAGCTCCGCGACGGGCCCGCCGACCGAACATCTCGACCAGACCGTCTTCAGGGACGTCATCGGCCGGTTCGCCAGCGGCGTCACAGTGGTGACAACCCGGGCCGGCGAGCGCGATTTTGGGACCACCGCAAGTGCGGTCTCGTCGCTCTCGATGGAGCCGCCGATGCTCCTGGTCTGCCTCAACCGGACGAGCGAGACGAGGCAGGCGGTTACGGAGGCCGCCGTGTTCGCCGTGAACATCCTCGGCGAGCGCCAGGCCGACGTCGCCTACGCGTTCGCCAAGAAGTCGCCGGACAAGTTCAAGGACATGGACATCGTTCGCGGCGGCGGCGGAGTCCCGTTGATCCCAGGCGCGCTCGCCCACATCGAGTGCCGGGTCGCCGAGACGGCGACGGGCGGGACGCACACCGTGTTCCTCGGCGAGGTGATCGGCGCCCAGGCCGGCGACGGTGCGCCGCTCACCTACTACCGAGGCCGCTTCGGACGTTTCCAGGACACCCTGCAGGATGCCGCCTATCGCCGCCTTCGGGAGCTCATCGTCACCCGCGAGCTGCCCCGGGACGAGCCCCTCGACGTCGAAGACCTGGCGCGAACGCTGCAGATCGAGGAACCGCACGTGTACTACGCGCTCACCAAGCTCTCGGGCGAGGGTCTGGTGGCACGCGACACCGACGGCCGCCTGACCGTCCGCCCGCTCGACGTTCGCAGCGCTCACGAGGCGATCGATGCGCGGGCCGCGCTCGAGGTGGCGGTCATCGAGACGATGTCGGGCCGGTTCCCGCCGGCCGACCTCGACCTCCTGCGTGAGCTGGCCACGACCGCACGTCAGGCGGCCGTCTCCGATCCGGTGGACATGGTCCTGCTGGGCAAGGTCGGCCGCAAGTTCCACAATCACCTCGTCGGACTGCTCGACAACGAGGCGCTCAGCGCCTTTCTCCACCGGCTGGACATCCAGGGCATCTGGACGCGCGTGGCGCCCGATCTGGAGAAGGTCGGGAAGATCAGCGCCGATTATCTCGTTGAGCTGGTCGACGCCTGCGAATCGGGCGACCGCGACGCGGCGGTGCGGATCCTGTCGAGCCACGCCGAGACGATCAAGGGCTACGCACGTGAGGCGATCGAGCGCGCGGGCGGAGCGCTCTAACCCGCGGGCAGTTCGCCCCGCAGCTGCTGTCGCAGCTCCGAGCGCCTGATCTTGCCGCTGACGGTCTTCGGCAGCTCGGACACGAAGTGAATCTCCCGCGGATGCTTGTACGGAGCGGTCAGCGTTCGCGTGTGGTTCTTGAGCTCGGTGGCCAACTCGTCGCTGGGCTCATACCCCTGGGCCAGCACGACGAACGCGGTGACGATCTGGGTCCGCTCGGGGTCGTCCTTGCCGACGACGGCGGCCTCGGCCACCGCGGGGTGCTCGATCAGCGCGGACTCGACCTCGAAGGGGCCGATCCGATACGCCGACGAGGTGATGACGTCGTCGTCGCGACCCTCGAACCACAGGTAGCCATCGCCGTCACGCCACGCCTTGTCGCCGGTGTAGTACCAGCCGTCGCGGAACGAGTGGGCGTTGGCCTCAGCGTCACCGTGGTACTCCTTGAACAGCCCGACCGGGCGCTGGTCCCCGTAACGGACCGCGATGTTGCCGACCACATCGTCGTCGGCTCGCTGCCCGGCTTCGTCGACCACCTCGACGTCCCACCCGGGAACCGGTCTCCCCATGGAGCCGGGACGGACCGGCAGCGCGCGATAGTTGGCGACGAGAACCGTCGTCTCCGACTGACCGTACCCGTCATAGACGATGAGGCCGCCGGTGCCGTCCTTCCAGGCTCGGATCACCTCGGGATTGAGCGGCTCGCCGGCGCTCGTGCAGTGGCGGAGTCCCGACAGGTCGTGCGTGCTCAGATCGGCCTGGACCAACAGGCGGTACAGGGTCGGCGGCGCGCAGAACGAGGTGATGCCCGCATCCTTGATGATCGACAGGATCGTGTCCGCGTCCGGCTTGCCGAGCGCGACCTGTACGACGGTGGCGCGCTCGTGGAACTGCCCATAGAGGCCTCCCCACGCCGCCTTGGCCCAGCCGGTGTCCGAGACGGTCCAGTGGCGGTCACCCGGCCGCAGGTCATGCCAGAACCGCGCCGTGGAGATGTGCCCAAGACCGTAGGAGGCGCCGTGCACGACCATCTTCGGATAGCTGACCGTGCCGCTGGTGAAGAAGAGGAGGATGTCGTCATCCCGCGTCGTGGGGGCGGACGGAAGCGCGCCGTCGCCGGCCTGAGCGCGCAGATCGTCGAGGTCCTGCCAGCCATCGGGCCGGTCGGCGTTCCAGACGATCCGGTGGCGGAGCGTGGGCATGTCCTCGGCGATGTCGTCGATCTTCTGCACGCCGGAGGCATCGGTGACGGCAGCGATGGCGCCCGCGCTCGTGATGCGGTGACTGATGTCGCGCGGGGTGAGCTGGTTGGTCCCGGGCATCGCGATGGCGCCGATCCGGATCACGCCGAGCATGGCCGCGTACCAGGCGGGGACCCGCGGCAGCATGATGAACACCGGATCGCCCTTCTTCACGCCCAGATCGAGCAGCGCCCGGGCAGTCTCACGCGCCTCGCGCGCGAGGTCGGCAGCGGTCTGCTCGGCGACCACGCCACCGGATCCGTCGAGCGAGATGACGGCCAGGTCGTCCGGGCTCTCCTGAGCCCACCGCTCGACGATGTCGATCGTCGGGTTGAAGATCTCGGGGACCTCGATCCGGTAATGAGCCCGCTCGTCCTCGTAGGAGGTCATGCGCGGAGGGGCGGAGCGGTCGGGGCGGCTGACTCGGGACATGGTCGGGGTGCAGGCGGGGTGTCTACTGGCTGACGTAGCCGGCCAGCTCGGCGCGCGCCACCTTGCCCATGGGGTTACGAGGCAGCGCGTCGATGAAGCTCACGGAGTGTGGAACCTTGTACTTGGCGAGCTTACCGCTGCAGTGCTCGATCAGCTCCTCGGCTGACACATTCGAGCCGTCGGCGAGAACCACGATGAGGTGGACATCCTCGCCGAGCACCGGGTTCGGCCGCCCGACGGCGGCAGCCTCGGCGACGGCCGGGTGGTCGAGGGCGACCGCCTCCACCTCCGCGGCAGCGATGTTCATGCCGCCGCGCCGGATCATCGACTTGGAGCGATCAACGAAGTACACGAAGCCCACGTCGTCCACGGTCGCCATGTCGCCCGTGTGCAACCAGCCGCCGGAGAGCGCCCGTGCGGTCGCCTCCTCGTCGTCCACATAGCGCGACATCACGCTCGGGGCCCGCAGGCAGATCTCGCCCACCTCGCCCGGACTGACGTCGTTGCCATCCTCGTCGACGACCCGGTATGCCACCCAGTCGTTCCAGGCGTCGCGCCCGATGCTCAGTCCGAATGAGCCGAGCCGACGGACCGCCTCGTCGTGGTCTTTCGGGACCAGCCTGATGCCTGAGGTACCCCCCTCGGTGAGGCCGTAGACCACGCTGAGCTCGACGTCGCGCCGTTCGGTGAACTCCTGCTCGAGGCGCTCGTGGAAGGACCGCGGCATCGTCTGCCCACCGTAGGTCAACCGTCTCAGGCTCGGTGCGTCGAGTGAGGCCAGTCGCCCTTCGTCCAGCCGGCGCAGGAGAATCGCGAGGATGGCGGTGAGCGCGAACATCGAGGTCGTTCCGTGCCTGACGGCGCGATCGAAGATCGCCTGCGCGTCGACCTCGGGATCGACGATGAACGCGCAGCGGCTGGCCAGGCAGGGCAACAGGTTCGTGTGGCACCCGGTGCTGGTGAAGAACGGCGACGAGTTCTGATAGACGCTGTCGGGCCCGAGGCCCCAGACGTGCGTTGCCTGGTGTCCGCAAGCGACGCAGTTGGCATGGGTGAACGCCACGGCCTTTGGGTGGCCTGTCGTCCCGGAGGTGAAGATCCAGTCCGCGTCATCGTGCTCCGCGGCCAGGGCCGGAGCCGGATGCGGATCGGCCTGTTCCAGGAGCGGGCCGAGCGCCTCACCCGCGCTCGGGCTGCCCCCGGTCGCCTCGAGCAGCGCCGGGCGCCGTGGGAGATCGAGCCCGGCGACCACGTCGGCGAACCGGGAACCGAACACGATCGCGGCCGGATCGACGAACGAGCTGGCGTAGTCGAGCTCGCGTTGGACGTACAGCGTGTTGATCGGGACGTTGATCGCGCCCAGGTGGTGGCTGGCGTGATACGCAATGTGGGCCTCCGCGGCACCGTCGTTGTCCATCAGGATCGCGACTCGGTCCCCGCGCCCGACCCCGCGTTCCGCGAGGATCGCGGCCAGCCGCCTGGCCGCGTCGGACAGCTCGCGGTAGGTCAGCTTCATCTCATCGCCGCTGATCTGGCTGTGGGCGATGAGGGCGGTCCGATCGCCGGCCTGCGCCACAGCCGCGGCGAGCATCTGTGGAACGGTGCGCTCCGAGACGGCGCTCGGAAGAGGAGGGAATGCGGCTGTAGGGTCGCTCACCAGCTCATGAGCTCCGTCAGATCCTGCCGCAACCCGATCAGCCCGAATCGGTTCCAGGCCAGCCGGAAATCCGTCGAGCGGCCGTTGACATACATCCACAGGCCCATGTAGTGGGTGGACAGCAGCATCAGGATGCCGAGGACGGAGAAGGTGCGAACCACCTCACGGTCGACCGGCCGGCCCGTGAGCTCGCCATAGCGGTCGAAGAACCAATCGTCGTCGGCGAAGGCGTTGAGCAGTGTCGTCGCCGGGCGCAGGTGCTTGCCGGCCAGCCGCCCGAGCGCCAGGTAGCCGAGGTCGAAGCGAACATCGCCGACGTAGGCGATCTCCCAGTCGAGGACGGCTGACACTCGGCCGTGGTCGACCAGCGCGTTGCCGATGCGGTAGTCACCGTGGACGACGCCGGTCTGGGTGTCCGCCGGTACCCGCTCGCGGAGCCACTGCACCGCCTCCTCGGTCACCGGGTCCCGGACCAGCCGGCGCTCCTCGTAGACGGCGTTCCAGCGTTCGACCACCTCGAGATAATCGAGCACGGGAACGATGCCTCCCGGAAGCCGCTCGTGGGGGAACGTGTGCAGGCGGGCGAGGTTCTCGACCATGTCATTGGCGATCCCGCGCTCGCCGTTCCAGTCCTGCTCGAGCCACTCCCGGTCCTTGCGGCGGAACGCGTTCGGCGCGGTGCCCTCCACGTGCTCCATGATGATGAAACGGTTGCCGAAGGCGTTGTCGTCCGAGGCCGCGAAATGGTACGCGGACGGCGTGGCGATGTGGTCCTCTTCATCGAGGGCGCGATAGAGCGCGTATTCGGCCTCCAGGTCGGTTTCGAGCACGCCTCCGGGAGCCTCGACCCGGACGATGTACCGGTGCGTGTCGCCGGAGGAGAGCTCGGCGGTGGCGATGTAGGAGTGCCGCGACCATCCGCCGGACAGCTGGGCGACCTCCGCGATCCGGTCTCCCGGGCCGAGCACCCCGGCGTCCCGCAGCGCGAGCGTGACCTCGGTCTCGCGATCCTGGGCCGTGACCCCGGTCGTACTGGTCGCGTTCGATTCGTTGCTCACGTGGCGGTCCTCGAGATCGTGGGTGGCGGTGACGGACCGAGCGTCACCCGAGCGCGTCGGCGAGGAGGTTGACCTCCTGGTCGGCCAGCTCGCGCAGGGAACGGTGGAGGTCCCGGCGCAGGGCGGCCGCAGCGGGAGATGAATCGCTGCGCAGGCGCTCGAGCAGCTCGCTGAGCGCCGGGCCCAGTTGCGCGGGGTCGGCGGTGCCGTCGAGCCGTCCGGCGAAGGGCTCGACGCCGTCCAAGCCGGCGCTCGCCGCCTCCGCAACCCGGGCGGACACCGCAGCGGCGAAGCCCCGGTGGACCGGGCCGAGGGTGGTCAGCTCGGCGGCCAGGTGCCTCGTCGCGCTGTAGCACGACATGAGCTGGTCTCGGTCAAAGTCGCTCATCGAGTCCGAGCGCGCGACCGCCCGGGTGGCGGCGCCGATCGCGCTCACAAGCTGTGCTTCAGTCAACTGATTGAACATCGTGCCTCATCGTGCGAGCTCGGTGGTTCTCGGGTCATCAGCCGCGCGCTCGGCGTCGAGCCAGTCGCGACGTCGGTCCAGGGGTATTGCCAGGTACTCCGCCATGGACGCTGCAGCATCCGGCGACTGCTTGGTGCGGAAGGATGCTTCGGTCTCAATGGCCAGCGCCTGATCCAGGGTCACGTCAACGCTCTCGTAGATCACCTTCTTGGCCATACCGACAGCGACCGGCGGCAGAGCTGCCAGGCGCACTGCGATCGCGTGGCCCTGCTCGACCGCGTCGTCGGCGAGCTCGGTCACGAGTCCGAGGTCGAGGGCCTCCTCCGGGGTGAGCACGCGCGCGCGCATGATGAGGTCCAGCGCCCTCGCGCCGCCGACCAGGCGGGCGAGGCGGACGGTCCCCGACCCGCCCGGGATGATGCCCAGACGCACCTCCATCAGGCCGTAGCGATGGTCACCGCGCTGGCCGATCCGGATATCGGCCGAGAGCGCGAGCTCGAAGCCGAAGCCCATCGCATCGCCGTTCAGAGCAGCGATCACCGGCTTCGGGAGCTCGTTCAGCCGGCGGAGCACCGCCTGCACGCGCCGGCTGCGCCGTGGCGCCGCGAGGATCGGGTCGGGCTGCTCCTGATTGGCCAGGATCTGGTCGACGTCGAAATGGGTGATGAAACGGCCGTCACCGCCACCCGCGAGCACCACCGCCCGGACGTCCTCATCGAACCAGCTTCCGATCAGCCGATCGAGCTCCTCGACGGCGGCATCGGTGAAGTAGTCCATCGGCGGATTCGTGTAGACCGCGGTCGCGACCCCTCGGTGCCGGTTCTCAGTCCACACCGCGGTCAGAGCTCCCTGCTCGCAGCCGCGCGCCGGGCCGCCGGGGGCACCTCGGCGATCGGGGTGGCGCCGCCCCGCCGGCCCGGCATGGCGAGCCCGATGGCCGTATAGCCGTCCTCGTCCCAGACATCGGGGAGCCGATCCAGGAACTCCTCAGCGCTGAAGTCGAGGCCGACCTCGATCCCGGGGGTCTCTCCGACGAAGTAACGGTTCACCATGCCGCCCATCGCGGTGATCACCTCGCCGCTGCACGGACACCTTTCGTGCGCAAGTGCGACGATCACCGGGGCCACGTATTCGGTCCGGAACCGTCGCTTGAGCTCCTCCCTCGCCTCTTCGCCGATGTCCGTGGCCGCGCGGTCATAGAGCGGCGTCCATGCCGCCGGGCAGATCGCGTTCGCCTTGATGCCCCGAGCGGCGCCTTCGACCGCCAGGGCTCGGGTCAGGCCGTGCGTGGCGCCTTTCGCGGTGGCGTAGGCCGCTCCCTGCGGATCGCCGAGATAGGCTGCGCGCGACACGGTGTTGACGATACGGCCGGCGCCGCTGCGCGTCAGGTGCGGCCATGCCTCCTGACACACCGCCCATGTTCCGTGGACGTGGATTCCCATCAGCGACTCGAAGTCGCTCTGCGGATAGCCCTCGAACGTCTGGCTCTGAGCGACGCCCGCGTTGTTGACGACGATATCCAGAGCTCCGAAGGTGTCGATCGCCGTGGCCACCGCCGCTCGGGCTCCCTCGCGCCGGCTGATGTCGTGCGGACTCGCGGCCGCCCGTCCGCCCGCCTGTTCGATCTCGTCGACGACGGTCTCGGCCACGGGGCGCTCATGCTCGAGCCCCGGCCGGATCCGGTTGTTGACGACCACCCTGGCGCCGCGATCCGCGAGCGCCAGCGCGTAGGAGCGGCCGAGACCCCGGCCCGCTCCGGTGACGAGTGCGACCTTCCCGTCGAGACGCAGCGACTCAGCCACGCACTGTCTCCAGCGCCGGTTCATCCGCGGTGTCGAGAACGACGCTGCATGTCTTCGCGTAGCGCATGTCCACCCTCCGTCGTCACGCTATCAGCCAATCGTTTGTTTGACAACCGCCACGAGCACCCGCTCTTCGACACATCCTCAAACAAGTGTTTGGTAGTCTACGCCGCGTAGCGACGCCCGCTCGCCTCGCGGCCGCCGAGCCGTCCGCCGGTGGCAATCGGGTGCCCGTCTTCACACCCCATGACCGACACCGTCGTGATCGAGTCTCCACAAGGCCGCATCCGCGGGCGGCAGGACGTGGGCGTGAGCTCGTTCCGGGGCATCCCATACGCCGCGCCCCCCATCGACGAGCACCGTTTCGGACCTCCCGCCCCACCTCCGCCGTGGTCCGGGATCCTCGACGCCCTCGCGTTCGGTCCGACCGCTCCGCGGGTCGGGTACCCGCCTCCGTTTGACCGAATCTTCGTCGACCCGCTCATCCCCGGCGCCGGCTGTCTCACGGTCAATGTGTGGACGCCGGACCCGACGGCCACCGGCCTGCCCGTGATGGTGTGGATCCACGGCGGTGCGTTTCGCAACGGGACGAGCGCCGCGCCGTTGTACGACGGATCCACCTTCGCCCGCGACGGAGTCGTGCTCGTGTCGCTGAACTACCGGCTCGGCGTCGACGGGTTCCTGCTGCTCGACGGCGAAGCGCCGAACCGCGGACTGCTCGATCAGGTGGCTGCGCTCCGATGGGTGCGGGAGAACATCGCCTCATTCGGTGGCGATCCGGGCAACGTCACCGTGTTCGGAGAGTCCGCCGGCGCGATCAGCATCTGCGCCCTCCTCGCCATGCCGCAGGCGGCCGGCCTCTTCCAGCGGGCGATCGCGCAGAGCGGCGGCGCTCACCACGCCCTCCCAGCCGAGGACGCCCGCCGCGTGACCTCGGCGCTGGCGAAGCGCCTCGGCGTCGACCCGAGCGCCGACGGGATCCGCCACGTCGAGCCGGCCGCGCTCCAGCGCGCGTCGGCCGAGCTCGCAACGGAGATCACGCTCAACCCGGACCCCGGGCGGTGGGGCCGTCTCGCCCTCGATCTGATGCCCTTCGAACCCACGATCGACGGCGACGTGCTCCCATCGCTGCCGATCGACGCCGTTAGCGGCGGCGCGGGATCCGACATCCCGATCATGACGGGGACGACGGCCGAGGAGTGGCGCCTGTTCCTCGTGCCGCCCGGACTGATCGACCTCATCGGCGACCCGCACGTGTCGGCGGCACTGGCCGCGTATGGGGCTCGGCCCGAGGCCGCGGAGCTCTACGCCAGTCTCGGCGGCAACGCGGGCGACCGGCTCTGCGCAGTTATCGGCGATTGGTACCTGCGGGTGCCCGCGGTCCGGTTGGCTGAGGCCCGCGCGCACGCCGGCGCCCCGACGTTCGTGTACGAGATGGCCTGGCGCTCGCCCGCTTTCGACGGTCGTCTCGGCGCCTGCCACGGGCTCGAGCTTCCCTTCGTGTTCGACACGCTCGCCACCGAGTCGGGGCGCGCCCTCGCCGGCGAGCAGCCTCCCCACGGGCTCCCCGCGTTGATGCGCTCGGCGTGGGTTGCCTTCGCCCGCGACGGCGACCCGGGCTGGGACGCCTACGACGTTTCACGACGGGCGGTGATGGTCTTCGACGAGGACTCCGCGGTCATTCCCGACGTGCACGGCGCGCGGCGCGAGATCTGGGACGGCCTGCGGTGAGCAGGCCCGAGGTACCGACCGCGTGACGGGTGTGTCGAACCTGGCCGCGGGGACGTGGGCGGACGCCGAGGCGATGGTCGGCCGTACGATCGCAACGCTCGAGGGAGCAGATCCCGTGTCGATCGGCGACATCCGCCGCAAGCTCGAGGTCCTCGGCTTCGACTCTCCGCTGCACACGGATGAGGCCTGCGCGCGGGCGCACGGATTCCGGACGGTCGTGAGCCCGTGCTCGATGACGCGGGTGTGGGCGATGCCCCCGTACTGGGAGCCGGGCCAGCCTCGGCTGGGCGCCGAGCAGCTGAGCACCCCGATCCCCGCGACCATGGTTCCCGGCGAGGGCGACACGATGATCGCCACCCAGGTGCGAGTCGACTACCTCGCCCCGGCCTACCCGGGTGACCGGATCGTCGCGAGGGCTGTCCTGAAGAGCGTGGTCACCAAGACCACGCGGGTCGGCCCCGGAGCGTTCCTCGTCGTCGAGACGACGTACACGAACCAGGCGGACGAGGTGATCGCGATCGAGACGGCAACGCTGCTGCGCTATGCGCAGCAGCCGACGACGCTCGGCGTGGGCGACCACGCGGAAGCCACCGTGACGACCGGTGCCGGCGCCCCTGCTGCGTCGCCCGTCGCCGTCCGGCCGGCCAGGGGCGAGCGCCTCGAGCCCTTTCCCGTCGTCATCACCCTGCAGCGGCTCGTGATGGAAGCGGCGGCAAATCGTGACTTTGCCCCGATCCACTTCGACCCGGACGCCGCCCGGGATTCCGGCGCCCCGGCCGTCTACGTCAACACGACCTTCGTCGAGACCCTGCTCGAGGCGCTGATCCGCACGTGGGCCGGCCTCGACGCGCACATCCGGACGATCGCCTTCTCGCTCCGGGCGTTCAATTGCGTCGGTGACGAGATCGCGGCGGGCGGCGAGGTCACCTCCGTGACCGAGGCCGG
This sequence comes from uncultured Solirubrobacteraceae bacterium, assembly GCA_963700025.1. GTDB lineage: Bacteria > Actinomycetota > Thermoleophilia > Solirubrobacterales > Solirubrobacteraceae > Palsa-465. The sequence continues at coordinate 257,276 of CAVOWC010000016.1, read as the reverse complement.
CGACAGCGCCATGGCGGCCGAGCTCGCGGTCTGGGTCGACGGCCCACGCGGACGCACGGTGAGCGGCAATGCGACCGTGGAGCTACCGCGATGAGCACGGCGCCGCAATCCACCCGCGCCTTCGTGCTCACGGCATTCGGAGGCCCGGAGGTGATGCACCTCGAAGAACGGCCGACGCCCGCGCCCGGACCCGGCGAAGTGCTGGTCGACGTCGAGGTCGCCGGCGTCAACTTCGGCGACACGATGATCCGCCGCGGCGAGTACCTGCGCGATCAGTCGCTGTCGATGGCCCCCGGGTGCGAGGTCGTGGGGCGGATCGCGGCGCTCGGCGATGGTGCCACAGCCGCCGTCGGGACCCGCGTCGCGGGATGGATCGAGGCCGGCGGCGGATACGCCGACCGCGTGATCGTGCCGGCCCACCGCGTCTACGAGGTGCCCGAGGACATCCCCGCGGGTGCGATCGCCGCGGTGTTCCTGCAGGGAACCACAGCCGACTACGCGGTGCACCTCTTCGGCCACCTCCGCCCCGGTGAGACAGTGCTCGTCCACGGAGCCGCCGGCGGCGTCGGCAGCCTGGCCCTGCAGCTGGCAGCGATCGCCGGCGGCCGCGTGATCGCAACCGCCTCGACCGAACAGAAACGGAGCGTGGCGCTGGAACAGGGCGCCACCGCGGTGATCGACAGCCGCGACGTGGCGGCGCTCGCCGATCACGTGCGGAAGCTCACCGACGGCCGTGGCGCCGACGTGGTCATCGACGGCGTCGGCGGACCACTGTTCGAGCCCTCGCTGCGCGCGCTGGCGGTGCGCGGCCGCTACGTCGTGGCGGGCTCGGCGAGCCAGCAGCCGGCGATGCTCGACGCCCGCCGCCTGCTGCCGCGCAACCAGACGATCTGCGGGTTCATCCTCGCCCACATCTCCGAACAGGATCCCCGCGAGCCCAGTCGATCCTTGCTGCGCCTGTGCGACCTGATCCGCGACGGCGCGCTCGTGCCCCGCTTCGAGACGGCTCCGCTGGACCAGGCGCCGCAGATCCACCGTCGGATCGAGGACCGGACGCTGGTCGGGAAGGTCGTGCTCGTGCCGTGAGCGGCGCCTGCGTCCGGATCAACCACAGTCACCAGAGGAGACCGACATGTCCAGTATGAAGGGGAAGGTCGCGATCGTGACCGGAGGTGCGTCCGGGATCGGTGCCGCGACGGTCGCGCTGCTCGCCTCACGCGGGGCCGCGGTTGTGATCGCCGACATCGACGTGCCGACGGCCGAAGCCCACGCGGCGGTCGTCCGCAACGCCGGCGGACAGGTGCTGGTCGTCGCGACCGACGTGCGCGAGGAGGATCAAGTCCAGCACATGGTCGCCTCGGCGGTCTCGGAGTTCGGCCGGCTCGACATCCTCCACAACAACGCCGCGGCGCTCGAGCTGATCCCCGAAGACCCCGACGTCACCGGGCAGGATCTCTCCGTCTGGGAGCGGACGTTGCGGACCAACCTGACCGGGCCGATGCTCGGGTGCAAGCACGCAATTCCCGCGATGCTGGCCACCGGCGGTGGCAGCATCGTCAATACCGCGTCGGTGTCCGGCACCCGCGGTGAGATGAACATGACCGCCTACGGCGTCTCGAAGGGCGCCGTCATCCAGCTCACCCGCGAGGTGGCCGCGCAGTTCGGTAAGCAGGGCATCCGGTGCAACGCCGTCGCGCCCGGTCTCGTGCTGACCGCGAACACGACACGAGACCTTCCCGATGACGTCAAGGCGCTGTACGTGCGCAACAGCATGACCCCGTATGTGGGCCAGCCCGAGGACATCGCTCGGATGGTGGCGTTCCTGGCCTCCGATGAGGCCCGCTACGTCACCGGACAGATCATCCGGGTCGACGGAGGGCTGAGCAGCACGCTCCCGATCGTCGCCGACTTCCGGGACTGGGTGCAGGCCCAGCCCGAGGCGATGTGATCTGGGCGGCGTCAGTCGTCGAGGCGGAAACCCAGCTTCAGCGTGACCTGGTAATGGCCGATCGAGCCGTCCTCGAGCAAACCTCCGCGCGTCTCGGTGACCACGAACCAGTCGAGGTTGCGCAGCGTCGTGCGGGCGCGATTGATGGCGTTCTGGATCGCGTCCTCAATCGATTCGTGCGAACTACCGACGATCTCCGTCACTCGGTACACGTGATCTTCGCTCACCGTATGTTCCTCCGTGCGTTCGTTGCCGATAGTCCGAGCCGTCGACACGCAACCATATCTGGCCCGCAGCGTCAACCAACCGATTGTTTCTGGCGGAGGCCGTCGGCGCTACCGATCAGCCGTCTGTTGACACGCGTATAGTGGGTTGCCTGAGTTTCAGCATTTCGGGCCAAAGCCGAGGTCGTCGCGGGAGGCCAGGCTCGAGCAGGTAGCGCTCGTCGCCCGATCGACAAACAACACATGGCCGTTTCACGAGGCCCGGCAACCGAGGCTGGTATGGCGACTAAAGCACGATCCAAGCGTCCCAAAGCGCAGAAGCAGGCACCCACCGAGCGGCCGAAGACGATGAAGCGCCAGGCCGAGATCACCGCCGCCGCTTGCCAGGTCTTCTGGCAGCAGGGCTACCGCGCCGCATCGATCCAGGATGTCGCCGACAGGGTCGGCGTGCTGAAGGGCAGCCTCTACTACTACATCGAGTCCAAAGAGGATCTTCTATGGAGGATCATCGAGGACGTCCACGCCGAGTCCACGGCGATCCTCGAGGAGTCGCTCGCGCTCGACGTCAGCCCGATCGAGCGGATCCGCCTGTTCATCGAGCGTCACGTGGCGTGGTATCTCAACAATGTCGAAGAGGTCGCCGTGTTCTTCCGCGAGTGGCGTCACCTCACGGGTGAGCGACTGCGCACCGTGAAGGCCCGTCGCCGTGGGTACGAGCAGGTGATCCGAGAGCTCATCGAGGCCGCCCAGGGCGCCGGCGACATCTCCGGCGAACTCGACGTGCACTATGCGGCGCGCTACGTGCTTGCTGCTGTCAACGCTGTGCCCGACTGGTACCGCCCCAACGGCAGCGACTCAGCGTCAGAGATCGCAGAGACGTACGGGGCCATGACCGTCGGCCTGCTGACCGGGACGCCCCGTCAGCTCAAGAAGGCCTCGCGCGGCCGCAAGGCCGCCATATCAGTGCAGCACTAGCCTCAAGCCCTCGTCTGAGGCCTGACGCACCAGCCCGGTTTGGATTGACCAAACGACCGGTTGATCGTATTATCCGAGCGGCAAAGGGATCGGTCCGGTAGAGATCGTCCACACACAGCTGCCCGAGGAGAGGATGCCCGTGCTCGAGGACGTCTTCGTCATTGACGGTGTTGCTCACGCGTTCGACATGTCGCCGGAGAACTTCGCCGACGAGGCGCTCGCCCGGCCGGTCAACGACTCGGTCGCCGGGCTGCTGGCCACCGCGCCCGACGGGTATCGCCTCGACCCCGAGGCGACGAAGCGGGACTGGAGCGTCGAGGACACGGCGAACATCCTGTTTCGCGAAAGCGAGACCGATGTGGCGATCTTCCACACGACGCCGATCTACTTCTTCAAGGACGGCTGGTCGGGCTGGCACAAGTCGGTCGAGGCCGTCAAGCGGTGGCCGAACCGGTTCATCGGCGCCTATTGTGCGGTGGACCCGTTGCGCCCGGACCCGATCGGAGACCTGGAGCGACAGGTCGAGGAGCTGCAGCCGCTGGGCCTGAAGCTCTACCCGATCAGTTACCGGGACAGCCGCATCGACCCGTGGCGGATGGACGATCCGAAGGTGGCCTTTCCGCTCTACGAGCGGGCCGCCGCTCTGGGCATCAGGCACATTGCCGTGCACAAGGCGGTGCCGCTCGGACCGACGCCCGGCGGCGCTGCGTTCCACCCCGGCGACGTCGAGGGCGCCGCGGTTGCGTTCCCGGACCTCAGCTTTGAGATCGTCCACGGGGGGATGGCGTTCACAGAGGAGACCGCCTGGCTGCTCGGACGCTTCGAGAACGTCTGGATCAACCTCGAGACGCTCAACATCATCTTGACCGCCAGGCCCGGCGTCTTCGCCGAGATGCTCGCCGGCCTGCTCAGCGTCGGCGGGGAAGCGGCGATCGACCGCATCTTCTGGAGCAGCGGAGCCATGAACTGCCACGCCCGGCCCGGCCTCGAGGCCTTCATGGACTTCCAGTTCGCCGACGAGCTCCTCGACCGCAGCGGCTTCTTCGCTCCCGTTCCACAGCTCACCCGCGAGCACAAGCGAAAGATCCTCTCGGGAAACCTCGCACGCCTGCTCGACCTCGACGTCGACGTCCTCGCTCAGCGCATCGCGGGCGACGAGTTCTCGCGCGCACCGGGCAGCGATCTTCCCGCTCCCTACTCCACGACGCCGTTGGCACACGCTGTTCTCCGCTCCGACACGCCGGACGTTCAACCGTCCCCCGTTCCCACCCCGGCCGCCTGAGCCCGCACCAGCCCGAAAGGATCACCCGTGGCTACCATCGATTCCACCGCCGTCGTGCCCGAGGAGATCGCGCGAGCGATCATCATGCCGCAGTCCTACGCCGACGTGTTCACCGTCGTGCACCCGGCGTGCCAGTGGCTGCGCGAGAACATGCCGATCGCCCGCGCGGAACTCGAGGGCTACGACCCGGTCTGGATGGTCAGCAAGCACGCCCACGTCGCCGAGATCTACCGCAACTCGGAGATGTTCCACAACGCCGACCACAACATCATCCTGTACCCCAAGGCCGGCGACGAGTACCTCCGCGGGATGCTGAACGGCACGACCCGCGTCCTGGACAACCTCACCTACATGGAGCCGCCCGAGCACGGCCGCTACCGCGCCGCGATCTCGCAATCGTTCCTGCCCGCCCAGGTGCGCCACTTCAACGATCGCATCCACGAGCTGGCCAAGGAAGCCGTGGATCGCCTGCTCGATTGCGACGGCGAATGCGACTTCGTGGACGTCATCTCGCGCGACTACCCGCTCGCCGTCGTGATGGAGATGCTGGGCGTTCCGCCCGAGGACTACGAGCTGATGATGCAGCTCACCCAGGAGACATTCGGCGGCGATGACCCCGACTGGAAGCGCCCGGGCGTTCCCGAGACCCCCGAGGCCGCCGCGATCTCCTGGGCCGAGTCGGTGGCCGACTTCTACGAGTACTTCGAGGTCATCCGCAAGGACCGGCTCGCGCACCCGACGGACGACCTCGCCTCGGCGATCGTCAACTCGAGGCTCGACAACGGCGAGCTCATGCCTGAAGGGCGCCAGAATCACCTCGCGGCCTCGATCGCGCTCGCCGGCCACGACACCACCAACTCCGCCATCGCGGGGGGTGTGCTCGGGCTCGCGCGGTTCCCGGACCAGTTCGAGAAGGTCAAGGCGGACCCGTCGCTGGTGCCCGGCCTTGTCGACGAGAGCCTGCGCTACGCCACCCCGGCGAAGCACTTTACCCGCAACACCGTCGAGGACGTGGACTTTCACGGCGTGCAGTTCGCGGCGATGGACCGCATCATGACTCTGACCGTCTCCGCCAACCGCGACGAGGACGTCTTCCCCGACCCAGAGCGCTTTGACGTCACGCGCCGGCCCAATCCCCACCTCTCTTTCGGGTGGGGCGCGCACATCTGCCTCGGCCAGGTCATCGCGAAGAACGAGATGCGCTTGCTGTTCGCGGAGCTGCTGCCCAAGCTCAAGACGCTGGAGCTCGCCGCCGAGCCGAGGATGAAGATCGGGAACTTCGTGACCGGCCCCAAGACGCTCCCGATCCGCTTCACCAAGGCGTGAGGTGAGTACCGCGGCGTCGTCGCCCTCCATCGCCGCCGGCCTGAGCTTCGCCCTCGACGACGAGCAGCAGCGCTTCAGCGCAAGCCTGCGGGAGTGGGTCGATGAGGAGATTCCCAAGGAGTACGCGCGCGAACTGGAACGGCGCGAGGGCGAATATCCGTTCGAGCTGTTCGACAAACTGGCGAAGGCCGGCTATCACGGACTCAGCGTGCCCGTCGCGTACGGTGGGCAGGGGGGCGACAACGCGATGCAGATGCTGCTTGCGCGCGGCCTCGGCCGATCGCTGGCCGGACTGGTGTGGACCTGGGGCTCGACCTCGTTCGCCGGGGCCAATTCCGTCGGGCTGTACGGCACCGAGGAACAGAAACGCAGGTTCCTACCCGGCATTGCCCGCGGCGAGCTGCGCTTCACGATCGGATTCACCGAGAAGGGCGGCGGCACCGACCTCCTCGGCGGCCTCCGCACCCGTGCCGAGAAGGTCGACGGCGGCTGGCTGGTCAACGGGAGCAAGAAGTGGTGCGCCTCCGCGCACGTCTCGGACTACATCCTCCTGCTCGCGCGCACCGACGACCGGGTTGAGAAGCGCCATCACGGCGTGACGCTGTTCGTGCTGCCGACCTCGTCGGAGGGGATCTCGCTCTCTCCGCTTCCCACGCTCGGAATGCGGGCGCTTGGCGCCTTCGAGGTCGAGCTCGACGATGTGTTCATCCCGGACGACCTGGTGCTCGGCGAGCCCGGTCAGGCGTGGTACATGCTGCTGCCGACGCTCAACAACGAGCGGCTCGTGCTGCTGGGGCTCTGCTGCGGGATGCTGGACGGCATCCTGGAGACCGCGCTCGCATACGTGCAGGAACGTGAGGCGTTCGGCAAGCACATCGGCGAGTTCCAGATTGTCCAGCACTACGTCGCGGACATCGCGATGGCGCGCCGCCAGACGGAGCTGGTCGCCCACCATGCCGCGTGGCTGGACATCACCGGGCAGGAGGTCTTCCTCGAGCTCACGATGGCCAAGGTGATCGCCACCGAGCATGCGGTCCGCGCTGCAGACCTGGGCATCCAGATCCTCGGCGGGATGGGCTACTCCGGCGAGACCGATATGCAGCGCTACTGGCGCGATGCGCGGCTCTACCGCATGAGCCCGATCACGAACGAGATGGCCCGTAACCTCATCGGGGAGCGCCTCGGCCTACCGCGGTCGTTCTGATGCTCGACGACGGTGCTCCGGCGCGGTCGGTGCCGGCGCTGATCGACGCCGTCGCGGTACGCACGCCCGATGCGCCGGCGGCCTGGTTTCCGGACGCACGACTCTCCTACGGCGAACTCGTTCAGGCGTCGATCCGCGCAGCGCGGCGGCTTCGGGCCGCGGGTGTCCGGCGAGGCGACCGGGTCGGCTACCTGCTGGCCGAGGGCTCAGCCGAGTACGCCGCTCTGCTCTTCGGGACCCTGCGACTCGGGGCGATCGCCGTCGCGCTCAACGCGCGCTACAAAGGGCGCGAGCTCCAGCACACCGCCGACCGCGCCGGGCTCAAGCTGCTCATCACCTCGTCGTGGTTCCGCGACCTCGTCGCCGGCGTCGTGCTGCCGGCCGGCTGCACCGTGGTTGTGCTCGACGATGCCGAGGCCTTCCGCGCCGGCGAGGCGGACGTCGATGACGCCGCGATCGAGGCCGAGCACGCCCTCGTTGGCCCGGAGGACCCCGCGCGCATCATCTTCACCTCCGGCACGACGGCAAACCCGAAAGGGTGCCTGCACGACCACGGCGCCCTCATCGCCCAGGCCCACGCCGTCGCCGAGCGCCTGGAACTCACGCCCGAGGACCGCTACTGGACGCCGCTGCCGCTGTTCCACACCGCCGGCTGGACCATGCTCGCGCCGCTGTCCCGCGGCGCCTGCTTTCACCACGCCGGGCGATTCGAGCCGGGCCCAGCACTGGACCAGATCGTCGCCGAGCGCTGCACGGTGCTGTTCCCAGGCTTCGAGACGATCTGGATGGATGTGCTCACCCACCCGCGCTTCCGCGCCGAGGACCTGTCCGCCGCGCGGCTCGTGATCAACGTCGGCTCACCCGAGCGCCTGCGCGTCATGCAGCGCCTGCTCCCCCACGCGCCGCAGGTCGGCAACACCGGCTGCACCGAGTGCTCCGGGTGGCTGGCGATCGGAGAGGCCGATGACTCGCTGGAATCACGGAGCGAGAGCTGCGGCCGGCCGCTGCGCGGCATGGAAGTCCGCATCGTCGACCCCGACACCGGACGCGCCGTGGCGCCCGACACCCCGGGCGAGCTGCTCCTGCGCGGGCCGGCGCGGCTCAGGGAGTACTACCGCGACCCCGACGGCACCGCGGCGGCGATCGACGCCGACGGCTGGTTTCACACCGGCGACCTCCAACGTCTCCGCCCCGACGGGACGCTCGTATTCCTCAGCCGCATCAAGGACATGCTCAAGGTCGGCGGCGAGAACGTCGCCGCCGCCGAGATCGAGGACCACCTCCTGACCCACCCCGCCGTGCACATCGCACAAGTCGTAGCTGCGCCCGACGCACGCTACGGCGAGGTCGCCGCCGCCTTCGTCGAGCTCAAGCCGGGCGCCACCGCCACCGAGCAGGACCTGATCGAGCACTGCATCGATCAGGTCGCCACGTTCAAGGTCCCGCGCTACGTCCGCATCGTCACAGCGTGGCCGATGTCCGGAACCAAGATCAAGAAGGTCGAACTCCGCCAACGCATGGCCGAGGAACTCGAGCGAGGAGGCATCACGGAGGCGCCGCCGCCACGCGGGCGCGGCGCCGGCGCCCGTGGAGAGCATCCTCGGGCATCCGCCCGCTGACCCCGCCCTTGACTCCCGCTCCCCATCCGGGGAGACTATCGTTGAACAAACGGTTGGTAGTCGGAGTACCGAGGCCGGATACAAAGGAGTGCAGCTGATGGGACGTGTGGAGGGAAAGGTCGCCTTCATCACCGGGGGTGCTCGCGGGCAGGGACGGGCGCACGCCGTCCGCCTCGCCGAGGAGGGGGCGGACATCATCGCCGTCGACCTGTGCGGTCAGATCGACAGCGTCAACTATCCGATGTCCACGGAAGCCGACCTGGCCGAAACGGCGCGGCTGGTCGAGGACCTCGACCGCCGGATCGTGACGCAGCAGGCCGACGTCCGCGACCTCGGCCAGCTCGAGGCAGCGGTCAAAGCGGGCCTTGACGAGTTCGGCAAGATCGACATCGCGATCGCGAACGCGGGCATCCTCAGCTCCGCGCCGGCCTGGGAGTTGAGCGTCGAGGCCTGGCAGGACATGATCGACATCAACCTGACCGGAACGTGGAAGACGGCGCGCGCGGTCATCCCCTCGATGATCGACCGCGGCGAGGGCGGCGCGATCGTCCTGACCAGTTCCAACGCCGGCTTGATCGCCTTCCCGAATCTGGCGCACTACACGTCTGCGAAGCACGGGGTCACCGGACTGATGAAGACCCTTGCCGTCGAGCTGGCGCCCCACATGATCCGGGTCAACTCGGTGCACCCCACGACCGTGGATACGCCGATGGTCGACAACCCCCAGAGCTACGAGTTGCTCCTGGGCGGCGTCGAGGGAGCCACACGGGCCGATGCCGAGGAGGCGATGATGGCGCTGAACGCGCTCCCGATCCCGTGGGTCGAGGCCATCGATGTCGCCAACGCAGTGCTGTTCCTGGTGTCGGACGAGGCCCGCTATGTGACCGGGATGCCGCTCCAGGTCGACGCCGGCGGCGCGGCTCCGTACCGGCTCGCGCACGAGCAGCCTGTCGGCTGAGAGTGTCTCAGCCCTGGGCGGCGAAGCGGGAGGCGCGCGCGCGGCGCACCTCCTCGCTCATCATCTGCGGCGTCCAGTCGAAGCCATGATCGAAGTGGACGTCGACGTCGCAGATCTCGGGTAGCGCCTGTTTGACCAGCTGCTGAATCTCGGTCACGAAGTAGCCGACCATGACGCACGTCGGCGAGGTCAGGCGCAGGCTGACCACCACCCGGCCCGCCTCCGTATCGATCTCGACCGACTTGACGAGACCCATCTCCTCGAGCTGCAGCGGATGGCCTGTCGCCACGCTGCACGGGTCCTTGATCTGGCGCAGACAGTCGCGGACGTGATGCTCGAGCTCAGATGTCGAGACGATCGTCATGCCGCCGGGACCGCCGCCGGGGCGCCGGCCCCGCGACCGTTGACCGACACGACCTTGTCGCCGACCGTGGTGGCCGAATAGGGAGCCGCTTCGCCGTGGTCGACGGCGAACTCATCGCCCTCGATGTTGCGCTTGAGCTCGTCGACATCCCAGCCGCGATAGGCGGCCACGTTCAGGCCGAGGATCTTGGCCCGCCCCTCGGCGGTGATCTGCGAGATCCGGCCGAACAGGCCGTAATTTCCGAGCAGGTCCTCCGGGAACTCGAAGTTCTCGAACGCCTCGAGGCAGGGGCGCGGGTGATACTGCATCGTGCCCGTCGCCCAGAACAGCCGGTCGAGGACGGGGTCCCCTCCCACGTGCATCAGCCCCAGCAGGATGTTGGCGAACGTCCTCGGCTGGTTCGCGAGGATGATGTTCAGCGACTCCATGTTGATGTAGATGTTCGGGTAGCGCCCGAGCAGCCAGGCCGTCTCTTCGCAGAAGGCGCTGCCACCGTGGACGATCTCGAAGTTGAGGTCCGGGAAGTGCTCCGCGGCCCCCTCGACGTCGACGGGGTTGAACGACTGACCGGTCGGGGCCGGCCCGAGCGGGATCGCCTTGTGGACGCCGATCGTCTTGATCCCGAGCTCTCCGGCCTTCTCGAACAGCGGGAAGGCGACCTTGGGGTCATCCATTCGCCAGGAGTCGACGACCTCGCCGCGCCAGCTGGTCGGGTAGAGCTTGAGCCCGAACGGCTCGAGGCCAGCGTCCTTGAGCGCCGCCGTCTGCTCCTCGAGCATGTCGTACGCCGCCTGCCCCTGGAGCGGGTCGACGCTGACCCAGCAGCCGACGAAGCGGTTCGGCCAGCGCTTGACGCCCTCGAGACCCTTGTAGAACGCGGACAGCCCGTCCTTGTAGGCGAAGATCGGTGTCGGGTGGTACACCGCGACATCGGTGTGGCTCTCCCGGAACAGCATCCCGGCCGTCTCCTCGATGTTCCAGTCGCGCTTGACCGCATCCTCGGTGAGGGCGTAGCCCTCGGGCGCCACGCTCACGACGCCGTAGATCATGTCCGTCACGGGTCCGGCGTGGCCCTTGTGAGCGAAGTTGTCCTCGGTCAGGTTGAAGGCGTGCGCCACGCAGTCGATGACGAAGGTCCCGTTGTCTAGCACCTGTCTCTCCTATCACGTCGTTTCTGCATCTGAACGCGCCCAGTGGTGTCTCCCGCTAGAAGTTCGCCCACCCGGCGTCGACGGCGATCGTCGTACCGGTGACGTACTCGGCGTCGTCGGACACGAGCCACAGGATCGCGTTCGAGATGCTCTCAACCGGCTGCCACTCGACCGGCAGCAGGTTGCGGTTGTTGCCGATGTACTTGGGGTTGAGCTCGAGCGCCCGCTCCACGGTGCCGCCGTCGAGCAGCATGGGCGTCTGAATCCCCCCGGGGTTGACGGTGTTGACACGGACCTTGTGGGGGCCGAGCTCCCACGCGAGCACCCGCATCATGTGGATCTCGCCGGCCTTCGCGGCACAGTACGCAACTGCTCCGGGCTGCGGGGTGATGCCGTTCGCCGAGGCGGTGATCACGATCGCGCCGCCGCGATCGCCGGCGAGGATCTTCGGGATGAAGGCCTTGCACACCTTCCAGGCGCCCGTGAGCATCACGTCGATCGTCTCCTGCCAGACGTGCTCTTCGAGCTCCCACGAGTTCTGGGCGACCGTCCACATCCCGTGGTTGACGAGCAGGATGTCGATCCGGCCGAACTCATCCATCGCCTTGTCGGCGAACGTCTGCAGGCCGGTCAGGTCACGTGCATCGAGCTTTGCGGTGAGGCAGCGCTGATCCTGTTCCTCGACCAACCGCACGGTCTCCTCGAGGTCGGCCTCGGTCGCGCCGGGAGTGAGTGCGGTCTCCAGCGGCTCGCAGATGTCGAAACCGACGATCGTGGCCCCTTCCCGCGCCAGCGTCACGGCGTGAGAGCGGCCTTGGCCACGCGCAGCCCCCGAGATCACTACGACCTTCCCCTCCAACCGTCCCATGATTCTCCTCTTCTCGCTCGTGCTCGGTGCGGCTCGGGTCCTTCTGCGCAGGTCGTGACGGCGCGCCGCGACTCTCTCACGGCGCGCGTTGCCACTCTCTCACGGACATCGCCGGTTGGCTGGACATTCTACCAAACAAGCGGTAGTTTTAGAACCCTAGACCCCGACTGTGACCGACGATTGTTCGAGAGGAGGCCGCCGTGGCCGATCACGCACTGCACGTCCTGGACTGCGGGACGCTCACGTTCCCGCGCTACGGCATCTACTTCAACGGTGGCGAGGAGATCATCGTGGTGCCGATACCGGCCCACGTGATCACCCATCCCGAGGGCAATGTGCTCTACGACACGGGGTTCCCGCTCGAAGCGTTCACGGATCCCCCCCACTTCCACGAAGCGCTCAGTGGATACAAGCCCGGCAACACACGTGAGAACCACGTCGTCGAGCAGGTGAAGGCGGCGGGGATCGAGCCTGACTCGATCCGCTACGTCGTTCAGACCCACCTTCACTTCGACCACGTCGGCGCGATCGGGCACTTCCCGGACGCCGAGTTCCTGGTCCACCGCGCTGATTGGGACTACGCCCACAATGCCGACTGGTTCATCGAGTTCGCGTATCCCCTCCCGGACATCGACAAGCCCGACATTCGCTGGCGATTTCTCGACGAGCTGAACACCGAGAACGAATTCGACGTCTACGGCGACGGCCGGATCCGCCTGATCCAGTCTCCCGGCCACAGTCCCGGGCTGCTGTCGCTGATCGCCAAGCTCGACGAGTCGTCGGCGCTCCTGACCGGAGATGCCGTCGTCACGATCGATCACTGGAACAACGAGGCGCTCCCCTTCTACCTGGACGGCCCGGCGGTGGCCCGCTCGACCGCGCGGCTCCATCAGATCGCGCAGGACGAGAACATCGACCTGGTGATCTTCGGCCACGACGCCGAGCAGTACGCGGGCTTGAAGAAGCACACGGACCCCTACACGTAGTCGACAGCCCGAAAGGGGGGCGCAGACATGGCCACGATCGATCATCGACTCGAGCCGGCGGTGGTTCCCGACGACATCGCGCGTGCCGTCGTCCTGCCGGCCTCGTACGGCGACCTCGACCGGACCGTGTATCCGGCCTGCGAGTGGCTGCGCGAGAATGCTCCGGTCGCACGAGCCAAAGTCGACGGCTATGACCCGATCTGGCTGATCTCCAAGCACGCCGACATCAAGGATGTGCTGCGGGACGCGGAGACGTTCCACAACGCCGACGCGAACATCATGCTCCAGCCACAGGCGGGCGACGCGTATCTCCGCGACCTGCTCGACGGCACCACCCACGTCCTCAGCAACCTGTCCTACATGGAGCCGCCGGAGCACGGCCGCTACCGGAACGCCACCGCCTTCGCCTTCCTGCCGGCACAGGTGAGGCGGTTCCAGGACCGATTCCGCGAACTGGCCAGGGAAGCGGTCGACCGGATGCTCGAATGTGACGGGGAGTGCGACTTCGTGGGGGTCGTCTCCGCGCAGTATCCGCTCAGCGCTGTGATGGAGATGCTCGGCGTTCGGCGGGAGGACTACGAGCTGATGATGAAGCTCACCCAGGACACCTTCGGCGGCGACGACCCGGACTGGAAGCGAGATGATGTGCCGGCCTCTCCGGAGGCGATGGCCAAGCAATGGCATGCCTCGGTTCAGGACTTCTACGAGTACTTCGAGGTGATTCGCACCGACCGCCTCGCCAACCCGCGCGACGATCTGTCGACGGCGATCGTCACGGCTCGGCTCGACGACGGTGAGCTGATGCCGGAGCGGATCCAGAACCATTTGACGGCATCGATCGCGCTCGCCGGTCACGACACGACCAACTCGGCGATCAGCGCCGGCATGCACGGGCTGGCGCTGTTCGGAGCCCAGTTCGAGCAGGTCAGGGCGAATCCGGAGCTCGTCCCGGGCCTTGTCGACGAGAGTCTCCGGTGGGCCACGCCGGCCAAGCACTTCATGCGCAACGCGTCGTGCGATGCGGAGGTGGGCGGCGTCCCGATCGCGAGCATGGACCGGCTCATGTGCCTGTTCGTCTCGGGGAATCGCGACCCGGAGGTGTTCCCGGACCCGATGAGCTTCGACGTCACGCGCCGGCCGAACCCGCATCTCTCGTTCAGCTTCGGCCCTCACGTGTGCCTCGGTCAGCACATCGCCAAGATGGAGATGCGGGCGCTGTTCGAAGAGCTGATCCCGCGGCTGAAGTCCGTGGAGCTGGCGGGCGAACCGCGGCTCAAGGTCTCGAACTTCGTCAGCGGCTTCAAGTCGCTGCCGATCCGCTTCACCACGGCCTGAGCCGGCTCGGTGGCGACGACGAGCCCACCCGGACGGATCGTCGTCGTCGGCGCCGGCCACGGAGGCGGCACCGCCGCGGCGACTCTGCGCCAGCAGGGCTTCGAGGGCGAGGTCGTGATGATCGGCGCAGAGCCAGTCGGCCCGTACCATCGCCCGCCACTGTCCAAGAGCCTGCTCAAGGGCGAGCTCGAGCAGCCGTTGTTGCCGGCGGAGTTCTATCGCGACCAACGGATCGAGCTGCGCACGGGCACCCGGGTCGTGGCGATCGATCGGGCGGCACAGGCCATATCGCTCGTCGACGGTGAGGCCGTCGAATACGACATCCTGATCCTGGCGACGGGGGCCAAGGCCCGCCGGCTTTCGATCCCCGGAATCGATCTCGACAAGGTCTACGAGCTGCGGACCCTCACGCATGCGCGGGTCCTCTACGACGTCCTCACCCCGGACGCGCATCTGGTCATCGTGGGCGGCGGCTGGATCGGCCTGGAAGTCGCCGCCTCGGCCCGGTCAGCAGGGATCGAGGTGACCGTGCTCGAGCGCGAGGAGCGGCTGCTCGCCCGCGTCGCAAGCACACAGCTGTCGAACCACCTGACCAACTACCACCTGAACGCCGGGACCAAGATCATGACCTCGGCGCAGGTGAGCGGCTTCGAGGCTGATGGTCGCCGGTCGGTCGGCTCGGTGCAGCTCGGCGATGGTCGGTCGATTGCCTGCAACCGCGTCCTTGTCGGTGTCGGCGCGGTCGCCGACGACGAGCTGGCTCAGACGGCGGGACTCGCGTGCGAGGACGGCGTCGTCGTCGACGACCGCGCGCGGACGTCGGACCCGCGCGTGTACGCCGTCGGCGACATGACCAGGCGCCCCCTCGCGTTCTACGAGGGCCGTTTCCGGCTCGAGAGCATTCCCAGCGCCGTCGAGCAGGCTCGGCAGGCCGCCGCGTCGATCCTCGGCCAGCCCGCCCCCCATCCTGAGGTGCCGTGGTTCTGGTCGGATCAATTCGACCTCAAGGTGCAGATCGCGGGGATGCTGATCGACCCGGACACGGCCACCGTCCGCTCGGATGGGGATGCGAGCAAGCTGGCGGTGTTCCACACGCGCAAGGGTCGGCTCGTCGCGGTGGAGGCGGTCAATGCACCCGCGGAGTTCATGGCCGGCAAGCGGATGATCCGCGATGCGCTCGAGCTGGACCTCACGGCGCTGGCCGACCCGTCGGTCGGCCTCGACCGTGTGGCGATTGATGCGCCTGTGGATGCGGGCGCCCCAGTGCCCGCGGAGGCCTCGGAGCCCGCCGTGGCCCCGGCCGCCGGCACCCCCGAGGTCCCCGGGCCGGGCGGCATCCCCGGCCAGCCGCGCGTCACCTTCATCCAACCCGACGGCGAGGTCAACTCCGTCGACGTGCCGGCCGGGCTGACGTTGATGGACGCCTCGGTCCGCAACAACCTGCCGGGGATCATCGCCGAGTGCGGCGGCATGTGCTCGTGCGGCACGTGCCACGTCTACGTCCAGGAGCCATGGAGCGAGCAGCTGCCCGAGCCCGAGTTCGAGGAGGCAGACCTGCTCGAGTTCATCGAGGGCCGTCAACCGAACTCCCGTCTCAGCTGCCAGCTGGTCCTGGGCGACGAGCTTGACGGGCTGGTGGTCAAGTTGCCGGTGTTCGAGGGATAAAGCGCAGTCAGTCAACGAAGCGAGGTCACATGGCTACCGCCGTCAACGAAGCACTCGTCGTTCCCGACGACATCGCGCGCGCGGTGATCCTGCCGGAGTCCTACGGTCGCCCGCTGGAGGAGATCGTGATCCCGGCCGGCCAGTGGCTGCGTGAGAACATGCCCATCGGCCGGGCCCACGTCGAGGGCTACGACCCGGTGTGGCTGCTGTCCAAGCACGCCGACATCCAGACCGTGGCCACTCAGAACGAGCTGTTCCACAACGGCGATGTCAACCCCCTGTTCCACAGCCAGGCCGACGACGCGTTCGCGCGCAGCGTCACGGGTGGCACGACGCGCACGCTCGATTCATTCAGCTACATGGATCCGCCCGAGCACACCGGCTATCGCCCCTCGCTCGGCGACTACTTCCAGCCCGCGGTGATCCGCCGCAAGTTCGAGGAGCTGTTCCGCGAGCTCGCCAAGGAGCTCGTCGACGATTTCCTGCAGTTCGACGGTGAATGCGACTTCGTCCAGGACTTCGCCGCCCACTACCCGACCCGGGTGACGATGGCGGTGCTCGGCGTCCCGCGCGAGGATCACGCCAAGATGCTGCAGCTCACGGCCGAGTTCTTCGGGGGCGCCGACCCCGAGACGCAGCGTGAGGAGTTCAGGGGCCTGACCGACGCCGCTTCGCGCCAGTGGGCCGCCACCGTCCAGGAGTTCTACGGCTTCTTCCAGGAGCTGCGCGACCAGCGCCGTCAAGACCCTGAGGACGACCTGACCACGTTCGTGAACACGCTCGAGGTCGACGGGGAGCCGTGGCCCGAGCACATCCGCAACGGCTTCCTCGCGACCGTCGCCCCCGCCGGCATCGACACCACGAAGTCGGCGATCGCCGGCGCGATCTTCGCGTTCAGCCGGTGGCCGGATCAGCTCGCGCTCGTGAAGAGCGATCCCAAGCTCATTCCGACGCTCGTCGAGGAAAGCATCCGCTGGACCACCCCGACCAAGAACTTCATGCGCAACGCGGCCCGCGACACCGAGCTTCGGGGGATCCCGATCGAGAAGATGGACCGGCTGTGCATGATGCTGTTCTCGGGCAACCGCGACGCGGAGGTGTTCGAGGCGCCGCACGAGTTCGACGCGACGCGCAGACCGAACCGGCACCTCTCGTTCAGCGCCGGACCGCATGTGTGCCTCGGTCAGCACATCGCCAAGACCGAGATGCGGATCCTGTTCGAGGAGTTGCTGCCGAAGCTCCAGTCGATCGAGGTGGCGGGCGAGCTCGAGCGCGAGCAGTCCAACCTCGTGAGCAACTGGAGGACGATGCCGATTCGATTCACCAAGGCCTGAGCCGCGGCTCCCGTCAGGGCTTGATCATCACCTTCAGCGCTTCGCGGTCGTTCATCGCCCGGTAGCCGTCGGGCACATCATCGAGCCCGATCGTCCGGTCGAGCACCCTGCCCGGCTGCAGTCGTCCCTCGAGCACGTCGGGCAGCAGCTCGGGAATGTACGCACGGGCGGGCGCTATCCCGCCGCTGATCGTGACGTTCTTGACGAAGCCCTGCCGCGCGCCGGGGAGCCCTTGGAACTGCGGCACGCCGACACGGCCGATCCTGCCGCCGGGGCGGACGATGTCAAGCGCGGTCAGGAACGCCTGTTCGAGGCCGACGCACTCGAGCACACTCCAGATGCCCGCGTCTCCCGAGATCTCGCGGACCCGCTCCGCCGCCTCAGCGCCCCGCTCGGCGATGACATCGGTCGCGCCGAACTCGACCGCGAGGTCGGTGCGCGCGCGGTGACGGCCGAGGATCAGGATCCGCTCGGCGCCGAGCCGGCGCGCCGCCATCACGCCGCAGATCCCGACCGCGCCGTCTCCCACCACGGCTACGGTGCCACCAGGCCGCACCCCGGCGTTCACCGCGGCATGGTGGCCGGTCGAGAAGACGTCCGACAGCGTCAAGAGCGACGGCATCAGCGCGTCATCCTCGCCGACCTCGATCGGCACCAGCGTGCCGTCGGCGTAGGGCACGCGCACGGCCTCGCCCTGGCCCGCGTCGACGCCGTCCGCGCCCCAGTCGCCGCGGTGGACGCACGACGTGTGCAGTCCCTGGGCGCAGAACTCACATGTGCCGTCCGAGATCACGAAGGGCGCGATCACGACGTCGCCGCGCTTCAGCGTCGCGACCTCGGATCCGATGTCCTCGACCACTCCGACGAACTCGTGGCCCATCCGCCGGCCGGCGGGGGTCCGCTCCATCGACCCGTACGGCCACAGGTCGCTGCCGCAGATGCATGCCCTGGTGATCCGCACCAGCGCGTCGGTCGGAGACTGCAGCGCCGGATCGGGGACGTCCTCGACACGAACGTCGCCTGCCGCATACATCACCGTCGCGCGCATCGGAGACTCTGCCTACAGCGCGATCTCGCTGATCTGCAGGATCGCGGTCGTGTTCGTGTAGTTCGGCCCGTCGGCGGCCAGCTGGGGCCCGGCCGGCCCCATCGAGCCCTGAAAGTCCTCGATCGAGTCGAACTCGAGATGAGCGATGGCCAAGAACGGCGGCGCCGCTCCGGGCTCCCTGCCGCCGAGGCCACGGTCCACGGTTGCGCGCTTGAGCGCGGGACCGAGCAGCTCGGCGACCATCGGCATGTGCTGATTGACGTAGTAGTCGTGATCGAACGTGGCTCCGTCGCCGCTCGGATACATGACGCTGACTCTGATCATCGGGGTCCCTCAGTCGCTGGTGGAGACGGCGGCGCTGAGCTCCGCGAGCCTGGTCGCGGCGATCGGCGGCACGCCGGGTGGCGTGGCGGTCATCCCGGCGTCGACGACGAACGCGGTGCCGGTGACGTACTTGCCCTCGTCGGAGGCGAGATAGACGATCGCGTTGGAGATGGCCTCCGGCTCGAGCCACGGAAGCGGGAGGATGCTCGAGGCCTGCGCCGGGAACACCGCCGTCTCCTTCGTACCGCCCGGGCCGCCGTTGTACATGTCGTGGATGTACTGGTTGTGAAACATCGGAGTCGAGATGTTGCCGGGGCAGAGTGCGTTGACGCGGACCCACTGCGGGCCCAACTCCACCGCGAGCGCCTTCGCCAGTCCCACCACTCCGTGCTTCGCCGCCACATACGACGGCAACCCGTAGAACGTCCGGACGCCCGCGGCTGAGGCGGTGAGGATCAACGAGCCTCCGCCCCGCTGTACGAGGTGCGGAATGATCGCCCGCGCCGCGCGCCAGACGGAGCTGAGGTTCGTCTCGATCATCGTGTCCCAGTCCTCGTCGGTCATCGCGTCCCAGGCCGCCGCCATCACGATCCCGTGATTGACGACGCCGATGTCGATTCCGCCGAGCTCGGACGCCGCGCGATCGGCGGCGGCGCGCATCTGATCGCTGCGGCGGGCATCCGCCTTGATCGCGATACAGCGCTGATCCTGCTCCTCCACCAGCCGTGCTGTTTCGTCAAGATCGGCCTGCGTGGCGAGGTCGTACTGCACGCCATCGATCTGGTCGCAGATGTCGATGGCAACGACACTCGCGCCTTCGCGCGCCATCGTCACCGCATGGGCCCGGCCCTGACCGCGGGCTGCCCCGGTGATCAGCGCGACCTTCCCTTCGAGACGACCCATCGTGGCCTCCTGTGCTCCGTTGCGGTGCCCGGGTCAATCCCCTGGCGATGACACCTGCTCGACGAGGGCGAGGCGGTCGTACTCGCTCCAGTGCTCGACGATCTTGCCGTCGGCCATCCGCTCGAGGTTCGAGCCCGCTCAGCCCGACTGCGCGACCGGTCGGCGCGATGCCGGCGAACTCCCCCACGTGCTTGCCCTCCATCGTCCACCGGAACGCGACCAGATCCTGCTCCGCGATCAGGTCGTGGAGCGTCATGCGCACGGCCAGGCTTGCCCGCAGCATGTCCATCCGGCGCTTGAATCCCTCCGGTCCGGGCGCCTCGGCCGAGAACGGCGAATGATCGACGTAGTCGCGAGCCAGGAACTCGTGCACGACGTCGAGGTCGCCCTCGTTGAAGATCCCTTCGAAGAAGCGGCGGACGATGCTCTTGTTGGTGTCGGACATGGCGAACCCGTTCCCTCCCGGTTCGATTGCAGCACAGCCGGCGGCGGCCCGCAATATACCAAACGTTCGATCGAATCCATGTTCCTGCCGACCCAGCGTCGGATTGGAGCGACCCCCATCGCGCCCGGATCCGCGCGCTTGACAGTCCACCAATCGTATGGTCGAGTAGACACGTCGTACGGACACACCGCCCAACGGGCCCCGACCGCGAAAGCACGAGGAGAGACGGATGGCACAGAGTGAGGCGCTCGATCGCGTGATCATCATGTGGAGGGACTCCGTTCCGCTGCACGAGGTGCCGACGCCACAGCATTGGCGCAGCGAATTCGAGGCGCTGTGCGCCAAGTTCCCGCTCCCCGACGACCTGATCGAGGAACCGGTTGACGCCGGCGGCGTTCCCTCGCTGTGGGTCAGCGCGCCGGGTGTCTCTGATGACCGGGTGCTGTTGCACTTCCACAGCGGCGGCTACGTGATGGGCTCGGCGAAGGGCTACCGCGAGTTCGCCTACCGTCTCTCACGCGCCGCGGATGCCCGCGTGCTCGTCCCCGACTACCGGCTGGCCCCCGAGCACCCCTATCCCGCCCCGGTTGAGGATGCGGTCACTGTCTACCGGTGGCTCGCCGCTCAGGTCGACCCGTCGCGGATCGTCACGACGGGCGACTCCGCCGGCGGCGGCCTCAACCTCGCGACGCTGGTCGCGCTCCGCGATGCGGGTGACACCCTCCCCGCCGCGGCCGTCGTGATCTCTCCGCTCACCGACCTCGCGGCCGAGGGAGAGTCCTACGAGTCGAATCGGGAGCGAGATCCGGTCGTGACCAAAGAGCTCGCCGTGGGGATGGGAATCGTCTACCTCGGCGAGGGTCGCGACCCCAAGGACACCCCGCTCGGGTCGCCGCTGTATGCCGAGGTCCACGAGCTGCCGCCCCTGTTCGTGATCGCGGGCGAGGCCGAGACGCTGCGGGACGACTCCGTCCGCTTCGTCGAGAAGGTGCACGCGGCCGGCGGCCGGGCCGAACTCGTCGTCACGGACGACATGCTCCATATCTTCCCGCTGTTCGCGTCGATCCTGCCCGAGGGCAGGGACGCGATCGAGCAGATCGGCGCCTTCATCAGGGAGCACTCGCCGCAGTCGCAGCCGGTGGCGTAAGCAGCCGCGAGCATCACCGGGCGCGCGGCTCGGACACCGGCCACTGAACGTGCTTGGCCTCGAAGAAGTCGAGGAAGCCCTCCTCGCCCCCCTCCCGGCCCACGCCGCTCTCGCGCGGGCCACCCCAGGGCGCGTCAGGACGCGGACCGCCGCCACCGTTGATCGCGACCGATCCCGAGCGCAGCCGCTGCGCCACCTTCATCGCCTGGTCCGTGGGGCCCCACACGGCGGCGTTCAGGCCGTACCGCGACTGGTTGGCGAGCGCTATCGCCTCCTCCAGGGTCGTGTATCGCATCACCACACCGACTGGCCCGAACAGCTCGGTCTGCGCGATCTCCGAGTCGTTCGGGAGGCCGCCTACCAGCGCCGGGTTCATGTAGAAGCCGACCGGCTCAGCCGGCCGGCCGCCGCCGGCGAGGATCTCGCCGCCGGCCTCGAGCGCGTTGGACACATAACGCTCGACCGATCGGCGCTGCTCGTCACGGATGAGCGGCCCGAGCGCGGTGCCGGCGGCGCGCGGGTCGCCGACCTTGAGGCCGCCGATGACCTGCGCAGCCGCCTCGATGTACTGGTCGTAGTCGGCCTCGGGCACGAACGTGCGCGTGGTGCACCCGCAGGCCTGCCCTGAAGCCGTGGTCATCCGCAGGATCGTCGGCGTGACGAGCGCATCGAGCTCCGCGCCCGGGAGCGCGATCGTCGCCGACTTCCCGCCGAGCTCCAGCACCACCTTCTTCGTCGTCCGCGCCGCCTGGGCCATCACCGCCGAGCCGACGGCGACCGAGCCGGTGAAGCTCACCATGTCGACGGCCGGGTGGCTGCTCAGCACGACGCCGGCATCCTTGCTGCCGATCACCAAATTCGCGACCCCGGCGGGATACTCGAGCTGCTCCAGCAGCTGGAAGAAGCGCCACGTCGTGAGCGGCGCCCGCTCGGACGGCATCACGACCGCGGTGCAGCCCGATGCCAGCACGCCGCCGAGCTTTCGCGCCAGGAGGAACAGGGGGAAGTTGTAGGCGGTGATCGCGGCAACGACGCCCGCCGGCTCGTGGCGGATCAGGCTCGCGCTCGTCACCGGCTCGTAGTGCAAAGGAAGCCCCCGTTCGTAGCCGCCGATCGGGCCGCGCGCGGCGGCGTCCGCGAACCACCGGAACGTCTCGATCGCCGCGTTGACCTGACCGGCCTGGGCGAGCGGCACCGGCATCCCGACCTCGGAGATGATCAGGTCGACGAACTCCTCGCGGTGTCCCTCGAACAGGTCGGCGAGCCGGTGCAGCAGCTGACTGCGCTCGCGCGGCGACAGGGCGGGCCATTCGCCGCCGTCCATCGCCCGGCGCGCGGCCGCGATGGCGCTCTCGACCTGTGCGAGTGAGGCGAACCGGAACTTGGCCAGTGACTCCTCGGTCGCCGGATTGAGGACGTCGGCGGCTTCCTCACCGTCGCCCTGGACCCAGCGTCCGTCGAGGTAGCAGCTGGCGGTCACCTCGTCGCCGGTCCACGTGGGTGGTTGTGCGATCGTTGTCGTCGTCATATCGGTCTCCGTTTCATAGAACTGTGTAGCCGCCGTCGATCGGGATCGCCACGCCAGTCAGGAAGCTCGAGCGGTCACTGGCGAGGAAAAGTGCGAGCTGCGCCACCTCCTCGGGCCGGCAGAACCGTCCCAGCGGGATCGCCTGGGCGAACGACGCCAGTCGCTCGTCGAGCACGTCGGCGGTCTCGCCGGGCGCCGAGAAGAACTGGGCGAGCATCGGTGTCTCGGTCGCGCCGGGGAGGATCGCGTTCGCCCTGATCCCATCCGGGCCGCCGATCGCGGCGATGCACTTCATGAAGCCGACGACGCCGGCCTTGAGCGCCGCGTACACCGGGCTGTTGCGCGAGGCGACCATGCCTGAGATCGAAGACGTGAAGATCATCGAGCCGCCACGTCCGTTCGCGCCCATCAGCGGCAGCGCGGCCTTGGTCATGAACACCGCGGAGCGCAGGTTCAGGTTCACCTGGAAGTCCCATACGTCCGCGTCGAAGTCGAACCCGCGCGGGCCGGCGGTCCCCGCGTGGTTGTAGAGCACGTCGATCCGCCCGTGGCTCGCCTCGACCGTACGGACTGCCTCCTCGATCTGCCCCAGGTCGGTCATGTCGACCGCGAGCGCCGTGGCGCTGCCGCCGGCGGCCTCGATCTCCCCGGCCACGGTTCTCGCCGCCTGGCCGTCGAGGTCGATCGCGACCACATGGGCGCCCTCTGACCCGAACAGAATCGAGGCTTGGCGCCCCATCCCGGATCCGGCGGCGGTGATGACTGCGACACGGTCCTCGAGGTCCCTGGGCATCGTCTCTCCTTATCTAGATCTCGCGGGCGTCGACGTAGCGCTCGAGTACGGTCACGCCGGACTCACGCAGGACGCGACACTTCTCCTCCGCGCTCCCGCTCGTCTCGTCCGCCGATGCGCCCGCGTGCGAGTAGCGCTTCCCGGCGGGCGCAGCGGCGCCGGCGATGTACGCGTACACCGGCTTGCTGACCTGACCCCCGCGGACGAGGCCCGCGAGCCGCTCTTCCTGGCCGGTGCCCACCTCGCCGAAGATGAGCAGCTTGCTGGTCTCCGGATCATCCTGCGCGAGCAGCGCCGCGGCCGGCATGTCAAGGCCGATGACGGCATCGCCGCCGACCCCGACGCACGTGCTCTGCCCGCGGCCGCTTCGCGTCAGTTGGTAGGCGATCGTCGTCATCATGCCGCCGCTGCGCGAGATCAGCGCGATGTCGCCGGGCGAATAGAACTCGGGCCGCAGCGCGCCGAGCAGGCTCCTGCCGGGCGAGATCACTCCGGGGCTGTTGGGCCCGATCAGCGTCACCCCGCGTTCGCGGGCGACGCCGACGAGCTCCAGCGAGAGGTCGAGCGGGACGCCGTCGACCATCAGCACGATCGGATCCATCCCGGCGTCGATCGCTTCGAGCGCGGCGTCGCGCAGGAGCCCGGCCGGGACGAACAGGATCGAGGCCGTGGCGCCCTCCTGCACGGACTCCTCGACGGTGTCGAAGATCGGCGTCTCGCCGATCTTCGCGCCCCCCTTACCCGGCGTCACGCCGGCCACGATCTTCGCCCCTCCGGCCCGCATCATCCCAGCCGCCATCTGCCCGGTCGCTCCAGTCAGGCCCTGGACGACGATCCGTGTCTCGGTGTCGACGAGGAAGGCCATCAGGCCGCTCGATGCACGAGCCGCTCGGCCAGCGCCCGCGCGGCCTCCCATTCGTCGACCTCACGCCCGAGCACGGCTGCTTCGACGCCACTGCGCGCCACCCAGTCCTGCACTGTCGCGCGTGCCTGGTCCTCCTGGTTACCGGCGATACGCACCACGGTCGGGCCCGTCCACCCCGCCGCCTCGAACCCCTCGACCAGCCCCGCCGCTGTGACCGACAGTGGTTGGTTGGCGATGCAGGAGGAGAAGAACAGGCCGGTGATGTGAGGCTGCGAGGCAATCAGCTCCGCAGCGAACGCGACCTTGGCCTGCGAGGGCGCGCCGCTGGTGTCGCAGTAGTTGGCCGGCTGGAGGCCGACGGCCGCGAGCGCGTCGAACACGACGAGGGACTCGCCGCCCCCGACCGAGTGGCTGCCCACCAGCTTCGCGGAACCCCCTCCCGCGACCTCGCCCTCATCGACGAGCTGGACGTAGCGGAACGAGCCACGGTGATCCTGCTCCTGGAAGATCCGGGCCCGGCGCTCCCGCGGGGATTCTGCCTGCTCGGGTATCAGGCCTCGGTCGGGAACGCTGCCCAGGCTGTAGTCGTCGAGCTCGGCCTTGGCGTCGATCGCGACGGCGCCGGACTCGGCGACGAACAGCGGGTTGACCTCGATCGTGTAAGCGTGCCACTCGCGCGCTGCGCGGACAACGGCGGTGGCCGCCCGCGTGACGGCCTCGCGCCGGCGGCCGCTCAGCCCGGTCTGCCCGATCAGCTTGCGGACCTCGAACGTCTCGAGCCCCCCGAGCGGCACGGGCGCCCGGATCTCAGCATCATCGGGCCGGTAGCCGGCCCCGCCCCCGATCCCGACCCGCAGCGTCCGCTCGCGCGTGGCGTCGTCGACGTGGGCGCTGATGTAGACGCTCAGCTCCGGGACGACCGCTGCCTCGACCAACACCGAGCTCACCGTCGCTCCCTCGACCGGGCGCCCGAGCATCGAGGCGGCGTGGTCGGATGCCTCGCCGGGATCCCCGGCGCGGGTGACCAGGCCGAACGCGGCCCGATCGCCGAACGGGATCTGTGCCTTGACGTAGACCGGGCAGCCGATCGCGGCGGCCGCGGCGCTCGCCTGCGCGGGCGAGTCACACAGGCGACCCTCCGGCGACTGAAGCCCGTAGCGTGCCAGCACCGCCTTGCTCGAGACCTCGGTCAGGCGCACGTCATCCGCCACCTCCCTCGGGGCCGATGTACTCGATGCTGTCCAGCGAGGGCGCGCGGAACGGCGCCTCCCGTGAACCCTCCTCGTGAACGTGTGCGGCGAGCCCGACGCACCGCCCGATCGAGGTCACCAGATCGATCGCGGCGAGCGGGAGCATGGCGTCCATCAGGACGGCCGCGACCGCGGCATCGGCATTCATGTGGAGCCGAGGCCCCTTGGCGGAGACGAGCGCACGCTCAACCGACCTGACGAGCTGCCGGTAGCCGTCGTCGGGCACCGACGCGCCCATCAGCCCGTCCACCCTTGGGTCGCGCACGTGGTACGGGTGGCCGAACCCAGGAAATCGGCGGCCGCTCTCCAAGGCCGCGAGCACGATGCGCTCGACCTCCGCCGGCGGCACGGGCCATCCCTCGGCACCGGCTCGGATCTCGTCAAGAGCCTTCGCGCACTCACCCGCCGCCCCCCCGTGCGCCGGTCCGGCAAAGGCCAGCAGTCCCGCGGCCACCGCGACGCCCGGCGCACCTCGAGTGGAGGCGACGGTGCGCGCCGCCGCGATCGACGGAGCCGCGAGACCATGGTCGCAGGCCGCAACGAGCACGCGACGCATCGCGTCCTCCTGACCGGTGTCCGGCGGGCTCCCGGCGAGCAGCAGCCACACCGTCGCCGGGAAGCTCCAGGACTCGATGATGGACTCGATCGGCATCCCCCGGTAGCGGATCTCGTTGGGGCGGATCAGCGTGACCGCGGTTTGCCACGACTCGAGCGTCGGGCGCGGCCGCCGCGTCGCGCTCACGAGGCACTCCGAGCGCCCGCCGGCTGTAGCGACAGTCGGGCCAGCTCGACCCCCGCCTCCGGGTGACTGTCGGCCAGCAGGCCCGCCGCATACAGCGCGTAGTCGGCGTCGATCAGCACCTCCGGCGACGACGGGACCAGCGAGAACGGGTCATCCGCCGCCAACGCGCCGCGCACGATCGCCTCGGGGTGCTCAGCCGCGATCACGGCGCCGCCCGTGCCCAGCACCGCGTCGACACCGCGCAGGTCCTTGCCCTCCTGCACGAGCACCGGCCCCTCGGGTAGGACCACCTCGCGGTGGCGCCCGCAATGCCGCGCGGTCGCGGTCTGCGCAGCGAACATCGCCAGCAGCGAGTCGATCGCGCGCTCGCCGTCATCCGCGGGCAGCTGCTGCGGAGCGCGGGTGACCAGCTCGACGTAGTCTCGCAGCGCACCGACATCCTCGATCCCCCGCTGCTCGAACCAGGACTCGCCCGCGAGCTCGAGGACCGTGGCGGCATTCCAGCGCACGCCCAGATCGCCCTCGACGGTGCGCTTCAGGTCGGGCTCCCGCAGGCCGCGGACCACGACTCCGTCCTCAATCTCGGCCGGCGCCCAGGAATGGACATTGGTCGTGGCGCCACCCACCTCGATCGCCATCAGACCGCCCCCGAACAGGTGCTCGGACAGGAGCCGCACCGCGTCGAGCACGACGCCCGGGGTGGGCAGGATGTCGGTGTCGAGGTCGTCGCGGACGAGATCGATGCCCTTCGCCCTGACGATGTTGGTCAAGAACTCCCGGCGGATCGCCTCGCGCACCGGATCGATCACGAGCGTATCGAGCTCCGGCAGCACGTTGGGCACCGTCGTCGCCCTGATCCCGGCGTCGCTGAGCAGGCCCGTCGCCTCGTCGGAGACCTCGCGGTTGCCGGCGACGATCACCGCCGGGCATCCGCGCCATCCGGCCAGCATCGCCGCGTTGACGAGCAGCGTCTCGCGATCGCCGCCGTCGGTGCCGCCCGTCAGCAGCACGATGTCCGGGCGGTGATCGCGAAGCGTGTCGAGGTCCGCCGCGGTGATCCGGTGGCTCAGCGTCCCGACGAGCTTCGCGCCCGCCCCGAGCGCGGCGATCCGCCCGGCCTCCGCGCTGAGCCGCGGCACCAGCCCGGAGACCACGAGCGCCAGGCCGCCGGCGGCGCTGCTGCTGGCGGCGCGAAACGACGCGTCCTCGAAGCGCGGGCCCTCCAGGCGGTGGAGTTCGTCGACCGCGGCCCGAAAGCCGTCGCGAACATCCGTGGTAACGGTCGTCGGGGCCTGTGCCCGGTGGCGGTGGGTGGGGTCGTCGAGATCGACCGCTGTCAGCTTGGTGAAGGTGCTGCCGATGTCGAACAGCCATGCCCATCGCCGGCTCACAGGACGGCGCTCCCGACGATGTGATCGAGGTCGGCGACGACATCGTCGTAGCCGAGTGCTCCGCCCTTCGCGCGCTCGCGCTCATCGAGCCGCTGGCGCTCGAGCTCGCGCGCCTGCGGCGGGATCGGGACGTTGCCGCAGTCGAGGAACCGGACGGCCCCTTTCATGTCGCGGACGACCAGCACGTCCCCGCGCGCGATCTTGCTCGGGGCGGCCGGCTCGTCGAGCACGCCGGCCTCGAACGCCCTGATCGTCCCGAGCACCGGGTCACCCTCGCCCAGGTCGAGCACGGCATCGACGATCGCGCGGCCCTCGATGAGGTTGAGCTCGCGCTCGAACTCGACGTCCTCGGAGTAGATCCCGAAGTCCTGGCCGGCGAGCAGGTGAAGCAGGTACCTGGTCGAGCGCACGCTCGCGGCGTTGCCCTCGGCCGTCGGCACGCCGAATCCCTCCTCGATCGACTTGACGTACAGCAGTGTCGCCCGTGCCATGGCCGCGACGAACGTGTTGGCGGAGATCAGGCCGTAGGCGGCGGCCTCGTCGGGCGGAAAAGCGCCGGCGAAGTGGTTGCTCGTCATGTACACGTTGACGTCCCCGAAGCCGAGTTTCGCCAGGTACTCCTCGGTCAGCTCCTGGACCGCAAAGCATGCGGCGATGTCCTGGGCGATCGTGCCCTGCGAGATCGCATACGCCAGCACGTGTTTGACGCCCTGACCGGCCATGATCAGGGCCTCGAGGACGACGCCGGCGTGCATCAGCGCGGGCACCGAGCACGACGCGCTCTGGGTGAGCCCCAGCGCATCGTTCATGATCGGGATCCCGGCCTCGGTGTACTTGCCGATCAGTCGGTAGACGTACTGCCAGTTCCGGATCGCCTCCCCCATGGAGGTGTTCTTCGAGTACTGGACGGTCGAGTAGACCGGGCCGGACACGAAGCCGCTCATCCCGCAGGCGAAGCCGACGTCGGCGACCAGCCGCAGGTCGGTCGAGTTTGCCCGCAGGTGGACGGGGCGCTCGCGCTCGAGCACGAGCCCACGGGTCGGCTCGATGCCGTGATGGATCAGGGGGTAGCCGTTCAGCAGCGAACGGCCGGCCGTGCTCTCGAGCGCCGCCCGCGACGCATGGTCGAAGCGGTGCGTGCGGGTCATGCTGTCGATCGTGACCGGCAGCAGGTCCGCCCCCGCTTCTTCGAGGAACTGGAGCAGCACGCGCTCGCCCTCGATGTGGGCGACGCCGGCGCGAGGCTCGACCAGCGTCCGGCGCTCGCGCTTGGCCGCGGCCATCACCGCAGAGCAGTTGCGCTCGCCGAGCTCGCGGCGGCAGAACTCGAACGCCTCGTCAAGATCGCCGACAGGGATGGCCGGGACCTCGGCGTACACCTCGAGCCGCTCGCGCTCGAACTGCTCGTCGGTGAGCATTTCGTTGCCGACCGTCGCGGGCTCCGGCATCAGGTGGGCTACCTCCCGCGCTCGCTGAGGTCGCCCGCGATCAGGGCGAGGGCCGAGGTGAGGTCGGCGTTCGGCTCGAACACGCGGTCGAACCCGAGGATCTTGAACTGGCGCTCGACCTCCTCGTGGGAGACCGCGCGGCCGACCTTCAGGTTGCCGCCGATGTACAGCCGAACATCGCCGATCCCGGCCTCGATGAACGCCTCGCGGATCCCGTCACAGGACAGCGCGGCGTGTCCGTTCGACGACGAGAGCACGACCGCGTCGGCGGCGGTCTCGACTGCCGCCTCGACGAACTCGGATACCGGCGTCATCACGCCCAGCGAGACCACATGCGCGCCGGCCGACTTGAGCGCGTGCTCCACGAGACGGATCCCCATGACATGGATGTCGTCACCGGCCACCCCGGTGACGAGGGTCCGGCCGGCCAGACTCTGATCCCCGGCGCCGGCCGGACGCTGGGCAATCTGTGGCAAAGGGTTTCTTTCCACCAAACGTCTGGTTGAGTCTAACGAGTCGGGCAGGCCCCAGTCAACCGGCGCTCGGCGGTACGACCTCCTCCAACACCCGGAAATAGCCCGACGCGAGAACCTCGGTCTCGAACTCGCCCATCCGCTCCGCGCGGCCCAGCTCGGCGGACATCCACTCGGGATCATCTCGGAGCGCCTCGTACCCAGCCGCATCGAGATCGAACAGGCTCCAGGTCGCGATCACGTCGGGGTCATCCTCGCTGCGGGCGATCCAACTCCTGGTCATGCCGGCGGGCCAGTGCTCCGGTGAGTCCGGCTCCCAGGCGCGACGGAAGCTATCGTACGAACCGGGCTTGAGCCGGCGAACCACCACCGCGCACATCATGGCGTCGAGCCTCCTCGAGTCGGGGACCGGCAGGGCTTACGGTCGGCGTCAAGGGTACATCTCGCGCCAACCGACGATCGATTCCGTTGCCCCACCACCAAGGAGAGAACCATCCGATGCAAACTCCTCCTACTGACCCACAGGAGCAGCTCCAGTGGCTCGTCGATCGCGCTGCGATCGGCGACCTCCAGGCGGAGTACGGACGCCTGCTGGACGATAAGGAGTTCGAGGCGTGGCAGGACCTGTTCACGGAGGACGCGGTCCTGCACATGCCGTACGAGAGCATCAAGCAGCCCGACCTGGCCGCAGCCGCCCACCGCGTGTTGGACTACTACCCGCGGACGCAGCACCTGCTCGGTCAGTCATACCTCGAGATCGACGGCGACACCGGCCGCGGCCGGCGCTACCTGGCCGCGGCCCACAACCCGGAAGCTGAGGCCGGCAAGCAGCACGCGGATCTGGGCGGCTGGTACGACCACGAGTACCGGCGAACCGACGACGGTTGGAAGTTCACGCAGATCAGAGCCACGTTCATCTGGCTCGGCGGCGAGGACTTCCGGACCTGAGGGTCGGCGGCATCCTCAGCTGAACTGACTCAACGGCGGACGTGGCCGCTATTGACGACAATATATGTAGTCAATAGCGACCACGTCCCGTCACCGTGATCGACTGCCGACACCAACGTGAACGGCTCAGTTGGCCGTGTAGCCGCCGTCGATCGTCAGCTCCGTACCCGTGATCATGATCGAGTCCGGCGAGGCCAGGAACAGGATCCCGGCTGCGACGTCGTCGGCGCTGACCAGCTTCCCGAACGGGGTCCGGGTCACGGCGTGCTGGCGGGCGCCCGGTCTGGCGCCCTCCATCGGCGCGTCAACGTACCCCGGGTGCACCGAGTTGACGCGGATCCCGTCGCCGCCGAGGTCCATCGCCGCGGCCTTGCTCATCATGCGCACGGCGCCCTTGGTCGCGGAGTAGGCGATCGCGCTCCCATCCGGGGAGAGCTTCCCGACCAGGCCATGGATCGAGGAGATGTTGACGATCGACCCGCCGCCGGAGCGCTTCATCACGGGAGCGGCATGTCTCATTCCGAGCAGCACGCCGGTCTGGTTGACCGCGAGGACCCGGTCCCAGATCTCGAGGTCCAGATCCTCGACGCCCGCGCTGTCGGCGATCCCGGCGTTGTTGACGAGCACGTCGAGCCGGCCGAAGCGGGCATCGATCGCCGCCATCGCCGCTGCCCAGCTCTCGTCCGAGCGCACGTCGAGCTCCAGCGCCTGACCGCCCAGCTCCGCGGCCACCGGCTCGACGTCGCCCAGCCGTAGGTCGGCCACCGCCACGTGTGCGCCCTCGCTCGCGAGGCGACGCGCGGTGGCTCGACCTATCGTCCCGGCACCGCCGGTGACCAGCGCGACGCGATCAGCTAGAGACCCAGCCATGACGCCCGCCGGAGCTCACCTCTTCGTGGGCTCCGTTGGCGCCCCCTTGCTCCTTCTGCTTGGCCACGGCCGTGTCGTACATCTTGCGCAGCTCGGGCATGACCTCGCTGGCGAACAGGCGGGTGCTGCGATCGGCGACGTCCTTCTCCATTCCGGCGTAGTAGAACGCGCCCGCAACGTGGAACGGGCCCATCACGTCCATCCGGTGCTGGTACTTGGCGAGAATCTGCTCCGGCGTACCGATGCCGGCTTGGATGTTGACGTAGTTCTCCGTCGCCGCGTCCATGCCCGCCTCGCGGATCGCCGCGGCGCCCTCGGCGTAGGCCTCGTAGCCCTTGGTGTCCTTGAAGTGCTCGCCGGCGAACGAGTAGTGGCGCACCACGGAGTGGAAGTAGCGTCCGGCGTACAGCGCTCCGCCCTTGGCCGCCTCCTCGGGATCCTCGTGGCAATAGACGAAGTCGGTCGTCGTCGGCGCCGGAGCGATCGCGTTCCCCGTGGTCTCGGTGTACTTGTCGAAGTAGCCCTTGAGCAGCGGCATCGTGTCCTCGATGCTCGCGGTCATGAACATCAGCAGCTCGCCGCCGAATCCGCCGGCGTTGATGGCGGATTGCGGGGACATGCCCACGTTGATGACGTTGTCGGCCAGCGATTCACGCGGTGTCGGCACGATCTCGGTCCGAGGCTGCTTGAAGTACTGGCCGTCGCCTTCGACGACCCCGGTGCGAAGGCCGTTCATGATCATCTCGTAGCCCTCGTTGAACATGTCGCGCGACTCGTTCATGTCGAGGCCGAAGCGGTCGTACTCGAGCTTGGCCAGCCCGCGTCCGAAGCCGATCTGGCAGCGGCCATTGGAGAGATGGTCGAGCATCGAGAACTTCTCCACGACCCGCAGCGGGTTGTTCCACGGGATGATCACGGCACCGAGGCCGAGCTGGATCCGCTCGGTGCGGGCCGCGACATACGTCAGGGCCAGGAAGTTATCCGGGCAGGCGGAGTAGTCCTGGTCGAAATGGTGCTCGGGACAGAGGATGATGTCGAAGCCCAGATCCTCGGTTTGGAGCAGCAGCTCCATCTCGGTCTGGACGAATTCGCGAGCGGGACGCTGCTCCCGCCAGTTCTGCCACAGTGGGTTGTACGAGATCCTCATCTGGCTCCTTTACGGAGGGACCGGCGGCGACGGCGAGCGTGCGTCGCCCCGTTGCGCCCTATTCGACCGGACGGTTGGTAAAATCAGCTGCAACCGTAGCAGGTGAATCGGCCTGCGCTCAAGGCTGTTTGGAGCGCTCACCAATCGTCTGGTAGAACACTGTCGAGGCGTCCGTCCGGCGCCGGCCAGCGGAGGCTCTCAGGTTGCTTGCATACCAGGTAGTGAGATGGGGAGATGCGCCGGTCTTGAACGACGTCGCAGTCCCCGAACCGGGCCCGGGCGAGGTGCTCGTCCGGATCGCGGCAGCGGGCGCGTGTCATTCCGATCTGCACATCGTCGACGCCCGCGAGCCGAGGCGGTGGGCGCTCCCGATGACGCTCGGCCACGAGAACACGGGCTGGATCGAGGCGCTCGGCGCCGGCGTCCGCGGCTGGGAGATCGGCGAGCCGGTGGCGGTCTACGGGCCGTGGGGATGCGGGCGATGCCGGCAGTGCCGGATGTCGGCCGAGAACAACTGCGAGCGCGCCGCCGAGCTGCCCTACCATGGCGGCGGCGTCGGGCTCGACGGGGGGATGGCGCAGTTCATGCTGATCCCGTCGGATCGGCTGCTGATTCCGCTTGGCGACCTCGATCCGGTC
Organism: uncultured Solirubrobacteraceae bacterium; assembly: GCA_963700025.1. GTDB lineage: Bacteria > Actinomycetota > Thermoleophilia > Solirubrobacterales > Solirubrobacteraceae > Palsa-465. The sequence goes on along the minus strand of CAVOWC010000016.1, from coordinate 224,077 downwards.
CTTGCCGCGCCGCTGACCGACGCGGGCCTGACGCCGTACCATGCGATCAAGCGAGCGCTGCCGCTCCTGATCGGGGGCTCGACGGCGGTCGTGATCGGGATCGGCGGGCTCGGGCACCTCGCCCTCCAGCTCCTGCGCGCCCTGACTCCGGCGTATGTGATCGCGGTCGATCAGTCGCCGCAGAAGCTGGAGCAGGCAACGCGTCACGGCGCCGACACGACTGTGCAGGCCGGACCGGACGCGGCGGAGCAGGTCCTGGCCCACACCGGGCCGGCGGGCGCCACATACGTACTCGACCTCGTCGGCGCGCAGCCGACGGTCGAGCTGGCCGGACGGATCTCCAGTCGCGGCGGAGAGGTGTCGATCGTCGGCCTCGCGGGCGCCGAGCTCGGCGTCGGGTTTCGCTCCGTCGCCTCCGATTGCACTGTCGTCTCCCCATACTGGGGTACGGCGGTCGAGCTCCGCGAGGTGCTTGCACTGGCCCGGGCGGGCCGGATCGAGCCGCAGATCGAGCGCTTTGCGCTCGTGGACGTCGGCCTGGCGTACGAGCGAATGCGCGAGGGGACGATCGCCGGCCGCGCCGTGATCGTCCCGTAGCAGCGTCAGGTCCGGCGCTCCAAGCGGGCGCTCAACAGGCGTGCCGCCCACAAGGTGCGCGGCGAAGCGACAATTGCCTCCCAGGGCGCCGGCGGCGGTCGCAGCTCACCCCCCCGCAGCTTCTCGGGAACCATCAGTGCGAGCCGTGGCGCCGGCTCGCGCGCCACCAGCGCCGCACAGACGCTCGTGAACACCGCAGCCGAGTCCGGCCCCTCCCACGGCACGTCGACGAGCACCCGGTCACCCGCCGCGGCGACCTCTGCCACCGAGCCGATGCGAACCCAGCCGTCGGGCGCCTCCACGAGCACGGGCGTGCGCGCGCGCTCGTCGCACCACGAGAGGAGCCGGGACAGGTGCTCATCCGGCTGTGGCGGCACGAGCTTCGCCGCGCCGAGCATGATGCTGCCGGCGCTGCCGTCGATCGTGACCACGTCGCCCTCGCGCACCACGACTCCACCCGGGAGCGACGCGCAGCCGCGGTCGGGGTCGATGCGCAGATCCTCCACCCCGCAGACGGCGGGTACGCCGATGCTCCGCGCGACGACGGCACCGTGGCTGGCGCGACCACCGAGTGCCGTCACGATCCCTGTCGCCGCGATCATCCCGGCGATGTCCTTGGGCGAGGTCTCGGCCCGGATCAGGATCACGTCACGCCCCGCGTCGGCGAGATCCTCGGCCCGACCGGCATCGAACACCACCTCGCCGGCGGCAGCGCCGGGAGATGCGGGCACCCCGCGGCCGATGATCTCCACCGCCCCCTCACGGGCGGCGACCGGTGCCTGCAGCTCCTCCAGCGCGGACAACGGGATCCGCCTGATCGCCGTCTCGATGTCGATCAACCCCTCATCGACCATGTCGGTGGCGATCCGTACCGCGGCCGCGGCACTGCGCTCGCCCACCCGCGCCTGGAGGATCCACAGTCGGTCGGACTGCACCGTGAACTCGACGTCGCACATATCGCGGTAGGAGGTCTCGAGCACACCGAGCGCCTCCTGCAGCTCGGCGAGCGGGCCCGGGATGTCGTGCTTGGCGGACTCGATCGGCTCGGGTATGCGGCCCCCGGCGACGATGTCCTCGCCCTGGGCCTTGCGCAGGAAGTCGCCGTACATGCCGGGACGCCCGGTGGTGGGGTCCCGCGTGAACGCCACGCCGGTGCCGGATCGCTCGTCGAGGTTGCCGAACACCATCGCCTGGACCGTGACCGCCGTGCCGAGCGCCTCCGAGATCGCGCGGTACCGGCGGTAGCGGCGTGCCGGCGGGTTGTCCCACGACCGCCAGACCGCCTCGATCGCCTCGTCGAGCTGGTCACGCGCGCGCTGCGGAAAGGGCCGGCCGGAGGCCGCGATCGCCGCCTTGAGTGTCGCGGCCCGCTCGCGGTTCGCGTCCCGGCCGGCCTCCGGGAGCTCCTCCCGCTGCACTCGGCTGCCTCGTACGACGGTGGCGTACGTCTCCAGCAGCCTTGCGTAGATGTCCCACGCAAACCGCTCGTCGATCGCGCTCGCCACCCCCTCGACCACGGAGTCGCTCAGGCCCAGGTTGAGGATCGTGTCCATCATCCCCGGCATGGAGACGGCGGCACCGGAGCGGACCGACACCAGCAGCGGCCTCGCCGGGTCGTCAAACGCGCGCTGCGCCGACTGCTCGAGTCCGGCAACGGCCGCATCGATCTGCGCCGAGAGCACGGCACCGATGCCCGGGCCCTCCGTGCGATGCCGGGCCCATGCGCCGGTCGCGATGGTGAAGCCGTAGGGGATCGGCAAGCCGAGAGCTGCCATCCGGGCGAGACTGGATCCCTTCCCTCCGAGCAGCGCCGGGCTCCGCGCATCGTGGTCGAACGGATAGACCAAGCGCGTCGCGACCGTTGCACCGGTGTCCTCTACGCCCACTCCGTCGCATTCTGGATGGTCTGGGCGCAAACCCAACCGCAAGCGGCCTGACCGGTTGGTGGCGCCTCCAAACCACGACCGTGGGAGGCGGCTCCTCGACGGCCGGCGCGCTGGCTCTCGGTTGACGCCGACGACCGGCGTGTTCAGCCGACAACCGCCTCGGTCCGTGCCGGACCCGGGAGCGCCCCTTCGAGTCGCAGGATCAGGGTTGCCAGCTGGCCGGCGAGCTGATCATCAACGTTGGTGGCGACGTCCAGCGCGCTCAACTCCGCGATCCGCGCCAGCCGGTACCGGATGGTGTTCTCGTGGACGCCGAGGCGGTCCGCCGTCTCACGCACGTTGCGCGAGCAGCCGAGGAACACCGCCAGGGTCGTCAACAGATCGTACATCGACCGGTCGCCGAGATTGTGCAGCGGTCCAAGCGTGTGACGGACGAACTCATCGGCCTCCTCCCGACTGGTCGAGGCGAGGAACAGCGAGCCGGCCCCGAGCTCGCCGGATGCCAGCACACGGTCAGCGTGCTCGGAGCGGAACGTCTGCAAGCACCGATTGACCTGCCGGACCTCGCGATACGCGCGCGGGAACGCGCACACGCCGGCGAACACGCTCGAGACGCCGGCGACGCAGCCGCCCGAATCGGGGAGCAGCGCGAGCACGTCGCGTGCCACTGCGCAGGCGTCCGCGACCGGATCGCTCGCGAGCCAATCGCCCACCGGCAGGATCACCAGCAACCCCTCGGGGACGTCCGCCGTCAACGCCTCGCCCTGGATCACCTCGGTGACCGCGCAGGCGACCGGCCCGAGCTCTCGCCGGCCGGTCTCGTCCGACAGCAGGCACATCACATGCGGCGCGTCCGGATCGAGCCCGTGGAAGCGCGCCCGGCGGACGAGCATGCCGTCGTCGCCGAGCCCGGAGATCAGATCACGAACGAGCGTGTGGCTGTTCGGCGCGTGCAGCTCTGCGGCGCTGCGCTGTGCGGAGAGCTGCAGGGCGATGATCATCGCCGCGCGGCGCGCGACCTGCGCATCGAACCCACTGAAGCGCATTCGCTGCTCCTTGATCACGACGAATCCCCGTTCCTCGCCGCTCATGCTGATCGGGCTCATCAGCAGCCGGTGGCCGAAGCCCGCAATGCGGAACGGACCGATCACGCTCGTGGTACGACTGCGCAAGCCGGCGAGCGCACACGCGATCTCAGGCTGTCGCCGATCCTCGGGCTCGAGCAGCCTGGCGGGCTCATCGTCGCCGGGCGGCGAACCGGCTCCGAGCCGCCGGCCGTCGGCGCCGTAGACCGCGCACGGCTTGTGGGTGAGCTGGGCAACGCCGCGCGCCAACTGGTCGAGGTCCGCGCCACCCAGGGCAAGCTCGGCCAGGCGGTTTTCGGCAATCGCCGCCCGGCGCAGCGCCGAGTTCTGCTTGGCCACCGTTCCCAGCGTGGTGCGCAGGTTCGCCGTGGTCCGCACGTTTGCCACCGCGATCGCCGCGAGATTGGCAAACTCGCCCACCATCTGGAGGCCCTCGTCGCTGAACCTGTGCGGCGATCCCTTCTGGTCGAGGTAGAGGACGCCGATCACCGACCCCCTCAAGACCATCGGCACACCGACCACGGTGCGGGCACCGAGCTCGATCATCGCTGAGCGGATCGGCCGGGGATCCCGCTGGGCGTCGGCGATCAGCACCGGCCGTCGCGTCGAGATGACCTCGCGCGTGAAGCGATCGGCCTCGACGCCGGAGACGAGCCGCTTGATGCTCTCGCCGAGCTGACCGCCGACTCGCAGCAGCTCGCCCCGATACAGGCCCGACTCCTCGTCGAGCAGGTACACGGCGCAGCGGTTGACCGACAACAGTCGACAGGCGCGATCGGTCAGCACTTCGAGCAGCGAGCTCAGGTCGCCATCGTCGCCAACGGCATCGATGACCTCGCCGAACGCCTCGAGCACCGCACCCTGGCGAGCGCAATCCTCGGCGACGAGGCGCCGGGACGCGGACACAGCCGCGGCCGGGACAGTTTCGCTGGTCACCCGATTCACCCTCCATTCTCCCAAACGAACGGTTGGCAGATTATCAGGGCGTAGCCGGTCTTGCAACCGGGGGCTGAGCAGCGGAAAATCACCGCTCAGCGACGGTCGATCGTGCCGGCAGCGGTGAGCGGCTATGCGAACGAGGCTCAGCGTCCCCCGTGCCGTCCAAGGGCTATCGGTACCGCGCCGCCACAGCTATTCGTCGTACCGCTTCTCCATCACGACCTCGACGCGGTTGGTGACAAAGGCACCGGTGAAGTACTGCGAGATCCTCGGCAGGATCTCGTCGTTGACCGTGGTGCCCGTCTCGTATGCGTCCATTGCCTCGGCCGACTCCCACCACGAGACCGAGTAGCCGGTGTTCGGGTCGTCGACATCACGACTGAGAACGCGGGCGACCAGGCCGGCCGGCTTCCCCCAGCCTCGATTCCCTCGCGAAAGGCCTGTTCGTAGGCCGGCCAGGAGCCGGGAGTGACCCTGCCCCAAGAGATGCGCATGTACATGGCAGCTGCTCCTTTGAAACGATGACGTCTGGCAGTGTCTCAGCGCCAACGTCGCGGGACATCACGCTGCGCGCGGGCGGATGGAGCCGAGCACAACACAAGCCTGCCCAGCGCAGATCGGGCTGAACCCAACACGTGACCGCAACGTCACCCGGGGGCGGCTCATCCGACCGCGAGCAGCCCTCCGTCGACGGAGATGTTGCTTCCGGAGACAAACGTGGCCAGCCCGCTGACCGCGAACAGAACCACCCGCGCGACGTCGTCGGGCACGGCCACGCGTCCCAGAGGCGTCCGCGCGGCAAGCCCTTCGAGCACGGCGCCGAGCCCCGAGGAGTCAAAGTCGTCCGAGGCGCCGACGATGCCTTCGGTGAGCGTGAGCTGCGGCGAGACCGCGACGACGCGGACGCCGAACTCCCCGAGCTCGATCGCGAGCGCCTTGGTCAGCCCGAGGATCCCGTGCTTCGAGGAGGTGTAGTGCGCAAAGCCGGGTCCGAACCCGGCGTGGGCGGACGTCGAGGCGAGGTTGACGATCGTCCCGCCCCGGCCGGCATCGCGCATTCTCCGCCCCGCCTCGCGGCCGCCCAGGAACATGCCCCTGAGGTTCACGGCCAGGACCGAGTCCCACTCCTCATCGGGCAGGTCGAGCAGCGGCGTGGACGGGAATACGCCGGCGTTGTTGATCCAGATGTCGAGGCCGCCGAACTCGTCGACCACGGCATCCGCAGTCCCGATGATCTGTGCCGCGTCGGTGACGTCCATCGTCTTCGCCGCCTTGACGCCCGAGCCCGGCAGCGACTCCGCGGCCGCACCGGCCTTGACGCCGTCGCGATCGGCCAGCACGACGGTCGCACCTGCCTCGGCGAGCCGTCTCGCGCTGGCCAGGCCGATCCCTTGTGCGCCCCCCGTGATCACGGCCACCTTGCCGTCGAGCGATATCAACTCCATCAGGGAACGGTCGCTGACGTCCGGGATCCCGGCAGATTCATGCTTTGTGGACATCGCCAACCTCCCGCGGACGACACAGGTCAAGAGGTACAGAGAGCGTGTAATACTAACGGTTGGTAGAAAGCCCGAGGCTTCGTGCTCGGGTGTGAGCGCAGGGCCGTTGCCAGGAGGCGAGGAGAGGGATGACCACCGCCGGTACCGAGAAGGCAGAGCCTCTCGATCAGGGCGTGTTCCGCGATGTCATCGGACGTTTCGCGAGCGGCGTCACGGTCATCACGACACGTCGCGAGGAGCAGGACTTCGGCACCACCGCCAGTGCGGTCTCGTCGCTTTCGATGGATCCACCGATGCTGCTGATCTGCCTCAACCGGACGAGCGAGACGCGTGAGGCGATCCTGGCCGCCGGTTGGTTTGCGGTCAACATCCTGAGCGAGGGGCAGGCGGACCTCGCGTACGCGTTCGCCAAGAAGTCGCCCGACAAGTTCCGCGGCACGCAGATGACGCGAGGCAGCAGTGGAGCACCACTGCTGACCGGCGCCCTCGCGCAGCTCGAGTGCCGCGTCAGAGAGACGGCGACCGGCGGCACACACACCGTGTTCATGGGCGAGGTCGAGAGTGCCGCCGCCACCGAGGCGGCGCCACTGACCTACTACCGGGGTCGGTTTGGTCGCTTCGAGGACATGCTCCAGGACGCCGCCTACCGGCGGCTGCGCCAGTTGGTCGTCAGCCGCGAGATCCCCACCGGTCGGCCACTCGAGGTGGAACAGCTGGCCAAGGAGCTCGAGCTCGAGCGGACGCACGTCTTCTATGCCTTGACCCGGCTGACGACGGACGGGCTGGTCCAGCGTGACGCCGACGGGCACCTCGAGGTCAAACCGCTCGATGTCCGCTCCGCCCACGAGGCGATCGACGGGCGGTGCGCGATCGAAGTGGCAGTCGTCGACAAGGTCGCAGGCTCGATCGGTGATCACGACGCGGACATACTCCGTGGGCACGCAACGGACGCGTACGAGGCGACGGTCGTCCAGCCGGCGGATATCGATCGACTGGTCAAGGCCGGTCACTCCTTCCACCAGCACTTCATCGGCCTGCTCGACAACGAAGCGCTGCTCAGCTTCTTCGGCCGGCTTGACATCAGCGCGATCTGGGCCCGAGCGGCCCCCGACATCGACCGGCTCGGCAAGACGAGCGCGATCTATCTCGGTGAGCTGGTCAACGCGTGCGTCGCCGGGGATCGGGAGCTCGCCAGGCAGATCCTCTACGACCACGCCGCCAAGGTGAAGGCAGACGCCAAAGACGCGATCGAGTTCGGCGGCGGCGAGGTCTAGTGGTCAGGACGGCCCATGAAGTCTCAACCCCCAGCCAAATCGGAGGACGCATGACCCCACCGCTTCGCTTCGGAGCATTCACGCCACCGATCCAGCGCCCGACCCAGAATCCCACCTGGGCGCTCGAGCGTTGTCTCGAGCTCGTCGAATGGTTTGACCGGATCGGATACGACGAGGCGTGGTTCGGGGAGCACCACAACGGCGGCTGGGAGCTGATCGGCACGCCGGAGATCTTCATCGCGGCCGCCGCACAGCGCACACGGCACATCAAGCTCGCCACCGGCGTGACGTCGCTGCCCTACCACCATCCCTTCCTCGTCGCCGAGCGGATCACGATGCTCGACCATCTCACCCGCGGGCGGGTGATCCTCGGCGTCGGGCCCGGATCGCTGGCCTTCGACGCCCATGCCATGGGGCTCGACTACGCCCAGAACCGCAGACGCACCGAGGAGTCGCTCGAGGCGATCATGAAGCTGCTCGAGAGCGACGAGCCCGTGACGATGAAGACCGATTGGTTCACCCTCCAAGACGCGCAGCTTCACCTGAGGCCGTTCACCTACCCCCGCTTCGAGGTCTCGGCGGCGACGACGGCCTCGCCGGTCGGCCCGACGACTCGCGGGCAAGCACGGGATCTCGTTGCTGACGATCTCGGCCAGCAGCCCCGAGGGGTTCGAGGCGCTCCAGAAGACATGGGGCATCGTCGAGGCCGAGGCGGCGCGGCACGGGTCGAGCGTCGACCGATCGGGCTGGCGCCTGGTCAGCTTCTTCCACCTCGCCGACACGGCCGAGCAGGCGCGCGAGGACGTCCGCTACGGCCTGCGGCACCTGTTGCACTACCTGGGCGTGACGACGCCGATCCCGCTCGTCACGGACATCAACGACCATGATCGCTCCGTGGACGAGCTCAACGCGAGTGGGCTGATGGTGATCGGAACGCCCGACCACCTCGTCGAGCACCTGCGCAAGTTCCAGGCCCAGACCGGCGGCTTCGGGGGCTTCCTCGGGTTCGGCCACGAGATGGCGGACCGGACACCGACCATGCACTCCCATGAGCTGCTGATGCGCGACGTCGCGCCGATCTTCAAAGGCTCGGTCGAGCGTCAGCAGGGCCAGTGGGAGCGGCTCCAGGCTGCCTCCGGCGACTGGGGAGCCATCGTGGGCCGCGCGCAGGATGCGGCGTTCGCCAAGTACGAGGCCGAGACCGGGACACCGAGCCCGAGCTAGCCTCGGGCCCCCGCCTCGTGTCCTGATGCAGGAGGACTAACTCGCCGGCGGGGGCGCCCAATCCGGAGCACCGGGTGTCCAGGTGGCGCTCAGCCGGCGTCCGGGGTTCTCGACCCGGTTGACCCCCGGGATGACCTTGTCGGATATGTATTGCAGCCGCGCCGACACCTCGTCGACGTCCTCGCCCGGCATGAACGTCAGCAGGCTGATGTCGCGCGCGCCGAGTGCGATGTCGCGGTTGATCGCCTGGATCGCGGCGTCCGCGTCCATCACCAGCAGCACGCCCGCCTCGCGGCCGAGCGCCAACGCCGTCTCCGGATCGTCGAACACCTCCATGTCCGGATAGGCATCACGCCGGATGTAGTCGTTGTACATGTGGACGAAGTGAGGCCCGGCGGCCGCGTAGGCACGCTCCGGGTCCTCATCGATGATCGCCCAGTAGGTGCGGTTGATCTGGCGCTCATCGGGATCCCTGCCCTGCCGCTCGCAGGCGGCGAGGTACTCGGCGATGGTCTCCGCGCCGAAGGCGAGATAGCCGTCCGCGAACTGCGCGACGCGATCGATCGCGGCCGGGACGAACGCTCCCATCCAGATCTCGGGACCTCCCTCTCTGATCGGCGGCGGCGACACCTGGATCTCGGGGACGCTCCACCGCTTGCCCTGATAGGAGAAGGACTCGCCGCTGAATGCGGCGCGGAGGATGTCGAACCCCTCCTTCATCCGGCTCGGCCGCTGCTTGAGCACCGAGCCGACGCCCTCGAACTCCTGCCAGTAGTAGCCCGCCCCGACGCCGAGGCGGAAGCGGCCGCCGGAGAGCACGTCGTTGACGAGCGCGTCCTCGGCCAGGCGAACCGGGTGGTGCAGCGGCAACTGGATCAGGTTCGTACCGACCGTGATGCGCTTGGTCCGGGCCGCGATCGCGCCGCAGACCACCATCGTCGACGGCATGTATCCGTCCTCGTAGAAGTGGTGCTCGGTGACGTAGACGCCCTCGAAGGCAAGCTCGTCGTCGATCCACGCGATCTGGTCGAGGATGGCCTGGTAGCGCTGCGCCCACGGCTGCTGCCAGGGGACCGGGTTTCGGAAGTCGTAGATCAACCCGAACGTGACTGGCTGTGGCATTCGCCCTCCGGTGCGGTTGGAATGTTCGTCAGACCCAGAACGGGGGACCCGTGTTGCCACGAGCCCCCCGTTCGGTCAAGCGATGGGTTGGCCGATCAGCAGCCGGCCTAGCCGCCCCACAACTTCTTGTACGCGGCCTGGTAGTCGATGCTGGTGACGAAGCCCGAGCCCTGCGGCGGGACGTTGCCCGCTGCCTTGGTCTCGACGACCGGTCCGACGCCCTCGGGCACGGTCGGCTGCTTTTGCAGGGCGCGGTTGATGTTGTCGATCGCGGCCCAGCCCATCCAGTTGGCGTCGTGCGCGCCGGTGATCGCCTCGAGCTTGCCGTTGCGGACGAAGTCCTGCTCGTCCGCCTCGCCGGAGCCGCCGACGGCCTTGGCGTTGGGGAGCTCCTGGTTGACGATCGTCGTGCCCAGGGCGACGTTCGGATCGAACTGCAGCCACACGTAGTTGGCGGTCGGGTTCGCGATCAGCGCGGGGTGCATCTTCTGGACCCAGGGGCCACCTGGGATCAGATCCGCGCTCGTGAAGTTGACCGTGTCAACGATCTTGCATCCGGAGCACTTCTTGAGCTCGTTGGTGAATCCCAGCCCGTTGATGGCCTGAAGCGGCTCGGTGCCCACGGCCGCGATGATGTCTGCCTTGCCGCCGCTGGCGTTGATGATGTAGTCGGCGCTCAGCTTGCCCCAGGCGTTGAAGTAGTCAACTCCGGTCGGCGCCGTGGCCGAGTACTGCATATTCGCGGTGAACAGCGACGGGCCCTGATGGGTGTCGGAGCAGTCGAGCGCCTCGACGCCCATGGTCGCCACGCCCTGCGCCTTGGCCTGGCGAAGCCCCTGCTCGACGATCGGGCAGCTGATGCCGTGGATGATGATCGCGTCCGGATGGGCCGCCAGCGCGGTGTTGAACGCGGCCAGGTCGCCGCCGCCGACATTGAGCTTGCCGTCGGCGATGTGGAAGTTGAGCCCAGCCTGCTTCGCCGCCGCGGCGGCGGCGTTTGCCGGGACCGAGCAGGCCGGAATCGACAGCCCGCAGGACACCCAGTAGACGGTCTTGCCCTTGGCCGGCTTGGGGCCGGTCGTCGGCACGGGGGTCTGATAACCCGTGCCCGTGATCGACGCCATCGACGGGACGCCGGCGGTCGTTCCGCTCGACGCGGAGCTCGAGGTCGAGGTGGTCGCCGGCGCGCTCGAACTCGAACTCGAGCTCGAACTGCTGGACCCGCAGCCCGCGATCACGAGTAATGCGACGGCGGTGACGGCAGCCAGTGCCGCTCGCCGCGTCGTAGTCATCTTCTTAGTCATGGAACTCGCATACTCCTTCGTCTAGGTAGACCTGGTAGACCCTCTGCGCCGCGCCTAAGACCGTGCGACGGGTAGCCGTGGAGGCCGGTGTACCTCCGGGTTGCGACCTATCGACGCCGGAGGCGTCGCGGGCGCACACATCTCAGGTTCAGGCCGATAAGCGCCCCTCTCGCCTGACGCCGCCTTCGGTTTCGTCTGGACCGGCGCCGCCATCATCCGATGTTGTGCGCAGGGAGTCCCGCGCGCTCGCCTCCCGGCGGCGACCGATCAAGGTCGAGACGGTCACGGCCCCGACGAGCGCTGCGCCGTTGAACACGGGTGTGACCCAGCTGCTCGCGCCGAGCAGGGTGAAGCCATCGACGGCGACGGCAACCAGGAAGACGCCGATGATGGTCCCCCACACGTTGTAGCGGCCCGGGCGAATCGCGGTCGCACCCAGGAAGACTGCGGCCAGAGCCGGGAACAGGTAGGCCGGGCCGGCGGTCGGATCCGCGGAACCCGACGTCGACGTGAGCAGAATTCCCGCGATTCCCGCGAGCAGAGATGATCCGAGGAAGCTCAGGAAGATCGCCCGGTCGACGCGAATGCCCACGAGGCGGGCAGCGCTCTCGTTCGACCCGATGCTCTCGAGCTTGCGGCCGAACGGGGTCGTGCATGAGGACGTACCAGACGACGACCGCGACGAGCATCAGCAGCCAGAACGGTCGCGGCAGACCGATGTACTTGGCCGACCCCCAGGCCCCGAAGGACGTCGGGATGCCGGACGTGATCGTCTGCCCCTTCGTGTAGTACTGGAGCAGTCCGCCGATCAGGGTGTAGGTACCGAGCGTCACGACGAACCCGTTCAGCTTCAGCCCGGCGACGAGGAAACCGTTGATGCACCCGGCGATGGCCGAGATCAGCAGTGCCCCGATGATGCCGACGATCACGGCATCCCCATGGGTGCCGATCAGCGCGGCGCAGGCGACGTTCGAGAGCCCGGCGACGGCGGCGACCGAGAGGTCGAAGTACCCGGACACGAGCGGGAGGACCATCGCCAGGGCGATGATGCCGGTCACGCCCTGGTTGCCGAGGATGTTCTGGATGTTCGCGCTGGAGGTGAAGGCGGTCGAGCTCTTGGAGTCGACCGAGAACAGGATGATGAGCGCAATCAGGAGGATGATCAGCCCGCCGCGCTCCAGCAGCTCGGGAATGACCACACGCGCGGACGGCATGTTGCCGCGAGGCGTCCGCGGGGTCACGGTTTCAGTTGCCATGTGCGGTCGCTCCATCCTCTGCGTAGCTCAACTCGGTCAATCGATGGGGTGTCAGATCTGCTGGTGCCACCTCGGCCACCAAGCGGCCGTCACGCAACACGATCGCGCGATCGACCACGTGGGCCAGCTCCTCGAAGTCGGAGGCCACGATCAGCGCCGCGGCTCCGTTGGCGACTGCATCGCGCACGACCGCGTAGATGTCCGCACGGGCACCGACATCGACGCCCTGCGTCGGCTCGTCCAACAGCAGGAGCCGAGGCTTGCGACGCATCCAGCGCGCCATGATCACCTTCTGCTGGTTGCCTCCGGACAGCGTGTTGAGCGGCGCCGACGCCGATGCCGCCTTGACGCTGTAGCTGCCCATCGAGCGCGTTCCCGTCGACGCGCATGCTCCGCTCGCGCATTCGCAGGCCTCGCCAGTACGTTCCGATGACGGACACCGACAGATTCGAATACACCGCCTGGTCGAGGAAGGACGCGTCGGCCGCCCGGTTCTCCGGCACCAACGCGATGCCCGCTCGCATCGCCTGTTCCGGATGCGTGAAGCGAACCTCCTTGGTGGCGAGGCGGATGCTCCCGCGCTTCACGGCCAGATCGCCGAAGATCGCGCGGCATAGCTCACTGCGGCCAGATCCGAGCAGCCCGGCAACGCCGACGACTTCACCGGGCTTCACGCGCAGGTTCACGCCCTGGAGCGGCCCGGCCCAGAGGTCCTCGATCTCGAGGATCGGCGTCTCGTCGGTCACCGGCGGCATATCGGGGAAGACGCGCCCGATCTGCCGGCCGACGATCATCTCGATCAGGACGTCCTCGCTGAGACCTTGGGTCGGCCACGTCCCGGTCTTGGCACCGTCCCGCAGGATCGTCACGCGGTCCGTGAGCCCGAGGATCTCGTCCAGGCGGTGGCTGACATAGAGAATGCTCTGGCCCTCCGATGCGTATCGGCGCAGCGCGGCGAGGAGCAGATCAACCTCGTGCACGGGAAGCGAGGCGGTCGGCTCATCGAGGACGAGGATGCCCCGGTTGTGCTCGGAGTCCTGGTCCTGGAGTGCGCGGGCGATCGCGACCTGGGTCTGTGCGGCACGGCTCAGGCTCCGCATGAGGGTCTTGGGCGTGGCCGGAATCTCGAACCGCTCGATCAGCGACTTCGTGCGTGAGCGCACCTTCCGCCACTGGACCTTTCCCGCGCGACCGGTCTCGAAGCCGCGACCGAGCGACATGTTCTCCGCGACGCTGAGATCCGGGAACACCCCGAGGTCCTGGTGGACGACCCTGACGCCCATCTGATCCGCCAGACCGGGCGTCATGTGATCTGCCTGTCCCTCGATGCCGCCGCATGAGATCTCACCATCGGGCTCGCCCTGGTAGACGCCGCACAGGATCTTGATCAGCGTCGACTTTCCCGAGCCGTTGCCGCCGCACAGTGCGTGGATCTCGCCCCGGCGGACGTCGAGATCGACCCTGTCCAGAGCGCGTGTTCCCGGAAACTCCTTCGACAGATTGCGGATCGTGAGAGTGTTCTCGCCCTCGTCGGCCGCAGGCGTGCCCGGCGTGTCTTGCGCGCTCCTGTCGCTAACCGACATCGTCGGCCTCGGCGCCTGGGCACCCGCTGGCGCGACGCTTCGCGGCGTCTTGCAACCCGGTGGACACTCGTACCTCTCCTCAGTCAGCTCTTCTAGTCGGACCCTGTTCCCGATGGGCTATCGCCGCTAGATCAATCGAACCAGACTCCGCGGGAGCCGGTCAACCGTTTGCTCGAAAGGACTGTAGCTCTCAACAACGGCCTCCCGGGAATCCCTAACGCGATCCTCAACGGCGTTGACCAATCGGTGGTTTGGAACCATATGCGCTGACCGCCGGATCTGTCAAGCACAAACGACCGTTTGGTAGAGAGATTGGCCTCAGATGAAGCGCTCGGCCTGCGCCAGCAGCGTCACCGACGAAGGAGACATCGCCAGCAACTCGGCCAGCGCCGCGCCAGACCCGACCGCCTCCTCGAAGGCCCACACCGTGGGCCACCACAGTTCCTGCACCTCCGCGAACGCGGGCGGCTCCTCGGCGTGGATGTCTCGCTGCGGCCGGCAGCGAACGTGGCGGATCGCACCGAGACGCGCGCCGAGGGCTGCGTCCTCCTCGGCCGGACGCAGCACGTCCGAGGACTCCTCCCGGAACTGCATCAGCTTGATCGACGTGGCCCGCTGCAGGTGAAAGCTCTGCAGGCCCCGCTGCGCGGCATCGGCGCTGCGGACATCGGGCCCCGAGATCAGCACCTCCTCGGTCGTGTAGAGCCACTTGAGCTTCTCCATGTCGACGAAGTTCGGCTCGTCCGGCTGCACGTGCTCGATGTAGTGCGGATCGTCGGCCAGGCCGACGGCATCGCTGACCGTGTCGAACCACACCTCGGCGACGGCCTCGAAGACCTCCTGCCCGTCGCCCAGGCGATCGGTGTGGATCTGATGGCTCTGCACGTACTGGCGGAACGTCGCGATCTGCCGTCCGAGGGTGCCGTGGGGGTGGCGGTAGTGGTCGTGGAACTCGGACGACGAGATGTCCGGTCGGCGGGGGATGAGCCCGAAGAACTTGATCATGTATGCCCTTTCATGAGGGTCCGGGTCGATTCCGCGTGCACGGGAACTCAGACCAGCTGCGCGCCTCCGTCGATCGGGACGGCGGCACCGGTGATGTAGGCGGCCGCGTCCGAGGCGAGGAACAGGTACAGCTCGGCGATCTCGGCCGGGTCGCCGAGCCGCCCCTCGGGCACGCCGGCGGCGACGGCGGCCGCGGTTTCCTCGGGATCGCCGGTCGAGGCGAAGTACTCCTGCAGGGCGGGGGTCAGAATGAACCCGGGCGCGAGGCAGTTGGCCCGGATCCGGTGTGGCGCCCCCTCCAGGGCCAGGCAGCGGGTGAGCTGCACGACGGCGGCCTTTGCCGAGCAATACGCGATCAGGCCGGGCAGGACACGCGTTGCCGACAGGGACGCCGCATTGGAGGTCGCGCCGCCACCCTGCTCGATCATCGTCGGCCATACCGCACGGCACATGTTCACGACGCCCTTGAAGTTGAGGTCCACGCACCGGTCCCAGTCCGCCTCCGGGGACATGATCGTGGTCGGCGGGTTCCCGCCGCCGGCGTTGTTGACCAGCACCGTCACGGGACCGAGCCGCTCGATTGCCCCGGCGACGGCCTGCTCCGCGTCAGCGGATTTCGTCACGTCGAACACGCTGGCCAGCGCCCGCCCGCCGGCCGCCTCGATCTCGGACACGGTCCCCGCCGCGAGGGCGGCATCCCGAGTCGGCAACGGCCACGCTCGCGCCCGCGGCCGCGAAGGCCAGGGCCGTGGAGCGACCGATCCCCTGACCGGCCCCGGTGATCATCGCGGTGCGTCCGTCAAGCCCGAACCTGTGTCCGTTCTGTGCCATCACGCCTCCTGTCGTCCGCGTCCGAAACTATCGCTCAGCCTACCGAACGATTGGTAAGATATCCAAAAGCGAGAGGAGCGGGAAATGGATTTTGGCGTGGCCTTGGCGACCCCGGCGGATGCGTGGAAGACGGTGCAACGGGCCGAAACGGCCGGATTCCGCACAGCGTGGTTCTACGACACGCAGATGCTCTCGGCAGATCTGTTCACGACGATGGGCGCCGCCGCCGTGAAGACCGACACGATTCGGCTGGCCACCGGCATGCTGGATCCCGTCCAACCGGATCGCGCCGGTCGCCGCAAACGCGCTCGCCACGCTCAACCATCTCGCCCCGGGCCGGATCGACTGCGGGATCGGCACGGGCTTCACCGGCCGGCTGACGATGGGATTCGGCAGCTACAAGCTCGCGGACATGGGTGAGTACATCCGCATCATGCAGACGCTGCTGTCGGGAGGAACGGCCGAGCTGCGGATGGAGGGCCAGACCCGCAAGATCCGCTTCCTGAACCCCGAGGCCGGCCTGATCAACATCGACGCCGAGATCCCGTTTCACGTCTCCGCGTTGGCCCGAAGGGACGCAAGCTCGCCGCCGATCTCGGCGCCAACTGGGTCAACGTCGACTTGGCGAGAACTTCGCCGGCGCCGCCACGGCGCTCCAGGACATGAACGCGAACTGGCGGGCCGCCAGGACATGACCCCGAGCATCGCAAGCGCACAGAAGCGATCTTCATCTGGGGATCGGTGCTACGGGAGGGCGAGCGCGCCGATTGCGCGCGAGCGAAGGCCGAAACGGGGCCGTTCGCGGTCCAGGTGCTGCACGCGATCATGGAGGCGATCGACCGCGGCGCCGACCCGAGCGGTGGCGCGGACGAGGCGGGGGCCGCGGACGAGTCGCCGGTCAGCCGTGCCGCCCGCGAGTACCGGGCCCTGTATGAGACCTACGAGCCGGCCGACCAGCGCTACCTCACACTCCATCGCGGGCATCTGCTGTTCCTCCGGGAGGACGAGGAGCATTTCGCCACCGAGGATCTGATCCGTGCGACGACGGTGACGGGGACGCCCGCCGAGCTGCGCGAGCGCCTCAGCAAGGTCAAGGACGCCGGCTACGACGAGCTCGTGGTCCAGATCACGCCGGGCCACGAAGGGATGATCGAGGACTGGATGGGCGTCTTCGAGACCCTCTAGGCGACCACCGGGGCACGTGCCATCGGACCCGACATGCCCACCGCTCCAATCGACGAGCCTCCCTGGGGCCTTCAGAATCTTCGCGACGTCGGGGGCCTCCCGGCGGCCGGCGGCCGGCGCGTTCGGTCCGGCCGGCTGTACCGCAGCGATGCGCCGATCCTGGGTGACCCCTCCCCTCCGCTGCGACCGTGGCCGCCGCGGACCGTCATCGACCTGCGCTCGGCCGGCGAGGCCGGGGACGCGGAGCATCCGCTCGTGGCCGGCGGTGCACACGTGATCAACATCCCGCTGCTGCCGGAACTGAGCCCGGAGCGCCAGGCCGAGCTACGTCAGGCCGCGTACGCCGACCTGGCGACGACCTACCGCTTCCTCGTTCGCACCGCAGCCGCCAAGCTCACGCAGGTCGTCCACGTCGTGGCCACCGAGCCGGCGCCCCTGCTGCTCCACTGCGCGGCCGGCAAGGACCGCACCGGGATCGCCACCGCGGTCACGCTCGCCGGCGTCGGCGTACCCCGTGAGGACATCATCGCCGACTACGTCCGCACCGAGGACAGCCTCGAGCACCTGCCCGGGCGGCTCGCGCTGGGGTGGTCGCCGGCCCACCGTGAAGCGGCGCTGGAGCAACTCACGGTCGGGCAGCCGGAGCTCCTGCGGACGTCCGTGGCCGCGATCGAGGCCGTGCTCGATTCGCTGGAGGGCTGGACCGGCGGCCCGATCGGGTGGCTGCTGGAGCACGGTCTGGCCGCCCAGGACCCTGCGCTGCTCAGGGCCAAGCTCACGGTGGCCTGAGCAGCCCCCGTGAAAGTCCTCTACAAGGATCAGCTGACCGCGTCGCCGCCGATCCGTTTGGCGGTGATCCCAAGGTCGCGCAGCATCGAGAGCGCCACTCCGTTGACGGCCGCGTCGACGGCCTGCTGGTCGAGATCGCCGAGGGCCGGCGCGACATCGGGCTCCAGGTGTCGAAGCCGCCGGCGATCGCCACCCGGCGAGCGGACGTACAGCAAAACGGCGCGTCCGTGCTCCACGATCTCCTCGATCGAGCGCCTCAGCTCCGTCCCGCAATCGCAGATCAGCGACCCGAACGCGTCGCCGGCCAGGCACTCGGTGTGCACCCTCACCATGATCGGCCCATCTTCGCCGAGGTCGCCGAGGACCAGAGCGAGGTGCTCGCCGGACTCAAAGCGGTCGGCGTAGCCGATCGCCATGAAGCGGCCTTCCGGGATCGGCAGGAACACCTCACCGACGCGGTCTATCACGTCCTCGCGCTCGCGGCGGTAGCCCGCCACGTCGGCGATCTTGATCACGATCAATCCGAGCTCGGCGGCGAACGCGTTGATCTCGTCGACGTCGGCCGTGTCTCCGGACTCGGACAGGATCGAGCAGGTGACCGCCGCCGGCGCGCGCCCGGCCATTCGCACGAGGTCGACGCCCGCCTCGGTGTGCCCCGGTCGCTCGAGCACGCCCGACGGGCGCGCGCCGATCGGGAAGACGTGACCAGGGACCCGGAAGTCCTTGGCGGTGCTGTCGGGATCGACCAGCCCCCGAATCGTCGCTGCGCGGTCGGCCGCCGACAGCCCCGTCGTCGTCCCCGGGCGAAAGTCGACCGGCACATGCACGGCGGCCCGGTCCGGCGTTGCGCTATGCGGTCGGATCAGCTCCAGGCCGAGCTCGGCGAGGCGGTCCGAATCCATCGTCACATACAGCGGCCCCCGCGCGCGGGTGATGTAGAGGTTGACGATCTCCGGCGTGATCTGGTCGGCAGCGGTGACGAGCGCGCCGACGAACCCGGAGTGGCGATCGCCGACCACGATCACGGTCTCCCCGCGTCTGAGCGCATCGACCGCAGCCGACACACGGGCACGGGTGCGCGCCTGCTCGGCCAGCAGCTCACTCCCACGGGCGACGCTCGGTACGTGCCGGCGAAGGACGAACGGGATGTGATCCACGCTCTCATTCTGATGGAACGGGGCCGCGATGGCCTGCGGGCAGCCCGCCACGGTTTGGCGACGCAGACAATCGCGGGCGACCGTCTGCCGGTGCTCACGTGCCCGACTGAGGCTCCAGGAAGTCGAGCAGCAACCGGGTGACCTCGTCGGGTTTGTCGAGCTGGACCCAGTGGCTCGCCCCGAGAATCCGCTCGTAGCGCCACGTGCCCTCGACGTATTGGGGCGACGCGAGCATCTGATGTTCGGTCAGGAACTTCTCGCCCGGGCTCCAGATGCCCATCGCGTCGCACTGTATCCCGGGCACGGTGTACGGCGCCTCGCCTGAGAAGGCCGCCGGATCGAAGTTCGCGCGGTACCAGTTGAGACCTGCCGTGAGGCGTCCCGGTCGGGAGAAGTCGGCGATCGCCTGGTCCGCGTCGGGATACGTGTCCATCCACTCACGGAACATCCGCCAGTCGTCGCGTTGCAGCGCATCCTCGGCTGTCCCCTCGAGCAGGAAGAAGAGGATGTACCAGGAGCGCTGGCGCGATTCCTCGCGGCCGGCGAAGTGGTTGGCGCCGTGTCCGACCTGCAACGTCGCGTAGCGCTCGACCCGATCGGGGTTCAGGCCGGCGAAGTACCACCCGAGCGCCGCACCCCAGTCGTGCGCGACGAGCTGGACGCGCTCGATTCCGAGCTGGTCGAGGAGCTCTATCAGGTCCTTCTCGATCTCCGGGATCGCGTACGCGGCGACCTCCTCGGGCGCATCGCTCTCGCCGAAGCCGCGAAGGTCGGGCACGACGCACCGAAAGCCCGCATCCGTCAGCGCCGGGATCTGGTGGCGCCACGCCCGCGAGCTGTCGGGGAAGCCGTGCAGCATCAGCACCGGCGCCCCCTCCCCCTCGTCGAGGTAATGCAGGTTGATCCCGTTGACGTCGACGTTCATGTCCGGTCCTCTCGGTTAGATCGTTTCGACCACGGGCTCGCGGACGCGGGCGGGATCGTTGTTGGTGACCGCGCGGCCGGACGCGGTCCACGCCTCGACCTTGGCCACGAGTTCCGGCGACGCGAGCAGCTCGGGCTCGAACCAGCCGCTGGCGTGCAGGATGTCGCGGGCGACATCCGGGTCTTCGGTGGCGACCTGCTCGGCGGCGGCGAAGAACTCGGCGTTCTCGGGCGGGGGCGGCTCGGCGTTGACGAACGTCGCCCCCGGGTAGTTCGCATCGTTACCGGCCGCGATCGAGAACGCGAACTCGCACGAGGCGGTGAGATCGTCCATGAATGCGTCCGGCAGCGCATCGAGATCGCCGTCGAGCGTGGCGATGCGATCGCGGAGCTTCTGCGCCTCGAGCGCCGCGACTGTCATGCCCTGACCATAGATCGGGTTGAACGACGCAACCGCGTCGCCGATCGGGATGAATCCGCGTGGCCGGCGCCGCATCTGCTCCCACAGCCGCCGTTGGTTGCCGGGGTGCTGGTAGGTGTTGATCTCGGTCACCGGCTCGGCCAGCTCCGCCATCTGCGCGATCAGCGGTGATGGTGCCTGCCGGAGGAACTCCATGAACGCGTCCTCGTCGGCGGGCGGGTAGTCCCGCATCGCGCCCATCGCACAGCACGTGTACAGGCCGTTGTCCGATGGCAGGAAGCATCCACCCCGGGTGCGGCCCGGAAACGGCATCGTGATCACTCCGCGCAGGCCCTGGGGAAGCTTCTCCTCGTCGACCCGGACGAACCGGCTGGCGTACCCGTAGTAGGCGCGAACGTGCTGCTCCTCCGGCCGCTCGTATCCGAGCTGCTCCACCCACTTCGGGCTGCGCGAACCCCGCCCACTCGCATCGACGACGAGCTCCGCCGCGACGGTGCCCGTGTCCGCTCCAGCGATCTGAACCCCGACCACCCTTGAGCCGTCATCGGATCCGACCAGCCCCGTGACCGTTGCCGTCACGATGTTGACGTTGTCGATCCGCCGTACACGTTCGCGGACGACGTGCTCCAGCAGCGGGCGGCGAAAGCCGATCAGCTTCACGTCGGACTCGCGGCGCGCACGCCAGCCCTGACGGCCGAACCAGGGCGTGTCCTTGACCTCGTCGAAGACCGAGCAGCCCGCATCCATCAACTCCTGCTGAAAGCCCGGGAAGAACTCATCCATGATCTGCGCCCCCAGTGGCAGGATCACGTGCAGCTGCTTGGCCTGAGGCACCCCTGGTCGATGCTCGACGCCGTCGGGGAGCTCGTCGCGCTCGAGAATGGTGACGCGGTCGAACGTCTCGCTCAAGGCTCGCGCCGCGGTCAGGCCCGCGACGCTGCCCCCGATGACGATCGCGTGATCAAAGCTCATGTCTTCCTCTCCGTTGACCTGATTGGCGCACCGCGCCGGACCTGCTCGGGTGTGAGGCTAGGTCACCCACGGCGCGGCGGATAGACCCGAGCTGGGTAACGGGTGATACGAGATCGATATCGCCCCTCGCGATTGCAGTACGCTTTCCACCAATCGTTTGTTGAGAGGAGCGGGCGCCGGCGCGCGCATGGCGTTGTCAATGGATCTGCGCCAACTGAGCTATTTCGTCGCGGTGGCCGAGGAGGGAGGCGTGCGCGCGGCGGCGCGGCGGCTGCATATCACTCAGCCGCAGGTCTCCCAGGCCGTACGCCGACTCGAGAGCGAGCTCCACGTGGAGCTGATGCAGCGCAGCTCGCGTGGCATCGAGCTCACCGCGGCAGGTTGCGAGCTCCTGGACCACGGCCGGGACATCCTGATCCGGGTCGACCAGGCGCGCGTCGCGCTGCGCCAGATGGCGGAGCCCGGGTCGTCCTCGCTACGGATCGGGGTGATGGCGGGAGTCCTCAGCGCCGGCGAGCTGCTCGCGCCGATCCTCGCTGCATATCGCCACGACCGCCCGGACGTCGCTCTGCAGCTCGAGGATCTGGCCTTCGGCGCGCACATCGCTGCGCTGGTCGAGGGACTCGTCGACGTGGCGATCGTCCGCGCGCCGGTCATCCACGCCGAGCTCGAGACGACCCCGCTGGCGGAGGAGCCGCGAGTCGTGATGGTCGGGGCGGCGCATGAGATCGCGGGCATGACCGCGGTCGACGTCGAGGAGATCCTGCACTACCCGACCCTGCCGCTCGACGCCCCCGCCGAGTGGGCCGACCATTGGCAGCTGAACGACTATCGCGGCGGCCCCAACTGGGAGCCGCTGGTCATGCCGGTGAGGACTGTGCCGGAGGCGCAGTTCGCGCTGGCCACGCACAACCTCCTGATCACCTCGCCGGGCGCGCTCGGGCGCCTGGCGCCGAATCCTCTGATCCGAGTGATCGAGCTGGCGGGCGCGACGCCGACGGTGATCGCGGTCGTCCGCAGGCGACGCGACCGCCGGCGAGCGCTGACTCAATTCGTGGAGTCGGCTCAGGCCACGGCGCAGCGGTTCATCGACCTGCTGCCTGCGGGCGCGGTGCCGCACTGACGGGCACGGGCCCGTCGCCCGCCCGCACCTCGCTCCACGGCCGCTCCCGCGCCTCCGACCGGATCCGGTCGAGGTCGGCGCGCACGAGCGACGCCCCGCGGTCGCGCAGCAATCGCGAGCGCTCCTGCGTGTAGCGGTACAACGCCTCGACCTCGGGTTGCCGCCAGTGGTACTTGACGGTCGGGTCATCGATGTTGCGCCACGGCGGCTCGAGCAGTGGCGAAGAGAACTCCCGGGCGGCCCGGTTCATCTCGTCCTCGGTCAGCCGCCCGGACGCGAACGTGTAGCGCCCCCGCTTGGGCGGAAGGCTCGTTGAGCCCTTCACGTCGCGATCGCCGTTGGGGTTCACGCGGCGCGGGTAATCATGGTCGTTCAGCACATACGCGGGCACGAACGCGCGCACGCGCCCGTGCTGGGGAAGCTCGTCATGGGCGTCTGACGAGCGCCACAAGCGGTACGGAACCGGGCTCAGGTAGTACTCGTTCTCTGCTCCTTGATGACCATCGAGTGCCGTCATGTTGCTCATGTAGCTGTCGAGCGAGTACTCCTCGGTGTAGATCTCCCACAGCCTGCGGGTGCGGTCGTCGATCAGCTCCCATTCCTGCTGCGCGTAGAGGCCCGCCATGTGGACCGGATCGGCCGCGGCCTGGAAGTACGCGTGAACCCCGGCCTCCACCATCTGATCGAACGACATCGTGCTGAACCGCCGGTACAGCTTGGCGGTCGCACGTTTCATCGCCTCGGTCATGTTCTCGAGCATGTCGACGAGATCCCGGCGGCTGTCCATCCCAACCGGCACGTAGCGGTCGCACAGGAAGTCGGACGTGTACAGGCCGACGCCGATGATGCGGTCCTGGTAATGCTCAGGGGTCGTGTACGCGGTCGCGAAGTCGTTGATCTCGATCGCGACGCCGTCGGTGATGACCACAGCGGTCAGGTTGTTGAACGGGATCTCGGCGCCGATCTCGTCGAGCCACGAGTAGTCGCACTCGCTGAGGTTCAGAAAATCGCGGGTGTGCATCAGCCGGCGGCCGCCGAGCCGGTACGGGCCGACGCTCTGAAGTCCCATTCGGCTCTCGCAGTTGGCCAGGAACGAGTACTGCGTGCCGACGGCGAGAAAGCGCGCCGCGGCCTCCCGCAGCGTCTCGTCGGCCTCGAACGCGTCAGCCTCGAAGACCTGGAGCACCCGCTCCTCGTGATCCTGCGAGGTGTCCCACGCCGGCAAGGTCCAGACGTGGCCGTTGCGCCGGTGGTAGCGTCGAGGCAAAGCGCTCGTGCCAGTCGACGATCGTCCACAGGTCCTCGAGGTTGTCCTCCGGCCGCACGAGCCCGATCTTGATCAGCTCCGTACGGGCGTTGAGGTAGAAGTTCGAGATCCCCCACGAGGTCAGCCTGCCGAGGTGACAGGTGGTGTTGCGGGCGCGGTGGCCCGCCTCCTCGGGAGAGATCACCTCGCCGGCCTTTCGCAGCAGGTCCGGAAAGCGGTAATAGGCCTCGAAGAAGCTCAGCTGGAGGTAGGGCATGATCGGAAACAGCTTCGACTCCTGGGCGGTGCGGGTCACGCAGTTGTGGATCAACTGGTCCTCGCACGACTGGAGGAAGCGGTTGACCCGCCCAAGCTCCTGCTCGGAGATCCGCCACTCGCTCACGCGTCGGGCTCCGCGGGCCGGATCTCGGCGCGGGGCTTGAAGTCCTCGCCGAAGTACGCCTCGACGCTCTGTGCGGCCGCCGAGTACGAGACGGTGATCCGCTCGCCGTCGTGCAGCGGGCGGCTGAGACGCACGCCCATCAGCACCGGCACGCCGAACTCGCGCGCGATGATCGCAAGGTGGCTGCGGACCGAGCCGGCAAGGCACAGAACGCCCGCGAACTCCGGAAGGATCGGGGCCGTCATCGTGCCGCCGGCATCGTCGATCACCCCGATCGTCTCGTCGGGCACGCCCATCGTCATCAGCTCGCTCACGTCCGAGACATGGCGGACAACCATCACCGTACCGGTGACGTCCTCGTATTCGAACACGTTGTCGCCGTCGCCGATCACGCGTCCGGCGAATGCCGGCGCCGGTGCCGAGCGCTCGGTGTCGGAGCGCAGGATGTAGCGCTCGGGGGCATCGCGCAGGGCGGCTTCGCATCCGGCGAAGTACCTTCGGCGCTCCGCGTGCTGGAACTGCTGGAAGATCGACCGCGCGAGCTCCTCCCCGTCAGCGGCGCTGAACGCCTCCGCCCAGCGATCGCCGGCGAGCGCGCTCCACGACGAGACGCCCGCGCGGTCCAGATTCTCCTCCACGCGCCGCAGCATTGCCGCGCGGGTGATCCGGCACGAGGTTCCGACTTCGGGCAGGGTCCACTTCGGATCCGCCAGAGGGTGTCGCATCACGGTCGCGCCACCCGGCTGCCGCTCACCACGAGCCTTCGTCGTGCCGACTCAGCCGCAACGTCACCAGAAAGTCCTCGTGACACTCGAACCACACAGTGTGAAAGCTGTCAACGCTCGGACTCACGACGTACCGCCCATCGTCATGGGCTCGCTCCAGTGCCTCGGCGAGGCGCGCGGCGTAGCGCCCGAAGCGCCCGACGATCTCGCCGCAGCGGCTGAGCACCGGCTCGACGTGCTCATGGATCTCGTCCAGCTCCATCAACAGCTCGGCCCGTCGGTGCTCATCGCTCGTCGTCTGCCAGATGGAGCACACCGTCTTGGCGCGGGTATTGAGCCGTAGGAACGCACTGTACTCGGCAACCAGCCGCGCCCGAGCGTCCTCGCTGACGCTCTCCCAGCACTGGATCGCGTGAGCGTCTCGCCCGGCGGGACTCAGCATCCATCCCGGTCGGCGGCCTGCCGCCCGCTCGATCACGAGCCCCGTGCCCTCGAGCTCGCGCAGCGATTGCTCGGCCACGGACGGCGCGCTCCCGAGCGCACCCGCGACCTCCTCGAGAGAAGCTCGTCCCTTGATGCCCAGCGCATGCAGGATCTCATCCATCCCAGCCTCCTGGCGCTCCTCCATGCCCGGGTCGAGAACCTTGATGAACAGTGAGTATCGCACGTGCGCGAGGAACGACCGCTCGGGCGCCCGCTGACGTCGCAACCCGATCAGCTGACCGTGAACCCTCCGTCCACGACGAGCGTCTGTCCGGTGATGTAGCTCGCGGCGTCGCTGGCCAGGAAGACGACAGCGGCGGCGAGCTCCTCGCCCTCGCCCATGCGGCCTGACGGCACCCGGGCGAGAAGAGCACCGATCGCCTCGGCGTGGTCCTCGGTCATCTCGGAGGCGAAATAACCGGGTGCCACCGCGTTCACACGGATGCCGCGGCGGCCCGTCCACTCGTGCGACAGGTCACGCGTCAACCCCATCAGACCGGCCTTGCTGGCGGCGTAGGCCGCCTGAGGCGTCCCGGCGGTCGTCAGTCCGATCATGCTGGCGATGTTCACGATCGCACTGCCCGCGCCCATCACCCGTGCCGCCGCGCATGACATCCAGTGCGCGCCGTTCAGGTTGACGTCGATCACGGTCCTGAATTCCTCCGGGGACTGCTTGAGGGCCGGACGCACGATGCCGAGTCCCGCGTTGTTGACGAGGACGTCGAGGCGACCGAACTCGTCCATCGCCGCCGCGACGCTACGGTCGCAGTCCTCGGGGCTCGACACATCGCCCTCGACGACGAGCGCCCGCCGCCCGGTCTCGGCGACCATTGCGCTCGTGTCCCTCAGCCGGTCCACTCGCCTGGCCACCAGAACGAGGTCCGCGCCTGCCTGCGCCAGCGCCACCGCGATCGTCACGCCGAGCCCCGACGAGGCCCCGGTCACGATCGCGACCCGGTCCTCGAGCCTGAATCGTTCGAGGATGGCCGCGTCAGGCATCGCAGGCCACCTACCCGTACTCCGCGAACATGACGGCCCCTTTTCAGCCACCGATGCGCCGCGAGTCTACCCGCCGGTCGTCGCATTGTCCAACGGTCGGTTGGTTGATTTTCCATTTTCACCGCGAGACGCGGTCAGGGCTCGAAGACCGCGGTGAGAGCCGGTGCGACATCGCCATAGCCGCCGACGGTCCGCACACGTCCCCGACCAACCCGGGCCAGGTCGCCGGCGAGATCAAGATCCTTCTCCCCGGTCACGTCGAGGAGAACGTCGAGACGCGGGAGAGCGGCGGCCGCGAGGCGCGGGTCGCCCCCGGCATTGTGGACGCAGTCCGATAGAAGGAGCACGCGACCCTCCGGCCAGCGGCGCTCCGTCAATGCGGAGGCGGCGAGCTCCAGCGGCAGCGCGATATTGGTGAGCCCCCTGGCCGGAAGTGCCATCAGGGCATCGGCGAGGTCACCGGCGCTCATTCGGCGGCCGAACCCGGTCAGCCAGGCCGCGTCCGACCAGAACGCGACCACGGCGAGCTCGTCGCGAACGAGAGCCGCGGCCAGCGCGCCCACCGTCGCCGCCGCAGTGCGCAGGCGATCCTCCTTCATCGATCCCGACACGTCGACGGCGAGGACGACCGACCGTGACGTGTGGACTCGCTCGCGGACGATGACGTCCTCGTCGCCGAGCACGGGCCGCTCGATCATGGCGTCGAGAGTGCGATCGAGATCGACATCGTCGCCACTCCCGTCGAACGGCGTGCTGCGGATCTGGCCCCGCCCGCGCGTCGAGATGCGCTCGACCCGGGGCAGACGCACGGAGACACACGCGGCGATCTCGCGGGCCGCTGCGCGGACCCGCAGGTCGACCACGGAGTCGGCTCCGACATGCACGGACTCCGCTTCCTCGCCGGTGAACACGGTCCGGGCGCCGATGCGCCCGTCGGGTGACGGCGCGCCAGGATCCTGTCGACCGACGAGCACCATGCCGGTCCCATCTCTCAGTGCGTCGAACACCGTCGGCTCGTTGGTGAGTTGCTTCGGACGCCGCGCCAGCGGCCGGAGACGGTGTTCGAGCCCGGTCGACGCAGCGAACTGGTCCCGCTCGGCCGCGCTTCAGCCTGGCGCCGTCGCCTTCGTCCGCGGGGCGAACCGATCGGCCCAGATCTGGCGGAGAACGTCCTCCGGCGTCCGACCGGCCACCTCGTGTACCTGAACCCGCCCGGACAGCGCGACGATCATCGCGTCAAGCAGCAGAGGTGGATAGCCATCGCTGTTCTGCGACTCTGTTCCGCGCAGCCGCGAGAGCTCGAGTGCGATGTAGACCAGATCGATGGCCCCGCGGACGCTGCTGCCGAACCTGAGTGCGTCGTGGTCGCGGGTGGCTCGCGTGAGCGCGACGGCATCAGCGACGAGACGGTCCGAGAACGCGTCGCCATCGTGCGGCCGGGTCCGCAGCGCGACGATGCGTCGTTCGGCGTCCTCGTCCTGGTACCCGACCGCCAGACGGCAGAACCGATCGTGCACGCTGGCCGAGACGCGCATCGTCCCAACGTTGTCGTACGGGTTCATGGACGCGATCAGGCGGAACGTGGGCGCGGCGTCGACGGCTCCGATGCGGGGCACGATGAGCCGCCGCTCGGCCATGGCCATCAGCAGCGTGTTGAGCGCATCCTCGGGCGCCCGGTTGAACTCCTCGATGTAGAGAAACGCTCCTTCGCGCATGGCGCGCACGAGCGGACCGGGAACGAAGTTGTCCTCGGTATAGCCCTCCTGCAGCACGCGGGCGGGCAGGTGATGCCCGATCAGCCGTGCCGAGGTGAGCTCGGCGTTGCCCTCGACGAGCACCAGCGGGATGCCCCATTCCGCGGTGATGGCTCCGAGCATCGTCGTCTTGCTGGTGCCGGGAGGCCCCTCGATGAGAATGTCACGCCCTGAGGCCACAGCCGCGAAGAGCAGCTCGAGCTCGGTGCGCCGTCCGACGACGTGACCGCCGATCCGATCTCGGATGGCGCCATCGGCGCGCGCGACCGCGCCGGGGGGTCCCGTCGCCGGTCCGGCGGAGGGAGCGGGCGTCATACGCGCTGATCCTGCTCGATCGGTCTGCGCTCCAGTTCGTGACGCAGGATCTTGCCCGTCGTGCTGCGGGGCACGTCCTCGTAGGCGAGGAATTCGACGTAGCGGGGGCGCTTGAAGGCGGCCAGGCGGCCACGGCACCACTCGGCGATCTCCCCGGAGGACGCCGCCGCACCGGGCTCCAGCACCACGACCGCTTTGACCGTCTCGCCCCACCGATCGTCCGGGACACTCACCGCGCAGGCCTCTCGCACCGACGGGTGGGCGGTGACCGCTGCCTCCACCTCGGCCGGATACACGTTCTCGCCGCCCGTCTTGATCAGGTACTTCAGTCGGTCGACATAGGTCAGGGTGCCATCGTCGTGGGCGACGAGAACGTCGCCGGTGTGCAGCCATCCACCGCGGAACACGTCCTCGGTCGCCAGCGGATCCTCGAGGTAGCCGGACATCACCGTCGGTCCTCGGACGACGCACTCTCCGGGCACGCCGACGCCGACGTCTCGCATCATCTCGTCGACGATTCGTACGTCGAGCAGCGGCGCCGGACGCTTGCGGAGAGTCGGTTCCTCTCCGGGTGCCACCAGGTCGAGTGCGACCACGAAGCTGCTCTCCGTCTGGCCGAACGTGTCCCAGAACCCGGAGTCCGTTGCCCGTGTGAACTCCTGCACGACGCGCGGCATCATGTTGGCGTAGCCGAGCGTGAACCGGAGGCTGGAGAGGTCGTAGCGCGTGCGCGCGGGATGATGGAGGAAGTCGGTGATCAGACCCGGCAGCATGGCCGTCCACGTCAGCCGATGGCGCTCGATGCCGCGGAACAGTGACTCGGGGTCGGCCTGCTCGAAGGTGGCGAACCGGCCTCCGCTGAGCAGTGTGGCCTGAAGGCACTCGTCGCCTCCGGTGTGGAACATCGGGATCCATCCGATCATGCCGTCCTCGGGCGCGAGCTCGAACCAGTCAACGCAGCGGAACGCACGCATGACCGAGGCGCGCTGGCTGATCATCGCCCCTTTGGGGCGGCCGGTGGTCCCACTCGTGAAGAGCACGCAGTGGATGTCCTCCGGCTCGGATACCGGCGGCAGGCGCTCCGCCGGCGCTGCCCGCAGGAGCGACTCGTAGTCGCCGTCGTCGCCACCCGGACGTGCCGCCAATGTCACGGTCTCGAGCCCGGCCCCGACACGATCGAGCAGCGGTAGCTGATCGGGTGAGACGACGATGAGCGCCGGACGCCCGAGCTCGAGGCAATGACGGATCTCATCCGGGTGGAGCCGGAAGTTGAGGGCCACGACCGTGATGCCCAGCTTCGCCGCGGCGATGTACAGCTCCGCGTACTCGGGCCGCGTTGTCGACAGCGCGGCGATCCTGTCTCCCCGCCCGAGCCCTCGGTCTCGCAGCGCGCAGGCCAGCCGGTCGGTGCGCGCGTCGAGCTGACGATAGGTGAGCTCGAGCTCCTCACAGACGAGCGCCGGCCGCTCGGCGTACAACCGCGCCGAACGGCGGAAGAGGTCGGCCAGGGTGAAGTGCGAGGCGCGCTGTGCCGCCGCAAGCGAATCGCTGACGGCCGGCAGAGCCGTGGCTACCGGCCCTTCCACTGCGGCTTGCGCTTCTCGCGGAATGCGCGCGGACCCTCCTGGCCGTCCTCGCTCAGATAGACGGGCTTGTAGATCTCGTCGCCCTGGTCGAGCCCGGCTTCCCAGCCGTGGTCGGCTGACGCGAACACGAGCGCCTTCCCCGCGCGCACCGAGAGCGGCGCGTTGTCAGCGATCGTCCGCGCCATCTTCGCCGCCTCGTCGCGAAGCTGGTCGTACGGGACCACCTTGTTGACCAGCCCGACCTCGTAGGCACGCTGAGCGGTGATCGGCTGACCCGTGAGCAGAAGCTCCATCGCGACTCGAGGCGGGATCAGCCACGGCAACGGTGCCGCCCACGGCGACCCGCGACCCACCTTGGCCTCGGTGATGGCGAACGTGGCGTGGTCGGCGGCGATGACGAGGTCGACCTGTTGGGCCAGCAGGAAGCCACCGGCATATGCGACACCGTTGACCGCCGCGATGATCGGTTTCTCGACCTTGAGCGTGCGCTGCAGGTAGACCATGAAGTCCTTGGGAGGGATCTTCAGCTGGGTGTCGGCCATCTCCTTGAGGTCCCCGCCCGCGCAGAACGCCTTGTCGCCTGCACCGGTGAGGACGAGGACGGCGGCGTCATCATCGTCGCGAAAGCGCTCGAACCCGGTGCGAATGCCGTCGCGGGCCGCCTTGTTGAGCGCGTTGCGGGACTCCGGCCGGTTGATGGTCAGCCAGGCGACCTTGTCCTCCACCTCATAGAGGATCTCTTCGGGAAGGGTGCGGGTGGCGGTCACGGGGTCGGGTCCTTTCCTAGATTCTCAGCACGCCCCCCGGCGTGCGCTCGAACGGCGCGTTGAACGTCGCCGAGAGCGCCATCCCGAGGGTGTTTCGGGTGTCGCACAGGATCAATGAGTCCGTCGTCGCGAAGTTCGGAGGTCAGGTGATATGGGTTGCTCGTACGCTCGAAGTAGTCACCGACCTCGTCGCGGATCTGGTCGAGCTCCCCGGGGTCGGGCTCGTGCCCCTGTCGACGCAGGCTGGCGACGCGCACCTCGGTCAGCGTCTTGACGGCCTGCTCGGCGCCCATCACGGCCGAGCGGGAGTTCGGCCACGCGAACAGGAACCGCGGGCCCCAGGCGCGCCCCGCCATGGCGTAGTTGGCGGCGGCCTGAGACGCGTGGCACGAGAACGGAGATCTTCGGCACGGTGACGTTGGCCTGGACCATCAGCATCTTGGCCCCGTCCTTGGTGATACCGCCGCGCTCGTACTCGCGGCCGACCATGAAGCCGGTGACGTTGTGGAGGAACAGCAGTGGCACGCCGTCCCGATCGCAGATCTGCATGAACTGCGATGGCCTTGTTCGCCGCTTCGCTGTAGATCACGCCGTTGTTGGCCAGGATGCCGACCTTGAAGCCCCAGATGTACGCCCAGCCCGTGACCATGGTGTCGCCGTACGCCGGCTTGAACTCATGGAAGAGGCTGCCGTCGACGAGCCGCGCGATCAGCTCGCGGATCTCGAACTGCTTCTTGATGTCGTCCGGGAGGATCCCGTACAGCTCGGCCGGGTCGTAATACGGCGCCTCGGGCTCGCGCCGGTCGACCCACGACTTGTCCGGCCTCCGCCACAGCCCGACGATCTCCCGCGCGAGGGCGATGCCCTCCTCCTCGGTGTCGACCGCGTAGTCGGCCGTGCCCGAGACGGTCGTATGCATGTCGGCGCCGCCGAGCTCGTTCGCACTCACCTCTTCCCCGGTCGCCGCCTTCACGAGCGGCGGTCCGGCCAGGAACACGCAGCCGGTGTCCCTGCACCATGATCGACTCGTCACAGAGCGTCGGGAGATAGGCCCCGCCCGCCGTGCACCACCCGAGGACGAGCGCGAGCTGCGGCACGCCCCGGCCGCTCAGCAGGCACTGGTTGTGAAACGTATGCCCACCGAGCGCGTAGAGCTCGTCCTGCAGCGGCAGATATGCGCCGCCGCGAGTCGATCAGGTGCACGACGGGCAGCCGGTTCTCCAGGGCGATCTCCAGCGCGCGCACGATCTTGCTTGACCGACAGCGGATACCACGATGCCGCCCTTGAGCGAGCTGTCGCCGGCGGTGACCAGCACCTCCCGGCCGTTCACCGACCCGATGCCGGTGACGATCAGGCCGCCCGGAGCCTCGCCGCCATAGGCCTCCCCGGCGGCGAGCGCCGACAGCTCGAGGAACGGCGCGCCCCGGTCGAGCAACAGGTCGAGCCGTTCGCGAACGGTGCAGCTTGTTCTGCTCGGCGAGCCGATCGCAGGCGCGCTGCGGACGCTCGTACGCGCGTCGTGTTCAGCTTGGCTCTGAGCTCAGCGCGACAGCTCGAGGTTGTGCTCCCGGTTGGCGCCGATACGTCGCCGAGCCCGTGTCGATGTGTGAATGGAGGCGCTGCACGCTTCACGCCTCCTCTTCGGTCACGAGGCTGACGAGCGGCGCTCCGCGGTCAAAGGAATCGCCGACGACGACGTGCACCTGCTCGACGACCCCGTCCCGCCACGCGACGATCTCGCTCTGCATCTTCATGCTCTCGATCACCAGCAGTTGCTGCCCGGCGGTGACCGGGTCGCCCCCCGTCGACGGCGGCGGAGATGACGGTCCGGGCATCGGCGCGGTCGCGATGTCGGCCTGATCGGACTCGCGCAGTGCCTCTCGATCGGGTCGATGACCTCGACGCGTCCACGCGCGGCCGAACGCGTGGATGTAGATGGCGTCGTGCTCGGCGACAAGCCACATCCGTTCGACCCGGTCTCGAGCGACGAGCTCGAACGCCCATCCCACAGGTCGCAGGCTCGCCTTGTGTGGCGCGTCCGTCGAGCCACAGGGTGGCTCCGTTGCCGTGCCGGGCAGCACGACGGCATCCTGCGGGTTGCCTCGGCGTTGACGGTGGCCTCGATCCTCA
Source organism: uncultured Solirubrobacteraceae bacterium (assembly GCA_963700025.1). Taxonomy (GTDB): domain Bacteria; phylum Actinomycetota; class Thermoleophilia; order Solirubrobacterales; family Solirubrobacteraceae; genus Palsa-465. The sequence goes on along the minus strand of CAVOWC010000016.1, from coordinate 191,492 downwards.
TTTCACGGCCTCCATTCGCCCATCGACGCCAGCGGCTCGGGCGCTGCGAAGCGCGGATCGAAGCGCGGACTGGCCAGCGCTCGCGGCGGCGATCAGGATCCGCTGCTCCTCCGCCGTCGGCAGTGGCGGCGCTCGAGCGTCATCCGCGTGCTCGTCGAGGAACCCGGTGTGCAGGTTCCCGGCCTGCGAACTGCCGGGTGTGCCAGCACGCGCTCGAGGTACGCCGTGTTCGTGATCGTCCCGAGCAGCACGGTGTCGCGCAAAGCGCGCCGCGCGTGCGCTCGATCGCGGCTCGCCGCGAGTCGCGCCGTGCACGATCACCTTCGCGATCATCGGGTCGAACGCAGCCGTGACCTCCTGGCCCTCGAGCATCCCGTGATCGACCCTGATGCCGGGTCCGGCCGGGAAGCGCACGAGCGCCAAGCGGCCCGTGGCCGGCAGGAACCCGGCGTCGGCATCCTCCGCGTATATCCGGCACTCGATCGCGCTGCCGGTCAGCGTCACGTCGTCCTGGGAGAACCCGAGCGGCTCACCGCCCGCGATCCGCAGCTGCTCGGCGACGATGTCGATCCCTGTGATCGCCTCCGTCACCGGGTGCTCGACCTGAAGGCGCGTATTCATCTCCAGGAAGTAGAAGTTGCGGTCGGTGTCGACCACCATCTCGACCGTGCCCGCCGACACGTAGCCGACGGCCCTGGCCAGGGCGACGGCGCTCTCTCCCATCTGCCGGCGCGTCGCGGCGTCGATGAACGGCGACGGTGCCTCCTCGATCACCTTCTGGTAGCGCCGCTGGATCGAGCACTCGCGCTCGCCGAGGTACAGGACGGTGCCGTGGCTGTCGGCGAGGACCTGAATCTCGATATGCCGCGGGCGCAGGATGTAGCGCTCGACGAATACGCGCCCGTCGCCGAAGCTCGCCTTCGCCTCGCTCGAGGCGCGATCGAAGGCCTCGCGGCATTCCGTGGCGTCATTCGCGATCCGCATGCCCTTGCCGCCACCGCCGGCGCTCGCTTTCAGCAGCACGGGGTAGCCGACCCGGTCGGCCTCGGTCACGGCCTCGTCCGCATCGGCGACGGCGTCGGTGGACCCCGGAACCGTCGGCACTCCGGCTTTGACGGCGAGTGCCTTGGACCTGATCTTGTCGCCCATGGCCTGGATCGCGTCCGGCGGCGGCCCGACGAAGGTGATGCCGGCATCGCCGACGGCCTGCGCAAAGCTGGCGTTCTCGGCCAGGAAGCCGAATCCGGGATGGATCGCGTCGGCACCGGTGCGCAACGCCGCTTCGATGATCGCCTCGACATTGAGGTACGCCCCGACCGGCGTTCCGCCCGTGACCTCCACCGCCTCGGTCGCCTCCCGGACGGCGATGCTGCCGGCATCGGCGGCGTGGTAGACGACGACGCTCTCGAGCCCGAGCTCGTGGACGGTGCGGATGATCCGCACGGCGATCTCTCCGCGGTTGGCGACGAGAACCTTCTGGGGCAGGCTCATCGATCGCTCGCCGGGGCCGGCTGCCGGTCCCATCGTCGCGGCACTGTGATGCGAACGACACCCTTCACTGCGCGTTCACCTCCGTACTCGTCGAACCACTGCCCGCCGCCTCGCGGCCAGAACCAGCATAAATCAAACAGTCATTTGGTTGATCCCACTATACATGGGCGATCCTGAAAATCCAGTCTCAGGGCGACTGTGGGTCGCCGGCATGGGCGCACCCACGCCGGCTCATCGGGCGACGTCTGACGCGTGCGCCTGCGCGGCGCCCTTAAGCTCGTCGACCGTCTCCTGCTCCGCGCTCGACAGCGCCGTCCGCTCCCGGACGTCGGGGCCCGGCACGACCTCGAATCCGGTCTGCGCTGCCACCTGATCTCGACCGGTACCGGCAGCCAGCTCAGTCAGGACGAGTCCGCCCGGGGACGGCTCGAATCGGGCCAGCGGCGTGATCACGGCCCGCAGCGCCGTCGGGTCGAGGCCGACGTCGGCACGCGCCTCCGGATCGCCGAGCACGGACACCTCCGAGACTTCCTCCACGAGGAAACGCGGCTCGTGTACCGGACAGATGATGTAGAAGCGGGGCGCGAACGTGGTCAGCGTGGGCAGACCGGCGCTGCCGGGCCCGCGCACGAGCATCCGGTCGCCTTGCCGCACCGCAATGAGGTTGGCGTTTCCGCGCCGGTCGACCTGCAGCCCCCCGGCGAACACGATCGGCGCGCGGAGGAGATCCTCGAACACGCGCGCCTGCCAGAAATTGGACCGGCGCGCCGCGACCGTCTCGTTCTCGTACGCGCTGCGACCGAGCAGCGTCGTGTCGCTCGGATCGGCCTGCGCCCAGCTGCCCGCGATGTTCGACATCAGGTGTGGCGCCCAGAGACGCCGCGCCAGGTGCACCGCGATGGCGACGTCGTTCTGGTTGGCGCCGACGTGGACGCGCTCGCCCTCCCGGAGCTCCCGGGCAATGGCCGCGATGTAGGCGTCATGTCGCGCGTCGCCGGCCATCAGCACATGAGGGACCGTAGGCGGGCGATTCCGATTCGCTCCAGGTAGCCGTCCTCGCCCGGGACGTCCCGGATGGTGGCATCGAGGAAGGCCTCGACGCGTGACGGATCACCGGCCTTGCGCGCATCGCCGATCGCGGTCGCGTACTCGACCAACCAGGCGCTGTCGAGCCGGAGCGAGCTGCTGGCGAACGGATGCGTGCCGAGCGGCTCCCGGACGATCACCTCCGCCGCCCACGGGATGACGCGGTCAGGCGATCGCGCCAGGACCTGCGTGGGAACGATCCGATCGACCTGGACGATCCGGAGATCCGCCGCGGCTCGCAGCGCGTCGTCGCCCAGGTCGGGGCCCCACAGCAGCAGGTTGCCGTCCTCGTCGGCCGCCTCGGCCCAGAACAGCCCGACATCCACGGGAAGCGGCCGCACGCGGAGATAGGTCGCGCCGGTCCGCTCATCGACCGCCTGTTCGACCAGCGGATGTTGCGTCACCGAGGTCCCGACCGCCCCGACCCATGTTGCATACGGCAGCCTCTGGGCCTTCGCCCGGAGACTCGCGAGATGGACACCCTCCTCGTTCTCCCAGATCTCGAGCCGTCCCTCCTCGGCGGCCCAGCGCATGGCGGGCGGAAGCCCGACGAACCGCTCGGCGCCGACGTATGCGGCCACGAGGCGGCGGCAGCACCCGGCCGCGATCAGCAGATCGATCTCGAGCCCCGCCGTCAGCCCCGCGAGGGTGAGCCCGGACACCCGGGCCCGAATCGCCGCACGGACGAGTGCCATCGGGTGACCGGCATTGATGCTCCCGCCGATGCCGACGGTCGCCCCGGTCGGGATGCGTCCGACGGCCTCGTCGGCGGTCAGCAGCTCGACGGCCATGGGAATCCGGTCAGACTCATCCTGCTCCCATCACCGGCACGACGGCAGGGTCGTCGTGTCCGGCGGAGACCGAATCGATCAGCTCCGCGGCGACGTCGGGTGCCTCGTGGGCGATCAGATGTCCGATACCCGGAAGCTCGACGAAGCGGCATCCGGGGATCAGCTCGGCGAGCCGGCGGCCCGCGCTGACGTCGATGAAGCTGTCCTCCGCGCCATGGACGACGACCGTCGGGCAATCGATGCGCGCCAAGCGCTCGGCGTGACCCCAACCGACGACCGCGCGGAGCTGGTGTACGAGCATGCCCTTCGGCGTCGGCCGCTGGAGGATCTGCTGCACCAGCTCGTCCATGATGTCCGGGCTGTGCTCCGCGAACCCTGTGCCGACGGCCGCCGACCAGAGCGTCCTGAAGTACTCCTCCAACGTCTCACCCCGCGCGACCGGTCGCGCGAGTGCCCACGCCACGCCACCGGACGTCGTCGGCTTATATGCGGGCATCGGCGGCGCCGTCGCTGCCAGGACCAGGCCCTCGAGGCGCTCGGGGGATCGCATCGCGAACTCCTGGGCGATCATGCCGCCCATCGAGAGGCCGAACACCGTGGCGCGCTCGATGCCCTCCTCGTCGAGGACGTACGCGACGTCAGCGGCCAGGTCCGCCATCGTGAATGGTCGCGACGCGTAGCGCGACCAGCCGGAGCCGCGGTTGTCGATCCTGATCACCCGGTAGCGCGTCCTCAGCCCGCGCAGCCACGCGCTCGGCCACGCGATCCCCGAGGCGCTCCAGCCGTTCAGCAGGACGAGAGGAGCCCCGGAGCCACCCTCGCGCCAATGGACTCCGCTGGAGGCCGATGCGTTCATGTTCCGACCCCCATTGCGTCGTCGACTCCGAGCACATCCATCGACGCCGCCACCTCCTCGGTGTAGTGCGCCAGGATGACGAGGTCTCGGAGCTCGCCGTCCCCATCGCGGATCTGGTCGGCGAGCAGCGCCTCGGGCCGAAACCCGATCGACGTGAACATCTCGATGTCGCCGAGCCTGTCGGCCACCACCTCGACGACGATCTTGAGAAAGCCCATCCGGACCGCCTCCACCAGGCCATAGCGCGCCAATCGCCGCCCGATCCCGCGCCGCCGGAACGCCGAGTCCACGACGAGTCGCAGCTCGCACACGTGGGAGCTCCAGCCCATACCGGGGATGAGCGAGAGCATGGCCGCCGGCTGCTCGTCCTCGCTCAGCAGCCAGCGACGATTGTGGTCCTCATCAAGCCATTGCCGGACCGAGTCCGCCCCCACGTGATCCTTGATGAAGGTGCGATCCTCCTCCGGGAGCCGGGCCAGGAATGCGACGACACGATCGAAGTCGTCGCCGCTCAGTCTCTGAAGCTCACTCACTGTCTTCCTCCAGCCAGTCGATGATCCCGGGGATCGTGGTCTTGGCCGCATCACGGCCGACGATGAGGCCCACGTGTCCGGCGTTGATGCGCAGCTCGCGTGTGTCTTTCGAACCGACGACCCGCGACAACGGCTCGGAGGCCGCCGGCGGGACGATGTGATCGTTCTCGGCCATCACGTTGAGCAGCGGGATCCGGACGTCGGCCAAGCTCACCTGCCGCCCGGCCAACGGCATGCCGTCGTTGACCAGCGCGTTGCGCAGGAGCAGCCACTCGGTCGCCTGCCGAGCGCACGCCCCCGGGAAGGGCACCTGATCCCGGATCCATTGGCCGAGCGCCTGGTAGCTGTCCACGAACTCGTCGTTCCACAACCGCTCCCAGAGGTCGGCGTATTTGAAGATGTCCGCCGTCGGCCGCAGGTTGGCGAACCCGCGGTAGACGGTTTCGGCCGGGATATTGCCCGTGTGGTCGATCAGGTCGTCGAGGTTGAGCCGGCCGCGCTGAAGGGCGCGGATGATCCCTTCCAGGTTGGCGAAGTCGATCGGTGTGGCCAGCAGAGCGAGCCGGGCGGCCGGGATCTCAGGGTGGGCGGCCAGGCACAACAGCGACAGCGTGCCCCCGAAGCAGTAGCCGAGCAGGTCGACCTCGTCATGAGCCGCCGTCTCCATCACCGCGCGGAGGGCACGGGGCAGCGACTCGTCGGCGTACGTCTCCAGCGTGTTGGTGGAGTCGACCGCCTCGGCGGCGCCCCAGTCGAGCAGGAACACGTCGAATCCCGCATCCAGGAAGCGCTCGACGAAGCTCTGTCCGGGCCGCAGATCGAGGATGTAGGCGCGGCTGATGATGCTCGGCACCATCACGAGCGGACGTGATCGCGTCCGCCGGTCGCTGCGGTAGCGCACGAGCTGGGCCTTCTCACGCGTCCAGATGACGTCGTTGGGCGTCACGCCCACCCGCGGGCGCCCGGCCCCGGTCAGGTACCGGATGCCGTTCTTGGCGCGAAAGAGGGAACGCTCGGCCTCCTTCCGCAGCGCGTCCGTCCTGCCGCCGCCCTCCACCTCAGTTCGCCCTGGCGTCCTCGGAGTCGCGCTCCTGCTGGCGCAGATGATGCTCCACGTCGTCGAACCGCTCCCCCATGTCGCGCAGACGGGCCTCGAGCGCCGCGAGCTGAGACTGGATGCGTCGTGTGTCGGTCGAGCTCGGCAGGCTGTATGCGTGCCAGAGAGATGTCATCTGCCGCTCGACAAGCCGGCGCATCCGGACCTCGAGGCGGGTCATCGCCGATACGACGTCGGCGAACGTGTCCGTTCGAACGACGCCGTTGGCCACGGGCGTGATGAGCGTGTCGGCCCGGTCCACCGCGGAGCGCCACAGCGGCTTGTTCTTCTTGGTGGGCTTGTGGTTCTCCTGGCTCATTGCGTTCTCAGCTCTCTCTTCAGGATCTTGCCGGTCGGGTTGCGCGGCAACGCGTCGAGGAACACGACGTCTCGGGGTGTCTTGAATCTGGCCAGGCGGTCATGGACGTGGGCTTTGACGTCGGCCTCGGCGAGCTCGGCGCCGGGAGCGAGGACGACGAATGCCCTCAGCCGCTGGCCGAACTCCTCGTCCTGCACCCCGATGACAGCCGCCTCGAGGATCGACGGATGGCTCGCGAGCACCTCTTCGACCTCCGCCGGAAACACGTTCTCGCCACCGGACACGATCATGTCGTCGTCGCGGCCGTCGATGAAGAGCCGGCCGGCGCGATCAAAATGCCCGACGTCGCCGGTCGCCACGAGGCCGTCGATGATGTCCTTGCCACCCCCGCCGGTGTAGCCGTCCATTCTCAGCCGGCTCCCGACGAGCACCCGGCCGGTGATGTCGGGCGGGACCGGCTTGCCGGTGTCGTCGGCGACCCGGACCACGACGCCGGGCGTCGGCCGACCCACGGTGCCGGGCGCCGCGCGCAGATCACGCGGCGACGCGCACGTTGCCCAGCCGGCTTCCGTGGAGCCGTAGAAGTTGTAGAGAACGTCTCCGAACTCGTCCATGAAGCGGACGGCGAGATCGGCGCCGAGCGCCGATCCACCGCAGAGCACAACCCGGAGGTCGGAGGTGTGGTAGCGCTGCCGTGTCCGGGCGGGCAGCGCCAGCATGCGCTGCAGCATCACCGGAACCGCGATCAGGACGTTGGCGCGGTTGGTGGCGATATCGCTGAGGGTGGTCTCGGGATCGAAGCGGCGTCGCACGACCACGGTGCTTGAGAGCGCCAGCCCGAGCGTGGCGCCCATCAGCCCCAGGCCGTGGAACAGCGGGGCGGCGACGACGAACCGGTCTCCCGAATGAACCGGCACGCAGGCCAGCAGACCGGCCGCGTCGAGTGCGCCTCCCGACGTCTGCCGATGTGCGCCCTTGGGGTGTCCGGTCGTGCCCGAGGTGAGGACGACCGTTCGTCCGGGCCCGCGCGGGGGCCGCACTGGCCCCTGCGGCACGCCGACCACGGCGGCATCCATGGCACTGGCCGAGAAGCGATAGTTCACGGGCACGGGAGCGGCCGTCTCCTCCATCTCATCGTCGTGCACGAGCACGTCGATCCCTTCGCTGGCCACGACGTCGGCGACCTGCGGCCCGGAAAATGCTGCGTTCAGATAGACGACGTCGGCGCCGAGCTTCTGAGCCGCGATCGAGGCCAGCAGCAGGGTCCGTCCCGGATCGCACAGAAGCCCAAACCTCGTCCCACCGCCGAACCCGCTGCGCCGCCAGCTGCGGGCCAACGCGTTCGTGTATTGATCGAGCTCCGCGAAGGTGATGGCGCCGCGATCGTCGACCACGGCCCTCCGCCTCGGGTGCCGCGCCGCAGCGGCGACGAGTGCCCCGACGGGATGTCCCCGCCACCTGACGAAGGTCGGGAGGACCTTCGCGAGCGCCAGTGGAGCGTCGGGAGTCGGTGCGTTGGCGAGCAGCAGCGCCATCGTGGCTTCCCACGTATGCAGGATTCGCCTTCCGCCCCACGGCGATCTGCCGGTAGGATCGGTGCCGCCCCCTGCGAGCGCATCCGCCGGCGTGGCGGTGTCGTCCTGCGATGGCGTGACGGCGCGTGGTCCCATGGAGGAGGACTGTACCACGATACAACCAAACGATTGGTTGTAAAACGTTGCCGTCCGGAGATGCTGGTCAGCGCACTAGGCGGCGGGGCGGTCCGCCGCCTCCACCCGCGACTGCGTGCCCGTCAGAACCCCCACGGCCATATCCGCATACGCGCCGGCGACTGCCTGAGCCGACCGCCCGCCGCTGCCCGGGAGCCCGTACCAGTCCGGGACGGCGTTCACAGCCGCCAGGATGAACGACGAGAAGTAGGCGTCGTCCAGGTTCGAGGGCAGGGCGCCCGAGGTGCGTGCGTCGGCGATGAGCCCCCGGACGATCTCGTCGTACCCCCGTCGCCTGCTCTTGACCGTCTTGAGGTTATCGCCGGTGAGGTGGCGCCAATCCCGGAAGAACACGCTCACCTCCCTGACATTCGACAGGTACCACGCGACGTGCCGCTCCATGTAGATCCGGATCCGCTCGATCGGGGACACGTCGAGCTCGCGGACCTCCTCAAGGATCTCGGACGACTGAGCGTGCACGTCGTCGATGATCCGCCAGAGCAGATCCTCTTTCGAATCGATGTAGTAATAGAGACTGCCCTTCAGCACTCCGACCTTCTCGGCGACGTCCTGGATCGAGGCGGCACGGTATCCCTTGCGCCAGAACACGTCGGCCGCCGCCAGGATGACGTCCTTCTCGCGGTTCGGCTTCTTGGCGCGGCGCGTCGAGTCGCCGCTCTTTCGCCTCGCCGCCGATGGCCGCACGGGCGTTTCACCGCTCATGGCGTCGTCTCCCCTCGCCTCTCGTCGCGTTGCTCATTCCATCCTTCCCGGAGGCCTCTGCCAAACGGCTGAACTCGGAGGGAGGCAAAAGACATCTGTATCGCTTGCAATGATAGGGCAGGAAACCGCGGTTCAACGTGGGTCTCCGGGAGCCGTCGGCCTCTCAGTCGAACGCGTCGTTGACAGCTGCGCAGACCGTCTATACGTTTGTCGAAACAAGCGAACGTTCGGTAGATCCTAGGTGGCGGAGACGCTGATGACAAGCGAGAAGCCGTTCCTCCGAATGGCGGTTGGGCAACTGTCCGCCGACGTTCGCCGCATACCGGAGACGATGGCGCAGCGCTGGAGCGAATCCGGCCGTGCGTCCGGCTGCGCGACGATCGGCGAGCTCCGCCGAGCCGCGCAGCGCCGGCTTCCGCGTCCGGTCTTCGACTTCGTCGACGGCGCAGCCGGAGACGAGGTCACCGCGAGGCGCAACTGCGCCGCGTTCGGAGAGCTCGAGCTCCGGCCCCGGGTCCTGCGGGACGTCTCCACCATCTCCACTGGCACGACGGTCCTCGGGCAACGGATCGAGCTGCCGCTGATGGGCGCCCCACACGGCGCCGGCTTGCTGTTCCATCCCGACGCCGAGACCGGGATCGCCCGCGCCGTGCAGGAAGCCGGGTCGATCTACGTGGTCTCGGCTCTGGCGTCGCAGACCATCGAGCACATCGCTCGCCACGCGCCGGGACCGAAATGGATCCAGATGTACATGTGGCGCGATCGGGGCCTCACCCGAGAGCTGATCGAACGCGCCCGGGACACCCGCGGGTACAGCGCGCTCGTTCTCACCGTCGACACCGCCCGAGTGGGTGCGCGGGAGCGGGACCGCCGCAACGGGTTCACGCTCCCTCCACGGATCACGGTCGGGTCGCTCACCGGCGGACTCGCGCGCCCCCGTTGGTCAGCGCGGTTCATACGGTCGCCCGGGGTCGGACTGGCGAACCTGGCGACGCGGCACGGGGATCCCGTCGATCTGCGCCGGTATGCGCTGGAGGCTTTTGACGCGGCCACGACATGGCGCGATGTCGAGTGGCTGCGAGAGCTGTGGCCCGGTCCGATCGTGCTGAAGGGCGTCCTCACGCCCGAGGACGCCTCCCTGGCCAGGGAGGCCGGCGTCGACGCGATCTCGGTGTCGAATCACGGCGGCCGTCAGCTCGATCACGTTCCGGCCGCGATCACGGCCCTACCGCGAGTGCTCGATGCGGTCGGCGCCGACCTCGAGGTGCTGCTCGATGGTGGGATCCGCCGCGGCGGCGACATCGTCAAGGCGCTGGCCCTCGGCGCCCGGGCGTGCATGGTCGGCCGGCCGCTCATCTTCGGGCTCGCCGTCGCCGGGCGGGAGGGCGCCGCGCGCGCGATCCAGGTGCTGCAGGAGGAGCTCGAGCTGACGCTGGCCCTGCTGGGTTGTGCGTCGGTCGATCACCTCGATCCAAGCTACGTCGGTCTCCGTGGCCGACCAAATGGTTGGTAGACTGAACCTGGTCATGCGGCGATGAAGGACATCTGGTCGGCGATGGAGGACGGCGAGATCGTCGTGGGCCACTGGGTGGCTTCGGGCAGCCCGACGATGGTGGAGCTGTTCGGCCACAGCGGAGCCGATGTCGTCGCCATCGACTGCGAGCACGGACCCCTATCGCCCTACGGCGACGGTCTCGAGGCGTGCATTCGCGCTGCCTATGCTGCCGATGTCGCGCCCATCGTCCGGATTCCCGCTCAGGACGGGGCTCAGGTATCGCGAGCCGCCGACCTTGGGGCCAAGGGCGTGATCGTGCCGCACGTCAACACCGCGGAACAGCTCCGGCGGATGCTCTCTCACGTGAAGTTCCCGCCCGTCGGCAATCGTGGGTGCTCGTCGAACGTCCGCGCCGCGCGGTACGGATGGCTCCCGTGGCCGGAGTTCCTCGAGATGACGAACACGTCGGTCGAGGTGATTCCGCTGCTCGAGGAGCCGTCGGCGTTCGAGTGCCTGGACGAGATCCTCGAGGTCGATGGGCTGCGCGCGGTGGCGATCGGACCACTCGATCTCGCCGCTCGCCTCGGTGGCGTCGGGAACGCCGATGCCGCTGCGAAGGTGCGCGACCTGCTTGAGCGCCTGGTCAGCGCCTGCGATGCCCGGGGCATCAGCGTGATCGATGGCGCATGGGACCTCGACAGCGTGCGCCAGAAGGTGGAGGCCGGGTGTCGCGGCATCATGTTCTCGGGTGACACGTGGTTCGTCGCTCAGGCATTGCGTGAGCAGATGACCCAGGTTCGCCGCGTTCTCCCCGGTAGGTGACAGTGCCCGAGTTCCTGGTCGGCGTGACACGGGACCTGCGCGGCGATGACGGCACGATCGTCCACGACCTCGGGCTCGACCAGCTCGCCACCGAACCCCTGATCCGATGGGAGTTCCTCCCCGCGTTGGAGCGGGAGCTGCGTCCCGAGACGGTCGCCGGCTATGACGCGCTGATGATATGGGAACCTGGCGGCGTGACGCCGGCGACCCTCAACGGCGCCGAACGCCTGGTCCTGATCGCTCGCTTCGGAATGGGTCTGGAGGCAATCGACCTCGGCGCATGCTCGGATCTCGGCGTGATCGTGACGACGGCGCCGGATGCGGTTCGCGATGCGGTTCCATCCGGCGCGATGGCCCTGCTGCTGTCGCTCGCGCACGGGCTCGGAGCCAAGGAGCGGCTGCTCAGATCGGGGCGGTGGCAGGAGCGTTTCGGACACGTCAGCCTCGGGACGAATGGACGCACGGTCGGGATCATCGGGTTCGGTAACGTCGGCCGGGGGGTGGCTCGCAGAGCCGAGCCGTTCGGTCTGCGACGCCTCGTCTTCGACCCATATGCCGATCGGGCGGAGTCACTCGACGGCGCCGCACTCGTCGATCTGGAGACCCTGTTGCGGGAGTCCGACTTCGTCTGCGTGACGTGCCCGCTGACCGAGGAGACGCACCATCTCCTCGATCGGCGCCGGCTTGGGTGGATGCGCCCGGAGAGCTACGTCATCAACGTCGCCCGCGGACCGATCGTCGACACCATGGCCCTGGCCGAGGCGATCGCGGCGGGACGGTTGGGCGGCGCCGGCCTCGATGTCTTCGAGACTGAGCCGATCGAGCCCGGACACCCGCTGCTCGCGCTCGACAACGTCATCCTGACCCCGCATGCGATCGCGTATACCGCCGCGGCGTTCCGCGGGATCGGCGGCACCGCGGCGCGCTCCGTGCTCGCCGTCGCACACGGTGAGATCCCGTCGCACGTCGCCAATCCCGCCGCTCTCGAGCACGTTCGCTGGGGCGCGCGCATCCAACCGGAGCCGGACGCTCGATGATGGCCGCGGTCTCGCTCGACGATCGATACCGGCTCGAGAACGGCACCGCCGTGATGACCGGCGTTCAGGCATTGGTCCGCCTGCCCATCGATCAGAGACGCGCAGACCGCCGCGCCGGCATCGAGACGGCCGCGCTCATCTCCGGCTACGAAGGCTCACCGCTTGGCGGCTATGACCTCGAGCTCGCGCGGAGCGTCGCGCTGCTATCGGAGCTCGACATCGTGTTCCGGCCCGCGCTCAACGAGGAGTCCGGCGCCACCGCCGTGATGGGCAGCCAGCAGGCGTATCGACAGCCCGCGGCGCGTTATCAGGGCACCGTCGGCTTCTGGTACGGGAAGGCCCCGGGTCTCGATCGCGCCGCCGACGCGATCCGGCACGGGAATCTGATCGGTGTCCACCGCCACGGCGGCGCGATCGCGTGCGTCGGTGACGACGCGGCGGCGAAGTCCTCGACGGTGCCGTCCGGCTCGGAGATGTCGCTCATGGAGATGATGCTGCCCGTGCTCGTGCCGGCGTATCCACACGAGGTGCTCGACCTCGGCCTGCACGGCGTCGCGCTGTCCCGCGTGTCGGGCTTGTGGGCGGGCCTCAAGATCGCCACCAGCGTCGCCGACGGCTCAGAGACGGTCGAGCTTTCGCCCGATCGCGTAGCCCCGGTGACGCCGGACGTGGTCGTCGACGGTCGCCCCTACCACCACGAGGTCTCCGCGCACATGCTGGGAGAGCCCCTGCTCGCGCTCGAGCGCTCGCTGGTCGGTCCCCGGATCGAGATCGCGCGCCGGTATGGGGTGGCCAACGGGCTCAATCGCACCGTGCGACGGGGGCCGGGGGACCGGCTCGGGCTGATCGCCGCCGGCAAGGTGTGGCGCGATCTCGTCGAGGCGCTCGATCTCCTCGGCCTCGGAGACCGTGAGCTCGAGCGTTATGGCATCCGGCTGCTGAAGATCGGCATGGCCTTCCCCCTTGACCGCGGTACCGTGCGTGAGTTCGCCGACGGACTGACCGACGTCTTGATCGTGGAGGAGAAGCGTGCCTTCATCGAGCTCCTGGTCAAGGAGGCGCTCTACGGGGTCACCGGTGCGCCCCGGGTCGCCGGCAAGGCGGATGCACAAGGCCAACCGCTGCTGTCCGCCGCCGGCGAGCTCGACGCCGCGCTCGTCGCACGGGCGGTCGCGTCGTGGCTTCTGTCCCGGGAAGAGATCGAGCACGTCCGCCGGAGCGCCGATGAGCTCGGCGCGCTCGGAGCCGGGGCGCTCCGGACCGCCGCTCCGCTCGTGCGGACGCCCTACTTCTGCTCCGGGTGCCCGCACAGCACCGGCACCAAGGTGCCGGAGGCGGCGCTCGTGGGAGGCGGGATCGGCTGTCACGGCCTCGCGCTGCTGATGCACGAGGAGCAGGTCGGGAACGTGCTCGGGCTCAGTCAGATGGGTGGCGAGGGCTCGATCTGGATCGGGATGTCGCCGTTCGTCTCGACCGACCACCTGATCCAGAACGTCGGAGACGGCACGTTCTTCCATTCCGCCTCCCTCGGACTGAGGGCCGCGGTCGCCGCCGGCGTCAACATCACGTTCAAGATCCTGTTCAACTCCGCCGTGGCGATGACCGGCGGGCAGCCGGTGATCGGAGGTCGGTCAGTCCAGGAACTGACGTATCTGCTGGCCGCGGAAGGCGTGGTCCGGACGATCGTCACGACCGACGACACGGCGCGGTACCGCCACGCGCACCTGGCCGACAATGCTGCGGCTTGGCCGCGCTCGCGAATCGTCGAGGCCCAGGAGGAACTGGCTCGCGTTCCTGGTGTCACTGCTCTGATCCACGATCAGGAGTGCGCGACCGAGCTCCGGCGCAAGCGTAAACGCGGCCTCGCGCCGGAGCCCGCCGCACGCATCTTCATCAACGAGCGCGTGTGCGAGGGCTGCGGCGACTGCGGCCAGAAATCGAACTGCCTCTCCGTCCACCCCGTCGACAGCGAGTTCGGGCGCAAGACGCGCATCCACCAGGCCTCGTGCAACAAGGACACCACCTGCCTGCAGGGCGACTGCCCGTCCTTCATCACAGTGATCGGAGGCAAGGCGGTGCCCCCTCGCCTGCCCGACCCGATCTCCGCGTCCGAGCTCCCGCAACCCCGGTCCCGGGTCGACAGCGAGCGCTTCGGGATGCGATTCGCGGGCATCGGTGGCACCGGCGTCGTGACCGCCGCCCAGATCCTGGCGATGGCGGCGCGGCTCGACGGACGGCACGTCGCCGGGTTCGATCAGGTTGGGTTGGCCCAGAAATACGGCGCCGTCATCTCGGACCTTCGGATCGCGTCCGCTCCGGTCGCCGGGGCCAACCGGTTGAGCCCCGGCCGCTGCGACCTGCTGATCGCCTGCGACCTCGTGGCCGCGACGCAGCCGAACGTGCTCGCCGCGCTGTCCCCGGAGCGGTCCTTCGCCGTCCTGTCGACGTCCGTGGCCCCGACGGCTGACCAGGTCGTCTCGCCGGCGGCACCGCCCACGGATGTCGACGCACTGGCGCAGACGATCGAGCGCCGGCTGCGCGGCGACGCGAGCATCCGGATCGACGGGCCCCAGATCGCGCTGACGCTGTTCGGGACCGACCAGGTGGCCAACATGCTGCTCGTCGGCGCCGCCTACCAGGCGGGCGCATTGCCGATCGACATCGGCGCCATCGAGCGGGCCGTCGCATTGAACGGAGTCTCCGTCGAGCTGAATCTTCAGGCGCTCCGTCGCGGACGCCAGGCCGTGTGTGACCCGGTGGGGCTGCAACGTGCGCTGGTGCAGTTCGGTCCGCCGCGCCCGGCGACGGCCATGACCTCGATCGCCCGGCCCCTGATCACAGCGGTTGGCGCGCCACCCGGCACCGAGCTCCGACGCCTGGTCGACGTGCGGGTTCCGGACCTGGTCGAATATCAGAATCGCGACTATGCCTGGCACTACGTCGAGCTCGTGGCGCTGGCCCGCGCGACCGAAGAGGAGCGCCTGCAGATCCGCGACGGTCCACTCGCGCTCGCCGTCGCCCGGCATCTGCACAAGCTGATGGCCTACAAGGATGAGTACGAGGTCGCGCGCCTCCATCTCGACGAGGCGCTCGCCGGCTCGATCACGGCGGAGTTCGGGCCGGGAGCACGAATCGCCTGGAACCTTCAGCCGCCGTTTCTGCGCAGGCTTGGGCTCGGCAAGGTAGCCGTGGGCCCGTGGTTCCGACCGGTCTTCTCGGGATTGCGTGCGATGCGCGGGCTGAGGGGTACGCGGTGTGATCCGTTCGGTCGCACGGTGATCAGGAAGCTCGAGCGAGAGCTGATCGTGGAGTACGAGACGACCGTGCGCCTGCTGCTCAGAGACCTCGATGCCCACAACCACGCGGTCGCAGTCCAGATCGCGGAGCTGCCGGATGCCGTCAGGGGCTACGAGGACATCAAGCTGGCGAACATCCGGCGCTACCGGACGAACCTCCGCGACGGGCTGCAGCGCTTCGCAGCGACTCGGATCGAGCAGTCATCGGTGGTGTGAGCCGATGGGCGAGCGTAAGGACAGAGGTCCGGCCCATACGGTGTCCACGACGTACTCGCCGTATGTGATCGCATCACACATCGAACGCGTGTTCGTGTTAACGTCGGACCGGAGGGAGCTACGGACACGAAAGGAAACGCATGATGCAAAATCGACTCTGGACACTCACTCTGACCCCCGCGGACGCTCCTCCCACGACGTTCCGGGACCTGCCTTCCGACGCGATGCGCAAGGCGATCAGGGCGCTGGCATCGGGCGATCACGAGCAACTCGCGGCCGTCATCGCGGAGTCGCGCGACGGCAGCGATCTCGATCTCGATCTCGCCGCGTAGCAACTGCCAGGTGGTGCCGCGGTCGGGCGCCGCGCGGCCAAGGGCCGTCACCATTGACCGCGGCATGGCCGCCTGGCATCGTCCGGCGGCCGTGACCACGTTTCTCGCCGAGATCACCGGAGAAGTCTCACGCGGCGACCAGCGTGGCCGCACAATCGGGTTCCCGACCGCAAACCTGGTGCCCGCCCCCGGCGATCTCTTCGTACCCAACGGCGTGTACGCAGCCCTGGCGGACGGCCGTCCGGCCGCCGTGAATGTCGGGACCCGACCGACCTTCGCCGGCGCCACGCCGGGCACCGTGATCGAGGTTCACATCCTCGACTTCGCCGGTGACCTCTACGGCCAGAGGATCCACGTCGGCTTTGTCAAGCGCCTACGCGCGGAGCGCCCGTTCGACGGAGTGGATGCGCTGGTGGAGCAGCTGCGTCGTGACGTCGCCGAGGTGCGGATCGTGGTGGCCGGCGAGCAGGACAGTCCCAGATGATCGATCTCGCCTCGAACCCGGTCGACCTCCTCGATCTCGACCGGCGCCACGTGTGGCACCCGTACAGCGCGATGCCGCCGAGCTCGCCCCCGCTCGCCGTCGCTTCGGCCGCCGGCGTACGGCTCCGGCTGGCCGACGGCCGCGAGCTGATCGACGCGATGTCATCGTGGTGGTGTGCCGTGCACGGCTACAGGCATCCGATGCTCGATGCGGCCGTGCGTGAGCAGCTGGAGCTCATGGCTCATGTCATGTTCGGCGGCCTGACGCACGAGCCCGCCGTGCGCCTCGCCGCCCGCCTCGTCGCGCTGACGCCACCGTCGCTCGAGCACGTGTTCTTCTCGGACTCCGGTTCGGTCGCCGTCGAGGTGGCGATCAAGATGTGCGTCCAATACTGGCGAGCCGAAGGCCGCCCCGAGCGCCGCCGGCTGCTGACCATTCGCGGCGGCTACCACGGCGACACGTTCGGCGCGATGGCGGTCTGCGACCCGGTCGGCGGGATGCACGCACTGTTCGACGGCGTGCTGGCCGGGCAGGTGTTCGCGGACCGCCCGCCCGCCGGCGTCAGGCGCCCGCTCGATGATGGCTATGTCCGGCATCTCGAGCAGCTCATGCGGCGCCACGAGCACGAGCTCGCGGCCGTGATCATCGAGCCGGTGGTCCAGGGCGCGGGTGGGATGCACTTCTACAGCCCGGCGATCGTGCGGCTGCTGCGCGAGCTCTGCGACCGGCATGACGTGCTGCTGATCCTCGACGAGGTCGCGACCGGCTTTGGGCGCACGGGCGCGCTGTTCGCGTGCGAGCACGCGGATGTCGCACCCGATCTCATCTGCCTGGGGAAGGCGCTCACCGGAGGGTATCTCCCGATGGCGGCGACGCTCTGCACGAGCCAGATCGCCGAGACGATCTCCCGCGGTGAGGGCCGAGCCTTGATGCACGGGCCGACGTTCATGGCCAACCCGCTGGCCTGCGCGGTGGCCCTCGCGAGCACTGACCTGCTGGCCGACGGATCATGGCGTGAGGAGGTCACAAGGATCGAATGCGGCCTCTCGGCCGGACTGGCTCCTGCGCGCGAACTACCAGGCGTGCGCGACGTGCGCGTGCTCGGTGCGATCGGCGTCGTCCAGCTGACGGGGCCGGTCGACGTGGCGGCGGCAACCAGCGCAGCCGTCGAGCACGGGGTGTGGTTACGACCGTTCCGCGACCTCGTGTACACCATGCCGCCCTTTATCACTGACGACGACGATGTGTCCCGGATCGCCTCGGCCGTTGTCGCGGCCGCCCGTGCAGGCGGCGCCCATGTCTGAGCCACCGGAGGTATACGCATGATCGACGACATCCTGCAAACCGCTCGCGAGCAGGTCCTTGGGCGCGGCCGCGGACTGAGCGAGGACCAGGTCCTGGCCGTGCTCACCCTGTCGCACGAGCGCGTGCCCGAGGTGCTGGAGCTCGCCCATGAGGTGCGCATGCGATGGTGCGGCCCCGACGTCGAGGTCGAGGGCATCATCTCGGTCAAGACGGGTGGTTGCCCCGAGGATTGCCACTTCTGCTCGCAGTCGGGTCGCTTCGACACGCCCGTCCGTGCCACCCGGCTTGATACGGCCTCGCTCGTAGAGGCGGCGCGCGAGACCGCGGCGAGCGGCGCGAGCGAATTCTGCCTCGTCGCCGCGGTTCGAGGCCCGGACGCGCGGTTGATGGCGCAGGTCCGTGAGGGGGTCAAGGCGATCAGAGAAGCCGTCCAGATCAACGTCGCGTGCTCGCTGGGGATCCTCACGCGCGAGCAGGCCGAGGAGCTGCGCGATCTTGGCGTTCACCGTTACAACCACAACCTGGAGACCGCCGCGTCGCACTTTCCTGAGGTCGTCACCACGCACACGTGGGAGGAGCGCTGGGAGACCCTGGCCCTGGTGCGTGAGATGGGAATGGAGGTCTGTTGCGGCGGGATCATCGGCATGGGGGAATCGCTGCCCCAGCGCGCGGAGCTCGCCGCGCAACTGGCCGAGCTCGATCCGGACGAGGTTCCGCTGAACTTCCTCGATCCGCGGCCGGGCACGCCGTTCGCCGAGCTCGAGGCGACAGCGGCCGCGGACGCGCTGCTCGCGGTGGCCGCATTCCGCCTCGCCCTGCCACGAACGGTCCTGCGCTTCGCCGGCGGCCGCGAGTTGACGCTCGGCGACCTCGGCACGCGACGGGGGCTTCTGGGCGGCATCAACGCCGTCATCGTCGGCAACTACCTGACCACTCTCGGACGCTCGCCCGATGAGGACCTCGATCTCCTCGCCGAGCTGAGAATGCCCGTGAAGGAGCTCTCGAAGACGCTGTGAGCCACTGCGCCGGCTGCGGGCACCCCGACGATGCGGGCGATCACAGCGACTGCCGACGGCGGCAGCGAGCGACGGACCCACCCCGTTTCTGCACCGCGTGTGGGCGCAAGCTCGTCGTACAGGTGCTCCCGTTTGGGTGGAGAGCGCGCTGCGTGAAATGTGGCGACGTCGAGCGCCCGCGATGAGCGACCTCGCCGCCACGCTCGACGAGCTTCGCCGGACCGGGCTCTACCGTCGCATGCGCGTGGTCGACAGCGCGCAGGGCGCGCGGGTGCTGCTCGACGGGACAGAGGTGCTTCTGTTGTGCTCCAACGACTACCTCGGGCTTGCCGCGCATCCCGCCGTGCGGGCGGCGGCTGCTGACGCGGCCGAGCGTTGGGGCGCCGGCGCCGGCGCGTCCCGCCTGGTCAGCGGCAACATGACGATCCATGGTGAGCTCGAGCAGGAGCTGGCGGACTTCAAACGGCACCAGGCCTGCGTTCTCTTCGGCTCGGGGTTCCTCGCCAACATGGGCGTCATCTCGGCGTTGGCCGGTCCGGGCGACGTGGTCCTCTCGGACGCGCTCAACCACGCCTCGATCGTCGACGGTTGCCGCTCCTCTCGCGCCGAGACCATCGTCTACGACCACGGTGATCTCGACGCGCTCGAGTTCGGCCTCGAGCGTGCGAACGGGCGCGAGGCGCTGATCGTCACCGACGCCGTCTTCTCCATGGACGGCGATCTCGCGCCGCTGGAGGGCATCGTCGAACTCGCGCAGCGCCATCGCGCTCGGGTCCTCGTCGATGAGGCCCACGCGACCGGCGTCATCGGGCCGGGCGGCCGAGGCCTCGTCTCCTCGCTGGGCCTCGAGCGCCATGTCGACGTGGTGATCGGCACGCTCAGCAAATCCCTCGGCAGCTACGGAGCATTTGCCTGCTGCGATGACACGATGGCGGCCTTCCTGATCAACCGAGCCCGAACGCTGATCTTCTCCACCGCCCTCCCGCCCCCGTCGGTCGCCGCTGCCCACGCGGCCTTGCGGATCCTCCGGTCGGACCCTGCGCTCGTCGAGCGCCTGCGGCAGAACGCGCGACTGCTTCGTGCCGAGCTCGCCACCAGCGGGTTCGCCGTTTCCCCGGGGGAGATGCCGATCGTCCCACTCGTGGTCGGCGATCCGCGCAACGCGGTCGCGCTGTGCGAGGTCGCTCTGCGCGGGGGCGTATTTGCGCAGGCGATCCGCCCACCAACGGTGCCCGACGGCACCTCGCGGCTGCGCGTCGTGACGACGGCGGCTCACACCTCAGAGGATCTTCGACGCGCCGCCGCGACGATCGCGGATGCGCGCGACACCACCGCGGGGATCAGGCCGCTATCGATGCCGAAACTGCGGCAGTAGGGCGCCGAACCGTCGTTCGCGCGCGCATCCGCGCCACACCCCGATGCAGCGCGCTACGTCCTCCGCAGCTCGGGGCACCACGTAGTGCAGAGGTGTCGGCTCCCGGCGAGCCTCGCCCCAATCGCAGACCGCCCCCGCGATGACGCCGATCCACACCCGACGGGTGGCGCGGGGTGAACGGAGGGTCGCGGCGAGCAGGAAGGGCAGCCACGGTCCGGTCAGGGCGCGGGCGAGGTGGCGCCCTTCGTGCACGTGTCTCTGCAGGACGAGCCGCACGGCGATGGCAGGTCCGTTGGGGAGGTGACGAGTGAGGATCCGGCCGAGGCTCACGACGCTGGCCAGCGTCGCCACGGCGGCCACCGGCGGAGCGCCCACGGCCAGCGCCGTCCAGAATGTGGCGCCTCCGCGAGAGATCGACATCGCGGGCACCCTCCCGGGGTGACGCTGCAGCAGCGGCGCGTTTGATTCGTTGTAGGCGACGCGGCGCGCGAACCAGCGCCTCCATACGACGCGATGGTCGTGGCCGACCGTCACCGACGGGTCGTAGCGAACCTGCCAACCACGGTCCACGAGGCGCCACAGCAGGTCAACGTCCTCGCCCATCGACAGCGACTCATCGAAGCCGCTTCCAACAGCCTCGACCCGAGCGACGATCGCCGCGCTGGGCGCGTAGGGAATCGGCGACCCGGCGCGGATGAGGCCCTCACGCGGACCCATGTCGAGTGCCGAGTGGTGAGCTTCGTAACGGGCCAACAATCCAGCGGGCGCCTCGACAAAGGCGACGATCCTCGGCGCCGCGACCGCGAGTGCCGGATCCGAGAGATGCTCCGCGAGCCGCCCGGGAAAGCCTCGGGGGAGGACGCAATCCGAGTCCACGAAGGCGACGAGTGGCGTGGTCACGTGGCGAAGGCCGGCATTGCGCGCAGCTGAAGGCCCGCGCCCCGGATCGAGCCTGACCACGTCCGCCCCCGCCTCCCGTGCAGCGGCGGTGATCGCCTCGCTGTCGCACGAGCAGTCGTCGACGACGATCACGGGAACCCCGCGGTCCAGGGCGTGCAGGCACCGCCGTAACTCCTCCGGCCGGTCGTGAACCGGCACCACGACGGTCACCTCGGGAGAGGTGGGGATCGGCGGCGGCTCGGGATGCGCCAGCCCCGCGTCCAGCAGGCGCCGCGCAAGCGTGCCCTCGGCGAGATCGGCGCTGACGGCCTCCCCGCGCCACCATCGATCGACGGCCGCGGCACCGGCAGCACTCAGACGAAGCACGCACAGCGGCGAGCCGCCGAAGAGCACGGAACCGCGGTGCGCCCGGCGCGCGCTCGGATCGGGTCGCAACCGCCACCCGGGTGGCACGGGGGGCGGGGACGACGGACGCGCACGGGTCACGCCGGCAAGTGTGAACCAGCGCGGCGTCGTGGGAGAGATAGTTTGACTTCCTACTATCGCAGCTCCTACAATATGACCGTTATGGCGACGAGATCCAACACCTTCGCGTCGCCCTCCGTGTTCTGATGCCGGCCGCGGCGGTTGAGCATCGGATCCGCGTCGTGGTTGCCAAGCCGGGACTCGACGGTCACGACCGGGGCGCCAAGATCATCGCCCGCGCTTTGCGCGACGCGGGGATGGAGGTGATCTACACGGGGCTTCACCAGACCCCCGAGCAGATCGTCGAGACGGTGATCCAGGAGGATGCCGACGCCGTCGGGCTGTCGATCCTGTCCGGCGCGCACATGACACTGGTTCCCCGCGTCGTCGAGCTGCTCCGCGCGCAGGGCGTCGATGACGTGCTGGTGACCGTTGGTGGAACCATCCCAGCCGACGACATCGCGCCGCTGATGGAGCTCGGGGTCGCCGCGGTCTTCACTCCAGGTGCCAGCACCGAGAACATCGTCGAGTTCATCCGCGCCGCGCCCCGGCGATCCAAGACTGCGTGAGCGGTCGACCGGCGCCGGCGACCAGCCGCGCGACCGAGACCGAGTTGCCGGCGCCTCGACGGCCGCGACGGAGGAGAGGTAATCGCGGCCGTCGAGCCAGGTGTGTGGCCCTGAGGCGCCAGCCTGTCGGCGTGCTCTTCGATGCCACGGCGGCCGAAGAGCCGGGGGCGAAGACGCACCCGCCGGCAGATGTCGCAAACCTTCACTTCGCTCCGGCGACTGGCCGCGGCTCGTGGCCGAGGCTGAGGTCCAACCGGGGATCACGCTCGTAGCTGCTGACCGCCCCGCTGCGCCAGTCAACCCGCCACAGACCGTTCGAGACCAACTCGACGCGGCGCGGCCGATCGCGTCCCCCAATCCGTGTGACGAGCTCTGGATAGTGGGTTCGATCGCCGACGGTCATCGCTCCTCCGTTCAGTTGGTCCATGCGGTCTCGGAGGCCTCCTCAATCGGGGCCGCTACGTGAGCTCCAGCTCCGACTGGATTGCCGTCGCCATCCGCAGCCTCTCGGCGCGCGGCCTCGGGGTGACCGTGGGCGACACACTCCCCCACGTCGAACAGGTGGCGTCTCAGGGCCTGCCGGAGCTGCGGGTAGTCCACGGTGGGCTCGGCGCGTCGCCCGGCTGCCAACGCGGACGAGCCGCTGTCACGTCGTAGTCCGCTCAGACGCCAGACCCACATGCCACCCGCGACCCACCGCGCGCCCCGTAGCTGCCATTCTCATCGTCACCGCAAACGTCATCCAGCACAACTCCACCAAACGATTGGTTGAATGTCAAGAAGCTTGCTCATACCATTCGTTGACGATGGACGCGTCGATCAACTCTGCCCTCGCCGAAGCTCGCTTCTGTCCGCGGTGTGCGCAGCCGGCCCAGGTCACGTTTCCGCGCTCGATCGTCTATCCGCACTGCGGCTACGCCGCCTACTTCAACCCCAAGCCGGTCGCCGGCGTGATCCCGGTCGCTGCCGACGGCCGCGTGATTCTCCTACGCCGGGGATTTGATCCCGGCAAGGGGTCGTGGACGTTCCCGGGCGGTTTCGTCGACCTCGGC
The DNA here is from genome assembly GCA_963700025.1 of uncultured Solirubrobacteraceae bacterium. Classification (GTDB taxonomy): domain Bacteria; phylum Actinomycetota; class Thermoleophilia; order Solirubrobacterales; family Solirubrobacteraceae; genus Palsa-465. The sequence goes on along the minus strand of CAVOWC010000016.1, from coordinate 168,524 downwards.
GAGTCTGTGGAGGACGCCGCCCGCCGCGAGACCGACGAGGAACTCCGGATCGTGGTCGAGCTCGGGCCACTGGTGGGCGTCTACTCGCGCGCCGACGAGCGGGTGGTGTTGATCGTCTTTCCTCGCGCGGGCCCTCGGGCCGCCCCGGGCCACCCCGGAGGCGATCGAGGTCAGATCGTTCGCTCATACCCAGATCCCGTGGGACGAGCTCGCCTTCTGGTCCACCGGCGAGGCGCTGCGCGACGCATTCAGGCTGTGAACGCCCCGGCAGCCCCGGTTTCGCGCCCGCTGCCGTGTCAGCAAGGTGACGTCACTATGGGTGCCCTCGTTGAGACAATCCCACTCGACGCGGTACGTTGGCTTCAGCGCACTACCGGAGCGCTCTCCGGCAGCGCGATCGTGACCAGCACCGGGAGAGGAATGCATATGGCCCAGAACGCCCCAGCCTTGACGGCTCCCATCGAATTCCCGGCGCCACCCGGGAGTACCAGCGTGAAGGGCGGACATGTGCGACCTCGCAAGTCCGGCTACGGAGCGGGAGTCGCGAAGACGCTCGCCTGGGCCGACGACGCGGCGACCGAGCACGACTACGAGGCTGCCCTCTTCTTTCTGGCTGTCGTTCAGGCGGACGGGAACCGGCTTCCGCGCGAATACTTGGTCAAGCGGGACGCGTGGGCGGGCCCCATCGCCCACGGAGCAACCATCGGCAGCCGTCAGCGGTGCATTGACGCTCAGGCGTTCCGGTCGGAAGCAGGCCGGTCCGTCGTGTCGATCTGGTCAGATTCCTGACATCGGGCCGAGTCACGGTGAGGACGATTCGGGGCAGCCGCTGAGCGAACAGGAGGCGCTGGACGAGTTCCGCGCCCAGCGCCGGCGCTGAGCCGGGGCGCGGGCCGCGGTGGCTGCGCCCGGAGCTCAGGCGTGAACCATCTCACCCATCGCGACCAGCAGCCTGCGCGGACCGCTGTACGGCCGCCGGGCGTGGGAGACGATCATGTTGTCCACCGCGACGAGGTCGCCCTTCTGCCAGGTGAACTCGACGCACAGCTCCTCATAGAGCTCGCTGATCGCGATCGATCACCTCGTCGGGGATCGGCGTGCCGTCGCCGAAGTAGACGTTGCGCGGCAGGTCCTCGTCGGCGAACAGCTGGCGCAGCGCGGTCCGCGTCTCCGTCGTCGAGGCACGACACGTGATGCAGCTGGACCTGGTTGAAGAACAGCTTCTCGCCGGTGCGCGGATGCGTCCGCACCGCCGCGGCAGGCTGGCGGAGGCGCAGGCCGGTCTCGGTCCACTCGCAGCTCATCCCCGCCTCGGCGCAGATCGCTCGACCTCGGCCCTGTCCTCGGTGTGGAAGAAGTCCTGCCATGGCACGTCGATGCCCTCGGAGAAGTTGCGCACGTACATCAGGCCCTTCTGCTCGAACTCGTCGCGGATCTCCGGGTCGAGCTGCTCGTAGACCTCGCGACAGTCGAGCAGCGGCGTCTCGCCGCGGTCGACCGGCGGGATCACGCAGAAGAAGAACTGGCGCAGCGGCCACGAGTCGAAGTGCGAGCTCTCGTTGTGGAAGAGGATCATCTTGTCCTCGCGGGTACGGGCGTCGTGCCGTAGATCCGCGCGCCGCGGCTCCGGCGGGCAGATCGCCGTAGTCGGCGAACAGATCGCCGGACGATCGCCGAGGCGACGGCCTCGAAATCGGGCGGTCCGTCGAGCGGGAAGCCGCGGAACAGGATCGCCCCGTAGGCGTCGAAGTACTCGTTCGAGCTCCTCGCGGTGGCCGGCGCACCACGCGGCAAGATCGACGTTGTCGACCGCCGGGGTGATGACGATCGGCATCTTGCCCTCGCGCCCGGGCAGGAAGCTCGTCTCGCACGAGCTTCGTCGTCTCCGCCGGCTTGCGCCGCATCCCGCGCAGACCGCCCGTCGCCCCTGTCGCGCCAATTCCCGTGCTCATCGCCAACTCCGTTTCGCTCATGGCCCACAAATCGTCCGCGCCCCCGAAGGTACCGGCCCGGGAATCCGCTCAAATCCGTGCAAGAGCCCGGGACGAATCCGTGGGAACTACCGGGCGCACCGAGGTTCGGGTCGCCTGCCGGAGAGTGCCCGTTTATGCGCTTTCCTGCCTGAACGTGCATAAACGTGTAGAATCCGGCTGGTGCTCACCGACGAGCGGCGCTCACTGATCCTCGACCGGCTTCGCACCCAGGGCCGGGTTCTCGCCGCCGATCTGGGTGTCGAGCTGGCCGTCTCCTCGGACACGATCCGACGCGACCTGCGTGAGCTCGACGATGCCGGGCTTCTGCGCCGCGTCCATGGCGGTGCGCTCCCCCGCCACGGCGACGCGTCCCCATTCGCGACACGCGCGCGACGCGCTCCCGAGGCCAAGGCGTCGATCGCGCGCCGGGCCGCGGAATGCGTGCAGGACGGTCAGGTCGTGGTGCTCGACGGTGGCACCACCACGCTCGAGCTCGCCCGCGCCCTGCGCGACGACCTGCGAGCCAACGTGATCACGACGAGTCCGCCGATCGCGCTCGCGCTCGCCGACCATCCGGGGCTCGAGGTCACGATGGTGGGAGGGACGCTGCGCCACAAGGCGCTCGTCACCGTCGGCGCGACCGCGATCGACGCGCTGCGCGTGATCCGCGCCGACATCGTGTTCCTCGGGGTGTGCGGGCTGCACCCGGAGATCGGCGTGACCACGGAGGACCTCGAGGAGCGTCATGTCAAGGCAGCGATGATCGAGGGGGCGGCCGAGGTCGTGGCGCTGGCCGACCACGACAAGCTCGGGACCGCGATGCCGATCGTGGTCGCGCCGCTTCGCGTCCTCACGCAGCTGGTCACCGATGCGGACGCCGACGACGAGGCGCTCGCTCCCTACCGCGCGCTCGGCATCGATGTGCTGCACGCATGACCCCGCGCGCGGGCATCACCTGCGTGTTCTTCGTCAACGGTGCGCTGTTCGCGTCCTGGGCGTCGCGCATCCCGGCGCTGTCTGACCGCGCCGGCGCCACCACCGGCGTCCTCGGGCTCGCCCTGCTCGCGCCGGCGCTAGGAGCCGTCGTCGCGATGCCGCTGGTCGGTCGCGCGCTGCCGGGACGCTCGAGCCGCGCGTTCTGCCGGGGCGCGATCGCCGGGTTGATGGCGGCGATCCTGCTTCCGGCGCTGGCCGGGAGCGTTCCGGCGCTCGCCGGTGCCCTGTTCTCGTCGGGATGACCAACTCGACGCTCGACCTGGTGATGAACGCCCAGGGCGTGTCGATCGAGCGCTGGATGGAACGCCCGATCCTCTCGTCGTTGCATGCCGCATTCTCGTTCGGCGGCTTCGCCGGGGCCGGGCTCGGCGCGCTCGCCGCCGGGCTGGGGATCTCCCCGCTCCCGCACCTCGCCGCCGCGGCGGTGCTGTTCGGGATCCCGGGACTGATCGCCACCCGCTCGCTGCTCGCCCACGACGAGGACGTCGACGCCCGGGCGCCGGCGCTCAAGTGGAGACGCATGCCCCCCCGGCTGGCGCTGCTCGGCGCTGGCGTGCTTCTTCTGCCTGATGGCGGAGGGAGGCGCGTCGGACTGGAGCGCGAAGCTCGTCCGCGACGACCTCGCGGGCTCGGCCGCGCTCGGGGCGATCGCCTACGCGGTGTTCAGCCTCGCCATGGGCACCGGTCGCCTGATCGCCGATCGCCTATGGGCACGATGGGGGGCGGTCGGCCTGCTGCGCCGCTGCGGCGCGCTCGCCGCCCTCGGCTTCGCCGCCGGACTCGTGCCCGGAACCGCGCCGGCCGCGATCGCCGGGTTCGCCGCTCTCGGCCTCGGCCTCGCCGGTGTCGTGCCGACCGTGTTTCGCTCCGGCGCCGACGAGCCCGGAGTCGCCACCGGGCCCGCCCTGGCGGTCGTCAGCTCGCTCGGCTACCTCGGCTTCCTCGCCGGCCCGCCGCTGATCGGCGCTGTGGCCCAACTCACCTCGCTGCGCCTGGCCGGCGGCGTGCTGGCGCTGGCCGGACTGCTCGTCATCGCGCTGGCGCCGAACGCGGGTGTGCGCCGGCCGCAGTGCGGCGCACTGCCTCGAGCGTCGCTCACGACGTGACAGCGGAGGTCCCTTGGTGATCGCGCCCCGGCGACCGGCGCCGGCCGGGGGCGCGGCGCCTCGGGGGGCCGCCCCGGCGAGTGGCGGGGGGCCGCCCGGCGGGGGACCGCCCTGGCGGGGGCCGCCCGGCGGGGGGCCGAGCGGGCGCGGCGCCGCCGCGGCGGGGGGCCCTGGCGCGAGGGGCCGCCCGGCGGGGGGCCGCCCGGCGGGGGACCGCCCTGGCGGGGGCCGCGCCGAGAGAAGCGCTGCAACTGAGTTACGGGGGCCGGAACTCAGTTGCAGCGCTTCGGTCCGCCGGCGTCTCGCGCGCTGCGCGGTGCGTCGACCATCCCGCGGCGGCCGCCCACCCGGTTACGTCCCGACTGCCGCGCCGGCGGCCCGCCACCTCATACGCTCCCCTCGTGCCCCTCGGTGCCGCCCCCGCCGAGCCGCCGGAGGGGATGCGGATCATCACCCCGGACCTGCCGGCTACGGCTGGTCGGGACCGCGACCGCACCGCTGGGCCAAGGAGGAGATCGTCAGCGACGTGCTCGCGCTGCTCGACGTGCTGGCCGTGGAGTCCACGGCGCGGGCCGACGACGGCGCGAGGCGCTCGCTTCCGAAACGAAGTAGGCTGCCCGCGGCCGGATCGTTCCGCGGTGTGTAGTGAGGAGAGGAGAGCCTCGTGGTACGTGCAATCGCCGGTGGCGTCGTGTCTACGCTCGTCGCCGCCCTGCTCATGGTGTCCCCGGCTGGAGCCCGGGTCGACTTCTCGGGGCCGGCCTTCAACATCCTGGCGCCGGGCGCAATTCGGAGGCGTGCCGGCGAATCAGTATTCGACCGATCAGGGCACGCTCTACGACGCGCTGACGCCCCTGCAGGGACACGTCACGGCCGCGGATGTGAGCCGCTACTACCTGTCGGAGAAGTTCGGCGTGACCGGCCCGGTGGTCCGTCGCGAGCAGACGGGACGCGCCGGTCTGCAGATCCTGCGCGACCGCAACGACATCCCGCACGTCTACGGGCGCACCCGGGACGACGTGATGTTCGGATCGGGCTGGATCGCCGCGGAGGACCGCGGGCTGCTGCTGCTCGAAGGCCTCGGCCCCGCCTACCTGGCCACGCTCGACGTCCCCGGGATCAACCCGTTCGGGCTCGTCACCTCCGCCCGATCGTTTACGCCGAGCCGGCAGGCAATCGCCTTCGTCGCCGGGCAGGAGAACGTCCTGCGGCGCGCGGGCGCCAAGGGCCGCCAGGTGCTGCGCGATCTCCAGGACTGGATCGACGGCATCAACGCCTATGAGGCATCGCCGCAGCAGGCCGGCCCGAAGCTGCCGCGCGCGAAGCTGACTGACGCGATCGCCGGCTTCGCCTTCATCGGCTCGATCTTCGGCAACGGCGGTGGCGGCGAGGTGGCCAACTCCGACTTCCTCGCCCGCCTGCGCGCGCGGCTCGGCACCGTCGCGGGAACCAAGGTGTTCCGCGACCTGCGCTCGGTCAATGATCCCGAGGCCCCGACGACGATCAGCAAGGCGTTCCCCTACGACGGCGTCCCGACCGGGCCGACCCCGGGGGCCATGGTGATCGACCCCGGCTCGGAGAGCCGGTCCGCCAGCGCCGCCGTCGACGCGACGGCTGCCTCACGTCGACTGGCCTCGAACTTCATCGTGGCTGGACACACTCACTCCGCCAACGGACATCCGCTGGCCGTGATGGGCCCGCAGCTCGGGTATTACTACCCGGAGATCGTCATGCAGGGAGACCTGCACGGCGGAGGCATCGACGCGCGCGGAATCATCGCGCCGATCTCGCCCTATGTCTTCATCGGGCGCGGCCGTGACTTCGCCTGGAGCCTCACCAGCGCCGGCTCGCAGAACGAGCAGCAGTTCCTCGAGCAACTGTGCGACCCCTCCGGAGCCGCGCCGACGCGGGCCTCCACGCACTACATGTACAAGGGGCGCTGCCGCGCCATGCAACGGTTCGATGCCGGCTTCATCGGCGCCGGCAACGGCCAGCCGGCGCACGAGCTCATCTTCGATCAGACCGTCCATGGTCCGGTCAGCGGCACGGTGACGGTGCACGGCCGGCCCTACGCCGTCGCCCTGGACCGCTCGACGCGTGGCGATGAGCCCGGCGGCGAGCTCGCGCTCAGCGACCTCGACTCCGACCGTGTCCATTCTCCCGCAGGACTTCTTCCGGGCCGTCAACCAGTTCGGCACGACGTTCAACTGGCCCTACATCGACAGCCACCAGATCGCCTACTTCTCGTCGGGCAAGCTGCCGATCATGGCGCCGGGCACCGACCCGAGCCTTCCGGCCCCGGGCACCGGCAAGTACGACTGGCGCGGCTGGCTCCCGTTGAACGCCCATCCGCACATGGTCGCCCCGCGCTCCGACACGCTGACCAACTGGAACAACAAGCCGGCGCCCGGCTGGGGGGCGGCGTCCGACAACTACGCCTACGGGTCGGTCCACCGGGTGCAGCTCTACCGCGGCTTCACCACGGGCATGCACGAGAACGATGACGTCTCGATCATGAACCGCGCCGCCACCGAGGACCTCCGCACGATCGCCGTGTGGCCGATCATCCGGCGTGTGCTCAACGGCGGACCGGCTCCGAGCCCGCTCGCGGCCCAGGCCGCCAACCTCATCGACAGCTGGCGGGCACGCGGCGCGAGTCGCATCGACCTGAACCTCGACGGGCGCATCGACGCGCCCGGAGCGGCGGTGATGGATACCGCCTGGGACGGGATCGCCAGGGCGGTCATGAGCCCGGTGCTGGGTCCGCTGACCGACACCCTCGCGCAGAGGATGCCGACGAGCTCGACGCCGTCCTTCGATCCCGGCTGGTACGGATACGTGTCGAAGGACCTGCGCACCGAGCTCGGGATGAAGGTCCGTGGACCCTACAGCCGGCGGTATTGCGGCAATGGCAGCCTCGCGGCGTGCAGGACAGCCTTGTGGGCGGCGATTGGAGCCGCCGCGGTGAAGCTCTCGGCGACCGAGGGACCCAACCCGTCGGCGTGGTCCTCGAGCGCCACCGCCGAACGAATCCACTTCACTCCGGGGCTGATCCCGTTCACGATGCGCTGGACCAATCGCTCCACGTTCCAGCAGGTGATCGAGTTCACGGGCCACGCTGCCCGCTGACGGGCTCCGCAGACGCAACTATCCTCCGCTGCCCATGGATTCCGCTGCCGCGTTCGTCGGCCGTTTCATGTCGTCGCTGGAGAGCGAGGTCCGCGATGTCGCACCCGGGGAATGGGGCCTGGTCCTCGACGCGGCCGGCTATGTGCTGGACGTCGATGTGGCCGTTCGCGGAACGCTCCTGCGGGCCGAGGCCGCCGTGCTCCCGCCGGGCCTGATCGAGCCGCACCAGCTCCTGTTCTGGAACCGACAGGCGCCGCTCGTGTGCTTTGCCGAGAACAAGCTCGGCGAGGTGCTCGTCTGCGGCGAGCTTCCGCTCGCGTCGTTGGACGCCGACACGCTCGACCGCTTTCTCGGCCTGCTGCTGACGACGGCCACGCGCGCGCGTGAGTTTGCGATTCAGACCGCCTCATGACGGGCCCGATCGAGGACAGCCTCCCCGAGCCGCAGCCGGTGCTGACACCGCTGACCGAAGCGGCGATCTTCCTGGTCGTGACCGCGAACGCCGGCGCTGAGGATGGCGTTCGGGACCTGTTGGGTGACGTCCCCGGCCTGACCCGGTCGGTCGGCTTCCGCGTCCCCGAGGGCACGCTGAGCTGCGTCGTCGGCATCGGGTCGGCGCTGTGGGATCGTCTCATCGCCGGACGACGGCCGGCCGGGCTCCACGTCCTGCCGGAGATCACCGGCGCCGACCACACCGCCGTCTCGACGCCCGGCGACCTGCTGTTCCATATCCGTGCCCGCCGCATGGACCTGTGCTTCGAGTTGGCCGGACAGGTGGTGAACCGGTTGACCGGGCTGGGCCACGTTGTCGACGAGGTCCACGGCTTCAAGTATTTCGACGAGCGCGACCTGATGGGCTTCGTCGACGGCACCGAGAATCCGGTCGGCCGGGCGGCGAGCGCGGCCGCCCTGATTGGCGACGAGGATCCGGACTTCGCCGGCGGCAGCTACGTGATCGTGCAGAAGTACCTGCACGATCTGACGGCGTGGAATGCCCTTCCCGTCGAGGAACAGGAGCGGATCATCGGGCGCACGAAGCTCGACGACATCGAACTGGCCGACGACGTCAAGCCGTCGAACTCCCACGTCGCGCTGAACACGATCACCGATGAGAGCGGCGAGGAGCGCCAGATCGTGCGCGACAACATGCCCTTCGGCCGGGTCGGCACCCGCGAGTTCGGCACCTACTTCATCGGCTACGCCGCGGATCCCGACGTGACCGAGCAGATGCTTCGGAACATGTTCATCGGGAACCCACCGGGCAACCACGACCGGATCCTCGACTTCTCGACCGCGGTCACCGGGACCCTGTTCTTCATACCGAGCGCCGACCTTCTCGACGAGCTCCCCGATCCGCCGCAACCGCCCTCCGCTGAGCCCGCGGCACCCGAGGCCGGCGACGTCACCGTGGATGCGTCCCTCGGTATCGGCAGCCTGCGGTCTCGCGCGTCCGCAGCCGAGGGCTGAGCGGACGGCGCTCGCGGCCGCGCAACTCTCGAGCCCGGGGCGGTTTCTCCTCACCATGCACTCCCTCTCTTCGCGCCTCTCGCGGCTGGCCGCCGGCGTGGCGCTGTCATGCGCGGCGCTGGCCGCGGGCGCGTCGTTCGCCGCCGCCGACGCCACCTCCGACTACAACGCCGGTCTCGCCCTCGGTACCCAGGCCTACCAATACGGCGTCCCGCTGCTCGACACCGAGCGGATCTTCACCTCGAGCACGAAGGTGAGCGTCTGCAACCCCCTGACCGGCCACGGACCGGTGAACCAGTTCTGCAACGCCCGCGACCTCGCCAACGCGACCGAGCACACGGTCAACGCGCCGAACAACGACACGCTCTACTCGCTGGCCTGGCTCGACCTGAGCAAGCAGCCCCAGGTGCTCCACGCGCCGGCGATCACGCACCGCTTCTGGGAGTTCGAGCTCGTCGACCCGTGGACCAACAACTTCTTCAACATGACCTCGGCCCACCGGCAGCTCGGCAAGGGAGATTTCAACGTGACCCACGGCGGCAATTGGGCCGTGGTCGGGCCTCGGTTCAAGGGGACGCTCCCCCGCGGCGTCATCCGCGTGAACGCGCCCTACGACCGCGTCTGGGTGATCGGGCGCACCTACATCAGGGGCGGGTCGGACCTCGCCAACGTCCACCGCATCCAGGCCAAGTACGCGATCACTCCGCTGTCGAAGTTCGGCACCCGCTACACGGCCCCGCGCCCCAAGCACATCGTCACCGGCTCGACCGATACGACGATCCCCGGGACGCAGCCGGGCGAGGACGCGCTCACGTTCTACACCGCGCTGGGCCGGGAGATGCTGAGGTTTCCCGCCCCGGCCCGGGACCGGCCGCTGCTCAACCGGCTCCGGGCGATCGGCGTCGGCCCCGGACTGTCCCCGGCCGCCGCGCGCCTCAGCGCCGCCGCCTTGCAGGGTCTGCGCGATGCCGTCACCCAGGGGCCGGCCAAGCTGACCGTGGCTCTGCTCGCGCTCTACGCACAGGAATTCGCCGCCCACAACGGCTATCTCGTCGGCGATCTGGGCGCTTGGGGGACGAACTACACGCTGCGCGCGATCGGCGACAAGGTCGGCGTCGGCGGCCAGCGCGCGAGCATCGCGACGTACCCGTTCGCGCTATTCGATGACACCAAGTCGCCGCTGACCGGATCCGGGCGCTATGTGCTCCATCTCCCCACGACGAGCCTGCCGATCCCGGTCAAGGCGTTCTGGTCGCTGACGCTCTACGACTCGAGCTCGTACTTCGTGCCGAACCCGCTCAACCGCTGGGTGATCAACAACCGCTCCCACCTGCGCCGGAATGCCGACGGCTCGATCGACATCTACGTCCAGGCCACCCGGCCGTCCAACCCGGCGCAGGTCGAGCAACTGGCTGCCCGCGCCGCCGGCGGGTGCCGGCTTCCGCTTGATCTGGCGCCTGTACGACCTCGACCACGCGGTGACCGGCGTGCTGGATGGATCGGGCTGGCAGCCGCCCCCGATCCAGCCCTGCAGCGCCGCCGGCGTCGGCACGCTCGGGACGGCCTGCGCCTCCTAACGTCCCAACAGGTCGACGTAGTCAAACGGGCCGCCGACCGCGTCGAACACGTCCTGCACCGCACTCGGTCCGGGCACGATCAGGAGCGCTCGCTGCTGATCGCTGCACCGCAGGTGCGCGAGCAGGATCGCATGGACGCCGACGCGGTCGATGTGCTCGAGTCCGCTCAGGTCGAGCACGATCCGCTCGGCCCGGGCCTCGAGCGCTGCCTCGAGGACCTCGGCGAGGGGATCGGCGGTCCGCCGCGTCAGCTCGCCGGTCAGCACGAGCCTCCACTCGGCGCGCGATCGGCGCGCTTCGATCCCCAGCGCCGCCCGCGCGTGCCCGCCGGCCACGACCAGACGCTCCGGGTCGAGGGTGAACCGATGGCGGGCGGCCCCGCGCATTTCAGCCATCAGCTGCAGGGGGATTCCCGAGGTGTGCACCAAGGGCGTCATAGAGGCCGGCGATCTCGCTGAGCACCCGCGCTGCGACCTGCAGGTCGGAGTTGGGCAGATCGGCGAAACGCTCGTCCCACAGCGAGTACCAGTACGTCAGCTTACGATCGAGCAACTGGCGTCCGGCCGGTGTCAGCGAGACGTTGCACACACGGCGATCCTCGGTGCTGCGATTTCGCTGGACGATCTCGGCCGCTTCGAGATGGTCGAGCAACGCAGTCACGGTGGCCGGGTTCAGATCGGCGCTGCGGGCGAGTTGGCCCGCCGTCATCTCGTGCTCGCGCCCGAGCGCCGCCAGGGCGCGCAGCTGGGCCTGGGTGAGCTCGCCGGCGCGGTTGTGGTCGCGGCTCCGCAGGCGCCGCTCGGCGCCGAACAGCTCGTTCACAGCGGCGCGCAGGCCCTCGATCGCCGGGCGGCGCTCGAGGCCCTGACCGGCGGTGCTCACGCCGTCGCGCTTTCCCGAGCCGCTCATGCCGGCTCCGGCACGGGCGCACCCGAACGGACGGGAACCGAGCGCCGCTGCTCACGCGTCTGGCGCTCGATCCGGGCCAGCATCAGGGTCGGCAGGAGCGCGAGCAGCGTGACCGCCATCACCCAGGTGTAGGTGTGTCCGAAGCCCGCGGCCACCGCGGCCGGCGTGTGGGCATGCGCGAGCTGTCCCTCGAGCACGACCGCGATGATCGCGGTGCCGAGTGATCCGCCGACGCGCTGTAGCACCGTCAGCTGCGGGCTCGCGTCGTTGACCTGCTCGGGCGTGAGTACGGAGAAGGCGGCCGTCATCGCCGGCATGATCGAGAGGCCGACCCCAAGACCGCGGACGAGCATCGCCGCTGCGATCAGCGCGAACGGGGTCGTGGCGCCGATGAGCACGAACGGGAGCGTCGCCACAGCGAGGATCACCCCACCGATCAGCGAGGTGCGCCCGGCGCCGATCCGCTCGGTGAAGCGGCCGGAGAGGCTCATGCCGAGGCCGCCGCCGATCCCCTGCGGAATCAACAGCAGCCCGGTGTGGATCGCGTCCTCGCCGCGGACGATCTGGAAGTACAGCGGCATCAGGATCATCGCGCCGAACAGGGCTGCGCCGAGGCAGAACGTGGTCAGCGAGGCGGCGCTGAAGGCGCGGTTGCGGAACAGGCTCAGGTCGAGCAGCGGGTGAGCGACGCGCCGGGCGTGGAGCACGAACAGTGCGATGAGCACGAGCCCGCCGAGCGCGGGCACCAGCACCGACGGCGCAGTGAGGCTTCCGGCCGCTTCGCTCTGCGAGAGCCCGTAGGTGACGCCGACGGTGCCGGCCGCGGCGAGGACGAGTCCCACCACATCCAGCCGGCCCGCCGCCGCGCTGCCGGCGCTGTCGTGCGGAAGGCGCCGCCAGGCCAGGGTGAATGCGACGATGCCCACGGGCACGTTGATCATGAAGATCCACTGCCAGCCGGCGCTCTGCAGCAGCAGGCCGCCGAGCGTGGGGCCGAACACGGGCGCGAGCACGATCGGGATGCCGATGAAGCTCATCACCCGAGGCAGGTTTCGCGGTCCCGAGGCCTTGACCAGGATCATCTGGCCGATCGGGGTCAGCATGCCGCCGCCGATGCCCTGCAGGACCCGGAACGCGACGAGCTCGCCGCTCGTGGTGGCCAGGCCGCACAGCGCCGAGCCCGCGGTGAACACGAGCAGCGCGACGAGATAGAGACGGCGTGCGCTGTAGCGCCGCACCGCCCATCCGGTCACCGGGATGACGGCGGCGAGCGAGAGCAGGTAGCCCGTGATCACCCATTGGATCCCGGCCAGCGAGGAGTGCAGATCGTGCGAGAGGTCGTGCAGCGCGACGTTGACGATCGTCGTATCGAGCACCGACATGATCGCCCCGGCGATGACCACCACGGCGATCCGCTTGACGTGCGGCTCGATTCGGGTCGGCTCGGCCGTAGACATGGCGTCCGCGGACATGCTCGGTGTTCCTTTGGCGGGAAATATTTTGATAGAAAAATGTTAGCCGACAAAAGACCATGCGTCAAGGCCGTGGCCGGGCGCCCGGGGCGGCCCCGCCGGAGCGGCCCCGCCGATCGGGATGTGGGATACCCAGCGCCGGAGAGGGGGTCGGGGAAATGGGCCGTCGTGTCATCGCTGGACTCGTAGGTGCGCTGTTTGCGCTCGTACCGGTCTCGGGCGCCGGCGCCCGGACCACTTCGGTGCGGTCGTTCGGCGGCACCTCGATCCACGTCAACTTCTTCACCGCGGCCGGACTCGCACCCGGCAAGCCCGTGCCCACGGTGCTGCTGGGGCCGGGCTGGGGATCGCCTGGGGACACCAATCCCAACGACACGACCTCCGTCTCCGGGGGCAGTCCGGGGGTCGGCACGTTGCGCCACGCCGGCTTCAACGTGATCACGTGGGATCCGCGGGGCTTCGGCGTCTCGGGCGGCAAGGCCGAGGTCGACAAACCGGGCTACGAGGGCCGCGACGTCTCAGCGCTGATCTCATGGCTGGCGCGCCAGCCCGAGGCGCAGCTCGACCGCCCGGGAGACCCGCGCGTGGGCATGGCGGGAGGGTCGTATGGCGGCGGCATCCAGCTCGTCGCCGCGGCCGCCGACCATCGCATCGATGCGATCGTGCCCGACATCGCCTGGCACTCGCTGCTGACCAGCCTCGACAAGTACAACACGCCCAAGCTGGGCTGGGGCACGCTGCTCTACGACGTCGCCTCGCTCGGAAGCGCCCGTCTCGATCCGCTGATCGGGGACTCGTACCAGACCGAGGTGGCCGGGAACCCGCTCACCTCAGCGGAGCGCAACTTCTACGCCGCCTCCGGACCGGGTGCGCTTGTGGGCAAGATCCGCGCCCCGACGCTGCTCGTCCAGGGCACCGTCGATGACCTGTTCACACTGCAGGAGGCCGTCGACAACTACACGATCCTGCACCGCGACCACGTCCCGCTGAAGATGCTGTGGTTCTGTGGCGGGCACGGCATCTGCCTGACCGATCCCGGCAACACGGCGCTGATCCAGCGCGACACGCTCGCATGGCTCGACCGCTACCTCAAGCGCGAGGCCAACGTCAACACGGGCCCGGCGATGCAGTGGGTCGACCAGAAGGGCGGCGAGCACACCGGTACCGGCTACCCGCTTCCCGGCGCCGGCACGCTCAGCGCCCATGGCGCCGGCGTCCTGCCGATCAACGCGAGCGGCGGCTCGGGGCCGGCGGTCCCCGGCCCCGGCGCCGGCACGCTGGGAACGTTCGCGGCCAAGGTCACGCCGGCCAGGGCGAGCAACGCCATCAACGTCCGGTTGCGCTCGCCCCGTCGGACCGCGCTCGTCGTCGGCGCCCCGCAGCTGACGATCACCTACCGCGGGCGCTCCACCAACCATCACGCCGCCACGAGCCTGTACGCCCAGCTCGTCGACGACGCGACCGGGAAGGTGCTCGGCAATCAGGTGACGCCGGTGCCGATCACACTCGACGGCGCCACCCACACGCTCTCGGTGCGCCTGGAGATCCTCGCCGCCGCCGACCGGCCGGGTGAGCAGTTCACGCTCCAGCTCACGCCCAGCACGGTCGCGTACGTGACCCAGAGCGCGATCGGGTCGGCCACCTTCTCGGCGATCCGCGTCGTCCTGCCGCTCGTCAGGTAGCGGGTCGCGTCGGCGCCGGCTCGCGCTCGCGGGCGGAGCCGGCGGGCGTGGCGCGCGGCGGGCCCGGAGCGCGAGCCGGCCCAGAGCGCGAGCGGGCCCGGAGCGCGAGCCGGCCCAGAGCGCGGGCGGGCCCACGAGCGCGGGCGGGCCCACGAGCACGGGCGGGCCCAGAGCGCGAGATCACAACCATTTCGTAGTACCTCGCCTTGATTTACCGGAGTCAGGGAGCGAAATGGCTGTCAGGCGACCATAACGTTCCTCGCCGTGCTCGGAAACCGCCGAGAGCCTACGAAATGGCTGTGATCGGGCCGGGGGGGACACTGGTGCCGGCACCGCAAAGACATGTAAGTTGATCTACATACTTGCCTTTGACCCGAGCCGGTGATACCTTCGGCCGACCATGGCTTCGCCGGCGGACACGCCGCTCCGGACGGTCGTTCGGACGGACCACGCAGGGTCTCCGCCCGGCGCACACGTGCGGCCCGGAGCCCGATGTCGCCCGACAGCACGGTCGCATTGAGCTGATCGCGTTGCGCGTTGCGCGGTGGGTCGCCCGGGGGTCTTCCTCTCCGCTCCCGGGTCATCCACCCGCGTCGCTCCGCCGCGGGGCCGGATGGGTGAGCTCCCGCCCGCCGGACTCAATCCACACCCAGTGTCCGATTGAACGAGGGAGCCGCCCGAGACCCGAACCCAGCTGAGGTCCCCGCATGAGCATCCAAGACCCGCCGTACTCCCTCCCCGCCCCCCGACCCGCTCGGTCTCGGCAGCCGCGCGCCCATGAACGCTCCGCCGGCGCCGGCGCCGGCGCCGGCGCCGTCGCCGTCGTTCACCGCGGCGAGGGCGAGGGGTCGCTCGGCCTGTTGGCGGAGATGCTCGAGTCGGGCCGCGTGGCGCCGCAGATCATCCGGGTTGACCGGGGACAAGCGCTCCCTGACGTGCGAGCGATCTCCGTTGCCGTCGCGCT
The DNA here is from genome assembly GCA_963700025.1 of uncultured Solirubrobacteraceae bacterium. Classification (GTDB taxonomy): domain Bacteria; phylum Actinomycetota; class Thermoleophilia; order Solirubrobacterales; family Solirubrobacteraceae; genus Palsa-465. Next base: position 153,249 of record CAVOWC010000016.1, on the reverse strand, counting down.
CGGCGGACTCGAGCCCACGGCGGACACTGGCCCGGCTCGAGCCGCGGCGGAGATCGCCTGGCTTCGCCGTGCGCACGACGCCGGCACCACGATCGTCGGCATCGGCTCCGGCGCCCACGCGCTCGCCGTCGCGCTCGGGGGCGCGATCGAACCGGCCCGGCGCGGCCGCCATGGATGGGTACAGGTCGCGAGCACCGAGCCCGGGCGGACTCCGACCGGACCGTGGTTCTCGTGGACCGACGAGGCGATGCTGCTCCCGCCCGGGGCAGACATGCTGGCCCACGACGACACCGGACCGCAGGTGTTTCGCGTCGGCCGTCACCTCGGGATCGGGTTCCACCCCGAGGTCACACCCGAGCTCATCGGCCGCTTCCTGCGTCAGCGCAACCGCGTCGGCATCGACACCCAGGGTGTGGTCGAGGCGGCGGTGCGCGACTTCACCCGGACCGCCGCCAACGCATACCGCCTGCTGTCAGGGGTTCTCGACTCCGTGTCGGGCATCCCGCGCTGACGGGAGGACCGTCGGTCCCGACCCCGGCGCGGCGTACGCTTGCTGCGTGCGTCTCGAGGGCATCCAGTCCGGCGACATCGTCGAGGTCGATCGACTCGGCCGGCGCTTCCACGCGCTCGTGCTCGGCAACGCCTCCGATGGGCTCGGCATCCAGCCGCTGGACCGGCGCATCACCTACCGCTCATGCCGAGCGCACGACGTGGTCGCGCACTGGGCGAGGCGGGGGCGGCCGCGAGCGACAGCTGAGCCACTCGAGCCCTCGCCGCTCCAACTCGAGCTCGACACCACGATCCGCGACTGACGCCGCGATCCCCACCGGGGCGCGTGAAAAGACGCGTCCGACGTGACCACGAGTCACGCCGGACGCGTTGCCCGGTGTTCAGGCTTTGCGCTGGGTCGGGCGCCGACCACCCATCGCTGGGATTCTCCCGAATTCACCCCCGACAGGTGACCAGGTTGGTCAGCGCCTCCGCACCAGGCAAGGTGAACGCAAACTGCAGCGAACCCTTTCTCGGTTGAGGTTGGTAACTCTGACTGCGGGTCAGAGCCTACGGTTCAGCGGCAGTACCGGCAATCCCGCGTTTGCAGGACAACGTCCGCTCACTGACGTATTCGACCGGTCCAGTCAACCCGCGTGATCAGCGCGCGGCCGGGAACACGTCGAGCCAGACGCGGTGGCCGCCGGCGTCGAAGTATCCGCGCGTGTCGCGGTCGGGCGCGCGCTGCGGCAGGCCGCTCAGCGACATCCACGCCCGCGGCCGGATGACCTGCCCGTTGGCGAGCTCGACGGCGAACGCCGGGCCGGTGGAGACGAAGTGCTGATCGGTCGAGCACTTGATCTCGGGTCCGCCGAGCGGGTCGCGGGAGAGTGTGTGTCCGGGCAGGACGTAGCGGCCACGGACGATCCGCTCGGCCGGGCCGCCGTGCGCGTCGAGCACCCGCACCAGAGCGGCGCCGATGATGTTGGCCGACTGCGCCGAGGTCGCCTCGCTGTCATCGGAATGCCCGCAACCGAAGCGATCGGTGGACGATGGATTCGAGTTGCTCGCCGTCGGGATGCCGACCGCGTCGCCGCTGGGGAAGATGTAGCCGAGCATGTCCTCGGCGAGCCCGTCGACGAACCGGTACGGCGCGTGCATGTGCGGCAGCAACCACGGCGGCATCGACGCATTCGGGTTCGGCATGTCCTGCGATCCCAGGAACCCTCGCAGATAGGTGAACGGGAACACCTCACCGGGTACTGAGATGAATTCGCCGTCCCCGATCTGGAATGCCGCGACACTGGAGCGCAGTTCCGACCCGGACGAGGCCCCGTTCGGGAGCACGGGAGAGGCCACCGTGCAGTTCTTGCTGTAGGCCGGTCGCTGGGCGAAGACGCCGAGCGAGGCGCCGAGCTGGAAGAGGACGTTGTCGACCGGAACGCAGATGGTGGCCCGAGCGCCCCAGATCGTGGCGCTGCCCGAGTTGTGGTATCGGCCCGACGTGAGCGCATGGACGATCGGGCCGGCCATGTCCTGGCCGAACGCACGCGTCTCGCCCGTGTAGCCGACCGGAACGTGGAGCGCGCCGGCCGTATCGGTGAGGTGCCCAACCCTGAACAGCGTGCGGCAGCCGGCCGGGTGGCCGGCGTCGACGAACTGCTGGGGGGTGCGCGAGATCGGCTGCCCGTACACCTCGGGACTCTCGACCGATCCCACCGCGCCCGCCATCTCGATCGCCACTCCGCCCAGGCGTTGCTCGAGCGAACCGCGGAAGAAGTTGATCCAGTCCGCCGACAGCCAGTTGTTCTGCGCATCCAACGCCGGCGTACCGCCGTTGAAGCCGAGCGTCTCGGCATGCTGGCTGACGCTGGCCAGCGTGACGATCGTCCGTCCGTGCCCGTCGACCGCCTGCAGAACCGGGATGTGCTGGTCGTCGACGAACGGATACGAGGACCAGCACTGGCGGACGTTGGCGGGTTCGAGCACCTCCGTGTACCGGATCGTCGCCGGGCGCGTCGCCCGATAGGCGCGCTCGATCGCGCGGGCGCTCTGGGCGACCATGTAGCTGACCCAGTAGTCGTTGACCCCTGAGGTCACCTGGGTCACCCCGCCGAGCCCAAGGCTGTCGGGCGCGGATTCATCGTGCGTAGCCGAGATGAAGATGTTGTCCAGGCGGTACCCGTCGGCCCGCACCTTGGCACGAATCCGCTGCTGGTACACGCCGAACAGCCCTTCCTGGTCGACCACCTCGACGGCGATCGTCCTGGGCCCGTTGGAGACGACCATCGCGCGCGCGGTGACCGGGTCGGCAACGCGGTTGTAGTAACGCGGGGTGTTCCCGCCGCCCCCGATGAGGTTGCCGTCCCAGCGCCCGTTGTGGTTGCAGTCCACGTAGGGCTCTCCCGCGTCGTAGTCGCCACTGTGGTTGACGTCGACGTATGGCTCCTCGAAGGCGAACTGCCGCGGCCCGCTGTAGGCCGCCGAGTGCGCGCAGTCCGCGAGGTCGCGGCCGGGCGCCCGGCCTCGGAGCGGTGGCGAGAAGCTCTGCGCGGCGGCGCCGACGCGGAAGCTGGCGGCGGAGCCGTGGTGGTACTGGCCGGCGAAGCCGCCGGCCGGGCTCAGAAGCAGCGCCGCCGCGGCGATCTTCGCAGTGAGGGCTCCGCCGATCATGGGCCACCCTACATCGGCCGGGGGGCCGCGCGCCACCCCATCTCCGATTGGGACCGCCATCACGGCCTCCCTCGTCGCTTACGAGCGTGCGTACCCGGCGGGCGGCTCAGGAAACGATTACGGCATCGTCGCGAGGGAACCTGCAGGGAGCGGATGCGACAATCCGTCGATGGGTCCTAAGGGCTCCATGCAGCCGAACGCTCAGGCTCAGCTGGCGGTCAGGAATGGTCGGGCCGCCGTGGAGTTCTATCAGGCCGCCTTCGGCGCGATCGAGGTGTACCGGTTCGGAGGAACCGACGAGCTCGAGGAGGTGGTGGCGCAGCTGGCGGTGGGAAATGCGCTGTTCTGGGTCGAGGATGAGTCACCGGCGCACGGGAACTTCAGCCCCGAGACCGTCGGCGGAGCGACCGTGCGGATGCTGCTGATCGTCGATGACCCCGAGCCCGCGTTCGCGCGGGCGCTGGCCGCTGGAGCAACGGCGATCAGTCCCGTCGGCGAGGAGCACGGTTGGCTGCTGGGGCGGATCGACGACCCCTTCGGCCATCGCTGGGAGATCGGCAGGCCGCTCGGCGCCTGGCCGCCGGCGACCGCAGACGCAGGTGACGCCTGACCCTGCGCAGGGCATGTCACAGCGACCTGGGCTGTCTCGTCTCTGAGCCTGACCACACCGAAAGGAGACCTCGATGAGTCCCGCCATCCCCGCCGGACGGATGCAGCTTCCGGAGCTGGCCGGCCGGCAGTACACCGAGATGTACCGGCTCGAGGCGTCGATCGAGCTCGACCCCGGGCTCCGCGAGCTGCTCAAGCTCCGTGCGTCGCAGATCAACGGCTGCGCGTTCTGCATCGACATGCACTGGAAGGACGCCCGCGCGGCCGGCGAACCGGAGGATCGCCTGTATCTGCTCGACGCGTGGCGCGAGAGCCCCCAGTACGACGAGCGCGAACGCGCGGCCCTGGCGCTGTGCGAATCGATCACCCTGATCACCGATGGGCATGTCCCGGACGCGGTGTGGGAGCGTGCCCGGGCGGCGTTCGACGAACGGGAGCTGGCGCAGCTCGTGTTCGCGATCACGGCGATCAATGCCTGGAATCGGCTGATGATCGCCGCCCGAACGGAGCCGGGCCACTACCAGGCAGCGCTGCACCGGGCGGCGTGAGGACGAGGCGAGCATGACCGGAGCGCAGGCATTCGAGCAGCTGCGCGGGCTGATGTTCTCGATCGCCTACCGGATGACCGGGAGCGTCAGCGACGCTGAGGACATCGTGCAGGACGCGTTCGTCAGGCTCGAGCGCGCCCGCCAGGATGGCGTCGAGGTGGACTCGCCCCGAGCGTGGCTCTCGGCGGTGACGACGCGGCTGGCCATCGACCACCTGCGCTCCGCCCGCATCCGCCGGGAGCGCTATGTAGGGCCATGGCTCCCGGAGCCGTTGCTGACCGACGAGACGCCCGGGCCGTTCGAGCACGCGGACATGGCCGACTCGCTCTCTCAGGCCTTCCTCGTCATGCTTGAGACGCTCTCCCCCGTCGAGCGCGCCGTCTTCCTCCTGCGCGAGATCTTCGGCTACGACTACCCGACGATCGCCCGGACGGTCGGCAAGAGCGAGCAGAACTGTCGCCAGCTCGCCGCGCGGGCGCGCCGGCACGTCGAGGCGGGCAGCCCGCGCTTCACCGTCGATCATCATGTCCGCGAGGAGATGTTCGACCGCTTCGTGGCCGCCTGCGAGACCGGCGACGTCGATGGCCTCGCGCAGCTCCTCGCCACCGATGCTGTGATCTACAGCGACGGTGGCGGCAAGGTGGCCGCGGCCCGGCGGCCGGTCCTCGGCGCCGACCGCGTCGCCCGCGTGATGGCGAGCATCACCCGCCGGCGGATGCGGCGCGCACACACACGCGCGGTGCGCGTGACGGTCAACGGTCAACCCGGCCTCATCGTGGTCGGGCCGGACGGCAGCGCCACCGACGTGATGACGATCGACGTCGCCGACGGCGCAATCCAGACCGTGCGCATCGTTCGTAATCCGGACAAGCTCCGGCATCTCAGGACCCGGGTAGCCTTGGCCCGCGACTTATGATGTCGTCGAATCACGCACTGTCGAGGCGAGGCACGGAGAGAGCTGATGGAGATCGCAGGTGCAGTGAGCACGACTGGGTCGGTGACGATCGCCGACCTGCTCCCGCGCGCGGTCGAGCAGTTCGCCGATCGCGTGGCCCAGAAGCACAAGGTCGATGGGACGTGGCGCGATATCACCTTCGCCGAGGTCGGCGCGATCGTGTCGGAGATCGGTCGCGGCTTGATCGACCTCGGCGTCGAGCCGGGCGAGCGGGTCAGCATGCTGTGCGCGACGCGGATCGAGTGGGCCTGGTGCAGCTACGCGATCAGCGCGGCCGGAGCCGTCGTGGTGCCGATCTACCCCACCAACTCGCCCGAGGAGTGCGCCTGGGTGGCCGGGAACTCCGAGTCGGTGGCGATCGTGTGCGAGGACCCCACCCAGCTGGCCAAGATCGAGGCCGTCCGCGATCAGCTGCCCAGCCTGCGCCACATCGTGATGATCGACGGCTCGTCCGGCAGCGACAACACGATCGGCCTGGACCAGCTCCGCGCGCGGGGCCGCGAGCATGAGACGAGCGAGCTCGAGGCGCGGACCGCCGCGGTCAGCCGATCGGACGCCTACACATTCATCTACACGTCTGGCACAACGGGGCCGCCGAAGGGCTGCGTGCTCTCGCACGGCAACTACCGCGCGGTGCTGGACATGGTCGCCGAGCGCGGCATCGTCTCCGATCCCGACGACCTGATCTACCTGTTCCTGCCGCTTGCCCACGCGTTCGGACTGTTGCTGATGCTGATCGGAGCCGACCGCGGCGTGACGATCGCCTACTGGGGCGGGGACACGACGAAGATCATCCCGGAGCTGTCCGAGGTGCGCCCCACCTACCTGCCGTCGGTGCCTCGGATCTTCGAGAAGCTCTACACCCTGGTCACCTCGCGCGCCGATCCGGAGCTCGTGGCCAAGGCGACGCAGATCGGACTCGCGGTCCGGGAGCTTGAAACGACCGGAGCGCCCATCCCGGCCGAGCTCCAGGCGGCCTACGACCAGGCCGACGAGCGCCTGTTCCGGGTGGTGCGCGGCGCGTTCGGCGGTCGGTTGCGGGAGGCGGTCACCGGTGCCGCACCGATTGCCAAGGAGATCCTCGAGTTCTTCTACGCCGCGGGCGTACCGGTGATGGAGGGCTACGGGATGACCGAGACCTCCACCACCGCCACCGGAATGCGCCCCGGCGAGCACCGGTTCGGCTCAGTGGGCCGAGCGCACCCGGGCGTGGAGATCCGGATCGCCGAGGACGGCGAGATCCTGCTCAAGGGCGCCAACATCTTCCGCGGCTACTACCGCAACGAGGACGCGTCGTTCGGCACCGTGGTCGACGGCTGGCTGCACACCGGAGACGTCGGCCGGCTCGACGAGGACGGATTCCTGTTCATCACCGGCCGCAAGAAGGACATCATCATCACCGCAGGGGGCAAGAACCTGACGCCGGCCAACCTCGAGAACGACCTCAAGCAGACGCGCTTCATCTCCCAGGCCGTGATGCACGGGGACCGCCGGCCGTTCCCGACCATGCTGATCACGCTCGACGAGGAGGAGATCGTGCCGTGGGCGGAGGAGCAGGGCATCGAGGACGCCTCGATCCCGGCCCTGTCCCGGCACCCGGAGGTCACGGCCATGATCCAGGCCGAGCTCGACCGCGCCAACACCAAGTACGCGCCGCCCGAGCAGGTGAAGCGGTTCTTCATCCTCGACCACGACTTCTCCCAGGAGACGGGGGAGCTCACCCCGACGCTGAAGGTCAAGCGCAACGTCATTCAGGAGAAGTACGCCGAGCGCTTCGACGACCTGTACCGCTGAGCAGCGGCGAGGGTCGGGGCGGCCTCCTCCCCCGGGAGTCGTCATCCGTGCTGGAGACCCGCGAGCAGGAGGTACGCGTCGTACAGGGCAAGCGCCGCGCACGCGAACAGCAAGGTGATCACCAGCCAGGCGACGATGCGCTCGCCGCTCGGGCCGACCTGGGGTTTCGCATAGCGGTAGACGCTCATACGTGCGCTCCGGAGTGCCGGTCGGCCGCGGGATCGGGACTCGGTGTGCGTCCCAGCGCGACCCGGACCAGATCCTTGAGCCACGTCGCCTCCGCCTGAGGACGGAGTGTGGCCAGCTCCAGCGCCAGCAGCCCCTGGCGCGCGAGCACCAGGATCACCAGGGCCAGGGCCATGAGCGTGGCCGGGCCATCGAGCTTGTGTCCGAGGGTGAGCTCGACGGCAACGATGCCGAGCGCGAGCAGCGCCGGGACAAATGGAGTCAGGAACGAGGTGCGTGTCGTGGCGGCGCGTCCGTCCGCCGGCGTCAGGCGTTTCCGGCCTGACCCTGACCACAGCGCGGCCAGGCCGATCCCGAGATAGGCCGCGAACCAGCCGGTGTCGATCAGGCTGCTCGTCGCGTAGCTGTCGGTTTCGGAAAGGTACGTGTAGATGCTGTCCGACATCGCCATCGCGAGCAGGCCGCCGAGCAGGCACACAAGCGCCGTCCGGTCCCCAGGGCGGACCCGGCGGATGGCCAGCAGCACGAAGAAGATGATCACGACGTCGCCGAACGGGTACGCAACGGCGACCACGCCGCCCATCGTGGAGAGGTCGGTGCTCCGCCACAGCGGCCCGAGCACCAAGACCCAGCTCGCGAGCAGTAGCGCCGTTGCGATCACGAGGCCGTCGAAGAAGGTCCGGAGCTTGCGCGCCTGCCTAGCGTGCAACGCCGGGTGGCACCACAACGCTCCGACCGCGAGCGGAATCGCACCAAGGTAGCCGACATCTGCCCACGACGGCATCGGCACGGCCTGGTCCAGGATGAGGTCGTACACCGCCCAGGTGATCTCGGCCAGCGTCCAGCATCCACACGCCGCCGCGAGCAACCACCACGTCAGCCGGAGGCGTCCATCCTGCCGAACCGCGGCCCGAGCGCACAATGCCGTGGCGGCCAGCGCCGCCGCGGCTGTTCCGATGTCGTCCACGATCACGACGCAGCGCGGGCCGCCGATCCGCAGCCCGATCCACAGCGCGAAGGCACCGACGGCGACGGCGGCGACCACCACGTCCACGGTGGGTCGGGGGACTCCGGGTCCGCGCGGCCGAGGCCCCCGGGCGCGAGCGGGGTCTTCTCTGACTGGCGCCATGCCGCTGTACTCGGTCCCGCCGGCGCGTCTCGCGCGGTGGTCTCCCACATCGTGCGTAGCGGTCTCCCCCACGGCCGTGCGGCGGACTACGGACCAGCCGTACGGAAATCTACGCACCATCGAGGGCACGAGTTGCCGATGCCGTCTGTATGACAACCGGGATCCGCGAGCGTGCGGCGTTTTCCGCCTTTGCCGCAGCACTCGACGAGCCGGGCTTCTTCCGTGAGGTGCTCGACGGCCTGAGCGAGGCCGTCTACCTGGTCGACCGGCGGCGCACGATCCGGTTCTGGAACCGGGCGTGCGAGGAGCTCACCGGCTACCGCGCCGCTGAGGTCGTCGGGCATCGCTGCTTCGAGGACATCCTGCGACACGTCGATGAGCACGGGACGCCGCTGTGCGCCGGGCTGTGTCCGCTGGCCCACACATTGCGTGACGGTAGCCCGCGGAAGACGCGCGTCTGGCTGCACCACAAGAACGGCCACCGTGTCCCGGTGCACGTCGGCGTGAACCCGGTCCGGGACCGCGAGGGTCGGATCATCGGAGCAATCGAGACGTTCCGCGACGACTCGTCGCTGGCCGCCACGCAGGAGCGCGTCGAGGAGCTCGAGCAACTGGCGATGGTCGACCCACTGACCGGGATCCCCAACCGCCGGTTCCTCGGAGTGACGCTGCCCAGCCGGCTGGCCGAGCTGTGCCGCCACGGCGCGCCGTTCATCGTCGCGTTCGCCGACATCGATCGCTTCAAGGTCGTCAATGATGTCCACGGTCACGAGATGGGCGATGCCGTCCTGCGCATGGCCGCCAGGACGCTGGCCGCCAACCTGCGCGCCAACGACACGGTCACCCGGTTCGGCGGCGACGAGTTTGTCCTGCTCCTGCACTACGGTCAGGCGGAGGCGTCGGACATGATCTGCGAGCGATTGCGCGCGATGGTCGCGGCGAGTTCGCTCGATCGTCCCGACGGTCCCGTGAGCGTGACGATGTCATTCGGCGCCACGCCTGCCCGCCCCGGCGACTCGGTCAGCTCCGTCCTGACGCGCGCCGACGCCCTGCTCTACGCGAGCAAGCGGGCCGGACGCAATCGCATCACCACGGCCCTCCCCGACACGTCCACCTGAGGGCGCACGCTGGCCCGGCCGAGCCCGGCTCGGCGCCGCTAGAGTCAACCTCCGTGACCGTCGTCGTGCTCACCGGAGCCACCCGCGGGATCGGCCGCGCCGCGGCGATCGAGGTCGCCGGGCAGGGCGTCGAGCTGGCGCTCGTGGGCCGGGAGCCGGAACGCGTCGAGGCCGTCGCCGGAGAAGCAGCGGCGGCCGGGGGCGGCGCTCCCGTACACCAGCACGTCGCCGACCTCTCGCTGATGTCCGAGGTCAGGACGCTGGCCGACGAGCTGCGCGGCCGCCACGAGCACGTCGACGTGCTGGCGAACAACGCGGGGGCGCTGTTCGCCTCGCGCCGGCAGACCACGGAGGGGTTCGAGCAGACGCTCGCGCTGAACCACCTCGCGCCCTTTCTGCTCACGAACCTGCTGCGCGACCGACTGGCCGGCGGCCGCGTGGTGACGACCGCCTCGGATGCCCACAAGTCCGGGCTGCTCGACCTCGACGACCTGCAATCCGAGCGGTCCTACGCGGCGATGCGCGTGTACGGCACCTCGAAGCTGTGCAACATCCTGTTCACGCGTGAACTGGCGCGGCGCGCCCCCGAGCTGCATGCCAACTGCTTTCATCCGGGAGTCGTTCGCACGGGCTTCGGCAAGAACGACAACGGGATCTGGAAGGTGTTGACCACGCTCGGAGGCCCCTTCTTCCGCTCGCCGGAACGCGGCGCTCGCTCGCTCGTCTGGCTCGCGCGCTCGGACGAGGCCGCACCGCTCACCGGTCAGTACATCGAAGACGAGAAGGTCGTGGCACCGAGCGCCCAGGCCCAGGACGAGACGCTCGCCCGCGGCCTGTGGGAGCGCAGCGCGAGGCTCGTCGGCCTGCCGGCCGACGCGCCCGCCTGACGCCTCGGCGCCCCTGCATCGCCGTCAGCGCGCGTTGTCCTGCTCCTCGACGAGCAACAGCTGGTTGCCGTCGTGGTCGCGAAGGAAGAACATGAGCGGCACCATCACCCGGCCCACACGCATGATCTGGGGCATGTTCCCTCCTCGTCGTTCGAGCACGAAGTCGTGCGCGCTGCCCTCAGTCTGGCACCTGGAAGCAGTCGTGATGGTACAGCGCACCCGGGGCGCGATCGAGGTCGGGGTCGGCGGCAAACGACGTCTCCCGGGACGATCCATCGTGATGATGGATGAGCGGCTCGAAGACGCCGAGCACTTCGGCGCAGCGCGCACACAGGGGCCGACCGTCCGCAGTCCGGGCTCGCAGCGGCATGGCTCGACACTGCCATTCGCTTCAGCTCGAGGCCACCGTCCTTAGCACGGACGGGGCTGCGGCAAACTACGGGTGACCGAGGCGCCCGCATCACGCGCGGGCGCCCCGGCCACTCCGCCTCGGCCCTACGGGCCGACCAGCTGGCTCAGGAACGTGTCGCCCGGCGAGCCCAGGCCGGTCATGTTGTCGAAGCCCGATGCGGTGTGCAGCGAGAGCTCGCGCTGCTTGCACTCTCCGCCTGCATTGCAGAACTCCTGCGGACCCTCGTAGTCGATGATCCGCGTCGAGTACAGGAACCCCTGCGAGTCATCGATGGAGTTGGCGAAGTCCGCCCGGGACTGATCCTGCTTTCCGGCCGGCAGGATGTCGTACAGCGCACCCTGGTGGCCGTACAGGCCGTACAGGCTCGGATTGAGGAAACCGAGCGGATGCCCGGCCGAGCTGTCAGCCCGCGCGATCACGCCGGCGAGCAACGGCGAGGACAGGCTCGTGCCCCCGATCCGATACTGGTCGTAGTAGACGCCGTTCGGGAACGTCTGCGTCTCGCCGACGAGCATGCCCGTGGCCGGATCGGCCTCCATCGAGATGTCCGGCTCGACGCGCATCGGCTGCGGTCCGTTGGCCTGTGACAGCGCCGGCGGGACCACACCCGCCTGGTAGGACGGCTGCGGGTAGACGAAGCTCGTCCCGCCGCCGGATCCACCGTCGAGCGCGAGGTCGATCGGCATCCACGTCCCGAGCTGTTTGTCCGTGCAGCCGCCGGCGGCCTGGTAGGTCGAGTTGCAGAGGAAGCTCCGCGCCGTCGACCACCCGAGCTCGCCGAAGCGCTGCCCGGCGGAGTTGACCTTGAGCGTCGTACCACCGACGCCGGTCGCCCAGGGGCTCGAGGCGGGGTAGGTCGGAGCCACCGTGCCCGTGAGGGTGTAGTTGTCCTCCCAATCGCCGCTCGAGAACAGGACGCTGATCCCGGTTCCCGCCGCCATCAGCAGCGCATTGTCGGTCGCCGTCCTGACGCCGGCCGAGTCGAGCAGATCACCCGCCGGGTCGCCGTACGAGTTCGTGATGACGTCGGCCAGATGGTGATCGACGATCGTGCGCAGCATCGCGGTGAGATCGCCCTGGGCGCAGTTCTCCGCGCCCGCGAACAAGATGTGGGCGCCGGGTGCCGTCGCGTGGACCGCCTCGACGTCGAGTGTCTGCTCGCCGTACCACCCGCTCGGCCCACACTCGTCGGCGTGGTTGAACACGGGTGCGAGCACCTCGCTGAACTGCGAGCTGGCCAGCGGGTTGCTCGGATCGTTGATCGAGGCGTACTTCTGCGCGTCCGCCAACAGCGTCGGCGCGGCGTACGCGTCGATGATCGCGACTGTGGTCCCGGAGCCGTTCGAGGCGCCCGAGAGGTTGTACGCGCTGCGGAACTGCGACGGGGTGTAGCCGCACGTCGCCCACGGTGGGTTCGGCGGGAAGCCGTTGCCGTAGGGCGGCAGCGTCGTGTCGAGCTTCTGGTCGTAGTAGCTGCCACACGGTGGAGCGACCCGGAACCCGGGCGGCGGCGGTGCGCTCCCCGCGCCCGAGGCATGCGGAGCAGTCCGGGTGCCGGGGTTCCCGGTGGTGTTGAACGGCCGGGCGAGCGTGTCGCTGACGCCCGTCACGCCGACCACGATCCCGGCGAGGTCACCGGGGACCGACAGCGCCCGATCATTGAGCCGCAGCTTGGCCCCGTCGACGCGGTGGTAGGAGAGCGAGGTCGAGAAGGCGTGCTCGACCTGCGATGCCGTGCCGGAGGCGGCAATCGCCATGCGGTCGGCTGATACGCGTCCGACCCGGAACCCGCTGCTGCGCAGGAACGCCGACACCTCGGCGACGTGGCGTGCGGTGGGCGAATAGCGGCTCTCCCACTGGGCCGGGGTGAGGAACTTCCGGAACGAGGCATTCCCCGGCGCCGAGACCGCCTTGGCGAACGCCTGCGCGCCGGCCAGATCCGACGGCTTCAGCTGAACCTCGAAATCGATCCTGCTGCTCGGCGATACCGAGCCGACCTGCGATGTGGTGCCGGCGGCAACGGGCCGGCTGCCCTGCAGCGCCACGGCGCCGGAGCTCCCGGCCGCCGCGCCGCTCGACGCATTGATCCCGAACCCGACCACGACAGCCACAGCTGTCGCGGGGATCGCGAATCCCTTTCGGCGCTTCATGTTTCCCCTTCCTGCCGGTGGACTCGGCCACCCTACATCCGCCCTTCGGGCGAGCGCAAGTTCAGCAGTTCCCGAACGCTCTGGCCGTGCTTCGCTCTGACAGCACGCTTTGCTCGGTGGCCGTCTCAGCAGGCTCGAGGGCCGCCGGCGGCGATTCTTTTCGCCCGCGTGTCGATTTCATGGTTACTCGTTTGTCTTATCGGCGACCATTCCAACAAGGAGGGAACGATGAAGTACATGCTGCTCATTCATCAGGGATCCACCCCGACCCCGTATGACCCCGCGGCCTGGGCTCGTCTGTCCGAGGACGAGCAGCAAGCCGTGTACGCCGGCTACAAGGCGATCAACGAGACACCGGGCGTCAGCCCCGGCGTGCAGATGCAGCCCCCCGAGATGGCGACCACAGTCCGGGTCAAGGACGGCCAGACGCTGACCACCGACGGCCCGTTCGCCGAGCTCAAGGAGGCGATCGGCGGGTACCTGTTCTACGAGGCCGACGACCTCGACGCCGCGATCGAGCTGGCGTCCCGGATCCCGGCCGCGCGCATGGGCGGCGCGATCGAGGTGCGCCCGATCGGCGGGTGGTAGCGATCCTCGAACAGACCTTCCGCGAGCACCGCGGACAGGTCCTCGCTGCACTGATCGGCTTCCTCGGCGACTTCGACCTCGCCGAGGAGGCCGTGCAGGAGGCGTTCGCGATCGCCGCCGAGCGCTGGCCGCGCGACGGCGCGCCCGAGCACCCCGTCGCCTGGCTGGTGACGACGGCGCGCAACCGGGCCATCAACCGGATTCGCCGCGATCGCACGCTGGTCGAGAAGACGCGCCTGCTCGAGGTGCCCGAAGCGGTGGAGGACACGATGGACGAGACCGTCATCCCTGATGAGCGACTCGAGCTCATCTTCACCTGCTGCCATCCGGCGCTCGCCACCGACGCCCAGGTCGCCCTCACGCTGCGGACGCTCGGCGGCCTGAGCACCGGCGAGATCGCCCACGCCTTCCTGGTCGGAGAACCGACGATGGCCCAGCGGCTGGTCCGAGCCAAGCGCAAGATCAGGGCCGCCGGGATCCCGTTCCGAGTGCCGCCCGATCATCTGCTCCCCGAGCGGCTGAGCGCCGTGCTCGCGGTCGTGTATCTGATCTTCAACCAGGGGTACTCGGCCCCGCCCAGCCGAGGCGAACTCGCCGCCGAAGCCCTGCGGCTCGGGCGGGCGCTGGCCGAGCTGATGCCCGACGAGCCGGAGGTGCATGGCCTGCTGGCGCTGATGCTGCTGCACGACGCGCGCAGCCGCGCGCGATTCCGCGACGGCGAGCTGGTGCTGCTCGCCGACCAGGACCGCTCCCACTGGGACCCCGCGCAGATCGCCGAGGGGCGCGTGACGCTCGACCGCGCGCTGGCGCTCCGCGGTCACGGGCCGTACGTGGTCCAGGCCGCGATCGCCTCGCTGCACGCCGACGAGCCCCGCGATTGGTCCCAGATCGCCGCCCTGTACGAGGAGCTGGCGCGACTCACCGACTCGCCCGTCGTACAGCTGGGCCGAGCGGTTGCGGTGGCGGAGGACCGGGGGCCGGGGGCCGCGCTGGAGATCGTCGACGGGCTCGCGCTCGAGGACTACCGCTACCTCCACGCCACGCGGGCCGAGCTGCTGCAGCGGCTTGGACGCACCACCGAGGCTCGCGCCGCGTTGGCCCGCGCCCTGGAACTGGCCGACGAGGGCCCGGAGCAGCGCCTGCTCGAGCGCCGACTGGCCGAGCTCACACGAGCTCACCCGCCGCCGCGTCCACGGTGAGCTCGGCACACAGCGCCCGCACCGCGGTCGGGTCGAACTGCGTTGCCGAGCACCGCAGCAGTTCCGCCACCGCCTCCTCGTGGGTGCGCGCCCGCCGGTATGGATGGGTTGAGCGCATCGCGTGGTAGGCGTCGCAGACGGCGATGATTCGCGCCCCGATCGGCGACTCGTCGCCGCGCAGCCCGTCGGGGTATCCCGTGCCGTCCCAGCGCTCGTGCGACGATCGCACGAGCGGCGCGATCGGGGCCAGGGACGGCGCGGCGCGCAAGATCCGCTCCCCCACCACCGGGTACTCGCGCATGAAGCGCCGCTCGTTGGGGTCGAGCGCGCCCGGTTTGTGCAGGATCGCGTCGGGGACGGCGATCTTGCCGATGTCGTGCATCTCGGCCGCGCGCCCGATCTGCTGAGCGGTCACCTCGTCGAGCCCGAGCCGCCTCGCGACCCGCACCGCGAGTGAGCCCACCGCTCGCATGTGCTGGTGCAGGTTCGGGTCGCGCTCGCGCAGAATCTGAAGCACCGCATCCCGGGTGTGGGCCTGATCCAGTGCCCGGCCCGTCTTGGCCACATACATGCGGCCGTCGGCGATCCGCAGCGCGGCCGGTGGGTCAACGGCTTCGGCGGGGCACGCCACCGAGCCGAACGAGCTCGTGACCGAGAACGCGTCCCCCCGCTCCGACAGCGCCTCGTGCGCCCGGGCGAGCCCGTCCGTGGCGGCCGGACCGGCGCCCTCGAGGATGGCGCAGAACTCATCGCCGCCCATCCGGTAGGCCACGCCGGGGGCCACCGCCCCAGCGAGCTGCCCGGCCAGGCGCACGAGCAGCGCGTCGCCGCTGGGGTGTCCGAAGGTGTCGTTGTAGCGCTTGAACCCGTCCAGATCGAACAGCGCCAGCACAAACGGCCCCTCGCCCCCGCCGGGGGCCAACCGGCGCTCGAGGTCGCGCACCAGGCGGCGCCGGTTGCCGAGGCCAGTGAGGTCGTCGGCGAGCGCCTGGTTGCGGCTGCGCTCGAGCAGCTCGAGCGCCAGCGACATCCGCGCGATCATCACCGCCAGCGCCGCGGCGGCGAGCCCGGCCGCCACCCCGCCCGCACCGCCCGCGACGGCCGCGATCAGAACGCCGAGCGCGAGCGCGCTGCTGACCAGCGGGGCAGGCAGACGCCGGGCCGCCTCACTCGGCGCAGCGGCATGAGCACTGGGATAGAAGGCGGCCAGCCCCAACAGCAGGGCCGAGGCCACGAACAGAGTGTCGGCCGGCGAGCCACGGTGAAAGCGCCGGCTGTCGCCGAGATGCACGAGGACGGCATCGCCGATCACGTTCAACATGATCGCGGTCGCGATCAGCGCCCACGCCGGACCCGGACGCCAGCCCGTCATGCCGACCACGGTCACGACGAACATCAGCCCGAACAGGGCGCCGATCAGGAACAGCTTCGGCGGCACCACGGCTCCGTGCAGCGCCTGCGCTCCACCCAACGGGAGCAGCGACACGGCGGCGACGGCCGCGACGGCGAGCCCGGCGAGAACACCGTCGAGCGCCAGGACGGCATCGAAGCGGCGAACGCGCTCGCGCGCGAGCAGGCTGAGAGTCGTGTAGGCCAGGCTGAAGGCGACGAACAACAGCAGTTCGGTGACCCGCGGATACAGCCGCTGCGGATCGGGGGCCGAGACGCGATAGGCGATCTCGGCCGCGCCCCACACGACGACGCCGACCGCGGCCATCCACCAGGCTCGGCCTCCGTCGCCCCGCCTCCCGCGATCGGCGCAGCTGGCCGCGGCGAGGAAGAACAGCCCGCAGTACAGCCAGTCGTCGACCACCGTCGACGTGCTTCCGCTCAGCGCCCAGGCGGCATGAACCGCCACCCCCAGCGCGGCTACGACCACGAACGCGCGACGCGCCATCGCAACTGATGGCACGCCTATGCGCACCGACTCGCGCGAATGCCTCGCCCCGACGCCCCGGATCCCGGAGTTTTGTGAGAGTCCCTTCACAACCTTACCTGGCCGCACCGGCGCCGGCGCCGCACCGGCTGGGTCGGGAGCCGGCGACCACGCCTATCGTAGCTCGCGGCTCGTCCGGATCAAACTCTCGATGACGGTGCGGCGTTACGCCGATAGGCCTCGCGGCTCTCGGCGATCACCTCGAGCGCTCGCTCGCGGGGGTGCCAGCCGCGGACCTCGACCGTCTTCTGCTCGAGCTGCTTGTAGATCGAGAAGAAGTGCTCGATCTCCGTGCGCAGCTGCCACGGCACGTCCTCGAGCTGTGTGTAGTCGCTCCAGTTCGGGTCATGCGTTGGCACGCACAGGACCTTGTCGTCGCCGCCGTGCTCATCGCTCATCCCGAGCACGCCGACCGGCCTGACCTCGATCAGGCACCCGGGGAACGTGGGTTCCGAGACACACACGAGTGCGTCGAGCGGATCGCCGTCATCGGCCAGCGTCTCCGGGAAGAAGCCGTAGTCGGTCGGATACACGACGGAGGCGAACAGGAACCGGGTGAGCACGATCCCTCCCTGCTCGTGATCCCATTCGTACTTGTTCCGAGAGCCCATCGGAATCTCGACACGGCAGTACAGCCTCTCGAGGCGGGTCGATTCGGTCACGCAGGCGCGAGTATCGCAGCACCCCGGGAATCGGCGCCTGACAGGGTCGCCGGGGTAGGGTCCCGCGTATGGCCGCTCGCGACACAGTGCAGGCTCCGGATCTGCCCGAGCTCGAGCCTCACGAGCTCCGCGCCGTGTCGGCCGATGATGAGCTCGTGCTGCTGGGTGCGCTGATCGAGCGCGACACGCCAGAGCCGCTGCATCCGCGGCGGGTGCGCATCCGTGAGTCGGAGCTCCATGGCCTGGTCCTCGAGACGGAGCGGGCGGCCGGGTTGGATCTGCTCGACGTCGTCCTGCACGACTGCGGCCTGTCGAACGTCGACGGGCGCGGAGGGTCGATCCGGCGCGTGGAGATCGAGCGCTCGCGGCTGGTCGGCTTCAACCTGAGCGAAGGCAAGGCCCGTGATCTCCGGGTGACGGACTCCTCGCTGGAGCTCGCCTCGTTTGCGCTCGCCGGACTGCAGAACGTCGTGTTCGAGCGAGTGAACCTCGCCGAGGCGTCATTCATGGAGACGCGCATGCAGGGCGTGCAGTTCATCGACTGCACGCTGACCGGCGCCGACTTCCGCGGCGCGCGGCTGACCCGGTGCGTGATCCGAGGCTCCTCGCTCGAGGACGTCCTCGGGGTCGAGTCGCTGCGCGGACTGCAGATGCCATGGAGTGACGTGGTCGCCTCGGCCGGAGCGCTGGCCGCGGCGCTGGGCATCGACGTCGAGACGGGGTAGCGCCGTCATGCCCCACCGCCCCCGCCCCGATCGACGAGCGCATGCCTGACGCCGCTCGCATCGCGGCGCGCCTGGAGATGCTGTGGCAGATCCGGCGGTCACCGGGCGGGGGCGCCGACCGCCCCGCGTACTCCCCGGCCGAAGCCGAGGCGATGCGGCTGGTCGCGGGTTGGGCCCGCGAGGCGGGATTGGAGCCAGGCCTCGACGCCCACGGCAATCTGTGGGCGCTGCCCGTGTCGTGGGAGGGGGCACTCGTGAGCTCCGGCTCGCATGTCGACACGGTGCCGGACGGCGGACGCTACGACGGCGCGCTCGGCACCGTGCTCGGACTGGAGCTGGCGCTCGACCTGCGCGCCGGCACCGCGGGCGGCGCGCGTCCGGCATTGCTCGTCTGCGCGGCTGAGGAGGCCCCACGGTTCGGGGCGGGAACGATCGGCTCGCGGCTCCTCACCGGCGCGCTGGCGCCGGAGGCACTCGCGGAGCTCCGTGACCGCGACGGCGTCAGCGTCGCCGAGGCGCTGGCCGGGCACCGGACGCGGTTGGCCGAGCTTCCCCTGTGCGAGCCGCCGCTCGCCCGGCTCCGCGCGCACGCCGAGATTCACGTCGCCCAGCGACGTGCGCTGCGAGCACTCGGCGTCGTCACCCGCGTGGCCACCCCGCGGCGGTTGGAGATCGAGGTGCGGGGGCAGGCCGGCCATGCCGGCGAGGTCTCGATGGAGGACCGGCACGACGCCCTCGCGGCGGCGGCCGAGATCGTGCTCGCGATCGAGTTCGCCGCTCGCGCCGAGCCGCCGGAGACGGTCGCGACCGTGGGCGCGCTCGCGGTGGCGCCGGGCGCGGTGAGCGTCATCCCGGCGTCCGCCCGGTTGCTCGTCGACGCCCGCGGAATCTCGGCGCACTCGGTCGATCGGCTCGAGGCGGTGATCCGCAGCGTGGCCGCGGACATCGCCTCCCGCCGCGGCGTCGAGGCGGCGATCCGGCTGCTCCGCGGCGGCGACCCGACCGTGCTCGACGCCGGACTGGCCGCTGCCGCCCTCGAGGCCGCGCGCGGGCTCGGCATTCCGGCGACCGAGACGTGGTCGGGCGCCGGCCACGATGCCCAGCATCTGTCGACGCTGACACCGACGTTGCTCGTGTTCGTTCCGCTCGAGGGCGGCGAGAGCCACACGCCCGACGAGGGTGCGGACGAGCAGGACATCATCAGCGCGGCGAGGGTGGCCGAGGCGGTGCTCGGCGTCACGAGCTGACAACCCGTCGCGCGCGATCGCCTCACGGCCGCGCCGTGCTGGAATCGGCGTCTCGTCGATAATCGGCGCGGTCTGAACCGTGCCGGACCCGAACGAGGAAGCCAACCATGAACAAGATCAAGGTGCAGAACCCGATCGTCGAGCTCGACGGCGACGAGATGACCCGGATCATCTGGTCGTTCATCAAGGAGCAGCTGATCCTGCCCTACCTCGACGTCGACCTGAAGTACTACGACCTCGGGATCGAGAGCCGGGACGCCAGCGATGACCAGGTCACCGTCGACGCCGCCAACGCGATCAAGCAGTACGGCGTCGGCGTCAAGTGCGCCACGATCACACCGGACGAGGCCCGCGTGGAGGAGTTCGGGCTCAAGCGGATGTACCGCTCACCGAACGGCACGATCCGCAACATTCTCGGCGGCGTCATCTTCCGTGAGCCGATCGTGATCAGCAATATCCCGCGGCTCGTCCCGGGCTGGACGAAGCCGATCATCATCGGCCGCCACGCGTTCGGTGACCAGTACCGCGCCACGGACATGCTCGTACCGGGCGAGGGGACGCTGACGCTGACCTTCGCGCCCAAGGACGGGGGCGATCCGATCGAGCTCAACGTGTTCGATTTCCCGAGCGCCGGCATCGCCATGGCGATGTACAACCTCGACGATTCCATCCGCGACTTCGCCCGCGCCTCGCTGCGCTACGGGCTCGACCGCGGTCTCCCGGTCTACCTCTCGACCAAGAACACGATCCTCAAGGGATACGACGGCCGTTTCAAGGACCTGTTCGCCGAGATCTTCGCGACCGAGTTCAAGGCCGACTTCGACGCCGCCGGCCTGACCTACGAGCACCGCCTGATCGACGACATGGTCGCGGCGGCGCATGAAGTGGGAGGGCGGCTACGTGTGGGCGTGCAAGAACTACGACGGCGATGTCCAATCCGACACCGTGGCCCAGGGGTTCGGCTCGCTCGGACTGATGACCAGCGTGCTCATGACCCCCGACGGCCAGACCGTCGAGGCCGAGGCTGCGCACGGCACCGTGACCCGGCACTTCCGCCAGCACCAGCAGGGCAAGCCGACCTCGACCAATCCGATCGCGTCGATCTTCGCGTGGACTCAGGGCCTGGCCCATCGCGGCCGGATGGACTCCACCCCGGAGGTCTCGGACTTCGCCCACACGCTCGAGCGGGTGTGCGTGGAGACGGTCGAGAGCGGCAGGATGACCAAGGATCTCGCCCTGCTGATCGGTCCCGATCAGGCCCACCAGACCACGCAGGAGTTCCTGGGCTCGATCGACGAGAACCTGCAGCGCGCGATGGCGGGGTAGCCCGCCGGCGCTCAGGCGCCGCCGGCGGCGACCGCGGTCTCCGGCGCGGCGACGAGCCTGCCCGCCCACATCCGGTCAGCCACGGCCCAGCCCGCGAAGCACAACGATCCCACGGTGCCGGTGACGGTCAGCAGCACTCCGGCCGCGGCGACCGCGGCGACGCCGTGCGAGCCCAGGATCAGGACCGCGGCCGCAGCGCCGAGGCTCGGCCCGATCGGAAGCTGGCCGAGCGTGAAGGTGGCAATCAGGAGAGCGATCGCGTCGAGCACCGAGACGTGCACGCCGATGCCGCGGAGCACGAGCCAGTTGCGAGCGATCTGGCAACAGATCGCCAGCAGCACGAGCGCGATCATCCGCCCGCGGCCGCTGCGCATCACGGCCAGGCCCGACCACAGTCCGATCCGCCGGCGCTCGGACATGCGCTGCAGACCGAGCACGGCGGCGGCCGTGACCGACACCGCGACGATCGGCACCCACCACGGAACGCCGAGCGGGCCGACGAGCGTGAACGAGAAGATCGCTGTCAGCGCCACCTCGACGCTGATGATCGGCAGCTCAGCGGCGAGCAGAGCCGGAACCCGAGGACTCGTCTCCGGGGCGGCACGGCGCAGCGTGGCGATCCGCGCCGCGAGTCCGAGCGAGCCGTTGATCACGCTGGCGAGGTAGCCGACGCCCGCCGAGCGAAACAGCACCCGCCGGGGCACCGCGGCGCCGGTGGCGCGGATGCACACGTACCAGGCCTCGGTGCGAGAGATCAGCGCCAGCACCGACAGCACAGCGGCCACCAGCAGGATCGAGATCGGGGCCGCGTGCAGCGCTGCCGTGAACTGCCCTCGGCGCCCGGCCAGGACGACGCCGAGCGCGCCGGCGACAACGAGTGCCCCGAGCATGCTCAGCGCCACCCGCCGCCGCAGCGACGGAGCCCTGACCCAGCGTGCGGTGAGAGTTGAGATCTGCTCGACCGATCAGACCGACGCCGACGAGGCGTCGCGCTTGGCCCGCCGGTCAGCCGCTTCCTGCTTGAGCTCGGCCTGCTTGTTGGAGATCGACGCGAGCTGCGCTGCGCGCCGCTCGGCCGAACTGGGGCGTTGTCTGGGGGGCGTCACAGACACGCTCACCGGTTTCTTGGCTGCCATCACTGTCTCCTTGATTGCTTGCGGCCGGTGGGGATCAGCGTCCCGACGGCCAGTCCGGGTCGAGCAATGCGGCCTCCAAGGCGATCGGCAACTCGCTGAGCGAGTCCCATCCTCCGTGCAGCTGATATCCGATTGCGTCGCGTGCCGCCACAGAGTCCTGCAGCGGAGCCCCGCATTCGGGGCAGTTGGTGAGATGTGCTGCCGGTGCGCCTTCGAAGCGCAGCCGACAACTTGGGCAACAGGCTCGGGTCATGTAGAGCCTTTCGTAGACCCCGAGCTACATGCTTTAGCAGGTCTTGGCGCTCGGCGCGCAGAAACTTGCCCGCCGCGACCATCGCAATCGCCGGTTTTCGAACCTGCGCACAAGCGATTTCGTGAACCGGCTAGGGTGTAGGGAGATGGACGACGACGCGATCCGTGTTTTGCTCTCGCGTCTCGCCCGTCCCCATGCGTCGGGTGGCAAGGTGATCGAGCGGGCAGCGATGCTCGCCGAGGGTGCCGACTTCCCCGAGCTGATCGCATGGATCGACGCTCATCACGGTGAGCCCGAGTCGACCGCACCCGCGAGCTCCGCCGGCGGCCTGCACGGCTCGCGAATGAGCGCCGGCGGCGGCGGCCGCGAGCGCGCGCCGCAGCGGTACGTGCTGCAGTCGCGCGAACTCGCGTGATGCCGACCCGTGACGTCGACACCGGTCCCATCGCCCAAGAGGAGCGCAGATGGAAGCTGAGCAGCGAGTCGCACTGATCGACGGCGACCCGTCCGTTCCCGCCGAGCCGCTCACCCCGTCCCGGGACGGCGAGCTCGATTCAGTCGATCATCCTCTCGCCGACCGCATCGTCACCGGCGTGGTCACGCTGGTGCCCGCGCTGGCGCTGGCCTATGCCATTCACAGCGCCTGGGGCGGGACCCTGCACTGGCAGGACCTGGTCGTATTCGCGATCACCTACGCCGTCACCGGTTTTGGCATCACCGTCGGCTTTCACCGCCTGTTCACCCACCGCAGCTTCGCCACCTCTCCGGCACTGCGCGGCGTCTTCGCCGCGCTCGGCTCAGCCGCGGTGGAGGGACCTGTCGTCGAGTGGGTCTCCCAGCACCGGATGCATCATGCCTACTCCGATCAGGACGGCGATCCCCACAGCCCGCACGTCGGTCACGGCGGCGGCTGGACCGGCGCCCTCCGCGGCCTCGCGCACGCGCATGTCGGCTGGATCTTCGGGATGGGCGGCGTGGCCAGCGAGCGGCGCTTCGCCCCCGACCTGCTGGCCGACCCGGTCGTCCAGTTCGTCGACAAGACGTTCGTGCTCTGGGTCGTGGCGGGACTCGCGCTGCCGTTCGGGCTCGGGGTCGCCCTCACCGGCACGATCGTCGGCGGTCTGACCGGGTTGCTGTGGGGCGGGGCGGTGCGCATCTTCTGTCTGCATCACGCGACCTTCAGCATCAACTCCCTGTGTCATTTCTTCGGCCACCGCGACTACCGGACCAGCGACCACTCCCGGAACCTGGCCTGGCTCGCCGTGCCGACGCTCGGCGAGGCCTGGCACAACAACCACCACGCCTTCCCGA
Organism: uncultured Solirubrobacteraceae bacterium; assembly: GCA_963700025.1. Taxonomy (GTDB): domain Bacteria; phylum Actinomycetota; class Thermoleophilia; order Solirubrobacterales; family Solirubrobacteraceae; genus Palsa-465. Next base: position 129,916 of record CAVOWC010000016.1, on the reverse strand, counting down.
CCTCGGCCCGCCACGGTCTCGGCCGTTGGCAGCTCGACCCCTCGGCCGCCCTGATCTCGCTGCTCGAGCGGTGTGGACTGGCCTGGGACGTGGTCCGGATCACGCCGGAGCGCCGCATCGCGCGGGCACTCGCGTAGCTCGGCCCCGCGGGTCGCAGGCCAAGGCGCCGGCGAACGTCGCGCTCTGTGGATGAAGATCGCGCAACTGCAGTATCGACTGCGAGTCCGCGAGCGGGCAGAATGCACGCCAGGATGGAACCAGAGCGTGACCCCATCGAGCACGATGTGGCCTCGGCCGGCCGGAGCGCGCTGCGCGAGATCCAGCAGTGCGACGAGCAGCAGGCCGACGCGCTGCTCTCGGCCTTCCTCTGCGCTGCCTGGCCGAGCATCACCGCCCAGCGCCAGTAGCGCTCCGTCGATCAGCCGCGCCGGACGGACTCGGCCAGCACCAGCCCGGACCCGAGCGCCTTGGCGACCAGATGGGCTCGGGAGCGGGCACCGGTCTTGGCCATCGCGTTGCGAACATGGGTCCGAACTGTGTCGTGGGCGATTTGCAGCTCGTCGGCAATCTCGGGACCGGTGTTCCCGGAGGCGACCAGGCGCACCACCTCGCTCTCGCGAACCGAGAGTCCACCGGGCCGGCTCGGCGGCGGCTCCGAGCGCCGAAAGCGCCCGCCCCAGCGCGAGGTGCTGAGGGCGACGAACAGAGCCAGCCGGCGGCCTGTCACCACCTCGGTCGTCGCCGCCCATTGCGCCGCGACACGACTGCCGTCGGCACACACCATCTCGGTCTCGCCGGTAAAGCGCTCAGCGCGCCAGCGTCCGCCGCCATTGCTCCTCGGAGAACACCGGCCCGTCGGCGACGAAGTGGTAGATCCGCTGGCCGACCACCTGGTCTCGCGGGTATCCGAGAAGCTTGACCAGCGCCCCGTTGACCTCGACCACGCGCCGATCCGCATCGAGCAACGCCATCGCATTGCGCGACTGGTTGAACGCCGCCGAGAACAGTGTCGACAAGCTGTCTGTGCCGGCCATGTGATTCGCCTCGGTCGTCGTGGCGGTGGAACCTCCCTGGCGCTGAGCGTCCCAGGTCCCCGGCGACATGCATCACCCCGTCGGGATGACGCGGGCTCAGCGCGAGCGCCGAGCCAGCATCGCGCGCACGTCGGCCACGGCGCCGAGGTGGCGGAGCTTGTCGGGGTTCACGATCGAGCGCACGCTGCGAATCTGCCCGTCGGTGATGTCGAGCGCCATCACGCCGATCAGCCGGCCGTCGCCGTCGAGCAGCAACCCGCCGGGCTGACCGTTGACCTCGACCTGGGCGATCCGGGCGCCGGCGATCCGAGCGCCCTGGCGCATCCAGGCGCTCAGTGTGCGCGACACCCGCGCGCGGCCGTGCAGTGAGCGGGCCAATGCCGGCACCTTGCCGCCACCATCGCCGTGCAGGGCCACGTCGGCGGCCAGCAGCTGCTCGAGGCCGGCGAGGTCACCCTCTTGGGCCGCGGCGAAGAACCGCCGGGCGAGCTCGTCGCGTTGCTCCCGCGTGGACTCGAACCGTGGACGCCCCTGCTCGACATGCCGGCGCGCCCGGCTCGCGAGCTGGCGCGCGTTGTCCTCACGCGTGCCCAGGATCCGGCCGATCTCGTCGTAGCCGTAGTCGAACACCTCGCGCAGCAGGAGCACCGCTCGCTGCTCGGGGGAGAGGCTCTCGAGCAGGACGAGGAATGCCAGCGACAGCGAGTCGGCCATCTCGGCGTGGCAAGCGGGATCGTCCTTGCCGTCCGTGACGAGCGGCTCGGGCAGCCACTCTCCGGTGTAGCTCTCGCGCCGGGCGCGCGCCGAGCGCAGCTCGTCGATGGCGAGCCGGGTGCTCACCGTCGCCACGTAGGCCCGCGGCGACTCGATCTCCTCGCCGCGCTCGAGCGCGCGATGGACGCGCAGCAGCGCCTCCTGCACGACGTCCTCTGCCTCCGAGACGCTGCCCAGCATGCGGTAGGCGATCGCAAACGCAGTGCTGCGGAGCTCTTCGAGCAGCTGTTCGTGGGCGATCTGCGGCCGTTCCGGCACCCTGGTCATGATGACTCAAGACGAGGCAGGCCGCCTATCTGTGACAGCCAGCGCGAAATCGGCGCGCCGGAACCCGGAGGGCGCCGGAGCTTCGGTCCGCGTTAGGTGGTGGGCCGTCCGGCGTATCCGGCGCGCAGCAGATCGACGAGCTCGGAGACCATCGGGATGCGCGGGTTGGTGCGCACGCTCGGATCCATGAACGCCGCTCGCGCCAGCTCGGGCAGTGCCGCTTCGTACTCCGCCTCGGGAACACCGCACTCGGCCAGCGAGCGCGGGATCTCGACCGCGTCGAGCAGCTCGTCGACGCAGTCGAACAGTCGCCGCCGGCGCTGCTCCTCGGACTTGCCGCCGAGCCCGAACACCCAGCCGATCTGCGCGTACTTCTCGGGCGCGACGTAGGCCGTGTAACTCGGCGCCGGCATGAACTTGGTCGGCAGCGAGGCGTTGTAGCGCAGCACATGGGGCAGGAAGACCCCGTTCGCCCGACCGTGCGCAACGCCGAAGCGGGCGCCGACCGCGTGGGCCAGCGCGTGGCACACGCCCACGAATGCGTTCGAGAACGCCAGTCCGGCGATCGTCGCGGCGTTGGCCATCGCGGTGCGGGCCTCGATGTCGCTGCCGTCCGCGTACGCGCGCGGCAGGCTGTGCAGGATCAGGTTCACGGCCTGCATCGCGAACGCGTCGGTGTACGGCGAGGCGAAGATCGACACGCCGGCCTCGAGCGCATGCGTGAGCGCGTCCACGCCGCTGTCGGCGGTCACCTGGGCCGGCATCGACACCGTCAGGTTCGGCTCCACGATCGCCACGTCGGGCAGCAGCGAGTAGTCGACCAGCGTGACCTTGCGATCGCCGACGGTGATCACGGCGGCGGGCGAGACCTCGGATCCGGTCCCTGCCGTCGTCGGCACCGCCACGAGCTTGATCCGGTGCTCCTGCTCGGGGTACTGGGCGACGCGTTTGCGTGCGTCGAGGAACGGCAGCGCCAGCTCGCGCATCCGCAGCTCGGGGCTTTCGTAGAACAGCCGCATGCCCTTGGCTGCGTCCATCACCGACCCGCCGCCGATGGCGATGATCGTGTCGGGCTCAAAGCGCCGCAGGGCTTCCACGCCGGCGCGGACCTGCTCCTCGCGCGGCTCGGGCTCGACCTCCGAGAACACGCGCACGCCGGCACCGTTGAGGTAGCGCCGGAGCTCGTCGACCATGCCGATCCCCTCGCAGATCGGATCGGTGACGATCAGCGCCTGCTTGATGTGGAGCTGGCGCAGGCTGTCCAGAGAACCCGCGTTGAAGTACGTGTCTGAGGGCACACGGAACCACTGCGGCGGCGCCTGGCGATACGACACGGCCTTGATGTTGAGCAGGTTGCGGTAATTGATGTTGTCGGTCGTCATCGAGCCACCCCACGTGCCGCAGCCGAGCGAGAACGTCGGCGTCATCGAGTTGTAGACCCCGCCCAGCGCGCCCACGGCGGTGGGGGCATTGACCAGGATGCGGCCGGTCCGGATCGCCAGCGCGAAGCGATCCGAGACGTCCTCGTCGCGCGTGTACACGGCCGAGGTGTGGCCGAGACCACCGTGCTCGGTGACCAGCGCACAGGCGTCGATACCGTGCTCGAGCGAGGGTGAGCGCACGACTCCGAGGACGGGCATCAGCTTCTCCTGCAGCAACGGATGAGTGGCCAGCTCTCCGAGATCCGACGGGAGCGGCGCGAGCAGCACCTTGGCGTCAGGCCGCACCTCGATCCCGCAGATCCCGGCCAGGTTCAGGCACGATTGGCCGAGCGCGATCAGCTCGATCGTCCCCTCGTCGGAGACGATGTGCTCGCACAGCTTCCCGACTTCGGCGTCGGTCAGCAACTGCGCTCCCATGCGCTCGAACTCGGCCAGCAGCGCGTCGTAGACCGGGGCGTCGATGACGCATGTCTGCTCGGCCGGGCAGATGACCGAGGCGTCGAAGGTCTTGGAGATCAGCATGTCGACCACGGCCATCCGCAGGTCGGCGCTGCGGTGCACGTAGACGGGGGCGTTTCCGGAACCCACGCCGAGGCACGGCTTGCCGGCCTCCAGCGTCGCGCGGACCGCCTTCGGGCCGCCTGTCGTCCAGATGAAGTCGACACCGTCGTGATGGAACAGGTACTGCGAGACGTCGAGCGTCGGGTCGGGGATGACCTGGAGCGTGTGGGCGGGCAGTCCCACCTCCTCGCCGGCCGCCTGCAGGATCTCGATCGCGCGCGTGGCGCAGCGCGCCGCGCGAGCGGAGGGCCGGAAGATCATCGCGTTGCGCGTCTTGGCGCCGACGATCGACTTGAACAGCGCGGTCGAGGTCGGGTTGGTGATCGGCAGCAGCGCCAGCACGACGCCGATCGGCTCGGCCACGTACTTGATGTGGCGTTCCGCATCCTCGTCGATCACGCCGACGGTGCGCTTGTCCTTGAGGTAGTCGTACAGGAACTCGGTGGCGATGTAGTTCTTGACCACCTTGTCCTCGAACACGCCGAAGCCGGTCTCCTCCATCGCCAGCCCGGCCAGATCCACCGCGTTCTCGAGTCCCGCCACGACCATCGCCCACACGATCCGGTCGACCGTGTCCTGGTCGAACTCGCGGAATGCCCGGGCCGCGGTCTGAGCGCGCGCGACGAACGCGTCGAGTCGCTCGACCTGCGCTTCATCAACTAGTCCGACAGGCTCAACCTGTGTGGTAGACGTCATACGCACTCCTCTGGACGACGATCGGGGCAGGCCCTGGTCGCGTCCGATGCTAGACACGGCCATGGCTGGCGGCGACCGCGCGGATCACCTGTTGGAGTGCGGGAAACTACGAGCCCACACTACCCTTACCGGTGAGATGTCAGAGGGCGGAGCACAGCAGGCGCGCGGTTCCGGTGCGGACCCGTACGCGACGCTCGGGATCAGAGCGGACGCCTCCGACGACGAGCTGCTCTCCGCCTATCGGCGGTTGGTGAAGCTCCATCACCCCGATCACAACGGCGGCTCGCCCGAGGCGGCCCGTCGCTTCGAAGAGGTGCAGGACGCGTATGCGCGCGCGCGTGAGCTACGGCGCGGCGCTTCGGGTGCTGGGGCGCGTGCGGGTGCGGGGGCGCCTGGGGGTGCGAGCGCGGGTGCGGGTGCTGGGGCGCGTGCCGGTGCGGGTGCAGGTCCGACACCGCCGCGGGCCGGCGTCGACCCCGACATCGAGGCGCGGATGGCCGACCTCGACCGGCAGGTCCGCGAGGCACACCAGGCGCGCGAGCGAGCCCGGCGGGCGGCCCGCGAGGCCGCCATGCAGGCCGAGGAGCGGCCGTCGGATGCCGAGCTTGGCTATGTCACGACCGACGACAGCTTCTCGAAGATCTTCGCCGACGCACGCTCCGAGCTCAGCGGCCTGGCCTCGCAGGCGCGCGACCATCCGATCACGCAACGCGTCAGCGACCTGATCGACGAGCTCGATGAGCTCGTCACACCCTCAAAGCGCCGGCCTCCACCGGGCTCGACCGACGAATAGGGCGCGGAGCGGCGAGCGATGATGGGGCTGACGCTGCTCGTCGCCTCGATCGCGATCGCCGACTCGATCAACCCCTCGACGCTGGTCCCGGCCCTGTGGCTCGCGGGCGCCCGCGAGGGACGCGGGCTCGCGACCTTTACGTTCGGCGTGTTCGCGGTCTACCTCGCCGGAGGACTCGTGCTCATCCTCGGTCCGGGGCCGGCGCTGATCAACGCCCTGCATCACGTCGGTGGCTCGATCGAGCACGGCCTCGAGGCGGCCGGCGGGATCGGGGCCCTGGTGTTCGCGGTGTTCATCTGGCGCTCCGGGCGCCCGACCCCCGGTGCGGTCGACACGCCTGAGGTCACCCGGGCGCCGCACCACTCGCCGGCCTCAGCGTTCGCGCTCGGCGCCGGGATCATGGTGATCGAACTGCCGACCGCCTTCATGTACTTCGCCGCCATCTCGGCGATCCTCGCCGGGCGTGCGCCGGTGCCGGGACAGATCGCCCTGCTGCTCGTCTACAACGTGCTGTTCGTCGCGCCGCTGATCGCCATCCTGCTGGTCCGTCGCCTGGCCGGGGAGCGCGGTGACCGCTGGCTGGCCGGTGCCGGCGCGTGGCTGCGGCGGGCCGGGCGGGTGGCGCTCACCGGCGTCGCGGGGGCCGGCGGGGCGGCGCTGCTCGTGCTCGGGCTCGGTGGCCTGCTGGCCGCCTGAGTGCCCCGCGCGGCGTGATCGTGATATACCGCATAGAGGAGTATCGACCGGCCCGTGCGGGTCAGCCCGCGGGTTAGTCCTGCAGCAGCTCGGTCAGCCGCCGGCGCTGGAGCTTCCCGGTGGACGTGCGCGGAAGCTCCTCCACGAACGCGATCTCGCGCGGCACCTTGTGCCGGGCGAGCTGGGCTTTGACGTACAGCTTCAGCTCCTCGCGCGAGACCGTGGCGTCGGGCTTGAGGACCACGAATGCCGCCAGTCGCTGGCCGAAGTCCGGGTCCTTGACCCCGAACACGGCGGCGTCCTCGACATCGGCGTGGGCGACCAGCGTCTCCTCCACCTCCTGCGGGAACACGTTCTCGCCTCCCGACAGGATCATGTCGTCGTCGCGGCCGTCGATGAACAGACGTCCGCCGCGGTCGAAATGGCCGACGTCGCCGGTGCTCATGAGACCGTCGATGGTCTCCTTGCCACCGCCGCCGCTGTAGCCGTCGAACAGCATCGGGCTGCCGACGAAGATCCGCCCGGTCCGGCCGGCCGGGAGCTCGAGGCCCTCGTCATCGAGGATCCTGATCTTCACGCCGGCCACGGGGCGCCCGACCGTCCCCGGCGCGCGGCGCAGGTCGCGCGCGGTGGCCAGCGTGCCGGCGCCGACCTCGGTCGATGCGTAGCCGTTGTAGAGGATCTCGCCGAACTGGTCCATGACGGCGCTGCCCAGCTCCGGCGGCAGCGGTGCCGCGCCGGAGACGATCATCCGCAGCGAGCTGCAGTCGTGACGGCTCAGCGCGGGCGCGGGCAGATCCATGATCCGTCCCAGCATGGTCGGCACCGCGAGGAGCACCTCGGCGCGGTGCTCGGCGACCGACGCCAGCGTCGCCTCGGCGTCGAAGCGCCGGCGGATCACGATCGGCGAGCCCAGGCCGAAGGCGGCCATCAGACCGATCAGGCCGTAGAGGTGAAACAGCGGCGGGGCGACGACGAGCGGCGCGCCCGAGCGTGGCGTCGGCTTGATCCGGGCCAGGTCGAGCAGTCCCGCCACGGCCAGCGGCGCCAGCGCGCCGGCGCCGAGCGTGCGGGTGGCTCCCTTGGGCGTTCCGGTCGTCCCCGAGGTCAGCATCACGATCCTTCCCGTGGCCCGCGGAGCCGGCGCGTCACGCTCGCCGACAGCGAGCAGCGCCTCGAGCGTGGGGCCATGGACCTCGCCGTCGTGCCACGCGGTGATCCGGGGGCCGGCGAAGCCGGCGGCCGCGAACACGGGCTCGAACTCCTGGTCGTGGACGGCGGCCGCGACCCGCTCGCGGGCCAGCACGTCGGCCAGCTGCGGCCCCGCGAACTCGGTGTTCAGCGGCACCAGATCGCAGCCGAGCCGGGACACCGCGACGGCGGCCTCGACGAAACCACGGTGGTTGCGGCACATGATCGCCACCCGCTGCGGGGCGCCGAGGTCGAAGTGGCTGTGCAGCGCGCCGGCCAGCGAACGCGCCCGGGCATCGAGCTCGCCGAACGTCAGCGCGCCGCGCTCGTCGATGACCGCGGTGCGGTCGCGGTGCAGCTCGGCGCCGAGCGCCGCGACCAGCGCCGGCGTGAACCCGTAGCGGCGCTGGGCGCGCAGGACGCGAGCGAGCCGGTCCGGGCGAACCGGCCGCACCGCGCGCGACGCCGCGATCGTACCCGCCCCGGCGAGCGCCTCCTCGGCGACACGGGCCGACTGTGCGAGCACCCTCACGACGCCGGGCACCGGCACCGGCTCGCCGCTGCCTACGCGGGCGGCGTAGCCGGCCAGCGCCCGCTCCACCGGCGCTTGGGCGACGCCGGTCAGCGGGCCCCCGATCCGCGCCCACATCGGCGCGATCGTCCGTGGCTTGGCGGCGATCGCCCGCGCGACGAGGCCCGCGGCCTCCTCGGGGCTCATGCCCGGGATGTATCGCCACATCCGGAACGGCCCGAGCATGGGAGAGCGCACGAGCTGCAGGTGGATCGAGGTCACGGTCACACCGTCAGGGCGGATCTCGGGCGCGACACCGCCGAGCCACGTCTCGAATGCCGCCTTGGACGCGATGTACGCGCTCCACCGCATCGCCGGGAAGTCGACGCCGATCGTCGCCACGTTGACGATGTGCCCGCTGCCGCGCTCGCGCATCGAGGGCAGCAGGCCGAGCAGCAGGCGGACGGGACCGAGATAGTTGACGTTGGTCGTGCGCTCGAAGTCGTGGAAGCGGTCGTAGGAGTCAGACACCCAGCGCCGGATCGAAAGGCCGGCATTGCTGACCACGACATCGACGTGCCCGTGCTGCGCGAGGACCTCCTCGACCAGCGCCCCGACCCGATCGGAGTCGGCCAGGTCGCACGGATGCACGAACGCGCTCCCGCCGGCGGCCATGATCTCGTCGCGCAGGTTCTCGAGCAGCTCCCGCCGGCGCGCCACGAGCAGCACCGTCGCGCCGGCCGCCGCCAGCCGGCGCGCGCTCGCCTCCCCCACGCCCGAGGACGCGCCGGTGATCAGCACGATCCGGCCCGCCACCGCCTCGCGCAGCCGGTGGTCGCTGATCCCGCGGCCGGTGGCGCCGATCAGCAGCCGCACCGGGCGCGGCAGGAGCTCCCGGGGGGGGGGGGGCCCGGGGCGGGGCGGTCGTGGGGTGGTGGGTCCCCCGGGGTGGCGCGGTCCGTGTCGCTCATCGCGGGCGCATGACCCACTCGACGGCCGGCAGCTTCAGCGCGTTGGGCACGTAGCGGCCGGCCAGCATCGCGGTCCGCACCGGCAGGCCGGGCACGACCACCCGGCGACCGGAGTCGAGTCCGCCCAAGCCCGCGCGGGCGGCGTGCTCGGCGGAGATCCAGGCCGGCCGGGGAACCGACTTCTCGAACGACTGACCGCCCGTGAGCTCCCACCCGGCGATCTCCCAGAAGTCCGTTGCGACCGGGCCCGGCGCCAGCGCGGTGACGGTGACGCCCCGGCCCTTGAGCTCGTGATGAATCGCCTCCGAGAAGGCGAGCACGTACGCCTTGGCGGCCGCGTAGCCCGCCGAATACGGCATCGGCTGCATGCCGGCCGTCGAGGCCACGTTGAGCACCGCGCCGCTGCCACGGCTGACCATGCCGGGCACGAACGCCGACGTCAGCGCCACAACCGCCTCGACCAAGACCCGGACCTGCTCGAGCTCGCGCGCCGGATCGGCCTCGTGGAACGGACCGCCGGTCGCGAACCCGGCGTTGTTGACCAGGATCCTGACCTCGAGTCCGAGCGCCTCGAGCCTGCCGGGCAACCGGCCGCGCGGGGCGGCCTTCGACAGATCGCAGGCGATCGTCTCGACCCGCACGCCGTACGCGTCGCGCAGCTCCTCCGCCAACGCGTCGAGCCGCGGCTTGCGCCGAGCGAGCAGCACCAGCCCATGGCCCCGCGCCGCCAGCTGTCGCGCGATCGCACGGCCGATCCCGGCGGACGCGCCGGTGACCAGCGCCGCGCCGTCGGCTGAGGGCTGTGGGAGGGACACGAGGCGGGTGAATCATACAACGGGAGCTACAGGCGTGAAGCATTGGGGGGGGGTGGTGGCGGTGGGTGGTGGCGCCGGCGGGGGCGGGCGCGGTCGCGCCGGCGGGGGGCGGTCGCGCCCGGCGGGGGGCGGTCGGGCCGGCGGGGGGCGGTCGGGCCCAAGCCGAAGCGCTGCAACTCAGTTCCGGGGGCCGGAACTCAGGCTCAACGCTTCTCCCAGCGCCGGCGAGAGTGTGCCGGCGCGTGCCGAGAGTGCACCGCGCGTGTGGCGAGATTGCACCAGGCGCCGGCCCCCGCCCCCCGCTCGGCCAGGCGCCGCCCCCCGAGCCCCCGCCCCCGCGCCCCGACCAGCCGCGGGCCCCCGGCCTGCCGCGCCCTCCCGCCGGCCCGACCCGCGCGCCCGCAGCCGCAGCGCCCTCGCGCCGGCCCGACCCGCCACCCTTCCCTGCCGCCGTTGACGCCGACACCCTCCACACGACGGCGGCAGTCCGGCGACCGAGGCCCCGTGGATCGCCCGCGCCCAAGCCGAAGCGCTGCAACTCAGTTCCGGGGGCCGGAACTCAGGCTCAACGCTTCTCCCAGCGCCGGCGAGAGTGTGCCGGCGCGTGCCCAGAGTGCACCGCGCCTGTGGCGAGATTGCACCAGGCGCCGGCCCCGGCCCCGCCCCCCGCTCGGCAGGCGCCGGCCCCGGCCCCCGCCCCCCGGCCCGCAGGCGCCGGCCCCCCGAGTCCCCGCCCCCGCGCCCCGGCCAAGCGCCGCCCCCGCAACGCCGCCCGCAACCACACCCCTCCCACAGCGAGACCACCCGCCCCGCCGAACAGACCGTCTTCCCCAGCGCCGTTCCCGCCGGCGCCCTCTGACCGCTGGGAACGGCCCGGCCCCACCACCCCCACCCGATCTGCCTACGGCATCGGCACCAGCACGCCCGGACGGTGCCCGACCACCGACACGGTGCGGGCGTAGGAGGCCCGCAGCACGGCCGCCGGCGCCTCCTGCCGGCGGAGGGCGTCGCCGATCGGTAGGACGGTGTAGTCCGGATGGCGGATCCACGTCGGCATGTAGGACACGCTCTGGACCTTGGCGCCGGCGCCCGTCACGACGAGGTGCAGGAACACGAGCATCCCGTCCTGGGTCGAGGCCGGGCAGCAGGCGGCGGTTTCGTTCGAGAGCAGGTTGCCCTCGCCGTAGACGACGAACTTGCCACCGATGCGGACGATCGGCTGGACCACGTGCACGTGCTGGCCGACGATGACCGTGATGTCGGGGTCGGCGGCGAGGGCGTGGGCGGTCGCGAGTTGGAACGCGCTCGGCTGGGACTGGAACTCGGTGCCCCAGTGGAAGTTGACGATCACGACCTGGGCGCCGCGGCGGCGCGCGAGCCGGGCATCCCGCCGCACACGGGACACTGCGGCCAGGTTGACCGACCACGGGTGCGGCGGCGTGAAGCCGTTCAGCATCTCGGTGTAGGCGAGGAACGCCACCCGCACCCCCTTCACCGTCACGATCAGGGTGCGGCTCTGCGCGGCCGCCGACGGGAACGATCCGGTGTGCAGGACGCCGGCGCGATCGAGCGCCGCGCCGGTCTGGTCGATCCCGTACTGACCCTGGTCAAGCGAATGATTGGAGGCGGTGTCGCAGATGTCCCAGCCGGTCCTCTTGATCGCGCGCGCGAGCTGGGTCGGAGTGTTGAACACCGGATAGCCCTGGGGCGGCCGCGGCGTCATCGGCGTCTCCACATGACAGATGGCCAGATCGGCGGCACGCACGTACGGTGCGACCTCGCGCAGCATCGGCGTGAAGTCGTAGTTGCCGTGGCCGTCCTGCAGCGCCCGCTGCCATAGCGGCGCATGGATGAGCAGATCGCCGTTCAGCTCGACCGTGAGCTTCACAGCGGGCGCCGGGCCCGTCCGTCGAGCGACCGCGCCGCCGTCGGGGATCCACACGAGCGCCGCGACGAGGGCGAGCGCCAATGCCAGCGCGGCGAGGGTGCCGCCGCGCGCGCGTGTGTCGATCACCCGAGATCCACGAGAGGTCACACGGGCATCTTCGCGCATGGCGCGGCGCCGGGCCGGCGCCGGTGGCGGGCACGCCGGGCCGGTTGATCGGTGGCGGTATCGTCGCCACATGGCAGCCGATCCCCGTGTGGTCTGGATGCCCGGAGGCGTTCGCACCGAGATCCATCTGGGCGGTGTGGACACCGGGGGTGCGTTCTGTCTCCTCGTCGATCATCCGCCCCAAGGGTGGTCGCTGCCCGCCCATCGACATGCCAACGAGGCGGAGACGATCCACATCGTGGACGGTGTGTTCGCGATGGAGATCGACGGAGTCCGGTCCGAGCTCGCGGCGGGCCAGACGATCCACGTGCCCCGCGGCGCGCTGCACTCGGGCGCCAATGTCGGCGGTCGGCCGGGTCAGCGCGTGGTGATCTTCAGCCCCGCGGGCCTCGAGGCGTTCTTCCTCGAGGCCGGCGCGCCGTGCGCGGAGGCCGAACCCGACCTCGCCGCAGCGCTGGCCGCCGCCCTGCGCCACGGCTGGGAGTTCGTCAGCCCGGCGTGAGGCACCGTCAGCCCGAGGGCACCCAGGCGGCCTGGGGCAGCACCTGCTCGAGTTGCGCCGCGACCGCCAGCAGCTTCCCCTCCGAGCCCGGCAGGCCGACGAGCTGCACGCCGATCGGCATCCCGGCCGGGGAGCGGCCGACGGGAACCGCGATCGTTGGGCAGCCGGCCACGTTCCACTGCGCCGTGTACCCCATCCACCGGGCGACGCCGAGCATGGTGACGATCCAGTTCCGGCCGTTCCACGTCCCGACCGCGGGCGGGTCCTGGGCCAGCACGGGGGTGATCAGGAGGTCGCGTCCGGCCAGCCAGTTGCGCAGCCGCTGCCCGTCGCGGCTGCTCGACGCCGCGGGCGCCCAGCCCGCGTCGAGCAGGCGACGGCCGTGGCGAACCATCGCCCGGGTCCGTGGCTCGAGCACCGCTTCATCGGACCGCTCGGCATCCTCGGCGGTGCCCGCCAGCCAGCAGCGGATGAACGCCTGCGGCGTGGGCGGGTTGGGCGGTGAGGCCTTCTCGATTCTGTGACCGGCTCCGGCCAGCGCCGCTGCGACGGCCGCCAGCGCGGCCTTGACCGCCTTGGCCACCGGCGCGCCCTGCACCGGATGCCGGGAGGAGACGGAGATCGTCAGCGGCTGCGAGGGCACTTCCGGATCGCGGAACCGCTCGCTGCCGGCGAGCACGTCGAGCACGAGCGCCGCGTCGGCGACCGACCGCGCCAGAGGACCGAAGGCGCTGCACCCGCGCCAATGCTCGGCCGCACCCCCGGGCAGCGGCACCAGGCCGGGCGTCGGCTTGAAGCCGACGATCCCGCAGGCCGCCGCGGGCACCCGGAGCGATCCCCCGCCGTCGGACCCGAGCGCCACGGCGGCCATCCCGGTCGCCACCGCCACCGCGCTGCCGCCGCTCGAGCCACCCGGCGTGCGCCCGGGCGACCACGGGTTGCGGGTCGGCTCACGGCCGGCGCCCTCGGTGAACGGCCAGATCGCCAACTCCGGCATCGTCGTCGTGCCGATAACGACGGCGCCCGCCCGGCGAAGGCGCGCGACCAGCTCATCATCGTGCGCGGCGGGAGTCGCGGGGATCGCGGGGGACCCGAAACGTGTGGCCACTCCCTGCACATCGACGTTGTCCTTGATCGCGACCGGCACCCCGGCGAGCGGCAGCGCCGCCAGGTCGTCGCGGCCGCGCAGCGCCTCCGCTTCGCGGGTCGCGGACTCGACCGTCACGTTCGTGAACGCGTGGAGCACCGGGTCGTAGCGGTCGATCCGCTCGGCGTGGGCGCGCAGGACATCGACCGGATCGAGCTCGCCGGACCGCACGCCGGCGGCGATCTCCGTGGCCGGGAGACTCGCGAGGGGAGTGTCACCGGGAGCCCGGGCGCCGTCCGTCGTTCCGGCTCCGCCGGTCGTGCCTGCGCTGTGCGCGTCGGGCTCGATCGTCATGGACGCGACCCTAGCCGCCGGCGGCGCGGGCCGCAATGGACGAACCGGTCAGGTCCCCGGCCCGGTTCACGCCTCGGCGAGCGCAGCTTCGGCAGTGGGCCGTTCGGCCTCGGAGCCGGCCCGCCCGGGCGCCCACCCCGGGCCCCGGAACAGATAGCCCGCTCGTTCCCGCCAGCTGCGCGCGCGACGCACGTCGCCGGCGATGGCCGCGTACTCGTGAAAGGCCACGCGCGCCGGCGCGTGCGTGTCGATGTTCTTGGTCAGGCCGTAGCGGACCGGTTCCGTCTCGCCCTGGAAGCTGCCGAACAGGCGGTCCCAGATGATCAGGATGCCGCCGTAGTTGCGATCGAGATAGAGCCGGTTCGCGCCGTGATGCACTCGATGGTGGGACGGCGTGTTCATCACCGCCTCGACTCCGCGCGGGAGGCGCCGGACCCGCTCGGTGTGCAGAAAGAACTGGTAGAAGAGACTGATCGCCTGCTCGAGCAGGATCATCCACGGCGGGAAGCCGAGCAGCGCCAGCGGCAGCCAGAACGGCAGTGCGGTCATCGGCACCCAGGTCTGGCGCAATGCCGTCGAGAGGTTGTAGTGCTGGCTGGAGTGGTGAACCACGTGACTGGCCCAGAACACGCGCACGACGTGGCTGGTGCGGTGAAACCAGTAGTAGGCGAAGTCGTCGGCGAAGAACAGCAGCACCCACGCCCACCAGGCGTCGGCCGGGATCCGCAGCGGGGTGAGCTCGTACAGGCCGGCGTACACCGCGAGGACGACGAGCTTCCAGGCCGCGTTGACGGCCACGTTGCCCAGACCCATGCTGAGGCTCGTCGCCGTGTCCCTCCTGTCGTAGCCCTTGAGCTCGTCATCGTCGGCGCCGGCGTGCGTGAAGGAGAGCCATTCCAGCGCCAGCAGCAGCACGAACACGGGCACCGCATACACGATCAGGTCAAACATGCGCGGGGAGTATCTCGCCCGTGACGCTATCTGTCAAGATGGATTACCAGATGGGATCGGCGGCGTGAACAGCGGGCGGACGTACGGCGGGCGGACGAGCGAGGAGCGACGCGCCGAGCGACGCACGCGGCTGCTCGACGCCGCGCGCAAGCTGTTCGGTACCCGCGGCTACGCCGCCACCACGATCGAGGCGATCTGCGCTGCCAGCCGCCTCAATCCTCGCTACTTCTACGAGGAGTTCGATGGCCGCGAGGCACTGCTGCAGGCGACCTACGACCGTCACATGGAGGTCGTGACGGCCGCGGTGCTCAGCGCGGTCGAGCGGGCCCCGCTCGATCCGCGCGCACGCCTGGAGGCCGGCCTGAGCGCGTTCGTCGATGCCCAGCTGGCCGATGAGTGGGGCGCGCAGATCAACTACTTCGAGATCGTCGGTGTGAGCCCCGAGCTCGAGCGCCATCGCCGTGACGTGCTGCGCTTCTATGCCGCCTTCGTGGAGCAGCAGATGAGCGCTCTGGCCGGCGCCGGGCGTCTGCCGCGGCGGGACTACGCACTGAGCGCCGTGGCGCTCGTCGGCGCCACGGACGGCCTGCTGATCCACTGGCTCTCCAGCGACCCGCGGCCGCCCCGCGACGCTGTGATCGCGGAGCTCGTGGAGATCGCGGGCCTGATCGAGATCTAGTGCACCAGCGTCCGTAGCGGCTACGTGTCGCCGCCCTCGCGCTCGCCGCAGCGCTCGCGCAGCGCGGCGGGATCGAGCACGGTGATCGAGCGATGGTCCGTGGCCACCCAGCCGAGCCCCCGCATCAGGCGAAGGGCGCGCGAGACCGTCTCGCGCGTGGCCCCGGTCCAGCTCGCCAGTTCGTCCTGGCTCAGGGAGAGCTCGATCCGAGTGCCGTGGTCCACGGGCCTACCGTGATCGGTGCTCAGCTCGAGCAGCCGCTTGGCGACTCGCCCGACGCTGTCCTGCGTGGCCAGGTCGATGCGATCGCGGTCGGCCTCGGCCAGGCGGCGCACGAGCATCCGGATCAGGACCAGGGCCGCGCCGGCGTGGTCGACCAGGAAACTCCGCAGCTCCGCAGCGGCGAGCAGGCCCACCTCAACGTCGTCGACCGCCACGGCCGTGGCGGTCCGGCGCCGGCCCCCGAGGGCGGCCATCTCGCCGATCAGCTCACCGGGACCACGGATCCCGAGCACCACCTCGCGCCCCTCGGCGCCGTAGGCGATCAGCTTCACCCGGCCCGTCAGCACGAGCACCACCTCGTCGCCGGCGGCACCCGCGCGCAGGATCGACTGCCCCCTCGGGATCACCCTGCGGCGCACCCGTCCGATCAGTGCCTCCGCGTCGACGCCCCCCAATTGACCGAGGAACGGGGTGTGGCCGCTGCTCACGCGGCGATTCTCGCAATCCAGGCGCGGGTTGTGAGAAATGTCGCAACTCGAGCCGGGGTCGTGGCCATACGGTGGAGTGCGGGATGACGGCCTCGCCTCACTTCGACCGCCGGAAGGAACCTGTGAGCGCGGGGTACGGGGCCGCTGCCGACGTCGGCAACGCAGGCGGAGGGGGATCCGGCGCCGCATCCCACAGGGGCAACACGGCCGGGGGCAACACGGCTGGGGGCAACACGGCCGGGGGCAACGCAGCCGGGGGCAACGCAGCCGGGGGCAGCGCAGTCGGGGGCAATACGCGCGGCGCGGGACCACGGGCCGCCGCGCATGAACCGCACGAGCCGGACATCGTGCGGCAAGGTGCGCGACCGGGCACCTGGATCACACCCGGTCGTCGGACGCGGTGCAGTTCCGGGCGCTCATGGGAGCGGCCTGGAACTGCCCGCCCCGGCCCGGTGCCGCGGTGAGCGCGGCGACCGACCCACGCGGGAGCGACTGAGCACCGCCCCGGACGGCCGACGCGCCGGCCAGCCTGGGGAAAGAGTGTCCGTGGCCCCGCGTCACCCCGGACGTCAGGCCTGGAGCGCCACCCCGCCGAGCACCGACGCCCTGCGGCAGACGTTCTCCCCTGGCATCGCGGTCGGGCGTCGGTAGCACGTTGGCGTGAGGCGGTGGTCGCGGCCCCCGCCGGCCGGCGGCCCGTCCGTTTTTTGGACCCCATCACCGCGATCGTCTACCTTTTTCTCCGGCCTATCCAGGACCGAGACACCGATCGAGGAGCAAGACGTCATGCCTGCATACAACGACTTGGCGGTCGGCAGTCGTCCCGTCGCCGCCGGAGACACCCGAGCGGTGTTCGGGCAGGTCATGGGCCTGGTGGCCCTGACCGTCGGCTGCACCGCGCTCGGTGCCTACATCGGGCGCAACCTGACGGGCGGGGCCGGCCTCCTGCTGTTCATCGGAGCCTTCGCCTGCGTGTTCGGGCTCAACATCGCCTCCTCGCGCGGGCGGGAGCAGCTCGCGATCGCGCTCCTGTTCGGACTCGGCCTGCTCCTCGGGATGGCCGTGGCCCCGGTGCTCAACGCGTACGCGAAGGCCGACCCGGCGGCACTGTGGCAGGCCGCCGGCGCGACCGCCGGGTTCGTCGCGGCCTGCGGCGCGTTCGGCTACGCCACCCGCCGGGACCTGTCCTCCTGGGGCCGCGTCCTGTTCTGGGCCCTGCTCGTCCTGATCGTCTTCGGGGTGATCGGGATCTTCATCGCCATTCCCCAGGCGAATCTGATCTACGCCGTTGCGGGCCTGGTGATCTTCGGCGGCTTCACGATCTTCGACTTCAACCGGCTCCGCCGGTCCTCGATGCAGAGTGCCGTCCCGATCGCCGCCGGCATCTTCCTGGACATCTTCAACATCTTCCTGTTCATGCTGAGGATCTTCGGCGGCAGCGGGCGCTCGTAGCAGTCGCGACCAGCAGTCGCGACCAGCAGTCGCGACCAGCGGTTGCGACCAGCGGTCCACGAAGGTCCCCGCGGTGTGTGAGCCGTTGGCGACCAACGTTCCGATTCCGACCACCACCGCGCCGCCGAGGCCGTCTCGGATGACCGTGTGGTGGTCTCAGATCTGCTCTTCGGCCACGTAGTGCCGACCGCCCGCGGTGTCGACCCAGACTCGCGTGATGCGGTTGCTACGGGGATCGCGGAAGCGCTCGTTGGTGGGCAGCCAATCGGGTGCCGCCGCGTCGGCATCGCCGTGGCCCCGGCCCCACCGCCGGCTCGGAGCCGGGGCGCTCAGCGGCGGGAGGTCGGCGAGAACGGCGAGGGCCTCCTCGCGCGATTGGGCCTCGAGCACGACCGCCACACGGCGTTCGAGCTCCTGCACCCCGAGCCGTCCCTGGGCCGCGTGCTGACCGAGCGCATCCACCAGCCGGTCGCGGTCGGCATCGCTCAGCAGCATGTCGCGCTCAAGCGCGATCCACCGTGACAGCGGTGCCGTAGGCGAAGATCTCGGTGAACTGCTGGCCGATCTCGGAGGAGTCGAAGCGCACCGCGATCACGGCGTCGGCGCCCATCAGCCGCGCGTTCTCGACCATCCGGTCGATCGCATGCCGGCGGCTGTCCTCGAGCAGCTGTGTGTACTGGGAGATCTCGCCGCGGCGCAGCGCCTTGAACGACGCGGTCATGCTCCCGGCGAAGCCCATGCTCCGAACCACGAGGCCGTAGCAGACGCCGATCGTCTCCCGGATGCGCACACCCGGGAGCTCGAGCGCGGTGGTCATCGGAAAGTCGTTCATCGGCGCGGCGTCGCTCACGCGCCGGACGCTAGCACCGGGGCTGGCCGGGAAGGACAAACGATGTCCACGCTACCGTTGGGCGTCGATGCGGCGTCGATCATGTTCTCTTCTGCCCACCGCCGCGCTCCTCGCCGGCGCTCTCGCGCTCGCCGGCTGCGGCAGCAGCAGCTCGTCGAGCTCGAGCTCCGCCAGCAGCTCGAGCACGACCGCCGCCTCGACCGCGACGACCGGCACCACGGCCGGCACGACGGCCGGCACGACGGCCGCTGCGAGCCTCGGCTTCGAGGGCGTCGCGCTCCAACCGGGCGCAGACCTGGCGCCGGCCGGCACGACCCAGACGGGAACCGTCGACGGGATCCAATGCGGCTCGACGGAGCAGCTCGCCTACCACATTCATGCGCACCTGTCCGTGTTCGTGAACGGCGCACCGAAGGCGATCCCGGCCGGCGTGGGGATTCCCGGCTCGAGCCCCCAGGTGACGCCGCAGGGCCCGATCGCCGCCGGCGGCCAGTGCATCTACTGGCTCCATACGCACACCTCGGACGGCGTCATCCACATCGAATCGCCCACGCATCGGATCTACACGCTGGGCGACTTCTTCGATGTGTGGCATCAGCCGCTCAGCGCCCACCAGGTCGGGACGGCCACCGGCAAGGTGACGTCATATGTGGACGGTGAAGCCGTGGACGAAGAGTCCGCGTGACATTCCGCTGGGCTCGCACACGGTGGTCCAGCTCAGCGTCGGATCGCCTGTGGTTCCGTTCCAGACCATGTCCTGGGCCGGCACGCAGCTGTAGCCCGGGCGTCCGGAGGTCCGGCTAGAGGTCCGGAGCGACGGCCTCGGCCCGCTCCCGCCGCCGCCGGCGCCAGAGCTCGCCGCCCACCACGGCCACGATCAGCGCAATCAGCAGGGCTCCGGTCACGAGCCCGAGGTCATCGACGGCGTCGACCACGGTCGGGCCGACCCAGTAGGCCGCGAGCCCGATCCCAACCGCCCACAGAGCGGCGCCGAGTGCGTTGACGGGCAGGAACACCGCGGCGCGCACCCGGTGGATGCCGGCGACCCAGGACGGCGTCAGCACGATCGCGATGACGGGATGGCGACGAAAGATCTCGTCTCCCCGCTCGACCGCCTTGCCGCGGGCCTTCCGGAGCGGACCGGGGGCGGTCACGACCGCGCGTCCCGCGTTGAGCCCGACCAGCCAGCCGGCGATGCCGCCGGCCATGGCCGCCGCCCAGGCGACGAACACGACCGCACCGATGTCCAGCGAGTGCCGGGCGGCAAACACGGCGGCGGCGATCAGCACCGGCTCCCCGGGTCCCGGGACCCCGAACCAGCTCGCGGCCGCCGCCAGCGACAAGCCGAGATAGTCGATCGCCGGGCCGTCTAGATGGTGCAGATGAAGGTGAAACCGGAGCGCCAACAGGATGATTGGCAGCGCTCTCATGCGCCGTCGGCGCGAAGTTGTCGAGAACCGGGACGCATGGGCGCCAGCCGATCGTCGCACACCAAGGCGCCAGTGCCCGATGGGACAGATGGAGGGTTCGATTATTGGACATCTGGCCGATGGCAGCACGAGGGCCGCTGATAGCGTCAGCCCGCTTACCCGCTGACCTTGCGCAAATCCACCGCGGCCTACGAGCGCTGCGACGAGGAGACACCATGAGCACCGGCATCATCGTTTCGTACGACGGCACGCCCAATGACGACGACGCGCTCGCGCTCGGCCGGCTGCTCGCCCGTACCGGCGCGTCGCTGGCGCTCGCCTATGTCCGCCACTCCCGGGAGTACGACCCTCGCCGTGAGGAGCTGGCCCAGCACGACGCCGAGCGGCGGCTCGAGCACGGCGCCACCTGGCTCGAGGATGCCGAGGTTCCGCGGCACATCGTCGTCTCGGCCTCGACCGGCGAAGGGCTGGGCAGGCTCGCCGCGGAGCAGGGCTCGTCGGTGATCGTGTTCGGATCGGACTACCGCACGCCCCCGGGCCGGGTGGAGCCCGGCACGTCCGCGCAGTCCCTCCTGGACGGCGGCGCGGTGGCGATCGCGGTCTCGCCCGCGGGCCTGCGGACGAAGGCCGATGCGAGCATCAGCTCGATCGCGGTCTCCGCCGAGGGATCCGATACCGCCGCCGAACAGACCGCGCAGGCGCTCGCCCAGGCGCTCGGCGCCACGATCGCGAGCCCGAGCGCCGATGGCGTGGGGTTGGTCGTGGTCGGCTCGCAGCCCGGCGCTCCGGCCGGCCGCGTCCTGCTGAGCGGGTCGGCGCGATACCTGCTGGAAACCGTGCGCGCGCCGGTGCTCGTGGTGCCCAACGCCACGCCCGTGACGCTCGGCGCGGCCTGATCCGGGACCGAAAAACCGGCCTCGAGCGGCGGTTAACCGCTCTGTGCGGGCTCGGTTTATCCCAATGTCCAGGGGCCTCAATCGTTTGCTGGACTCACGGCCATAGGTCGTCGCCCGGGGGCCGAGCAACCTTCTGAGCTTGATTGGGCCACCAGGCCCGTTGCCGCCGTCGTCGGTGGCTGTCCTTGTACTTCCCCTAGGTCCTCAGGACAAGGAGATCCATACATATGTGGCTGCCGTATCCAACATGGCTCAGCCCAGGAGACAACGCGTGGCAGCTGACCGCTGCGACGCTCGTCGGTCTCATGAGCGTGCCCGGCCTCGTCGTTCTATACGGCGGGGTCATGCAGAAGCGCTGGTCGGTCAACAGCATGATGCTCACTTTTGCAGCCTTCGCGGTGGTCCTCATCGTGTGGGTGTTGTGGGGCTTCAAGATGGGCTTTGGCTCGCCGTTCCACGGGCTGTCCCACTCGGGCTTCTTCGGGAACTTCATCGGTAAGCCGGGTCCCGTTCTCTCGCACACGGCAGAACAGGGCCAGGCCGCGATCCCATCGATCACGACCGGGCCGAGCTTCAGATTCCCGATGTCCTCGCTCGTGTACTTCCAGTTCGTGTTCGCGGGGATCACGCCAATCCTGATGCTCGGGTCGGTCCTGGGCCGGATCAACTTCAAGGCCTGGATCCCGTTCGTGGCGCTGTGGATCACGTTCATCTACACGACCAACGCGTTCCTCATCTGGGGTGGCGGCTGGTTCGCGCAGAAGGGCGCGGTCGACTTCTCCGGTGGTTACGTGATCCACCTGGCAGCCGGTGTCTCCGGCTTCGTCGCGGCCGCGGTGATCGGGCCACGACTCCAGCGAGATCGCGAGATCGACGCACCGAACAACGTGTTGATGGTGGCCGTTGGAGCCGGCCTTCTGTGGCTGGGGTGGAACGGCTTCAACGGTGGAGACCCGTACTTCGCCGGCGCCTCGGCGTCCGCGGCGGTGCTCAACACCAACCTGTGCACGGCGGTCGCGTTCCTGGTGTGGGTCCTGTGGGACTACCTCACGGGCCGTAAGCCGTCGCTCATCTCGGGCGTCAACGGGATGATCACCGGACTCGTCTGCATCACCCCGGCGGCCGGCTATGTGAACGGGTACGGCGCGATCGCGATGGGGGTCATCGCCTCCACGCTGGTGTACTTCGCGCTCAACTACCTCAGCCGTCTGCGTCCCTTCCGGAACGTCGACGACACGCTGGGCGTGGTCTACACCCACGGCATGGCCGGCTTCGCCGGCGGTCTGCTGACCGGCGTCTTCGCCGACGAGCACATGCGCGTCTACATCGGAGTCGGCAAGACGGCCGACATCTCCGCGGTGGGCGTCGTCCACGGCAACTGGACGCTGCTGAAATGGCAGCTGTTCGCCGGCCTGTGGGTGATCGTGTTCTCCAGCATCGGAACGTTCATCCTGCTCAAGCTGGTCGGGCTGGTGGTTCCGCTGCGCATGAAGGAAGAGGACATGGAGATCGGCGACATCGCCGTCCACGGCCACGAGGTCTACCCGTCGGACGTGCCGTCCCTCGGGTACCCGAATGGCATCCCTGGGTTGGCTCCGGGGGCGGGCGAGGCGGCGCCATCGACCGCATGACGAACGGCGCGGGAGTTACTGCGTCCAGGCGCGGTCGTGATGGAACGCGCCCGGCCGCTTGAGAGCAACCCCGCGCCGGCGGGCGATCGGGGGGCGGCAGGAGCCGCCCCCCGATCCACCCCGCTGACGATCGTCTCCGGCGCTGTCGCCGGTGACGATCTCCTCAGCGTCGCGGCTTCGACGTCCGACGCACTCGGGCGCCCGGTCGGGATTGCGATCCCCTCGTTGGGAGAGCCGGTCGTCTGGCCCCGGGGCGCGATCGCGGACGCGAGCATCCGCGCGATCGTCGAGCACGCGGCAGCCGTGATCCGCGAGCCGGCGACCGAGCCGCCGGAGGCGATCGCCGACGCCGTTGAGGTCCGGATCGGACCCGACGTCGTCGGCATCATCGCCGTGACGCCGTCGGGCCACAACGGGGGGCTGGCCCCCGAACAGCTCGCGTGGCTCGAGGCCGGCGCCGCTGGCGCCGCCGTCAGTGCGCTCCTGCGCGACGCCCAGGAGGGCGGACTCGAGAGCTCGCGCCGAGCGCTGCTGCAGGCCCTGCGCACCGGCCCCCCGGCGGACGTGTCCGCTCTCGTCTCGCACGCGCGGCGACTCGGCTTTGACCTCGGCTCGGGAGCGGTCGCCCTGTGCGCCGCCCCGCTCGCGGACGGCGGCCGGATCGCGCCGTCCGAGTTGCTCTCCCGCCACTCGGCCCTGCTCGCCGACGTCGGGCACGGCCGGCTGTGCGGACTCGTTCCGATCAGCTCCCCGCTCGCCGCGCGCGACGGCGCGGAGCTGCTCGCGGCGGAGCTGTCCGGCCTCGGCATGGTCGTCGCCCTCTCGGTCCCGCGCCGCGATCCGGCCACGCTCCACGACGCCCTGCGTGAGGCCGAACTGCTGGTCGAGCTGAGCGCATCACCGGCGGGATCGCTCGCGGGGCAGGAGGAGACGTATCGGCTGTTGATCGGCATCCTGCTCCGCGGCCGCGAGGAGCTCGAGCTGCTGCGATCCCAGACGATCTCGCCACTCTCGGCCTACGACGCTCAGCACGACACGGATCTGCTCGCCACTCTGCAGGCGTTTCTGGCCCATCACGGCTCGACCACCGAGACCGCCGAGGCGATGAGCCTGCACCGGCACACCGTGGGCTACCGGCTCGCGCGCGTGCACGAGGTCTCCGGCCTGTCTCCCTACGAGTCCGACGGCCGCGAGCGGCTGAGCCTGGGGCTCAAGGCCCACCAGATCCTCGACGCCGACCACCGGGTCCGCGGCTCGCTTTAGGGCCGGCTCCAGCGACGGGCGCTAGCCGAGCACCAGCTCGGCGGCGGCGCGCAGCGTCGCCGTGTCGCCGGCGATCAGGAGCGTGGTCACGATCGACTCGCGCCACGCCTCGAGATCGTGGCGGATCTTGTCGGGCGGCCCGATCAGCGTCAGCTCCTCGAGCAGCTTGGTCGGGACCGCGGCGGCCGCCTCGCCCTTGTGACCGGACAGGTACAGCTCCTGAATCTTGGCCACCTCGGCCTCATAGCCCATCCGAATTGCCACGTTGGCATGGAAGTTCGTCCCCTTGGCCCCCATGCCGCCGAAGTAGAGCGCGTACATCGGGCGCAGCGCGTCGGCCGCCGCCTCGACGTCGTCGGTGAGGATGAGCGGCACCGTCGCGGCGACCTCGAACTCATCGGCGCCGCGCCGGGCGCCCGAGCGCGCGAGGCCCTCGGCGAGCGCGTCGCGGTAGTAGCCGTCATGGTGGGGCGAGTAGAACAGCGCCAGCCATCCGTCGCACAGCTCACCGGCGAGGGCGATGTTCTTGGGACCTTCGGCGGCCAGATAGATCGGGATGTCCTCGCGCAACGGCCGCAAAGAGGACTTCAACGGCTTGCCCAGGCCGGTCCCACCGGGGAGCGGCAGCGGGTAGTGCGGGCCGTCGTTGACCAGCGGTCCCTGCCGAGCCCAGATCCCGCGCAGGATCCCGATGTACTCGCGCATGCGGGCCAGCGGCTTCTCGAACGCCTGTCCGTACCACCCCTCGACCACCTGGGGTCCAGACACCCCGAGTCCGAGGATCATCCTCCCGCCGGAAAGGTGGTCGAGCGTCATCGCGGCCATCGCTGTGGCCGCCGGAGTGCGGGCCGAGATCTGGACGATCGCGGTGCCGAGCTTCAGTCGCTCGGTCGCGGCGCCCCACCACGCCAGGGGCATCAAGGCGTCAGAGCCGTACGCCTCGGCTGTCCACAGCGAGTCGAAGCCCAGCCGCTCGGCCTCGGCGACTGCCTCGGCCGCACCCGGCGGCGGCCCACCCGCCCAGTAACCGACGTTCAGACCGAGACGCAGCTCAGGTGCCATCGCCGGAGAACCCTAGTGCTTTCCGCCACGATGGGTCAGACGCCGCCACAGGCTCGGAGGCCGCGGCTGGGTGCGCGACCATTCCTCGCGCGTCGGCAGCCGGCCGTGCTTGCGCGCCTCGAGCACGCACGCGGTGTGCGCATGGCGGCGCCGCGCCGCGTCGCCCTCGGGCACGATCAGCATGTGCTCGCTGAGCGCCGGAAGATGGCGCCCGCACAGCGGGCAGCGGTACGTGGCGGGCTTCAGGTTCTGAGCCCTGCGTACGCTCCACCATCGGGCGCGCTCGCCGGTGGCCATTCGTCCAAGGATGGCACCGCGGGGCAGGCGAGCGCTATCGTCGCCCGCCGTGGACCACCGTGAGAAGCGGATCGTCGTCGAGACGGCCCGATACCGGGTGACCGGCCTCCTGCATCTGCCCCGCGACGGGTATCGCAGCCGCCTGACCGACTTCCTGAACGCCTCCGATCGCGAGTTCATCGCGCTGACCGACGCCCAGGTGGAGGCGCTCGACGGGCCGCCGCACCCCGAGCACCGGCCGTTTGTCGCGGTAGCGCTCCGGCATGTGGTTCTGGCCAGCCCGCTCGACGCGGATGACGACGAATGAATGGCTATCCTTTCGGCCATGGCCACACATCGAGCCGATGAGCTGTCGGACCTGAGCCGCAGCGAGATCCTCCGCGCCTCGCCGCGGATGTTCGACAACGACCTGCTGGACAAGCTCTCACGCGTCCACCCCAGCGTTCCGCCGATCCTGTTCCTGCCCACGATCGCCTTTCTGCTCGTCGAGGGCTTCGTCAATGGGGTCGGCTGGGCCGCCCCGGCGTGGTTCCTCGGCGGCTACGTGTTCTGGACCCTGACGGAGTACTGGCTGCATCGGATCGTCTTCCACTTCGAGCCCGAGAAGGGAATCGGAGCGAAGCTGCACTGGATCATCCACGGCGTCCATCACGATCACCCCAACGACCCGTTGCGGCTCGTGATGCCCCCATCCGTGAGCATCCCGCTGGCCGCGCTGTTCGTGTGGGCGTTCTACGCGGTCCTCGGCAGCCCGGCGTTCTTCACCTTCGGAGCCGGCTTCCTGGCCGGGTATCTGGCCTACGACATGCTGCACTACCACGTGCACCATCACCGGCCGAGCACCGCGCTGGGCAAGAAGATGCGCGAGCTGCACATGCGCCATCACTTCCAGGACCACGACCGGGGCTACGGCGTCAGCGCCCCGTTCTGGGACCACGTCTTCGGGACCGCCCCGAAGCCGCGCTGACCACGGGAACCGGGCACCGAACATCCGACGAGTTCGCTCGACAAGCGAGTGAACTCTGGTCATCCTTCGCCCTGCTCGGCTCGTGTCAGGCTCCCAATCCGGGGTTTGGGGGTGGCGCGCCCGCAGCACCGCCTTATGAGCACTGAGAATCGGCTGGGGTCAACGGAGCCTGAACGGATAGCGCGATCGTCGTGGTCCGACGACGCCGCGTACGGTCCCGAATTCGCGCGCGGCCAGCAGCGGGCGCTCGAGCTGATCGCCACCGGCGCGCCGCTGCGGGACGTGCTCGACTTCATCGTGCTGACAATCGAGGCGCACGCCCCGGGGATGCGCGGCTCGGTCCTCGTGCTGCCCGACGGCGTCCACATCCGACACGGTTCGGCGCCCAACCTCCCCCCCGCCTACATCGCCCTCATCGACGGGATCCCGATCGGACCGACGACGGGCTCGTGCGGAACCGCGATGTGGCACGACAAGCGGGTGATCGTCGCGGACATCGCCACCGACCCGCTGTGGGAGGGATACCGGGAAGCAGCGCTCCCGTTCGGGCTGCGGGCGTGCTGGTCGACGCCGCTGCACGCCGGCACGGGGCGGGTGATCGGAAGCTTTGCGATGTACTACGACGAGGCCCGCGAGCCGACCCCGCGTGACCTCGGCATGGCCGACGCCGCCAGCCACCTGTCGGGCATCGCGGTGGAGAGTGCCTGGGCGGCCGATCAGCTGCGCCGGCGGGCGGGCGAGCAGGCCGCGGTGGCCACGCTCGGGCAGCGGGCTCTGCTCGGCGGCGACGATCAGGAGCTGATGCAGGCGCTCGCGGACACCGTGTCCGAGACGCTCGGCAACGTGCGCGTGGGGCTGTTCGAAGGCCGGACGCACGGGCAGCTGCACCTTCGCGCGGCGGCGGGCTGGCCGGTCGGCTGGGAGCCGGAGCCGACCGGGGTCGCCGTCGAGGTACCGGGCGGCGATCGACCGTGGGGCATGCTCTCGGTCGCCCCGCGGGCTGCCCTCGGACCGGCGGCGGCGGGCGAGCGCCCCGAGGAGGAGATGGCGTTCCTGCGCTCGCTGGTCAACGTGCTGGCCGCCGCGATCGAGCGCACCCGGCGGGAGCAGCAGATCCGCCATCAGGCGCTGCACGACCCGCTCACCGGACTACCGAACCGGGCGCTGTTGATGAACCTGCTGGAGCATGCTCTGGAGCGCGGGCGCCGTACCGGCGGGACTGTCGCCGTCCTGCTGCTCGATCTCGACAACTTCAAGCTGATCAACGACGGCCTGGGTCATGCCGCCGGGGACGAGGTGCTGGCCGCACTTGCACCGCGACTACGGGATGTCGTGCGCGAGGTCGACACCGTGGCCCGCTTCGGTGGCGACGAGTTCGTCGTGGTCGCGGAGGATCTCGAGGACGACCTCGAGGCCATCGGCGTCGCCGGGCGCCTGACCGCCGAGCTGACCCGGCCATTCGTGATCAGCGACGGGGCGCACTCGGTGACCGCCAGCATCGGCGTGGCCGTCGCCCATGCCGGCCGGGGCGCCCCGGATGCACTGCTGCGCGACGCCGACGCCGCCATGTACCGCGCCAAGGAGACGGGCGGCGCGGGGCATCAGGTGTTCGACGCCGGGATGCGCCGGCGTGCGGTCTCGCGGCTGCGAGTGGTCAATGCCCTGCGTGCGGCGATCGAGCTCCGCGAGTTCGGGCTCGCCTACCAGCCGATCATCTCCACCGCCACCGGCACGGCCGCAGGTGCCGAGGCACTGCTGCGCTGGAACGGCCGGCTGGGGCCGTCGATCGGTCCAGCCGAGTTGATCGCCGCGGCCGAGGAGAGCGGCCTGATCCGGCCGATCGGCGCCTGGGTCCTGGCCCAGGCGATCGAACGCGCCGTCGGCTGGCCCACGAGCGGCACCACGCCGTGGCTGTCGGTGAACGTGTCCTCCCGCCAGCTCGCCTCCTCCCAATTCGTGCCGCTGGTGGCGCAACTGCTCGCCGACCTGCGGCTGAGACCTGAGCGGCTGATGCTCGAGATCACCGAGACCGCGCTGGCCAACGACGGCAACGACGCGGTCGCAACGATCGCCGCGCTCGCCGAGATGGGCGTGCGGCTGGCCCTGGATGACTTCGGCACCGGCCTGTCGCCGCTGCACCACTTGCTGCGCTTTCCGATCCACGCGCTCAAGGTGGACCGCTCGTTCATCGCCCCCCTGCCCGGCAGCGCGCACGCCCGGGCGATCGTCGCCGCCGTGACGACGATGGCCCACGAGCTCGGCAAGGTGGTGATCGCCGAAGGGGTCGAGACCGACGAGCAGCTCGCAACGGTCACCGAGCTCGGCTGCGACTTCGCCCAGGGGTACCTGCTCGGGCGCCCGGGCACCGAGCCGGAGCTGCTCGCCCGGCTCAACGTATGATCGCGCCGGCGCTTCGACGCAGGATTTTGACCCGGGGCCGGGCGCCCAGCGGGATTCGGATCAACCGGTACGGGCTCCTGCCTCAAATCAGCAACCGGGCTGTCCTTGGCTGAGGCGGTGCGTCACCCGCCTCGCGCCGGTCACCCCTGGCTGGTTATCGCCCGTCTGATGATGTTGGCGTGGTGCATGCTCGGGTTGGTCGCGGTCGGCGTGAGTCCAGCAGCCGCCGAGGCGCCGACGTCGGGGCGCTCGCGGGACGTTCTTGCCTCGTCGATCCACTGGAAGAGTTGTGGGGTGCGGCTGGATTGCGCGCGCGTGCGGGTGCCGTTGGATTGGGCGCGCCCGGGCGGGCCGAGCATCACGATCGGGGTGATCCGCCATATCGCGACCCGGCCCGACCGGCGGATCGGGCCGCTGTTCGTCAACGGCGGCGGTGCATCGGGGAGCGTGGAGCTCGTGCGCAGCGAGGGTGCGCGACTGGACGCGCTGGGGCAGGGGCGCTTCGACGTCGTCGGCTGGGCTCTGCGTGGCGGCGCTGGTGCCGAGCCGATGGTGCGGTGCTTTACAGATCCGCGCGATCGACAGAGGTTCTGGGATGGACTGTCAATCCCGACCACGCGGGCGCAGTCGCTCGCGTACCTCCCCAAGACAGTTGCGTACGCGTGGCGCTGCGGGGCGCTCGGCGGACGCCTGTTGGCTCATCTCTCGACCACCGACGATGCCCGCGATCTCGACCATCTGCGCCGCCTGCTGGGCGACCGCCAGCTCTCCTACTGGGCAGTGTCGTACGGCACGTTTCTGGGCGAGACCTACGCCAACATGTATCCCAGTCGCGTACGCGCGATGGCCCTCGACGGCTTGGTCGACCCCAGAATCGTGATCAGGGGGGCCGCGGCGCGATTCTCGAACACGGTCGCGGCGATGGATCGTGGGCTGCGTGCATTCGAGTCGGTCTGCCAGCGCGCCGGAGCGGCACGCTGCGCGCTCGCCGGCCGCGGCGCCGTGGCCCTCCGGGTGGCGAAGCTGCTGGCGCGGTTGCACCGCGCGCCGATCCCAGCGCCCACCGCATCGCCCCCGGGGGCATTGAGCTACGGCGACTTGTCAGCCGTCCTGTTCGCATCGCTGACGAATCCAGCCGCGTGGCCGCAACTGGCGCAACATCTCCAGCGGGCCGCGAACGGAGACGGCTCGGCGCTCGCCACCCAGGCCCGCGCGGTGCTCTCCGGCACCCGATCGGCAGCCGGCGACCCCCCGACAGCGATCACATGCACCGACAGCCCCGCTCGTCAGGGCCCAGGCGCCTGGGCGCAAGTGATCGCTCGGCTGACTCGTGTCAGCCATGTCGGTGGCCCGTTCGTCGGCTGGAGCAACTGGGCACCGTGCGCCTCCTGGCCCGCGCGCAGCACCGATCGCTACACCGGACCCTGGAACGCCCCGACCAAGAATCCGGTCCTGGTCATCGGCACGACGTTTGACCCGGCCACGCCGTACATCAACGCACAACGGGTCGCCCATCTACTCGGCAACGCCATCCTGCTCACACACGACGGCTATGGCCACACCAGCGAAGCTGACCCCAGTCACTGCGTCGAGCGAACGACCAGCACCTACCTCGTCGACCTCGTCACCCCACCGAGGGGAACCGCATGCCCGTCAGACCGACAGCCGTTCGACCCACAGTTCGGCGAATCACCTGCGGCCCGGGCGTTGGTTCTCCCCGATGCGGGAGTGAGCTTGCGGCGAGTATCCGGTCCTGAAATACTCGCGCCGCGGCCTGGACGCGCCGACACCGATGTAGGGGGACCGAAATGCGCGAACGTCATTGGGTTCTTCGTCGAATCTTCGGCGGCAGGCGGCGTGTGCACAGTCTGATGGCATGCGGGATCAGCGGAGTGCCGCTGCTCTCGGTCGCCGGTGTGGCGCTCGCTGCCGGCGGCAGTGTCGTCGCTCCGCGCGGCACGGTGGCTGGCAAGGGCTATTCGTACTGGCTGGAGCGAACGTGGCAACTCGCTATCGCCGCGCCGAGCCCTCCCGGTCCGAAGGTCTGCCAGAGCGTTAAGGTCAACGGCAAGCGGGTCGCGATGTTGGAAGGCGGCTACTACCCCCAGGGGTCGGCCCTGAGGTACACGTGCGCCGAGCCCAGCGGCCGCCCGATGTATGTGGCCGAGCCGAGTGACGAATGCTCCACCTTCCAGGGGGACCACGGTGGCTACGGTACGACGCGTTCCGAGCTCGAGCGATGCGCCCGAGCCATGTTCCAGGGCCATTCTGGCGCCACATTGGTCGATGGCCGACGTGTGGCCAACTTCCAGAAGTTCATTACCGCGACCGGGCTCTACCCAGTCCATGCCGCGAGGCCGAACATCCTCGGCACTTCGGGGGTGAACGGGCAATCCGCCGCTTATGGCTATGGGCTGCTGTTGAAGGGATTCGCGAAGGGCACCCACACGGTCGTAGTTATCGGGATCAATTCGAAGGCCACGTTCACGTTGCGCGTCAGCTGAGCGCAGCCCGGCCCTGCACCCCCGGGATGTCCAAGGCGCCTACGAACAGAGCATCGTCGACGATCCGAAGCGCTCAGCAAGATCGGCGGCCGTGAGGAGGGTGCGCAGATGCGCAGTCGCCGTTGCATGCGCCGTGGTTGGTCTGGGCACGGGGGCGCTCGCCACGGCGAGGGCCAATGCGCTGCAAGGCAGTTGGCGTGCGGTGGGCTCGTCAATCGACGGGACGCCGGTTGGCTTTCCGTCTGGACTCGCGGGCCGTGTTAGCGCAGTCGTGTCGTTGCCCGGCAGAACGCCGACCGAGGTGGTGGGGACGCTGGGCGGGATCTGGCAGGAGAACGGACCCGGCCCGTGGACGGACGTTACGAGCGCTAGCTGGCCCTCCACGGCGATCAATTCGCTGGCGGTCGATCCGAAGCATCCGCGCACTGTGTACGCCGGAACCGGCTACGACGACGTCGACGATAGCTACGGACAGCCCGGTGCGGGCGTTCTGAAGTCGACGGACGGCGGTCGCATTTGGACGCCGCTTGCCGGCAGTGAGCGACTGATGCGCGGTTTCGCGGTGACCGGCCTCGCGGTCGACCCGGTGAACGATCGGGTTATCGTCGCCGCCGCCAACAACGGCGTGTTTCGCAGCGCCGATGGCGGTCACAGCTGGAACCAGGTCCTGGGCACCAACCCGGGCAGTCTTGGAGTCGTCGAGGCACGGCTGGCGGTCGATCCGGTCACCGGCGAGATGCTCGCCGGCGTCGCGCAGAGCAGTGGGATCGCCGCGAGATCAGGCTCCAGAACGATCGACACCGGCCATGCCGTCTACCGTTCGGTCGACGGCGGCCGGTCGTGGCGGCCATACGCCCTCGACGTTGGCAGGGAGCCGGGGCTCGTGGTTGTGCCGGGGCTCGCCACCGCGCACGGCCACACGTACGCCTACGCGCTCGATATCACGGGCGCCCGCGGTTCGGGTCTCTACACAAGCTCCGACGGCGGTCGCTCGTGGCGCAGACAATCGACCGACACAGAGACCAAGGCGTCGATCGGCCAGTTGGTGGTCGACCCGAAGGCGCCCACTCATGCCTATTTCGCTCAGGCGGACGGGCCATTCGAATACACGTGGGGCACGCACACCGTGCAGACGATCAGCGGCGCGCGCAACACATCTCCGCAGTTCGGCGATTGGCGTGCGCTCGCGATCGGCCCGGCCGCCAACGGGACCCGAGCCCTGTACGGCGGAACCGACGGCGGAGCCTGCTTCTACGACTTCACCACCAAGCGGTTCACCGTCAATGACGCAGGACTCGTGTCGGGTCTCGATTACTTTGGGTCTGCGCAGTCCTCGACGCTGGAGTTGAGCGGCGCCCAGGACCTCGGCATCGGCGCGTACCTCGGCGGCTCCTCAGCGCAGGAGTTGTACAACGCCGATGCGTACGACGTGCTGATCGATCAGAACCACCCGCGCACCTATTACGCCAGCGTCTATCCCCCAGTCGGCTCGTCGACGTTCGTGGTCTCGCATGATGCGGGCACGACATGGTCCTCGGTCAGGCTTCCGAGCGCTGCCAACGACGTCTTCTTCATGGCACCCGTGCAAGTGAGCGGCGATCCGATCGTGTTGATTCTCCCCGAGCAGAACGGCACCCTGTACATGAGCGGGAACGATGGCAAGAGCTGGCGCGTCCGTGCGATCAACGGGCTCGGCAGCGACTACGTCACGTCCGTTGCCGCCGCACGGATCCCCGGCTCCACCGCTCCAGTCATCTACGTGGGCACCGGCTTCGGAGGTCTGTGGCGCAGCACTGACCTCGGAGCGAAGTGGTCAAGGCTACGAGTGCCCGTCCCGGGCGGCGTGTCCGTGACCGACGTCGTGATCGACCCGTCGACATCGGTCGGACCCAGCACTCAGCACGTCATCGTCGCGCTCGGCGTCTCCGCGCCGCAGGCCTATGCGCACATGAGCCGCGTCGGGGCAGTGTTGGAGACGAGCGACAGCGGCGCTACCTGGACCGACATCAGCGGCTCGCTGTCGGATACCTCGATCAACGCGCTGCTGATGAGCGGCTCGACGTTGCTCGCGGGCACAGACAACGGCCTCGAGCAGTACGCGAATGGCTCGTGGTCGAGGACTACAACCGGGTTTCCCAACGTCCGCGTCGACGCACTGTTCCTGAGCGCTGACGGGTCGACGATGTTTGCCACCACCTACGGCCGCGGCACGCTCGCGTTGACCCTCGTGTCCCCCGTCCAGGGCGGCCACGGACCGTCGCGACCGAAGAACTTGACCCCGCCGTCGATCCTGGGCACTCCGGTCGTCGGACACACGTTGACCACCACGACCGGCACGTGGTCGGGATCCCCGCCACCGGGCTACGACGTTCGATGGCAGCGGTGCGGGCAGCACTGCGTGAACATCACCGGTGCGACCGCACGCTCCTACACGCTCAGCGCCAGCGACGGCAACGCGAGCGTCAGGGCGCTCGTCCGCGCGAGCAACCGCCTCGGGTCTCGGACAAGCGCGTCCGCGAAGGTACCAATTCACGCGAGGCCGATCAGCCTCGGTTCCGTGTAACCAACCCTCGTTGACTTCGCGTAGCTCTCTGACTAAGGTCAGAGAGTGGGCGATGATGCGGTGGAGCAGGTCCGGCGCTTCAACCGGGTTGTGACCGAGCGTGTCGGCGCGCTCAACGAGCGTTTCCTCGCCCGGCCCAGGCCGCTGGGTGAGGCGCGATTGTTGTGGGAGATCGGCCCGGGCGGGTGCGAGGTGCGTCTGCTGCGCTCCCGTCTCGCCCTCGATTCGGGCTATTTGAGCCGGATGCTGGGCCGCCTTGAGGCCGCGGGGCTGGTCGAGCTGTCGCCTGGCCCTTCGGACGCCCGAATCCGAGTCGCGCGCCTGACGCGGGCCGGCCGCCGGGAACGCGCGGCGCTCGACCGGCGCTCCGATGAGCTGGCGAGGTCGCTGCTCTCCCCGCTGAGTGCTGTACAACAGCAACGACTGGTGCAGGCCATGCGCGAGGTGGAGCGGCTCCTGGTCGCTACCAACGTCCGGATCACCCCCGTCGACCCAGAGGATCCCGACGCGCAGTACTGCCTGGCCGAATACGTCGCTGAGCTCAACCGGCGCTCGAGTCGCCGCTTCGATCCCTCCGTCGGCGCGACCGCTCTACCGTATGAGGTCCGACCGCCCGCCGGCCAGTTCGTGGTCGCCTATCTGCACGAGGAGGCCATCGGCTGCGGCGCCGTCAAACATCACGCCGACGGGCCAGATGAGATCAAGCGCATGTGGATCGCGCCGAAAGCGCGAGGGCTCGGGCTCGGCCGCCGGCTCCTCGAGACATTGGAGGCATCCGCCAGAGCGGGCGGCGCGCGCGCTGCGCACATCGAGACCAGCGCCGTCCTCACCGAAGCCCTGTCCCTCTACCGCTCAACGGGCTGGGTCGAGGTGCCGCCATTCAATGACGAGCCATTCGCCGACCACTGGTTCGAGAAAGCACTTGCGTAAGCCGGGGGCGGCACAGACTCGAGACTCGAGACAACGCCCGGCGCCCCAGTCCCGCGCACCGCTCGGCCACGTCAGGCATCTCGGTCGGCCGCCGCCCGCATCGCTTCGGCGATGACGGGCTGTTGGTTCGCATCGGCACCGTGCGGATAGGCGAGGCGCTGCTCGGCGAGCACGACGAGCGTCGCGCCTGTGTCGGGATACTCGACGATGTCGGGGCGGTTGGTCGTGGAGACCACGATGTAGCGAACAGGCGCGTCGGAGCGGTTGACCAAGCTATGGGCACCTGCCTGGCCTCGCGGGAACGCGACCACCGCGCCAGCCGACAGGAACTGCGTCCCGTCGGGACCGCGCAGCGAGAGGGTCCCGGCGAGGACGAGCAGAAGCTCCTCGTTGGCGTGGTGGACGTGCAACGGCGAGCCGACGACGCCCGGCTCAAGCTCGTAGACACTGGCAGCAAGCTCTCGGGCGCCCGCCTCAGCGCCCACGGGAGCGACGTGGCGACCAGGGTATTTGGCCGCGTCCCAACTTGGCTGGTCGAAGTCAACGGGCATCGAAGGACCGTAGCCGATCTCCGGGCCGCGGCTTCACGGTACGTGCTGGTAGAAACCCACCAGTGTGGCTACGTCGTCGGTGACGATCTCCAAGTAGTGGACGGCCGGGCGATCAGCCGAGTTCTTGGGCGAGCCCTATCAGGAGTCCTTCGGGCCCGCGGATGTAGCAGAGCCGATACGCGTCTTCGTACCGGACCACTTCGCTGCTGACGAGCTCCGTGCCGTGCTTACGGACCCGGGCGAGCGTCTCGTCGATGTCGTCGACGGCGAACATCACGCGTAGGTAACCGAGAGCGTTCACTGGGGCATTCCGGTGATCGGCGACCGGAGAAGGCCTGAGAAATCGCGAGATCTCGAGGCGGCTGTGGCCGTCCGGTGTGCGCATCATGGCGGTCTCGACGCGCATGTCACGTAGCCCGGTGACCCGCTCCGCCCAGTCTCCCTCGACCATGGCCTGGCCTTCAAGCTCGAGGCCCAGGTCCTGAAAGAACGCAATCGTCGCCGGAA
Organism: uncultured Solirubrobacteraceae bacterium; assembly: GCA_963700025.1. Classification (GTDB taxonomy): domain Bacteria; phylum Actinomycetota; class Thermoleophilia; order Solirubrobacterales; family Solirubrobacteraceae; genus Palsa-465. Next base: position 94,526 of record CAVOWC010000016.1, on the reverse strand, counting down.
GGTCGTCGACGACAATGCCAACGTTGTCCATCCGTTGAACCGTCATACGGCCAATCTAGCCGCCCGGCCGCCGACCACCTGATTCCGAGGGTGCTCATGTCGACAAAGCGGCGCCGCGAAACCGACGGTGCGCGCCTAAGGACGCCTCACAGGCGCTTACCTGCCCAAGGACCGATCGGGTTGGGACAATTTGTCGAGATGAGCACCGCCGTCCTCGGAGCGGCCCGAGTCCACCGGGGCAGTTACCTTGCCCCGAGGCAGTGCGGCTCCCAAGCCAGATCAGTTCATCGTCAGCGCGTGCTCGATGTCTCGCGCCACACCGGCGGCGCGGGGATGCGCGCTGGTCTTGACCATCGCCAGCACGTCGAAGTCCCCTCCGTATGCGTGGAGTTTCGCCGAGCGGTCCGCGCCGGCATCCAACAGGGCGGCGACGACCTGCGCGGCATTTGTAGGAACCACCTGGCGACGGATCTCAACGCCATTGGCAGCCGTGTAGTGCAGCAGGGTGGCGCGGTGACCGTAGGCGGACCGGCGAACATGCAGATCTGGGTGGTCCGCCAGTAGAGAGCTCAGATCGTTGATTCGCCCGTGCACCACCGCATCGACGGCCAGCTCGAACGTCGGATCGCACTCGCCCTCGACCGACGACCAGGTCGTGAATCCGTGGTCACGGGCGGCGATCAACCGCGCGTGTCGGAGAGAGAGCATCCCGATCGACCGGAGCTCATCGTCCCCGCCATCCGACCAGTTTCTGACCAGGACGAGAGCCGAGCGCTCACCCGCCGCATGGGCATCCACCAACGCCTCGGCGAACCGGGAGAGTTGCTCGTGGACTGCCGGCCCCGCGAGTAGGCCGCTCCGATCCCAGAGCGCTCTCACGGCGGCGACCGACGGCGCCGCGTACACGGCGGTATCGCTCACGGCCAAAGTCTGCCACGCGGGAGCACCGCTGACGCGCGTGCGAATTCCCTGACTTACGGCTCAACCCCCTTGATCAAAGGTCCGGGCCGAACGGCGAGCCGCGCAGCTCGAGACCGGCGATCCGGTCGTCGTCTTCGTTCTCAGTGAAGACGACGAGGGCGAGTCGATCAAGCCAGGCCCGCCGGGCGATCCGCTCGATCCGGCGCTCCCGGCTCCAGTAGCGCCGGTGGTGACCCTCATAGGTTTCGAGCATCAGCCCGTCGAAGTCGCCAAAGCGGTCATAGCAGAGGCCGATGACCTTGCCGGCGGTCGCGTGATCGTCGTCGTCGCGGCGGCCACCCTCACCGCCTGATCCGCCCTTGCCGCCGTCGCCACCGCCGTGGCTCCCGTGGTGCCCGATCCATCCTGGCCACGAGCCCGTCCCTGTCGCCGGGATCGTGCTCGGGTCGCCCCCCAGAGCGCTCACCCCGGCGGTGAGCTGGTCAAGGTAGCGGTGGAACACGGGCCACCAGCGGCTCTGGTTCGGGATCGCGTCACCGATCCAGCGCATGATCGAGAGCTTGCGCTCTGCGCCCGGCAGGAGCGCGCCCATCGTGCTCACCGGGATGACCATCGCGAAGCTCCCGATCACCCGCCGCCAGCTGCGGAGGGCGACGGCCTCGGCGTCGGCCTCTCGGACCTGCTCGAAGCGGCCGACCGTCGACACCTGGCGGATGACGACCGTGTGGACGTCGCCCTTCTTGACGGTGGCCGGGAAGTCGATCGTGAGCAGCCCGGCGAGGTTGACGCCGGCAACGGCTGCGGCCGGGATCGGCAACCACCCGAGCCCGTCGGTCGGCATCTGCACCGTCGACTGATCGACCTTGCTGATCCGGTGCGTGAGGTAACGCTCGCCGGCCAGCCTGAGGACGTCGTCGGCCAAGGCGGCAGGCAGGAAGATCTGCGCCGTGGCGCCGTGCGGGACCGTCCCCCAGTCGATCATCAGCTCGTCGAACCCCGGGCCCGCAGGCAGGACCGACTGACTCGGCTTGATCTCGAATGGCTGTGGCGCGCGCCGCGAGGCGAGCACGCCGGGGTTGGGGATGCCGACGAACGTTATGTTGCGCTGGGCGAGCTTGTCCGAGGTCGACGGATCGGCCTGCCTGGAGATCAGCCCCGGCTGCCCATCGATCTCGATCTCCGCGATCAGGCAGCAGTGGTTGGAGCGGACGAGCTGCTGGATCGGGAACAGCGGCGAGACCGTGTTGAAGGGACCGTCCTCTGGGATCCCCAGGATTCGCTGCGGGTAATACGTTGCGTTCGGCTGGTTGATGTCGAGCCAGCACCCGAAGTAGGTGTCGACCTCCTTGCCGGACGGGTCGTGGGCGATCGTGGCGTGGCGGTTGTGGGTGTCGCGCTGTGCGGTGAGCGGGTGGCCGCTGCCGACGCGCGGCTCGGCGAAGAACGGGATCGAGACAATCTCATCGCCGTTGACCCCGAGCAGCGGGATCGTCTCGCCGTGCGGGTTGGTTCCGCGGCGGTAGGTCTTGTTCTGATCGTAGGCGGCGTTCGTCTGCTGGGCGGGCCACAGACGGAAGAACAGCGCGACGTTCTTCGCATCGAGCAGGGTGTCCCGCAACCGCACCCGGGCCAGACCGAAGTTGTAGTAGTTGTGGCCGTTGCCGTCGTTGGGTGCGAGCGTGAGCTCGGACAGGTCCTCGGCCTGGTTGATCGCGTTGAAGTCGTTTCGCGCTGCCGTGGCGGTTCCGCCGCTTCCGTTGAGATTGGCGATCGCGTGCTGGATGAACGTCGTCGCCGCCGCCGATGGCGTCCCGCTGGTCGGTACGGTCGTCCCGAAGCGCGGGTCGCCAGCCTTCAGCTGCACGACCCGGATGTCGACGCTCAGGTACCACGGATAGCCAGCGGCCTGATCGCCGTGGTGGATGATCGGGTCAGGGCTCTTCAGCAACTCGATGACGCTCACGCCGCTGACGGCGCTTCCGGCCGCGTTCAGCTGGGCGATCGCGCTCAGTGGGGACTGCGGGCCGGTGAAGCCGAACGCCGAGGCGTCGGCGAACGAAAGCTCGAACGGGTATGTGAACCGCTGCGGCGCATCGGGGAGGCTCTTGTCCTCGGGCTGGACGGGCCCCGAGAAGCTTGCGGTGACCGTGGGGTCAGACGTGACGATGCCCGGGACGACCCCGGGCGCATTCAGGTCGGCGCTGCTTGCGATGCCCAGCTCCGACGGCTTGAATCCCTCGACGACGACGAACAACGCCGGGTCGTAGACAGCTGCCCCGCCGCCCGCCTGCTGGATCATGCCCTCGACGTCGCCTTGGCTGTACGTGTCGCGCTCGACCGTGATGAAGCAGTCGCGAGTCCCGAGCTGGACGGAGACCGACGCCGACGCGATGCCGTTGGCGACCACGACCATGTCGTACGTGCCCTCGTCGAGATCGGTGGGCACCTGAACCTGGCACGCGGCGGTCGTGGTGTCGCCCGCCTTGGCGATGCCCATTGTCGAGAAGTCGTAGCTGCGGAGGAACCGGACCTTACCCGTGGCACGCTCGGTCAGCTGGACGATCGGGTAGTTCGTCGCCATCTGAGCGTCGTCGCCGTAGCTTGCCCCCGACGAGATCCCGTTCAGACGCTGCCCGGTGATGGTGTAGCTGTGCCCAACGATCATCGCGCTCGGGAACCCGGTGATCACCGGTGCCCAGCTCGGATCCGATGTGCCGTCGGTGGCGTCGGGCGTGTAGATGTAGACGTTGCCGTCATTGATACTCATCATCACCTGACCGGTGGGGAGCACGAGGAAGCGGACCTGGTAGGTCCAGACGTTCGTGTTCGGCGGCTGGCTGGCGAGCGTCGGCATCGTCGTGACGCTGCTTGACGGGTCCCACTCGAGGAACGTGCACGGCTGCGAGAAGTAGCCAGTGGTCTGACCCGAGGAGTTCTTCGTCGCGGTCGTCGTGCCTCCGACGCAGATCACCCTCCCGCCCGGAGTCAGAACGGCAGGCCCGTCGATCGCGGTCAACTGGTTCCCGGATGAGTCGTTCGGGAAGCTCGGCCCCTTCGCCCACGTGCCGACCTTCGTGGGATCGGCGGGTGGGGTGTAGATCCCGCTGTTGCCGGTCGCGCCGATGACCAGCACCTTGCCGTTGGGCAGGACGAGCGCTGGGCCGATCTCGCTGACATTGATCGAGGGGTTGCCAAAGCTCATCAGAGCAAGCTGCGACTGGGCCGTCCCCGCCGAGACCCACGTATCGGTCGACGGGACGTACTTCTCGGCCGCTCCGCTCGCCGTGATCTCTGCCGTCAGCACCGTGCCGTCGGCCAGCAACGTCCAGGTCTCCTCGTCGATGCCGCCCTGCTTGGTATTGGCCGCCGCCCCGAATTGGGTTCCGGCATCAACCCAGCTGTCATCGGTCGGGTCCCAGATCGCGGCCTGGGTGCCCCCGTCCGCGCCGAGCAGCACCCGACCATCGGGCAGTACGCAGGAGCCGACGTCGCCCTTGACGAAGTCGAACGCGGGCGACGGCTTGCTGATCGCGGTCCAAGCGCCCGTCTGTGGGTCAAACGTCTGGCCGTCCTTCAGCGCCTTCGGGGTGTTGGACGTATCCGAGTACTCGGCGCCGATCACGTACATGCGACCATCGCCCAGGACGCCGGAGGCGAAGTACTCGCGTATCGAGCTCATCGTTTGGGTCGTCGAGAACGACCCGTTGGCGTAGATCCCTCCGGCCTGCGACGGGTCGTTCCCCGGTGTGAGCCGCACCCAATTCTGGCTCGTGTCGCCGTGGATCATGACCGAGCCGTCAGTCATGAGCAGCATCGTTCCCGCGTTGAACCCGCTCGGCGCGTTCGCGACCGAGACGGTCTTCCACTTGTTCGCCATCTCCGCCGTCCTCCGGTGTCGTTTCTCCGGCGCGACGCGGCCGAGGGACCCCGTCGCCGATCCTGGCGCAACCGTACCCCGGGGCGAGGGCCGGCGAATATGGCATTTGTCGCTCATCTGCCGTGATGTCCGAGCAGGAACGGCCACGGCAGGGCTTCGGTTGGAACGGAGAGGGCGGGATTCGAACCCGCGATGGAGTTTGACCCCCATACTCGCTTAGCAGGCGAGTGCCTTCAGCCACTCGGCCACCTCTCCCGGGTGCTGGCGGGAGTGTAGAGCTAGGATCGCGTGGGCGGACCCCGGAGGGGTGGCAGAGCGGTCGAATGCACCGGTCTTGAAAACCGGAGTCCGTTCACGCGGACCGCGGGTTCGAATCCCGCCCCCTCCGCTCTATACCCGGCGATAGCCGATAGCTTCGTCTCGGCCGAAGGGATCTCAAACGTATCCGCGAGAGGTGGGACCCGGCGCTCGACGCCCGCGGGCCACGCGACCTGGTCCTCGATCGAGCGGGTGAACCTCGAGCCAGGTGGATAGTGACGGGGCCACAAGTACTGAGCGGCTCCTCCGCCCCCGATCAGCGACGACCGAGGAGATAGCGGTGAACCTCCTCAGCACTCGTCGGCGTAACTTGCGCGTGCTCTGAATTGACGTGATCAGTAAGCAACCTCTGAAACTCGGCCGGATGGACGCGATCGCAGATTTCCGCAGGAACGTCCGAAACCCTATGCAGCGTGTGCTGTGGATCAGCAGGCGTAATATAAGTGACTATGTCGCTGCCAGCAGGTTCCTCAACCTGAGCAGCTATGATTTCGCCGTCTCCATCTCTGATGATGAGCATGTTTCTCGTTGTCATTTCTATACATTCCCTCCGCCGGTTAGGTTGAACCATGTCGACAGCCAACCCGGACTAGCGGTGTTCTCCACCAAGCAGTTATACGACCACTCTGCGCCACCGTTTTGATATACGACTCGTTTTTGAAAATGGCCTACCTCGAGCTGAGTCGTACCAGAGGGCGTAGGGAAAGTGTCAAAGGGCAAAGGATTTGCCATTATCCATTGTGCCCCATGATCCTCTCCTACACCGTGCGGTGCGAAGAGCACCGTTTGCCAAACACTTTGACCATTGGCCAGCCATACGTGGCCAACGTTGCTGAATGCCACTGGTATCCCCTCTCTGCAACAGAGCCTAGGGCCCCACAATCCATTCATGGGACGGGCTCTCGTCGCCTTCGATGAAGGTTGTGGTTAAGGGAGGTGGTCGATGGATCCGTCAGTGCAATCTCGGACGGTCAGACCTGCAACTCCACGCGGACTAGTGCCGAGGAGCTTGACGACCTTCTCGGACCTCGCTTTATCGGGGCTTTATAGATAGCTGATCGCTGCACTAAATGCAACTCGACCCTGAGCCCGAGGCCACGTCTTGACGTCGCTTGGCCCAGTCGCCACCCCACGACGCCTCGTCGAGCCCAAACACCCACGGACCACGGGGCTCATGCGGAGCGAGTCGCGGTCTTGAAAACCGGAGTCCGTTCACGCGGACCGCGGGTTCGAATCCCGCCCCCTCCGCTGAGGACGAGGCGGGATCCGAGCGCCCTGTGCTCAAGCGCGATGGCCAACCTGCCGATGACTAGATGTCGCCACGTCATCGCTCCCATGAGAGGAGGGCCGCATGGGCTTCCACGGGGGTTGATCACACCGCTCGGAGGGGCCCGTTGTCAGGACGGGCCCCTCCGTCGTTCGGAGTGAGTGTCCCCCCGGGCATCGGCATGACAGCCGGCATCTTGAGAGGGCTCAGAAGAGAATGGACATTCCGGTCAGTTATATGACCTGATAACGGCAGAACGCGCTCAGTTATGGATCCCGGACTGGAGATTCGGATCCTGGACTGGAGATTCGGCCCCATCGGGCCGACTACATCGAGCAGAGGTATGGATCCATGACCGTCACCTCGAGGCGCGAGGGCGCACGCCGGCCTGGAGCGGTGGCAACCGCGCACGCCCTGGCGCTCGCGAGCGCCGTGGTCGTCGCGGTCGTGACGGCGCGGACGGCCCGGTGGGAGATCGCGCCGCTGCTGCTGATCACGGCCTTCACGGTCGTCAGCGGTCTCACCTATGTGGAGACCGGTTCGACCAGGCTGAAGGTTTCGGGCAGCTTCCTGGGCCTGATGCTCGCCGCCGTCCTGCTCGGCGGCGGGCCGGCGGCGCTCATCGGCGCGGTGACGATCGGGTTCGTCTGGCTGCGCTCACGCGAGGCTCCCCACTACCTCCGCAACAACCTCGTCACCTACATCTGGTTCCCCCTGGTCGGCGGCCTCGTCTTCCACGGCCTGACCGAGCTGACCGGTGCCGATCCGCACGCGGTGGCCTACTACCTGTCGGTCTTCGCGGCGTTTGTGGTCGCGTTGGGGTTCAATTTCCTCGGCGTCGCCGGGTACCAGTGCTATCTCGACGGCTCATCGCTCGGGCAGAAGGCGCGGGAGGCGCTCGTCCCGGTGCTGGCGGCCGAGCTGTTCTCGGCCCTCTTGACCATGGCGGCCGTGTACATGGCGGTGCACATGGGAACGACCGGCATCGCGCTCCTCGCCCTGATGCTCATCGTCTTTCAGTACCTCATCGGCGAGCTGCTCACCTCCAAGCGCCGCGGCGACGAATTGCAGCGCGTGGCCACCGCGCTGCGCAGAGTGGCCACTACGGACGAGCTCACGGGGCTCCCGAACCGGGAGTACTTTCGCACCCGGCTGGAGGAGCAGGTCGCCGGCGCGGACCGCGGCCGGAACACGTTCGCCGTGATGCTGATCGACCTCGACCGCTTCAAGGAGATCAACGACACCCTCGGCCACCACTACGGCGATGAGCTGCTGCGAGAACTCGGACCACGGCTCGCCGCCTCGGTTGAACCGGCCGGGCTCGTGGCGCGGCTCGGCGGCGACGAGTTCGCCGTCCTCCCGGGCGGAACGGCCGAATCCGGGCGACTCGATGAGATCGCCGCCCGCCTGCTCGCATGCATTCAGCATCCGATCGTGCTCGACGAGATGACGGTCGAGATCAGTGCCAGCATCGGCATCTCGAGCTACCCGGCCGACGGTGATGACACGCACGCGCTCCTGCGCCGAGCCGACGTCGCGATGTACGCATCCAAGGCCGCCAACAGTGGCTGGAAGCGCTACGCGCCCGAGCTTGATCATCACTCCATGCGGCGGCTCAGCGTCCACAGCGATTTCCGGCGCGCCCTGGCCGCCGACGAGATCGTCGTCCATTTTCAACCGATCGTGGAGCTCGACCAGACTCGCCTGCGCGGCGCGGAAGGACTGGTGCGATGGGAGCACCCACAACAGGGCCTGCTGCTCCCCGGCGACTTCATTCAGACGGTGGAGCAAACCGAGCTGATCGGCCCGCTCACGCGGCACGTCCTGGAACGCTCGATCGCCGAGTGTGCTCAGTGGCGCGCCGCCGGCCGACCCCTCACGGTGGCCGTCAACCTCTCCGTCCGCAATCTGCTCGATCGCAACCTCCCCACCACGATCGAGCGCCTGCTCACCGCCTACCACCTCCCCGCCGCCGCGCTCCAACTCGAGATCACCGAAAGCATGCTCATGTCCGACCCCGACCGCGCGCGAGCCGTCGTCATGCGCCTCAGCGACCTCGGCGTCCATCTCTCCGTCGACGACTTCGGGACCGGCTACTCCTCGCTGGCCAGCCTCAGGGCCCTCCCGCTCGACGAGCTGAAGATCGACCGCTCCTTCGTCTCCCCGATGCTGCGCGAGGAAAGCGACCTCATCATCGTGCGCTCCACGATCAACCTCGGACACGACCTCGGCCTCCGAGTAATCGCCGAAGGCGTCGAGGACGAGCCAACGCTCGAACGGCTCGCCCGACTCGGGTGCGACCTCGCCCAGGGCTACCACCTCAGCCGACCGATGGCCCCGTCCGCGTTCACCGAATGGATCAGCGACCCCCCGCCGCACCGAATCATCGACGATCTACCCGACCAGATCGCCGTCTAGTGGTCGTCGACGCTAAGTGCGTTTGGACCGAGAGTGGTCATTGGGGATGCCTGGCCAGGACGCAGGAGGCGCGGTGCGGCAGAGCCGCATAAGCCTCCGAGGACGCCGCCAGGCGCCCCCAATGGCCGCTCGAATCCGAACGTATTTGCGTCGGCGGCACTAGTCAGAGGCCCAACGGCACCGCCGGGCATTCCTCGCCGCACGTCGACAGGTAGCGTTGTCATCACATGCGAGACGACGACGTGAGCGCGCCCACCGGCGACATCGAGCACGAGAAGCGCATCGCGGCCGAGTCAGCGGCGCAGCTCGTCGAGAACGGCATGACGGTCGGGCTCGGCACAGGTTCGACCGTCGCCTACGTGCTCCCGGCCCTCGCCGCTCGCGGACTGGAGCTGCGCTGCGTCGCCACCTCGCTCGCCACCGAGCACGCAGCGCGGGAGCTGGGGATGGAGATCGTCTCGTTCGCCGGGCTCGAGGCGCCCGCCCGGCTCGATGTGACGATCGACGGTGCCGATCAGGTGGCGCCCTCGGGCTGGCTGGTCAAGGGAGGCGGCGCTGCACACACCCGTGAGAAGGCGGTCGCCGCGGCGGCCGACCGCTTCGTGGTGATCGTGTCCTCCGACAAGATGGTCGAGCGACTGGCGCCGCCGATCCCCGTCGAGCTGGCCGAGTTCGGCCTCGCCGCCACGCTCCGGGACTTGCGGCCGGTGCGGCTGCGAGAGGTCCCGCGCAGTCCCGATGGCGGGGTGATCGCCGACTACGACGGCGCGTTCGACGATCCCGAGGCACTTGCGGCCCGGTTGTCGGCCACCGTCGGCGTCGTCGAGCACGGACTGTTTCCGGCGGCCATGGTCGCGGACGTATTGATCGGCCGCGGCGACGAGGTCGAGCGGATGACGCCGCCCGCGGCCTGACGAGGACGCCGACGGCGGGGTGAGCGCATGATCGGAGAGATCGACCGGGACCTCGAGCGCACGGCGCAGGTGGCGGGTGCGCTGGCGCGCAGCCTCGCCGCCGAGACCGAGTCCGAGCGCCGGCTGCCCGACGAGCTCCTCTCGAGCCTGCGGGCCTCGGGACTGCTGCGCGCCGGTGCGCCGGCCGCACTCGGCGCCCTCGAGGCCCCACCCGCGGTGACGCTCCGCTGCGCGGAGACGATCGCCCGCGGGGATGCCTCGGCCGGCTGGTGCGTTTCGATCGCCGCCACCAGCAGCCTCCTGTCGGCCTATCTGCCGGACGAGGGAGCAAACGAGATCTTCGGGAACGGCGACGCGGTGGCGGCGGGCGTGTGGGCGCCGAGCGGCACCGCGCGCCCGGTCGACGGCGGCCTGCGTGTCTCGGGCCGGTGGCGGTTCTGCAGCGGGATCACCCACTCCGACTACCTGTTCGCGGGATGTGTTCTCGACACGGGTGCGCCCCGGGAGTCCGCTCCGCCGGTCCTCCGGGTCGTCGGGATTCCGACCGGCGAGCTCGAGATCCCCGACACCTGGCGCACGAGTGGCCTGCGCGGCACCGGCAGCCATGACGCGATCGCCGACGGCGTGTTCGTCCCGATGCGTAGGACACTGTCGCTGTTCGAAGGTCGCCTGACCCTCGACGCTCCGCTGTACCGCTTCCCGGTGTTCGGCTTCTTCGCGCTGTCGATCGCCGCCGCCGCGCTGGGCAACGCCCGCGGCGCGATCGAGGACCTCGTCGAGCTGGCGGCCGGCAAGGTCGGGCAGGGGTCCAGTCGCACGCTGGCCGAGCGGCCGGCGACGCAGGCGGCCGTCGCCGAGGCCGAGGCGGCGCTCCGAGCCGCGCGGGCGTTCTACTACCAGGCGATCGACGACGCATGGCAGGCGGCGCAGCTCCCCGCGCCGGTATCCGTCGAGCTGCGGGCCGGCCTGCGGCTGGCGGCCACGCATGCGGTGCGCACCTCAGCCGACGTCGCACGCACGATGTACGACCTCGGCGGCGGCACGGCCATCTACGAGGACTCACCGCTGCAACGCCGCTTCCGGGACGCCCATGCCGCGACGGCTCACTTCCAGGTCAACCCGACGAGCTGGGAGTTGACCGGCCGGCTGCTGGTCGGCCAGCCGACGCAGACGGCGCTGCTGTGAGCGCCGGGCTCGGGGTCGCGCTGCCGTTCTGGCTCGATCGCCCCGACGACGAGGCAATCGACGTCGCGCTCGCCGCCGAGCAGGCGGGCATCGAGACCGTCTGGGTCGGTGAGATGGCGACCTTCGATGCGTTCGCACTGGCCACCGCGATCGGGATGCGCACCGAGCGGACGCGGCTGAGGATCGGGCCGCTGGCGATCGGCGTCCGCACGCCGGTCGCGATCGCGCTCGGCCTCTCGTCGGTGGCGACACTCACCGAGCGCCCGGTCGACGTGGCCCTGGGCGCCTCGAGCCCGGCGATCGTCGCGGGCTGGCACGGCCGAACGTGGGAGTCGCCGGCCGCGCGGATGCGCGAAACAGTGCCCGCGCTGCGCTCGATGCTCGCCGGCGAGCGCACCGAGCTCGACGGCGTCCACGTCCACACCCACGGCTTCCGGCTGCGCCGGCCCCAGCCCCCGGCATCGATCTCGGTCGCTGCGTTCGGCCCGGCGATGACCCGGGTCGCGGCCCGCTACGCGGATGAGGTCGTCCTCAACCTCGTCACCGCCGACCATGTGCGCGGCGTGCGCGCCCAGATCGACTTCGAGGCCGGGGCGGCCGGCCGGCCGGCCCCGCGCCTGGCCGTGTGGCTGCCGATCGCGCTGGACCCGGGCGCCCGCGCCCAGGCGCAACTGAGCGCCCAGCTCGCCGTCTACCTCCGGCCGCCCGGCTACGGCGAGATGTTCGCTCAGCTCGGCTTCGGCTCGCTCGTCGACCGGGCGCGAGCGGGCGCGCCGCGATCCGAGCTCGCGGCCGCGATCCCCTCGGAGCTGGTCGCGCACGTGTGCGCGGTCGGCTCACGAGCGGAGATCGTCAAGCGTGTCGCCGCCTACCGCGACGCCGGAGCCGACCACGTCGCCGTCGTCCCCAGCACCGCCGAGGACACCGCCGGGGTGCGAGCACTGAGAGCGGTGGCCGCGGGCTGACGGTCTCGCATCCGCCTTACCTCGCGGGTAATCGACGGACGGATCGGTGTCTGCGACGGTGCTCGCCGTCCAAGTCACCTGATCGGAGGCTCACATGTCCAACCCAGACGCACTCGTCAACAGCTACATCGCGATGTGGAACGAGGCGAATCCCGAGCGTCGCCGCGAACTGGTCGCGCAGACGGTGACCGAGGACGCGAGCTACCTGGACCCGATGATGACGGGCGTGGGCATCGACGGCATCGACGCGATGATCGCCGGCGCCCAGCAGCAGTTCCCGGGACACCGGTTCGCTCTCGTGGCCGGACCCGACGCGCATCACGATCGAGTCCGCTTCAGCTGGTCGCTCGCGGCCAACGGGAGCGAGCCGGTCGCGATCGGCTCCGACTTCGCCACCCTCGCCGAGGACGGCCGCATGCGGTCGATCGTCGGCTTCCTCGAGCCGGCCGCGTCGTAGCCCGCGTCGTCCACGTGACCGGGCCGCCTCCAAGCGGCCCGGCACGCACCGGGCGCTGTCAGTACACCTCGCGGAAGTTGCCGATGAAGGTGATCGTGTTGCCGTCGGGATCGCGGATGGCCGCCAACTGCACGCCCTTGGTCACGGTCTCGATCGCGCCGGTGCTCAGATCCCGCTCCGCCAGCTCGGCCACGTGCTGCGCCAGATCGGCGACGGCGAAGTTCAACAGCCCCGAGCCGGCGCGGCCGGCGTCGCGGGTCACCTGCACCCACCCGGTGTCGGTGACCCTCCACTCCACGAGCTGTCCCTCCATCGGCAGGTTGTCGGCCGGCCGCCCGAACAGTCGCTCGTACCAGGCGTGCGCGGCGTCGAAGTCGGCCACCGCCACGACGGCCAGAACATGATCGATCGACATCGCTTGCTCCCTCCAGGGTCGAATTGCACTCAGACGAAGGACGCGACCCACCGGCCGGACTCATCGCCGGCTAGGCCGGCGCTGACCGCGCACCGGCACGACTCCGCAATACAACTGCTATCGGATCGGCGTGTAGGCTCCCGGGCGGCGCGGCGCCCGCACCCGTTGACCGCGTCGCGGCGCCGGAGTACCCTCGCCCGGAACTGATCATGACGGGACGGTGGAGGCAAGCGGCATGACGGTCAACGGGGCCACCGGGGGGCGCTCGAAGGGCTTGGTGCTGGCGGCGATGGTCTTCGCCGTGGCGATGACGTTCATCGATCAGACGATCGTGTCGATCGCTGCGCCGCAGATCCAGCGCGAGCTCGGGCTGACCGACACCGGCATGCAATGGGCGATCAACGCCTACCTGCTGTCCCTGGCGGCGCTGTTCGCGTTCGGCGGCCGGCTCGCCGACACCGTGGGTCACCGCAAGATGGTCGTGCTCGGCGTGATCGTGTTCGCCCTGGCGTCCGTGATGTGCGGGCTCACCCCCAAGGGCAGCCTGGCCGAGGCGTGGATCGTGACGTTCCGCGTGATCCAGGGTGCCGGCGGGGCGATCATGTTCCCGGCGGCGATCGCGATCGTCGTGCAGACATTCCCCCTGCGTGAGCGCGGGAGAGCGCTGGCGATCTTCTTCGGGGTCGCCGGAGGCCTGACGGCGATCGGCCCGATCCTGGGCGGCTACCTGACCCAGTGGACGTGGCGGGCCATCTTCTGGGTCAACGTCCCGGTGGCAATTGTCGCGCTCGTGCTGATCGCGCTGGCCAAGCCGACCACGGTGCACAAGCCCGCGCGCATGGACTATCGCGGGCTGGTGCTGATCGCCGGCGGTGTGGCGCTCAGCGTGTTCGGCTTTCAGGAGTCGGCGATCTGGGGCTGGAGCAACCCCGGGACGTGGTTGTGCATCGTGCTCGGCGTGACCCTCCTGGTCGCGTTCTATTTCGTCGAGCGTCGTACCCCATCGCCGCTGATCCAGGTCGAGATCTTCCGCATCCGGCCCTTCCTGGTCGAGAACCTCGTGCTCGCCATCGCCATGCTGGTCTTCCTGCCGGTGTTCTTCTTCGCCAGCGAATACGCCCAGATCGCGCTCGGCAAGTCCGCCTCGGAAGCCGGGCTGTTCATCCTCTACTTCTTCCTCGGCTTCGTCGTGGCGGCTCAGCTCGGCGGCCGGATGCTCGACCGGTCGGGGGCCAAGCGCGCGGTGGTGCTCGGCTGCGCGATCAGCGCCGTCGGCTTCTATCTGTGGGCGGGGAAGGTCACCGACCTGAGCCTGAGCTCACAGCAGTGGTACATCATCCTGGCCGGGGCCGGCATGGGCCTGATGCTCGGACCGGCCCAGACCGACGCGGTGAATCGCGCGTCCCGGTACGCCTACGGCGAGGCGACCGGCATCACGCAGACCGTGCGCAACTACGCCGGCAGCCTCGGGCTGGCGATCCTCGGCACGATCCTCGTCTCGCAGATGCGATCGCGGATCACCACCTCGCTGATCGCCCAGGGCGTCCCGGCCCATGCCGCCGCCGCGCAGGCGTCGTCCATCTCACAATCGCGCAGTGCCGGCTCGGTGGCCTCGATCCCGCACTTCATCCGGCTGGACTTCGCCTACGCGACACGCTCGGTCTTCTACGTCATGGCCGCCGTCATGGCCGCCGGGGCCATCGTCGCGCTGCTCGGTCTGCGTCGGGGCCTCCAGGAAGACCTCGAGCCGGCCGCTGACGAGGGCGTGCCAGAACCGGCCCACGGCATCGCCTGAGTCACAGCGGCGGGATCCAGCGGTTCTGGACCCACAGCCCCTCCTCGCCGGTGCGGTGCTCGGCGAGCGGTCGCTCGTGGGCGCCGTAGACCCGCACGTCGATGAGGCCGTCGGGTCCGTCCCGCAGCACGAACGCGCGGGGAAGCCGGCTGAGCCGCAGACGGTCCTGCAACTCATAGGTGGCCTCGACCTCGGCGATCCAGACGTTGTCCTGGTGCCAATGGGCGGTGATCACGTGCTCGGTCGAGCGCAGCGTGGCCAGGAAGTCCCCGAGCAGCCGGCGCGCCGCGTCGGCCCCCTCCGCGCGGTGCCCGTCCGCGGTCAGCAAGCGGCATCCGGGCGCCATCAGCGCCATCACCCCGTCGAGATCGATCGCGTCGAGCGCGGCGAGCAGCCGATCGATCGGGGACGCGCTCATCGCTTCGGTCCCCGGCGCGCCGGGGCGCGGCCGAACGGCTGGCTCGGGGCCTCGCGAGCCCGGGGCGCGGGGATCGCCCGCTTCAGCGGGCGCCCCTCGTGGACGGTCGCGCTCTCGCCGTGATGCACGAACTCGAGCGCTGAGCCCTCGGTCAGCGTGTAGGTCGCCTGCTTGGGCTCGACGGTCACGAGCAACCGAAGCTCGCGATAGCAGATCCGGAAGGCGAGCCGGGTGAGCGTCTGGGGCAGCCGTGGGGCGAAGCTGAGAGTCCCGTCGTGGTCACGCATGCCGCCGAGCCCCGCGACGGCACCGATCCACGTCCCGGCGAGCGACGCGATGTGGAGCCCGTCGCCCGTGTTGTGCTCGAGATCGTCGAGATCCATCAGCGCCGCTTCACCGAGATAGTCGTAGGCCAGCTCCAGGTGCCCGACCTCGGCCGCGACCACGGACTGGACGCACGCCGACAGCGACGAGTCGCGCACCGTCAGCCCCTCGTAGTACTCGAAGTTGCGCGCCTTCTCCTCCGCGCTGAACGCATCACCGCGCACATACAACGCCATCACCAGGTCGGCCTGCTTGACCACCTGCTTGCGGTACAGCTCGAAATACGGGAAGTGCAGCAGCAGCGGGTACTGCTCCGCAGAGGTGTGCTCGAAGTCCCATACCTTGTGCTGGGTGAAGCTCTCGGCCTGAGGATGGACACCGAGCGCTGCGTCGTAGGGGATCAGCATCGCCTTGGCCGCGTCGCGCCAGCCGGCCGTCTCCTCGTCGTCGACGCCGAGCTTGGCGGCCAGGTCGGGCTGGCGCTCGGCGGCGTCCGCTGCCGCCCGCAGATTGCGCTGGGCCATCAGGTTCGTGTACACGTTGTTATCGGCGATCGCGCTGTACTCATCGGGTCCGGTGACGCCGTCGATCCGGAACCGGCCGACCGCGTCGTGGTGGCCGAGCGCACGCCACAGCCGAGCCGTCTCGACCAGCAGCTCGAGGCCCGTGTCGCGCTCGAATGCCTCGTCACCGGTCGCCGTCTGATACCGCACGACGGCATCGGCGATGTCGGCGTTGACGTGAAACGCGGCGGTGCCGGCCGGCCAGTAGCCCGAGCATTCCTGCCCGCGGATCGTCCGCCACGGGAAGGCGGCGCCCTGATAGCCGAGTTGCTGGGCCCGCTCGCGGGCCAGGTCGAGCGTCGCCTGGCGCCAGCTCAGCGCATCACGAGCGGCGTGCGGCGCGGTGTAGGTGAGCACCGGCAAGACGAACGCCTCGGTGTCCCAGAACGCGTGCCCGTCGTAGCCGGTTCCCGTCAGTCCCTTGGCGGCGATGGCCCGCTGCTCGGCGCGTGCCCCCGCCTGCAACGTGTGAAACAGTCCGAAGCGGACCGCCTGCTGCAGCTCGGCGTCGCCCTCGAGCTCGACGTCGGCCCGGGCCCAGAAGTCGTCGAGATACTCGCGCTGCGCCGCCAGCAGCGCGTCCCAGCCCGTGTGGCGGGCCTCGGTGAGCGCGGCTGCTACCTGGTCGCGAACCGAGGGCATCGAGCGCTGCCTCGACCACCCGTAGGCGAGGAACTTGACGACCCGCAGCGGCCGGTCCGGAGCGATCTCCGCGCTGACCATCACGCGGGCGAGATCGTCGAAGCCGTCCTCGCTCGCGGCGGTGCCGTCCGGGCCGTCGATCACGTGGTCCATCGCCGCCGCCATGGTGAGTCCGCTGGCCGTCGTCGCGTGGGCCAGCACTGCACGCGTGTCTCGCGCGGACGAGTACAGGGAGCGCAGCGGAGCGCTCAGCATCGCCGCCGCACGGGGATCGGCCTCAACGTCCGGCAGCGGCTCGTTGGCGATCAGCTCGGACTGGACCACCACCGGGATCGTCTGCCCGAGTGGCTCGACCTCGTACAGGATCGCGGCCACGGCGCGCTGGGCAAACGAGACCAGCCGAGTCGAGCGCACGCGAACGGCGGTGCCCGTTGGCGAGACCCACTCCACCGTCCGGCGGAGCACGCCCGCCCGCAGGTCGAGAACCCGCTCGTGGCTGCGCAGGTTGCCGTAGCGGACATCGAATGGCTCGTCCTCGACCAGCAGGCGCAGGATCTTGCCGTTGGTCACGTTGAGCACCGTCTGGCCGGCTTCGGGAAAGCCGTACCCGGCCTCGGCGTAGGGGAGCGGCCGGACCTCGTAGAAGCCGGCCAGATACGTACCCGGCAGGCCGCTCGGCTCACCCTCGTCGAGGTTCCCGCGCAGACCGATGTGGCCGTTGGAGAGCGCGAACACCGACTCGGTCTGCGCGAGGTGATGCAGCGGCAGCTCGGTCTCACGCACAGCCCACGGCTCGACGGGGAAGGCCGGATGCTGGATCATGGCGCGGGCAGAAGCTCCTTCAGGTCACGCACCACGAGGTCGGCGCCATGCCCCTTGAGCGCATCGGCCTGACCGACGCGATCGACACCGACGACGACGCCGAAATTGCCCGCACGCCCGGCTGCCACGCCGGCCAACGCGTCCTCGAACACCGCGGCCTCGGCCGGGGCCACGCCCAGCGCCCGCGCGCCGGCGAGAAAGGTATCCGGGGCCGGCTTGCCGTGCAGGTGCTCGCGCTCGGCCACGTGACCGTCGATGACCGCTTCGAACAGGTCCTCGATTCCGGCTGCGGCGAGGACGTCGCGGCAGTTGGTGCTGGACGAGACGACGGCCCGCCGCAGGCCCGCGGCACGGGCCGCCTTGACATAGCCCACGGAGCCCTCGTACGGCTCGACGCCATCGTCGTGGATCATTGTCAGGACGATCTCGTTCTTGCGGTTGCCGATCCCCGCGATCGTCTCGTCCTCGGGCGGATCGTCAGGCGTGCCCTCCGGAAGCTCGATAGCGCGTGCGGTGAGGAACGATCGCACCCCGTCGGCGCGCGCCTTGCCGTCGACGTATTCGTCGTAGTCGACAACCGGGTCGAACGGGACGAACTCCTCGCCTCGCTCGGCCGCCCGGCCCTGCAGGTACTCGTCGAACGTCTGCTGCCACGCGGCGGCGTGGACCTTGGCCGTCTGCGTCAGCACGCCGTCGAGGTCGAACAGGCACGCTGTCACGCCCCCAGGTAGACCAAGCCGCGGGGTCACGCCGTGCTATTGCAGATACTTCTCGACCGTGTCGGCGTCCCGGGCCGTGGCCTCGTCCGGATCTTGACCGGCGCTGCGGCGGGCTCGTCGTTGACGCAGCAGATCCCAGCAGCGGTCGAGCTCGACCGAAATCTGCTCCAGGCGCCGGCGGTCGGCCTCGAGGGCCTCCTCGCTGTCCGCATCGGCCTGCTCGCGGTCCAGGAGCGCGTGCTCCTCCTGCACGAGGGACTCGATGCGACCCAGGACAGGCGCGTCATCCATAGGTGCGCAGACTATCCGACCACGGAAGCCCGGCCAAAAACGGCCGGGCTCCCATGTGACGAGCTACCGTCGAGCGGGCTCCTCCTCCTCGCCGAACACGATCAGCCCGTGCAGGATGTAGATGCACAGCGCAAAGATCGCCAGCGACCACCACGGGTGGGCGCCACCGATTGAGAGCAGTGACTCCAGTGCGCCCAAGGTGGCGGCGACGATCCCGATCACGCGGCCGTAGCCTCCACCGCCGATCAGGGAGAACCCGGCCGTGAGCTGGATCACACCCAGGATGATCGTGATCCAGCCCCAGGTGTGGAGGCTCGAGAACACGTACTGGGTGTTGTCGAAGAAGTGGGCGTTGCCCACTGCCGCGATGCCGTAGATGATGTTGAGCACGCCAGCGATCATCAGCAGGATCGCGACGAAGACGACTCGGCCTGCACCTCTCATACCGTTTCCTCCTTAGCGGCCGCCGGCTGTGGGCGGCCTGTCGGGTCTTTCGTTCCTGGTCTGGCGCTGAATGTGGCGCGAGCGAGCCCCCCGGACATCACCCGATCGGTATGACAGCGGTGTGAACGGTTTGTCACCGGGTCGCGGTGAGCCCGGCGCGGCTCGGTAGCCTTGGTGGCATGAATGGGCGGCCGACACGTAGGCGCAGCCGCGCGCCGGGCGGCCGGACGGTGAGCCGCCGCGGGCTGGCCGTGCCGGCGGCGGCGATCGCGTGCGCCCTGCTGCTCGCACCCGACGCGTTCGCGCGCGCAGGCGGCGGCAGCTCCGGCTTCAGCGGCTTCGGTCGCAGCAGCGGCGGCGGCGGCGGCGGGCTCGGGGGGTTCGGTCACGGGCATTTCTTCTTCATCCCGGTCGGCGGCGGAGGGGGGTTGCTGCTGTTCATCCTCGTCCTCGTGATCGTGTTCTTCGTCCTCCCGCGCGTGATGATGTGGTGGCGCAGCCAGCAGAGCGCGGGGACCGCCTCGCGTCGCACGGTCGCCCAGCGCGAGCGCCGCGTGGAGCTGGCGGCAGCCGAGGCAGCCGAGGACGATGCCGCGTTCGCGCCCGAGGAGGTTCGGGCCCAGGCCTCGAACCTGTTCCTGGAGATTCAGTCGGCCTGGGATGCGCGTGACCGCGTCCGCCTGCGCGGGCTCGTCGCGCCGGACCTCCTGGCCGAGTGGGAGCGTCGCCTCGACGACTTCGACCGGAAGGGCTGGCACAACCGCGTGCAGCCGGTGGGACAGCCCACGGTCGAGTACGTGGGGCTCACCAACCGCGGCGACGAGCGCGCCGACCGGGTCGTGGTGCGGATCGAGGCGAAGCTGCGCGATTACGTCGAGGACACCGACGGCCGGCGCGTCGGGCGCGTCGACGCCGCCGGGGACACGAGCCGCGTGCGTGAGTTCTGGACCTTGGTCAAGCGTGACGGGCACTGGATCCTGCTGTCGATCGAGCAGGGCGCCGAGGGCTCCCACCAGCTGACCGAAGGCGTGGTGGCCTCGCCGTGGGCCGATGAGCAGGCGATGCACGATGAGGCTCTGGTCCAGGGCGCGGTGCAGGACGCCGTGCCGGAGGGCACGAAGATCGCCGAGGTCGCCGATCTCGACTTCAGCGGCGACGGGCGCGCCGCCGCGCTCGACCTGTCGGTGGCCGACGGCCGGTTCGCGCCCGACATTCTCGAGGTCGCCGCCCGCCGCGCCCTCGCCGCGTGGGTCGATGCGATCGACGGCGACGACGGCTCGCTCCTGGCCATCTCGCGCCCCGAGGCCGCGCGCGAGATGCTGCATCCCGGCGACCCGAGCGCGCGCACGCGGCTGGTCGTTCGCGGCCTCGACGTGCGTCACATCCAGATCGTCTCCCTCGACGCCGCGTCCGAGCCGCCGACGATGACCATCGACGTACAGCTCACCGGCCGGCGCTACATCGAGGACCGCGACACCGCCGCGGTCGTGGCCGGCAGCCAGTCGCGTGCGGTCACGTTCACCGAGCGCTGGACGCTCGCCCTTGACGGGCCGGCCGAAGAGCCGTGGCGCATCGCCGCCGTCGGCGCACCCGCCGGCCGGGCATAGACGGGTTGCACCGGCTCGGCTGACGCGAGACATGCGCTCCGACGTGTCCGGCCCGCCTCCAGTCCGTGTGGCGGACGTCCTCGGCGCCCTGTCGCTGACCACCGACCTCGGTTCGGGCCTCCCGTTCGAGAAGGGCCTGCGCACCTGTGCGCTGTCCAGCGCGTTCGCCGAGGCGCTTGATCTCGGGCTCGTCGATCGCCGGGCCGTCTTCCACGCCTCCCTGCTCCGGGCGATCGGCTGCACGGCGCACGCACCGGAGAACGCGGCGATGTTCGCCGACGACGTCATGTTCCAGCGGGCGTTCAAGGTGCTCGATCCGGCCGACCGCGAGACGTTCGCCGCCCGCTTCGGGGACTGGGCCGGAGCACGCCAGCCGGAGCTCCTGGCGCTCGTCGTGGCGAAGACGCCGACGGTGGGCGTGTACGCCGCGCGTTCGGGCTGCGAGGTCAGCCAGGCACTCGGCCGCCGGCTGGGTATCTCCACCAGCGCGATCCTCGCCCTCGATCAGGTCTACGAGCGCTGGGACGGGCACGGTATCCCCGACGGGATCGCGGGTGAGCAGCTGAGCCTCCCCGCGCGCATCGCGCACGTCGCCGAGCAGGCCGTGATCGCGCACGCGGATGGTGGCGAGAGGGAGGCCCGCCACGAGCTCGCCCGGCGGGCCGGCGGCCATCTCGACCCGAGCCTGTGCGCCGCGTTCGCCGAGCACGCCGATGCCCTGTTCGACGTCCTGGGTGACGAGGACATGCTCACGGCGGTGCTCAACGCCGAGCCGCCGCCTGTCGCGATCGTGGACGCCGAGCGGCTCGACGGCCTGTGCCTCGCGCTGGCGATCTTCACCGATCTGAAGGGAATCCATCTGGTCGGCCATTCGCCGCATGTGGCCGAGCTGGCCGGGGGCGCGGGGAGGCTGCTGGGGATGGACGCGCAGGCGGTTCGTGAGCTCCGCGCCGCGGCGCTGCTGCACGACGTCGGCCGCGCCGGCGTGTCCAGCGAGATCTGGGACCGGGCCGGGCCGCTCGGCCCCGGCGACGTTGAGCGCGTGCGCCTGCACCCGTACTGGACCGAGCGGATCCTCGGACGCAGCCCGACGCTCTCGGCACTCGTTCCCGTCGCGGCGGCGCATCATGAGCGGCTCGACGGCAGCGGCTATCACCGCCGTCCGGCCGCCACCGAGCTCTCGCCGGCGGCCCGCACGCTGGCGGCGGCCGACGTATTTGCGGCGATGACCGAGGATCGGCCCCACCGCCCGGGATTCACGCGTGAGGACGCCGCCCGTGCGCTGCTCGCCGAAGCGGACGCGGGACGCCTGGACCCCGGGGCGGCGGCGGCGGTGATCGAAGCGGCCGGGCTCCCCCGGCGTCAGGCTCCGTGGCCATACGGGCTGACGCAGCGCGAGGTCGACGTGCTGCGGCTCTGTGCCCGTGGCCTGACCAACCGGGAGATCGCCGATCGGCTCGTGATCTCTCCGCGCACCGTTCAGCACCACCTCGCCGGCGTGTACGACAAGACGGGCCGGCGCACCCGCGCAGGCGCGGCGGTGCTGGCGGTCGAGCACGGCCTGCTCGCGGCCGAATAGGCCATTCGGCCGATGCGCGCCCGTTGCGCCGGGCCGATCATCGCGATGCCCGCGATCATCCTGCCCAGGAGGAGTGACCCATGAGCACGACCACAGCTGACCGGACGGCGACGAACCTCGCCACGGTGCAATCGATCTACGCCGCCTTCGGCCGGGGCGACGTCCCCGCCATCCTCGATCTCATCGCCGAGGACTGCCGCTGGGAGGCATGGACCGAGAACAGCGCGCAGGCGGCCGGGGTGCCATACCTGCAGGCGCGCCGCGGCCCGTCGGGCGTCGGCGAGTTCTTCGCCGCGGTGGCCGAGCTCGAGATCCGCGAGTTCGCGGTGCTCGATTACATGGCCGGTCCCGACCAGGTCGCGGCCGAGATCCTGATCGACGCCGCGACGCCCACCGGTCGCCGCTTTCGCGACGAGGAGCTTCACCTGTGGACCCTCGACGCGGACGGCAGAATCATCCGCATGCGCCATTACGTCGACACCGCCAAGCACATCGCCGCCGGAGCCGCAGTTGAGTGACGCCGCTCAGGCCGTTCGCGCGGTCATTCGCGGTCAGGTCCACCGGGTCGGGTTCCGCGACGCCACCGTCGCGCAGGCGCACCGGCTCGGACTGATGGGTTGGGTGCGCAGCGACGAGGACGGCGTCGTGCGCGTCCACGCCGAGGGCGATGAGCAGCGGCTGGCCGAGCTCGTGGCGTTTCTGCGCGATGGTCCGCCGGCCGCGCACGTCGCCGATGTCGAGATCGCGTCGGTGGCCGTCGAGGGCCATGAGCAATTCGCGATCCGCGGCGTGAGCGCCGGCGTCTTCACCGTCCTCGCGCGGACAGCGCCGGCGCGCGGGTTCGAGCTGCAACTCGAGGTTCAGGGGGCCACGCGCGCGTGGGCCGTCCCCAAGGAGCCGTCGCTCGACCCGGCGATCAAGCGCTTCGCGGTCGAGGTCGGGGACAGCGACGGGTCGCGTGCCGCGGAGGGCGGGTCCGTCTGGGATCAGGGGACCTACGAGCAGGGCGGGCGCGTGCCCTGGCCGGAGGCGCTGCGCCGCGGCCATGCCGTCTTCGTCCTGCACGGAGCGAAGCTGCAGGGTGGCTTCGCCCTGCAGCGAACGCGCTCCCGGGGCGCGGCGCAGTGGCTGCTGATCAAGCGCGGCGATGAGCACGCCCGGCCCGGGTCGGGCACTCGTTGATCCAGAAATCACCCTCCGCCGTACAGGGGGTGTTGCGACCGCTCGGTGGCAGGGCCGAGCCGGCTTCGCACCATCCACCACCAAACCCCAGGAGGGGCACATGTCTCATGCACAGGACGTTCACAGCAGTGGCTTGGACCGCAAGCAGTTCCTCGGCCGCTCGGCCGCTGCCGGCGCCGGTGCCCTCGCCGGCGCGTCGGGGCTCGGAGCGCTCGTCCCGTCGTTCGCCGCCGCCAAGAAGGGCGGAGTGACCAAGGGCGACATCGAGATCCTCGTCGCCGCGCAGATCGCGGAGGCACTCGCCGTCACGACATACACCAACATCATCGAGGTGGCCCCGTTCTTCACCCGGCTGGCCTCGGATGACCAGGGGTATCTCAGAGCGGCCCGGCAGGAGGAGATGTCGCACTACCTGCTTGAGAAGAGCGTGACCGGCAAGCCGTCGCCGTTCACCACCTTCTACTACCCGCCGAAGATGTTCGCCGATGCTCAGACGACGTTGAACATCCTGGTCACACTCGAGGACGCATTCATCGCCGCCTACCTGGTCGGCGTGCGGGATTTCAGCACGCCGGACCTACGGGTGACCGCCGCGCGGATCATGGGCATCGAGAGTGACCACCGCACGCTCGCGCGCGTCGTCGCCCCGGGTGTGGCGCCGCGGGACGGCGGTCCGATCGAGACGGTGACCGGCATTCAGGGGAAGGCCGAGAGTGTCGACCCGCCCAACAACAACGGGTACGAGCGGACGCTGCGGTGGACGAAGATCGGCAAGGCCGTGGCGGCCCTGACGCCCTTCGCCGACAAGACGGCTGCCGCCAAGGCGGGATTCGACACGACCAAGCCCTACAGGTTCAAGCCGTTCAGCCCGACGCTGCCCGAGCGGCTGGGTGAGTTCCACTCATTCCTGGGCTGACGGAGAGCTGCGACTGGGGGCGGCGAGCGGTCGGCGCCCCGGCCCGCGGAGCGGCAGCGGCGATCGCCGCTGCCGCTCCGCTTCAGGCGGCTGGAGCCTTGACCGAGGCGATGTACCCGCGGACGTCCGACGCCGGCTCCGAGTAGGCCTCGCCGAGGGTCGTCTCGATCGCGGCCATGTACTGAGCGGCCCAGCCGGGGAGCTCGTAGTCGATCGCGGCCAGGAACTCGAGCGTCGCGGCCAGACGAATGTCCGCGATCGACGGCGTGGCGCCACCGATGAACGGGCTGCCGTCCAGGAAGAACACCCGGTAGGCCTCGAGCGGCGCCGCGATCGCCGCCGCGGCGTCCCTCTGCGCCTGGGCCTTTGTGCCCTCATCGGCGTCGGAGGAGCCGACCTCGCCTGCGTACTGCGGAAAGCCCAGCACCGGGTAGGTGGCCCGCGCGACGAGCGGATAGAGCGTGCCTATGAGGTAGAACATCGCGCTGTCGATCATCGCCCGTTCGCTCGCGTCGCGCGGATAGAACTGCTCCAGGCCGTGCTTGTTGCACAGGTACTGCATGATCGCGCAGCTCTCCCACAGCGACCCCTTGGTGAGGCCCTGCTCCTCCAGCAGGGGCGTCAGGTCGGCCGGGTCCTTGCGCAGGAACTCGGCCGTGCCCTTCTTCCCCCACATGTCGAGCTCGTCGAAGTCGAGCCCGGCGGCGCGAACGAAGATGCGGACGCTGAGGTTGTTGACGCTCGGCTTGAGGATGCTCAGCGTGTTCTCTGCCATGTGGTCCCTCCAGACTGCCGTGATTAGCGTACGCGGGGTTCCCCGTACGGGTCCTTGGCTGACCGGTCATCCGAAAGCGATGCCCGCGATCGGCTGACGATCGTCTCGATCGCATCGGCGAGGTGAACGGGGTCGATGTTGTAATCACCGCGTGCGACTCTGATCCGGTGCGCCTCGAGCAGCACCTCGGCGTGCGTGTGGCCGTCCGGCGGCTCGAAGCGGTACGACGCGAGCTCGATCAGCAGCCCGAGCGGATCCTCGAAGTAGATCGAGTCCATGAATCCTCGATCCTTGACCCCGCTGTGGCGTATCTGCCGCTCGTCGAGTCGCTCCACCGCCTGCAGGAAGGTGGCCCGTGAGAGTGAGAACGCCACGTGGTGGACACACCCCACGTCGGTGGGAGTCCGGTCGGGTTCGGCTGCGCGCTCCTCGCTGGTGAAGACGGTGATCAGGCGGCCGTCGCCGGGATCGAAGTAGAGATGGCTCTCCGACGCGTTGTCCAGGTTGGGCTGTTCGAACACGAACGGCATGCCCAGCACCCCCTCCCAGAAGTCGATCGACGTCTGCCGGTCGGCCCCGACGAGGGTGATGTGATGGACGCCCTGACTCTGCAGCTTTCGCACAAACCTCACCTCGGCTGGGGGTTGACGAGTTTCGACTTGTAGTCGCTGCGCGGCAAGCTCCCCCACGGCACAAGCTCGACGCGCGTTTGGACGACCAGTACATCACGCAGGCGAAGGCGAATCGCGTCGGCCAGCGCCGGATCGGCCTGCCGGTCGCGGGCGAGCTCGACCCGGACTGGTAGCGGCGGCTCCTGCGTGACGCCGGGCGCCGCCGGCGCCACCAGGATGTGGCCGCTGATCTCGGGCGCGAACGCACCGACGACCTCCCGGACGGCCGACGGGAACAGGTTCACCCCCCTGACGATCAGCATGTCATCGGTGCGCCCGATGCACCGCACCCGCGGGCCCGTCCGGCCGCACCGGCACGGACCGGTCCGCACGGTGACGTGATCGCGTGTGCGGAACCGCAGCAGCGGCGCCGCGCGGTGGCGCAGATGGGTCAGCACGAGCTCTCCGGTCCCGCCGTCCTCCATCGCGACAGTAGCGCCGGTGCCGGGATCGATCAGCTCGGCGTGCACGAAGCCCCGCGCGCCGAGGTGCATCCCGTCCTGCGCCTCGCACTCGCCCCACAGCGACACGCCGATGTCGCCGATGCCCATCGCCTCGGTCACCTGCGCGCCCCATGCCTCCTCGAGCCTGGCCCGAAAGGCGGCCTCGCCCCCGCCCGGCTCACCCGCCACGAGCACCCGCTCGACACTCGATCCCCGCAGGTCGACATCACGCTCGGCGGCCGCCTCGATCAGATGGGCCGCGTACGAGGGTGTCAGGACCGCGGCCTGCGGCCCGAGGCGCTCGATCGCCCGCAGCAGGCGCTCCGTGTTACCGCCGCCGACCGGGATGTGACACAGCCCGATGCGCTCAAATGCCGCGAGCGCGGCGCCGGCCACGAACGGCCCGGCGTTGTAGGTCGAGACGATCCGCTGGCCGGCGCGTACCCCGGAGGCGGCGTAGCTGCAGGCCGAGCCGATCACCCAGTTCTCGAGATCCGCCGCAGTCAGCGGGATGTAGCTGGGCACGCCGGTCGTCCCGCTCGTCGAATAGATCCGGACGATCTCGGCCGGGGTGGCACACAAGTGCGTGCCGATCGGATTCTCGGGCGTGCAGGTCGCCCTGAGCTCGTGCTTGTCAGTGAGGGGCAGGCGCGCGATCTCGGTGAGCCCGCCGGCGTCCCGCTCGGAGTCGCAGCCTGCTTCGGTCAGCTTGCGGCGGTAGAACCCCGAACGCGCGAACAGGTAGGCGAGCTGGGCGCGGTAGTGCCGATCGTCGAGCGCGAGTTGCTCGGCCCAGGGACGGGTTTCGAGCTCGGGCGCGAGCATCGATCACGGGCCCTGGTCGGGCGCGGGCTGATACTCGATCGCCGCCTCGGCGCGGCCGGCCATCAGAAACCCGAGCGGCAGCTCTTGCTCCTCGGCCAGGTGGGCGAGCAGACTGGCCGTGCGGGCGAGGATCGGGACCGCCTTCACGGCGTCGGGCGAGAAGCCGAGCTCGAGCATCACGGCGGCGATCGGCATCGAGACGTTCATGGTCAACGGCCGGCCCCAGACCTCGGTCGCGGCGTCGCGCAGGCACCGTGCGAGCGTCACGTAGGGGCCGCTGATCCCGCGCGCGTCGGCGAGCTCGAGGATCCGCTCGGCGCGTGGGTCCACGGGCCGGTGAACCGGATGGCCGAATCCCGGCAGCCGGGCGCCCGCGGCGTGGACCGCCCGCGCCGCGCTCTCCGCTGCCGCGGCCGGGCCGGCGCCGCCCGCCACCTGTCCGCGGGCCTCCTCGAGCAGACGCGCGCACGCCTCGGCGGTGCCCAGGATCACCGGTCCGCACCCGAGGATTCCGGCCGCCACGGCCCCCTGCAGCGATCCCGGCTCCGCGGCCAGAGTCATCCGCGCGGCGACGTTGGTGGGCATCATCCCGTGCTCGGCGATCGCGACGAGCAACAGATCGAGGAAGAAGCGCTGGTCCTCGGTCGGCTCGCGTCCGGTGAGCAGGAGGTGGAAGTAGGCGGTGAAGCTCAACCGCCCCATCAGCTCGCCACACAGGTCCCGCCCCCGCACCTCCACCCGGTCGGGATAGGCCTGACTGATGTGAGTGACTCCTGGCCCCCGGCTACCGATCTGCATATCGCCTCGGCCGACCCTACCGCATCACTGGGGAGTACCCCAATGGAGCGCGGGAGGACCGCCAGGTAGTCTGCGCTCATGCCCTCCGCGTGGCCGACGCTGTCCTACGACGAGTGGAGCGCGACATGCGACACGCTGCACGCGCACACCCAGGTTCTCGGCAAGCTGGCGGTGGCGCTCGCGCCACCGGAGCCGCAGCTGCAGCACGCCGCCCTGCGGCTGACCGCGCGGGGGTGGGAGACGCCGCCGCTCCCGGCGCCCGACGGCTCCGGGGCCCTCGCCGTGCGCCTCGACCTACGCACCCACGAGGCCGTCGCCGAGCACAGCGACGGGCCGACGGCGCGAGTCGCGCTCACCCCCGACCGGCCGGTGGGCGAGGTCACGCGCGAGCTCCTGGCCGCGGTCCGCAGCATGGCGGGCCCCGTTGCGATCAATCCGACGCCGCAGGAGGTGTCGTGGACCGTGCCGCTCGATGAGGACGGGGAGCACCGCCGCTATGACCGGGGACACGTTGCCACCTACTTCGCCGCCGCGACCCGCGCCGCGCTCGTCCTGAGCGCGTTCAGCGCCCCGTACCGGGGCCGCCGCACTCCGGTCAACGCATGGTGGGGCTCGTTCGACCTCGCGGTCAACCTGTTCTCGGGGCAACCGGCCGATCCCCCGTCCGACGACTTCATCATGCGCAACGCGATGGACGCGCAGGAGGTCGCGGTCGGCTGGTGGCCCGGCGACCAGCGCTACGGGAAGGCGGCCTTCTACGCCTACGCCCATCCCGCCCCGGAGGGGTTCGCGAACGCCTCGCTCGCCCCTCCGGCGGCGCGTTGGGACGACACGCTGGGCGAGTTCATCCTCGACTGGGACGACGTCTGCGCCGCCCCCGACCCGCGTGCGGCGGCACTCGCGTTCGCCCGCTCCGCGTTCCATCACGCCTGCTTAGTGTGCGAGTGGGACCCGGCGCTCCCGGCCAGCGCCGAGAACCAACCGCCCCCCGTCCGCTGACGCCTCAGCGACGGTGGGCCGCGCGTCGGCCGGCCATCTCGGGCGAGGGAACCACGACCACGGGACGGTCGGCGTGCTGCACCACGGCATGCGAGACGCTGCCGAGCAGGAGCGACTTCAGCCCCGACAGTCCCCGGCTCCCGAGCACGATCGCGCTCGCGTCGAGCGCATCGGCTTCGTTCAGGATCGCCCTCCAGGTGCTTCCCGCGCGCTCGCAGACGCGTGGCTCAGCGCACAGGCCGGCGTCGCGGGCCAGAGCGACGCCCTCCGCGGCCCGGTCACGGGCAGACTGCTTGCCCGCCGCGTCGATCCGCCCGACGTCGAGGGCCTCGGCGCCGAATCCCGCCCCGGTCCGGATCAGGACCTCGGTCAGCCCATCCCAGATGGTGAGGATCGTCACCGATTGGCCGCCGAGCAGAACACCGGCGTGGTCGATCGCGCTGCGCGCGTCGTCGGAGCCGTCATAACAGATCAGAATCACGCCTGCCTCCATTCGCCGTGCCGTTCATGTCCGCTCAACCGACCGCGGCCGCCTCCGGCCAGCGCTCACGAGCGAACCGGCCGAAGTCAATCGGCTCCGACGCCGCGCGCACCGGTCGCCGGACGAGCGTGGGCTCACCGGGCGGGAGGTCGCGCAGGCGCGCGCGGAGCTCCGGCCGGCGGAGGTGAGCCGCAACCGTCCGGGCGGCGACCTCGATCACCTCGCGTCGTCGCTTGGAGCTCATCAGGTTGGTCCCCATGGCGTCGAGGTCCTGGACCGTGGGCTGGATCAAGACGACCTCGGTTCCCCGCTCGCGCACCTTCCTCGCCTCGCGCCCGAGCCGTCGTCCCGACGCCTGTCGCAGCACGCCCGCGGCGCGCTCGCCGAGCGTCCGGCTCTGCGAAGCGTGTAACGACGATGTGGGGTTGAGACAGATCACGAGATCGAGACCACGGCCGGCGACGACGTCGAGGTTCGAGGTTGACGCGACGCCACCGTCGACATAGCGACGGTCGCCGATCTCGACCGGCCGATAGAAACCGGGAATCGCACACGAGGCGGCCACCGCGTCCGCGAGTGACGTCTCCGGGGCATTGGCACGCCCGAAGGCCACGCGGCGACCGGTGGCGTAGTCACAGGCCATGATCCACAGGTTGGGATGCGGCGCCCAGCCCTCGCCGGCGACGCGGCGGATCGTCTCCTTCAGCGGCTCGGGTGAGATCACACCCTGCGGCAGCCAGCCCGCGATGACCGCCGCCGGCGAGTACCGATACGGGCGCGCCAGCGAAGCCAGTGCAAGCGGCCAGGAGCCGGGACCCAGCACCGGGACGCCGCGATGCAGCTGGTACTCGGCGCCGGCCGACCGACTCGCGGGCCCGGAGCGCTGCCCCGTCGCCTCGACCGCGTCCACGTGCTCCCCCGCCGAGTGGGCGAGCATGAACCATGGAGGCACGCCCGAGGCCGAGAGCCCGGCGATCATCGCGCCGGCCGATGTGCCGACGAGACACTCGGCGCTGCCCGGATCCCAGCCGGTCTCCGTGGCCAGGGCGTGGAGGCCGCCCACCAACCAGGCGCCACCGAGCACCCCGCCGGCACCGAGCACCAACCCGACCCTCATAGCGGCATCATCCCGAAGGCGGTCGATCGCATGTCACGATAGTCCTCGCTCGCCATTCGAGACGACATCCGTAATCGGCACCCGCAGTCGTCCGTGCGTTCCCGGATGCCGTGTGCGCCGCTCGGCGCCTAGCCTCAGGCTCATGACACGTGGAGCATGCCGTAGCCACAGGCGTCGTAGACGCCGAGATGCGCAGCGCCGGCCCGGTCGTGTGGATGATCTCCACACTCGCGCTCGTCGCCGTGGCCGTCACGCAGACCCGCCGAGCTCAGCGGTTGCAGCAGGAGCTCGCCGCGCTGCGCGCGCCCGCGCCGCCCGCGCCCGGTCCTGCGCCGGCCGGCCCGGAGCCGAGCGACTATTCGGACTGGGAGCAGGCCGTCCCGCCGCACGACAGTTAGGGCGGCCGAATCGCCGCGTCGAGCGCTACAGCGACGTGAGGTAGCGCGAGTCGACCTCGTCCAGCAGGAGTTCGCGCGCGTGGAGCACGTCGGCAGCTCGTCGGGCCAGGACGTTGCGCTCGATCGCGCCGCCGGCCGACGCGAGGCTGTGGTCGTGAATCGTGCCGAGGAACCAGCGGGAGAAGTCACCGTGCACGAGGTGGTGGGCAAGGACGGTGTCGTCGATATCGCGCACGATGCGGCTGAACTCAGCCAGCGTCGTGGCGGTCGCGACGACGCGGCCGTCGGGGCCACGGAAGCGAAACCATCGGTGGTCCGGCAGGGCATTGGCGGCGTACTTGTGCCGATGGCGGACGTGCGGCGTCCGGCGCTCGCGAACGATGAACGGGCGCTCTGTCGACCCGGTCTCCCGCATCCTTGCCACTCGCGCGGCGGCGCGGTGGTCGGCACCCATGTCGAGAACCAAGACCGTATAGCCGGCCTTGATCCATTCCTCGATCAGCAACCCGGCGATGTAGGACTTCCCGGAGCCGCTCTGCCCGCAGACCAGGATGTTGGTCGGCGACCCGGGCAGCGTGGCCCAGCTGGCGTCTTCGAAGCGTCCGATGGCGATCCTGCGCCGCGCCGGCCGGATCATCTGCTCCCCGGTCAGGACGGGACCGGCGAGCAGCGCAGCCACGCCGGTGCCGTTGGGTTCCTCGAGAACGAGGTCGGCGTGTTCGACGAGCGACGGCACCGCGTTGGCCACTGCCACCCCGATCTCGGCTATCTGCAGGAGCCAGATCGTTCTCCGCATCGCCGACGGCGAGGACGTTGTGCGGTGAGACTCCCAGTTCGCTCAGGGCGGCCAGCAGACCCGTGCCCTTGGAGATGCCGGCGGGGAGGATCATCAGCTCGCCCCGGTTGCGCACGATCTGACAATCCAGACCGAGTGCCCCGACCGCCGCGAGTACCGCTCCGGCATCCGCGGCAGCCCCGGCTAACAAGACCCGTCCGCGCCGAACCTCGATGCCCCGCTCCGCCAGAGCCGTGGCCAACCCCCCATCGACCGGCTCGACCAGATCACGTACGTCGCCATCGAGCGAAGGGACCGCACCGTTCTGCGTCACCACGGCATCGAATGCCCACGAGGCCGGGGAACGCAGCATCGAGCTCGGGCGCGATCCGGCCGGTCACCAGCACCGCGACCAAGCCTCCGTCTCGGACCGATCGACCTGCTCGATCGCCGCCACCGAGAGACGGTCACCGTCCACGAGCGTGCCATCGAGATCGAGTCCTACAGCACGAATCAACCCCGCCATCAAGGGGCCCCGGCCGGATCGAGCGGGGTGAGAGTCGTCTCGTTCATGGAGGACCGGCTCGTACGCCGAATCCTGAACGCTAGCCCTCACCCTCGGGGGCGCAATCCCGGCGATCCGCGGGTTCGGCGCGGGGAACTACTGAACCGGTGGCCGACCCGCGCTCGACGCCGTAGTTGGCCGAGACGCAATGCGGTAGCTGTACGGATGCGGGGCGAGCGCCGCCGTGGGACCGTTGGCCCCAGTGTCCGCCGTCGCCATCCTCATCGGCAGCGCCTCCGGCGCTGTCGTGGGGTATGCCCCGTGCCCCGTGCTCGTCATGGCGCGCCTCGCCGACGGCGCGGTCTGATCGAGCGTCGCATGCGAGCGCAGCGCGCTCACGCCTACGCCCGTGACCGCGGCGTCTCACCGCCGCTCTACGCGTCCGTGCGGGCGCTCGCGACCGTCTTCCTGAGGGGGTGGTTCCGGTTCCGAGCCACGGGCACGGAGCACGTGCCGGCCGAAGGCCCGGCGATCGTCGCCCCCAACCACAAGAACTTCCTCGACGCCTTCTTCGTCGGTCTGGCGCTGCACCGCCACGTCCGCTTCATGGCCAAAGTGGAGTTGTTCAGGGGACCGCTCGCCTGGCTGTTCCTCCGACTCGGGGCGTTCCCCGTCCGCCGCGGCGAGGCTGACGCTGCGGCCCTCGAGACCTCCCGGGCGATCCTCGACGCGGGCGGCCTGGTGGTCGTGTTCCCGGAGGGAACCCGCATCGCTGATCCCGACGCACTCGGATCGCCCCATCACGGCGCCGGCCGGCTCGCGCTCGAGACCGGCGCTCCGATCGTTCCCGCGGCGATCACCGGTACGGCGCATCTCTGGCTCGGGGCGCTCCCCAAGCTCAAACGCGTTCAGCTCGCCTTCCTGCCCGCAGTTGCCGCCCAGCACAGGGAGGACGCGGACGATGTCACGGAACTGATCGACGATCGCGTGTGGCCCGCGGTTCGCGATGAATACGGGCGGCTGATGGCCCGCCCGGGGCTGATCGCGGCCGGCCTCGCCGCGATCGGACTGGGCGGCGGATTGCTGGCCAAGCGACGACACGAGGCAGCGAAGGAGCCCCGCCTGCTCGGGGTCGTATTACCGCGCAAGCTGCGGCGCAAGAAGAAGCAGCAACCGCTGCGCGACCGCCTGCGGTCATTGCGCTGACCCATCGCCGCAGCTTGCGCGAGTGGGATCACCGAGACAGCGACCTCACCGGTACCTGGCACGCGGGCACCGTGAAGGCCCCGCGAGTGAATCGAGCGGCGAACGGTCTGCGTGACGATCACATCCCGAGTCAGTAGATCCCCCCAGGCGGGTTCAGTTCCTGACCCCGATGCCGGGATCGGCGCCCAGCGCTTAGATCATCATCGTGGCCCCAGCAGCGACCCCCGAGAACGTTCAGGTTGGCGACTGGATCGAGGCGCGCGGGGTGCACGGCCTGATGAGCCGGTGAGAGAACTGGCGCGCTACGCGGCTGCGCGACCGCGGGTCAGGGCTTCCTGCCAGGCGGCGCGCTTGGAGCGGTATTCGGCACCGAGCGGCTCTCCCATCGCGTCCAGCGCCTCGAGCCAGGCGAGAGCCTCGGCGTAATCACCCTGGGCCGCGGCATTGTCGGCCCAGCTGAGCGTGTTGGCGACGGCTGCGCGATGCCGTTCCTCCGGATGGCGTAGAAGAGGGCCGCCGCCGGGCACGAGCACGCCCGTCGTCATCCGTGCGTGTGCGTGCTCGTGCTTCCGGCTGGCTTTCCCAGGCTGGTGACGGTCTTTACCGTCGTGGAGGGTCGTGGCTTGCTTGCGCGTGACCATGGCTCGAGATTGTCGGCCGAGCCACGACTCTCCTCAACACCCCAAAGGGGTAGGCTGTACTACTCGATCGGGAGGTCTTGGGCGATTGTCGCACCCAAGATCACGGGATTCATGCCAGACAGGACACTGCAACCCAAGATCACAACACTCCAGCCCGAGGCCACGGTCACAATCGACGTGATCCTGAATGCGCTGCCGGCAATGGTCGGTTACTGGGACCGGGACCTGCGCAACGTGATCGCCAACGATGCCTACGTCGAGTTCTTCGGGCTCGCGCCGGAAGAGATCCGTGGGCGCCACCTCAGCGAGGTCCTGGGACGGGAGCTCTACGCGCTCAACCGTCCCTACGTGGAACGCGCGCTAGCCGGCGAACCGCAGTTGTTCGATCGCGAGATCATCGCCCCGTCGGGCGAGCGGCACTACACGCAGGCGTCCTACACCCCGGACGTGGCCGACGACGGCGAGGTCAGGGGCGTGGTCGTGCTGGTGACCGACATCAGCGCGCGGCGCGGGGCCGAAGAAGCACGGGCGGCCGCGGAGGCCAGACTACGCGAGGCTGAGCGCGTCGCCCGGATCGGGAGCTGGGAGTGGGACCTGGCCAACGACCACACCACGTGGTCAGAGGGGCTTTACCGCATCTACGGGCTCACCACCGATCAGTTCGATCCCACCCTCGAGGGCGCCCGCCAGCGCGTCTACGCGGACGACAGGGAGCGCGTCCGGCAGACCCTCGAGCGCGCGATCGCGGACCGATCGCCGTTCACCGTCGAGTACCGCGCAGTGCTCGCGGACGGCAGAGTCCACACTCTCCGCAGCCACGGCGAGGTCGTCGTGGCCGACACCGGTGAGCCGATCCGAGTCGTGGGCATCGTCCAGGACATCACCGAGGCGAAACTCGCCCAGGAAGCGCTCCAGAACACATCCGCCGAACTCGAGCGCCGCGCCGGCGCACTGCAGCAGCTCGCGCTGGGCGCCGAGACCGACCAGCCGGCAGCAGCTCACACACCGCTCACAGCGCGACAGCTCGAGATCCTCCGCCTGATCGCCCGCGGCCACACCAATGCAGCGATCGCCGAACGGCTCGTGGTCACCGAGGGGACGATCAAGTGGCACGTCAAACAGATCCTCGCCAAGACCAATTCCACCAACCGCGCCGAAGCGGTCGCGCGCGTACTCGGAGCACCGCGATAGGGGCACCTCGCTGCGTCCGTGGCTCCTACTGAGCGGGTGGGCGGGCTTGGGCTGATGCCGCCGCTCGAGACCGTGCGTAGCGTGCCCGTGAGAGGCACCACGTCCGAGGAGGTTGCGATGACGATTGTTGAACACGACACCCGGACGGTGACGAGCACCCGGCATCACGCGATCGTCGCGTTCCTGGACGGCGCGGGCGTTGCCTTCGAACTGCTCGAGCACGAGCCAACGATGAGCGCGACGGCCGAGGCACGGGCCACACACCGCCCCCAGGACGAGGTCGCCAAGACGGTGGTGCTGCACGACGGTCGCGCCTACGTGCTCGCCGCGGTCCCGGCCGCCAGCCGGCTCGACCTGCACAAGCTTCGCGCCGTGCTCGGTGCCACGCGCCGGCTGCAGCTCGCCGACGAGGATCAGATCGCTCGGCACTTCCCGTCGGTCGAGGTCGGGGCACTGCCGCCGTTCGGCCCCGTCGTCTCGGCGGCGCAGGTGATCGACGCCTCGTTGACCCAACACGAGCGGATCCTCTGGCCCGGCGGGCGACCACCGCCACTCGGTCCTGATCGACCCGCACGAGGTCGTGCGCATCACCAAGGCACGGACAGCCGACATCTGCGGGAGGAACTGATCGCCGCGACCATACCGACGTCGCACCCGATGTCGACGTGCGACTGATCGAAGCCGACGCGGATCTCACCGTGCATCTCGACATCGACTCGATGGACTTCCTCAACATCATCGTCGCTCTCCACGAGGAGACCGGGATCGAGATCCCCGAGCGGGGACTACCCCAAGCTGTCGACGCTCAACGATGCGGTCGCCTATTTGGACGCGGCGCAGATGAAGGGTGCGAGCAGCGCCTCGAGCGCCGCCGGATCGAGCGGTTGAAGCTCGTACGTGGCGTGGCGGATCGGGTGGCGGCAGTCGATCAGCCGCGCCGAGATCGACGGGCGTGCCGGCGATCACCACATCGCAATCGGTGGCGTTGATTGTCGCCTCGAGTTCGTGCAACTGCTGGTCGGAGTACCCCATCGCCGGCAGGACCGGCCCGATGTGCGGATAGCGGCGCGAACGTCTCGGCGATCGAGCCCACCGCCCACGGGCGCGGATCGACCTGGACGCGGGCGCCGGCTGTTGCGCCGCGACCGTGCCGGCCCCGAACGGCATCCCGCCGTGCGTGATCGTCGGCCCATCCTCGACCACCAGGACGGCCTTGCCGGCGAGCGGCGGTCCATCCTCCGAGCGATACCGGCGACGCTGCGCGGACCACGACCGCGTTCGGATTGGCCGCCGTGCATGTCGGCCATCAGTACTGCGCAGTCTGCTCGGCGGAGGCGCTGTTGACCTTGTTGACGAGCACAGACGTCGGCCATCAGCAGGTTGGCCTCGCCGGGGTGGTAGGCGAGCTCGTGCCCGGCCCGCAGCGGGTCGACGACGACGATCAGCAGATCCGGGCGTGATGAACGGGAAATCGTTGTTGCCCCGTCCCAGATGAGCGCGTCCGCCTCGGCCTGCGCCTGCCGAGGATCGCCTGGTAGTCGACGCCGGCGTACACGACCATGCCCGCCTGCGACCGGGCGCTCGTATTCCTCGCGCTCCTCGAGCGTGGCGTGCGAGGGTCGATGTCGGCGAGCTCTCGAAGCGCTGCACGCGCATCGCCTCCAGGTCGTGGTAGGGCATCGGATGACGGATCAGCGCGACCCTCAGGCCGGCTTCGCAGCAGCACTGGCCAACCCGCCGGCTCGTCTGGCTCTTGCCGCGCCCGGTGCGCACGCGCACACCGCGATCACGGGCTTGCGTGCTCGCGAGCATCGTCGAGCCGCGGGCCGAGCAGCGTGAAGTCCGCGCCGGCGGCGAGCACGGCCGACGCCCGGTGCATCACATCTCGGTGGGAGACGTCGGAGTAGGCGAACACGACCTCGTCGACCGGTGCTGGCGGATCAGCGCGGCGAGCTCCTGTTCGGGCGGACCGGGATCCCGCGGGTATCGCGGTCCGGCGAGCGAGGGCGGATACACACGGTCCGCGATGCCGGGGATCTGCGTCGCGGTGAACGCCACGACCTCGACGTTCAGGGTCGTCGCGATAGACGACGTTGAAGTTGTGAAAGTCGCGCCCGCCCGCGCCCATGATGATCACGCTGCGCATCACCACTCCTCCGCCAGGGGCAACCGTTGATCCGTGCGCATCGTCGCGGCCCTGGGTGGAGATGGGCTGCGGTGCGCCGCCACGAGCCGGCAAGACTGTCTGCGCATCAGACGCCGGAATGTCCGTGGTCGCAGTCGCGGCGATGGCCGAGCTTGCTCACGAGCACGAGCTCGTCGTCACCCACGGCAACGGACCGCAGGTCGGCCTGCTGGCGCTGCAGAGCGAAGCGATGCGGCTGTCGCCCCCTACCCGCTCGACGTCCTCGGCGCCGAGAGCGAGGGCATGATCGGCTATCTGCTCGAGCAGGAGCTGACCAACGAGCTGGCGGGCCGCCGGTCGCGACGCTGCTGACCCAGGTCATCGTCGACGCGCGACGATCCGGCCTTCGCGCACCCGACCAAGCCGATCGGTCCCGCCTACGACCGCGCCACCGCCGAGCGTCTGGCCGCCAGCGCGGCTGGTCGATCGCGCGCGACGGCGAGTGCTACCGGCGCGGTGGTCCCCTCCCCCGAGCCGCGGGCGATCGTCGAGCTCGCGCGCTGCGGCTGCTGGTCGAGGCCGGCGTGATCGTGATCTGCGTCGGGGGCGGCGGCATCCCGGTCCTCGTCGACGACGGGCACCTGCGCGGCGTCGAGGCGGTCGTCGACAAGGACCTGTCCGCCGCCCTGCTGGCCAGCGCCCTCGACGCCGACGCGCTGCTGATGCTCACCGACGTCGACGCCGTCTACATCGGCTGGGGGACGGCGGCTCACGACCGCTGCGCGCCGCCGACCCCGACCTGGCGCGATCGGCTTCGACCCCGGCTCGATGGGGCCGAAGGTCGAGGCCGCCTGCCGCTTCACCGGGCCACCGGCCGGCCCGCCGCGATCGGCTCCCTCGCCGACGCCGCCGCGATCGTCCGCGGCGAGGCCGGGACGCGGGTGACCGCGTGACCGGATACCGTCTCAGCCGGCCAGTGTCGTGATGCCCTGCACGACCAGGCTGGCGCCGAACAGCCCCACCAGCGCCCCGGTGACCCGCAGGCCGTTGGCGTTCAGCCACCGCGACATCGCCTGGACGCGTTGCGTCGTGGTCTCCGGTGAGATGAGGTAGCCCACCAATGGAATCTCGAGCAACAGGAACATGATCGCGTTGAACAGCAGGATCAGCAGGACCTGCTCGACCGGCGCATAGTGACCGCGGGCGATCTTTCCGATCGCCAGGATGTAGAAGGGCCCGGGCAGGTCGATCGCCACCCCGATCAGGAACGCGATCTTGGCCGACGCCCGACCAAGCCGGCGCTCGGCCCAGGAGCTCGCTTGCTTCGCCCTCGCCTTCTCGGGACCCCGGCGGCGCTTGCGGCGGCTGCGCCAGCGGTCGATCAGCGCGTGCCCGCGCGATGACACCATCAGCCACGCGAACAGGAGCGCAACCGTGCCGGCCAGGATCGAGTTGGCGGGATGAGGCGAGTGCTGGGTGCTGCCGAGTACCGCATGGCCGTTGTTGAACAGCACGAGCAGGGCGATGCCGCAGCTCAGGCTGGCGATCAGCCCGCCGGCGAAGAACGCCACCAGCAGCCCCCGCGGCTCCGGCCGCGAGACGATGATCGCGACACACGCGAGCAACGTCGGAAACACGCTGGCCCCGAACGCGAGAAGAATGATCTCGCCCACCACCTCTATTTTCGCCGCTGCCGCGGCGTCGCCCTGCGCGAAGCGCCCGCCCGGGCACTGTCCGGCTGCTATCACTCAGCCGATGCGCTCCCGGGTCGTCCCGCACGTCGGCTCCCCGGTCACCGTCATCTATCTCGGCGCGACGGTGCCCGGAATCGTCGCGCAACTCGATGAGGACGGCCGGCGACTGGTCGTCCTGACCGAGGAGGGAGAGTCGGTGTCGTTCGTGCTCGCAGCGGCGACCGCGACGTACACGACCGAGGGGCGTCAGTGGGGAGCGCGGCTCGTGTTCGGTGACGAGCCCGATGAGGCCGAATGACGCACCGGACTGGCCGGCGGGCGTGGTTGCTGAGCTATGTGGCGGCGACGGTGGCCGGCCTGATCCTGACCCTGGTGGCCATGAGCGCCGGCGCTCCGTCCGCGACCGCCTCCGCCGCTGACCCGCTGTGCCTCGGGCAGTACGGGGGCGCGCCCGGCCCGGCGGGCGCTCCGCTGCGCTTCGGGGTCGATCCGGGTCTCGCCGGCAGCGCCGGCACGGTGCAGCTGCCCTCGGCCCCCGACAACCCCGCGCGGGACCTCGCCGCCCTGCGCGCGCTCCGACCGCCCGGACGGGTGGTCGTGCTCCGGCTCAACCGCCTGTTCTGGTCCGATGGCGAGGCCGGCATCGCCCGGTTCGCGCGGATGGTCGCCACCGACACCCGGGCCGGATTCGATGTCGAGCTCCAGGTTCGCTACCACCCGGCGGCCGGGCAGATCGGAGACGTCGCGGCCTGGGATGCATACGTGCGGCACGTCGTCGACCGCTTCGGAGCCAACCCGCGGGTCATCGCGATGACGATCACCAATGAGGTCAACATCTCGTTCTCGCCCAACACGTCCGACGGCTTCTACAGCAGGGCGCCGGACGCGCTGATCAGCGGCATCGAATCTGCCCACCGGGAGGCCGTGCGCCGCCGCTTCGCCCAGCTCCGGTTCGGGTTCACATTCGCCTACCGGTTCGCCCCCAGCCAGGACGCGGCCTTCTTCGCCTACCTGCGCACTCACGGCGGCAGCGCGTTCCGGCGTGCATTGGGTTTCATCGGCCTGGACTTCTACCCCGGCTCGATCTACCCACCGGTGCTGCTCCCGGGCGACAGCTACCGATCGGAGCTCGCACAGGCACTCGGCGTAGTGCGCGACTGCTACGGGCCGTTGGCCGGGATCAGCCGCAGTGTGCCCCTGTGGATCACCGAGAACGGCGTTCCCGGTCGCGCGCCGAGCGAGGCGGCGCAGGCCTCGGCGCTCGATCAGCTCGCCCACACCGCCGCGGCGTACGCACGCGTCGACAACGTGACCGACTACCGCTGGTTCAACCTGCGCGACTCAGTGATGAGCCGTCCCGTGATGCCGGTGACGGCGACGTTCGCGACCGATGGGTTGCTGCGTGCCGACTACACGCGCAAGCCCGCCTTCGCGGTTTACCGACGCCTGATCGCTCGGTTGGGCCGGTGACGGCCGGCGGGTGAGGGCCGGCGGGCGACGGCCGACGGGAGACGGCCGACGGGAGAGGACGAGGCGGGAGAGCGGCGCCCGGATCCCCGAGACCCGAGCGCCGCCCCGCGGCGGTGTCGTTCAGCGAACGGTCGCGACGACCGTCGCCCGACCAACGACCAGCCCGCCGGTGAGGACCGAGGTGCCGAAGGCCTTGTCAAGCGCGGCGGCGGCCCCCGCTGTGAGCTTCGCGACCACGCCCCCGAGCGTGATCGTCTGACCGCTCACATGCTCGGTCAGCCCCGAGAGGTCGAGGCTGAGGATCGACGTCCGCGCCGAGCCCAGCAGCGCCGTCAGGTCGGGGTGGGCGTCGACATTGATGAAGAAGCTGCGCAGGTCAACCGTGGTCGAGCCCGCCTTCAGCTCCAGGCCGCCCGAGTGGCGGATCTGACCGACCAGGGTCCTGGCGTTGACCAGGCCACCGGTGATCGGGAACGCGATGCCAGCGCTGCCCGCCGCCGCCGGGGCGATCGGCGCCACCGACACGCCGAGACCGCTCAGCGCCGTCGCCGTGCCGGGGTCGAGGGCCAGCGTCGTCGAGCCCTTGACGATGATGAACTGCGCCGGCACCGCGTGGACGCTGACGGTCCCCAGAGGCAGATCACCCTTGAACGCATGCACTCCGAAGGCGCCGTTGAGGGCCTGGGCGGCGAGCGACGTCAACGTGGCGCGGACGTCGGTGACATGGGTGCCGAGACCACTCCGGGTGATGCGCGCGTGGCTGGTGTCGAGGTTGATGATCTTCACGCGCCGGCCGCCGACCAGGGCCGTGAGGCTCGAGTGCGCGCCGACCTTGACCGTGAAGCGTGTGAGCCGGACGTGGGTGCCGCCGGCACTCAGCTCGAGCCCGCCCGAGTGCTCGATCACCCCGGCTGCCGTGGCCGGATCGATGCGGCCGCCCGTGATCGGGAAGCTGATGCCGCCGTGGGACACGGTGGCGGGGCGTACGACGCTGACCTTGACGCCGAGTGACGTCAGTGCGGCCGCCGTGGACGGATACAGCTTGAGCGTGGTGTAGCCACCGGCGAGCCTGACCGTGGCGGCGCCTGCAGGCGCAGCGACGGCGAGGCAGGCGACGAGCGCGGCGAACAGCGCCACCAGGGGCCGGATGCGGCCTCGGGTTCGGGACATGGGATCTCCTTCGTAGTTGGTTCCCCTTGACCGGGTACTCCGACCGATCGCATCGCAGCGGTTGAGAAAAACTTGGTTGGCTCGATCGTGGCTCTCCTGCGTATACCCAGGTGCATGTCGACCGTTTGGGTCCTCCCCGTACCGCGCCCGCCTGGCCTGTCCGTCACACTGGATCGGTCCGTGAGCCGTCGCAGCGAACCGAAACGCGAGGAACTCCGTCTCGTCGCTGCGCTCCGCCGCCGCGACCCCGACGCGCTGCAGTCGCTCTACCGCGAGTACGGCGCGACCACGTTCGGTCTGCTGCGGCGCTTGCTCGGCGATCACCAGACGGCCGAGGACGTCCAGCAGCAGGTCTACCTCGAGGTCTGGCAGCGGGCGCCCGACTACGACCCGCGCCGTGCCTCGCTACTGACCTGGATCATGCAGATCGTGCGCTCCCGGGCGATCGACCAGCTTCGCCGCCGCGTGCCCGAACCCCACGATCCCGGCATCGTGGCACTGAGTGACCCCGGCGACGACGGTCGGGCGATCGACGACTTGCTCGAGCAGTGGCGCGTCGTGCACCTGCTGCGTGGACTGCCCAACGAGGAGGCGGAGATCCTGCGGATGCGCTTCGAGCAGGATCTCACCCAGCGCGAGATCGCCGAGCGCACCGGACTGCCGCTGGGCACGGTGAAGACGCGCATGGTCGCCGCGCTGAAGCGCTTGCGCGAGACGATCGAGCGTGAGGAGCCGGCCACGTGAGCGAGCGGCCCACCCCCACCGACCACCTGCTCGGCGAGCTCGAGGAGCCCGACCGCACCCGGGCCGCGGAGCTCGAGCGCGACGATCCCGCCTTCAGCGCCGAGGTGGCTCGCCTGAAGCCCCTGGTGACGCGCCTGCAAGGACTGTCGTCAGAGGCCTGGGAGAACGTCGAGCCGCCGCCGCTCGTGCTGCCGCCCGACGCGATGCCATCGTCGGGCCGACTCGATCCCCGCCCCGAGCAGGCCCGCCGTCCCCGTTGGGGAGGGCGGGTTGTTCTGCGTCCCGTGACCGCCGTCGCGACCTCGCTCGCGCTGCTCGCGGGCGGGCTGGCCGCTGGCGCGGCGCTCGAGTCCGGCGCCGGCACGAGCGGTGGCGCAGCCTCGACCGTCGCGTCGCTGACGCTACGCCCCCTGGCCTCCACGGTCACGCCGGCGCTCGGCACCGCGCGGCTGCTCACGAAGCCCGGACGCCTCGAGGTCTCGCTCCGCGGGGTGCGCCCGAGCCCGCCGGGAACGTTCTACGAGCTGTGGCTGATGAACTCGCCCGGCGACCTCGTCTCGTTGGCCTCGTTCCGGGTGCCGGCGTCAGGAAAGATGACGATGGTGGTCCCGCTCCCGGCCAACCCCAGCTCCTTCCACTTCGTGGACGTCTCGCTGCAACCGGCCAACGGCAGCCCACGCCACTCGGGCGACTCGGTCCTGCGTGGACCGATCAGCTGAGCTCGACCGCGTCCGGCTCGGCCGCCGGCACGGCCCGCGCCCCGGCAGCGGAAACGAACGTGTACTGGCTCGGATCGATCACGCGCGTCTGGGCGATGTACTCACGCATGTAGCCCGGCCAGTTCGTGACGATGCGGCCGTGCTCGTCGCGGTACCACGAGTCGCATCGCGTCCACGCCGTGCCGGCGAAACGGGCCTGCACCTGGCGATCGCTCTCGGCCTCGACCTCCGGCCGGATGTCAATCGCTGCCGCGCCGCGGTCACGCACCTGCTGCAGCGCCTGGCGCAGGTATGAGGCCTGGGCCTCGAGGTACACGATGATCGACCCCCCCGAGGTGTTCGTGTTCGGCCCGTACATCATGAACAGCGACGGGAACCCGGGCACGACCATGCCGAGATGGGCATGCGGACCGGCGGCCCAGGCCTCGTGCAGGCTCGTGCCACCGGCGCCGGTGATCTCCATCGGGAACATGAACTCGGTGGTGCGGAACCCGGTGCCGTAGATGACGCAGTCGACCTCGTGTTCGGTGCCGTCCGCGGTCACGAGCCCGGTCGGCGTCATCCGCTCGATTGCGTCGGTGACGAGCTCGACGTTCGGGCGCTGCAGCGCGGGCAGGAAGGCGGAGCTGAACAGGATGCGCTTGCACCCGAACGTGTAGTCCGGCCACGCCTTGCGCCGGACCTCTGGGTCCGTGAGCTGCCGGCGCATGAACGCTGTCGAGATCGCTCGCACGACGCGGCCGAACGTGTTCGGATGGCGGATCGCCAGCGTCAGCGACTCGGTGTACTCGAAGATGTAGGCGCGGCGGTAGGCCTGGAGGCCGGGGAGCCGCTGGATCGCCGCCTTGACCAGCCGCGGGTAGGCGCGGTTCTTGCGCGCCATGAACCAGTTGCCGGTCCGCTGGAAGACGACGAGCCGATCGACCTGCGGGGCGATCTCGGGCACGAACTGAACCGCGCTGGCGCCGGTCCCGATCACCGCCACCCGCTTGCCGCGCAGGTCGTAGTCGTGATCCCATGCGGCGGAGTGGAAGCTGTGGCCGGCGAACTGCTCGCGCCCCGCGATCCGGGGGTAGGACGGCTGGTGCAGCTGGCCCGTCGCCAGCACCACCGCATCGGCCTCCCACGCGCGGCCGTCGGCGCTGGTGACGGTCCAGCGACGAGCTGTCTCGTCCCACGCGCACGATCCGACCTCGGTGTCGGGCACCACGAACCGGTCGACTCCGTAGTCGTGGGCGACCGCATGCAGGTAGGCGAGGATCTCCTGCTGCGGCGAGCACAGGCGCGACCAGTCGCGGCGCTGGGCGTAGGAGAACGAGTACAGATGGCTGGGGACGTCGCACGCGGCGCCCGGATAGGAGTTGTAGAACCACGTGCCGCCGATGTCCGGTCCCCGCTCGAGGATCTTCAGGTCGGTGAATCCGTGCCGCTGTAGCTCGATCGCTGCGGCCAACCCTCCGAAGCCGCCGCCGACGATCACGATGCTGGGTTGGGTCTCGGACATGTGCGCAAACCTACCGCGGATCGGGCGACCGGTTTCGCGCAACCGAGGGCGTGGGCCGGCGGGAGATGTCCTTCTCTCCGACGGCGGCGCGCGATATGGTCCGCCCGTGACCGAGATCGCCGTTCCCACCGCGGCGAGGCCCGCGGCGGCCCCGCCGCCTCAGATTCAGATTCCGGAGTTCGAGATCGTGCCCCGGAAGGGGCTCGTGATCGTCGCTGCGGTGCTGGTGCTGCTGATCGCCGCGATCGCCGTGAACCGGGAGTGGCC
The DNA here is from genome assembly GCA_963700025.1 of uncultured Solirubrobacteraceae bacterium. Classification (GTDB taxonomy): domain Bacteria; phylum Actinomycetota; class Thermoleophilia; order Solirubrobacterales; family Solirubrobacteraceae; genus Palsa-465. The sequence goes on along the minus strand of CAVOWC010000016.1, from coordinate 49,969 downwards.
GCTGGTGTTCCTGCACGTGGCCTTCGGCGCCGGGTGGACGATCATCGACCTGTTCCTGGGCCTGATCCTCGGCCCGATCATGGGTCGCCTGTCCGTCCCGGCGCGGGTCGAGTTCACCACTCGGCTGATGCCGAAGATGGTGCTGATCATGCCCACCGTGGTGGCGGTCACGCTCGCCGCCGGCTGGCAGCTCGGCAACAAGCTCGGCACCGTGCAGTCGAGCTATCCCCTGCACGGCTGGCTCGTCGCCAGCTACATCATCGTGGGCGTGATGGCGGTGCTCGCGCTCGGCCTGCTCGAGCCGGCCAACATCGCCGTCCTGTGTGAGCTCAAGAAGCCGCGACCCAACCCCGCGGTGATCGAGCGGCTGATGAAGCGCTTCATCTACTGCGCCGGTGTCCTCGGCGTGATGCAGGTCGCCACGCTCGTGATCATGACCAGATTGGCCTCCAGTTGAGCGTGCGCAGCGGAGCCGAGACGGATGAGCGGCGGCTTCCGCCGGTGACCCAGCTCGCCATGCTCTCGCTGGCCCTGATCGTCACCGGAGGCATATACCTCGCCGCGCACATCCCCCAGCACGTGCCGCTCGCGCCGGCGGTCGCGCTGCTCGCCGCCTCGATCCTGCTGTTGATCGGCAATCTGTTCTCGCTCACCCGGGTCGACTGTTTCGCCTGGCCCACGTTCTTCGGCGTGGCCAAATGGGCGCTCCTGGCCTACGCGGTGATCGCCGGCCTGATCGAGTACGCGTTTCTGCGCAACCACCTCCGTGGCGGCGCCCTCGTCGTGCTGACCCTCTCGCTCGTCGTATTCGCGATCCACGTGCCGACGCTGATCGGCTTCACCGTGGCGCGCTACGCCGACGCGTAGGGCAGCGCACTGGTGGTGTGTCCCATCCGTGTGGCCGCCTGAAGCGCTGACCTTCCTCGAGGAGCTCGAGGCCAACAACGATCGCGATTGGTTCAAGGCCAATCGGTCCCGGTACGACGCCGACCTGCTCGCCCCCGCCCGCGAGCTGGCCGACAGGCTCTCCCACCTCGGCCGCCCGAAGGTCTTCCGGCCCTACAACGACACCCGCTTCCACCTGCGCCCGCCGATCAAGGAGAACATCGCCGTGGCGATCGGCTACGGCGACGCCGGCGGCTACTACTTCGAGCTCTCCCTCGACGGCCTGTTCGTCGGCGCCGGCCTGCATCATGCCGCCACCGACCAGCTCGAGCGCTTCCGCGCCGCCGTCGACGACGGCCGCCGCTACAAGCCGGTCGAGCGCGCGTTCCAGACCGCCGCCGCTGCCGGGCTGAGCCCCACCGAGCCCGAGCTCAAGCGCGCGCCGCGCGGCTTTCGCCCGGACCACCCCAGGATCGACCTCCTGCGCATGAAGTCGATCACCGTGCATCGCCGCCACGACCTCGAGCCCTGGCTGCATCAGCCCGCCTGCGACGAGGTCGTGCAGACCGAGCTCGAGGCGTCCAAGCCACTCGTCGACTGGCTCGCCAAGACGATCGGGGCGTCCACGCGCGCCCAAGCGCGCTGAGCACCCCTCCCCGCTGATATGGGGAGAGGTTTGTCGGGTCGGCAGTGGTGATCGTGCTGGTGTGGTGTGGGTCGGGTGTGGTTCGGTGTGTGGGTGGCGGTCGGAGCGCGAGGGCGCTTCGGGGTGATATGCGAGGGTTGGGTTGGCCCTCACCGATAAGTCACCCCAAACCGAGAGGAGAGCCCATTTCCTATTTCTGGATTCACGAAAGCGCCGGAGAACCGGCATGAAGTAGGGAATGGAAGAGTCCTACATCGAAGATCTGGCGAGTCGCGATGGCCACGTCCATGCGTTGGCGACCCGTGAGGACACAGCGAAGCGTTGGGTAGGGGTGCGCGCAGGCCGGCTACGCAGCCTCGGAACGGGAAGAGCACGCCCTCCACGCCCTCCAAGCCGCCGGCCGAGCCACGGTGACTCAGATCGCCACCGGCGGCCGCCCCGCACAGCTCTGGACCGCGACCTCCTGACGCGGGTCACTTCTCCTTTCGTACAGGACCGGCCTGCGTGGCGGAACTTGGCGATGTGCCCGTCTTTGATCGCTCGTAGCGGAACGGCTTGCCCGATCGGACAGGTGACGGTGCCCGAGTTCAGGTCGATCTGGAATGCGTCCTTCGCCCACCGGCCGGCCGGCACGTTCGGTGGCTGGACCTTGCACATGATCTCCGCTTCGCCTCGCTCGAGAGTGTTCAGGACACTGCCGGCGCCGTAGGCGGAATCGCCGTAGACCGAGAGCGGCTCAGCGGGCGTACGCCAGCGACCGCCCAGACCCAGCGGGCGGCTCGTCCTCGGTGCTCGGGTCCTCAGCGTTAGCGACCTCATCGGCGAGGAGCACGGCGTCGACCGCCTGACCATCGCCGACGTTCCCCGCCGTCACCGTCGACGCGATGATCAACTCGCTATCCGGATCGACCGCGACATGCCCTTATAGCCATCAAACCCGCGGGCGCTGGTCTTGTGACCGTGCCGAGCATCAGGGTCGACGGTCGAGATGATCCGGTCCTTCGCCACGCGTGTGGCGATCCCGAACACCCCATCCTCCCCCTCGTCAAGGTCTCGGCCGACCTTCCGCCAACAACGCCGCCGCCTTCTCAAGCTCCGAATCCGACCGCACAGAGGATGCCGAGGATTACGGGTCCCAGGCCAACGGCAACAACAAGCAGTAGTGGAACTGCAACGCACAACCGCACAAAAGAGTTTCACATACCACTTTCGCGGTACACCGCCTCAGAACCGCAGCCTCATCGCCCCTCAGCGTGACGCATGCGCACCAATGCAGTGCTCAGGTCACGTCGAGAGGCAGGTGAAGCACAAATGCGCTCATCGGTATGGATTACCGATACGACGGTAAACGAACGCATCGAACACCAGCAAAGCTGCTATGAACATGAGGCCGATCATGGCAATAACCTCCCTCGTCTCTTTGATTCGATTGGAGGTCGAACACTCCAAGGCTTACTCGTTCGACCAGGACGGCGCATCCGGGCGATGCCGTAGAAGATGCGCGGGAACTACGGATGCTCCTTTGGAGTCCCCCGGACACATTGTGATCCACCGAACCGGGGGACGTCCAGAGCCACCGTGCGCGACCTGCGACTGCGCGGCGACTCCGGCGTCCGGCACCAGATCGACGCCGTCGTCGGCGACGGGCACAAGCGAATTCTGGTCGAGACCAAGGACTACGACAAGGTCCGCGGCCTGCCGATCATCCGCAACTTCTGGGGCGCCGTGGAAGACATCGGCCCCGACGAGGCGTTCGTGGTCACGGACACCAAGCCGGCGATCGGTACGCCGAGGCGAAGGCATCCGCCTTGCGCTGCTGCGTCCCCCGAGGAGGAGGACGGGACGGGCGTGTACCGCAAGGTCGTGCTCGATATCACGATGACTGGCCAAGCCGGCCTCGCGAACGTAACCGGCAACTCCACCCCGACGCCACGACAAGACCAACGGCCAGAACACGGGGCTCGGAGTCACCGAGACGGCACAGCTCAAGCTGCCGACGCAGACGGCACTCGGCCGCCGCCCGCTAAATGATCAACCGGGCGCCGAGCCGGGCGAGCTCGGACAGCGGCGCCTCTGACCGACGCTGATCCCTGCTTCGCGCGCGGGAACGGGGGCGGCAACGCCAACGGCTCGGTGATCGCGCCGCCGCGTCGGACAACCTCAGTTTGGGTGCCGGCGACCTACAGCGCGATCCACGACATCCTGACCAACTCGGAGTTTGCGGGCGTCGTACGCGTATGGGCGCAGGCGCGCCGAGCGGCGCGTGGAGAACGGCGTCGTGCGCGAGCGTCAGCGTCGCGCGCCGCGCGGGGAGTGGCACGTGTGCATCCCGGACCACGACGCCGGCTACGTCTCATTCGAGCGCTACCTCGGCAATCAGGAGCGGCTGCGGGCGAACGGGCGCCCGGCGCGCGGGGGGCGGGCTAACGCTGCGCGCTAGGGCAAGGCGCTGCTGCAAGGACTGATCCTCTGTGGCCGCAGCGGTACGTATTCCGTCCCGAGACTCCGAAGAGGCCCCCAAACCCCCTGAGTGACCCCAAGCAGGCAAGAGTCCTGACTATTCCAGCTCGTGACGCGTGTGTTCCCATTCCTCGGGGTTATCAGCTTGCGGCCCGATGACGGCCGGTTCGTACTTGAACGAAACGTTCAGGCGCACGCGGTAGCTCGCCACGTTGCCGTTCTCGATCGTGACGTCGAAGCGGTGGGCCTCGGCAATACGCAGGTCTCGCAAAGTCTTCGCGGCGGTCTCGATCGCGTTGCGGGCAGCTGCCTCCCACGATTCGCTACTGACGCCAACCAACTCGGTTACCCGATAGACGCTCTCAGCCATTCTCATCCTCCTTGTCTTGATTGCCCCTAACGTGAGGCTATCGCAGGTCGGTCAGGGTACTTGTGTTTTGCCCCGAACAGCGACCTTCGGGTAGAGGATCGGGGGCATATGATGGAGGGCGATGGCGGCCCTTTCGCATGTGCCCGTCGGCGCGCTGGACTTGGAGCGCTTCGGGTCGGTGCTCCCGCCTGAGGATTACGAGCGTTTCGTGCGTGTGGTGCAGCGCGGCCGTGAGGTGTTCGACGGGCGTGTGGTGTGGAATGGGAACTCGACCGCTCAAGGTGGTGGCGTGGCCGAGATGCTCGTTTCGTTGCTCGCGTACGCGCGTGGGGCTGGCATCGACGCGCGCTGGGTGGTGATCGGGGGCGATGCGGAGTTCTTCGTGCTGACCAAGCGGATTCATAACTTCTTGCACGGCTCGCCGGGCGATGGCGGCGACCTCGACGAGGACGCGCGTCGCGTTTTCGGCGAGGTGACCGAGCGCAATGCCGTGGAGTTCCGTGAGCTCGTCAAGCCCGAGGACGTGGTGATCATCCACGACCCGCAGCCGGCCGGTCTGATCCCGGCGATCCGCGACATCGGCTGTCCGACACTGTGGCGTTGTCACGTCGGTCTCGACCAGCCTCACCCGCTCGCGCGCAGGGCGTGGGAGTTTCTCATCCCCTACGTCCGCGAGGCGGACGCGTCTGTCTTCTCGCGCACGGCGTTCGCGTGGGAGGGGCTCAAGAAAGAGGTCACGATCATCCCGCCGTCGATCGACGCGTTCTCGCCTAAGAACCAGGAGCTTGACCGCGAGCGGATGCTCGCGATCCTCACCGTCGCGGGGCTCAACGAGGACGGCGCGGCCGCGCCGGCGACGTTCACGCGCTTGGACGGGAGCCCGGGTCGCGTCGAGCGTCCGGCTCAGCGCTGGGAGCGGCGCGGGCTGCGCTCGTCTGACCGCGTTGTGGTTCAGGTCTCGCGGTGGGACGCGCTCAAGGACCCGATCGGGGTGATGCGGGGCTTCGCGGAGCACGTCGCGCCGGTGGTGCCCGACGTGCACCTCGTCTACGCCGGGCCGGCTGTCGAGTCGGTGACCGACGACCCGGAGGGCGGGCAGGTGCTCGCCCGGGCGAGCACCGAGTACGAGGCAATGCCCGCCGAGGTCGCCGAGCGCGTGCATCTCGTCGCGCTGCCGATGGGCGACGTGCACGAGAACGCCGCGATCGTCAACGCGCTGCAACGTCGCGCCGACGTGGTCGTGCAGAAGAGCCTGGCCGAGGGCTTCGGGCTCACGGTCGCGGAGGCGATGTGGAAAGCGCGCCCGGTCGTAGCCAGTCGCATCGGGGGCATCCAGGACCAGATCGTCGACGGTGAAACGGGAATCCTGCTCGACGATCCGCTCGACCTCGCCGCCTACGGTGCCGCGGTCCGCAACCTGCGCGACGATCCGGCGCGAGCAGGGGCGATGGGCCGCGAGGCGAAAAAGCGCGTGCTCCAAGGATTCCTCGGCACGCGCACCCTCATACAGTCCATCGAACTCTACGAACGATACATCCGCGCACAGGCGCAAGAAGGCGCAGGGGTCGACTCCTAGTCTAGGAGCCTGTCGTAGAAGCGGTTGAGTCGAGGGCGTCGAGGGCGTGAGGAGGCAGGCCGCGATGATCTGGAGGTGCGCGGCGATCGCGGTCCGGTGAGCGCCGGTGCTCGCGGTCGGCCTCGGCGGTCGCCAGGCCGGCCTGGGCCGCGGGGCTGCGTTTCGCGCGGTTCCCAATCGAGGCCGCCGGCTGCCGGCGGCCGATCCCGGGCCATAGAGAAGCGTCAGGACAACCGGGGAGTTGAGTCCCTCCGGAACGATTCGGGCGTATGGGAGCGTCTGGGTCGGCCATCCTCGCCCGCGCTCAAGTCGCAGACGGCCGGCGGGGTGTCGCTGACATCCAGGTCGAGCGCGGCACCGCTCTCCGCAACGCCGGCGGGCGCACGCTGCAGCACCGAGCGCAGTGCGTAGCGCCCGTTCGCGGCTGACCGGGCGCCGTTGATCCACGATCGACGTTCAGGCTCGGGCCAGCGAGAGCAGTGCCGCGAACTCGTCGTCCAGGGCGGCTATGAGAACGTCGAGGTCCGGCATGGCTTTGTGATCGGCGTTGATACCGAAGACCAGCTCGCCGTCATAGGACACGACCGCCATTCCGATGGCGTGGTCTGCGGCCAGCGGGACTAGTGGCACGATCCTGCGCAAGCGGGCCCCGTGCGCGTGGAGCGGGATCTGTGGCCCGGGCACGTTGGTGATCGTGAGGTTGAACAGCCTCGGAGCGAACAGCATTCGCGACATCGACTCGTGCAGCACCGGTGGCGCGAGGCCGGCCACGAGCAGGAGCATGGAGCCCCCGAGCGCGGCGGTTCCGGATTTCAGGTGGGTGGCGGCGGCGCGTGTCCGCTCGTAGCGGCGCCGGGTGTCTGGCTCGCCGATCGGGAGCTCGACAAACAGCGAGGTCACCTGGTTGCCCAGGCTGTCGTGATCCTCGCCTCGAAGGTTGACTGGAACCATCGCGCGCAAAGGGCGGTCGAGCGTTTCGCCCCGGTGCTGCAGGAGGCGCCGCAACGCTCCCGCCGCGACCGCCAGGACCACATCGTTGACGGTCCCGCCGAGCGTCTGCTTGACCTCCTTGATCTGTGCGAGCTCGAACACGACCGATCCGAACCGTCGCGTCGTGCCGATCGGAACGTTGAGCGACGAGTGACGCGCCGCCATGATCTCGTCCTGCCAGACCATCTCGCTCATCGCCAGCGTCGCCTCGCCGGCGCGGATGAACCGTCGCGGGTGACGTGCGGCGTCGATCGCCGTGCGCGCAATCTGGGCCGCGATCGTCGATGGCAGCCAGTCCGGCAGGTGCAGGCTACCCCCGTCGGGTACGTCTGTCGGCGACGGCTCGGCGGGGGCTCGCGGGGCGGGTTGCGACTCGGCATCGAGCAGGATGTGACCGATGTCGACCGAGGCGACGCCGTCGACCATCGCGTGGTGAGTCTTGGTCGCGAGCATCCAGCGGCCATCCTCGAGGCCGTCGACAAGCGCCAGCTCCCACAGCGGGCGGGCGCGGTCGAGCCGATGCGACCAGAAGTCCCCGAGCCACTCGTGCAGTTCACTATCTCCCCCCGGGGCTGGCAACGCCGCATGACGCACGTGGGCGCCCAGGTCAAAGGCCGGATCCTCGACCCAAGCCGGGCGGCGCAATCCATGCACACGCGACTCGGAAAGGCGCCGACGAAACCGGGGCAGCGCTCCGAAACGCTCGTCCAGCAGCGCCATCACCTGCTCAAGCGAAGGCGTCCCACCCGCTGCGACCTGTGGATCGAAGATCAGCGCGACGCCAATGTGCATCATCGCGCCCTCGTCCGCCTGCTCGAGCTCCAGGAACGTCGAGTCAAGCGGACTCAGACGCTCCTCGATCGCATCCATGGCCAAACGCTACGTTCTCCCGAGCACGAGCGCCAGCGTGCAACCCCGCGCAGCGACCACCACGGACTACTGACCAAGATCGGGGACGACTACGAGACCTCGCAGACCGCGCACACCATCCCTCGCGACCGACGACCTGCACCGAGCGAACGAGGTGCCCACCAGCACAGCCGGCGGCTTGACCAGGCCCCCCGCTCTCTCGCTGCGCATCCACACGAAAGCGCGACTGACGGAGTGTCCCGGTCTCGACGGCTTCTGCGTTGCGCCGAATCAGCAGCCTGACCACCTCCCCGCAGCGCTTCTCAGCCTCGTCTGCGCTTCGGGGTTTGCGACGCTTCTTTGACGCGATTGGCGGGCGCCGATCCGGAAACGGTCTGACGGCCGTACATGCCGGACACTCGAGCTGATCGGAGGCGACGAAGGGTTACGCTGGAAACTCCGGCATCCCGCCTAGCTGCTGCAACATCGTCATCGCATCCATGAGCCCCCAGTGCTCCGTCACCTGCCCCCCAAGGATGCGGAATACGTCGAAGACCTGCACCTCGATCCGCTTACCGCTCGACGGCATCCCCATGAAGTCCGCCTGATGGGTCCCCGTGGCGATGACCCGAACGGATACCAGATCGTCGTCGGCGAGCATCTCGCGGACCTCCATGCGGAGGTCGGGAAAAGCTGAACGGAGCACGGCGAAGAACTGCTTGACGCCCTTCTTGTTGGGCTCCAGCCCCGGGAAACTCTCGTGATCGACGAAATCGTCCGCGACAAGCTCGTCGATCACACTGAGATCGCCCGCGCCGACACCATCGTAGAAGCGACGGACCAGGCTCTTGGCATCTGTCGGCATGTGTTAGCTCCTCCTAGGTTCGCGCCGCCTCCCCCCGCGAGCGATCGTACTTCGCGCCGGCCTCGGAAGACAGCACAGGGCCGCCGCACGTTCTGTGGGAACTTCACGTGACCGCTCTGGGTGAGCACCACATCTTCGCGGACACGGCTCCCGATGTTCTCGCTACGTGGACCAACGCGAACGGTGGCGAGACCATCGCCGCCGCAGGCGCGGTGAGCAATCGGAGCATTCTGACCCAACGGCGAGACACACCGCCGCTTCGGGCTATCAGCAGGCGTCTCCCCAGGCTTCAAGATCCACTTCGGCGGACCTCAGGCGCGAAGGCCAGGGAAGAGGTCGTGCTGGCGTTCCCGAGCGCCTCAGATCTCGTAGCGCTGGCGTCGAGTGCGACGATCGAGTCCAGATCTGCGAAGGTGATCGACTTAATCCGACGGTCGGGCGTGAGACGCAACCGCGGCATGCTCTCGCGGGTTTGGGTGTCCCCTTCTGTCGAACCCAGGGTCGTTTAGACGCCGACCGGTTCGTCGGTGCGTGTGCGCGTTACGAAGTCGGCCTCATCAAAGCGCGCGAGTCGGCGCTTGAACGCGTCGGAGAACGATGGCCACAGCGTGTGATTGCGCCCGTCGGGCCCGATGTACCAGCTCTTACAGCCGCCCTCGTTCCAGACCGTGTGCTGCAGGCGCGCTTGGATGTCCTCGTTGTAGCGCTCCTCAACGTCCTCGCGAACCTCGACGCTCGTCAGACCGCGCGCGTCCATCGTCGTGAGCGCGTTGACGACGTAGCCGGCGTGCGCCTCGATCACGTTGATCATCGAGTTGTTCCCGAGCCCCGTGTTCGGGCCCATCACCATGAAGTGGTTCGGGAAGTTGGGGACCGCCGTCCCGAGATAGGCGCGGATCCCACCGTCGCTCCATCGCTCCTTGAGAGTCCGCCCGTCTCGGCCGAACACGCCTGACGCGTGCGGCGGATCGAAGACATGGAAGCCGGTCCCGAGGAGAATCGTGTCGAGCTCGACGTGGCGGCCGGTGTTCGTGATCACGCCGTCCGCCACAACCTCGCGGATACGGTCGCTGACGAGCTCGACGTTCGGCTCGGCGTAGGACCGGAGGTAGTCGTTGCTGAACATGATGCGCTTGCAGCCGATCCGGAAGTTCGGGGTCAGCCGCGCGCGGAGCTCGGGATCCGGCACCTGCTTCTTGAGATGCCGGCGCGCCACGTACTCGACCGCCTTCAGCAGCCGCTGGTCGTATACGAGCCCGACCACAAGCGCCTCGGCCGCGTAATACAGCGACGATCGGACCGCGCGCTGCAGCACCGGAAAGCGCGCGAACAGACGCTTCTGCGCGTCGGAATGGGGGTGATCCAGGCGCGGCATCACCCAGCCCGGGGTGCGCTGGAAGACGGTCAATCTTTCCGCCTGCTTTTGGATCTCGGGAATGAACTGCGCCGACGAGGCGCCGGTCCCGATCACGCCGACGCGCTCACCGCGCAGATCATGGTCGTGATCCCAGCGGGCAGAGTGAAAACACGCTCCTTGGAAGTCGGCGAGCCCAGGAATGTCGGGGTACTTCGGCTCGACCAGCCCGCCCGCCGCAGCGACGAGCACCCGGGCGCTCAGGGACCCGCGGCTCGTGTCGATATGCCACAGCTGCGCGTCCTCGTCCCACCGCGCGCCTTGGACCTCGGTCCGGAACCGCAGATGGCCTTCTATGCCGCGCTCGCGCGCGGCGCGGCGCAGGTACTCGAGGATCTCCGGCTGCGGCGCGAACATCCTGCTCCAGTCCGGGTTCAGCTGGAACGAGTACGAATAGAGGTGGGCCGGCACGTCGCAGGCGCACCCCGGGTACGTATTCGCCCACCAGGTGCCACCGAGCGCCTCGTCGCGCTCGAGCACCAGAAAGTCCTCGACGCCGGCCTCGCGCAGCTTGATCGCTACCCCGAGACCGCCGAACCCCGCGCCGATGATCGCCACGCGCACATCGCGCAACCCGCCATCAGAGCCGTTCGTCTCCGCCGTACCCGTCGTCACAGTCATGTTCCGAACGATAGCCTCTTCCCGGCCGCCCCACACAGTCCTTGAAGCGGACCTTCGACCGGTGTGGCCGACCTCCTGGAATGCCCTGGGTTCGTGGGAGACCCTCCGTGGAACCCGGTCCGGCGCAAAGAGACTCTGGGCGCGATCCACGGACTCGAGCTCCTGCGTTCCGCCGTTTGCTTGGTGCGCCAGCTCCGGGCAAACGTTGACCGCGCGCAGCAAAGCGTCCGGCCACCTCGAGACGCTCAGGCCGGCCGGCAATCCGGGCTGTCGCCGCCCGCCCGCCTGTTCAGGCGGCCGCGCTCCACGGCGTGGCCTGCGTTCGTGTGGCAGCGGCGAGGTAGTCGTTGAGCTGCTCGGGACGCTCGCGCTGTGGATGGTGTCCCATGCCCTCCCACACAGTTAGCTTGGCCTGCGGCAGCGCCTCACACACGCGGGCCGCGTGCGAGACGGGAATCAAGACGTCGCTCGTGCCCCACAGCACCGACACGGGCCCGTCGTAGCGCACGGGACGGTGCATGAACCCGTCCGGGTCCCGGGCCGCGGCGACGATTGCCTCGTTGGCGGCGACCGCCCCCGACGCGGTGCTGAACGCGCGGCGCATCACCCGGCCGAGCAGCTGGCGCTCGGGCAGGTGCCCGTGGGAGACGACTGCCATGTAGATGCCGGCGGCACTCAACGGGTTCGCCATCGCCAATGGCACGCCGAGGCGCGCGAGGCGACCGAGTGCGCTGCCCCCAAGCAGCTCCGCGAGCGGCACCGGGCCGAACCCGCCGGGCGCCAGCAAAGTCAGATTGAGCGTTCGGTCGCCGGCCTTTTCTGAAAGCTCGGCGGCGACCGGCCCGCCGAGCGAATGGCCGACCAGCGAGAAGTTCCCCACGCCCAGGATGTCGAGCCCGCAACGGATGTCCTGCGCATAGCTTGCGAAGCGGTTCTCCGCGGGCATCCCCGAGCGCCCGAACCCGGGCAGGTCAAACGCGACACACGGTCGCGTCGTGGCGGCGGCGACCTTCTTCCAACCCAGCGAACAGTCGAACAGTCCGTGCAGCGCCACCAGCGGCACTCCCGTCCCCGGCCAGCGCCTGCTCGCCAGCAAGCGCCCGTCGGCAAGCTCCACCACCCCGGATTGTCCGTCGGGGTCGCGGCGCGCCCCGTTTGGAGCGGATGCTCCGTCCGCGGCTCCGGTGAGCTCGCTCATCCCCCAAGTCTGCCGAGGCGACGCATTGCCCAACATCGCAACGACTACGCACCTCGCGGAGGCGAACTACGGCTCCAACGCCCCCATCGCTGCTGTTTTCAGCGCTCTGCGGTGATCGCCTTGTCTCTTTCTTTCTCCCCCGATGCGATAGAAAGGCGCAGCTCACAGTGCAGCCTGGTCCGGAGCGCCAGGAGTCACGCCGACCGACCCGGCCACCGCTGCCCGTATGCCCGGGCAATGCAGCACTCCAGCGCCGCCGACGGGCCGGTCAGCTCCACCGCTTGCCACGCAGGGCATCGCGCTCCTGCTTCGCTCACGGGACGCGCATCTCGCCTACCGCAACCGACGGCAACGCCTTTCCTCATTTGCGCGCGGATACGGGGACGCTCGCATTCACGTCACCGGTACCCACCGTCCGGACGCTCGCTTCGACGGATGCCGGCCAGCGCTGCGCCGGTCAAGTCGTGCGCTTGCTTGCGCCCTCCATGAACGAGGATTGTCGCTGCCGTCAGCGGCGGGCGCGTGCTTCGCCAGGAAGGCGGTCGTCCGGGGACGCCCGCCAACCGCCCGGCGGAGTACCCGCGCAATCACGGAAGCAGGACGCTGCCGGGCCGACGGGGCGGTCCTGCTCGTCGCCTCGGTGCCCAGCAGAGGCAGCACGGCGGGCGGCGGCGCCGTGTCGAGCGCCTGATCGCTCTACCTCCGTCTGGTAGCGCCGAGTGGTAGCGCAAGCTCATCTACGCACCACAGGCCACCCCCGAGAGCGAGAAAATCCCCGCGAATTGTCGGGGCTTCACAACAGGCGGCTGAAGGGACTCGAACCCTCGACCTTCTTGCATGGCAAGCGGTACCGCATCGGGCGTGAAATGGCACAAAAGCCCTGGAAATCGGACACTGCCGCGGCTGAATCGCCCTGAGCGAAATTCTGCTGATTTGCGGACACTTCCGCTGGGTTTAACGGCTCTCCTCTCGGTTTGGGGTGACTTATCGGTGAGGGAGGGCGATCGTGATGCCGGCGCAGCAGAGGTAGATCATCGCGATCAGCGCGTTGGCGGAGTGGAATCCGTATGCGCGGTGTGAGAGCAACCTCACCTTGTTATTCAGCGCTTCCAAGCGCCCGTTGCTGATGTTCAGCTGAATCGCCGCGAGCACGCCGAGCTTGTGCTTGCGGATCGTGCGCGCGAGCTTGATGAACGGTTTCAGCCGCGAGCGGGACGCCCACGCCAGCCACGCGTCGAGGCGCTCGGTCGCTTCGTCTCTCGGTAGCCGGTAGACGTAGCGCAGCTCGCCGTAGAGCAGGAACGCGCGGTACATGCGCTTGTTGGTGGTCACGACCTCGGCGAGCTTGAGCAGCTGACCCGCGGTCTGGTTGGCGGGGTCCTTGAGCAGGCTGTAGCGGGTGCCCTTGATCCACTTGCCCTCGCCGGTGGAGGAGCGGCCGTGCTGGTTGTACTCGTCGCGGCGGACCTGGTCGGCCGCCTTGCCGCCGAGCTGCACGACGTGGAACGGGTCGAAGCACACCTGGGCGTCGGGGACCGCCTGGGTGATCGCCTTCTCGTACCCGGCGGACATGTCGATCGAGACCGCCCGGATCGACGCCTTCTGTTCGGGTGTGAGCCCGTCGAAGAACGCTTGCAAGCTGGCGGCGTTGCGGGTGGCCCACACGATCCCGCCGGTCTCGTGGTTGGCGACGCACGTGAGGAACTTGTGATCGGCGCCATAGTTGACCTCGTCGACGCCGATCAGCGCAAGGCCGTCCAGCCGGCCGACGGGGAGCTTCTCGGCGACGACCCGCTGAAGGATGTTCCCGACCGTCTCCCAGCCGATTCGCATCACCGGGTGAGCTGCGTCTGGTTCATCTGCTGCGCCAGCCACGCGACCAGATCGTCGAGGTCACGGGTGTAGCGCGCGCCGCCGCGCGCCCACTCCACGTGCTCGGGCAGATCGCCGCAGCCCGGGCAGTAGAGCCGTCTGAGCCGGCACTCGATCAGGCACCGCAGGCCGCCCACGTCGAGATGGCGCCAGCGCTTGGTCCGGTGATCCTTGATCGGCAGTCCGCGCGCCCCGCAGCCCGAGCAGACCGGCTGCTTGCGGCGCAACGCGACCGTCACGATCATCGCCTGCGCGCCGAACTCCACGTCCCTGACCCAGGCGCCCGGGAGTCCGAGCATCCGGTTGAATGCGGTGGTGACCCGCACGTCGCCCCTCCTCGATTGTCGCTGACCTTGGAACAGCCAGCAGACTGCCGCAGAAGCGGCGGCGGCGGGTCTCCCCCGCCAGCGCAACTTGCGAGACCACACTGGCGGGCCAAACGACAACGGCGGTAGCGGACCCGCGCGCCGCGCGTCAAGCGGCAGCCCCGGTCAGCCGGCCGTCACCCAGAACCCAACAGCGTGCAGGGAGTTCGGCCGCTTGACCCGGGCTTCGGCTCCGCTATCTGGCAATGAGCGCCGGCAGAGCCGGCACTGCGCTCACGACAGCCCCAGACGCTAACGAGCCCCGAATTCACCCCCAAATGACGAGGAGTCCCCAAAAAATGTCGGCGCTGGCAGCCCCGAGGCTAGGATGGGTCGGGCAAGCGCACTTGGTCGTGTCGAGGAGAGGTGGGCAAGGTGTTCCTGAATCAGTCCTTGCCGGAGCGGTTGGAGGAGCGTGGCGTTAGCCGGCGGGCGTTCATGGCCTTCTGCGGCGTGATGGCGTCGACGCTGGCGCTGCCGGCGAGCTATCGCACGGCGATCGCGGAGGCGCTCAGCACGGTGCGCCGGCCGGTGTTGATCTGGCGGCAATTCCAGGACTGTGCCGGTAACTCGGAGTCGATCCTGCGCTCGCCGCAGCCGGACGTCGCTCAGATCGTCCTCGAGACGCTGGCGTGGAATTACCACGAGTTGATCATGGCCGGATCGGGCGAGCAGGCCGAGGCGCAAAGCACGCAGGCCGTGCGCGACCTCAAGGGCCAGTACATCGCTGTGATCGAGGGCGCGATCCCGACCGGTGACGGGTTCTGCACGATCGGCGGTCGCTCGGCGCTCGACCTCGCGCGGGAGGTCGCCGGCAACGCGAAGTTCACTCTCGCGGTCGGCGCCTGCGCGTGGGACGGTGGAATTGTGCAGCACGGCCCGACCGGCGGGCAGGGCGTGCAGGACGTGGTGCCCGGCGCCACGGTCGTGAACCTCGGCGGGTGCCCGCACAACCCGGTGAACACGGTCGCCGTGCTCGTGCATTATCTGACGTTCAACGAGATGCCCGCGCTCGATCAGTACAACCGGCCGCTGTTCGCCTACGGGGACCTGATCCACGATCAGTGCGAGCGGCGCGCGTACTTCGACGCGGGGCTGTTCGTCGAGTCGTGGGGCGATGAGGGCCACCGCAAGGGTTATTGCCTGTACAAGATGGGCTGCAAGGGCCCGATCGCTACCTACAACTGTCCGAACGTGCGTTGGAACGACGGGACCAGCTGGCCGGTGCAGGCCGGCGGGACCTGTATCGGCTGCGCGTCGCACGACTTCTGGTCGAACTCGAGCCCGTTCTACGGTCGGCTCCCGAACGTGTCCGGGTTCGGTGCCGACACGACGGCTGAGACGGTCGGCGTCGGCTTGGTCGTGGGAGTTACCGCCCTGATGGCCGCGCACGGTGTCGGCAAGGGACTGCAGGCGGCGCGTGCTCGCGAGACCGCCGGGGCGAGCACCGAGGAAGCCGGTACCCAGGAAGCCGGTGCACCGGCCGCCGAAGCGACCGCGGAGGACGGCGTCGCGGAGCCTCCGCCGCCGCAAACGCCGGACACAGGATCGGAGGGTGGACGTGACGCGAATCAAGATTGACCCAGTCACCCGCATCGAGGGCCACTTGCGGATCGAGGCGGAGGTGTCCGGTGGCAAGGTCACCGAGGCATGGGCGTCGGGAACGATGTTCCGCGGGATCGAGAAGATCGTCGAGGGCCGCGACCCGCGTGAGGCTTGGATCTGGGCGCAGCGGATCTGCGGCGTGTGCACGACCGTGCACGCGATCGCTTCGGTGCGCGCCGTCGAGGACGCCATTGGCGCGACGCCCCCGCCGAACGCGGAGCTGGTCCGCAACCTGATCGCGGGCAGCCAGCTTGTCCACGACCACGTCATCCACTTCTACCAACTACACGCGCTCGACTGGGTTGACATCACCTCGGCGCTGAAGGCCGACCCTGCGAAGACGTCGCGCCTCGCACAATCGATCTCCGACTACCCCAGCTCGAGCCCGACGTACTTCAGCGGCGTTGTGAACAGGCTCAAGACGGTTGCTGACTCTGGCCAGCTGTCATTGTTCGCGAGCGGGTATTGGGGACACCCGGCGTACCGGTTGACGCCCGAGGAGAACCTGCTCGCGGTCGCGCACTACCTCGACGCGCTCGAGTGGCAGCGCGACGTGATCCGGATCCACGCCCTGCTCGGCGGCAAGAACCCGCATCCGCAGACGTTCGTCGTCGGTGGGATGGCGACGCCGATCGACCCCAACAGCCCGCAGGCGATCAACCCCGCGGCAATCGACTTCCTGCGGGCGCGGATCGAGTCGATGCGGACGTTCATCGCGCAGGTGTATATCCCCGACGTGCTGCTGGTCGCCTCGGCCTACCCGGATTGGACGACGATTGGCGGCAACACCCGCAACTTCATGACCTACGGCGGCTACGGCACCGGCTCGGTCAGCGACACAGCCACGTATCTGTTCCCGCGCGGGATCATCATGGACCGCGACCTGGCGCATGTCCTCCCGATGGACCAGGAGAAGATCACCGAGCAGGTGGCGCGCTCCTGGTACAGCTACCCGGGTAGCGGCGAGGCGACCGCGCTGCATCCCTACCAGGGCGTGACCGACGCCAACTACACCGGCCCGACGCCGCCGTATCAGTGGCTCGAGACAAACGGCAAGTACTCGTGGCTGAAGGCACCGCGCTACGGCGGGGCGGTGATGGAGGTCGGACCGCTCGCGCGTGTGCTCGTCGCCTACGCGTCCGGTGTTCCCGCGGTCACGAAGGTCGTCAACAGCACGCTGAAGAAGCTCGGTGTCGGCCCCGCCGCGCTGTACTCGACGCTCGGCCGCGTCGCTGCACGGGCGCTCGAGAGCGCGATCGTCGTCGAGCAGCTCAGCGCCTGGGTCGACGAGCTCGACCACAACATGACCTTTGGCGATCTGCGAATCGCCGACACCGCCAAGTGGGACCCCTCCAGCTGGCCGTCCAGCGCGCGCGGGTTCGGTCCCCACGAGGTACCGCGCGGTGCGCTCGGCCACTGGGTGGAGATCTCAGACGGAACGATCAAGAACTATCAGGCGGTCGTCCCGACGACCTGGAATGCTTCTCCACGCGACGCGCAGGGCCAGCCGGGCGCCTACGAGCAGGCGCTGGTCGGCACGCCCGTCGCCGATCCCACGCGCCCGATAGAGCTGCTGCGCACCGTGCACTCGTTCGACCCGTGCCTGGCGTGCGCCGTGCACGTGCTCGATGCCGAACGCGCCGGCGAGCGCACGATCGTCACGGTCGAGGCCGGGCGCTGATGGCCGTCGTTTCCGACCGTGCGCAGCGGCGCGAGTTCAAAGCCGCCGCCCGGCCTGCCCGCCGCGCGATCTACGTGTGGGAGCTGCCGGTGCGGATCGTGCACTGGACGATCGTGCTCGCCGTGATCGTGCTGTCGTTCACTGGCTACTACATCTATCACCCGTTCTTCAGCGGCAGTGGCGGGCCGGGTCATCCGGGCTTCACGATGGCGACGGTCCGCTTCATCCACGAGGTCGCTGGGTTCGTGTTCATCGTCGCCGTCCTGTTCCGGATCTACTGGGCGTTCGTCGGCAACCGCTACGCGCACTGGCGCGGCCTGCTCCCGATTACGCCGGCGCAGCGTCGCGACCTGCGCGAGATGGTCCGCTACTACTCGTATCGCAGGCCTGATCCAGCGCCAACGAACGGCCACAACCCGCTCGCGGGCATGGCCTACGTCCTCCTCTACGCCCTTTTTGCGGTATCGATCCTCTCGGGGCTCGGCCTCTTCGCCTGGGTCAGCCGGATCCCCGCCTGGAGGACGCTGTTCGGCTGGACGTGGAGCGTGCTGCCGATCGAGCAGTTGCGGCTGGTGCATTTCTTTCTGATGTTCCTGTTCATCGGGTTCGCGATCCATCACGTGTACTCGTCGGTGCTGTTCGACGTCGAGGAGCACAACGGCGAGCTCTCGTCGATGGTCACCGGCTACAAGGCCGACGCGGACGATGGTGTGACGCCCGCCGAGGAGTCGCGGGAGGCGCCGGAATGAAACCCGCCGGAATGAGACCCGCCGGCACAGTCGTCATCGGCCTCGGCAACGTGGTCTGCTCGGATGACGGGGTGGGCGTCCAGGCCGTGGCCCGGCTGCGCGAGCGCCTTGTCTCACAACCGGACCTCACCCTGGTCGAGGGTGGGACCGCAGGGATGCTGCTGCTGCCCCATCTCGCCGATGCCGAGCGTGCGATCATCGTCGACGCGATCGATATCGGCGCTGAGCCGGGCACGCTGGTCCGGCTCGGCGGCGACCAGTTCGCTTCCGCGTTCTCCGCTGGGACGACCGTTCACGACGTCGGCCTACGCGACCTGCTGGGCGCGGCGCGGTTGAGCGGCGCGTGGCCGGAGCAGCTCGTTCTGCACGGCGTCCAGCCCGGCTCGACGGCGCTCGGAACCGATCTCACCCCAACTGTGGCGGCCGCCCTCGACGGCCTTGTTGACAGCGTAGCCGGCGAGCTCGCCGCCTGGGGCGCGGCGCTGCCGCAGGCAGAAGCAGCGGCCCGATGAGGGCGGTCGCGGCCGTGATCCATGACAGCGTGGCGCTCGCTGCCGCCTGGAGGAGCCCGCAATGTGCCTAGCGATCCCCGCCCAGATAATCGATTTCGTCGATGCGGAGCGGTTCCTCGCCCGCGTCGAGGTCTCGGGCGTCCGCCGGACCGTCAATGTGGCGCTCGTCTCCGGGGGCGAGGACGGCGCCGACGCCGGTGACTGGGTCCTGCTGCACGTCGGCTTCGCGATCTCGCGCATCGACGAGGACGAGGCGCACGCCACGCTCGAGACACTCCGAGCGCTGGGCGAAATCTACGAGCAGGAACTGGACGACCTGCGCTCGAGTCAGGTGTCCTGAGATGGGTGCACAGAGCCTGCGGGACCCGCCGCGGAGCGCAAGCGCATAGCTGGTTGGAGAGCTGGTCGAGCGCGACGCAACCGACCGGGCCGCGCATGTCACGCACTCGCGCGGCGTTCGCGCGCAGCCGAGACCGGCGGATCCTGGGGCCGTTGCTTGAGCGTGTCGTCCTGGCCGAGCGGGATGATCGCGAGCGGCGAGGAGAAGATCGGTGCAGTTGCGTCTGGAACTTGCGGTGAGCCCGGCGCCCGCGGTGGCTTTGTGGGAGCTGGTCGGCGAGGAGCAGCAACAGACGGCGATGGCGCTGCTGACGACGTTGATCGCGCGGACCGTCGCCGGCGAGCAGGAGGAGCGGGAGCCGAGGTGGGTGAGTGAGCGCTCGAAGGGCCGCGTCGCATCTGCACCGGACCGCGCTCGTGTATGTGCGCCAGTCCTTCCAGGCGCAGCTCGAGCGCAACGAAGAGTCGACCGCCCGTCAGTACGCGCTCGTGCAGCGCGCGATCGAGCTCGGGTCCGCGCGCGAGCAGCTCGTCGTGATCGACGAGGACCTCGGGAGCTCCGGCTCCGGACTGTCTGACCGCTCGGGGTTCGCGCGGCTGACGGCGCGCTCGGTCACGCCGGGCCGGTGCTCGGCGTGGAGGTCTCCCGCTGGCGCGCAACAACGTCGACTGGTATCGGCTGCTGGATCTGTGCGGCCTGACCGACACCGTGGTCGGCGACGCCGACGGCTGTGTCACCCGGATCGTTCAACGACCGGCTGCTGCTCGGCCTGACGGGCACGACGTCGGAGGCCAAGCTGCACGTGCTCCGCGCGCGGCCGGAGGGCGGGATTCGCAATGAGGCCCCGCGCGGGGAGCTGCGCGAGGGGCTGCCGGTGGGGTTCGTGTGGGGCGACGAGGAGGGCGAGATCTTGATCGAACCCGATGAGGCCGTGCAGTCCCGATGCGCCGCTTCGATCACGACGAGACCCAGTGCCGACCTATCACCAAATCCACAGCGTGCTCGAGAGCCCGGTCTACGCCGGCGCGTACGCGTTCGGCAGGACCCGCCGGGAGCGGTATGTCGACGAGCACGGGAACACGCGTCGGCGGATGCGTCGCCTCCTGCAGGCAGACTTGGGGGTCTTGATCTGGGATCACCACCTCGGCTTCATTGACAAGGCGACGTTCGAGGCCAATCACGACCGCATCGCTCGCAACACTCGTCTGCGCGCGCACGAGCCTGGCGGCGCGGTCCGCGAAGGGCAGGCGCTGCTGCACGGGATCGCTGTGTTCGGCCGCTGCGGGCGCAAGCTCAAGGTTCACTACCAAGGGTCGCCGCGGCAATCAGAGCCCGGCCTTATCACTGCCCTTTGAGCATCCTGGTCGAGAACCGAGGCAGCTGGTGCTTGCGGATCGTTGGAGGCCAGATCGATCAGGCCGTCGCCGGCGCGTCGCTCGCCGCGCTCAAACCTGCCGGCGTGACGAGGGAGTGGGTGCCGCGTTCTCGCTCGTCGTCCCAACAACGGCACTGACGGCGACGCCGGAGCACTGCCGCCGCCCCGGGAGCAGCACCGCGGCAGAGCGTGAGCCCAGTGCTGCGTTCCCTCATCGTCCAGCCGAGCATTGCCTGTTGATCAACCGTGCTTCGACACCTGCGGGCAACTACTTGCTCGTGTCGGTGGGGCTACGGATGACGCGGGGTCATATGGAGCGGAGGCTCTTAGATTGGTTGCCTGATTCTCGCGTGCAGGATGATGTCGGAGGAGAGCGTGTCGTGGCAATGGCGCTTGACGACCTTCGGACCGAGGTCTCGGTCTTCGAACCCCGCGATTCAGATGTCCTGCAGGCGCCGGCATCCGCGCACCACGCGGACCGCCACCGCGGGCCACGGAGGCTGCGAGGGACGGATCGTAGTCCTCGGAGCCGAGCTGTTCGCCATGTCCGCGGCCGTCGCCTGCGCCCAGACGGCGATGCGGGAGCCCCCCGAGCGAGTGGCCGAGACTCAGGAGCTGACCGAGGCCTTCTGCAACCAGGCTCGGCACCGCGCGGAGCGGCAGTTCCACGAGCTGTGGAGCAACGCCGCGCGGGCAACCACCAACTGGCACTGGACGTCATCAGCGGCCGGCACACCTGGCTGGCGGCGGGGATCATCGACCCGTCCGCCGGCGACGGCCCGATGGTCACGTCGGCCGAGACCGACCGGGGAGAGTCCAGTTGCCTGCGCGCGACGACGGCAGGCCCGGGTCGTCAGTCCGACAGCGCCCCCACCAGCAGCTCTTCTGCGGGGGGAGCGAGATACGAAGAGCGCCTTACTGTGATCGGTGGATTGGCGGACACGCATTGGGGCTCGGGAACAGGTACCGAGAACGTCAGTCCGGGATCAACGAGAACAGACAGAAGGTGAGACATGTCTAAGCCAATCACATCGGTAGCCGTCGTCGGTGGTGGATTCATAGGTGCAGGCATCGCTGAGACCGCGGCGTTTGCCGGGATGCCCGTCGTGGTCCGGGTCCGCGAACGGCCGGGGTCCCTTGACGCCACCCGTCAGCGGTTGGAGAGCTCCTTGGATCGCGCGGTCAAGCGGGGCAAGTGCGACGCCGCGGACCGGGATTCAGCGCTCGCGCGAATTACGCTGACGACCGAACTGAAGGACCTTGCCGGTGCTGACCTCGTGATCGAGGCTGTGCCCGAGAACGAGGAACTCAAGGTCTCAATCATGCAGGCGCTCGGCGGCATTGTTGCTGAGGACGCCGTCATCGCGTCGAGCACGTCGTCCATCCCGATCGCGCAATTAGCGAGTGGGGTACACAACTCCGACCGTGTGGTCGGGTTGCACTTCTTCTCCCCCGTGCCCGTGATGGCCCTGGTGGAGATCGTGCGCGCGCTCGACACCAGCGACGAGACGATCGAGAAGGCGCACATGTTCGTGGAACGAATCGGCAAGCAGCCGATCGAGACGAAGGACCGTTGCGGCTTCCTCGTCAACTGTCTGCTGATCCCTTATCTGATGACCGCAGTACGAGCCTACGAGGAGAATTACGCCAGCCGGGAGGACATCGACGAAGCGATGAAACTCGGTTGCGGTCACCCGATGGGTCCGCTCACGCTGTGCGACTTAATCGGCGTTGACGTCCTTTATGCTGTTTGCGGATCCATGTACAACGAATTCAAGCGGGACGAGTACGCTCCCCGACCTATGATGAGGCGCATGATTGCCGCCGGGCGTCTGGGAAGAAAGTCCGGCCGGGGCTTCTATGAATACGCGGGTCGGGTTTAGTCCCTGTGCCCGGCGGGCCCGCGCGGGCTGATGAAGATGGTTGATGATTCGGCGGTCGCCCGCGACGTCGTCTTGTTCCTTGGTGCTGGTGAGCCCGAGTTCATAGCAACGTCGGGAAGCGGCTGGGCATCAGGTGCCAGCCGCCCGTCGCTTTTTTTGAATCAGCCCATGCTTGGATATCCGATTGGGCAGATTCTTTGTCGAACGTCCGTCCAAGTTGTGCGGCGCACCGCGCGAGACCCGCGACCAGACCCGGAATGTCGTCGAGCAGGTCCGACGTAAAGGTCGCATTCAGCGGTGCGCGCCGCCCGGACGCATCACGTTCTGGCGACGAGATTCGAACGGCGATGGCGTCGCCGTGGCGCCAAAATCGTATCTCGCCTGCCCGAGTCTCACGGCCTTCGCGACGTATTTCGGACATCCGAGCGAGCTCGTCGAAAGGGCCAACGATTTCCACTGCCGCTGAACCGTCGATGACATACCGATCGGGGCTCTGGTTGTCCAGTGCCTGATCAGCCATGAAGATCGTGGGGCAATCGCCTGTCGCACGAGGGAGACGCCCGATTTGGGCGTCTTGAGCGAACCGATGACAAGCCGCTCCGGCTCCGTTCGGCCCTTGAAAAGCATGACCGGTTCCAAATCGAGGATGTCGTCAGCATCTCGATCATCGAGGTCGAGGTGGGTCCCGATCACGTGGAGTCTTCTGCGGTGCTCCCTCTGCCAGGACAGGATCAGCTTGCCGTCCGCTCTCAGCCGCTCGACGTAGTCTCCGTTCGACGGTAGCTCTGTCACGTTGAATAGGTAGAACACCCGGTCCGCCTCGATGAACTGCTTCTTCCAGGAATCACGGAAGCCAACGCTTCCGGGGACGTCGACACCCTTACTGATGAAAAGACGGAGCTCTTCGTTGTGCGTCCATCCATGGGGCTCTTCGCCGAAGGTCCGCTCTTCGGTGCCAACCGGCGAGATCTTCCCTCGGAGGAGGTTATACATGCGCGTCTTGCCCGAGTCTCGTGGGCCCAGTATCGCGATTGCTCCCGATTCTTGAAGACGTCGATGAGCAGGTGGAGGAAGGTCATCTCGTTCTCCGCCGGCCCAGATCGCCCCGCTCCCGCAATGCTTAGCGACCCTTCGCGACGCCGCATCGTATAGCTATCGCAGCGCGCGGTCGAGCACCAAGCGGGTAATCGTCGACGTGAGCGGCACCAGTCGCGCGGCCTGAGTCAGGCTCAGGATCCGGACGATCCGGGGCAGCGGGTTTCCGCGTTCGATCACCGCCAGATCAAGCTCCTTGACCTTGGTGGAACCCTCTAAGGTCGCTCAAACACACGCTTGGTGCGGGCTTGTTGTTCGCGCCCAGCGGCCGTGATGCGTTCACCTGGGCGACGGCTGCGGATCAACCGCTTTATGCCGTCGACGATCGCAGCGTCATCTATTTCTTTTTTTGGTAATCCCCGCCGGCAGTGCCTCGGGGATGGGGGCGTCGCCAGTGTCGCGCTTGTCTTCGGTCTGGCAGGCGTCGTCTCGCGTGGGGCGTCCGCGTTGCTACGCCACGTGGTCGGGTCTGGTGAGGCCCGGGTAGCCGCGGGCTCGGGAGCGACACGATCCGGTACCGGTGATGCGTGCCGCCGCCGTCGACGTGATCGATCTCTCCCGTGCTCGGTTCGAACTGCGTGGCGCGGATCCATAGTCCGGAACCCCCGTCGGACCGCAGGTACGAGCCGTCCTGCTTGCGGGAGAACATCGCGCCGGTCGAGCTTGCGATGTGGATCCAGTCGCCGTCTGCACCGCGGCCTTCGAGGGCGAACCAGTCAGGGAATGCGACGTCGAGATAGTACGGCCGGCCGAGGATCCAGCCCTCGACCGTCCTGACGGAGTCGACCTCCGGTTCACCGGTCGGGATCGTTCCGCGCAGGATGGCGAGCAGTGCGAGCATCCCGACAACGGCGTCGAACTCGTCCGCCCCTTCTGAGCCGGCGGAGAATCCGTCCCGCACGCGGGCGACGAGCGCCGGGTCCCAGTCAACGTCGAGCGTGGCAGCCCAGTCGAGCAGACCCGGGATCCGTTTCAGCCGATCGCTCTGGCGCCGCTTGCTCCATCGCGCAGCGGCGCCGGATGCAGGTGCGAGAAACCCGTAGTAGGCCCGCGGGTAGGTCTCGGCGATCACGAGCCGCCGGCCGCTGGCCTGGAGAAGCGTCTCAGGGCTCCCATCGAACGGCCAGAAGGCGACCGGCGGATCAGCCCGTCGGCACGCCTCCTGCATGAGCGCCCAGCCCGACAGCGCACCTTTCCCGACCTGCTTGCCGCCCAGCGTCCAGAACAGGTTCTCGGCGTCATCGCGCTCGCACACCCGACGCAGCTCCCTCGCACCGAGTCCTAGCCCTTCGAGTAGATGCGCGCGCCTTGTCCCGCCGGGCCGATCGGGATAGAAGGGTCGGTGGATCGTGATCTCGTCCGGCGTCCTCGCGACGTCGGCGAACTTGCCCCACGGCGCCATCCCCCATCTGGCCGCGTAGGAACGTTGGGAAGTGGTCGATGCGCCCGGCGCGGCCCAATGCCACCGGGAGTCCGATCGGGAAGTCGATGCCGACAAGCGTCGTCTCGCCGTGGTCTTGCCGCGCGAGGCTGCCGAGCGGATCAACCGGATCGACGGCCTGGAGACCGACAATCCGGTACGTGGCGTCCTCGGGTGCGGTTCCGGCGATGAGCTGGGCTGTCGCGACCTGCCGCTTGCGCGGGTGGGTCCCCCAGTCTGCGTGCACGACGAGTTCCGGCGCGGGCATATTGCGCATCATCGCCGACAGGCATCGGATGCTCGCCTACACGCCGCGGTTCATGTGCGCCCCGTCCCCCTTTGGGCTTCTGCGCGCCAGCGCAGCCGCTAGCATCAGCGGGGCGGCTTCAAGTGGTCTCAAACGTGGTCTCAAACTAGCGCGTACTCGGGCATAGTTGAGAACAGAACGGGGAGGCAGGCTAGGTGCGCGCGTAGTACCGTCGGGGCGGGCTTTGGCCCGCCAACATAGGCGTTTCCGCCACATGCGCCCGTAGCTCAGCTGGATAGAGCGTCGGTCTACGGAACCGAAGGTCGGGAGTTCGAATCTCTCCGGGCGCGCTATCGCCGACTGGGCGGAGGACTTGCAAAAGCCCTGCTTACTGGGTCCGATCGAGACCCGAAGGCCGCTCGCGAGGATGGCCTTTGGCGTGGGGAAGTCGCGCCGAACGGCCAAAGTGGCAACAAAGTGGCAACGCATCGCTCGCAAGGAGTTCCGGCCACGCCGGGGCATCCGATAGGACAACGGGCGGTTCGCGGCTGCCGGCAGGCATCGTGCTTGACCGGCATTCTCTCGGTGAGTCCCGATCTTCCACGGCGATCAACTCGCGCAGACACTCGCTGCGCGAAGATCACCTCCGGCGCGAACACGGTCGTGTGGTGCGAGACCGCGAGCACGTACTGGCGACTGGCAGCATCAAGACGCGCTCGCAGCTCGGTCTTATCGCCATACGCGCAGTCGGCCAGCGCCCGCGCCTCGCCGATCTCAAAGCCCGCCGCTGCGCTCGATCAGCTCAGTCCGCGCTCCGGCCGAGGGCATCCGCCTTTCTGTGTAGCCGGTGGTTGATGGTTCAGTTGGGCAGTCGGTCTCCGAATTGGATCTTGAACGCGAGCAACGCTTTCGTCCACCCGCGTGTCTTGGTCCATTGACAGGCACGGAGTTCTGGATCGCGAGGTAGATCAGATTCCGTGTCAATGTCGGGTTGTTCGGAACTAACGTGCGGTGAGGGCGTTCTACGTGTCGATGCGACCGAATCGCCGCGCCAGTCGAGCGCTCGCCGGCTTGATCGTCGGTGCAGCGGTCGCGTTGCTGGGCGTGCCGTGCGCCTCGGCGGCTTTTCTGGGTCGTGACGGTTTGCTCGTGGTGCAGCCTGTCACCGGTCGTGGGCTGGTGCTGATCCATTCCTCTGGTAGCGGCGAGCGACGGATCTGCACCGATCGCTCGCTGTGCGGGCGCCCGGCCGCGCCGCGATGGTCGCCTGATGGGAGCGAGCTCGTGTTCGATGGCTCCGCCGCCTCGGGCATCGGGATCGTCCGTGCCGACGGGAGATGCGTGTCGTGCGGGTGGGAGTCTCCGTCGTTGACGGCGGGGGGTAGCGCGGCGTCGTTCTCCTCGAGCGGCAGCCTCGTCACGTTCATCTCGCGAGGTGCGCTGTGGCAGATCGGGCTGGGCGGATCGGGCCTGCGCCGGTTGCGGAGCGGACCGTTCACCGACGCGGTGTGGTCCTCGACGGGGACGCTGGCCGCGGTCCGTGGCGGCCGGGTGCTGATCGGGAGCGCCGGATCGAGCGGGCTTCGCTCGCTCGGAGGTGGCGCTCACCCGTCCTTCTCCCCGGATGGGGCGCAGATCGCGCTCGTCCGCGCTGGGTGGGTGTGGTTGGTCCGCGTTCGCGACGGGCGCTCGCTGCGGCTCGTCTCGGGGCGCGCGCCGGCGTGGTCGCCCGACGGTCAGGGGATCGCTTATATCGGTGCCCGGGGCGCGGTCTACGTGGTGCCGGCGCGGGGTGGACGATCGCGCCGGGTCGCGCGGGTCCGCGGGACCTCGCTCGATTGGCAACCGGTGCCGCCGTCTCCGCGATGCAATCTGAAGGGCGCCACGGTGCTCGCGACCAGTGCCACGGCTGTCGTGTATTCCAGGGTCGTCGGTCAACCGGGCAATACGAACAGGGCGTGGTATGGATGCCTCCGATCAGTCGGTCGCGTGCTGCTACTCGTGTCGGGGCCGAGCGTCGCCGACACCCGGTCGCTCAGGCTCGAGCGTGTCGCGCTCGCGGGTCGTTACGCGGCGTTCGCGTTCTTCTTCAACGACCAGTACTTCACCGACGATACGGAGACGGTCGACGTCTACGATCTGAGCACGGGCAGGCGCGCTCCGACGATCACGACTTCGTGCCGGTTCCCCTATGAGCCGTGCGGGATCGACTCGCTCGTCGTCAATGCGAGCGGGTTCGTGGCGTGGCATCTGCGCGAGACGGTGCCGGTGTACCACTTCGCGGCGATCTCGTGTCCGTCGGCGTCGTTCTGTGTGGCGGTCGACGACTACGGCAATGCCCTGACCGCGACCAATCCGGCCAGCGGGGCGACGGCCTGGGCGCGCGCAAACATCGACGGCACCGACGAGCTGACCGGCGTCTCGTGCCCGAGCGCGCAGTTCTGCGTAGCCGTCGACGCCGAGGGCCGCGTGCTCACCTCGACCGATCCAGCCGGCGGGGCCGGCGCATGGACCGCGATCGATGTCGACGGCGTGAACCCCTCGCCGCGGTGTCGTGCTCGTCGAGGGCGCTGTGCGTGGCAGTCGACCGGGGCGGCCGGATCCTCGCGTCGACGGACCCGACCGGCGGCGCCGGCGCCTGGACGGCGGCTCCCGTCGACTCCGCCGGCGCGCTCGCCGCGGTGTCGTGTCCGTCCGTCGCGCTGTGCGTCGCCGTCGACGGTGCCGGCCGGATCTTCACCTCGACCACCCCCGCCGCCGGCCCGGCGACGTGGACGAGCCGGGTGATCGCGGGGCTGGCGAGCAACGATCCCTCCCCGGCGTTCACCGCTGTGTCGTGCCCATCGGTGTCGCTATGCGTCGCGACGGGGGTCAGCCTCGGAGGTCTGAGCACGCCCGGGATCGGTCCGCCGCCCGGGGGGCGGGTGGTCGTCGCCACGAACCCGACGGGCGACGCGACCGCGTGGATCAGCACGCCCTTGGCCCCGCCGTTTTCCGACCCAGGCAGCGTCTCGTGCGCGTCTGTGTCCTTGTGCGTGATCGCCGGCTCGGAGGGCATGCACAGCTCCATCAATCCCCCCGCCGGTCAATCCAGCTGGTCGCTCCCGTCATCCTCCGGCGGCAGCCTGGCCGCGAAGCCGGGCATCTCCTGCCCGACGGCATCCTTGTGCACCGTCGTCGACACCCAGGGGAACGTCATCACGTCCGCCAATCCATCCGGCGGAACGAGCGCCTGGATAGCCACCAGTGTCGATGTGCCACCCTGCGCCCGGACTGCCGTCTGCCAAGACGAGCACATTTATGCGCGCGACAGCCATGGCACCCGGCTGATCGACAGCATCAAGTTTCCCGGCACCGGTCAGTCCCTGACACACCTGAAGCTGATTGGCGACCAGCTGAGATGGACGGACAATGGCAGTCCGCGCAGCGCCACCCTGGGCTGACCTGCCCTCGTTCGCCCATGTCACCACCACCTTCCACCGATGACCATCTTCTCCGGCGGGCAGCTCGGAGCAACCTCGCCGCGCGGCTCGCTTTCGCGGTGGCCGCTCGTCGCTGGGTGCAGCCTCCAGATCCGCCCAGACCGCGTGACTCCCCCCTCTCGAAGCGGCCAGCACGCCGGCGTAACCCAAAGCTAGAGGATCGACCGATGGAGGACAAATTCGTTTGAAGGTCGAACACTCATCGAGGTCGTCGTGACGCTGATCGCTACCGGCACTTCGCCAGCGGTGCAGACGGAGATACCGCGTCGGGCTACACGCAGGCGGCTGTCCCGTCGTCGTGCCGCCTTTCCACTGCTGGCAGCAATGGTTGCGCTTGCCTGCGCGCCGGCTGCGCAGGCGACCTTCCCGGGCCGCGACGGGCAGCTGCTGTTGGGCGGCGAGCAGAACGTGCTGTCGGTCGTGGCCGTGCATGGACATCCGCATCGGATCGTCTCGTTGTACTCCAACGAGGGCTGCGAAGCCGATGTGACGTCGGCAGCATTCTCTCCTGACGGCAAGCGGGTGGCCTACACCGGCGTTTGGTTCTACGATTCGCCGGCGTTCTGTGTTGGATACACACCGGCTCAGCTCGGAACCGAGATCGTGACAGCCTCTGCGAACGGCTCTCACCGGCACGTCCTGGTCCGGCTCCCCTCGGGAAGCAACGGCGGTGGCTTGGTCAACTCCAACTACGGTGTGAACCTCACCGTCGCGTTCTCGCCCAACGGGCGCCAACTCGCCTACGCGAGCCCGATTACCGTTGATTCGGCGCCCTCGATCACGATCATCGACGCGAAAACCGGCAAGCGGCGGCGCACAATCGGACTGTCCTTCCCGTCATCGGTGGCGTGGGGCTCAAGCGGCGAACTCGCCTACACGACACAAAGCTCGATCGACGCGATGCGTGCCGACGGCTCCCACCGACGACAAATCACCAACGGGGGCAGGGGAACCGATTCGGATCCGAACTGGTCGCCCGATGGAAAGAGGCTGGCGTTCCTGCGCGATGTGCAGACACTCGAGTGCATCGCCCCAGACCGCGCGGCGCCGATCGCGCGACCTGCCGATAGCAACTGCAGCCAGGTCGACAACACCGACATCTACGTGGTTGCCGCCAACGGCAGCCACCTCAAACGGCTCACGTATTTCGGCCAAGCCACGGGGCCCGTGTGGTCGCCCGATGGCAAGCAGATCGCGTTCTACGACAACAACGGGCACGTCATCGCGGTGCCCGCGGGGGGTGGCCCTGCCAAGACGCTCGCAACCGGCGGGATCCCCGCCGACTGGCAGGCACTGCCCAAACTCCACTGAGAACCCAGGAGGCCGGCACGATCGCGCACGCGGTTGACGCATAAAGAGCGGCCGACCCGCCTCTGGTCGCCGTCTCGACTCTGGCACCGAGATGTGGCATTAGGTCCTCGCCGGCCTTCATCTTCCGTTCCAGTTCGACGAGCTCGGAGCCGTACTGCTTGGCTCGCGGGCTGGCGCCGAGTTCACGTGAGCGATGAACAGTCCTCGCCCGCGGCGGCGGGAAGCGCCCGCGCCACGTCCAGTAGACACCGAGTAGCTGACGCGGCGGTCTGAGGGTCCCCGCAGGGCGAGCGGCGGGAGGCGATTGCCTGGGCATGTGGGATGGCCTGGCGAAACGCGCGTGCGAGGATTCCCGGCGCTGATCCGCCAGTTGCTGGCGCGTAGGCACGCTGCGGAGTCGAGGCCCGCGGCCGGATTGAGGTCCAGGAGGCAGGCTGGCCGATGCGGCCTTGGCGACACCTCAGCGCAGGGCGAGCTGTCGCGGGGCGCGGTCGTGGGTCCAGTGGAGCATCACCGAGTTTTTGTCGAGAGTGATGTGGCCGATCGCGTTGCCGTGGCCGGGCGGGGCGGTGTCGAGCACACGGGTGCCCTGGTCGTCGCGAGCGTAGAGCTGTTCGGAGATGCATGGAGTTGATGGTGGCGCGCAGCCGGGGATGTCAACCGCTGCTGTCGTCCAGGTCTTCGCGCCGCCGGTCGGGTCGTTCGAGGTGAGGATGTTGCCGTCGTCGTCGGCCGCGACGCACAGCGAGGACGAGCACGAGACGGCGGTGAGCGCGTGGCCTTGCAGGCTCCCTCGATCGACGGTGGCTCTCGTCCACGCGCTGGCGCCGCCGGTCGGATCGGTCGAGGTGAAGATGTTGCCGGCCTGGTCGCCGGCTACGCACAGCGAGACCGACGGGCATGAGATCGAACTGACGTTATACCCGTGACCGATCGTGGCGCTTGTCCACGTGCTTGCGCCGCCGGCCGGATGAGTCGAGGTGAGCACAGTGCCCGAGTCGCCGGCCGCGACGCACAGCGCGGGTGACGGGCAGGAGAGAGCTCCGGCGGCGAGCGTGCTCCTCGTCCATGCGCTCGCGCCGCCGGTCGGGTTGGTCGAGGTGAAGACCGCTCCATCGTTGGTCGTGGCGACGCAGAGTGACACCGACGGGCATGACACCGCCTCGACGATCTCGTCGCCGGGGGCGACCTGTGTGATGGTCCAAGAGCTTGCGCCGCCGGTCGGATTGGTTGTCGTGAGGATTCTGGCTCCGCCATGGATCGTTGCTCCGCCGCCGCCGGCCACGCACAGAGAGACCGACGGGCACGAGATCCCGTAGATGTAGGGCGACGGGGCGGGCAGGGCGCTCGTCCAGCCGCTCGGGCCACCGCTCGGGTCAATCGTGGTGAGCACGTGATGGTCGCCGGCCGCGACGCAGAGCGAGATCGACGGGCAGGCGACGCCGACGATCGGTTCATTCGACAGGAAGTGCGTGACGCTCCATGCCTGTGCACCTCCCGTCGGATTGTTCGAGGTGAGGATGTTGCCCGCCAGGTCGCCGGCGACGCACGCCGACGACGACGGGCAGGCGACGGCGCCAATGGGCAGTGGCACCGGTCCCGCCGTCTGGCGCCAGGCGGCGAACCCGCTCGGGTCGAGCGCCAAGGAGTCGAGACCGTAGATGATAGGTCCCCCGTTCGAGAGCCACGAGACGCCGGCGAGATCTGCCGTCCTGCCGCTGCCAAGGTCGTACAACCTCGCGTCTTCGCTCAGATACTGCGGGCTCTCGTACACAGGCTCGAGCGCCACAAAACGTCCCGCGAGCTTGACGGCGGCCAGAGCGGAGAAATAGTCGCTGCTCGCATCGAGCAGCAGTCGAGTGCGGCCGACGGCCTTGAGACACCCGTAGAAGACGCCCGCGCCGTGTGAGAAGACGACCGCCTCGCGCGTGGATGCGAGCACGGTCGACCCCGCCGGGGGGCTGCACGCACGCCGTGCCGAGGGCGGGACCGGCCGCCAGTCGAGCGCCGTGCCATGGACGGACCCGACGTGGGACGACCGTCCTCCCTGGGCCGCGACGATCTCGACCGCGCCCGCCCGGAGCGATGTACGCGATCCGCCGACCGGTGGGGGACCACGCGGGCGCCGCACCCCTGACCAGCCGACGCTCGGCGCCGTCACGCACCCGCACAACCCACACGTAGCCATCACGGGCGAAAGCGATGCTTCCCCCGTTCGGCGAGAACGAGGGGGAACGCCCGCGTGCCACACGGCGAAACCTCCCGCGTCCCGGTCGCCCGACCCAGACCCAACCAGCCCGCACAAGCCCGACAAGCCCGCGCGAGGACCAGACCGCGGCGTTCACCGGCCCCGCGATCACGCGACGGGCGCGACCGCCGGTCAGGCTGGCCGACCACAGACCATTTCGGACCACCGTCACCACCTGGCCGCTGGCTGCGAACACCGGGCCGCTCCCGGTCAGGGCAGTGAGTCGCGAGCCCAGCAGGCACCACAAACAGGATCCATCCGCCGCGATCACGACCGGCCGCCCGCTGGTCCTATCGACGAACGCGATTGCCTGGCCGTTCGGAGAGAAGCTCGGCTGCGCCGGATGACCGCACAACACCACGTCGGCGCAGATCGAGCGCGCCGCGCCCGTCGCCGGCGCCACCAACTCGAGCCCATTGCCTATCGTGACCACCAGCTCCCCGTCTCGGCCCGGGAACGCCCCCCACGCCGGAGGCGCGCACACGCCAATCGCCGCCACCACGACCACCAACCCAAGACCTCTCTTTCCCATCGACAGCCATAACGGCCCCTCCACACCAAAGTTCCGATCCTGCCCCCAGAGAGCAACCCACGAGCTCCCGCCGCTCGCGGTCGTTTGCGGTTGGGTTTGGTGCGACCGGACACGCGTTCCACTGCCAATCGTCAACGCTTCGGTCCCTTGGCGGTTGGTCGGGCCGGTCGCTCGGTCTGCGAGACAGCGAGGCTTCTGCTCTGGAAAGTGACGTGCGTGCCGATCGCGGAGTTCAGGTTGCCGATCACGAACATGCCGCGCGGAACCGTCGGCGGCGGGAAGTCGACAGTCGAGCTGCTCACCGTGCGCCTGGCCGCCACCGTCGTAGGTCAGGTGCACGGTGTTGACGAGCGGCGTCAGCTGCGGCGCGTTGAGCGTGACGGTGTAGCTGCACGTCTCCGTCGGCCCGTTGTTGATCGTGGTCCCGACGAGCGCCGCGCAGGTGCCGATGTTGGTCGTGTTGCTGCCGACGATCTTCGTGATCGTGTGGAACGGACCGCCCGGACTGGGGTTCGTACCCCCGAAGATCGACAGCTGGTAGGCGACCGTGTATGGATAGGTTGCGTTATCCGGGATCGTCTCGGTGCTGTTGAAGACTCCGTCGTGATCCGCGTCGTTGGTCTTCATGAGCGTCACATCACCCCCACTCGCCGCGCTTGTCCGGGACGCCCGGCACCTCCTCCGCGCGCGACCCGCGGCGTCCGGAGCGCCAACCGCACCGCCACTCTCGCCCAAGGCACCAGCTCCGCTGAGGGGTGAGCCAGGGAGTGAGTCGCCGGAACCCCGAGCGGAGTGCTTCCGAGCCCGCGCGTGCCCGCGGCTCGGACCGTTCCTAGGCGATCCTCGTCAGGGCGGGGTTGGCGGCGGGGCGGTCCGGCGACACGCAGACCATGCCTTCGCTGAACCCGGCTGAGCCGATCCCGAAGGCGGCATTGAACCGGTCGAGGTTGACGAGGGTCAGCAGTGCGGTGATCTCGACGAGCTGCCCGTCGTTGAAGTGCTCCTTCATCTGGGCGAACAGCTCGTCGGTGACCTCCACCGGCGTGCGCATCACCCCGACCGTGTAGTCGAGCGCCAGCTTCTCCCGGTCGGTGAACAGGTCACTCTGGCCGTAGCGCGGCAGGGCGAGGAGCTCGTCGTCGGAGAGACCCGAGTTGCGGCAGATCTGGGAGCCGAGGTCGACGCAGTACTCGCACCCGATCATCTGGGCGCCCTTTAGCTCGACCAGGTTCTTGAGCCGTTCGTCGATGGACTTCCCCTTGCGCACCGCCTGGTTGAACTTGGCCATCCCCATCATCATCTTCGGTTGGTGGGCCCACACCTCGATCGGCTCCATCCCGCTGCCGGTCTGCGGCTCACGGCCGGTCAGCTTCTTCATCATCCTCGGTCCGAACCTGTAGACGAGCCGGACCGTCGGCCCGGCCTTGCTGTTCGATACTCCCTGGATGCGTGCCATCGGGCACCTCCTGTCACATTGGTCGGGGTTCGCGGGTCTATCCACCATGACCCGCGAGACCCCGACTGTGTGACAAGGATGCAAGAACTCGAGCTGGCCAGCAGATTCGACCGGCAGCGACCCCAGCTGCGGGCGGTCGCCTACCGGATCCTCGGCTCGATGAGCGAGGCCGATGACGCAGTCCAGGACACCTGGCTGCGGCTGCAGCGGACCGACGCCGAGCAGCTCGACAGCCTTGAACGGTGGCTGACGACGGTCGTCGCCCGGATCTGCCTGAACATGCTCCGTTCCCGCCGGACCCGCGCCGAGCAGCCGCTCGATAGCTTCCTCCCGGAGCCGATCATCGCTAACCCCGCAGTCGGGATCGATCCCGAGCGCGAGGCGTTGCTGGCGGACTCGGTCGGGATCGCGCTCCAGGTCGTGCTGGACACGCTCAGCCCGGCCGAGCGGCTCGCGTTCGTTTTGCACGACATGTTCGCCGTGCCGTTCGACGAGATCGCGGCGATGGTCGACCGCTCACCGCAGGCTACCCGCCAGCTCGCCAGCCGCGCCCGCCGCCGCGTGCAAATGGCGGCGCCGGTGCCGGACCCCGACCTGACCCGCCAGCGAACGGTTGTCGACGCCTACTTCGCCGCCGCGCGGGAGGGCGACCTCGAGGCGCTGGTCGCGGTCCTCGACCCCGACGTCGTGCTCCGCGCCCACCGCCGCGACGGCGAGCCGCTCGAGTTGCGCGGCGCCGACAGTGTCGCGCAAGGGGCGCTGGGAGCCCGACGGTTCGCTCCGTACGTTCGTCCCGCGCTGGTCAACGGTGCCGCGGGCGTGGTCGCGTTCGACGGCGAGCGGCCGTTCGCGGTGCTGGCGTTCACCGTCGTCGACGGTCGGGCGGTCGCGATCGACGTGTTCAACGACCCCGAGCTGGTCGCCAAGCTCGACATCCGCGGCATCACCGCGTGAGCGACACAGCCACGCGAGCTTCCTGAGCTACCAGTGCCCGGAGAGCACGAACGCAGTTCTAAGATCCGGGTTGGCACACAAGACCTTCGTCGCACCGAAGGTGGCGGAGGCGGGCGCTGGCGGAGATGGTCGGCGATGGCCGTCCGTGGACGGTGGTGATGCGAGACACCCGGTTTGGTGAGGTCGCACAAACCGGGCGGCTGCCGGGGTGACGCCCGTCGCGGCCGTGGAGGGTACGTGCCTATAGCGGCTTCTGGCGCGGAACCAAACGTTCAGAGGCTCATCGCTCTGTTCGACCGGATGCGAGCTGCCGAATCTGAGGTCTATGGTTGGCGTCGGTCAGCGCGTACACCGCTGACTTGTTGTCGTGAGCGGCAGGATTGTCATGCGGGCCACGCGCTCCGACGCCGTGAGGGTGGGTTTGGCCTTGATCGCGCCGCGCCGCTGTCCGGGATACGATCCGATGGTGGGCCTGACCGCGGACGATCTGGCTCCGCTTCGGGGCGGCCTGCTCGCGTTTTGCTATCAGTTGCTCGGGTCGCCGTTCGACGCTGAAGATGTGGTGCAGGACACGATGGAGCGCGCGTGGCGGGCGCGGGAGACGTTCGACCCGGCTGTCGCGTCGCTGTCAACCTGGACGTTTCGTATCGCTCGCAACGTCTGCTTCGACCGGCTGCGCAGCTCACCGCGCCGACCCTTGCCGCGCGATCTCAGCGACCCCGGTATCGAGGTCGGGGCGCCGCTCGTGCCGGCTCTGGATGTTCCGTGGTTGATGCCGGCTCCCACGAGTTGGTGGGAGGACTCCGAGCCGGAGCGGGCGGCGGTCGCCGCGGATGGCGCGCGCCTGGCTGTCACCGCCGTGCTGCAGGCGCGGCCACCGCGACAGCGTGGGGTCTTCATTCTGCGTGACGTGCTCGGCCACTCCGCCGCCGAGACCGCAGCCATTCTCGAGGTGAGCGTGACCGCCGTCAACTCCGCGCTCCAGCGTGCCCGTGCGGCAGTGCGCGAGCGCACCGTGCGTCCGGCGCGACTCCGGCGCGAGACGATCGAGGACTACGCGCATGCGATCGAGCTGGGGGACGTCGCAGCGCTGGCGGCGCTCGTCGCCGCCGATGTCGTGTTCGAGATGCCACCGGTGCCGCAGTGGTCGAGCGGGCGC
Source organism: uncultured Solirubrobacteraceae bacterium (assembly GCA_963700025.1). Lineage (GTDB taxonomy): Bacteria > Actinomycetota > Thermoleophilia > Solirubrobacterales > Solirubrobacteraceae > Palsa-465. The sequence goes on along the minus strand of CAVOWC010000016.1, from coordinate 13,809 downwards.
GAGACCTACGCCGATTTCATGGCACACCTGTTCGCGTCGCGCGGCACGCGGTGGGCGACGCGACCGATCTCCGCCAACGGGCAGCCCGGCATCCTACTCACCCTGGTCACCGATGCCGGTCAGCAGCCGCACACCGTGCAGCTGTTCGAAGCGAGCGCCGCCGGCGCGGCAATCGGCCATGTGCTCGTCTACCAGGACCTGCGGCTGTTTGCCCTCTTCGAGCAGGATCTCGCCGCGGACCGATGAGTCTCGCGCCGCCCGGTCGTAAGCCCTGGTGAAAGCACCTTCAGGGCCAGGCGGCGCGGACGATGAATGCGCAGCGTCGGCCCCAAACGAGACAAGGAGCACACCATGGGACGGATCATCGTCGCGCAGTTCATCACCCTGGACGGCGTCGTCGAGGACCCCGACGGGTCCGACGGCACCGAGTTCGGCGGGTGGGCGTTCCGGCACGGCCGCGAGGCGGTCGCGGGTGACAAGTTCTCCTGCGGTCCGATACTCCAGACCGGCATCTTCCTGTTCGGGCGGCGCACCTGGGAGTACTTCTCCACGCTGTGGCCCGGGCGGGACGACCCGTTCGCACGCGCGCTCAACGCCGCGGACAAGGCCGTAGCGACCCACTCGGACGTAGACCTCGATCGGTGGCAGAACTCCAAGGTGATCAGGGGCGACGTGCTCGACTGGGCACGTGAGGAATCCGTCGACCGCGACGTCATCATCATCGGCAGCGGCTCGCTGTGCGATCTCTTCGTCGACGCCGGCGCCGTCGACGAGTACCGGCTGCGCGTCTTCCCGACAGCGACCGGCGCGGGTCGGCGGCTGTTCCCGAACGGAGGTCGCCTCGAGCTCGTCAGCTCAGAACGCATGGGACCGACCATGCTCACGATCTACACCGCGGGAGCCTGAACCGTCGGCGGACACGTTTTCAACCGAGGCGCATCTCTTGGGCTCTCGTCCGGATAAAAGGGGTTCCGCATCGGCGACGACCGAGATCATCGTTGCCCGCTCGAACGCGGGAGCCACTTGAGCACCCCGCTCGGCGATGAGTTCACGGCGTGCAAAGGGTCTGAACGGTGCCTCCCCGCAGACCTGGGCGGACTGGTCGCGTTCGCCGCGCAGAATCTTCCCTCGTCCAACCGTGTGTGACGCTCGGGACCACTTCCTAGCAGCCGGCCAAGTCGCGGACCCCGGACGGGTCGGGCCCCCGACCTCGGGCACCCCAGCGGATTCGGTCCGCTCGCTCGCTCTGGGTCGAGTCAGCCGTGACTCTGCGGCTCGAGGTAGGGTGTGGTCTTGCCAAAAAACGCAGCGGCGCCGGCCGGTCACTGGGCCGATGTGACGACCGGGTGCGGCTGGATACCGTGATCGTGGTGCTAGGTTCCGCCGCGTGCAGGCCCTGACGATTGACGAGGTCATCGCACTCCTGCAGGGCCTCGAGCAGACGCTGCCCGCGAGCGACGGCGTGCGCTGGTTCAACCGCCTCTACCTGGACGTGACGCTCGCCGTTCGGGAGTACTGCCGCACTGGCCCGCTCAAGGCGCCCCCGTTCCTCCAACAGCTGGACGTCCTCTTCGCGAACAAGTTCTTCGACGCGTACGACGCCGCCGAAAGCGGCGGTCAGATCCCGGCCTGTTGGGCGCCCCTGTTCGACGCACGCCACGATGCGCGCATCGCTCCGCTGCAGTTTGCCCTCGCCGGTATGAACGCCCACATCAGCCACGACCTGGCGATCGGCGTCGTCGAGTTGTGTCAGTCGCTCAGCGTCGTGCCAACCGATGACTCTCCCCAGCATGTTGATTACGACGCGGTCAACGCAATCATGGGCAAGACTGAGGAGCAGACCAAGCAGTGGCTGCTCACGGGCGCGGTCAAGGAGCTCGACCATGAAGTCGCACCGGTCGACGACGCGGTTGCGATCTGGAGCATCGAACGCGCCCGGGACGCCGCCTGGATCCGCGCCGAGGTCCTGTGGCACCTGCGCGATCACCAGCTGCTCACGGACGCATATCTCGCCGCGCTGGACGCCACGGTGGGAATGGAGGGTCGCGCTCTCCTGCTCCCACGCGTCCTCTGACCCAAGACTCCCACGCTCGGGCGCGACATGGCCGTAGCCGTGCTTGCGCGCCACCACGCCCTTGCTGCTCCGGGCATGGCCTCGGGCCGCGGAGCGAGCCCGATCCCGAGGCCTGTCAGACCTCGCTGCCTGGCGCTCGGTGCAGGGCGATAGCACTCGTTCGCCACCGGCGACGTGGAGCCCGATGCGGACGCCTCCTACGTCGCGCCATTGCGATCGTGAGCTCGGCGACCTAGGGCAAGCAAAGCGGTCGTCCGCGGCGGCGTTACGGTCGGCTCCTGCTTGGGGCCCCGCGCAATCTCTCCGCCGCCCGGCGTAGCCCCCTGAACGGGGGCTTCGCGCCGCGCCAGCGTGGTGGCGGCAGTCTATGCTCGCGCTGATGTCCGATCACCGACCGCTGCCCGAGTTACGCGGATGGCTTGATGAGATCGGGGCCGCGCCGGCGACCAAGGGCCAGATAGTGCTGATCGTCCGCCGCCCTGACGTTGACGCGCGAGAGGTGATCACGCACGGTGAGCTATGTACAACCAACGGCCTCATCGGCGACAACTGGAACACGAAGCCGACCAGTGCAACCGGGATGCCCGAACCAAAGGCGCAGCTCACGCTGATGAACGCGCGAGCCGCCGCGGCGATAGCCGGCGGGCGCGACCGCTGGCCACTCGCGGGTGACCAGCTCTATGTCGACTTTGATCTCAGCGCCCAGAACGTCCCGCCCGGCACTCGACTGATGGTCGGCGCCGCCGAGATCGAGGTGACCGACGAGCCGCACCTCGGCTGCGGCAAGTTCGTGCGCCGCTTCGGCATCGATGCGCAGAAGTTCGTCAACTCGGTCGACGGGCGCGCACTCAACTGCCGCGGAATCAACGCTCGGGTCGTCAGCCCGGGCACGGTCCAGACCGGCGACCCAATCCGCAAGCTCGCCTGACGAGCAGCGTTACCCGCCGTATCAGCGGAACGACGCTGTCGTGTCGCGATAAGCGCCCACCTCTACCGCTCGCATGTTGCCGACGCGATCGCGCCAGACGAGGGTGTCGGAATGGCGATCGTGGCGACTGCGACGACATGGAGATTGGGCGAAAGTATTCGCGGCTCACCGCTTGATCGCCATCGCGACGACTAAGCTTGGTCCCCGCCAGCGATCCGGGGAGACGTGCGTCGCCGAACCTGTAGATCCGCGCCGCGGGCATCCGCCACCCAGTAGCCACCCGCTCCTCGACTGCCCGCGATGCTGCTCGACCTGCGGGTGCCGAGAGATCACTTTCTCAGGCGTCGAGGAGGTTAATTAATGCGATCGTGCAGCCGGCGACTTCGGTTCTGCTGCTCGCGCGAGAGTGAACCTTCCGTCAGGTCGCTCAGCGCGGTGCTCCGCTAGATGCGTCCGGTCCCGGTCCGGGCACGGTAGCGCTGCAGCGCGTTGCCGATTCGCGAAGCGGCTCGCATTGCCCGGGGAGCGGTACGGGCGGTGCGCAGCGCGATACGGTCGAGCGGTGTCTCAAGCGACCTTTCGGCCGGCAGAATCGCAGGCGGATCGGCCGCCGCGAGTGCGTAGAGGGGCCAGCTCCCCGGCACACCCTTCAGCGTGTGTACGCCGCGTTCGACGAACGCGAGCCCCGAGCCCGCCACGAGGTCGTGGACGGTGCGAGAGACAAGTACCTCATTGGGCATCGCCATGGCGCTCACTCGTGCGCCGATGTGCACGCTCAACCCGGTGAAGTCGCGTCCGGTGCGTTCGAGCTCTCCGGTATGCACGCCGGCGCGCACCGAGATGCCGAGCTCCTCGGCCGCCCTGCGAATCTGGTCAGCGCAGCGCACTGCGTCAGTCGGACCATCGAAGAGGCTGAACGTGCCGTCGCCGGCGACGTTGATGAGCCGACCGCCGTTCTGCTCGACCTCGAGCCGCACGTGCCGTTCGTGTGCGGCGCGGAGCGCCCGGTAATCGGCGTCGCCAATCCGGGCTAACAGCTCGGTCGAGCCGACGACGTCGGTGAACAGCATCGTCCCGAGGAACCGGTCAGCGTCCGGCGAGTGCCGGGCGCCCGTCGCGGCCTCCTCCACATGTAGCCAGACCGCAATCCACGCCTCGCCGATGGCTGCCCCCGCGGGAGTCGGAGGCAGCTGGTGGAAGCTGGCCTGGGGGATCAGCTCGACTACCCGGCGCACGACGGCCTCCGGTTCCGGGGAGGTCGGCGCGTACAGCACTCGAGTCGGCGACCGGACGGCGCGAAGGACATCGCTGATGTCAAGGCGCACGAACCACTCCCAGTACCGCCGTGCGGTCGCCGGTGTCGCCGAGCAGCGTTCCAGCATCGCCATCAGCCGGCGGTTGTAGCCGGTGCCCTGCACCGGGTCGTACACGTCGATCACAGCACCGCTTCCCCATCGATCCATCGCCGGGCGCCAGCGCGACACGTACTCGGCGGCGTCACCGGCCGACCATCCGTTCAGCTCTGCGTCCGGGGCGAGTGGGCCACAAGCGATCGGCTTGAACAGAACGAGGTTCGCCACCCGCTCAGGCGCTCGCGCCGCGGCGAGCGCGGTCAGGCCGGACGTGGTGAGCACACCGACCAGCGTTGCCGTCCGCATCCCGACCGCGTCCATGACCGCAAGGATGTCGTCGGCGTGCTGTTCGAGGGTGGGGACATACCGGATTCGCTCCGAGAGCCCAAAGCCGCGCGGCTGCATGTAGACCGTGCGCGAGAACGAGGCACCCCGCTCGAACACCTCGTGGATGTAAGGGTCGGTCCAGCACAAGTCGAAGTGCTGGGCGGTCTCGCCGACCACCAGCACGTCAGCCCCTCCCTCGCCCACAACCTGGTAGGCAAGCTGGGCTCCGTCACGCTCGACATACTGGGCCTCGGGAGCGTCCATGCAGCAAGGCTAGAGCCAGACGCCCAGGCGATGGCTGACGTCGCCTCGAAGCGCAAAGAGTTCGCCGTGCTCGGGTGGCCCCGGCGCCCGCTCGGTCGCCGCCGTTGCGCTCGCCGGTTGCCGCCTGCCGAGGTGATGCCGGCCCGTCCTCAGCCGCCAAGGCACTTGTGCGATCCGGAGAGTCGGGTATGAGGGGATGTAATCGTCGCGTTGATCGAATCCGGCAATTGGCGAGCTCTTGTGGAATCGCTCGGCACGGTCCGGGGTGACTCCACAGTCGTGTTGTCCGCGCCGACGAGCCAAGTCAACCGGCGCGACGACGATTGCACCGGCGCCCAAGGAGCGCAGCGGAGCGGCGGGCTGCGCGGGCGTTCTAATCGCACGACTTGAACGGGCCCGTGAGGCGATGCGACCCTTGCGATGCGGACGGGCGGCCTGCAAGACTGGGCGGACAGCGGAAGACTGAGGGGCGATGGCCGACAGGTTGAACGTGGTAGACGAGCAGGTTCGCGCGATGGAGGACAACGTCGAGCAGACCGCGGCTTGGGACGGGCCGCTGTTCGACGTCTGGCTCCGCTACCGCGATCTGATCGAATCGGCTTTGCGCCCGGTCGGCGAAGCCGCGTTCGCGCTCAACCCCCCGCCGCCCGGGGGTCGTTGCCTCGATGTCGGCTGCGGCCTCGGTGACACGACCTTTCGGCTGGCGGAGTTGGTCGGGCCCGGCGGCAGCGCCCACGGCGTCGACGTCGCGCCACGCATGATCGCCGTCGCCAAGGCCGACCTTGAGCGCGAGGCTACGGCCAAGGTCAGCTTCGCCATCGCGGACGTCGAAGCCGACGATCTCGGCGGCACCTATGACTATGCCTTCGGTCGCTGCGGCGTGATGTTCTTCGCCCATCCGGTGCCGGCCTTCCGCAACGTCTGCCGCCACCTTGCGCCGGGCTCGATCGTCAACCTGATCGTCTGGCGACGGAAGATCGACAACGAGTGGCTGCACACGTCCGAGCTGGCCGTCCAGAGGTATCTCGACCACCCCGAGGAGTCGGACGTCCCAACCTGCGGGCCCGGCCCGTTCGCGATGGCCAACGCAGATGTCATCACCGAGCAGCTCAAGTACGGCGGCTTCGAGGACATTCGCCTGGCGCGCCGCGACATCCTGTACAAGATCGGCGGCGATCTCGACGAGGCGGTCGAGTTCAACATGGCGCTCGGCCCAGCGGCGGAGATCCTTCGTCAATGGGGCGACCGGGTCGAAGAGATCCGCCCGACGATCGCGGCTGACATCCGTGAAGCGCTGTCCCAGTTCCTTACCGAGGACGGCTCCGTGCGCGGTCCGGCCTCAGTGTGGGTCGTCTCAGGCCGCAAGCCGGACTCATCCCGGTAACGCGCCGCGGCGGTTTCGAGCCGCTCCGAGGTAGCGCCCCCGCAGAGCTGCATCAAACGCAACAGGAGCTCCCCACCCGGCTCGGCGCGGCAACTCCCTGGGGGAAGCGCATCCCGACGACCGCCTTCGTCTGTCGTCAGAGGAGGACGCCGGCGCGATCGCTTTTCGCCTTCGCTTCAACGCGTCTCACGAGCGCAACGCCGACATCTCGATGCCCGAGGGGCTGTCCGGGGGGACGATCGCGTTGCCAGGTGGAATCGTCGGCCCCGGCTCGCCGCTGAAGATCGCCTCGGTAACGAAGCACGGCCGCGTCGGCGGGGAAGGCCGGGCTGACTGAGGGAGTGCCGAATCTCGCCGTCCGGTGCCTCGCTCCTTGTGTCTCACGCGGCGTGCGCGAGTGCCTCAGGGTGGACCGCGGGCTTCGCTGCATCCAGGGGCTGGCCGGCGAACTGTCCGCCGGCGCAGTCTTCGCACCGCACGACCCGTCGTGGGTTGCGGATTCCCGCCAGGCCGAGCAGCCCGCCGAGGGCCACCAGCGAGGCGGAGATTCCCATCGCCAGGTGAAAGGCGTGGACGGACGTCGAACGTACCGCGTCAGTCACGGCTACGCCGGCGCTCGCCTGCTCGACTCGAGCCAGGGTCTGACCGCGCGCCTGCGAGAGCGCGGCATGCGCCCGCGGGGAGAGCGTCACGCCGGCGAGGCGTTGATTGAGGCTGGAGTTGACGGATGCGGAGATGACGGCGCCGACGGCTGCGATCGCGATCAGCCCGGCGATCCGGGCGATCGCGTTGTTGACCCCTGACGCGATCCCTGCGTTCGATTCGTCCGCGTCGGACAAGACGGTCGCGGTGAGTGGCGCGACCGTGCACGAGAGCCCGAGCGAGAACAGCAGCAGTGCCGGAAGCAGGTCAGTGAGGTAGTCGACGTGGGCCTCGAGTCGAAGCATCAGCGCAAGGCCTATCGCGGCGATCAGTGGCCCGAGGCCCATGAACAGCCGCGGTCCGTAGTGGTCGGCGAGCCGTCCCATTCGCTTGGCGAGGAGGAAGCTGACGATCGTCACGGGCGTCAGCGCGAGGCCGGCGGTGAGCGCGCGGTAGCCGGCGACCTCCTGGAGGAACAGCACGAGCAGGAAGAAGGTGACGCTGACCCCGCCGTACATGGCGAACGTCTCAAGGTTGCCGAGCACGAAGTTGCGCCGCTTGAACAGCGCCAGCGGCAGCATCGGCGACCTGGTCGTTCGCTCGTGCACGACGAACAACGCCAGCAGGGCGAGTCCGGCGAGCGCGGGCGCCCAAACCTGCGGGCTGCCCCAGCCGACCAGCGGCTCGCGGATCAGCGCCAGCACGGGACCGGCGAGGCCGAGGAATGTGAGCGCGGCGCCGGGCCAGTCGATCGGCGCGTGCACGATGCCGGGCGCGCGGCCGGGCACGACGCGCGACACGAGGCTCAGCGTGATCAGGACGAACGGGAGGTTGATGGCGAAGATCAGCCGCCAGGAGACGGCATCGATGAGAAAGCCGCCCACGAGCGGACCGATCACGGTCGCTATCCCCGACCACGCCGTCCACGAACCGATCGCGCCGCCACGCTCCTCGCGTGAGAACGCGTGGACGATCACCGCCAGCGCGCTGGGGGTCAGCAGCGCGCCGAACGCGCCCTGCAGTACGCGACAGGCGATCAGGAACTCGATCGTGGGCGCGATCGCGCACAACAGCGACATCACCCCGAAGCCGGCGACGCCGAGCGAGAACACGCGACGCTCGCCGAACACGTCCCCAAGCGAGCCGCCGACCAGGATCAGCGATCCGAGCGCCAGCAGGTAGGCGTTCGACACCCACTGCTGGCCCGCCAGCCCACCCCCCAAATCGGCGCGGATCGCAGGCAGCGCGACGTTGACCGCGGTCGCGTCCAAGCCGGCGATGAACGAGCCCATGATCGCCGCGAGGAGGGAGAGCTGCTTGCGGCGATCGTGCACTTCCCTCCTCAGGTCGTCTTGATCAAGCCACCGTCGATCACGTAGTTGACGCCGGTCACGTTGGCGGTGCGATCGGACGCGAGCATCGTGACGAGCGTCGCGACCTCCTGTGGCGTGGTGAACCGGCCGGTCGCGATCGCTGCGGTCGCAGACTCTCGGATGGTGTCCGCGTCGGTTCCGGTGGCCTGTGCGATGGTCTCGGCGACGCCGTGCTCACCTAGCCAGAGATCGGTGCTGACCTGTCCCGGCGAGACGCAGTTCACTCGGATGCCCTTCGGCCCGAACTCCTGCGAGAGCGACTTGCTGAGGTTCACCACCGCCGCCTTGGCGACGCCGTAGTCAACCGTGGCGCCGTCAGGCTGAAAGAACGAGTTGACGGACGCGACGTTCACGATCGACCCGGCCCGCTGTGCGAGCATCGGCTCGAGTGCGGCCCGGATCGCTCGCAACCCTGTGAAGAAGTTCATCTTCAGCGCCCACTCGAACTCGTCGTCACTGGTCGCGAGGAAACCGTTCATCCGGATACGGACCGCCCCGACGTTGTTGACCAGCACGTCGAGCCGGCCGTACTCGTCGATCGCCTTCTGCACCAGTAGCGCCGGTCCGTCGTCGGACAGCAGGTTCACCGGAACTGCCGTCACCCGAGCGAGGGCGTCGAGGTTCTGTGTCGAGAGTGATCCAGCGACGACATATGCCCCTTCGCCCAGCAGCGCGTTGGTGATCGCGAGGCCGATGCCCTTGTTGGCTCCGGTGACGACGGCGACCTTGTCCGTCAGCTCGAGGTCCATCGTCTCGCCTCTAGGAGCCCTGCTGCGTCGCCGGCTCTGGCGCGTCGAGCACGCCGTCGAGCCAACTGTCGATGGCGGCGGCGACCTCCTGCCAGTCGTCGGCGACCATGTGCAGGTGAGGCCGGCCTTCGAACTCGAGGTAGTCGGTCTCCGCCGGCGATTTCTCGTAACGCTTGTACTGGGCCTTGGCCAGCGACGCCGGGACTGTGTGATCGTCGCTCGCCCCCACGATCAGCAGAGGCGCGCGATCCTCGTTCTTGAAGTGCACCTCGGTCGGCGGGTGCAGGTGGAAGTTGGCGAACCCCGCCTCGTAGAAGATCTGTCCCGTCTCGGGAACCGCATAGCGCGAATACGCGGTCGCCGCGTCCTCTTCGGAGAACGTGTTCACGAACGCGTAGGTGAACTCCTCCGGCGTCAGCGTCACGACCCCATGCCACTTCGACGGATGCGCGAGCGCCGGCGCGCCTGCCTTCAGCGTCGAGAACGGGAGCGCCAGGATCCCCTTCGGCGGCGCCGGGCTCATCGCCACTCCCGCGCGTCCGAGGCCCCGGTCGAGCAGCAGCTCCACGAACAGCCCGCCATAAGAATGCCCAACCAACACCGGAGGCTGATCGAGGTCCCGAATCAGGCCTTCGTAGTGCTCGACGATCTCGTGCACGCCCAGGCCGGCGGACGCCTCCGCGGTGTCACGTAGCTGCTCGACATCGCCCTGCTTGCGCGGCCATTCCGGCGCCGACACCGCGAAGCCTCGCTTGGCGAAGTAGTCGGCGTAGTTCTCCCAGCTCCGCGCCGACAGCCAGGCGCCGTGGATCAGGATCAGCGGGATCTGCCCGTTGCCTGTCTGGCTTGCTTCCATCCGACCCCTCCTGATCTGAGGTTGACGATAACCAGCCTACGCCGCCGCGGCGGCGGCACAAAGTCCGATCAGCGCCGGATCCAGACCGTGCGCGACTCAATCTCGCGGCAGCTCCGTGCGGGCCGGCCGCTCCGTCAACCAGCCCTCTGAATCGCGTACACGGAGAACCGTGCGAACGAGCGCTTCGACGTCCTCGGTCGGTGGCCAGCGCGAGACGAGGTCCGTCGGAAAGCTCAGCGGCGGGTCGAGAGGCACCGCAACGAGTCGGCTGGCCGGCTGGCGCGCCCACTCGAACACGATCACGGCGACCGCCTCGCCGTTCGCGACCGGAGGCAGGCGCCGATCCCACGGCGCGCTCGCGCTTGTCACCGTCTGCTCGAGCTCGAACCCGTGAGCACGTATCAGGCTGCGAAGCCAGGCATTGAACATCTGTCCCGGCGGCTCCCGTGGGAGAAGCACCGGCTCGGTGACGAACTCGCCGATCGGGATCGACTTCTCCGATGCGTAGCGATGCGACTCGGGCAGGGCGGCAACGAGCGGCTCGTCCTTCAGCGTGTCCACGCGGACCCCGTGACGCCGCGCGGCCGCCGGGGACTGCATCACCACCGCTGCAGCAAGCTCGCCGGCAGCGACCCGCCGGAGCGAGTCTGGAGTCACCTCCTGCTCGAGTCGCACGCTCAGTTCGGAGCCGTCGGCCGCGAGCGCGTCCGCGATACGCACCGTCACGTCCCCGCTGAACGGGCCGTAGCCCAGCCTCAGCACCCCCTGGCCTGATCGAACCGACTGCCGCGCCTCGGCAATCGCGCCGTCGATCTCGGCCAGCGCCCTACGGGCCCGCTCGAGCAGAAGCGACCCCGCGGCGGTCAACTCGACCCGACGGGTCGTGCGCACGAACAGCACCACCCCCACATCGCGCTCGAGCTCGCGAATCGCCCGCGACAGCGGCGACTGCGACATATGCAGGCGATCCGCCGCCCGCCCGAAATGCAGCTCCTCCGCCACCGCGACGAAATACCGCAACTGCCTCAGCTCAATCGGAGGATCCACAGCAGCGGATACTGACCAACACGACGCCCGAGCGCCAGCACCACAAGCTCATCACGAGCCTCGTCAAGCTCACGTCGTTGAGCGCGTTGACACCGGCGGAATGGCTGCATGACGCTCGTCCACAATCCAAGCTCCTCCTGGAGCTGGTGCTGTGCCGAGTCCGATGACCAGTCCATGATCACTTCACGTCGTCCCGTCATCGCATTGGCGCTCTTGGCGATAGGCCTTGCGATCTTCCTCGTCGACAACGTCAGTCAGGGATGGACCGCGATCGGCGTCGCAGGCGTGCTGTGCCTAGTCCTTGCAATCGCCGGACAGGCCATCGCCATCCGCAAGGCCAAGCCGCACCAATAGCCGACATACCGCCTCACTCATTCGCGAGCGGTGAGGTCAGTCGAGGTGAGCCGTCATCGGTCGGTGAACGTCGATCGTGTCGCAGGGCAAGGCCCACCCGCCAGCGCGGAACACGCACACTTCGCCGGCTGGGAGAAGCTGGCGGCTCATCGGCTCGGACGACGACTCGGTGGCCGACTACTCCGTGCTACTCCTCCATTCGAAAGCTGGGAAGCGCAGTCGGAGGCCGAGCTCGCGCCCCCTGCTGCCGAGGCAGGCTTCGTGGACACGAGACGCGCCGGACGGCTGCCGACCTGACGGCAATCCTCGTTCGGCGAGCCGCGCAACCTGGCCATCAGCCGCCTAAGGCGTTAGCGACCTTCGCGTAAGGCCTCGGGGCCCCGACTTCGCTCCGTACGCCCGATGTGCAGACATCGTCTTAGCTCCATCATCGACTCACCGCAGACTATGAGAGGAAGCGACGGTCACCATGAACACCACAATTAACGCCGCTGTCGCAGGAGAACACGTCGCCGATCTGAGACGCGCCGCGGAGCACGAACGTGCGGGCATGAGCGTGCCGGCGCGCAGGAGCGATGAGCAGGTCATCACGCTCCGGGTTGCACAGCGGGAGGACGACTACGACGTGAGTCGCCTGGCGCAGCTCGATGATGCGCCCCTGCCAGTTGGGCCCGTAGTGCTCGCCGTCGTTGATGGCGAAACTGTCGCAGCGCTGTCGTTGAGCGACGGCCGGGTCGTGGCGAATCCGTTCGTTGCGACGGAGAAGGCTGTCAGTTTGCTCCGCCTGCGCGCCAGGCAACAATCGGGCGAGCGGCATCACCGGTGGCGGCCGCGGATCCTCCGGCCCCGCCTCGCCTGACCGGCAACCGGAACCCAGCGGACGAGGCTCGCCGGAGAGGATCAGTCGCGTCGACGCCACGCGCCAACGATTCCGCAATCGTGTTGACTGGCTCTAGGCGGCCGGCAGCACGCGTGCTCGTCCACCGAACAGCAGCCGCTCCGGGCCTACCGCTTCAGGGACGATCCGCGCGCCCAGGACGGACGGCGCGGCTCCTTTTATGCGCCGGAGATCGTCCGAGCCGACGATCGCTGATAGGGCAACCTTTGGTTGCCTCGACCGCCGCCGGGATAGGGCCTCGATCGCATCGGCGAACGGGCCGCGCTGACACACCGTAGAGGCGCGATACGGCTCGGCTGGAAGACGAAGTGTTTTCTCGATGAGCGCTCAGGAGCGTTATATGGTGGCTCCGTGCCCGAGATCTCCGTCACGACGACCCCGGATGGTCACGCATACATCAGGCTTGGTGAGGGCGAAGTCCGTGACTCGGTTGTGCTGGGCGAACATGAGGAAGCCGACCGGATCCCGGGCCTGGACTCCTTGGTGCTGCACTTCGACTTCTACGGGCGACTGACGGCGATCGAGGTCACCGGCGACGCCACCGCCGTGCTGCCACCCGGCCTCATCGGCCAGTGAGCTGCGGTGCGCCTGTGCCTGCGGCGACCAGGAGGGCCGACGGCGGCGGCGCAGAGACGATCTCGATTCGTCGCCACGCCTCGAGCCGAGTGCGGCCGTGCCGCCGCGCGAGCCCCGTTCTCGGGAGCAGAGCCTCCGCCCGGGCGCCTTCGCCGTCGACGGCGTCGCCAGGAGCGACGGCACGAGGATGATCGCAATTCTGGCGGAGCGCTCGCGCGGCGCCGGCGGCGGTGGCCGCTCGTTCGTCGCGACATTCCGATGACGAGCACCAGGCGCTTCCGGACTCGCTCTCATGATGGCGCCATCCTGCTTCGGTCAAGGTCGCCCCTTCGGGGCTGCCTTCGGCAGCGCCTATCGTGCCGCTCTTGACCTCGGCTCCGGCGCCGCAGTTCTGCAGCGAGGCCGGGCTTCAGGTGACCGTGGGCGCTCGAGCTCGGCGACCGCGCAGCACATGTCGCGTGATGTACGCGAGCAGGAGCACGCCGAGAGCGACCGCGATGTACGTGCTGTAGCGCGTCGCGTCGTGGTAGATCGTGTGAACGTGGCTGCCTGAGAGGTAACCGACGCTGACCCACACTCCGACCCAGAGCGCGGCACCGATCGCGTTGACCAGGAGGAACTTGGCCCAGCGGATTCCGCTGACGCCGGCAATGATCCCATTGGCCTGGCGGAGCCCCTCGATGAAGCGGGCGACGATGATGATCCAGCCGCCGTGACGTTGAAGAACCCCGTCGCCGTGGCAATCCGTTCGGGCGTGAGGAAGATGTAGCGGCCGTAGCGCTCGATGACCGCCGGCCACCAAAGTGGCCGATCGCGAAACCGATGTTGTCCCCTAACAGGGCGCCACAGAACCCGAGCACGCCCACGAGCACGATATTGAGTCGCCCAGCGCCCGCATAGACAGCTGCGAGGATCAGCACAGTCTCGCCGGGAACCGGGACGCCGAAGTCCTCGATCAGTACGAGGCCCAGTACCGCCAGATAGC
>CAVOWC010000015.1:0-279818 GCA_963700025.1 uncultured Solirubrobacteraceae bacterium | reverse complement strand
CGCGGCAAGCGCACCTCAGCCGTCGCTCCGACGCGCTCGGCGTCATCGGACCCCGCGACGTCCCCGAGATCCGCGCAAGGCAGGGCCGGCTGTATGTGCTTGCGGGGTGCGTCGCGGGTGCGAAGAGCAGGTCCGACCTGCGTCTGCACCCGGGGTGGCTATTACGCTTGTGCGAGGATCGCGAGAAGCAACGCGATGTCCCCGTCGTCGTGGGTGTGGCCGTGGATGGATACGAAGTAGCTGATGCCGTGCTCAGTCGCGAACGCGGCGTCGTGGCCCTCCAGTTGGCCGTCGTTATCAGGAAACCGCCAGATGCTGATCGAGTGCCCAGCGTAGTCCCGTTCGCTCACTCGGACGGCGGGGCGCTTCGGCGGTAGGGCCTCCCAGTTCGCGCGGTCGAACACCCAGAGCTGGGTTGCCGACCCCTGAATGGCTCCGAACTCCCAGTGGATGTAGCCCTCGTTGGTCCCGTTGTTGATCGAGACGGAGTACGACCGCGGGGTGACGATCTCCGGGCCATAGAGCTGCTCGGCACCAGGAATCCTGACGACGCCGCCAGCCGGTACGACCGGCGGGCAGATCACCCTGATGCGGGTCATTCGGGCTGCGGCGGCACAGCTCTGCCTGACCTCGAGCGGGATCTTGCTCGTGAGCTTGATGCTGCGAACTCGCGCAACATTCTCGACATAGCGCAGGCACGACCCCGGGGACACCGTCCGGACACACGCGGCTGGCGAAGAGGCGGACGTGGCCCTTCCTCCCGTTCCGCCGCATGCGGCCACCGCCAACGCCGGCAGGAGAACCAGCAACATCCACCGGCGTGGCAGCGCACCCGGGACACCAGCGCCGTGCTCCGTTCCGAGCATCACCACCGATCATCACAGACCACCTCGCTCGGAGGTACGATACGCGTGCGGAGACGAAGGCGGGTGCGTACGAGATCGACTAGGCCACCATCAATGGGCCTTCCCACACAGCATCCGGTTTGTGGCGCGGCCTAGTAGTGCTCCGTTAGGTCATGGTGGTGCTCGGAGTGGATGATCGGGCGGCAGCTCCCTGCGGCAGGTGGCGCAGGTCCCGTGCCAGCAGTCCAGGAGCATTTGGAGCTCCCGGACGAGCTGGAAGAGGGTCAGGCTGCCGCCCTGGTTGGCGGGCGCCGTTGTCGCTCCAGGGTCAGGAACGCGTGCGCGACAGACACCAGGGTGACGTGGTGGTTCCAGCCTGGGTAGGTGCGGCCTTCGAAGTGGTCGAGGCCGAGCGCGTCTTTGAGCTCGCGGTAGTCGTGCTCGATCCGCCACCGCAGCTTGCCGAGGCGGACGAGATCTTTGAGCGGCGTGTCGGCGGGAAGGTTCGAGAGCCAGTACTTGGTCGGCTCGCTCGCTTTGGACGGCCACTCGCAGAGCAGCCAGCAGACCGGCAGCTCCTCACCGTTCTTGTGAGCCTTGTGGCGCAGGTGAATGTTCGCCGGGCGCACGCGGAGCGCGAGGAACCGGGAGCTCATCTTCCCGCGCGTGCCCTCCCGCCAAGTGACCAACACGGCGGCCTGCTTGCTGGCCGCGAGCGCCAGCTGCTTGAGCGAGGATGGATCCTGCCGGTAGCGCATGCCGGGTGGACGACCGCGGCCCTCAGGCTTCGGCGGCTGCGTGGGCTTGACGTCCTCCGCGAAGGCGGAGGTGACGCCCTTGACATCCAGCACATAGCAGAGTTCCCGCTCCTCCAGGGCAGCGCGCAGCTCGGTGTTATCGCCGTATGTTGAGCGCTGCTGAGATTGAGCATGCGCGGGACGGTCCGCGCTGTTGACGGTGCTGCTGGGACGCTTCGCGCGTTCGTGAACGTGCGAGAGCCCTCCCGTCTGCTTGATCGGTCGTCGGGAGGGCTCTCTTGGATGCCGGAGGTGGCACCCGATGAGAATCGTAAGCGCCGAGCATGCGCTGGTGGAGGCTGAGCTGGTCGGCGGGCTGCTGGGTTGTCCGTCATGTCGTGAGGTGCTGGGGCCGTGGGGGCACGCGCGGGAGCGGGTGCTGCGCTGCGCGGCGGGGGACTGGAGGATCCGGCCGCGCAGAGCGAGGTGTCGTGGCTGCCGGCGGACGCATGTGCTGTTGCCGCGGACCGCGTTGGTGCGCCGGCAGGACGAGATCGCGGTGATCGGCGCCGCGATCGAGTCGAAGGTGCTCGCCGGGCAGGGGTTCCGTCGGATCGCTGAGCAGCTGGGCGCGTCGCCGATCACGGTCCGCGGCTGGCTTCGCAGGTTCGCTGAGCGGGCCGAGTTGATCCGCGCGCACTTCACCCGGTGCGCTGTCGCGCTGGACTCGGAGCTCGGGGCGGTGCTGCCGGCCAGGAGTGGCGTCGCGGACGCGTTGGAAGCGATCGCTGTCGCTGTCCGGGCGTGGGTATTGCGGTTCGGTCCGGCCGAGCGGTGGCTGGTCGTCTGTTGGTTGTCGGGCGGGTTGCTGTTGCAACACGAACCGACCCTTGGAGGGCTCGTTGTGAGCTGACACGGTCGAGCGCTCGTGACCCCGGGCGCTTGGAGACGACACGGTGGATGAAGACCGACGGCGTGAGATCGGCCTGTTCCGATATGCGCTGATACGCGACGCTGGCGATGCCTGTCTGTCGAAAGCTGAGCGCGGCCGGCTGGTCCGTCAGATCGCTGGCCGGGAACATCTCGGTCCTGACGGTCGACCGGTGCGGGTCTCGCGCTGCACGCTTGACCGGTGGCTGGCCGGATACCGTCACGGCGGGTTTGAGGCGTTGGTACCGCAGCCGCGTGTGACGCCGCTGCGCACGCCGGTCGGGATGCTCGAGCTCGCGTTCCAGTTGAAGCGGGAGCGGCCCGAGCGGACGGCGGCGCAGGTCCACGAGATCATGCTCGCCACCGTCGACGGGCTGGTGCCGGCGGAACGCACGTTGCAGACGCATTTCGCCAGGCAGGGGTTGAACGTCCGGGCGGACGGCCGCTCACCTGGGAAGGTCTATGGCCGCTTCGAAGCCGCGGTCCGCAATGAGCTGTGGACCGGCGATGGCCTGCACGGCCCGGTCCTTGCCGGCAGCGCGGCGCGCAGAGCGGTGCTGTTGGCGTTCATCGACGACCACTCCCGGCTGCTTGTTGGGTGGCGGTGGGGCACCGGCGAGGATGTCTTCCGGCTCGAGGCAGCGTTTCGGGTGGGGCTGACCGCTCGCGGGATCCCCGACGGGGTGCTGGTCGATCGCGGCTCCGCGTTCGTGTCGCACCAGTTGCTCCGAGCGTGCGCCGTTCTGGGCGTGAAACTGATCCACGCGAGCCCGCGGGCGGCGACGACGAAGGGGAAGATCGAACGCTTTTTCAGGACCGTTCGTGATCAGTTCCTGGTCGAGATCGACGACGGTATCGAGCTGGCGGAGCTGAACCGGCTGTTCCAGGCGTGGCTCGAGGTCGTCTACCACCGGAGGGTGCACTCGGAGACCCGGCAGACGCCGCTGGCCAGGTTCGACGCGACGGGCGCCCCGCCGCTGCCGACCCCGGCACTGCTCAGAGAGGCGTTTTTGTGGTCGACGGAGCGGACGGTGACGAAGACCGCGACCGTGTCCTTGCACGGCAACCAATACGAGGTCGACCCGGCACTGGTCGGCCGCAAGGTCGAGCTGGTGTTCGACCCGTTCGATCTGACCCGGATCGAGGTTCGCTATCAGCACCGACCGTTCGGGACCGCGACGCCGTTGCAGATCGGCCGTCACGTCCACCCCCAAGCCGCCCGGGAGCTCCCGCCACCCGCCGCCGGCACCGGGATCGACTACCTCAAGCTGCTCGCCGACAAGCGCGACGCCGAGCTCGGCGGGCACCCGATCGACTACGCCAGCCTCGCCAACGACGGCGACGACGGCGACGACGGCGACGACGACGACGACGACGACGACGACGATCGTGACACCCACCAGCAAGGAGACGCCGGATGAGTATTGACAGGTTGCGGGCGCATTACGGGTTCACTCGGATGCCGTTCGGGAAGGATCTCGCGCCAGGAATGCTGCACACGCATGACGCGCACGCGCAAGCGGTCGCGCGGATCCAGTGGTGCATCTCAGAGCAGGCGATCGGCGTGATCAGCGGCGAGTGCGGCGCGGGGAAGACCGTTGCCGCTCGCGCGGCGGTCGCCGGCTTGGACGCCTCGAGGCACACGATCCTCTACCTCGGCACGCCAGGCGTCGGGTTGCGCGGGATCTACGGACTGATCATCACGACACTCGGCGGCGCCCCGCGCTTTCACCACGCCGCTCTGATCCCGCAGGCTCAAGAGCTGCTTGCAGCCGAGAGCGCGGAGCGTGGGAAACGGGTTGTGTTGATCATCGACGAAGCGCATCTGCTCGACGCCGAGAGCTTGGAGGGGGTGCGGTGCCTGTCGAACATGGGGATGGACCAGACCGCCCCGTTCTGCCTGCTGCTGCTCGGCCAGCCGACATTGCGTCGCCAGCTGAGGACCGGCACGTTCACCGCGCTGGACCAGCGAGTCGCTGTCCGCTACGCGATCGGCGGCCTCGACGCGAACGAAACGACCAGCTACGTGCAACACCATCTCGCGCTCGCGGGCCGTTCCGACACCCTGTTCTCCGACGACGCGATCGAGCTGATCCACGACACCTCGCGCGGGCTGCCGCGGTTGATCAACAACCTCGCCCTCGCCGCGTTGATCGCGGCGTTCACGCAGGGCAAGGCGATCGTCGACGAGAGCTCGGCACGCGCCGCGGTCGCGGAGATCTCCACCGAATGACCGAGCGCGTGCTGTCGCTGATCGATCAGCCAGAAGAAACAACGCCGGCCGACGACAGCGTGCTTGTGGCACCCGCGGGCTGGCCGGCGCCGCCGACCGCGGCGGTCTATCACGAACTGCTCGGCGAGATCGTGAACACGATTTCGCCGCATACCGAAGCGGACCCGATCGCGATCCTCTCCCAGCTGCTCGTCGCGTTCGGTGCCGCTGTCGGCCGCGGCGCCTTCTTCCAGGTCGAGGCGACCCGACATCACCCGAACGAGTTCATGCTCCTCGTCGGCGACAGCGCCAAGGCCCGCAAGGGATCGTCGTGGGATCACGTCCACCGACTGATCACCCAGGCTGACCGGTCGATCGAGCGGCGGATCCTGACCGGCTTATCCAGTGGGGAGGGGTTGATCTTCGCGGTCCGCGACCCGGCCGGCCACGACCCCGGGCACGCTGATCAGCGGCTGCTCGTGATCGAGCCGGAATTCGCGAGCGTGTTGAAAGCCGCAAGCCGCGAGATCTCGACACTATCGCCGACGTTGCGCTCCGCATGGGACGGCCGCCCCTTGGCGATCCTGACCCGCAGCGCGCCCACCCGGTCCAGCAGCGCGCACATCTCGGTGATCGGGCACATCACCCAGGACGAACTACGCCGCCACATCACCGCAGCCGAGCTCTCCAACGGCTACGTCAACCGGATCCTGCTGATCAGCTGCCGCCGCCAACGGCTACTGCCCGAAGGCGGGAACCCGGAGCCGCTTGCCGGCACCGGCCTTGACCGCATGCTCGCCGCGGCCGTCAAGCACGCACAGACCATCGGCGAGGTCCGCCTCGGCGATGACGGGCGGGAACTGTGGCATCACGCCTACCGCCAGCTCGCTCGGCCGCTACCCGGAATTGTCGGGCAGATCACCGCCCGCAGCGAAGCGCACGTGATCCGGCTCGCGCTCCTCTACACCCTCGCCGACGGCAGCTCACTGATCGGCCCGCAGCATCTGACCGCCGCGCTTGCGTTGCACGACTACGCCGCCCGTTCCGCCATTTGGGCGCTCGCCGGCGCGACCGGCAGACCGCTCGCCGAACAGATCCACGCCGCCCTG
This sequence comes from uncultured Solirubrobacteraceae bacterium, assembly GCA_963700025.1. Classification (GTDB taxonomy): domain Bacteria; phylum Actinomycetota; class Thermoleophilia; order Solirubrobacterales; family Solirubrobacteraceae; genus Palsa-465. The sequence goes on along the minus strand of CAVOWC010000015.1, from coordinate 273,985 downwards.
ACCGCCAGCCCGGCCGGGCTGACCCGCAGCCAGATCAGCGGCGTCCTCCACCACAACCAGCCGGCGGGCGAGATCGACACCGCGCTCCAAGCACTCCGCACGAACGACCGCGCGACCGTTACCCGACAGACGACCGGCGGCCGCCCCGCGCAACTCTGGACCGCCGCGAGCGCCTGACCCGCCGCCACCACGCGCGAGTGGGTCGCATCGCTCGCCCCGACCCCCGACCCGCGCCGCCCCGAGCGTCTCGCGAACCGACGATCACGATCCTGGGCGAGCGATCCCAAGCGGGACGCGAAGCCGGTTACAAACGCGCGACGCACAACCACGCCGACCCGGACCCGACCCATCCTCGCTGAAGCCGCTCCCACCAACCCGCCGACGCTCCGAGTTACTTCTTCTTTCGTACCCCACCCCCCGATCCTCACCCACACCAGCGCCAGCACGCTCAATCTCGGCGGCGCTCAACACCGTATGCGCCGTCACCGAGGATCACCGGCGGTTCGATCCCCCAGCCGATCAGCTCGTCGATCATCTCCAGCGCCAGCCGCCACTTCTCAGCGTGATGAACGTCCTCAGGGAGTTTGCACTTCGCGCGCCGCTGCAGATTGAACTCGCTCTCCTCGTCCCACTCCTCCGGGACGAACAGCCGCCAATCAAGCGGGCACGATGCGTCATCGCTGCAAGCGTTGATCGACACCCCGATCTGACAGTTGCCCACCTTCCCCAACGCACCGCAGTACTGGCGGGCGACCCCGACCGACATCTTCCCGAACTTCGGAAAGCCCGTGTCATCAATCACCCACGCATCGCTGGACAGCTCACGACTCATCCGACGCGCCAACGCACGCCGCACCGCCACCGGATCCCACGGCGACTGGTTGACGAACTGCTGCAGGCACTGCTCATCGCCGTCCGCCAACCGCGCGGCCATCGGCTCAATCGACTTGCGCTTCCCGTCCAGCATCAACCCGCGGACGTACACCTCACCCCAGCGGCGCTGGTCCTTGCGCCGCATCGAGTCGAAGATCTCGCCGGTGAACTCCACCAGCCGCCCACGCACCCGCGACAGCTCACGCTCCGACAAGCTAGCCACAGCCTGCATCCTGACCTCCCTCGACGACGGCAACGCCGCCAAGGGATTCACCCGCAAATCGCAGACTCCTTCAAAAACCTAACGGAGCACTACTCGGCTACTTCCCCCGGATAAACGGTCGGGGTTCAGGCGGCGAGTCGTAGGCCGCCTGGGGTTGGGATCTGGCCGGTGTTGATGAAGATCGCGTTGATGAGGCTGGCGCGTATGAGCGCTTGGGTTTCGCCGGCGAGGTCGATGAGTGCGGCGGCGGCTTGGCGTGGGGGGAGCCTGCCGTTGTCGCGGAGGTTGATCACGGCTTGGGCGAGTCGGGCGCGTTGGCTTGGTGTGTCGACGGTGGCGAGGACGGCGGGAATGAGTTCATCGGCGGTGTCGGGGTCGTCGTTGATGGCTGCTTGGAGGAGTTGTCGAGTTCTGGGCTGATGAGTGTCGGGAGTGGCATGACGAGCGAGAGGTCGAGGTCTGGCAGGTCGATGAGCCCGTTCCAGAGATCGTGGAGTACAGGGGTCGGAAGGTCGCCGATCTCGATCGCGGCCCAGTGGGCGTGTTGGGCGATGAACGCGCGATCGAGTTGATCTTGGGAGGGGCCGCGGTGCTGGCCGCAGCAGTGTTTGGTCTTGCGGCCTGAGCCGCAGGGGCAGGGCTGGTTGCGTCCGGGTCCGGGCATTGGCGTCTCCTGTTCTCGACTGCCGGTCAGGGTCGCATCCGGGCCGGTCAGAACCGGCCGTTCCGTCCGGGCTGTTTTAGAGAATTCGCCTGCTTATGAATGGTTTCCTGACCTGGTGGAGGTGTGATGCTGACGCTCGTGGGCGGGCAGGTGGAGTCGTTGTGGGACGAGGTGTTGCCGGTCGAGGTGCGGGAGCTGCCGGACGATCTCGCCGCGGCTGGATCGGGTGCTGTCGGATCCGAGCTGTTGTTGTTCCCGATCGCGCAGGCGTGGGAGGAGAGCGCGCGGGAGCGAGGGCGGCCGTCGATCGCGATGGCGACGTTCGTGCGGTTGATGGTGATCAAGCAGCGCACGGGCTGGGGCTACGAGACGTTGGTGCGGGAGGTGTCGGACTCGCTGCATCTGCGGCGGTTCTGTCTGATCGCGATCGATCAGCGGGTGCCGGACGAGTCGACGGTCACGCAAGCTCGCCCGCCGGCTCGGCGCGAGGTCGTGCAGGAGATCACGCAGGATGGTGATCGAGAAGGCGCAGCGCGAGACGCGGTTCCGCGCGCGGGCGGCGAGGATCGACTCGACAGTGGTGGAGGCCGACATCCGCTACCCGTCGGACGCGATGCTCGCCTTGCAGGGAGCGCAGGGCGCTCGCGCGGGAGGGCCGGAAGCTCGCACAGCTGATGCTCGGGGCAAGGTCGCGGGTCCGCGACCGTTCGCGTTCGGTCGGCAAGGCGGTGCGGGCGATCTCAAAGACGCTCGCCAGGCGCACGGGCGAAGCGAAGGCGGAGGTGATGGCACTCAACCAGCAAGCCGGGCGGCTGATCGCCCGCTCCGCCAGGAGGCGCAGCGGCTCGCGGCCGCAGCCAGAGCATCGGCGACGCGGCCGCGGCGCGCAGGCCAAGCTCACGGGCAGCGCAGGCAGCTCGAGGAGCTCGCCGCGCGCTGCCAGCAAGGTCGCCGAGCAGATCGACCGTCGCGTCCGCGGGCTGAAGATCACCGACCGGCTGGTGTCGATCGCCGACCCCGACGCGCGCCCGATCCGCAAGGGCAAGCTCGGCAAACCGACCGAGTTCGGGTACGTCGCCCAGATCTGCGAGGTGACCGAGAACACCCGCAAAGGCGCCCGCGGGTTCATCCTCCCCGCCGGGCACGCAGCTCGGGCAACCCGGCCGAGAACACGCTGCTGCCGCAGACCGCCGCCGAGCTCGAGCGCGCCGGGATCCGGCTCGCGCGAGATCGTCGCCGACGGCGGCTTCCATGCCCGGCCCGACCAAAGACGCGTTCCCCGACCTGACCGACGAGCAGATCCAGCTCTCCGGCCACCACGAGCCCGGCATCCGCCGGACCCGCAAACGCAGAGCCCGCTACCGCACCGGGATCGAGGGCCGGATCAGCCACCTCAAACGCCGCTACGGGCTACGCCGATCCCGACTCAAAGGCGATGACGGGATGCAGATCTGGACCGGGTGGGCGATCCTCGCCTACGACCTCGACACCCTCGCCATCCGAACCCGCTGAAACACTCCCCCAAGCCCACTCCACCAGGGCAACCATTCACAAGCCTGACTCGGCCGCGCCATCCCGGCGCGGCCGTTTCAGTCCAGGCCGTTTATCCGGGGCAAGTAGCTAGTAGTGCTCCGTTAGGTTGGTGGGGCTCGTAAGTGGTGGTCGGGCGGCAGCTCTCTGCGGCAGATGGGGCAGATCCCGTGCCAGCAGGCCAGGAGCGCTTGGAGCTCCCGGACGACCCCGAACAGGGTCAGGCTGCCGCCCTGGCTTGCGGGCGGCGTCGTCGCTCTAGGGTCAGGAAGCCGTGCGCGACCGCGACGAGGGTGACGTGGTGGTTCCAGCCGGGGTAGGTGCGGCCTTCGAAGTGATCGAGCCCGAGTGCGTCTTTGAGCTCGCGGTAGTCCTGCTCGATCCGGAAGCGCATCTTCGCCAGGTACACGAGCTGCTTGAGCGGCGTATCGTCGGGCAGGTTGGAGAGCCAGTACTTGGTCGGTTCCGGTTCGTTGGAGGGCCACTCGCAGACAAGCCAGCGGACGGCAAGCTGCTCGCCGGTCTTGTGCGCGGCGCGGCGCAGCTCGATGTTCGCCGGTCTGACGCGGAGCGCGAGGAACCGGGAGCTCATCTTCCCGCGCGTGCCCTCCCGCCAGGTGACCGTGACGGCGGCCTGCTTGCCGGCGGCGAGCGCGAGTGCTTTGAGCGATGAAGGATCCTCGCGGTAGCGCGCCTCGGGTGGCCGGCCGCGGCCCTCGGGCTTTGGTGGCTGTTCGGGCTTGACGTCCTCACGGTAGGCCGAGGTTGTGCCCTTGACGTCGAGCACGTACTCGATCTCGCGTTCCTCCAAGCCTGAGCGCAGTTCGGTCACATCACCGTACGCGCCGTCGCCGAGCACCACCGGCGGCGTCAGTCCCCAGCTGATCAGCTCGTCGATCATCACCAGCGCCAGCCGCCACTTCTCTGTGTGGTGGACGTCCTCGGGCAGCTTGGTCTTCTCGCGCCGCTGCCGGTTGAACTCGCTGTCTTCGTCCCACTCCTCGGGGATGAACAGCCGCCAATCCAATGGGCAAGACGCGTCCTCGGTCGCGGCGTTGATCGACACCCCGATCTGACAGTTCCCGATTTTCCCCAGACAGCCGGAATACTGGCGCGCGACCCCCACCGACATCTTCCCGAACTTCGGGAACCCCGTGTCATCGATCACCCACGCATCCGGCGACAGCTCGCGGCTCATCCGGCGTGCCAACGCGCGACGGACCGGCACCGGATCCCACGGCGACTGGTTGACGAACTGCTGCAAGCACTGCTCATCCCCATCCGCAAGCCGCGCGGCCATCGGCTCGATCGACTTTCGCTTCCCGTCGAGCATCAACCCACGCAGATACACCTCGCCCCAACCCCGCTGATCCTTGCGCTTCATCGAGGCGAACATCTCCCCGCTGAACTCCACCAACCGCCCGCGCACGCGCGCAAGCTCACGCTCAGACAAGCCAGCCACAGCCTGCATGGTGATCCTCCTCCGACGGCGTTGTCAGAGGAGTTCGACCCTCAGCCAGACCCCTTCAACCTAACGGAGCACAGACTAGTTGGCAGAGCCGCTACTCGCCGCTGCTGGGCAACTGGAAATGGGGCCCGCTTCAGGGGTCTGGCCATCAGCCGCTACTACAGCGAGCATTACGGGCGGGTCACACCCTCCATCAGGCAACAGGCGAGGGTTTCCGCGGCGGTGAGCATCGGCGTGGCGTTGATGGTCGGGGTGGGGTTCCTGGCTCGTAGCCGAGCGAGCTGGTCTCTCGATCTGCCGGTCAACCCCACGGCGGCGGGGTTCGCGCTCTTCATGCTGAGCTACTACGCGCTGACGGTGGGGCTGAGAGCGCACCACATCATCATCTGGGGCTCCGTGCTCGTGACCGGTCTGCTACCGGTGTGGGGGGGCCTCGGACTGGGCGACACCGCCAACATCGGCCTCGTGATCGCCGGAGTGGCGGCCATCGCGACCGGAATCTTCGACCACCGCCTCCTCGTACGCACGTTCGGGGCCCCCCGGGACCTGGACCTCAAGAGTGGCAATGCCCGAGCCTCGCGATGAGCTGATCCTCGATCGGCTCACCCACGAGCCCGGCCGGCCGGCCATCCTGATCGTCCTGTCCTCCGTCGTGCGTTGCAGGAACACAAATAGCGGTTCCTCCGGAATTTGCGTGGACTTTCTGGTCATCTTGCGTGTTGCCACGCAAAAGGTCCGGGGGTGCGAGTTCCGTTCAGGCGCTTCGCACGAGCCCTTCAAACTTGGAGGGTTTTTGCCCAAACCGGGCGACCGGCCTGCGATCGTGCCGGCGCATCGGCGATTTCTTCGCGTAGATGTATTCGAGTGCCGGAAACACCAGTGGAGTCGAAGCCGGTCACACGCGGTAGAACCAGACGCCGCCGAGCGACTTGCGCTTGAGTCCGAGCGCCGCGAGAGCCTCGGGCCACCGCTGTGGCATTTTGGGATCGACGATGACCGCGCCCACATGGTGACGGGCGAGAAAAGCGCGCAGCGCGTGCGGATTCGGCCGGGCGTGGCCAAATAGGGCGGCGAATAGCGGGTCCGTCTCGTAATCCTTTGGATATATGGGGCTGAGATATCCGCCGGCCAGACGGAACCACATGCCGGTTTCGGCCTGCCAGAGCATGCTGTTCCCGAGTTGGCCGAACGGCAGGACGAGGACAGTTTCCCCGCGCGTGAGGACGCGTCGGTATTCATGGGTGGTGAAGAGCGCCGGGTTGGTCAGCTGGCTGCGCCAAAGGCCACCGCCGACGTTGGGCACCAGGAATGCGATGCTCGCGACCGCCACGGCCCATTTGGCCAGAGCCCATCTTCCGGCGCGTGGCTGCGCCAACCACATGGCTGCGATCACTGCAACGATCAGGAACATATAGACCGCAAGGCGCAGTGGGATCACATCGCGTAACAGCCATTGGTCGAGCAGCCTCCACGGAAGTGAGATCGTCGGGTGACCCGCGATGTGCAGGCGCGACCCGAGGAGCAGTACGACGACAATCCCCAGCAGCGCGACCAGGATCTTCGTCGAGGTCAGGCGCCAGCGCGTGATCGTGTAGCGCGCGACGATGAGCGCGAGCGGTAAGCCGACGTAGGTGACGGCCTCGGCGTCGCTTCCACTGGTGTTGGACGCTTGGGAAAGCGCCGCGAAATACGTCCTGCCCAGTCGGGTGAGGTTCGGGGGCACGAGGAACCCCAGCGCGTCGCTGCCGTCGATGTCCCCGATGTTCGGGCCGAACCTGACGGTTCCGCGCAGTTCGTAGTAGATCACCGGGCTCGTGACGATCGCCGCCGCGGCTCCGGCGATGAGAATCGGCTTAATGGTGCCGATGATGCGCTGTCGCTCGGTGGGCGCAAGGGCGAACGCCACCGCGAGGGCAGTACCTCCGAGAGCAACGAATGTCAGTGCAAGTTCGCTCGCGGTCAAGAAGAGCGCTGCCAGGGCAAGCGCCATCAGGGGGATGAACCGACGTTCGCTGATGCGCCCGTCGATCAGGCGGAGCGCGAGGTGGACCGCGGCCGGAATCGGAAAGATCAGCACGAGTTGGAGATGACCTTGCATGTGCCCCAGGATGTAGGTCGAGAAGCCGAACAGATAACCCCCGAAGAGGCTCGCCGCGAAGTTGCGGGTGATGTACCGGCACAAGAGGAAGGCGAAGAAGGCAGCCAGCACCGGGCTGGCCAGCATCAGCACGTTGTAGGACACGATTGGGCCGAACGCGACGGTGATCGGCGCGCCGACGATCCCCGCCAGCGGGGACAGCGTCGAGCTGGTGGCGGCGAGATCGATCTGGTCCGGGGCGAACAGCGCGTTGGTGACCAGCGGGTTCAGCCCGTGAAGCAGCGCATGCGGCCACCACGCCAGGCTCCACATATTGACGGTCGGATCGGTCCAGTTGGGCAGTCCGACGTTCTCACTTCCGAGATGGGGGAGCACGTGCAGCCCGAAGTACCCGATCGAGATAGCCACGTACAACGCGAGCGCGGCTATGGACTGGCGGCGCCCCGACGCAAGCCAGTCACGAGCGATGGCGAGCCTTCGCGGGACCTGGTACTCCGTTTCCGCCCGAGTCGTCATTGCAGACGCTGATCGTAATCGGGTCGCAGGCGACAATCCGTTGCCCGCCGGCGGAGCCGGTCCGCCGGCACGAGAGTTGGCCGGTCGGCGACCGCTGCGCGGGGGTCACTTCGTCGCGAGGATCACGGTGTGCGCAGCGAACCTCCTCAGCCCCGGGGTTCCCTCGAACGCGCGCTCGGGCGCCGCGGCGAGGCGGATCGCCCTAGGCGAGGTGAAGTCCGGGACGGCGCTGCGAGCGGAGCAGGATCGGTCCGCCCGCGCCGCGCAGGCCGGTGACGATCTCCGCTTCTTCACCGGTGTCCTCGGGGAGGCGCGCCATCAGCGGCCCCACTATGGGTTGCAGGGATTGCGGACCCACCGAGCACGGGCGTCGAGGGTCAAGGACCTCGTGGACCCGCCGGTCACCAGGTAGCCCATGCGCACTCCCTCCGGTCCGAGCCACCGGCGTCGCGTGTCCGAACCGTCCACACGTCCGGCAAAAGAAGAATGGAAACTACGAGGCCGGCGTCAGAAGGCGCACCGGGGTTCCGTTGAGCCAGCCCTCGATGTCCTCGACGATGTCGCGGTACCAGCACTCGTACTGCCGGCTGGCGACGTAGCCGATGTGGGGTGTGAGTACGGTGTTCGGCAACGTGCGCAGCGGATGGTCGGGCGGCAGCGGCTCCTGGTCGAACACGTCGAGGCCTGCGCCGGCGATCCAACCCTCGCGCAGAGCCCGAATGAGCGCCTTCTCGTCGACCACCGGGCCGCGGGAAGTGTTGATGAGAAACGCGGTCGGCTTCATTGCCCGGAGCTCGGTGACGCCGACGAGGCCTCGCGAGCGCTCGCCCAGGCTGTAGTGGACTGAGACGACATCGGACTCGGCGAAGAGCCGCTGGCGCGACACCGCCTCGATTCCCTCGGCCGCCGCCCTCTCCTCGGTGAGGTTGAGGCTCCACGCCGTGACCCGCATCCCGAACGCGCGGGCGATCGGCGCCATCATCCGCCCCGTGTTGCCCAGGCCGACCAGGCCGAGGGTGCCGCCATGCAACTCGGGTCCGATCGTGTGCTGCCAGCGCCCCTCGCGGACTGCACGATCCTCGGCGCAGAGGTGTCGCGTCGTGGCGAGAATCAGACCCCAGGTCAGCTCCACCGTCGACGCCAGCGAAAACCCGGTGGCGGCGACTGCGATGCCGAGCTCGGCGGCGGCATCCACGTCGATCGCCGCGTTGGCCGGCCCGGTCGTGACGAGCAGGCGGAGATTCGGCAGTGCCTCGAGCAATTCACGCGTGAACGGTGTGCGCTCGCGCATCGCCACCACGACCTCGAAAGGCGCGAGATGCTCGCGGACCTCAGCGCCGACGAGGTGCTCGGTAAAAGCCGTCAGCTGCACATCGGTGCCGAGGCGGTCCCACGGCCCGAGCGTCTGGGCCACGTTCTGGTAGTCGTCCAGCACCGCGATCGTCGTCATGAAGGCTCCGGCCGGCCCCAACTCATGGGCCGGTTAACCCGATCTGATGCATGAGGTAGCACGCACCGCAAGTACCTCAGCTCGTCGAGTCGGCATCTGAGGTGGCGCGACGGCGGCTGAAGCGCCAGCTGCCAGCCTGGCGCACGAGCTCGTCGTCGTAGGTCCCGAACATCACCAGAGGGTGCGGCGCTTTTCGATCGAAGTACTGCACGTATGCCCGGTGGGTAGCCCGATCTCCATCGACCTCGATCATGGAGTTCGTCACGACGTGACGTCCGCGGCCAGGAAACGCGCTGAGGTAGTCGGCGAGATCCGCGTGCCCGCTGACCGTGCCACCGCCGGCACGGTGGAGCGTCCCGTCTGGTGTCCAACACGCCAGCCAGCCGTCGACGTCGCCTTGGTCGAACGCGTACGCCAACAGCGCCACCACTTCTCTGATCGCTTCGTAATCGTCCATGGTTTCAGACTAACCAGACCGGTCGCTCATCGTCTTCGCAAGTGCGTGGGCCGTCTTCATGCGCTTGCGCTGTTGCCGTCGCGAGGCCGGGCCTCCGGCGGAACCTCCGTCACCGGCGTGCCGCTGCCGCGGACGCCTGGCACGACGAGCCCCATCGCCACGGCGTCGTCCTGGGCCCAGATCTCGGGCAGGCGGCTCCAGACGTCTTCAGGGCTGAAGCCGCGCTGCATGTGTGTGCCTTTGGTCTGGGCGATGTACATACGGCTGATGTGACCGCCGGCGGCGCCGATCACCTCGCCGGTGAACGGGACGGACTCGTGGGCCAGGGCGACGACGACGGGGGCGACCATCTCGGTGGTGAAGTCCTGTTCAAGGACCGCACGCCGTTCAGGGGTCACGTCGGGGGCACGAGCGTACAGCGGGGTCCATGCGGTGGGTGAGATGGCGTTGACCTTGACGCCGATCTCAGCGCCCTCGACAGCCAGCGCGCGAGTCAGACCGTAGGTTGCGCCCTTGCTCGCCGCGTACGCCGCACCCTGCGGATCGCCGAAGAACGCCCCGCGCGACACGGTGTGGACGACGCGACCGTAGCCCTGCTCCTTGAAGTGCGGCCACGCGGCCTGGGTGACGGACCAGGTGGCCCGGAGTTGGATGCCCAGCATGGTGTCGAACTCGTCGTCGGGGTAGTCGGCGAACTTGTAGAAGTGCACGATGCCGGCGTTGTTGATGACGACGTCGATTCGTCCGAACGCCTCGAGAGCCGTGGCGACGACCGAGAAGGCACCGGCCTTGATGCCGATGTCCGACGTGTTGGCGACGGCGGTGCCTCCCGCGGCGGTGATGAGGTCGGCGACCTCGTCGGCGACCGCGGGCTCGTGCTCGGTGCCCGGCCGGATCCGGTTGTTGACCACGACCTTCGCCCCGCGCTGCGCCAGCAGCAGCGCGTACGCGCGACCGAGCCCGCGGCCGGCGCCCGTCACGACGGCGACCTGTCCGTCGAAGCGCATCTCATCCATGTCTCTCTCCTGATTGCTCAGTTCCTGCCGTCGCGCTGAACCCGGCGGCGGCCTGGTCGGACCCGGTCACGACGTTCTCAGGGTAGGTGATCGACCCAGCGCCAACGCCGGCCCTCTCGCTGAGCCCGACACCCAATTCCCACTCACTCTCACACCCCTCCCCACAGCCGCCCCCCCAACCCCGACGCCCGCGCCACCGGCCGCCCCACCGCCGCCCGCACCGTCTCCTCCGTCCCGACGACGACCAGCCGCTCCCGCGCCCGCGTCACCGCCGTGTAGAGCAGCTCCCGCGTCAGGATCCGCGAGCTCGGCGGTGGGAGCAGGATCGCGGCGGTGTCGAACTGGGAGCCCTGGCTCTTGTGGATCGTCATCGCGTACACCGTCTCGACCGCACCCAACCGCAGGGGGCTGAAACGCAGCAACTCTCCCCCGCGCTCGAAGATCGCGTCGGCGTGCTCACCGATGCCCTGCACGATGACGCCGCTGTCCCCGTTGTACAGCCCGAGCTCGTAGTCGTTCTCGGTCACGAGCAGGGGCCGGCCGACGTAGTCGCGCAACTCCACGTCGAGGTCCTCGACCTCGGCCGACAGCCAGGCCTGCAGGCGCGACGTCCAGGCGCTCACGCCGTGCGGACCGCGACGATGGGCGCACAGCAGGCGGAACCGCCCGAGCGCGGTGAGCGCGGCCATGGCCTTGCCGGCGCGGGCCGCGTCGAGGACGGCGAGCCCCGCCGCCACAGCCAGGTCTCGGACCAGGCCCAGGTCCGCCTCCGTCCCGGTCTCCTCGACATCCAGCGGGAGCCACGTGATGTGCTCCCCCGCCCCGCCGCTCAACGCATCGACGGCTCCATCCCCGTCTCCGCGGCGGATCGCCTCGGCGAGCCGGGCGATCCCGCCGCCGTAGCGGTGCACGCGGTCGAGCACAACGATCCCGTCTCCGATCGTGACGCCGGCGGGCGGCTCCTCGGCGAGGACCAGCGAGCCCGTCGCCTCCGACAATTCCCCGCGCACGCGGGAACTCATTCGCAGCCCCGAGACGGCCGGCCCGACGATGTCCCCGAGCACAACCCCGGCCTCGATCGAGGTCAGCTGCCCCGGGTCGCCGATCAGGATCAGCCGTGCGTCCGGCCGCACGGCCTCGACGAGCCGGGCCATCAGCGAGAGCGAGACCATCGACGTCTCGTCGACGATCACCACGTCATGCGGGAGGCGATTCTCGCGATCGTGCGCGAACCGGCTGTGGCTGCGCGGCTTCCAGCCGAGCAGCCGATGCAGCGTCGAGGCGCGCAGCCCCAGCAGCAGCGCCCGGACCTCATCGCTCACCACAACCCGGTCGGCCTCCTCGTGGACCGCCTCCTGCAGCCGCGCCGCCGCCTTGCCCGTCGGTGCAGCGAGGCCGACAAGCGGCGGACGACCCCCGGCCGCCGAAGCCTGCTCGGCCAGCAGCGCGACGATCCGCGCGACCGTCGTCGTCTTGCCGGTACCGGGACCGCCGGCGACGACGGCGAAGCGACGCACGACCGCGGCGGCCGCGGCCAGTCGCTGCCGCATGTCCGCATCCCCCGGGAACAGGCGGGCGAGACCGTCCGCGAGTGCGTCCATCGACATACCCGCCACATCCCCGCCGGCCAGCGCCAGCAGGTCGGCGGCCACCTGGCGCTCCTCGCGCCAGTAGCGGTCGAGGTACAGGTGGGTGTCGAGCAGTCGCAGCGGACGGTCCACGCCAGGGACCTCCTCGCCGACAGCGACCAGATCACTCCCAGCCACGGCGCCGAGCCAGCCCCCGAGCCTCAGGCCAGGGCAGCGCCGACAGGTCGACCGGCTCGTCTGACTCGACGCTCGCGGTGTCCCGGATCGTGGCCAGGTCGACGAACACGTGACCGAGTCGGGGCCCGCGCACGGCGAGCGCCGCGGCGAGCAGCACCGCCTCGCTCTCCTCCCCCACCAGTCCCGCGATCCGCGTCGCGACATGCACGTCGGCGGCCGAGAGCAGCCCGATCTCGTTGAAGACGCCGAGCAACCCCGTCGCCCGCACCGCCCGGCGCCGATCGAACGGATCGACAGCGACATTCGCCCCGCTGGCACTCACGCCGTCTCCCCGATCCAGGACATCACTGAGGGCCTCGACCAGCGCTCCCGGCGGTTGCCACGCGAATACCCCGCACGGCGAGCCGTCGACCGCCGGCGTGTCGGCGCCGGCCATGCCGCGCAGGAACAGGTAGAGGACGCCCGCCAGACTGACGTGACGGGTCGTAGCCGGGCAGCCGCCAGCGCAGGTAGCGGTGCAACGCCACCGTGTACAGCAGTGCCTGCAGCCCGTAATGGGCCCGGCTCATCTCCGCGCTCAGAGCCGCCGGCGTGTATGCGCCGAGCGTCAGCGGCTCGTCGAACGCCCCCAGCCAGTTCGTCTTGTAGTCGACGATCGCGAACCGTGGCCCGTCGAGCCGCACGACGAGGTCGATGCTGCCGGTGAGGAAACCGCGCATGCTCGAGCGCAGCAGCGGATCCTCCGAGCGCGCCGCATAGCGCAGCCATCGGATCATCTTCGCGGGCAGTGCCCGCGCAGCACCTCGGCGATCGGCGCCAGCGTGAGCCGCCCGCTCGGATCATCGCCGCCGACGAGCGGCAGCTCGAACTCGAGCTCGTCCAGCCGGTCGACCCGCCCGACGTCGCGAAGCCGCAGGCCGCCGCCACCGCCCCCAGCGGCGTCTCGATCGCGGCGCGAAGCCCGCCGACCAGCGCTTTCGCGTCCCGAGGTCGACCGAGCGCCACGCCTGCGCAGCGGCGACACGTGGCGGCGAGCTCGGCGTCGAGATCGGCAGCGCCGAAGTCGGTCGCCTCGAACACGCGATGCACGAGCGTCCCGAACTCCACGCCCGACGGGCATGTCCCCCAACACGGAAGGCCGATCGAGCCCCGGCACGAACAACCCGCCCTCGCCCAAGGCGCCGAAGCCACCAAACCCCACCGGCGCCGGCGTCTCCGGCTCGTCGCCGAGCACCGGCTCCTCCGGCTCGGTCGCCACCAGCGGATCGTGTGCGCCGGCGGTGATGTCGCTGTAGGACGTGCGTCGCCAGCGCAGGTCCAGGTGACGATCGAAGCGCGCGGCGAGCAGATCGGCCGCGGGCGGGGGTGGCGGGCTCCACTCGGCCGCCAGCCCGAGCGTCGAGCGCTCGATGCTGATGCAGCCCGGCGCCTGCTGCGGCCAGCCGCAGAAAGCGATCATCTGCGGCCGCATCGGTCGGTGTGGCGGTCCCATCCGGTGTCACGTTCCCGTCATCGTCCTTGGCGAACAGGAGCCGACCGATCGGCGAACGACCGGCAGTCGTGAGACCCGGCCCACCAGATCACCGCCTGGTGCTTGGCGCGGGTGAGCGCGACGTAGGCCAGCCGCAGGTCCTCGCCCCGCTGCTCGATGCGGTGCTGGCGCACGTGCGCACCGAACCCCGAGCTGTCGAGTCCCACGTCGACGGTGAGCTGGTCGCCCGCGGCGGGGTCGTGGAACGAGACCGGCACCTCGGGCTGGATGTAACCGACTCCCACAGATAAGGGCAGTACACGACGGGGAACTCGAGGCCCTTGCTGCGGTGGATCGTCAGCACCTGGACCGCGTCGGCGTCCGACTCGAGCCGGCGGGTGCGCTCGTCCTCGGCATCCTCGGTCTCGGCGGCGGAGATCCGGTGAGCGAGCCAGCCGCGGAGCGCCGTGGCCCCGAGCCGCTCGGCAGTGGCCGCCCGGAACAGCAGCTGGGCGAGGTGGCGGATGTCGGTCAGCCGCCGCTCCCCGTCGGTCGAGGTGAGCATGCGGGCGGGAAGATCCTCGCCGAGCATGATCGTCTCGACGAGGGCGGCGACGCCACTCTCACGCAGCACCCGGCTCCAGTGGTGCAGGCGACGGTGCACCTCCTCCCAGTCGGGCTCGAGCGCGCCGGCGATCCGCTCGGCGTCCCACCCGAGGAACGGCGTCAGCGCGGCGGTGCGGGCACGGAGCGTGGAGGCGGGCCGCTCGATCGCCTCGAGCAGCCGCAGCCAGTCCCGCGCCGAGGGCGTGGCGAACACGCTCCCGGCGCCGTTGATGACGGCCGGGACGCGCGCGGCGTGGAGCTCCGCGTGGATCAACTCGGCGTTCTTGTTCGTACGGACGAGCACCGCGACGTGCCCCGGCTCGATCGGCACCTGCCCGGCCGGGTGCCCGCTCGGCGTGCGACGCTCGATGTGCGCGCCCGATGAGAGCAACGCGACGATATCCGCGGCGAGATCACGGGCGACGTGCTCGCGCGTCGAGCCCGCCTGGGCGAACCCCCGCGCCGTCAGCTCGATCGTCGGCTCATCGCGGTGCGCGACGCGGACGCGCAGCGCCGCCGCGCTGGGTGCGCCGATCAGCCGCGGCATCTGGTGGGCGGGAGCGGCGGCGACGCGGCGATAGACGATCTCGGGATGGCCGAGTCGCGCGTCGCCGAACAGCGCATCGTAGGCGTCGAGCAGCGTCTGATCGCTCCGGCGGTTGACCGGCAACGTGGCGTGGGTCGACGCCGTCGCGGCCGCGACGATGTAGGCGTAGACATCAGCGCCGCGGAAGGCGTAGATCGCCTGCTTGGGATCGGCCACGAGCACGAGCGTCACCCCCGCGGTCGCCGAACGCACGGTGGAGGATCTGCCACTGCACCGGATCGGTGTCCTGGAACTCGTCGACGAGCACCACTGCGTAGCGGGAGCGCAGCCGCTCGACCGCCGCGGCCCGCTCGCGCCCGCCAGCGTCTCGTTCAAGCGGGTGAGGAGATCGTCGTAGGTCATGATCGCCATCCGCCGCTTGCGCCGCTCGAGTTCCTCGCGGACCGCGACCGCGAGGCGGTAGCGCATCGCCGCGTCGGCCTTCGGCGGCTCCCCGCGCGGCTCGAGCACCGCGGTCGGGTTGAACACGGCGGCGCGGGCGATCTCGAGCGCCTCACGGCGATCGAACGGCGCGCCACCACGGCCCTGGAAGCGACGGACGTAGAGATCGTCGAGCACCTCCTCGAGCAGATCCGTGACGCTCTCGACGAACGCCGTGCCCGGCTCGAGGTCTCCGACCGTGCCGAGCTCGGCGAGCATCTCCTGGCAGAACCCGTGGGTCGTGGCGATCGTCGCGGCGTCGAAGTCGGCGATCGCCCGCGCCAGCCGATCGCGCCGCAGCTGCCACCTCCTCGACGGTGCCGGCGGCGAGCAGGCTCACCACCGTGTCGGCACCGCTGTCGGCGCGCGCCGGCGAGGATGCGGGAGAGCTGCTGCTCGCAGCCGACCAGCCGCTCCCGGACCCGATCGCGCAGCTCGCCGGTCGCCATCCGCGTGAACGTGATCAGCAGCAGCCGCTCGAGCGGAGTCCCCTCGGCGACGTACCGCGCCGCGAGCGCGGCGATCGTGTACGTCTTGCCGGTACCCGCACTCGCCTCGAGCACGGTCACTCCGGACGGCAGGGGACCGCGGACGTCGAACTCCGCGTAGGTCGCGACACCGCTCATCGGTCGCTGACGACCTCGCGGGCGAGCAGCGCCGCCCACAGCCGGCGCGCGTAGCGGCCGAACCGCGTCGCCTCTGAGAGATCCCAGCCCTCCCCCACCTCATCCGCCCGCGGAGCCTCGTCGAGCAGCTCCGCCAGGTGACGGCGTGGCCGAAGACGACGACGATGCTCCGGTTCGGCGATCCTCCTTGTCGAAGCCGAACACCGTCTCCCACTCCCGTCTGGCGGCGGCCTCGGCGTCGCCGCCAGCGGCCGCCGCCTGCGCGTAGGCGGCCGAGGCCTCGCACGCCAGCGGCAGCGGCTCGCGCATCCCGCGGTCGTAGAGATCGACGAGCACGGCGAGCTCCGACAGCGCGAGCTCCCGGCGCGCGGCAGCGTCCCCACCGAGCGGCCCGATGCACGCGATGGTCACCTCCGCGCGACCGGCGCCCGCCCGCGCGCGACCCACCACCGCCGACTCGAACGGCACGCTCGGGACGGGCGGCGCTCAGCGCCAGCAGCCTGACCCAGGCCGCCAGCCGGTCGCGCGGCTTCACGCGCGAGTATGAGACCCTGCGGATGGTCGCCCGCACACGCCGGGCACCGTCCCGGCGAGCGTCCGCCCGTCGGGGAGCTGGAGATTGACGTCAAGCGATCGCCGACGCGCCGTCGCCGAGCGCCGCGGCGGCGGCGGCGATCGACCTGCACCACCGGGCGCACCCTGTCGAGCGCCGGCTCGGCCAGCTTCCCCGGTGGAAGCGACCCGCGGGCGAGCTCCGCCCGCACGCAATCCTCGAGCGTCGCGCCGCCGAGCACGCCGTCGAGCAGGCGCTGTCCCACCCCCCACTCGCCGAGCCCGTCAAGCTCGACCGGAAGCTCATCGTCGACCTCGTCGGCGAACTCTCTGACGCTGATCCCGAGCCGCCCGCGCAGGAACGCCCGCGCGGGATGCTCGACGAATCGCACGAGGCTCTCCAGCTCGATCAAGGGCGCATCGCATCGGCGGCAGTGGGTCCGACAGGAACCGAGCCGGGGCGGTCCGCGGGGCCGGTCAGTGCACGCGCGCCGTCGAGCGCCACGGGGTCGTAGCTCCACGGCTGCCCGGGCATGAGCAGCCCGCGCGGTGAAGTTGCGCGGATCGAAGGGCTGCAGCGGGTGATGGACCAGCACCTGCTCGCGCGCCGGGCCGGACTCGTGGCTGACGGTGCGGTCGACGGTGTCGAGCAGCTCGCCGACCGGGACCGCCGGCGGCCGTGGAAGGTTCGTGCGCTCGTCGTTGCCCGTGTAGGTGATGATCAGCCGCTCGGTGGCGGCGAGCAGCGCGTCGAGCAGCATCTGCCGGTCCTCGGTGCGGGGGTCGCGATCGCCCGACGTGCGGGTCCTGGAGCATCAGGTCATCTCCGTCACGCGGCGCCCGGCGCGGGAACTGGCCGTCGTCGAGGCCGAGCAGGCAGACAACGCGGTGCGGGACCGAGCGCATCGGCACGAGCGTGCAGATCGTCAGGTGCCCGGTGCGGAAGTTCGCCCGCGTCGGCCGACCCCGCAGCCGATCGGCCAGCAGCGCTCGGACATCGGCGAGCTCAAGTGGAGCGCCGCTCACGGCGGCGTCCTGCTCGCGTCGGAGAGCACGCCGTCGAGCACGCGCTGCAGCTCCCGGCGCTGCCAGGAATCGCGCTCGCTCGTGGCGGTGAGCGCGTCCGCGGCACCGGCGATCGCCGCTGCCCAACGTCGACCGGCTTGGCGCCGGCCAGGCCGTCGACCGCCGCCTGCACGCGGTCGACGTATTCCGCGAATCGCCCGGCGAGATCGATCGCGCCGCTCTCCACGTCGTCCAGTGGCAGCACGCCCCCGACCAGGCGACGGTCCTCCTCGGTCATCGCCACCCCGACGAGGACGCGATCGAGCCCTGCGCGCCAGGTGCCGTTGGGGATCACGTCGAGCTTGTACGGCGCACGATGCGCGGCGTCGAGCCCCCAGCGGATCCCGCTCGCGACGACCCAGTCCTGCATCCGGGCCACGTCGTCATCGTCGAAGCCGAAACGGCGGCGCACGGGCTCTCGGTCCGCGAGGTCGAGGAGCTGGGAGGCGGTCGCCCGCTGATCGGCCAGCTCGAGCAACTGGGAGATCACCGCGAGCACCGGGTTCGTCTGCCGCAGGGAGCGATCGGCCAGCCTGACGCGCAGATCCGGCATGCGCTTGGCGTCGAGCGCGCGGTCGTCGTCGTCAGCGGACCCTCGACTCGCCCGGCGCCGAATGTCGCCTGGATCAACGGCGCGAACGCATCGATGTCAGGGCACATCACGATCACGTCACGCGGCTCGAGCGTCGCGTCCTCCTCGAGCAGGTGAAGGACGGCGTCGCGCAGCACCTCGACCTGCCGCTCGCGTCCGTGGCAGGCGTGCACCTGGACGCTGCGGTCGGATGGATCGAGCGCCGGACGCGCGTCCGGCGCGCCGGGCAGCGGCGGCCCGGGAGGCTGGCGGTCGCTCCCTGACCCCGGACTGGAGCAGCTCGAGCAGTGTCGTCGGCTGAGCGGCGAGCGGATAGTGATGATCGTCGCCCTCGCCGGCCGCGGCGAGCACGGGCTGAAGCTCGCGAGCGTCCCGGCCCCAGGACGCGAGCAGCCGGTTGGCCGGCAACTCTCGCCGTGCGGTCGCCACGCCGCTCGATGACGGGCGGTCCGGTTCGCAGCGACTCCCGGACCTGGTCCCACAGGACCGGCGAGGGGTGAAGGACGAACAGGTGCACGTCGCGCGCGCCGGCGATCGCCGCCAGCACGTCCAGATAGCTCCGCGGGATCCGCGTCAGGCCGAACAGCGACACGCGCGCGGGGAGGTCGAGCAGCGGCGGGTCCACGTCGGATCCGCTGACACGCCACGTCCAGTCGCTCGGCCGGGCTCGGCTGCCCGATCCGCTCCCGCAACCGCCGCCACAGCTCGGCCTGCCACGCGGTCGCCGGTGGCTCGGCGCCCTCGCCCGCCGCCCAGGCACGAACCATCTCGGGTCGATGCACCCCGTAGCGATCGAACAGGTCGGCGATCCGGCGCACGACGGCAAAGCGGCGCGTGGGATCGTCGGGATCGCCCCGCGCCCCCTCCAGGTGCTTCGCGAGCGTCCTCAGCCACGACTGCCCGAGGCATTCGTCGACCACCTCCAGCAGCGGCCACACCGATCGCTCGGCCGGCCACGGGTCCTCGTCGGGATCGAGCCCGGTAGCGCTCGCCAGCGCGCCGAGCACAAGCCGGCCGGGGAACGGAAACTCGATGTTCGCGCACACGCCGTCGTGGCGGCCGGCGCCGGCGCCCAGCCGCGTGGAGAGGCCCTGGGTCAGCCACCGCTCGATGCCCCGGGTCGGGACGGCCACGACCTCCGGGGCGAACGGGTCCTCGAGCGGCGTCAGCAGCGTCTGCGCGAGGGCGTCGGCGAGGAGGTCGGCGCGCTCGGCTCTATGGATGTGGAGCATCGAGGATCAGGCTCAGCATGATTCGTCTTCCCATCCTCCAGAGCATGCCGGGTCGAGATGTTCACCGTCGGCCGCAAGCGCGCGAAGAGCCCCGGCCTCGACCGGGGCTCGCCGGTGAGTCAAGCGCTCGCGTGAACGTGTTCGCCGGCGCGGACCGGGCGCCCTCCAAGACCCCGGCCCGTGCCGAGGACCGGAGCGCCTCTACTATCTCTCCGGGGCGCGCACGGCGATTCGTGACGCCAAAAACCACCGGAGAGAGGTTCATATGAAGCGAACCAATGGAACGCGCGGCCTGGCTGCGCTGGCTGTGTCCGTCGTTGCGCTGGTGCTGGCGGCGGCCGGGACATCGGGCGCCACGACGACTCGGGCGCACGTGACGACGACGGCCCGGGGCACCGTGTCGGTGTCAACCGCGGTGACGAGGACGTTCTCGTTCATCGGCAAGCCGAACTCCAGGACGATGACGGTTCTCGACATCAACGGCCTATTGATCAACGCGCGCTGCAGCGGCAACGGCAGCCCGATCATCTTCGCCTTCTCGCGGGCGACCAACGCTGACCTGTTCGGGCGGATCTTCGATGGGGCCGGCCGGATCCACATCGTCAAGAACAGCGCCTTCATCAAGTCGGGCAGGGGTGTTGCGCTGTATCCGAGCAGCGGCGACTTCGACGGGACCGGAACCGTGCTGTTCGAGCAGTCGAACGGCAAGGTCGTGACGGTCAACTATTCGTTCGACAACGCCACGACGCTCAACAAGACGAACGTCTGCACGGTGTACGGGTCCTACATCGCCACCTGAGGACCCGGCTCTGGAGCGCTGCGCGGGGAACGGCCGGTGGAGGTTTCCGCACTCCCCTAGGACCCGCGCAGCGCCACCCAGCGCTCGATCAACAGCCGCGCGATCGACACGCCCGGCGGCAGCAGCAGCTCGGGGTTGCGACCATGCAGCCCGTCGCGCACGGCGTCGACCGAGAACCACCGCACCTCGGCCAGCTCGCCGTCGAGCGACTCCGGCTCGCCGCCCTCGGCCTCGGCGTGGAAGCCGAGCATCAGCGACGCCGGGAACGGCCATGGCTGCGAGCTGATGAACAGCGGGTCGTGGGCCACGATGCCCGACTCCTCGTAGACCTCCCGCAGGACCGCCTCCTCGACGGACTCGCCGGGTGAGACGAATCCGGCGAGGACGGACAGGCGCCCGGCCGGCCAGCCGACGCGGCGCCCCAACAGCAGGCGGCCCTCGTGCTCCACGGTCATGATCACGCACGGATCCGTCCGGGGGAAGTGATTGGCCCCGCAGCGCGGGCAGTGACGCGAGTAGCCCGCCTCGGCGACCGCCGTGCCGGCGCCGCAATTGGCGCAGAAACGATGCCGGCGGTGCCAGTTGAGCAGCGCGGTCGCATACGCGGCGAGCCCGGCCTCGCCGTGCGACAGCAGCGCGCCGGCCTCGCGCAATGAGATCAGGCGGCCGGCGGCCGCCTCCGCCCGCCCGGCGCGCTCGCCGGCCGGGATCGCGTCGAGATCGCCGGCGAACAGCGGCGCGCCACCTTCGAGCCCCAGCAGAATCGCGTCGTCAACCGACCCCGGCAGACCCAAGCCGGCGCGCAGCAGCGCCGCTGAGCCTTCGCCACCCCCGACCACCACACCCTCGCTCCCGGCCAGCATCGTCCGCGCCCGCGGATCGCCGAGCAACTGCGCCACCCGAGCCGGGTCCTTGCGCTCCTCCGACGCCCGGTCCAGGGGCATGCCCGTGAACGGTGGCTCGATGGGCGTATGGACGGGGATCGACATCGGCGGTCCCCTAAGCCTACGATGAGGCGAACGCGAGGCCGCCGCGCTCCATGGCTTGCGAGCGGTCTCGGACAGGACTACGGTTGGGCGGTCGCATGTTCGCCAGCATCAGGGCCTATGTGGCGCCGGGCGCGCCGATGGAGGAACTCGCCAAGCGTGTCGAGGCCGAGTTCGCCGATCAGATCGCCGCCCAGCCCGGCTTCGTCTGGTACGCGTTCCTCGACTGCGGAGGAAATGATCTGATCACGATCAGCCTCTTCGAGCAGCGCGATCAGGCCGCCGGTTCACGTGAGCTCGCGCGCCGCTGGACCGAGGAACGGCTCGGCCGATTCGAGCTGACGCTGACCGAGGCCCTGAACGGCTCGATCCCGGTCAGCCGTGCTGCGGCGGAGCTGCTCGAGCCCGTACGCGGCCGGTTCGCGCGGGTCAGGCGCTACACCCTCGCCGCCGGCGAGCTCGGCGAGTTCGTGTGGCGCATCGTCGACACCCGTCTGGCCGAGCGCATGGCGGACCTCGACGGCTTCGTCGCCTACTTCGTGTTCAGCTCGGGGACGGGCGAACTGGTGACGGTCAGCGTGTTCCGAGACCGCGCCGCAGCGACCGCCTCGGACGCGGTGGCGCTGGCCTTCGTGCGCGACGAGCTCGAAGACCTGCAGATCGAACGCACGGATGCGTTCGGCGGCGGCGAGGTGGTCGTCAGCCGAGTCACGCCGGCGCTGCTCGAGCCGATTCACGCCTGAGACACGCCGGCGCACCGCTCCTCAGGCCGCGATCGCGCGGCCCGACAGGTCCCGGCTCGCGTAGGCGAACGGATCCCGGAACGCGAGGAGCGCGTCGCCGGGGTCGACCTCGAGCGCGAACAGCGCACCGAAGAGCTTGTCCTCGACCGCGACCGTGATGCGGTTGGTCGGGGGATGCCACAGCAGGCTGACGTCGAAGCCGTCGGCGGTTCGGCGATCCAGTTCACGGATGTCGATATCGGAAGGCGTGTGCATGGTCTTCTGCTCCTCAAGACGCACGAAATGCTCGGATCGTTCCCACGGAAACCAAGACCGCCGAGCGGGCGCGAACTCATCGAAGCCGCGCGCCGCCGCCGCCGACCCCCGCCGACCCCGCCGACCCCCGCCGACCGTGATCAGCCCAGCCGCTCGGCCAACCCGAACCGCTTGAACGAGCCGGCGAGCCGTCGCGCATCGGCGGCCTGCTCGGGGAAGCGCACGTACGCCTCGGGGTCGGTCGCCTCGGTCGAGCGGATGATGAACGCGGTGACGTCGCTGATCTCGCGTCCGCGCAGCGTCAGCACGTTGAGGGCGAAGGGCAGATACGCGCCCTCCCCGTCATCCCAGGCGTAGTACCCGAGTGCGGGCTGTCCGTTTGCCCGGGCCGGCACCGTGCGCCAGCGCCACTCGCCCGACAGGCACGTCCGGCTCGCCCACGTCCTGATCCCGTCCCGTCCCTGGTACCAGTTCCGAAGCGGCGGCATCGTGAACGTCGCGTCCTCGCTGAGCATCGACGCGAATGCCTCGACGTCGCAGCGCTCCCACGCATCGACGTAGCGGCTGACGAGCTCGCTCAGGTCCTCGTCGCCGAGCCGGCGCAGCGTCTCCTGCTGGCTCCGGTCCGGGACGCGCTCCTCGACGGCGGCACGGGCACGTTGCAGGGCGCTGTTGACCGACGCGACGCTGGTGTCAAGCATCTCGGCGGTCTCCTTGGCCGAGAACCCGAGCACCTCACGCGTGATCAGCACCGCGCGCTGGTTGGGCGCAAGGTGCTGCAGTGCGGCGATGAAAGCCAGCTCGACGGCCTCCCGCTGCTCGTAGCGGGCCGCAGGTGCCGTCTCGCCGTCATCGAGGCCGAGCAGCTCGTCCGGGTAGGGCTCGAGCCAGACCGACTCGACGACGGGCTCCGTCGGCGCCACGTGCGGATCGGTGGGTGGCCCGTAGTCGATCGGCAAGACGCGCTTGGGGCGCCGGGCGATCTGATCGAGGCACGTGTTGGTGGCGATCGTGTAGAGCCATGACCGCAGTGAGCTGCGAGCCTGAAACCGCGAGATCCCCCGCCAGGCGCGCAGCATCGCCTCCTGCAGCGCGTCCTCGGCGTCGTAGACCGATCCGAGCATCCGGTAGCAGTGCGCGTGCAGCTCCGCCCGGTGCGGCCCGACCAGGCGGGTGAACGCGCCCTCGTCGCCCGCGCGCGCCGCGGCGAGCTCCGGGGCCTCGCGCGGAGCCGCGCCTGTCGCATGGGCTGCCATCCGCATCGCCACCATAGACCGCCCGCCCGCGCGAAACTCATCGCCGGCCGATTATTTTCCGCCCGCGCCCCGGTCCCAGCAGACGAGATGAGGCCCGCCCCCGCGACGCCCGTCGTCCACCTGGAGCTCCACACCGGCGACCTGGCCCGCGCGCACGCCTTCTACACGGCGACGTGCGGATGGCGCGCAGACACCGTCCAGACGCCGCACGCCACATACCTCGCGCTCGAGCTCGGCGAGCATCTCGGCGGCGGCATCGTGCAGTGCCCGACCACGCGCCCGCTGTGGCTGCCCTACGTCGAGGTCGCGGACATCGAGGCCACGACCGACCGGGCGCGCCGGCTCGGCGCCACCGTCCTGCTCGACCCCCGCGAGGGTCCCACGGGCTGGCGCAGCGTCGTCGCCACTCCGGCCGCCGGCGAGATCGCGTTCTGGCAACCCAAACGGTGACCAGCCGACCCGCCCCCCGATCGGCCCGCGCACCCTCACTTTCCGGCCAGCGCCGCCTCCAGCACCTGCCGGGCGATCGGCGCCGCCGTGGCGCCGCCGAACCCGGCCCCCACGAGCATCACCCCGACAGCCACCTTCGGGTTCAGCGCCGGAGCGAAGGCCACGAACCACGCATCCGAGTCCTTGGGGTTGCTCGAGTTCGGGACCAGCTCGGCGGTGCCGGTCTTGCCGGCGACGGTCACCCCCGGGATCGCGGCCGCGGTGCCGGTGCCCGATTGGACGACGCCGATCATCATCGAGCGAACCTCGTGCGCGACCTCGGGCGAGACGACGCGGCGCGTGACGACCGGATCGATGGTCGCGACGCGGGGGGCAATGCGAACCCCGTCGTTGGCGATCGTCGCGCCTGCGCTGACCATCTCCAGCGGCGTGGCCAGGTCCTTGTCCTGCCCGATGGCCGCGGCGCCGACGGCGAGATCGTCCTTGAGCTGAGACGGCGGTGAGATCGTGCTCGGCTTGGCGGCCGGGATGCGGGGCTGCTCGTCGAACCCGAACGCACGGGCGCCCGCGACCAGGCGCCTGGCCCCGAGCTTGGCGCCGAGCGGCGCGAAGACGGAGTTGCAGGACACGATGAACGCCTGCGTGAGCGTGCCGCCGCACACCTCGCCGCCGGCGTTGCGCAGCTGCACACCCGCGAGCGTGGCCGCTGAGGAGTCAGGGAACGTGGTCGTCGGCGTCGCCACGTGATCCTGCAGCGCGGTCGAGACGGTGATGATCTTGAACGTGGATCCCGGCGGCTGGGGGGCGGAGACCGCGAGCCCGGCGGTGGCCAGGAGGGCGCCGTCGCTCGGGCGCATCACCGCCACGCCGCCGAGCTGCGAGCCGAGGGCGCTCGCGGCCGCGGCCATCAGCCCGGGCTTGATCGTCGTGGTCAGCGTCTGGCCGCCCATCTCGGGGACGCTGGCGATCAAGCGCTTGCCGAACAGCAGCTTCTCAGAGGGGTGACCGGCCAGCCGGCGGTCGTAGATGCGCTCGAGCCCGGTCGGCTTGCGACCGGCCACGCCCGCGATGCCGGCGCCGAGTGCGGTGGCGTCAAGCGGAGTGCCGTCGGCGGCCAGGATCGACGCACGCTGCGGCTGCGGGCCCGACAGCCTGTGCACCACCTCACCCGAGCGCAGGCCGGGCAGGCGCAGAGAGGGGGTCCAGTCCACGCCGGCGGTCTTGTCGCTCCCCGAGACCGGGAGCACGATCGTTCCGGCCAGCGTCCCAAAGTCGAGCGTGCCGACCCGCACGGCCACCGGGATCCCGCCGCCGTTCTCCTTGCCGAGCTTGACGATCCTCACCGCGCGCACGCCTGCCGCGCGGTAGGCGCTGCGGTACGCCGCGACGAACCGCGCCTCGGGATACGCGGCGCGCGCCGCCGGGGTCAGGGTCTGCCACATCGCCGCCCATTGCGCGCCCGCCCACGCGGTCGTGTAGCGCTGGGCCGCCTCGCGCCGGCCGGCGGTGTTGTTCGTGAGCGTGCGGTAGAGCAGCACACCCCCCACGACCACGGCCGCGATCACCACCAGCACGAGCAGGACGCGCACAACGCCCCCGAACCCGGGGCCGGCGCCCGGCCGCCGGCGGCGGCCCGCCGGCCGGGGCCGGCGCGACCGTGAGCGGCTGCTGGCCTGCAGCACCGATCCCGCGCGGGGACGGGGCGAGGACGAGCTCGAGCGGCGACGAGCCATGGACACCCTTTGTACTCGACTCGGGTGACGGGAAGCGCAGGACCTATCCCACGTGGTCGCACGCCCATTCGGGATAGCCCCTGAGCCGGCGCTACGACTACGCGTCGAGCGCCTGGGTCAGATCCGCCCACAGATCGTCGACGGCCTCGAGTCCGACGCTGAGGCGGAGCAGGCCGGGCGGCACCCGGTCGCCCTCCCAGCGGGCCCGCGCCTCGAGCGTCGAGGCGACGCCGCCGAGGCTGGTCGCATTCTCGATCAGGCGCAGCGCGCGCTCCACGCGTTCGGGGTCGGCGACGTCGAAGGAGAGGATCGGGCCGAAGGCCGACACGTAACGCGCCGCGACGGGATCGCCGAGCCCGGGGTAGCGCACGGTCTCGACGGCCGGGTGCCCCTCGAGCCGGCGCGCGAGCTCGAGCGCGCCGGCCGACTGGCGCTCGACCCGGAGCGCGAGCGTCTTCAGCCCGCGCAGCAGCAGCCACGCGGGGTCGGGCGCGGCGACGATCCCCGTGGTGGTCCGGAACGCGGTCAGGCGAGCGGCGCTCTCCGGGCGCGCGCAGCCGACAACGCCGATCAGCGCGTCGTGGTGGCCGGCGAGGATCTTGGTGCCACTGTGCACGACGAAGTCGGCGCCGTGCTCGAGCGGGCGCAGGAGGAGCGGACTGAGCACGGTGTTGTCGACGACGACGATCGCGCCGTCGGTGTGGGCCTTGGCGATCGCCGCGTCGAGGTCCGGGAACGTCATCAGCGGGTTCGAGCACGGCTCGAGCCAGACGAGGTCTGCCGCCGGCGGCGGACCGGTCTGATCGAACGTCAGGAGCTCGAGACCCCACCGGCTGAGCTCCGCGCGCAGCAGCCCGACCGTTCCGTAGTAGCCGCCCTCGGCGATCGCCACCGTGGCGCCGGGCGCCAGCATCGCGAGCAGCAGGCTGGTCACGGCGCCCGTGCCGGAGGCGAACAGCACCGCCTGTCCTCCCTCGAGCTCGCCCAGCAGCCGCTCCGCTTCGAGCCCGACCGGATGGGCCGCGCGTTGGTAGAACGTCGGCCCCGGCGTGGCGTCGAGGTAGGGGTGGATCGTCGCGCGGTCAAGCGGCGGGACCTGGCCGCGCGCGAGCAGCGTCTCCCTGTCCATGCCCCGCAGGTTAGAGCGTCCCGAGTGAGCCGCCGCCGGCCTGCTGCGTGACCGCGTCGTGTCCGGCGGCACGGCGCCCTGAGGACCGCGGACGGGGACCGCATACGCTGTCGCGGTGCGCGCCGCGATGATTCTCGCCGCCGGCCTCGGCACGCGGCTGCGACCGATCACCGATCTGGTGCCCAAGCCGCTGTGCCCGGTGGGCAACGTGCCGGTCCTCGGGCGCCACATCGCTGCGCTGGCCGCGATCGGCGTGCAGCGCGTCGTGGTCAACGCCAGCCACCTGGCCGCGCAGATCGAGGCGTTCGTCGGGGACGGATCGGAATGGGGCCTCGAGGTGATCGTCTCGCCGGAGCGCGAGCCGGCGGGAACCGGCGGCGGGATCGCCCGCGCCCGGCCGTACCTGCACGACGAGGCGGAGTTCATCGTCGTCAACGCCGACGTCGTCCACGGCTATGACCTGAGGGCGATCGCCACCCGGCGCCGCGGGTCCGGCGCCGAGGCCGTCGCGGTCATCCGACGCACGGGCGTGCACTTCCCCTCGGCGCTGGGGGTCGACGGGACCGGCCGCGTGGTCTACGTGCCCGGGCTCGAGACAGCGGCGGGCGACGCGGTCGACTTCGCCGGGATCCATGTGCTCACGCCGGCGATCTTCGAGCACTTGCGGCCCACGGGCTCGATCTTCCGCGACGGGTACGCACCGCTGATCCGCTCGGGCGGCCTCGTCGTCGCCTACGAGGACCCGGACGCCGCCTGGTTCGACGTCGGCTCGCCGGCCGGACTGCTCGAGGCGAACATCGCCGCCGCCCGAGCCGACGATCGCCCACCGCCCGCGGCGACCGGCGACCCACCCGGCGACATAACGCCGCCCGTCCTCATCGCCGAGGACGCGATCCTCGCCCCGGGCTGCGCGATCGGCCCGGACGTGGTCGTCGGTTCCCGGGCGCGGATCGGCGCCGGCGCCCGCCTGAGCCGCTCGGTGATCTGGCCCGCCGCCGAGGTCCCGGCGGCGGCGAGGCTCGACGGCGCGATCGCGTATCCGGGCGGCATCCTCGTCGCCGACGAGTTGCGGCGCGGTGCCTGATCCGCTATCACGCAGCCGGGGCCACATGTTTCACCATCGTCATCCCGCTCGGAGGATCGAGATCCGCTCGCTGCTCGACACGCTGTTCGTGTCGGCGGTGGCGACGATCCTGATCATCCGCCTGCAGCTGTGGGCGACCCATTACCCGAAGCTCGGGGGCGGGAAGCTCCACATCGCCCACCTGCTGTGGGGCGGCCTCGCGATGCTGGTGGCTGTCGTGTTCCTGCTGTCCTTCCTCGGCCGCGGCCGGCGCCACGCCGCGGCGGTGCTCGGGGGCGTCGGCTTTGGGTTCTTCATCGACGAGCTCGGCAAGTTCATCACCACCGACAACGACTACTTCTTCCGGCCCGCGGCCGGGATCATCTACGTCGTCTTCATCGCCCTGTTCCTGGTCATCCGCTCGCTCGGATGGCGCCATCGGTTCACCCCGGAGGAGTGTCTGGCCAACGCGCTGGTCCTGCTGGCCGAATCGGCCCACCGCGACCTCACCGAGCGCGACCGGGTGTTCGTCCGCCGCCTGCTCGAACACTCGCCCCCCGACGAGCCGCTCGTGGCGCCGCTGACCGACCTGCTGGCCCGGCTCGAGTGCAAGCCGGTGCCGCCGCCCGGGCATCTCGTCAGCGCCGGGCGTCGCCTGCGGTCCTGGTACTTCAGCGTGATGGAGGAGCCGTGGTTCTCGACGCTGCTCGCGGCGGTGTTCGCGACGCTCGCGGTCTTCACGATCGTTCAGCTCGCCCTCGCCATCATCCATGTCGCCAACGGCCACCAGCAACTCCACGTGATCTCGGTCGTCGGCCTCGCCTCGTCGCTCGTGGCCAGCGTGATGATCGTGATCGGCCTGAGCCGCCTGCGCGACTCACGGATGGAGGCCTACCGCTGGTTCGACCACGCCCTGCTGCTTCAGGTGTTCTTCACCGAGGTGTTCGCGTTCCTCGAGAACCAGTTCGGGGCCGTGTTCGGCCTGCTGCTCAACCTGGCGCTGCTGCTCACGCTGCGAGCGATGATGCACGCGGAATGGCACCACGCGCTGTACGGCGCCGACGCGCTCGAGAGCGCGCTCGAGCCGCTCCCGACGCCCGCGCCCGCGCTCGCGGTCACGGAGACGTAGGCCGCACGTGCGATTCCTCGTTCTCTGCCGCGCCAAGCCGGGTGTCACTCGCGAGCAGATCGCGCCGCACGGGCCCGAGGAGCTGGCGGCGCTGCAGTCGCTGAAGGCCGGCGGGGGGCTGCGCGAGGCGTATTCGCCCGGCGGCCCCGGCGCGGTCCTGATCTTCGAGGGTGAGCGTCCGTCGGTCGACGCGGCGATCGCGTCGCTGCCCCTGATCGGAGCCGAGTTGATCGAGGCCGAGGTCACCGAGCTCCACCCGTTCCCGGGGTTCTGAGAGCGATGGCGGGCGACGTGCTCGTCTCCGGCCGCGCCGACCGGCTGGCCGGGCGCTACCTCCACGCCGAGCACGACGACATCGAGCAGCTCATCGCCGACGCCGACCATGTGGTCGGGCACGACCGGAACGCGATCCGGCTGCAGCGCTGAGCCGCGACTACAGCTCCTTCAGCCTCGCCTGCGCCTGCGCGTGCGCCTCGTGCGCCGTCTCGGCCTCGGCCCGTGCCTGGGCCAGCTCGTCCTCGGCGGCCTCGAGCGCGGCCGCGGCCTGGTCGCGGCGCTTCTCGGCTGCGCGCAGGGCGCGATCCGCGGCGGCGGCGCGTCCGCCTAGCCTCGGTGACTCCGCCGCGCGGGCGGCCTTGACGGCTGCCTTGTGCTCGCGCTCGGCCCGCTTGGCCTCCGCGCGCGTTTCGGCCTCGGCGCGCTTGCCGGCCTTGTCGTCCGTCTTCGCGCTCGGCGTTGCCTGCGGCGCCGTGGCGGCTCTCCCCTTTGCCTGCGTCCCCGCGGCGGCCCGCGACCGACGCCCCGGGCCCTTGCCGGCCGGCGCCGACAACCCGCCGGACTGCCCGTCGCCGAACCCCACGTGGGTCAGCTCGCGCTCCAACCGCCCCGCTTGGACCTGCTCGCGCGCGTCGTCGTCGAGCGCCGCGGCCCGCAGCGTGCCCGCCACCAGGTCAAGGGTCGCGGGGCTCAAGCCGTGCCCGTCGGAGCTGAGCAACCCTCGCGCCGCCTGCATCAGGCCATCGACCGCGTCGCGCTCGCGTTCCCCGGCGCCCCGCAGCGCGCGGGCATCGCCGCGACCGGCCAGCAGCTCGGCCTGGGTCTCGCGGAGGGCGTCGCCGGCCGCGAGCAGATCATCGAGCGCGCGCCGCTGCGTGCGGACGAGCTGGTTCACCGCCCAGGCGGCGACCGACGGCTTGCGCAGGCCCGCCACCTCGGCGGCCTCCTCGCGCCGGCCGCCGGAGCGGAGCTCGCGCGCGAGCGCGGTCCGCTCGGGCACGAAGCGCTCGAGCGGGAGGCCGTAGAGCTCATCGACGTCCACGGTCAGACCGGATCAGAGGTCCGCTCCCGCAGCACCGCCGCCAGCCCGTCGACGTCCGCCACCGTGACGGTCAGCTCCGGGTGCTTCATCCGGCCCGTCGGCTCCATCCCCGGCACCTTGTCCCGGAACGTGACGAGCACACCGCGGTCGCCGTTGGTGGCGAACGTGAGTCCGAGGTCGGTGACGCCCAGCCGAGCCGGTCCGGCGGTCTTCCAGAACCGGTAGGGCCCGGTGACCTCGACGGCGGTGATGTTGGTGAGCGGGGTGCGGACGCGCCAGCGGCCGAAATGAGCTTCGAAGCGCTCATCGCCGACCTCCACCCAGGCGTTCTCGGGCGTGACGCCGAACAGCCTCGAGAGCCGCTCATAGCTGGGGTCAAACTGGAACTCGAACCGGGCCATGGCACGCGAGACTACCGGCGAGCGCCCGCCGCCGACGGGTGCAGGAGCGGCACGACCGGCTCCCACCCGCTCGCCAGCACGGCCACGAGCGACCGAGGAGTCACCACGACCGCCGTTTCCCGGGCCGGGCGCGGCACCCGGTCGGCGTAGCCGCCGGGCGTCCACCGCAGCAGCTGCGCGCCCACCACGACCCACGGCGCCCCGTCACGCAGCACGAACACCCCGTCAGGCAACCCGTCGACCCCCGCTTCGTGCAGCACACGACTCCCACCCGCGCTCACTCGCTCTCCGTGTAACACCGCGTCCACCGCATCCGCCCCGCGAACCCCGGGGTGCAGCTGCCCCCACACCGCCGTGAACCGGTCGTAGTCCGCCCGGCGGCACAACGCACACGGACGATGCCCGGCCGCGAACGCCGTTGCCTCGTCGAGGAAGAACAGCTCGGTGAAGCGGCCGGGCTGCATCAGCGGCATGCGATGCCAACCGCGGAACTGCAGCCGGCAGGCGATCCACCGCTTGACGGCCCAGCGGCGGCGGATCTCACCGTGTGCGTCGTGCAGACACCCACGGTTGCCGTACAGGAGTCCGCGCTCCGGCACAGCGATCAGCTCCCCCATCGGCGTGACCCGGTTGCGCAGCGGCACGACGCAAATCTAACCCCTCAGGCCAGCACCTCCGCCAACCGCGCGACCCGCTCCGCGCGCCCCTCCGCGCTCATCCCTCCCGGTCGATCAGGAACAGCCGGACTCCGTGAGCGCCGGAGCGGCCGCGGTGTCCGGTGCCCTCGGCGAGAGTGAACCCATCGCCCTCGCGCAGGGCGAGAGCGGCATGATCAGGCGACTGGAACTCGTACTCGATCTCGCCGGCGAGCACGAAGCCGGAATGGCCTTCCTCGCACCATTCCTCGCGCAGGACACCGGGCCCGTACTCGACCACGGCCCAGCGCACGCCATTGACCGCGATGGCTCGCGATGCGATGCCGGGAGCTTCAGGCCGGAGGTCTGTGGTCCGGAACGGCACCATCCGCGACTCACTCATCACGCCTCTCCTGGGGAGATCGAGGTTCGTTTTCCCGCGGGGACAGTGCAGCAAACAGGGGGCTATGGCAAGCCGTAGCGCGGCGGTGCCCACTCCGGATGGGCGCGGCACGCACTGGCGTACGCGCTCCGCTCTGCCGCCGCCAGCTCCAGCGCCACCGCCGCGCGCGCCGAATCGCGCATGCGCGCCGACAGCGCCGCCGTCAGCTCATGCGCGTGCGCGGAGCGCAGATGAGCATCGAGGGCGCGCAACCACACCTGCTGCATCCGGTTCACAGACATCGGCGGACACCGTGTACCCACCCGGCCCCGAAACGACTCATGAAATTTCGTGCCGGCGCGCCGCGCTACCGAGCCCGCCGGCCCCGCCACCCCTACCCCAACGCCCGCGCCCACCGCAGCCGCCGGTTCAGCGCCGCGACCACCGGCTCGGCCTCCACCGCGCCGCCGCGGGAGAACCGCCGCACGACGCCGTAGATATGGACGCTCGAGCCGTCGGTCGTGTGCGCCCGCACCCGCCCGTCGATCCCTGGTGCCCGGGCCGAAGTGGTCGATCTCGTCCCAGCCCAGGCGCACGTGACCCATGGGGTTGCGAATGACCACACCGGAGCGGTCGCAGACGACCCCACCCCGGGCGAGGCGCGCGAAGAAGAAGAGCGGCACCGGAAGCGTGATCGCGAGGACCAACAGCTTCACGCCGGCCGGGACGGTCGGGCTGATCATCGTGCGCAGGAGCGCAAGGCTTCCGAACAGCAGCAACCCCACACCGGCGCCGATGTTCCAACCGGCAACCGCGACGTCGAGGAACACCTCCCGGTCGCCGCGCTGCGCCGCGACCGTGGCCGCCCGCACGTCCACCGGGGCAATCCGCCGCGTCCCTGCGGCAAGGCCGATCTCGCGCTGCGCGCTCATCGCCCACGTTATCGGCGCCCGCCCGCTCGGCTGAACAGTAGTTATCCGCCTCTACGGCAGCGGGGCGCGCCCGCAGCGCGCAAACCACGGCAGCGTGGCGAGCGGTGCCGCCACCGTGGCGGTGAGCGGGCCGCGGTAGCGCCGCCCGGTCGTGGCTTGCCGCCAGCAGCCCGGCGGGAAGAACACGCTCCGCGCGCGAGCTCCCCGGTCCACCACCGGCGCGACGAGCACGTCGGGCCCGAGCAGCCATTCCTCGTCCTGACGGGCGGCCGCCGGGTCACCGGGGTCGGCCAGCCACAGCGGGCGCATGATCGGGATGCCGGTGGCGTCGGCGGTGCGCCACAGTCGGCTGATCAGCCGCTGCGCCGATCGGTGCAGGGCCGAGTAGCGCTCGTACACGGCGACCGTCTGCGCATCGAACGCCCACGGCATCTGGGTGCCCGCGTTGCCCGAATTGTGCAGCCGGAAGAACGGCGTCAGCGCGGCCAGCTCGGCCCAGCGCAGCAGCAGCTCCTTGGTCGTCCTGCCCGTCGTCAGATCCTCGTAGCCGCCGATATCGGTGGTCGGCCCGAAGGCACCGCCGATGCCGCGGTTGAGCATGTCCGGCGCGACCGAGGCCAGCCCCGAGGCATGGTCGTAGGAGGTCGTGTTGTCGCCGAGGAAGTTCGCGCTGTCGTAGGCGTAGGAACCGGGATCGCCGCTGTAGCCGGCGCGCGTGAAGAAGAAGATGTGCCGAGTAGGGTGCCGGCGTTCGTAGGCGTCGATCAGCTCACGCGTCGCCCGCGCGTAGAGGATCGGGTAGCGGTTGTGCATCGTCGCGCCCGTCTCGCCGTCGTGGAAGTGCCAGCCGACGGCGCTCTCCTCGCCGAAGTCCTGCATGAAGCCGTCGGCGCCGGCATCGAGCGCGGCGCGGACCCGTGACTGCCACCAGCGCACGGCGGCCGGATTGGAGAAGTCGATCAGGGCCGCGGTCCCGTTCCCGAACGGCGAGGTGAACGTCGCCGGCGTGCCGTTGGCGTTGGTCGGCACATAGTGGTGAGCGATCGCGTAGCCGAGGTCGGTCGCGGGCTCGAACCCGCCCGTCGGATCGGCGACAAAGGCGCGGAAGTAGACGAGCGGGTGGATGCCGCGCCGGCGCAGCGCGCCGATCAGCGACCTCAGCACCGGCGCCGACAGCATCGCCCAGCCCTCGAAGCGGTAGCCGTCGACACGCAGGTGGTGGCGCTGGAAGTCGGCGATGTCCCCGCGGACCTCGGCCACGACCTGGCTCGGCGTCTCGGGCGTCTGGGCGCGGACGACGCGGTCGATCAGGGTCCCGAGCGACCACGCCGGCGGGACGGGCTGGCGCCCGGTGATCGCGGTCAGCGATCCGATCGCGCGGGGTGCCGGGCTCGGCGCGACGACGTAGTCCAGGCGCGACCCGTACACGTCCACGCGCCAGGCGTCGGGGCGATCGGAGTCCATGCGCCAACGGGCGAGATCGGGCTGATCGAGCAGGAAGCCGTACGGCCGCGAGGAGTAGAACAGCGCCTGCGCCTCGTAGGCCGCGGTCGGGCCGTTCGGGAACAGGTAGTTCGGCTGACCCGCCGCGGAGCCCACGACCGCCGCGGTCGCGGCCGGTGGCGTGATGTTCTCCTGCTCGATCCACGAGTAGAAGTCGCGGCCATGCTGGTCGAGCGCGTTGTGGCGCCCGCCGAAGCCGTGGAACGCCTCCCGTGCGTCGGAGCTGAACGCGTCGGAGATCAGCGCCACGCCGCGGCTCGGGCTCGCCGCCGCCCGCACGCGGATGGTCGCGCCGGGCCCGGGCGCGACCGCGACCATCAGCCGCCGGCCGGACGGATCGTTCGTCGACAGCGTCAGCTCGACCCCGTTGCCGGCCGCTCGCGCGGCGATCACGTCGCGCGCCGCGTACTGGATCCCGGTCTGGAGTCCCGAGAGCTCATCGCCCTGCCAGAAGGCCTGGCTCCACTGCGCCGTCGTCGCGGTCCCGACCAGAAACGTGAGCGGTGCGTAGGCGGTGCCGTCGGGCGTCGGGCGCGCGCCGAACGCCGGCGGGTAGTCGGTCGGCGCGAGCAGCTTCGGCGCCGCGCCGGGATTGGCGATCTCGCTCAGCGCCGGCGTTCCGGACGCGCCGCGGATGGCCAGCCGGAACGGCCGGCGGTCGATCATCACGCTCGCGCCGCGGCCGACGAGGACGATCTGCCGTGCCCCCAGCACGACGCGCGCCGACGCGGCCGGGCACGCCACGGCGCACGCACCCGCGATCGCGCACACGGCGCACACCGCGAGCGGCCACCTCGCACCACGTCGGGGCAGGATCATCGCCGGCAAGGCTACTTCGGCCGCTGGGCGGGGGCGCAGCCGCGGCGCGGCCGGGGCCGGGGCTGGGGCCAGGGCCGGGGCCGGGGCCGCGGCTGGGGCCGGGGTAGAGTGCCCGCTATGCCCAGCCCAGAACTGACCCTGCACCTGCTCCCACCGTCTCATCCCTGCATGACCGTCGAGGCGGCGCTGCGCCGCAAGGGACTCGCGTATGAGCGTGTGGTCCTGACGCCGGGCAAGCACAACGACGCGATGCAGCAGATCTACGGCGAGGGCCACTCGACGGTCCCCGGGCTGGTGATCGACGGCGAGCCGTTGCACGGCTCGCGGCCGATCCTCGCCCGCCTCGAGCAGATGGTGCCCGACCCGGCGCTGTATCCCGAGCCGATCGCCGACGCCGTGCGCGAGGCCGAACGCTGGGGCGATGAGGAGCTCCAGGACCTCGGCCGCCGGCTGCCGTTTGGCGCTCTGCACTTCCGGCCCGAGGCGTGGGGCACGTTCGGTGGCGGCGAGCCGCTCGACGCCCCCGGCACCGACTTCGCGATCAAGTACGTGCACGCCTCGTGGCGCTACCACAAGATCAGCGCGGCGCGGCTCTACGACGACCTCGCCGGCCTGCCGGCCAAGCTCGACCATGTCGACGCACTCGCCGAGCAGGGGATCGTCGGCGGCGAGTCCCCGACCGCCGCCGACCTGCAGATCGGTTCGACACTGCGGGTGCTGCTCACCGTCGGCGACCTGCTCCCCCTCCTCGACGACCGCCCCGCCGAGCGCATCGCGCGCCACTGGTTCCCCGATTACGGAGGCCAGATCCCCGCCGGCGCCTACCCCGCGGGCTGGGTGCCGGGCCGCTCGCACTGACCCTCCTTCCCGCGGGCCGCGGCTCACGCGACAATTCGCCGATGGAGGAAGCCGAGATCACGCCGGGCATCGACCCACTCGGCGTGGCCACCGACAGCGAGGAGAGCGCCGAAGGCGCTGGGGCCACCGACGCCGACGCGACGACCAGCCGCGGCTTCTCCGAGCGCACGGCCTGGGCGCGCAACCTCGAGACCCCGCTGCGCCAGTTCCTGCGCACGCAGACCGGCAGCGCCGCGGTGCTGCTCGGCGCGACGGTGGCCGCGCTCCTGTGGGTGAACATCGACACGGCCTCCTACGACAAGGTGTGGAGCACGACGCTGTCGATCACGATCGGCGGATCGGGGCTCTCGCAGGACCTGCGCGGCTGGGTCAACAGCGGCCTGATGACGTTCTTCTTCCTCGTCGTCGGGCTCGAGGCCCGGCGCGAGTTCGACATGGGGGAGTTGCGCGACCGCCGCCGGGTGACGCTCCCGCTGCTCGCCGGCCTGGGCGGCATGATCGTCCCGGTCGCGATCTACCTGGCCATCAACGCCGGCCGCTCCTCGGCCCACGGTTGGGGGGCGGCGATGTCCACCGACACCGCGTTCGCGCTCGGGATGCTGGCGCTCGTCGGCCGTCGCTTCCCCGGCCGCCTGCGGGCGTTCATGCTCACGATCTCCGTCGTCGACGACATGATCGCGCTGGTCGTGATCGCGGTCGCCTACAGCGCTCATGTGGCGGTTCGCGCGCTGCTCATCTCGATCGGGCTCCTGGCCGTCCTGCTCGTTGTCCGCGCCGCCCGGATCCGCTTCGGCGCGGTGTACGCGCTGCTCGGCGCCGCGGCTTGGGTGGCGATGTTCAAGTCCGGGGTGGACCCGGTCGTGATCGGGCTGGCGATCGGGCTCATGACATACGCCTACCCGGCCGATCGAAGCCAGCTCGAGCGGGCCACCGATCTGTTCCGCTCCTTCCGTGAGCAACCGACGCCCGAGCTCGCGCAGTCCGCCCGCGGCGGCCTGTGGTCGGCGCTCTCGCCCAACGAGCGCCTGCAGCAGCGCTTTCACCCCTGGACGAGCTACGTGATCGTGCCGCTGTTCGCGCTCGCCAATGCCGGCATCGCGATCAACGGGAGCTTCCTCGCCAAGGCCTACGGCTCGGCGATCACGCTCGGCATTCTGATCGGCTATGTGGTCGGCAAGCCGCTCGGGATCGTCGGGTCGTCGTGGCTCACGACACGGCTCACGCGCGGGAGGCTGCGCCCACCGGTGGGCTGGGCCGCGGTCACCGGGGCGGGCGCGATCGCGGGGATCGGGTTCACGGTCTCGCTGCTGATCTCGACGCTGGCGTTCAGCGGGGCCGAGCTCGAGGAGGCCAAGCTCGGGGTCCTGAGCGCCGCCCTCGTCGCGTCGGTGCTCACCTGGACGGTCGCCCGGGCGACCGCGCTCCTGCCCAAGCGGACACGGATCCGTGCGTTGCTCGGCACCGCCGACGTGATCCTCGATCTCGACACGCCGGTCGACCCCGACCGCGACCATGTCCGCGGCCCCGTCGACGCTCCGGTCACCGTGGTCGAGTACGGCGACTTCGAGTGCCCGTATTGCGGCCAGGCCGAACCGGTCGTGCGCGAGCTGCTCGCCGACCTCGGCGACGTGAGCTACGTCTGGCGCCACCTACCGCTCAACGACGTGCATCCGCGGGCCCAGCTGGCCGCCGAGGCGGCCGAGGCCGCCGCCGAGCAGGGGGCGTTCTGGGAGATGCACGACCGGCTGCTCGACCACCAGGATGACCTTCGCCCGACCGAGCTCCAACGGCACGCGCGGGAGATCGGACTCGATGTCGAGCGCTTCCGCGATGCCATGCGCCGGCACGCCGGCGCGGGACGGATCGCCGAGGATGTCGACTCCGCCGACATGAGCGGCGTGACGGGCACCCCGAGCTTCTTCATCAACGGGCGCCGGCATTACGGCGCCTACGACATCGACACGCTCAAGAAGGCCGCCAAGGCGGCCCGAGCCCGGGCCGAAATCGCGGCGTAGCCGCGCCTCCTCCCCCATCCGTCCAGATCGCCGCCGCTCCCCATGGAGGCGGACCGATCCGCACCGATATCCGGGCTGAGCGTCGGGTGGGGACCAAGGCCTCGCCCGACGCGGGCCCTTCGACCCATGCGAGCGTTCGATGCTCCGCCGCCGTACCACACTGCTGTTGGCCCTACTCGTGGCGATGCTCGCATCGGCCGCGGTGGCCTCCGCGGCGAGCGCCGCCGTGCAGCTGACCGCCTCCTCCTACTGGGTGCACGAGAGCCAGGGCACCCTCACCGTGACCATCTCGCGCACGGACACACGCGGCGATCAGTACATCCGCTACGGCGTCAAGCGAATGGATGCGCTGCCCCAGGTGGACTTCGTGCCGGTGCCGAACACGGTCGCGCACCTCGTCGACGGCCAGGCCACCTACTCGTTCACGGTCAGCCTGCTCGACCGGCACATGCTCGGTCCGTCCGTCGCGGCCGACGTGTACCTGTTCGGCTCCTGGCCTGCCCCGCTGGGCGTCCACCACGAGGCGACGATCCACATCCTCCGCGACGACCCGCTCGACACCCGCTCGGCCACCAACCCGCTCGGGGTCTCGCCGGCACCGGTCAACGGCGACCCGCTCTCCGGGGTCCGCTTCTTCGTCGACTCCAACAACCTCGCCGCGACCGCGGCCCGGACCCTGCAGCACTCCAATCCCGGCTGGGCGCGCGCGCTGTCGGTGATCGCGGCCCAGCCCGAGACCCGGCGCTTCGGCGGCTGGGACGGCAATCAGCCCGGCGCCGACGTCCAGTACTACCTGAGCCAGGCCCAGCTCGCGGACCCGGGCGCAGTCCCGCTGATCGCCACCTACCGCCTCGTCGGCGGCCAGTGCGGCAATCACGCCGACAGCTCCGCAGACCAGGCCGCCTACCGGAGTTGGATCAACAACTTCGCCTGGGGAATCGGCAATTTCCGCGCCGTTCTGTTCCTGGAGATGGACTCGCTCATCACCACCGGCTGCCTCAGTCCCCAGGGCCTCCAGACCCGATTCGCGGAGCTGCACTATGCGATCGGCCGGCTCGAGCAGGACCCGCACGTGGTCGTCTATCTCGACGGCGGTGCGGCCGACGCCGCCGGCCCGGGTCAGATGGCCTCGCTGCTCTCGCGGGCCGGCGTTCGTCAGGCCCAGGGCTTCTTCCTCAACTCGACACATTTCGACTGGACGAAGTCAGAGCTTGTGTACGGGCAGCGGATCGCCCGCGGGCTCGGCGGTGTCCACTTCGTCGTCTCCACCGCCGTCAACGGGCGGGGCCCGCTCGTGCCCGCCAGCCGCGTCAGGTCCGGCAACGAGGTTCTCTGCAATCCGTCGGGGCGGGGCCTCGGGCCGCGCCCGAGCGGCACCACCGGCTATCAGTACGCGGACGGATTCGTATGGATCGGCAATCCCGGTCGCTCGGGTGGAGCCTGTGTGCCCGGAGCGCCCCCGACGGGCGCGTTCTGGAAAGCCTACGCGGTCGGTCTCGCCCAGCGCGCCAACTTCTCCGTCACCGGGCCGCGGAGCATGAACCCGACCCGCGTCAGTGCGACCGGGGCGGTGCTGCCGGGGCCCCGCCGCGACACGCCCAAGCGCCCCAAGGTCCGTCGCCGCCCCGCTCCGAAGCGGCCCGCCCACCGCGCGGCTCCGCGGCAGTCCGTCCGCCGCTGAGCGGACACCGGCGCGTTAACGGCGCGCAAAGTCTCATTCGTGCGTGACTTTTCGCGCATCGAATGTGTCTACTAGGGTAAGAAGCCCCCGCTGATGCTCCGTCGCCCCCCGGAAACACCAGCGCGCCGCGCATGCCTGCGTGTGCTCGCAGGCGCCCCCGACTGCGCCCACCCTCTCGCGCTCGCCCCGGCGCGGCGTGGGCCGGCGCCCGTGTTCGTCACGGTCGTGCTGCTGCCGGCGCTGCTGCTCGGGGCGATCGTCGCGATGGCCATTCTCGGCCCGGCGAGCTCGCGCGCCGCGACGAAGCCCGGCTTCGTTCTGCGCAAGAACCCGCTGGCGATCCAGGCGCTGCCACCGGGGGGCAATCCGCTCGCCGGCGCCGGCTTCTTCGTCGATCGTCACTGGGGCGCGGCAGCGAGACAGGCCGACGCGTGGCAGTCGTCGCATCCCGACTGGGCGCGCATGCTCAACGTCATCGCCGACGAGCCCGCGCCCCAGCGGTTCGGCGCCTGGGACGGGCCCGACCCGCAGCGTGCCGTGTCCGCCTACCTCGCCCGGGCCGCACTCGAGGGTCCCGGCACGGTGCCGATGGTCTCGACCTACCGCGTCGTCGACGGCCATTGCGGCCACTACACGCCGCCTGCGTCCGAGCTGGCCGCGTACGACGACTGGATCACCGGCCTCGCGCGCGGGATCGGGAGCCGGCGCGCCGTGCTGTTCCTCGAGATGGACTCACTCATCACGACCGGCTGCCTGAGCCCGCGCGGCGTCTCGCTGCGCATGCGCGAGTTGCACAACGCGATCGGCGTCCTGTCGTCCTGCCCCCACCTCGTGACCTACCTCGACGCGGGCGCCGCCGACGCCGTGCCGGCCTCGCGGACCGCGCGGCTGCTCAAGCGCGCCGGCATCGCCCGGATCCAGGGCTTCTTCCTCAATTCCACCCACTTCGACTGGACCTCGAGGGAGATCCGCTTCGGCGAGCGCGTCTCGCAGCTCACCGGCGGCAAGCACTTCGTCATCAACACCGGCGAGAACGGGCAGGGCCCGATCGTGCCCCGGGACCGTGTCCACAAGGGCAACGAGGTCCTCTGCAACCCGCCCAATCGCGGCCTCGGGCCCAGGCCGACCACGTACACGGGCTACCCCAACGTCGACGCCTTCGCCTGGACCGGCACCCCCGGCAAGTCCGGCGGCGCGTGCGTGCCCGGAGCGCCCCCGACCGGCGTCTATTGGCCCCAGTACGCGCTCGGGCTGGTCCGGCACGCGAACTTCCAGGTGCGCTGAGGGGCGGGGGTGGCGGGTGGCGGGGTGGCGGGGTGGCGGGGTGGCGGGGTGGCGGGGGCGGGGTGGCGGGCCGGCGGGCCGGCGGGCCGGCGGGGGTGGCGCGGCTCAGCGCCCCCGGGGTGGCGCGCACCGGATTCCGGGGTGCCTATCTCGACAAATTGCCTGCTTACGAGCCACTTTGGGCCGGTAAGCACCGGAGAGGCGCTTAGGTGGCCAAGGAGTGGATCGGGCCGGGTAGTTTGTCGAGATCAGCACGCCCCGAATCCGGTGCATCGAGTCGTTGGCGCGGATCGGCCGCCCCGCCCGGCCCAAGACTGCCGCCGGCCCGCCGGCCCCGCCGGCCCCGCCGGCGGACTCCCGTCACACGCCGGCGGACTCCCGTCACACACCGGCGCGCCCCCGTCACACGCCGGCGCACTCCCGTCACACGCCGGCGCACTCCCGTCACACGCCGGCGCACTCCCGTCACACGCCGGCGCACTCCCGTCACACGCCGGGCGAAGCGCTGCAATTGAGTTCCGGCCCCCGGAACTCAATTGCAGCGCTTCGCGTTTCACCCGCCCGGCCTGGGCCAGAACGCCGGCCCCGCCACCGCGACCCGCGCAGCCCCGCCACCACCCGGCCCGCCACCCACCACCACCGACCCCGCCACCACGCCCGCCACCACCACCCGCCGCCACCACCGCCCGCCACCACCACCCGCCGCCACCACGCCCGCCACCGCCACCCGCCAGCCCACCACCCCCCACCCGCCCCCTACTTCGCGTACACCGCGAAGAAGTCCCGGTCGTCGGGCGCGAGGTAGCGATCCGTGCCCCGCGTCATGCCGGGCAGGAGTCGGCTCGGGTTGCCGGCGAACTGCTGGCCGTAGCTGGTGAAGGTCACCCAGTAGGAGTTGATGTCGAGCTCCATCGCCCGCACGGCGCCGGCCCGGATCAGGATCGCCGCCAGCGAGCCGACGGTCTGGTCGTTCGCGGCCGCGTAGATGAGGTTGCCGCGGGCGTCGACGCCGATGCCCGAGCGCCAGACGCGGACCGCGTTGCCGAGCGTGGCGCCCCATTCCGGACCGTCGCTGAGGTTCGGGTTGGGGCGGCCGGCCTCAACGATCAGGGGCAGGTTCTGGCGGGCGAAGGTGACGGTAGCCGGCGCGACGCTGCCGCCGGCCCAGGACCGGATGTCCACGCGGCCGTCGTCGTAGCCGAGGAA
This sequence comes from uncultured Solirubrobacteraceae bacterium, assembly GCA_963700025.1. Lineage (GTDB taxonomy): Bacteria > Actinomycetota > Thermoleophilia > Solirubrobacterales > Solirubrobacteraceae > Palsa-465. The sequence continues at coordinate 232,176 of CAVOWC010000015.1, read as the reverse complement.
GGTGGCCAGGCCGGGGCGAAGCGGCGCGTAGGTCTGGCCGCCGAGCGCGATCCCGCCGCCGCCTGAGTCCGAGAGCTTGAACGCGCTGTTGAACGTGGCCAGCAGCCGGGCGCGGCTGTCGCTGGGCACGTCCATGCTGCCTCGGGGCATGGACACCGAGGGCTCTTGGCGGCCGGGAATCCAGGCGATCCGGGACCTCTGCATGTTGATCCAGGCCACGCCGGCGACCATCTGCGGGTAGCTCGGGTCGCTGCGGAACTGCGTGATCAGGACCGGCGAGCCGGCTGCGGTCCAGCTCTCCGTCGGCGACCACACGCCCTCGCCGGGCAGCGACGGGGTGATCGCCGGCGCGATGTTCGGCGGGTGCACGGCGGGCACCGCGGGGACGTGGACCTTGAGCGGCAGTGCCTTGAGCGGGCTGCCGCCGGTGGAGGGAGCGGTCAGTGTGTAGTAGAAGCCCTCGATGCTCGAGGCGATGCCGGCGGCGCCGTTGTCGCGCAGCCACTCGAACGAGCGGATCGTGAAGCTCGAGTTCGATGGGGCGCTCATCGTGGTCACGAACGAGATCGTCGTCGACGCCGCGCACAGGACGAACGCGATCACGGCGATCCGCCTGGCCCGGCGCCACGGGGTCAGCCGTGGTGGGAGCGGGCGCGGCGAGCGCCGGGGCGCGGCGAGGGCGGCGGAATGGTTCGCGGGCATGAGACGAGGCGCACCTGGAGAACGGCTGCCTTCCCGTTCGACCCTCGCCTGGGTCTTCCTACCTGCGCGGCGCGAGCTAAGCCGACTCTCAGGAGCCCCAGGCAGGCGATCGCGCGCCGACGGTGAACCATGTCCCGTGCCCGCATCGCGTGCAGCACAGTCGGCCCGAGCGCGACCACGCGAGTGGCAGGCACCCCCGCACCCGCAGGACCGGCGACGGCACGTCTCCGAGGCGTCCCGCGAGCGCCGGCGCCGCGAGCTTCACCTGCGCGCCCGCCGGCGCGACCTGCTCCAGGATGGAGTGGCCGGCCTGTTGCTGTTCCTCGCCGTCGTGATCGCCACGCCGGGGCTCGGCGTGGTGGCGTTCCTCGAGGGCCTGATCGTGCTGGCGCTGGCCGCCTTCTTCGTGATCCGAGCCCTCATCCGGCGTCGCCGGGCGCGGGTCGTGCGGGCGCCGGCGCGGCGGCCCCGCTCATATATTCGTTGACTCTCCGAGTCGTTCGTTTCAGCCGTGTGTTGAGACGCTCGACCGGCCATCTGCGGCCGGAGCGATTCTTCACCAGGAGAGAGCAACCACATGCGACTCAAGACAGCCGTGCTCGCCACGGCCTGCCTGGCGATCTGCGCCGCTCCCGCGAGCGCGCTCGCCAAGACCAAGCCCGCGACCCCGTATTACCTGTCGCTCGGCGACTCGCTGGCCGCGGGTGCGCAGCCGAACGCCGCCGGCAGGACGCTGGCCACCAACCACGGCTACGCCGATTTCCTCTACAAGACCGAGAAGGCGAAGATCCACGGGCTGAAGCTGAAGAAGCTCGGCTGCCTCGGAGAGAACACGACCTCGATGATCAAGGGCGGCCCGTACTGCCCCTACTCGGGCACACAGCTCGCCGACGCGGTGAAGTTCATCAAGACCCACAAGGTCGTCCTGATCACGCTGGACATCGGCGCCAACGACGTCGACTTCTGCGTCAGCGGCCTCACGCCGAACGTTCCCTGCGTCCTCACCGGTGTGAAGTCGATCCAGACCAACGTGCCGAAGATCCTCGCCCAGCTCCGCAAGGCGGCCGGCCGGAAGACCGCGATCGCCGGGATGACGTACTACGACCCGTTCCTCGCCGACTACCTGCAACCGGGCGGACAGGGACTCGCGACGCTGTCGCTCACGCTGGCCAAGAGCGTCAACGGCGCCCTCGTCGACGCGTTCAAGGCCAAGAACGTCAAGGTGGCCGACGTCGCCGCCGCGTTCAAGACCACCGTCCCGTTCACGACCACCGGCACGCTGGACGGCAAGACGGAGCCGGTTTCGGTCGTCGATATCTGCACCTTCACGTACGAGTGCACGAAGCCCCCGGTCGGTCCGAACATCCACGCCACGACGATCGGCTACAAGACGATCGCCGGCGTGTTCGCTGCCACGCTGTAATCGCTCAGGGCGACGGCGGCGCACCGAAGTCAGGTGCACCGAACACCTGGTGCCCGCAGGCCATCTGACCTGCGGGCACCACGGCCCGCCCTGAGCGACAAGAAGGTGGGGAGTGCCGGCGGGCGGGCGCGCCAGGCCAGGCTGCCCACTCGGGGAACGCGCCAGCACGCCCCACTCGAGAGACTCGCCCGCCCGGGCCCGAGCTTCAACGACGCGCCGAAACCTCAGCGTTTGTCCGACCCAGGGCGCATAAATCGGTATGGCTACCCCCCGGCCGATGCGCACCGCCGTCGCCCTTCTCACGACCGTCGCCCTTGCCGCGTGCGCCTCCACCGCCATCACGAGCGCGCCGGCGCAGACCAGGCCCTCCCCCGTGACCGCCTCGCGGGCGGCCCGCCGTCATCGCCGGGCGCCACGACGTTCGGGATCGACAGCGACTGCACCTGTTCGGGCCGGCGCGGATGCGCGGCGCCGCGTGCGCCTGCACGCCCTCGCTGCGGCCGCTCCTCGCCGCTCGCTGATCGCCCTTGGGTGTGCATGCAACCACCCCTTGGGTGGCTGGTCGACGGCCCTGCCCGTCCGGAAGATGGATCGGCAATCCATCCACCCCCAGAGGGAGAAGTCATGAGGTTCATCAGGTCAGCCGCCACGTTCTCGACCGTCGCGGCCCTCTTCGCCACCGGCGCCGTCGGTGCCTCGGCGGCCACACGCATCAATGCGAATCCGAACCCGACGCCGGTCGTGTCCAGCATCGCCCTGGCCCGGATCTCGGCGTTCCCGACCGGCGGCCCGGGCAGCGGCAGCGAGGAGACGTGTGGCGCCTACACGCAGCTGCTCCAGCGCCAGCAGACCGCCGTCGACAACACGACCGGCCTCGCGAATCAGGCCGCCCAGGCGCTGCTCGACAACGACGTCGACAACGCGATGAACGCCGGCTGCGCGGTCATCTACTGATAGCTCGTGGTTCCACACCGGCCCCGCAGAGCGCTGCGGGGCCGGTCCCGCGCCCGTTGGGGTGGGCGCATGCCCGGCGCACGCTTTTTGAGGGGCTCGCTGAGAGGCTGGCGCAAGGCAGTGTGCTTGGCTGGCGAGCGCCGGGTCAAGCGGGGCAAGGACGCAGAGGGTGAAGCCGTAGCAGCGCTACGGCGAACCCTCGAGGACGCAGCATCCGCGCCGATCCGCCGCCGCCGGACAAGTGCGAGTGTCTTGCGACGACCTCTCCTAACGCTCGCCTGTCTCGTGATCGTCGCCGCGCTCCCGTCGGGCGCGACGGCGGCACCGACGCTGCCGCTCGGCCACGCGGGACGCTGGATCACCGACGCGAGCGGACGCGTGGTCGTCCTCCACGGCACGAACATGGTCTACAAGCTGCCGCCCTATTCCCCCGACGCGATCGGGTTCGGGGACGACGACGCGGCCTTCCTGGCCTCGGTCGGCTTCAACGCGGTCCGGGTCGGGGTGATCTGGAAGGCCCTCGAGCCCCGGCCCGGCGTCTACGACGACGCCTATCTGAAGCACATCGCCGGCACCGTCGCCACGCTCGCGCGCCACGGAATCGTGTCGCTGCTCGACTTCCACCAGGACCTGTTCAACGAGCGCTTCCAGGGCGAGGGCGCGCCCGACTGGGCGGTGCAGGACGGCGGCCTGCCGAACCCCAGGCTTGGGTTCCCCAGCAACTATCTCGCCAACCCCGCGCTCGAGCACGCGCTCGACGCGTTCTGGACCAACGCACCGGGACCCGGCGGGATCGGCCTGCAGGACCGCTTCGCCGCCGCCTGGGACCATGTCGCCGCGCGCTTTGAGGGCAACCACGCGGTGCTCGGCTACGAGGTGTTCAACGAGCCGTTTCCCGGCACGCTGTGGCAGCCGTGCCTGATCCCCTCGGGCTGTCCCGGCTTCGACGCGGAGCTGAGCGGCTTCTACCGCCGCGTCGACACGGCGATCCGGGCCGTCGACCGTGGCACGCTGATCTGGCACGAGCCCAACGTGCTGTTCAACAACGGCGCCGACACGCGGCTGGCGCCGCCGAGCGACGCGCGCTCGGGCTTCGCCTTCCACGACTACTGCCTGAGCGAGCCGGCCACCGGCTCGCCCACCGGCTGCGCCGCGGTCGACAACACGGTGTTCGCCCACGCCGTCGGCCGAGCCGCCCGGACCGGCGAGGCGGTGATGGAGACCGAGTTCGGCGCCACCAACGACATCCCCTATCTCGACCAGATGGTGCAGCGCGGCGACCGGTACATGGTGCCGTGGCTCGAGTGGGCCTACACCGGCTGATGACCCGACAACGTCCGGCCCCGGTCTCAAGCAGTCGATCGTCGCCGACCCGCGCAAGCCGCCGAGGGGCGCCAACCTCGTGCTCGGCACCCTGCGTGCCCTCGTCGAGCCCTATCCCCAACTCATCGCCGGCACACCTGCGGGGTGGAGCTTCGAGGCCGCCACGGCCGGCTTCCGGCTCACCTACGCCACCGCACGCGCCGCCGGCGGCCGCTTCGCCGCCGGTTCGGTGAGCGAGATCGCCGCACCCGCGCTGACGTATCCGAACGGGTATGCCGCGCGAGTCTCCGGAGCGGCGATCGTGTCACGCGCGCGGGCCGGAACGCTGGTTCTGGCCGGCTGCCCGGGCGCCGCGCGCGTCGCGGTGACGATCACGACGAGCGGGCCGACCGCCGGCTCCTGCCGCCCGCGGCTGCGGGTCACGGTCACGCCGGGCGTGATCAGGGCTGGGCGCCCGGCGCGCTTCCGGGTCGCCGTGCTCGCGACGCTCGGGCGCTACCGCGCGCCGGTGGCCGGCGCGAGCGTCGCGTTCGGCGGCCGGCGCCTGCGGACCGACGCGCGCGGGAGCGCGATCGTGCGCCTCACGCTGCACCGAGTCCTGCGCCCGTACGTGATTCGCGTCCACGCCGTGGGGCTGATCCCGGGCGCGAGCAGCGTCCGCGCGGTCAGCTCGCGCTGACCGGCGTCTCGGGCGCGGGCTGCTCGATCTCGAGCGTGCGGCCGAACGACACCGTGAGGATCGCGCCCCCGCCGGCGGCGTTGGCCGCTTCGGCGCGGCCTCCGTGGGCCTCGGCGGCCTGGCGCACGATCGCCAGCCCGAGCCCGGAGCCGGGCTTGGAGCGCGCGTCCTTGGCCCGGTGGAAGCGGTCGAACACGAAGGGCAGATCCTCGGCGTGGAAGCCGGGACCGTGATCGCGCACGGTGACCGTGCCGTTCCTGCACCCGACCTCGATCGTCCCTCCCGCCGGGCTCCACTTGCGCGCGTTGTCGAGCAGGTTGGCCACGGCCCGGGCGATCCGGTCGGGCTCGCCGCGGACGAGGGTGGGCTCGATCTCGGTCCTCACGTCGAGCTCCGGTGCGCGGCGCTGCGTGCGCTCGGCCAGGTCGGTGACGATCGCGTCGAGCCGCACGTCGCCCATGGCGCCGCTCGGCTTGCTCCCCCGGGCCAACTCGACCACGTCGCCGACGAGTCCCGTGAGCTCATCCAGCTCCAGGATCATGTCCTCGCGCAGGGCCTGGCGGTCCTCCGGCGCCAGCCGGCTCTCGTCGCGCATCAGCTGCAGGTTGGCCCGCAGGCTGGCGATCGGCGTGCGCAGCTCGTGCGACGCGTCGGCGACCAGGTTGCGCTGCGAGTCGACCGCAGCCTCGAGCGAGTCGAGGGTCGCGTTGAACGAGGTGGCCAGGCGGGCCAGCTCGTCGCCGCCGAGCACCTCGAGGCGCTGGGACGGATCGGGCGCGGTGGCGATCGACTCGGTGCGCCGCGTGAACCGTGCGATCGGCGCCAGCGCCGTCCGCGCGACCAGGAACCCGAACAGGGCCGCCAGCGCGATCCCCGCCGCCGCGATGATCGCCATCAGCAGCAGCTGATTGTGCAGTGCCTTGTCGACGTCGGTCAGCGGCAGCGCCACCATCAGCGCGCCGTGGGTGCCGACGCCGTAGACGGCCACGCGCAGATGCGTGGAGCCGACCTCCGTGTCGGTGTAATAGACCCCGGAACCGGTCTTGGCCAGCGACTTGGTGGCCGCGTCGACCGGGATCTTCGAGCTCTCGCCGGCGGCCACGCACACCGTGCCGTCGGTGGACACGAGCTGGCGCAGGCCCTGGGCCCCACCGAAGGCGCCGCCGCGGCCGACGTCGAGTCCGAGCCCTCCGTCGCAGTCAGCGGGCCCGCCCGCGGTTGTGCTCGTCTGCCCGCCCGCTCCGAGCAGCGACCCGCCGGTCGTGCCCTGCCCGCCGCCTGGGCCCTGCCCGGCGGCCGCGCCCGGCGCCCCGCCGTTTGGCCCCGGCGGCCGTGGGATCACACCGGCGTTCTCGAGGATCGGCGTGGCCAGCGTGCGCAGCGAGTTGTCGACCTGACCGGTCAGCTCCGAGCGCGTGCCGACATACGCCGTCACCGCGACCGCGATCACCGCGAGCGCGACGGCGACTCCAGACGCGAGCCCCATCCGCGCCCGCAGGCTCATTCCGTACCGCCTCCACTGCCGTCGGGCTCGCGCAGCGAGTACCCCACGCCGCGCACCGTGTGGATCAACGATCGGGCCCCGGCGTCCTCGAGCTTGCGCCGCAGGTACCCCACGTAGACGCGCAGCGCGTTCGACGTTGGCCCGAAGTCGTAGCCCCAGACGCGGTCGTAGATCAGGCTGTGCGGGAGGACCCGCCGAGGATTGAGCAGCAGCAGCTCGAGCAGTTGATACTCGGTCCGTGTCAGCTCGACGAAGTTCTCCCCCACGGTGACGCCGTGGCGGTCGGGGTCGAGCGTGAGCTCGGCGAAGGTCAGCCCGTCGCCGCCGCCCTCGCCGCCGGCGCGGCGCAGCAGCGCCCGCAGCCGAGCCTTGAGCTCGTCGATGTCGAACGGCTTGACCAGGTAGTCATCGGCGCCGGCGTCGAGCCCGTCGATCCGGTCCGACACCGTGTCGCGCGCGGTGAGCATCAGGATCGGCACGCGGTTGCGCTCGCGGCGCAACAGGCGGCACACCTCGAGTCCGTCGATGTCGGGCAGGCCGATGTCGAGCACGACCGCGTCGGGCACGCTGGCGGCAATCTCGGCCAGCGCACCGGCGCCGGTCTCGGTCAGGCGCACCTCGTATCCGGCCAGCGTCAGCGCGCGCCGCAGCACCTCCCGCAGGGCACGGTCATCGTCGACGACGAGCAGTCTCATGCTCTCATTGTCGCTGCCCGGGCGGACTGCGCGCCCGATTCCTACGATGTCCTTAGGGCCTAGCCCGATTGGGCGTGCGACTGGGGGTCGCCGGCGGCCGGCGTGCCCTCGCGCTGCTCGCGCAGCACTGTGGCCAGGATGCCGTTGACGAATGCCGGCGCGTCGGCGCCGCAGAAGCGCTTGGCGGTCTCCACCGCCTCGTCGATCGCGCCCTCGGGCGGGATCGGCGCGTCACCGGGCGCGGCGTCGGGGTGCAGCAGCTCGAGCAGCCCGACCCGCAGGATCGAGCGCTCGACCGGGGCGATCCGCTGCAGCGACCAGCCGGTCGCGTGGCGCGAGATGAGCTCGTCGAGCTCGGGCTGGTGCTCGCGGGCGGCGTGGGCCAGCGCGCGCGTGAACGCGTGGCTGTCGCGGGGGAGCGTCTCCTCGAGCGGGACGCCCGAGAAGGTCGCTCTGATACAGGGCCCAGACCGCCGCCCGACGCTGCTCGCTCCTACGCACGCGACACGTATTCGCCGGAGCGCGTGTCGACGCGCACCGCGTCCCCGATGTTGACGAACAGCGGGACGTGGATCTTGGCGCCGGTCTCGAGCACCGCCGGCTTGGTGCCGCCGCCGGAGGCCGTGTCTCCGCGCACGCCCGGCTCGGTCTGCTCGACCGTCAGATCGATCGCGCTCGGCAGCTGCACGTCGGCCGGCGAGTCGTCGATGTAGAGCAGCTCGAACTCCTCGCTGTCCTTCATGAACCGGAGCGCGTCGGCGAGCGCGCTCTCCGGGATCGCGAGCTGCTCGTAGCTCTGCGAGTCCATGAAGTGGGCATCCGAGCCGTCGCGGTACAGGAACTGCATCCTCCGCACCTCGGTCCGCACCGGGCGGAACTTCTCGCCGGCCCGGAACGTGCGATCGATCACCGCGCCGTCGCTGGCCCGCCGCAGCTTCGTGCGCACGAACGCGCCGCCCTTGCCGGGCTTGACGTGCTGGAACTCGAGGATCTTGAAGATCGTCCCCGTCGACGTCGATGTGATTCCCGTTCTTGAATTGGTTGGTGCTGATCATCGTTCGGCCGCCAGTGTAGAGAGGGACCAGCCCGAGCCGACTAGTCGGTGGTGATCAGGCGCTTGGGAACCGAGGTCAGAATCTCGCAGCCGTCGTCGGTCACGGCGACCAGATCCTCGATCCGCACCCCGAACCGGCCGGGCAGGTAGACGCCGGGCTCGACCGTGACGACGTTCCCGGCGCCGAGCTCGTCGTCCGAGCGCTGCGAGAGCCGCGGCGCCTCGTGGACCTCGCAGCCCGACGCCGTGGCCGAGCCCGTGCCCGAAGTGCTCGCCGTGGCCGGCCGTCCTCGATCATCTCCCGGGCGACGCCGTCCACCTCGCGGCCGCCCGCGCCGGCCCGGACCGCCGCCAGCGCCGGCGAGCTGGGCCTCGAGCACGAGCTCGTAGACCTCCCGCGCCTCGCTCGCCCGGATCGCCGGTGGCGACCGTGCGGGTGCAGTCCGAGCAGTAGCCGTCGAGCTCGGCGCCCCAGTCGATCACCACGAGCTGCCCGGCGCTGATCGCCACCTCACGCGGCTGGGCGTGGGGCAGCGCGCCGTGCGGGCCGGCGGCGACGATCGTCTCGAAGCTCGGGCGCTCGGCGCCGCGCTCGCGCATGTCGAGCTCCAGCGCGAGCGCCACCTCGCGCTCGGTCCGCCCGACCAGCCCCTCGCGGATCAGCCGCTCGAAGGCGGCGTCGGCGAGCACGCTCGCGGCGCGGATGCGCTCGATCTCCTCCGGCTCCTTGACCGCGCGCAGCCGCTCGACGAGCCCGCCGGCGGCCGACCAGCTCGACCCGCTCGGGCAGCAGCTCGCGCAGCCGGCGATGCTGGCGCACGCGACATGTGCGCCTCCTCGAACCCGAGCCGCGAGCCCGCCCGCGGGCAGCGCCTCGGCGATCGACGTCGAGCAGGTCGCTGCGAGGCGCGCCGGCGCTCGAAGGACGGGTCCACCTCCTCGGCGGCCTGCTCGACGTAGCGGAAGTCGGTGACGAACGTGCGGGTCCGCGGCCCGACCAGCGCGAGCCCGTTGCTGCCCGTGTAGCCGGTCAGGTAGCGGACGTTGACCAGCTCGGTGACGAGCAGAGTCGAGCCCGCGGCCTCGGTCAGCAGTTCGGTCAGGCGCTCGGCGCGCGCCTCTCATGCGCGTCAGCTCCTCGTCGCAGCAGCTCGAGCGCGTCGCGGTACCCGTCGGGTCCCTTGCCCGAGACGCGGCCGATGCACAGCTCGCGGATCACCGAGTGGCGCCGCCACTCCTCGCGCGCGTCGACGTCGGAGAGGTGGACCTCGACCGCCGGCAGCGCCGGTCGAGCTCGAGCGCGTCGCGGATCGCCTAGGAGTAGTGGGTCCAGGCCCCGGGGTTGAGCACGATCGCCGTCGGCCAGGCCCTCGAGCCGGTGCAGGTGCTCGACGAACTCGCCCTCGTGGTTGGTCTGGAAGAACCGCGTCTCGAGTCCGAGCTCGTGCGCGTCGTCGGCGATCCGCAGCTCGAGCTCGGTCGAGCGTCAGCGCCGCCGTAGTGGCGCGGGTCGCGGCGACCGAGCTGGTCGAGGTTGACCCCGTGCATGACCTCGATCCGGTTGCGGACCGTGTCATCGCGCGCCAACTCTCGCACGCGGCGGCGCAGCTCGCGGCCGCGACCGCGCAGCCCGGGCGCGGCGCGCCCGGCGCGTCGAGCAGCACGAACGGGACCGGGCCCTCGCCGACCCGCTTCTTGTCCCGCGCGGTCGCCATGCACGACCGCGTCCGGGTCGGCGCCGTCGAGCGTGACCGGCAGCCCGCGTGCCGAGCAGCAGCTCGCGACCTCCTCGCGCAGCTCCTCGCTGGCCGGACAGCCGCAGCGCGGCCAGCAGCCCGAGCGCGACCGCCTCGCCGTGGCGGTAGCGCGCGTAGCCGGTCGCGGTCTCGATCGCGTGGGCGACCGTGTGGCCGAGGTTGAGGACCTGGCGCAGCCCGCCGTCGCGCTCGTCCTGGGCGACGATCCGCAGCTTGGTCCGCGCGCAGGCCGCGATCACTCTCGGGGATCGTCGGGTCGGCGCCCGGCGCGGACGCGCTCCCACAGCTCGCCGCCGGCGATCAGCGCCGTCTTGACCACCTCGGCGTAGCCGGCCGCGAGCTCCGCCGGCGGGCAGCGTCGCCAGCGTCGCCGGTGTCGGCGATCACCGCCGCCGGCTGGTGGTAGGCGCCGACGTAGTTCTTCGCCTCGGCCAGGTCGACGCCGGTCTTGCCGCCGTAGGCCGAGTCGACCTGCGCGACGAGCGTCGTCGGGCACCTGGACGTAGCGCACGCCGCGCTGGTAGGTGGCGGCGCAGAAGCCGGCGAGGTCGCCGACGACGCCGCCGCCGAGCGCGACCACGAGGTCCTCGCGGGTCATGCCCGGCGCGCGCCAGCTCGGTCCACACGATCTCGGCGTGGGCGACGGTCTTCGACTGCTCGCCGGGCATGATCGACACCCGGCCCGCGAGCGGCTCGAGCGCCTCGCCGTAGAGCCGCCCGACGTGGCCGTCGGTGACCAGGAACCGGCGGCCGTCGACCGCGCGCGGCCAGAACGCCGCTCGCTCGAGCAGCCGCGGCCCGATGTACACGGGGTAGTCGCCCGAGCGCTCGCCGCCCACAGCACCCTGGCCCGGGCGGGCACGTCCCTCGAGCGCGTCGCAGCACGTGCGCCATCGCGTGGGAGCGCTCGGCCGGGACGATCGCGTCGGCCAGCGCGGCGTAGACCGGCTCGCGCTCGGCGTACAGGCGCTCGAAGCGCCCGCGGTCGCGCGGCCAGCGGGCGCCCGGTGCCCCGCGCCCGGGCCCAGGCCGTCTCGGCGGTCGACGTCGAGCCAGACGACGAGGTGCTCGGCCAGCGCGCGCGCACCGCCTCGGAGCCGATCGCGCCGCCGCCGAGCGCGACCACCCGCGGCGTCCGGCGCGTCGAGCAGCTCGAGCGTGACGCGCTCCTCCTCGGCGCCGGAACGCCGCCTCGCCGTCCTCGGCGAACATCGCGCTCGATCGGCTTGCCGAGCCGCTGCTCGATCACCGCGTCGACGTCGACCGCCTCCAGCCCCAGCGCCTCCGCGGCGCTCGCGCGCCGCGGTCGTCTTGCCCGCCCCCATGAAGCCGATGCAGACGACCAGCGTCCGGCCGTGGAGCATCCCGGACCGCTGCTCAGCGGTCACCTTGGCCAGCCGATCCGCTCGCTCGTAGGCGCGCAGCGCGCCGCGGACGTCGTCGATGTGGTCGCCGCCGAACTTCTCCCGGTAGGCGTCGGCGAGCACGAACGCCACCATCGCCTCGCCGACCACGCCGGCCGCCGGCACCGTGCACGAGTCGGTCCGCTCGCGCAGCGCCTGCGGCCGGCTCGTGGGTCGCGATGTCGACCGAGCGCAGCGGCTTGGTCAGCGTCGGCAGCGGCTTCATCGAGCCGCGCACGACGAGCGGCGCGCCGGTCGTCATCCCGCCCTCCACCCCGCCGGCGCGGTTGGTCGGCGCGGTGGTAGCCGCTGCTCCTCGTCGTAGAAGATCTCGTCGTGGGCCTGCGAGCCCGGCAGCCCGGCGACCTCGAACCCGTCGCCGATCGACACCGCCTTGATCGCCTGGATCGAGAGCATCGCCTGCCCGAGCCGGCCGTCCAGGCGCTCCTCCCAGGAGACGTGCGAGCCGAGGCCCGGGAACAGGCCGAAGGCCCGCACCTCGAACACCCCGCCGAGCGACTCGTTCGCCTTGCGCAGCCGGTCGATCTCGGCCACCATCGCCTGCGTCGCCTCGGGATCCAGGCAGCGCACCGGGCGACTCGTCGACGGCTCGAAGTCCGCCGGGCGTCAGGTCGTCGCGGCGGGGCGCGCTGCACGCCGGTGATCTGGATCACGTGCGAGAACACCTGCACGCCGAGCGCGCGCCAGGAACGCCTTGGCCACGGCGCCGCCGGCCACCCGCGCCGCCGTCTCGCGGGCGCTGGCGCGCTCGAGGATGTCGCGCACGTCGGTCAGCCCGTACTTCTGCGTCCCGACGAGGTCGGCGTGGCCGGGTCGCGGCAGGTGCACCTCGGCGCACCGTCGGCCTCGACCGGCCACGGATTCATCCGCTCCTCCCAGTTGGCGTAGTCGCGGTTGACGACCTGGAGCGCGATCGGGCCGCCGAGCGTGCGGCCGTGGCGCACGCCGCCGGTGACCTCGACCTGGTCGCGCTCGATCTTCATCCGCCCGCCGCGGCCGTGGCCGAGCTGCCGGCGCGCCAGGTCGCGGTTGAGCGCCTCGCGGTCGAGCGCCAGGCCGGCCGGCAGGCCCTCGATGATGCAGGTCAGGCCGGGGCCGTGGGACTCGCCGGCGGTGATCAGTCGCAGCGCCATCGGCGCTGAAGGTTACGGGCGGGCGCCGATCCGCGGCCGCCCGCCCTGACGGCCGCCGCGTTGACGGCCGCGCCGGCCGGCTGAGGTCGACGTGGCGCTCGCGCAATAGTTGTCGTCGAGCGTCCAGCCCAGGCTCGAGCCGAGTCAGTAGCGGCCGGCGGCGACGATCGCTGTGTGACCGCCGTCGGACCGACGAGCGCCAGGCGGACCGTAGTCATGTGTCGAGGCGCTTGAGCTTTGCGGCCGTCGTGCGCGACAGCCGCAGGTGCAGCTTGACCGTCCCGGCCTTGATCCGCTGACACCGTGCCCCGGCCGATCACGACCGACGCGGCCCGCCCGCTCTCGATGTGCGCCCGCTTGGCGGCGCTGCGCGAGATCGACAGCGTCGCGATCCCGTCGGCCGCCTCGTTCGAGCTCACCCGGACGCCAGGCCGCCGCGCAGCACTGCCTTCAGGCTCTGGGGCATGAGCTGGAGGCGGACCTTGCAGCTTCGTGCTCCGCCGCCGGTCGGCCGGGGGCGTCACCGGCGGGCCGTTTGGACCCAGCACGTCGATCGTCTGGCTGAGGCTGGCGACGTTGCCGCCGCGGTCGGTCACGGTCAGCTTCACCGTGTAGCTGCCGCCCTTGGCGTAGCTGTGCACGACGCTCGGACCGACCGCGGTGGTGCCGTCGCCGAAGTTCCAGCTGTAGTCGGCCTTGGGACGATCAGCGTCGAGGCGGTCGTCGAGCCGTCGAACTGGACCACGTCGCCCTGGTTGACGGCGCTCGGGACGACGAACGTCGGCGACAGGACGACGTCGGGGCGCACGTCGGGCGTGTTCGGGTCGCTCTCGATCACGCCCGCGTTGTTGAACTCGCGCTGCAGGAAGTAGGGGTTCTGAGCGACCGGTGCCGACGGTGACCGAGTCGAGGCTCGTTGCGAGCGGCGTGCAGCCGCCGTTGTCGTTGATCTCCGAGCCGTCGAGCGCGAACCAGCCGTTGAGGCCCGGGTTGACGATCGCCGCGATCTGGGCCTGGCTGAGCGGGCTCACCAGCCGCGGGCCGACGTCGATCGCGAGCTGCTGGGCGGCGGATTCGGCGGGATCGCGGGAGCGTCGGGCTCGTCGCAGCCGGTCAGCGCCGTCCACGGCTGCACCACGTATGCGACCTCGGTGCCGCCGGCGTTGACCTGCGAGTGGTAGGAGCAGAACTGCGCGGTCGAGCGCTCGCGGCGCTGTTGGCCGAGCACAGCGTGCCGGCCGAGTCGAGGCAGGTCACGACGCCGGGCGGAGTCAGCAGCGACGACCAGCGGCGTGTAGCCCGGCTTGGTGTGTCCGAGCAGGCCGTCTGCGCGATCATCGTCGTCAGCTCGTCCTGGATCTGGGCGTCGGTCAGGCAGATGTCGTTCGCACCGGTGCCGAACCGCCGCCGGGCCCTGCAGGACTGGTTCGTCCCCGTGACCGGGCAGTCGCTGACCGGGTAGTCGTGGCCGGGGCCGGTCCCGTTGGTGTTGCCGAACTGGCAGGCGGAGCCGCCGACCGTGCCGTAGTCGATGCAGCCGCCGCCGTACAGCGAGCTGTTGGCCGCCCGGCCGCTCGCGTCCGTGTACTGAGTCGTGACCGCGTACGGCGAGGTGAGCGTGCCGCTGCCGTCGGCGACGTCGCGGAGGAACTGCTCGACGTAGTTCCGGGTCGTCTGCCAGTACGCGCGCGGACCGGATCCCAGGTGAGGGCGAACGTCTCGTTGCTGTGCATCACCGGGCCGCCGTGCGAGCACAGTCCGGTGCGCGGCAGAGATCAGGTCGGAGGAGAGCGCGGGATCGGTGCACGGCAGCCGCTCGAGCGGTGACCGGGTCGAGAGTGCCCGGTCCGGCGCCGAGCGTCGACGCCGCGTAGCCGGGCGACGAGTCGTACGCGACGCTCGTACGGTGCCCGCGCATCGTGTCGACCACGACCGCCTGGGCGCCGCTCGACGCCCACGACCAGCGAGACGGCGAACAGTGACCGCAGCGAGGGCGAGCAGCGAACGGACGGCGCATCAGCTTCCTCCAACCGTGAGGTTGCGCAGGTCGACGACCGCGCCGACGCTCGGCTCGTACTGGAACAGCGACAGGCGCTGAGCGTGCGAGCTTGGCCAGCAGCTCGGCGACCGGCGGCGGACTCCGCTGCGCGGGCCTTGTCGGCGGCGGCGGCCGACGAGTGCTGATCGGCCTGATCGCCGGTGACGGCGAACTGGCCGACCGGCGACGCCGGTCGCGTCGGACTTGCGTCGAGACGCTCTCGATCTGGTCCTGGCGCCAGCGACAGGATCTCGCAGTCGATCGGCCCGGGCGTGCACGTGCCGGGGCCGCTGACGACGGTCCCGGGCTGCACCACGAACAGCACGCGCTTGCCGCCCTTGAGGACGCCGAGCTCGACCAGCAGCGGCTGCTGCTGGCTCGGGAGCGAGGCTCAGGCGCTCGAGCGGGTCGATCGTGTCGAAGCCGCCCGACGGCGTTGGTGATCGAGACCGCGACGTTGTAGGACTGGGTCAGGAGCAGGCCGGTGGCCGGGGGCTTGGGCGGCGTCGTCGGGATCGTCGCCGTCGGGGTCGTCGTCGTGGTCGTGGCCGTGCCGTCGAGCGTCGTCGAGCCGGTGGAGCCGGTCGGAGCCGTGCCGACGGGCGTGGTCGACGTTCCGCCGCCGGTGCTCGTCGTGGTCGCCTGTGGTCGCTGTCGCGGTCGCCGTCGAGCGTCGGGCGTCGCCGGCTGCGTGAACGGATCCCGCGCGGCCTTGCCGATCAGGCGCGAGACCTGGGCGCTGGTGCTGAGCGCTGACGGCGGGCACGGCGGTCGCCGCCGGTCGCCGGCCGCGCCGATCGCGGCCGGCGTGCGCCGGGGTCGGGGCCGGGGCGCTGGACGTCGAGAGCAGCACCGGGACGGCCACCAGCGCGACGAGCAGCACCACTGCCACCGGCCACAGCCGCTTCTCGCGCAGGTCGGTGATGATGCCGTTCAGGAAGCTCATCGCACCGGGGAGGTCACCACGGCGGCGGCGGCGGCGGGCCGAGGAGTGCCGGCGCGGACAGCGGTCTGGGTGGTTGGTGCGCCGCGGCCCGGTCGGCGTGGCGCCGTTCATCAGGCCCTGGCCTGCCGGCACCAGGTAGGTGGTCGCGGACGATCGTGGCGGTGATCTGCGGGAAGCCCTGCTGGCCCGGCGGCGAGGCTGATCGCGTTCAGGGTCATCAGCCGGCCGCTGACCGACACTCGCTTGTTGGTGGCCACGACGAACCGCTCGCAGCCGCTTGAAGAAGTCGGCGAGGTGGAAGAAGTTGCCCTGGAAGGTGAACGTGAACGGCTCGATCGGGAAGCCGGCCGGGCCGACGGCGGCGCCGGGCGGCAGCGTCGACGTCGCCGCCTGGCGTGGCGAGCGCGCCGGGCGTCGTGGCCGCGTCGTGCCGCCGTCGCACCGGCGGCGGAGTCGTCGGACCGGGCTCGCGAGCGGCCCGGGATTGAGCTTCAGGACCGGAAATCGACCTGTGCGCCGCCGGCGGCGTTCTGGAGCTGGTAGATCAGCGAGGGAACGTTGTCGTCGGGCGGAACCGCCTCGCCGAGCCGGCGACGGCGGTGTAGTTGCGGGCGAACGTGACCTTGCGCGGCCCGCGGCCTGGACGACCTGGGCCTGGGCGCTGGCGAGCTCGCGTCTGCGCGGCTGTGATCTGAGCCCCGAGCTTCGCCGCCTGGTCGCGCTTCGGGCTGGATCACGAGCATCCAGGAGCCGACGACCGCGGCCAGGACGACGACGACTGACGATCACGGTGCGGTCACGCTCGGTCATTTGGAGCCTCCTGGTGTCGTCGGCGCGGCGTGCTCGTCGTCGAGCGGTCGTGGCTGAGGTCGACAGCGAGGTCGCTCCGAGTCGGGCGCGCGCGCCCGGGGAGCGGCGAGAAGAACACGACGCAGAGTCAAAGCCTGGGCCGTCGCCACAGCCGAGCTGTTGCCGCCGCGGCCGCTGGTGCTCGAGCCGCCGACCGTCGTCGACCGCGGCGCCGGCACCGGCCGAATCGGGCTTGGTCGCGTCGGCCAGAGGTCACGCGCGTGACTCCGTTGATCAGCCGCAGCCGCGACATCAGCCGCGCCACGTCGTCCTGGGTCTTCGTGCAGCCGCGTCAGCTCGAACGCCGGATCGGCGATGTCTGCCCGCAGCGTGCCGTGTCGCCGCCGCCGGAGGAGCCGGCGACGCTCGCGCCGGGGGCGACGCTGCCGAACAGCGTGACTGCAGCGAGGTGTTGGCGGGCACGACCTTGAGAGGTCGGCCAGGGCGGCGTGCCAGTCGAAGCGGGTCGGCGGCGATCTCCCGCACCGTCTCGGCGCGGGTCTGGGCCAGCTGGGCGAACTGCGTGTAGCGTGAGCGAGCCGCGCTGGCCTCCTGCTGGGCCTGCGTGACCTGGGCCTGCAGCGTGGCCAGCTTGGCCTTGCGCTCGGAGATCGTGTTGCCCGTCAGCACGTAGACCGTCACGAACAGGACCGCGACCGCCAGCACGCGATCACCAGCGTCGCCGGGACCGGGGATCCTGCCGGACAGCCCTTGCCGCCGCCGCGCTTGGCGTCGCTCGGGATCAGGTTGACGGCCCTCATGCCGGCACCTCGCTCGACGGTCAGCCCGGCCGCCACGGCCAGTGTGCCGGCGTCGATGCCGCCGAACGCGCCGGGCCGTCCCTTCGGCCACGACGCCGACCTCGAGCGGGATCCCGATCTCCTCTCGCGAGCTGATCGGCGAAGCCGGGGATCGCCACCGCGGGCCCGGTCAGGACTGCGCGCTCGACCTCGGCGCGCGCCGTCCTGCATGGTGTGGAAGTCGAGTGAGTTGCGAACCTCGTCGGCGATCCGCCGGACGCCTTCGCTGAGCACGCTGCGGGCCTCGGCGACGATCTCCTGGTCCCCGTCGATGTCGTCGACCGGAAGCAGCAGGCCGACGTGCCGGAGCCAGCCGTGGGCGTGCTCGAGCGTCAGCCCCCGGCGCTCGGCGAGCTCGCCGGCGATCGACTCGGTGCCGTTCGCGACCACGCGGGTGAACACGCAAGTGGTGCCGACGGCGACGGCCAGGTTGGTCATCCCGCCCACGTTGATGTAGAGCGTCGACGCTGTGCTGCCCGGCGCGTGCAGCGCGCGGATCATCGCGAACGCCGACAGGTCGATCCCGTGCGGGCGCAGCCCCGCCTCGCTTGGTCGCCTCGAGCAGGCGCTCGATCATGTCGCGCCGGGCGGCCACCAGGACGACCCGGGTCCGGGCGCCCTCGGCGGTCTCGACGATCCCCAGCGAATGGTGCTCGAGCACCGCCTGGTCGAGCGGCATCGGGATGTGCTCCTGGGCCTGGAAGCGCACCGCCGAGGCGATCTCCTTGGCGTCCTCGAGCGGCGGCAGGTCGAGCGTGCGCATGACGATCCGCTGATTGGCCACACCGAGCCGGACGCGCGCGACCGAGCTTGTGCTCGGCGAACAGCTGTGCGCAGCACGGTCGGCCAGCGTCTCGACGTCGACGACCTCGCCGTCGCGGACGACGCCCGGCGGCGAGCGGCGCGTGGCGGCGCGCTCGACGGCGACCCGGCCGGCGCGCGCCTCGACGGCGGCGACGTAGCCCGGCTCGATGTCGAGCCCCACGACGGTCTTCCCAGCTGAAGTTCGCATTGGCCTAGCCACTCAATCGGCCTGTTGGCGTCGAACGAGTTGAGGGCGTCCAGGTACTCTGGACGGTCCCCGGACCGATCTTGGGGGTCTCGCGGGGCATCCAGGCGCCGCCGAGGGTCACCAATTGCCGGGAACCGGGCCCGGTTGTGCGTAGGGGACCGTGGAGCTGATCGTCCTCGGCGTGTCGCTCACCGCCACGACCAGGAACTGCGTGCCGTTCGGCTGCATCGCTTCGACGTCGGGCGCGCTGAGCCGGTACGACGCGCTGGCGCGCGGTCCGAGCACCGCCGGCCCACTCGTGATCACCCAGAACGCCGTCGCCTGCCCGGCCGCGTTGGTGGCGAAATGCGGGCGCAGCGCCACGCCGGTGCGGTTGCTCACCGCGACCGTGATTTGCTTGACGCGCTCGAGCGTGGTATCGCTGCGCGCGCTGAGCACGGTGATGCTCAGCGGCTGCGGCGTCCCGAAAGCGACGGCCAGGCACGCGGCCGCCGGCACGAACAGCACCGCGGTGGCGATCCTGGGTGCGCGCCGGAGCCAGCTCCGCCGAGCTCCCTGACCGAGCTGCCAGGCGCCGGCAAGCGCGGCGTCATCGCTCGTCACGACGCTGACGAGGATCACGGCGATCAGCATCATCCAGTAGCCCGAGAGCGACCGCGGCGACATGAACAGCGCGACCGTGGGGAGTACGAAGCAGGCCCGGGCGAGCCGGCGGAAGTGCACTGCATACAGGGCCAGGAGGGCGATGTAGACGCACCCTGCGGCCCCGGTGAGCGCCTCCAGCGCGCCGCCGCCGATCCGCATGAACAGGGTCAGGCCGATGATTCCCTGCCCGTAGGGGATCGCGTGCTGGGTCAGCGGCGCCAGCACGCCCGAGAGCCACGCGCCTGGATCCCAGAGCAGAAACGGCAGGTTGACGGCGGCGAAGGTGCCGAGCGCCCAAGCCAGGTAGGCGGCGCTCAGCCGTGCCGCGGCCCGGTCCGAGCTGACCGCGGCGCACGAGGTAGATGCCGGTGAGCAGGAACGGGGCGATGAACCACGCGAGCTGGTTGCTGGCCAGCGCGAGGCCGAGCGCGACGCCGCAGAGCCGATCGGCGCGGCTGAGCGCACCCGTCTCGCCGACGCGGGTCCACCGGCTCGCCACCGCGACGAGCGCCGCCATCATGATGATCGCGCTCATCCCGGCCAGAGCGAAGCTGGTCAGGATCGGGTAGCCGACGCAGACAACGACGGCCAGTCCGCGCCACCCCGGTCGGGAGCGCCCGGAATACGAGCACGACGGCGAGGATCAGCGCCGCGACGTCGGCGATCGGGACGGCCTGACCGCCGCCGGTCAGCTGCACGAAGACGGCAGCTACGAGCACGGGGAACGCGGGGTAGCCGAGCGTCGAGACCATCCCGCCGCTCATCGTGTAGGTCGCGTACTTGGCCGGCACGCTGAACGCGCTGAGCGAGCCGAGGAGGTTCGCGCCGTACGGGTTGTGCCCGTGCAGGAGCAGCTGCGCCGCCCCCTGCTCGAAGGCCGCCTCGTCGGTGCCATAGCTGGAGCTCGCGTAGAGCTTGGCGGCCGCATAGGACATGAGCACGAGCACGGCCAGGGCGAGCAGGGCCAGATCCAGGCGCTCGAGCCTCGCTCCGTCCTTGGCGGTGGCGATCGCGCATGTCAGCCACAGCCCGCCTCCGCACAACGCGATCACGGCAAGGCCGGCGGACGGCACTGTGACGATCTGTCCCCAGGCGCTCAGCAGCGGCCAGAACAGCCCCATCACCGCCACAAGCGAGATCGCCCGCTGGGCACCGAGCGGACGGCCCGATCGCGCCGGAGGCGCCGATTCGCGCTCCGGCGGCTCGGTGCGCACGGCATCAATCACCGTACTGCTCATCAGGCATCCCTCCCCGCCGCCGTCAGCGCGACGACTCGACTCTCCGTGGTGGGCGGTGTGCTCCGTGTCCCCCGTCCGCGCCACCACCGCTGGACGGGTCGCTCGACCAGGTACCAGCTCGTCGCGCCGAGCAGGATCGCCCCCGCCAGCGTGACCACGAACAGCCCGGCGAAGGCCCCGGCGCCGCGCGGGGTGCCGACCGCACGGTCGAGCATCTGCATCAGCGGCTGGTGCCACAGATAGATCCCGTACGAGATCACGCCGATCCACGCCAGCGGGCGGCAGCACAGCAGCGAGAGCGTCCCGGCGTGCGCGGATGCCGGCACCGGCAGCGCGGCCGGCAGCACCAGGAGCGCCGCGGCGAGCCCGATCGCGAGGTGCGCCGCCACGCCCCAGCTCGGCAGGAAGAACTACCCTGCTGGGCCGGCACTCCGAGCACGAACAGCAGTGCCGCGGCCAGCCAGCAGCGGCCCGGACGCCGGGCCAGTGCGGCCAGAGCCGGGCCGCGCTCCGCGCCCTGCTCCCAGCCGGCCCGCAACACCGCCATCGCCATCCCGAGCGCGAACCAGTCGATCAGGCCGGGAAGGGAGGTCGCGATGACGATCTTGGCATCGGGGACCGGCGCGACCAGGGATCGCGCCAGGAAGGCCCGCAGCATCAGCGAGGCCAGTGCCAGGCCGGTCAACGCCCACAGCTGCCGCCGGCCCGCGTCGGCGTGCGCGCGCGTCATCCGCGCCAAGATCCAGGCGAGCACGGGCAGCAACGCGTAGAAGGTGACCTCCGTGCACAGGCTCCAGGCGACGTCGAGCCCGTGATGAAGGCTCGACGGCGCGTAGATCTGAGCCAGCCCGAAGAACCGCCACCAGCCCTGGGTCAGCACGCCGTGCACGAGTCCAGCCACGGCGAGCAGCGCCAGCGCGACCCAGTAGGCGGGAAGGATCCGGACGGCGCGACGGCCGGCGAACTCCCGCCACCGCGGCAGTGCGCGCCCGGCCCGGATCGCCCGCGCGTAGGGTAGATAGAGCAGAAAGCCCGAGACGACGAAGAAGACGACAACGCCGCCCTTCAGCTCCGCGACCATCGGGGCGAATCGCCCTGACAACGACGCGTGCGAGAGGCTGCCCGCGTGGTAGGCGATCACGAGCACGGCAGCAAGCGCCCGGAGCCCGTCGAAGCCATCCAGCCGACGCGTCGAGGAGTCGTTCACCGCGATGCTCCGGGCACGAGCCGGGGCGCCTGGACGTCGGCGCCGACGGTGCCGGTGGCCTCGGGGGCTCTCGCCTCGGCGCGCCGCGCGTGCGGGACCGGCTCGGCGAGCAGGGAGATCGCCATCAGCGGGACCACCCAGGCGATATACAGAAAGGCCCAGTAGTCGGCTACGAGTTGGAGCGCGAGCAGGATCGCCGCCGCCAGCGCCGCGATCCGCACCCGGTCCGAAGCGAGCTCCGGATCGCGCCACAGCCGCACAGTCGCACCCGCGATCAGGGCCAGCGCGCCGGCCTGGGCGATCGGCTGCAGCCCTCCGATGCCGAGGACGGTCCACAGCGACTGAGGCGACCCGCGTGAGAACTGGAAGGCCAGCGCATGGGCCATCGCGGCCGGTCCGCCGGTGCCTCCGAATCCGACCAGCAGCGCGAGCGTCGCCGCCGACACGCCGGCGAGCGCGGCCAGGCCCGCCAGGAGCCGCCGGCCCCGCAACGGAGCGAGCCAGATCGGCACGAGCGCAAACGGCGCCAGCTTGAACCAGCCGGCCACGGCGAGCATCGCGCACGACGCGCCCGGCCGCCGCCACAGCAGCACGGCGAAGAGCAGCAGCAGGGCAAGGACGACATCGGTGGTTCCGGTCGAGACGGTGATCAGCAGTGCAGGAAACGACAGCCAGACGAGTGCCGCGCGCAGGCCGGCGGCCTCGGCCTCGGGCGTGCGGCGCGACGCTCCGGCCCATGCGGTGCCCGCCACCGCCCGGAACAGCGCGCCGGCGCCGGCCAGCGCCGCCGCGACGGCGGCACCGAGCGCCACGTCGACGGAGTCCCACGTCGAGCTGACCGGTGAGAGCGCGGCCAGGGGCATGTAGGCCACGTAGCTGAACAGCGGATACGTGTCGCCATGGACGACGTCCCCCGGCATGTGGCCGTACGGCAGCACACCGTGGATCAATCGCGTGGCCCCTTCCATCACCGCATAGACGACGTCGACCGGCAGCGGCGAGCTGACGCCAACCATCACGAACACGAGGGCCATCGCCACCGCCAGGACGCGGAGCACGCGCACCCGGGCGGCGGCGTCGAGGTCATGGGTCACGACCTCGAACAACGGGGTCGATGGCGCGGGCCGGGACACGGGCCCGAGCCCGACCCGGAGGCAACGCAGCATCAGGTAGCCGACGCCGGGGAGCGCCGCCACCACGCTGGCGTCGAGGTATCGGTGCTGCAGCAGGACGACGGGCACGACGAACGACAGCCCGGCGAGAACGTCGAGGTTGCGCAGCCGCACAAGCGGCACGACGGCGGCCATCAGGACGAACAGCACCGACAGGCCCAGCAGGACGCCCGGCGTATACGCGAGCCAATTGCCGTACGGCACGCTGCGGCGGGTGAAGTCGACCAGCTGCGAGACCGTCCCGTCACGGTTGACTGCGACCTGGGCCACGATCCGCCCGCCGGAGAAGAAGCTGACCCGGTCGAGTGTGCTGTCGACCGGCGAGGCGGTGGCGCGGGTCCAGGCGGCGCTGGTGACGGCGCGCCGGGTGAGCGGGTCGCGCTGCGCGTCCCGGACCGCCACGCGCGCGGGAAGCGGTGCGCGTTGGGGGTGATGAGTCAGGCTCAGTCCGAGCCCCGCCACCACGAGCACGGTCAGCGCGAGAATGAGGGCTGGGGAACGGCGCACGGTCAACCCGCTCAGATCATCGAGTGCAGATACCAGTGCACGATCTGCTGACCGACGAACAGTGCGACCACGCCGCCGATCGCGAGGAACGGGCCGAACGGGACGGCGGTCTTGCGTCCCTCGGCCACGCCGACACGGGCCATGATCAGGCCCCCCACGATCACGCCTGCGAGCACGCCCACAAGCAGCGCGACCGCGACCGAGGCTCCGAGGTAGAGGCCGAGCACGCCGGCGAGCTTCACGTCCCCCATGCCCATTCCGCGCGGGTAGGCGAGGACGAACACGAGCAGGAAGCCGGCGGCGGCGGCCCCGGCGAGCAGCTGCCCAGGGACCCGGGCGGGCGCGAACAGAAGCCCGATCACGACAGCGCCGACCGCGGCCGGGAGCGTGATCTTGTTGGGGATGATCCGCTCGTCGAGGTCGATCAGCGTGACCGGGAGCAGAACCGCGACCAGCGCCAGTCCGAGCACGATGTCGCGCGGGGTGTGCTTGGTCAGCACGACGCCGATGGCCAGCACGGCGGCGAGACCTTCGATCAACGGGTAGCGCGCGGGGATCGCCATGTGGCACGCGCGACAGCGCCCGCGGAGCATCAGCCACCCGAGCACGGGGACGTTGTCATAGGGCTTGATCGGCGTGCCGCAGCCGGGGCAATGCGAGCCCGGGGTGGCCAACGATTCCCCGCGCGGGAGCCGGTGGGCCACCACATTCAGAAACGAACCCACGATCAGGCCGCCGATGGCGGCGAAGGCCACTCCCATCACGACACCTCCATGCTCTGGGGGGTTCGTCTGCTCACACGATGGATATCGGCCGCCCGGCCCCCGCCGATGAGCAAAGATCGGGGCGGGCCGCATGGCCCGCCCCGGATCGGGGTCTGCCTGACGGAGATCGCGACTACCAGGAGCCGCCCACGCAACCGCCCGGGCTGCCGGAGCCGACGCCGATCGTGCAGCTGCGGGTCACCGTACCGCCGGCGTTGCGGGTGATCGAGAACGTGTCGCCGGTCGAGTTCGAGGTCGAGCTCACCGTGTAGCTCGTGGCCGACACGTTGGTCGGAGCCTGCAGGGTGGCAGAGTTCGTGTCGTTGAGCGTTGACTCGGTGCTCTGCAGCGAGGCCAGCGTGGTGTTCGCGTAGCTGCCGTTGTTGTCGGTCGCCAGCGTCTCGGCCGCGGTCTGAGCGGTCCGCGCCGCTCCTTGGCGGCGGCGTCGTTCGCCTTGCTCTTCTGGTTGAGGAACGACGGGATCGCGATCGCGGCCAGGATGCCGATGATCAGGATCACGACGAGAAGCTCGATCAGCGTGAATCCCTTCTCATCCTCGGCGCGACTGGCGGAGCTTGTAAAGCATCGGATCCTCCCGGGATCGGGTGATGGGGCCTGTTCGCCAGATCCCGGTTCCACCGCCATCACGGGCCGATCCGCTGCTGCGGTATCGTCTCGCCCTGGTGGTAACCCGGCTCCCTCCGCCACGGCGGAGGCCCGTGGCTTTGCGTCCCGCCCTCACGGGCGGTTTGCCTTTGGCACCATGGTGTATCCTGGCACCCTCCTTATCGAATGCCCGAGGCCGTGGCTTGAGTGAGTGGACATGTGGTGGACGACTGGTGAGCCGGCGCGGGCAGCATGAGGCGGCGGGCGACTTGACGGCCCGCCCCTCGTGTCCAGCGATGGTCAGATGTGAGAGAGACGTCTACCAGCGAGCCGCCCACGCAACCACCGCCGGTGCCCGTGCAGCTGCGGGTCACCGTGCCGCCGGCGACGCGGGTGATCGAGAACTGATCACCGGTGATGTTCGACTGCGAGGTCACCGTGTACGATCGTCGCCGACACGCCCGTCGGGGCCTGCAGCGTCGCCGCGGTGGTGTCGTTGAGGGTGGCCTCCGTCGTCTGCAACGCGGCCAGCGTCGTGTTGGCGTAGCTGCCGTTGTTGTCGGTGGCCAGCGTCTCGGCCGCGGTCTGGGCCGTACGAGCCTGCTCCTTGGCGGCGGCATCGTTCGCCTTGTTCTTCTGATTCAGGAACGACGGAATCGCGATCGCCGCGAGGATGCCGATGATCAGGATCACGACGAGAAGCTCGATCAGCGTGAATCCCTTCTCATCCTCGGCGCGACGGCGGAACTTATGGAGCATGGATCCTCCCGGGATCGGTGATTGGGCCTGTTACGCCAGATCCCTCGGTTCCACACCCCTGGGCGGTGTGCCCGTGACCTCTTGATCCTGGCACCCCTCTTATCGAGGGGCCGCCCGGCGAGCTGAACTGATTCGGCGTGTGCTGGACGAGTAGCGCACAGCACGAGGGGCGGGCCTTGCGGCCCGCCCCTCGTGTCCTGGGATGTCAGGTGTGAGAGATGCTTACCAGGAGCCGCCCACGCAACCACCGCCGGTGCCCGTGCAGGTACGGCTAACCGTACCGGTGCCGTTGCGCGGTGATCGAGAAGGTGTCACCGGTGACGTTCGACTTGGAGATCACCGTGTAGGTCGTCGCCGTCACGCCCGTCGGGGCCTGCAGCGTCGCCGTGGTGGTGTCGTCGAGGGTGGCCTCCGTCGTCTGCAACGCGGCCAGCGTCGTGTTGGCGTAGCTGCCGTTGTTGTCGGTGGCCAGCGTCTCGGCCGCGGTCTGGGCCGTACGAGCCTGCGCCTTGGCGGCGGCATCGTTGGCCTTGTTCTTCTGATTCAGGAACGACGGAATCGCGATCGCCGCGAGGATGCCGATGATCAGGATCACGACGAGAAGCTCGATCAGCGTGAATCCCTTCTCATCCTCGGCGCGACGGCGGAATGTGTGGAGCATGGATCCTCCCGGGATCGGTGATTGGGCCTGTTACGCCAGATCCATTGGTTCCACCAACACGGCTACGACAGCGTTGAGCCTTGTGGCAGCCCGGCTACCTCATCCGGAGGTCCGCAGCTTTGCGTCCCACCCTCTGCGGGTGGTTTGCCTTTGGCACTAACGACTCTGGCACTCGCAATATCGACAGGCGGGAGGCGTGCGCTGAACAACGTGGACGTTTGGTCGAGCCCTGTCCGGCGGGCGCGCGGTCGCGATGTGCTGGTGGCCGGCCCTATGCCGCCGGGCCTTCGGACCCGGCGCTCTGCGCATCGCGGCCGGGCTGGAAGCTTCCGCTTCCGCCGCACCACGGACAGGTGACCTCGTGCGGCGTGCCCCCGAGCCCGGAAACCACCTTGCCGGTCCCGCGGCAAGGGGAGCAGCGCGCGCGAGGATCCTCTTCGGCGGCGGACATGCCCGGCACCTTACCCGGGCATGTCCGCCGAAGGCCGGCCGGGTCAGGCCTCCCGGGGCCGGCCGGCGCGGGCCGGCATCAGCCGGCTCCAGCCGATTCCCGTCGCGGGCGGCGTCAGGTAGGCCAGGAGCGGCAGCGCCACCGCGAGATACATCGCGTACTGAAGGTTGAGGCCGGCCACCGTTGGGATCGGGTGGAACACGACCCAGAACCCGGCGGTCGCGAGCAGCGCCGCCACCGGCATGCGCCGGCATCGGCATTCGTAGGCGGCGATCGCGACCACGAGCGGCAGCTGGTAGTAGACGTGGTTGGAGGGATCGAGCATGCAGCGCGTGAGGAACAGCAGCGCCAGCAGAGCCAGCGGGCTCGCTGGTGAGCGGTCATGGCGCAGCGCGAGCGGCAACGAGATCGGGAGCGCCAGGAGCACCACGAGCTCGCGGGCATGCGCCGCCACGAGCGCCGGCGGGTAGTACGCCGCGGCCACACCGGGACTGGCCTGCAGGCGCGCCAACGGCCACCACACGTCGCCGGGGAAGGCGACATCCGATCCGCTGGCCACCAGGGCGATCCGCCGGAAGTGCGAGGGGTCGACGATGTAGATCGCGGCGATCCAGCCGGCGGCAATCGCCCCGGCCAAGAGGCACAGGCGGGCCCGCCCACGCGGAGCAGCCAGGACGACCGGGATCACTGCGAGCACGCCCCACGGCTTGTTGACCAGTGCCAACCCCAGCGCCAGCCCGGCCAGGGTGATGTGCTCCTCGCTCGCCAACAGCACCGCGCCGACACACAGCGCGACTCCGAGCGTCTCCTCGGGATGGCCGTAGAGGATCACGTCGAGCATGGCGGGCGCGAGCACGCAGAGGCCGATCACCGCCGCCCGCTCGGCGGCTGGGCGTCCCGCCGCCCGCATCCCGCGGGCCAGATAGAGCCCGAGCGCGCCCAGCGCCAGCAGGCAGGCGAGCGCGCCGAAATGGAAGATGGCATGTTGGCTGCCGCTCAACAGCTTGCCGAGCAGCGCCGCCGGCGCGTACAGCGGCAGCGCGCCCCCGTCGCCGTTGGTCGGCAGTCGCTGTACGAACGCGCCCACGTGACCGGATAGCAGCGCGTTCATGGCCGGCGCAAAGTCGGTCGGGTAGTCACCCATCACCTGGGTTCTGAAGCCCAGCCAGGCCGTCCAGATCGCCGCCAGCACGATGACGGTGACCGGGCCGAGACGTCTGCGGACGGTTGCCATCAGGGTCTTCATCGGCATCCGGCCCCGATCGGCTGAACCATCGCGGGCCCGTCTGCGCTTCCCACGGAGCGACCTGCGTACGATCCCCGGACAAGAGCCGACCCGAGGAGGTTCGTAGCCCATGTCCGCAGGACCCATGTCGCGCCAGCAACTGCAGGAGATCTCCCGTTTGTGGTGGCTCCCGCTGTCCCTCGGGGTGCTCAGCATCGTCGCCGGCGTGATCGTGCTGGCCAAGCCCGACAACAGCCTCGCCACACTCGCGGTGGTGGCCGGGATCTTCGTCCTCGTCAATGGGATCTTCGAGGTCGGTGCCTCCCTCTCGAGCCGCACCGAGTACCGCGGGCTGGTCGCCGTGATCGGGATCCTCGACCTGGTCATCGGCGTGATGCTGATCCGCCACCCGATCAAGGGCGTCACCGTGATCGCGATCCTGCTCGGGATCTGGCTGCTCGCCCTGGGGGCGGTGCGGTTCGTGCAGGCGTTCGAGTACGAGGGCCACCGTGCGTGGCGACTGCTCGTCGCCGCCGTCGAGCTGATCGCCGGCATCGTGATCATCGCGAGTCCCGATATCGGACTCGCGACGCTGGCATTGTTGGTCGGCCTCGCCTTCATCCTCAACGGCATCAGCATGTTCGTGCTCGGTCTGGCCATGCGCACGACAAAGGACGGCGACGGCGGTGGCCCGCCGATCTCCGCCACCATGGCCTGAGACGGCGGGGTGTGGCGTGACCGGGGCGGTATCGTGACGGCCATGGGTGACCAGGAGTCCGAGCGCGACGCCGGAACGGCGGCATGGCATCGCCGGCTCCACCACACCGGCCGCGACGAGCTGAGCGAGGAGACGGCCCAGACGCCCGGGATGCGCCGCTACGAGGCGATCTCCGGAACCCGCAACGGGTCGCGCAAGATCTGGATGGGCGAGAGCCACGTCGCCCCGGGGATGGTGTCAGGCGACCACCACCACGGCGAGGCCGAGACCGGCATCTACGTCGTCCGTGGACATCCGGTGTTCGTGTTCCTCGAGGACGGCGCCGAGCGGCGCGTCGAGACGGCGCCGGGGGACTACGTGTACGTACCACCGTACGTGCCCCATCGCGAGGAGAACCCCTCCCCGACGAGGAGGTTCTCGTCGTGCTCGCGCGGAGCACCCAGCAGGGCATCGTGGTCAACCTGCCCAGCCTGCGCGCCGAGGTACCCGAGCTCGATCGGCTGATCGCCGAGCTCATGGCCGACGGGTAGCGCGGGTGCCCGACGCAGGCGACAGGCGGGACCGCCTCGAGCGGGCGCTCAGGCAAGGCCGTTCCTGGCTCGAGCGTGGCGCCAAGGATGTCGGCGAGGCCGTCACCCGCGGTGTGCAGGAGGTGACCGAGCGGACGCGTCGCAGCGCCGGAGACGGCCGCGCCTACCCGCAAACGCCCGGCCCACCGAACGCCGAGGACATCGCGGCCGACCCGGCGGCCTTCTTCAGCGCCGAACGACAGCGCCAAGCCGATCGCCTCGGGCACGCGAACATTCTCATCAGCGGACAGACCGGGGTGGGCAAGAGCACCCTCATCAACGCTGTATTCCGGGTGCGCCTGGCCGCCGAGGGGACCGGAAAGCCGGTCACTGCCCACGTCCAGCGACACGACGTCCCGGGCATCCCGGTGACCATCTTCGACACGCCGGGCATCGAGCTCGGACACGCGAAGCACGACGTGATCCGCGAATACCGAAAGACGATCATCGCTTCGCGCAAGGGGTCTCCGGACGACGTCATCCATGTCGCCTGGTACTGCATCGACGCCGGCCAGACGCGAGTCCAGGACTACGACATCGAGATCGTGCGGGCCCTCGCGGACGAGGTGCCGGTCATCCTCGTCCTCACGCAATGCATCGACGATGATCGCGCCGCCGCGCTCGAGGCGGTCGTCGCGCAGGAGCGCCTGCCGATTGCCGGGAGCCCGATCCGCACGCTCGCGCGGGAGCGCCCGCTGGCCGGGCAGACGATTCCGCCCCGAGGACTGGAGGAGCTCGTGGAGCGGACCAACGACATCCTCCCGGAGGCGGTGAGACGGGCGTTCGTGAACGCCCAGGGTGTAGTGATCCGGCTGAAGGCAGCTCAGGCTCGGGCGATCGCCGCGCGCGTCCAGCCTCGCCGCCGCCGGCGTCGGCGCCGCACCGATCCCCGTCCCCGACGCCGCGGTGCTGATGCCCGTCCAGCTTGGGATGCTCGCCGGCATCACCGCCGTGTTCGGCATCGACATGACCAACGAGGGGGCTGTCAACCTGATCCGCGGCCTCGTCGGCAGCGGCGGCATGGCCGTCGCCGGCCGGCAGATCGCGGCGACCCTCCTCAGGGTTATCCCCGGCGTCAACCTGATCAACGCCTCCGTGGCCGCCGCTCTCACCGCCGCCCTCGGCGAGGCTTACATCCAGCTCTGCAGCGAGATGCTGCGCCGTCAGGCCGCCGGTAAGCCGATGCCCGACGCCGAGATGCTGCCGTTCCTGCTCGACGCCTATCAGAAGGCGTTCAGGAAGCCGGGCAGCGGACGGGGCGCGAAGAAGGCGCGGTCATGACCGCGCGGGGCGTCACGGCGCAGGCGGGACAGCAGCGCCGCCGCGCGCCGCTCAGAACGGCGAGCCGGCGGCGAGCCCGAGCGCCCGACTGAGGTCGAACGGGTTCGAGCCGTAGTCGAGCCATGGGCGGCCGGCCCAGACATACGCGTCGGCGTACCGGGCGGCGAGGGACCGGTCCGCGTCCGACAGATGCCAGCGGCGGCTGGCGGTCTGCGTCGTCGGGGGGATGCCCAAGCTCGCGCACAGCGTGTCGTGAGCGCTGCGGCACACGCGCGGGTTGCCGACGTTGCCGGGGTACTGGCCGTTCGAGGAACGGAGCCCCGTTCTCGGCCGTCGAGATGACCATGTGCTTGTTGCTGTACCCGTCGGCGCTCAGCGCCTGCGCGAGCCGCGCCCCATACTCGAGCTCTGCGCCGGTCGAGTCGTACTCGGTCGTGTTCAGGGAGAACCCGCGCGCGTACCGGATGCCGGCCTGCTCGAGCATCCGGACGGCAGAGCTGAACGGCATCGGGAAGTAGCGGGCGCCGGCGTCGACGTACACGGTCGTATGCGGCAGCGACGAGAAGACCCGAACCGACCAGCTGATGAGCCCGAGGGGGACATGCGAGGACGTGCACATCGCGAACGGCATGTCGGGCTGCAGGATGAGCGCGACGCGGGATGAGCCGATGCCGGCGGCGAACCCCTGGACCCAGGTGCGGTAGCTGGCCTGGACGGCGGCGCTCCAGGAGGCGTGGCAGGCCTGGCCCTCCCACGGGTTCATGCGGAAGATGGCGAGCTGAGCGAGCACGTTCGGGTTGCCGGCGGTGACGTTGGCGATGTACGCGTGGGCGGCACTCTCCGCCTCCGCGTCCGAGAACCACGAGCCGAACCAGAGGGCCTGCGGGCGCAACGCGATCTTCGCCAGCAGCTGCCTGTCAGCGGCCGGCGGCCGCCTGGTAGGCCGGGTAGACGCTGTTGTTGTTCGACCCGGTGTACACACCCCAGGGCAGGCCCGCCAGCGGATTCGTGGGCGACGCACCGGGCAGGCCGGCGTTTGCGACTCCGGCGCGGGGAACGCCGGCGTGGTGCACGCCGGCCCGGTGCACGCCGGCGCGGTGACTTCTGGCCTGGGCGCCGCATGCGGCCAGGAGCAGCGCGGCGATCGCGGCGAGAGAGATGAGCGGTCTGATTCTGAGCATGCGAGCAC
This sequence comes from uncultured Solirubrobacteraceae bacterium, assembly GCA_963700025.1. Lineage (GTDB taxonomy): Bacteria > Actinomycetota > Thermoleophilia > Solirubrobacterales > Solirubrobacteraceae > Palsa-465. The sequence goes on along the minus strand of CAVOWC010000015.1, from coordinate 200,891 downwards.
TCCTCGGAGCGCGGCCGTCCTGCCCACTCCGGCGCGTCGCCCACTGCGTCTGGCCCATCCTAGGTCGTTCGGATGCGTGAGAGGGCGACCATCACAGGTATCGGCGCGGGCAGCGCTCGCGTTGAGCGCGGCGCGCGCTCCGGCCGTGTGTGCCGCGCGCCGGCCCGTTCGGGCGACACGGCGCGATGCTATAGGAATCCCTGCGGGGCGCCGAGGTGGTAGCCCCGAGCAGGTCCCCGCGCGAACCAGACACCACCCCAGTGGCCGAAGGTCAGCTCACGCGCGAACGAGCACGGGCGGGCGGGCCGTCCGTAGCGCGACGAGACCGTCGCGCAACTGTTCGGCGAGCTCGTTCAGCAGCCCGAGGCGCTCGCGCATCTCCGGCGACTGGTAGGACGGCTCGGCTCCGGCGGCCACCATGCGGTCGGCGCCCGCGGACAGGAGCGCGGCCTGCTCGGCGTTTGCGCGCAGCGCCCCGCCCAGACCGGTGGCCGCGAGCTCCGCCACCTGATCGGCGAGAACCGTGGCCCGACGGGCCGCCAGCACATCGTCGACCGTCTCCGCCACCTGGTCGCGGTAGCGAGCCCTGAGCAGGTCCGAGATGGCATGGTCGACCGCGCTCGCCTGTCCAGCGGAGAGCACGAAGCTGAGCGTGGCGACCGGATCCCCGTCGGAGCCGGGCAGGAACGTGATGCTCGCGTCGGTCAGCATGGATCACATAAGGGTAGGCACGGAGCGAAGGAGCGCGTCGGGGTTTTACCCCCGATTCGTGGGGCACAACCGCTGAATTGCCGTCCGCAGGTTCCTGCCGAACGACGCCTGCTACTTGATCTGGTCGTAGACCTTGAACAGCGGCAGGTACATCGAGATCACGATCACGCCGACGATGCCGCCGACGAGGATGATCATCGCCGGCTCCATGATCGAGGTCAGGGCCTTGACGGCGGCGGCGACCTCGTCCTCGTAGAACTCGGCGATCTTGGTGAGCATCGCGTCGAGCGCGCCGGTCTCCTCGCCGACGCCGACCATCTGGGAGACCATCGACGGGAACACGGAGGACTCGCCCGAGCGGGGCGGCGATCGTGCCGCCGGACTTGACCGAGGCGATCACCGAGTCCATCGCGTTCTCCATCACCGCGTTGCCGGAGGTCTTGCCGGTGATCTCGAGTGCCTGGATGATGGGGACGCCGGCGGAGACGAGTGAGGACAGCGTCCTCGACCAGCGGGCCAGCGCCACCTTCTGCACGACGTCGCCGATCTTCATCGGCACGCGGAGCTTGAACGCGTCCCAGTGCGGGCGACCCCATTTGGAGCGTTTGAAGTAGAGGAGCGTGCCGATGAAGGCGACCACCACGACGATCAGCAGGTACCACTGCCGTGTGAGCAGATGCGAGAAGCCGACCATGAACTTGGTCAGTGTCGGCAGGTTGCCGCCGAACTGCTTGAACACGTTCTCGAACACGGGGATCAGGAAGGCGACGAGCGCCAGCAGCACGATCACCGCGAAGCTGATCACCAGGATCGGGTAGACCATCGCCGAGCGCACCTGGCGGCGCAGCGAGGCGTCCTTCTCGAGCTGGTCGGCGATCCGCAGGAGCGATTCCTCGAGCACGCCGCCGGTCTCCCCCGCCCGCACCATCGACACGTACAGCGACCCGAACACCTTCGGGTGGCGCTCGAGCGCGTCGGACAGGAGCAGCCCGGCCTCGACATCGTGGCGGACGGCGGCGATCGACTCCTTCAGCAGCTTGGAGTTGGCCTGGTTCTCGAGCACGAACAGCGCCTTGAGCAGCGTCATGCCGGAAGAGACCATCGTGGCCAGCTGGCGCGTGCTGATGGCCAGGTCGTTGGCCTTGACCCGCGCGAACAGCTCCAGGTTCAGCTCCTTGGAGCGGTACTTGTGCGCGATGTCGATGACGATCAGGCCGCGTTCCTTGAGCTGATCGGCAACGTCCTGCTTTGAGACCGCCTCCACCTCGCCCCCGGCCGGCACGCCGGCCAGATCCATCGCCTTGAAGGTGAAGGTGGCCATCAGGCGGCCATCCCCTGAGCCGCGATCTGGCCGATCAGGCGGCGCATCTCCTCCGGCGAGTGGGCGCGCGACTCGGCCAGCTGACGCGTGATCTTGCCCGCGCGCACGAGCTGGGCCAGCGACGCGTCCATCGTCTGCATCCCGTGCGCGCCGCCGGTCTGGAGCACGGAGTAGATCTGATGGCTCTTGGACTCGCGGATCAGGTTGCGGACCGCCGGCGTCGGCACGAGCACCTCCGTGGCGACACAGCGACCCGAGCCGTCAGCGGTGGGCAGCAGCATCTGGGTCATGATCCCCTGCAGGGCCACCGCGAGCTGGGCCCGGATCTGTCCCTGCTGGGCCGACGGGAACACGTCGATGATCCGGTCGATCGTCTGTGGGGTGTCCTGCGTGTGCAGGGTCGCGAACACGAGATGGCCGGTCTCAGCCGCGGTGATCGCGGTGCCGATCGTCTCGAGGTCGCGCATCTCGCCGACCAGGATCACATCGGGGTCCTGGCGCAGCGCGGCCTTGAGCGCGTCGCCGAAGCTGGTGGCGTCCGAGCCGAGCTCGCGCTGGTTGACGATGCACTTCTTGTGCTGGTGCAGGAACTCGATCGGATCCTCGATCGTCATGATGTGCTCTTCGCGCGATTGGTTGATCACGTCGATGAGCGAGGCCAGCGTGGTCGACTTCCCCGATCCCGTCGGGCCCGTGACGAGCACCAGCCCACGGGGCCGGTTGGCGAACTCGGCCACCGCCGGCGGCAGCCCGAGCGATTCCAGCGGCGCCACCTCGAACGGGATCAGTCTGAAGGCTGCACCGACCGCGGAACGCTGGAAGTAGGCGTTGACACGGAACCGCGCCTGCCCCGGAATTGAGTAGGCGAAGTCGATCTGCCAGTTGTTCTCGAGCCTCTGGCGCTGGGCGTTGGACAGGATCGAGTAGACGATCTCTCGCGTATCGGTCGGCGTTAGCGCCGGGTAGCCCTCCAGTGGGGTCAGCCGCCCGCGCACTCTCACCATCGGTGGGGCACCGGCCGTCACGTGCAGGTCCGACGCACGACGACCGAGCACCTCGAGCAGCACCTCGGCGAAATCAAGCTCCATGCGTACCCTTTCAATCTTTGCGCGTGACAGGACCCATCTGCACTGGTAATCGGCAGATCAGCCCGATCCCGTTACGCGGGCAACCTCGGCCATGGACGTAAGTCCAGACTTGACCTTGTCGAGGCCGTCATCGCGCAGGCGGCGCATCCCTTCCCGGACGGCCACGGCGGCCACCTGATCGGCGGAGCCGCGCTCGAGCGTCAGCGAGCGCAACTGCTCGGACATGACCATCACCTCGAACAGCCCGATCCGGCCCTTGTAGCCCATCCCGCCGCAGCGCACACAGCCGATCGGCTCGTAGGCCTCGATGTCGAACTGGGCCGAGAAGCCGTGGTCGCGCAGCACGTCGGCGCCGATGATCGTGCGCTCCTTGCAGTGCGAGCAGAGGGTGCGCGCGAGCCGTTGGGCGACCACGCAGTCGATCGCCGAGGCGACCAGAAACGGCTCGACCCCCATCTCGACCAGGCGCGTGATCGCCGTCGGGGCGTCGTTGGTGTGCAGCGTGGAGAGAACCATATGGCCCGTGAGCGCGCCTTCGATCGCGATCTGGGCCGTTTCCCGATCGCGAATCTCGCCCACCATCAGGATGTCCGGGTCGGCACGCATCATCGACCGCAGCCCGGTCGCGAACGTGAGGCCGGCCTTGGGGTTTATCTGCACCTGGGTGATCCCCGCGATCTGGTACTCGACTGGATCCTCGATCGTGATGATGTTCTTTTCCGGGGTGTTGAGCTCGCCGAGCGCGCCGTAGAGCGAGGTCGACTTGCCCGAGCCGGTGGGCCCGGTGGCCAGCACGGCACCGTAGGAGCGATTGAAGGAGCGCCGGAACCGCCCGAGCTCGTGCTCCTGCATGCCGAGCTTCTCGAGCTCGAGCTTGACCGCCTCCTTGTCCAGGATCCGCAACACCACCGACTCGCCGATGACGCTCGGCAGCGTCACCACGCGCACGTCGACGTGGCGCCCCTCGACGGTCGAGTCCCACGCGGCCGTCCTGGGGCAGCCGGCGCTCGGAGATATCGAGGTCGCTCATGATCTTGATCCGCGACACGACGCCCGAGACCATGCGCTTGGGCACGGTGGCGGCCTCGGTCATCACCCCGTCGATCCGCATCCGCACCCGCAGCTCGTGCCCCGAGCGCGAGGAGGGATCGGGCTGCGGCTCGAAGTGGATGTCCGATGCCCCCTGCTCGGCCGCCTGGGCGATGATCGAATGCACCAGCTTGATCACCGGCGCGTCGTCGGCGGACTCGCGCAGGTCGACGATCTCGACCGGGTTGGCGTCGTCCTCGCCCTCGGTGACGGCCTCCTGGACCGCATCCTCGAAGCGGTTCAGCCGCGTGACCAGGGACGCGATGTCCTCGACCGACGCGACGGCGGGCTTCACGTCGAGCCGGGTCAGGAGCGCGATGTCGTCGACGGCGAGCACGTTGGCCGGATCCGACATCGCCAGCAGCAGCGTGTTCTCGTCGATGTAGGAGACCGGTACGGCGCCGTAGCGCCGGGCCGCCGAGGCGCTGAGCAGATTGGCAGCGCCCATGTCGACGTTGTAGAGGTCGAGGTCGATGTGGACGAGCCCGTAGCGCTCGGCGATCGCGCGTGAGAGCTGCTCAGAGGTGATCGCCTTGCTCTCGAGCAGGATCTTCTCGGCCGGCACCCCCGCGGAACGCGACTCCTCGATCGCCCGCGCCACCCGTTCCTCGTCCACGAACCCCAGCTCGATCAGGACATCGGTGAGGAAGCGACCCGAGCCTCCCCTGCGCCGTGGTGGCGTGACACCGTCCATCCGCTCCCCTCCCGGTGCCGGGTCAGGGGGCGTGACTGCCCTGAGATGTGGTTGCTGGTCGGTCATTCGCGGCGCACGGCCGCGCGCATCGCCTCAATCGGGGCAGGTGTGCCGGTGAAGCGTTCAAAGCTGAGCGCGCCCTGGGCGATGAGCACCTCCAGCCCGTCGACGGCATGTATCGCGTGCTCACGCGCCGCCGAGACGAGCGGTGTGTCCCCTTCGCTGTAAACGAGATCAACCACGCAGCTGTACGTGACGAGGTCATCGGCAGCTATGGGCAGGGAGCTTGAACATGCGTCGAGATTCGTCCAGACCGCTGGACGTGCAGTGGACGAGCAGATCCGCGGGCTCGGCCGATTGCACGGGCACGCCGCCGACCTCGGCGCACAGCCGACGCGCGCGGTCCGGGGTCCGATTCCAGACCCGGACCTCGGCGGCCCCGGCATCGAGCAGTGCCCACACGACCGCCCTGGCGCTGCCGCCGGCTCCGAGCACCAGCGCGCTGCGGCCGGCCGGATCGAACGGGAGCGTGGCGATCAGCCCGGGCGCGTCGGTGTTATCGGCGTAGACGTCCCCGTCGCGGCCGAAGGTGAGCGTGTTGGCGGCGCCGATCGCGCGCGCGCTCGGGCTCGCCGCGGCGGCCAGCGCCAGCGCCGCCTCCTTGTGCGGAATCGTCACGTTCGCGCCACGGAAACCGGCCCGTGGCAGCGCGCGGACGGTCTCGGCGAACAGGGCCGGCGGCACCGGGAGCAGCTGGTAGCGCCAGTCGCCGAGCCCGGCGGCCTCGAGGGCCGCGTTCTGCATCGCCGGCGAGCGACTGTGGGCCACCGGCCAGCCGAGCACGCCGAGGCGTGTGACCATCAGCAATGGGCCGGAGATCGCCCGCCGCGGCGGGCCCGCGCGGCCTGGTAGCGGGCCTGGTCGCGCTGGAACTGGGCGTAGCTGGAGCTGAACACCTGTTCGCCGTTGCCGCACGGCTTGACCACGAAGTACAGGAAGCGCGTCCGCGCCGGATGGGCGGCGGCCTGGATCGCGGCCATTCCGGGATTGTTGATCGGCGTGGGCGGGAGACCCTTGTTGATGCGCGTGTTGTAGGGCGAGCTCGAGCTCAGCTCTGAGGCGGTGAGCGGACGCGTGTAGTTGCCGCTCGCATACCGGGTCGTCGAGTCCATCTGGAGCGGCATCTTGTCGTGCAGGCGGTTGTAGATCACCGAGGCCACGAGCGGTCGATCACGGGCGGTGGAGGCCTCGCCCTCGATGATCGAGGCGATGATCAGCACGTCGTAGGCGGTCAGGTGCTTGCTGTTCGCGTAGTTGAGGTTGACCGAGCGGAAACGGGCCTTGAACGTCCGCAGCTGCGCCTCGGCCAGCGGCCCGGTCGTGATCGGGTCGCGGAGCTGGTAGGTCGACGGGAACAGGAAGCCCTCGAGCGTCGGGGTCGAGCGCGGCGCTCCATAGTGAGTCGGGTTGAGCAGCGGTGAGTGCCGGGTTGCCGCGAGGTAGCTACCGGGGATGCCCTGGGCGCGCAGCAAGGCGTTGATCTGCCCGCGGCTCTTGCCCTCGGTGACGGTGATGTTGGAGGTCTTCACCGCCGGCGGCACCGCTGTGAGCACCCCGAGGGCCGCGCCGTAGCTCATGTCGCGCTGCATCCGGAAGGTGCCGGAGCGCAGGCTCCCCCGCTCCCCGGCGAGCGTCGCCCGTAGCTCGAAGAAGAAGCTCGACGAGACGACGCCATCCCGGGCCAGGAGGTCGCCGACCTGGCTCGAGCTGGTGTGCCGCGGGATCGTGACCACGACCACGCCCTGACCGCCGCCATGAAAGGGCTGGAACAGCTCCCACAGAAACCAGATCAGCCCGACAGCGAGCAGGATCGAGACCACGGCCACGGTCCGGCCGCGCCACGAATGGCCGCCCAGACGACGCGAGCGAGGTTGGCGCGCCCCGGCTGAGCCCGGGCGTGGAGAGCGCCGCGACTCGAGCTTGGCGCTGCCGGCGGCGGCGGTCAGGGGGACGCGCCGGATGCCCGACGGCGCCTCCTCCGGGCCCTCGAACACCTCGTCGTCGTCGTCGATCGTGGTAATGGCCGTCGTCGTGATCGTGATCGTGTTCGTGATCGTGGCCGTCGTCGTGATCGTGGGTCGCCTCCGACCATTCGACGGCATCGGCCTCACCCGTCTCGTCCTGCCAGTCGAGCTCCTCATCGTGCGCGTCGTCGGTGGCGATGATGGGATCGGCCCGCTGTGGCGGCGCGGACGCCTGCGCCGGCGGGGCCGGCTCAGCCCCCGGCGGTGGTGGCGCCGTGTCCTCGCCGCGGGAGGCTCGGCGTGCCTCGCGCTCGAGGCGGGCGGCCTCGCGCTCCTCGGCGCTGCGTTGGCGCGAATCGCTCACGCGCCCGCTCCGGCGGATTGGCGCGAGGCCAGCCAGCTGTGGAGCAGATGGGCGGCCGCACGTGAGTCCTCGCTGTGCTCACCGGGAGTCCGAGCCGCCAGGCGCGTGGTGAACCGCTCGTCGTAGAGCTCCACCTCGACGTCGAGCGCTCGGGCCAGCTCGTCGGCGAACGCCCGCGTCTCGATCGTCTGAGCGCTGTCGCCGCCGGCCAATGTCAGCGGCAGGCCGACGATCACGTACTCGACTCCGCGTTCGCGCACGAGCTCGCGCAACCGCCCGAACCCGCGCCGTGTCCGGGGTCGCTCGATCGGCTCGATCGGTGTCGCCAGCACGCCCGTGGGGTCGCTCAGGGCGCACCCGCAGCGGGCGCTCCCGTAGTCGAGCGCCAATACACGCATCAGCTCGAGAGCGCCGACTCGATCGCTTCCCGCGCGGCGACGAGCGCGTCGGGGAGCTTGGACGGTTCACGGCCGCCCGCACGTGCGAGCGTGTCCCGGCCACCGCCTCCGCCCCCGACGACCGCCGCCGCGACCTTGACGATCTCCCCGGCGCGCACGCCGCGAGCCACCAGGGATGGAGCGACGCTGGCGACCAGGTCGACGCGGTCCTCGGCCGTGCCGGCCAGCACGATCGCCGCGTCTGGAAGCTTGGCCTTGAGCCGGTCAGCGATCTCGAGCAGGGCCTTGCCGTCGACCGCTTCGACCGCCGCGACGAGCACGCGGGCACCGTCGTGCTCCTCCGCCTTCGCCGCCAGGCCGTCGATGTCCACCGCGCCGTTCGACCCGCCTCGGCGCGCCGCCTGCTCGAGTTGCCTGGCCCGGTCGCGGAGCTCGCCGACGGCGCTGTCCACGCGCTCCGGTGGAACCCGGAGCGTCGGCCGCGGCATCGCTGAGGATGCGGTCGTGCGTGCGCAGCAGGTGCACGGCCGCCGGCCCGGTCAGCGCCTCGATGCGCCGCACGTTGGCCGCGCTCGAGGTCTCCGAGACGAGCTTGAACAGGCCGATCTCGGAGGTCGAGTGGACGTGGGTGCCGCCGCACAGCTCGCGGGAGAAGGAGCCGTCGCCAACCTCGACCATACGCACGACGTCGCCGTATTTCTCGCCGAAGAGCGCCATCGCGCCGAGCCGGCGCGCCTCCGTGAGACTCGTGATCTGAGCCCGGACGGGTTGGTTCTCGAGGATCCAGCCGTTCACGTCGTCCTCGACCTCGGTCAGCTCCTCGCGGGTGAGCGCCTGGCCATGGGTGAAGTCGAAGCGCAGCTTGTCGGGGCCGACATAGGAGCCGGCCTGGCGCACGTGGGTGCCGAGGCGGCGGCGCAGCGACGCGTGCAACAGATGGGTGGCGGTGTGGTTTGACTCGGTGGCGTGCCTGGTCGAGCGGTCGACGTGCGCACGCACGTGCTCACCCGGCGTGAGCTCGCCGCGCTCGAGCACGAGCGAGAGCACCTGATCGTCGCCGACCCGGAGCACGTCCTCGACGCGGGCCACGCAGTCGCCGTCCTCGCACTCGATCACGCCGGAGTCCGCGACCTGCCCGCCACCGGTGGCATAGAACGGCGACTCGACCAGCTTGGCCAGCACCCGACCATCGCCGTTCGGCGGCGCGACGACACCGACCGTGGTCTCCTGATCGGTGGTCCGGTAGCCGGTGAACTCGCTCGCGAACCCGGCCGAGCCTGCCAGCTCGCGGGCCTGCTCCCGGAGGGCCTCGCCAGCGTGCGTGCGTCCCCCACCGGCGCGAGCGCGCTCTCGCTGCTCGCCCATCAGGGCCTCGAAGCCCTCCTCATCGACGCCGAGGCCATGCTCGGCGACGAGCTCGAGCGTGAGGTCGATCGGGAACCCGTACGTATCGTGCAGCATGAACGCGTCGGCGGCGGCGATCCCCTCCGCGCCCGTCTCGCGCGCCCGTGCGATCAGCTCGTCGAGCAGCTTCGTGCCCTGCTCGAGCGTGCGGCCGAAGCCTTCCTCCTCCGAGCGCAGCCACTTGCGCACCGAGTCGCGCTGCTCGGACAGCTCCGGGTACTCCGAGCCCATCAGCTCGGTGACCGTGTCCGAGTAACGCTCGAGGAACCCGGGGGAAAGATCGAGCGCGCGCCCCTGCTGAATCGCCCGGCGCATGATCCGACGCAGCACGTAGCCGCGGTCCTCGTTGCTCGGCACGACGCCGTCGGCGATCAGGAACGTCATCGCGCGGCTGTGATCGGCCAAGATCCGCAGGGCTCGGTCGGCCGGGAACTCCTGGCCGTAGCGCCGACCCGAGAGCTGCTCGCCGAGCTCGATCAGGGGCGCGAACTGGTCGGTGTCGAACACCGAGGGCTTGTCCTGCAGGATGGCCGCCATCCGGTTCAGGCCCATCCCGGTGTCGATGTTCTTCGCCGGCAGCGGCGCGAGCACGTTGACCGGGTTCTGATCGAGTTGCATGAAGACGAGGTTCCAGTACTCGAGGAAGCGCTCGTTCTCGCCCCCGGGCAGGTCGTCGGGCCGACCGAAGGCAAGGCCGCGGTCGAGATAGAGCTCCGAGCAGGGGCCGCACGGCCCGGTCGGCCCGGCTTGCCAGAAGTTCTCCGAGCGCGGGCACTCGACGATCCGCTCGCGCGGGACCCGAGCTCGAGCCACGCCTCGATCGCCTCCTCGTCGGGGCCGAGTCCGAGCTCTTCGTCGCCGGCGAACACGGTGATCCAGATGTCGTCGGCGTCGAACCCGAAACCGTCGCGCGAGAGGTCCCACGCAAACCGGGTCGCCTCGCGCTTGAAGTAGTCCCCGAACGAGAAGTTGCCCAGCATCTCGAAGAACGTGAGGTGCCGGTTGGTGGTGCCGATGATGTCGATGTCGGCGGTCCGGAACGTCTTCTGGCAGGTGGTCACGCGTGGATGCGGCGGGCGCTCCCGACCTTGGAAGTAGGCCTTGAGCGGGTGCATGCCGGCGACCGTGAACAGCGCCGATGGGTCGTTCTCGGCCGGAATCAGCGAACCCGAGGGCAGGCGCTTGTGATCCCGTTGCGCGAAGAACTCGAGGAAGGTGCGCCGGATCTCGTCGGAAGTCACGGGTGTGAGTGTAGGCGGGCTGGTGGCCGAGGGGCGGTGCTGCGACCCAGCCGCACCGGGCTCCGCTCACCCCCGCGCGATCGTCCCCCAGCCGACGATCAGCTCGCCGTCCATCAGGCAGGCCAGCTGGCCGGGCGCGGCGCCGTCGGCGGCCTCGTAGAGCTCGACCGTCAGTCGCTCGTGTCGACCGGCCGGCGGGGCCCCGGCCACCTGCCCGCGCAGCGGCGCCGAGCGGTAGCGCAGCTTGACGCGATCGACGCGGGCGCCATCGCGATGAAGGCGCGCGGCCCGGACGGCGACGCGGTCGGCCATCAGAGCCGACCGGGGCCCGACGGTGACGCGGTTGGAGCGGGCGTCCTTGTCGAGCACGTACAGCGGCTCGGCGCCGGCGACGCCGAGCCCCTTGCGCTGACCGACCGTGAAGCGGTGCTGACCGGCGTGCCGGGCGAGCACGGTGCCGTCGCGGTCGGTGAGCTCGCCCGCGCGATCCCCCAGGCCGCCGTGGCGGGCCAGGAACCGAGCCCGGTCGGTGCCGGCCAGAAAGCACAGGTCCTGCGAGTCGGCCTTGTCGGCCACCGACAGCCCGGCCGCGGCGGCGATCTGACGCACGGCGGGCTTGGTCAGGCCGCCGAGCGGGAAACGCATCCGTGCCAGCGAGGCCGGGCTCAGCCCCGCCAGCATGTAGGTCTGGTCCTTGCCCCGATCCGCCGCGAGCCGCAGCAGCGGCCCATGCTCGTGGTCCCGATCGGCGACGCGCGCGTAGTGGCCGGTGACGAGGTGCTCGCATCCGAGCCGGTCGGCCAGCGCCAGCATCGCGTCGAGGCGCACATTTCCGTTGCAGCCCACACAGGGGTTCGGGGTCTCGCCGGCGGCGTAGCCGGCGATGAACGGGTCCACCACCCCGGCCCGGAACTCCTCGCGCAGATCGAGCGTCAGGTGCGCGAGGCCCATCCGGTGCGCCATCGCGCGGGCGACCGCGACCGCCGAGGCGGAGCAGCAGCTGCCCTCGGCGTCGTTCTCGGGGTCGGCCCACAGCTCGAGCGTGACCGCCACGACCTCGCCGGCCTCGGCGGACAGGAGCGCGGCCACGGCGCTGTCGACCCCGCCGCTCATCGCCACCAGCGTGCGCCCGGCCGGCGGCACCGCCACCGTCGCCGTCCGCGCCGCCTCACCGAGGGCGCGGTGGAGCGCGTCGGAGGCGACCTCGGCGGCGTGGAGCTTGGCCAGGCTCAGGCCGCCGAGCTCGGTGGAGATCTCGCCCGGGCCGATCCGAGCCACCTCGAGCAGAGGCCGGCCCCGCACCAGCGTCACGGCCGCGCTGGCCGCGGCGGTCGCCGCGCCGCACCCCTCGGCGGTGAACCCGGCATCGGTCACCGTGTCGTCCTCGACGGCGAGCGAGAGGGCGATCCGGTCGCAGCAGCCGCCCGCGCCCGCCTCGCGGGTCACGGCACCGGCCGGGACCCGGCCGAGTCCCTGCGGCGAGACGAGATGATGCTCGAAGGCGTCGCTGTGCATCCGGCCTGAGGATAGAGGCGCCCGGGCGGTTCCACGGCGACCCGCCGCCCGTTCGCGACGTGACTCGGGCGAGCTACGTGAGCGCCAGCGCGTCGTCGACGCGCTGTGAGATCTCGAAGTCGGTCGTGTACCCGACGATCGTCGTCGCCTGGCGAGCGGAATTGATGATCACGAGCGTCGGCGAGACCTGGACCGGAACCTGCGTTGTCACGACCTTGTAGCGGTCGAGCTCGCTCAGCGGAACCGCGAGGGTGACCACACGACCGCCGTGGCGCGGGACCAGGGCGAGCTCCCGCTTCACCGCTCGGTCATCGGACCCGAGCGGGTTGTAGAAGAGCAGCGCGATGACCTTGCGCGCGCCGAGCGCGGCGGCGACGACGCCGAAGCGATGCGCGGCGCCCGACACGGCGGTGGGCTGAACGCTCGCGCCGGAGGTCGCGTTCGCTCTCGACGCCGTACTCGCGCCCGAGGCCATTCTCGCTCCGGACGCGGCGCTCGCCCCTGTGGCGGCGCGCGGCGCAGACGTGGTCGAGGTGGTCGACGGGGTGGTGACGATCGTGCCGCCGTGGGCGACGCCGGCGGCGTTGGAGGTGGCCACCGCCGCGTGCGCCTTGCTGATCGCCGACTGGAGTCCCTTCATCCCCGGCAGCGTGGGAGCTGCTGCGGCTGAGCCGGCTGGGCTGCCCGAGGACGCCGAACCCGAGCTCGAGGGCTTCAGCACGACGGTCCACACCCCGAACAGTGCGATCACCGCTACGAGGAGCGCCAGCAAGGGACGTGGTACCGAACCCATCGCCTCATTCTTCGGCAGACGAGCGCCAAAGCATGAGGACCATTCGGGGCTCCCTGGACGGAGCCCCTGGACTCAGGCGAGCTTGATTCCGAGCTCGCGCAGCTGAGCCGTGTCGACGGGCGCCGGGGCTCCGGTCAGCGGATCGGCGCCGCTGGCCGCCTTCGGGAAGGCGATCACGTCGCGGATCGACTCGCGGCCCGCGAGCGCGGCGACGATCCGGTCGATCCCCATTGCGATGCCGCCGTGCGGCGGGGCTCCGTGGCGGAGCGCGTCGAGCAGGAAGCCGAACCGGGCCTGCGCCTCTTCCTCGCCGATCCCGAGCAGCTCGAGCACGCGCCGCTGCACGTCGATGCGGTTGATCCTGATCGAGCCGCCGCCGATCTCGCTGCCGTCGAGCACGAGGTCGTAGGCGCGCGAGAGCAACGAGCCCGGATCATCGAGATCTCCGGTCGGCGCCGTGAACGGATGGTGCAGGGCGTCCCAGCGCTGCTCCTCCGGATGCCAGGCGAACATCGGGAACTCGACCACCCACAGGATGTCGTGCCGGCTCGCGGGGATCAGATCGAAGCGCCGCGCCAGCTCGAGCCGCAGCGCGCCGAGCGCCTGGCCCACGGTGCTCGCCTCGGCGTCGGCGACGATCAGCAGCAGGTCGCCGGGGGTGGCGCCGAGCTGGGTCCCGATGCTCTCGATCTCCTCGGCCGAGAGGAACTTGGCGATCGGCGAGCGCCAGGTGCCGTCCTCGAGCACGAACGCCCACACCAGTCCCTTGGCACCATGTTGCTTGGCCAGCTCGGTGAGGGCATCGAGCTCCGAGCGGGGCAGCTCGCGCGCGCCGGCATTGATCCCGCGCACCACCCCGCCGCTCAGCAGCGCACCGGCGAAGACCTGGAACTCCGACTCGGAGACGAACGCTCCGAGGTCGTGCAGCTCGAGCCCGAAGCGGGTGTCCGGGCGGTCGGTACCGAAGCGCGACACCGCCTCGGCGAAGGTCATCCGGGGCCATGGCGGCTCGGACACGCCGAAGCCGGCGCGCTCGAACACGGCCCACATGACCGCCTCCATCGTCCCGATCACATCGTCCTCGTCGACGAACGACATCTCGAGGTCGAGCTGGGTGAACTCGGGTTGCCGGTCCGCGCGTGAATCCTCGTCGCGGAAGCAGCGGGCGATCTGGTAGTAGCGCTCGAACCCGCCGATCATCAGCAACTGCTTGAACAGCTGCGGCGACTGGGGCAGCGCGTAGAAGGAGCCGGGGGCGATCCGGGCCGGCACGAGGTAGTCGCGGGCGCCTTCGGGTGTCGAGCGGGTCAGGTAGGGCGTCTCGATCTCCAGGAAATCGCGCGCGTTCAGCACCTCGCGGATCGTGGTGATGACGTCGTGGCGCAGCGTGAGCGCCTGCTGCATCGGTGCGCGCCGCAGATCGAGCGCGCGATGGCGCAGGCGCAGCGCCTCGTCGACGACGATCTCCTCGTCGAGCGGGAACGGCGGCGTCTCGGCGTCGGCGAGGATCTCCAGCTGAGTCGACGGCCAGCTCGATCTCGCCGGTGGCGAGGTTCGGGTTGACGTTCTGCGGCTCGCGCAGCGCGACCGTGCCCGCCGCGCTGAGCACGTCCTCGGCCCGCAGGCCGTGCGCAGCCGCATGCGCCTGGGGGGCCGTCTCGGGGTGAAAGACGAGCTGGACGATGCCGGAGCGATCGCGCAGGTCGATGAAGATCAGGCCGCCATGGTCGCGCCGGCGGTCCACCCAGCCGGCCACCCGAGCCGGCGTGCCGGCTCGCTCGGCACCCAGGTCCCCCGCCCACGCGTCGCGGAATCCGTTGGGCCGCGGGCCCTCCCTCATCACAGCCGGCTCCCGCGCAGGATCGTGGGGATCACGGCCGCCGGCTCGAGCTCTCTCTGCTCGCCCGCGTCCATGTCCTTGAGCCCGATGTGCGGTTCTGATCCGATGATCGCAACGTATCGCGAGCGGAGCCGGCCGGCGTGCTTGAGCTGACCCTTGAGTGACCGTCCGGCCAGCTCGAGCTGTGCGCTGAGGCCGGCGCGGCGTGCTTCGCGGGCGAGCTCGAACGCCTGGCGCCCGGCGGCTGGGTCGGCGAGCGCCACGTACAGGTCGACCGGATCGCGGGCGATCGGAAGCTCGCCGGCGGCGAGCAGCATCCGCTCGATTCCCGCTGCCCATCCCGACGCGGGCGTCGCCGGACCCTCGAGCTGCTCCATCAGGCGGTCGTAGCGACCACCGCCACCGACCCCGCTCTGCGCGCCGAGCGCGTGGCTGTTGAACTCGAACACGGTGCGCGTGTAGTAGTCGAGGCCGCGCACCAGCGTCGGGTCGAGCTCATAGCGAAGCCCGGCGTCGTCGAGCAGCCGGCGAACCTCGGCGAAGTGCTCCGCGTCCTCGCCGCTGAGCCGGTCGAGCAGGGTCGGCGCGGCGGCCATGACCTCGCGCGTGCTCGGGTCCCCGGAGTCGAACGCGCGCATCGGATTGGCGTCGATCCGGCTGCGGACCTCGGCGGACAGCCGGTCCTGGTGGGCGCGCAGGAAGGCGCGAAGCTCCTCGCGGTACTCGGCGCGCGTCTCGGGTGTGCCCAGGCTCGAGAGCCGCAGCCGCGTCTCCCTCACCCCGAGCGCCTCGAGCAGCTCGGCCAGCAGCACGATCAGCTCGGCGTCGGCCGCCGGCGCGGCGGAGCCGATCACCTCGGCGCCGACCTGCCAGAACTGGCGGTAGCGCCCGGCCTGGGGCGCCTCGTGCCGGTAGAAGGCGCCGAGGTACCAGAGCTTCACCGGCTGGGGCAGCTTGTGCATGCCGTGCTCGATATAGGCTCGGCAGACCGGCGCCGTGCCCTCGGGGCGCAGCGTGATCGACCGTCCGCCGGCATCGTCGAAGGTGTACATCTCCTTCTGCACGATGTCGGTCGCCTCCCCGACCCCACGTGAGAACAGCTCTGTGGCCTCGAACGTCGGCGTCTCGATGCGCTGGTAACCGGCGGCGCCCAGGATCCGGCGCGCGTGGTGCTCGAGCACCTGACGGCGTTCGGCATCCTCGGGGAGCACGTCATACGTGCCTCGCGGCGCTTGGATCACTGCGCTGGACCTACTGCGCGAGCTCGCGCAGGAACGGATTCGTGGCGCGCTCGCGAGCGAGCGTGGTGACACCCATGTGCCCCGGGTAGACGGTCGTCTCGTCGGGATGGGTGGCGATCAGGGTCTCGATCGACTTCAGCAGCGTCGGCCAGTCGCCGCCCGGCAGGTCGACCCGCCCGACGGAGCCCTGGAACAGGACGTCGCCGGACAGCAGCGCGGCGCCGGCGGGGATCGAATAGGTCACGTGGCCCGGACTGTGGCCGGGGGTGAAGATGACGTCGATCTCGAGACCGGCGAGCTCGAGCCGCTCCCCGCCGGCGACCGTGTGGTCGGCCTCGTAGCTCTCGAACGGCCCGAAGCCGGGCCACGGCACGTAGTCCATGATGTTGGCCAGCACGACCGTCTCGAGCTCCGGGCAGTAGACCGGCGCGCCGGTGGCGCGAGCGACCGGCGCGACCGCGCCGACATGATCGAAGTGCGTGTGGGTGAGCAGGATCGCCTCGATCGTGACGCCGAGGCTCTCGATCGCGCCGAGCAGCCGCTCGGGCTCGTCACCGGGATCGACGATCACCGCGCGATCGGACCCCTGGGCTCGCACGATGTAGCAATTCTCCTGGACCTGACCGACCGTGAACATCCGCACGTCGATCATTTCGGCGCGATCCGCTTTCTCTGGCGCCGGCGGAACAGGAACAGCTCCATGTAGTAGCCGGCGGGCACGTACAGGGCCATCGCCAGCAGCGCGAACGTGAGCGCGGTGAGAATCGGGTTCTTCGCGTGCTTGCTGGTGATCAGAATGAACGCGAACATCAGCGCCGAGGCGAGCAGCGCCCGCTTGAACGAGCCCGACCACGTGGGCGGCGTGTTCATGCGCGTCTCTCGCGCGCTCGTGCGGTCCTGCTTCTTCTTCTCCTCGGCGGTCAGCGGGCGGCCGGTGCGTCCGCGTGAGGTCACGGTCCCGGCGGCCGTGCCCCGGTGTTTGCTGCGGCGCTTGCGTTTCGTCTGGGCCATTGTCAGAAGAGATTATGCGCCCGAGGGCGACGCCGCGGCGAGCGCCTCCTCGATCAGGTGCCGCGCGGGGTCAAATCCGGGCACCGGAACGTCCTCCGGAAAGCCCGCGAAGGCAGCGCGCGGCGCGAGCCCGACGAGCTCCGCGGCGGCCACGGGAGCGTGTCGCCGCACCGCCGCCACCACGTCGGCGAGGCGTGTGCGGTGATGGTCCTCGACGTTGGTGGAGACCTGGGCGATCTGACCGTGCTCGAGCCAGAGGCCGATCGCGCGCAGCCCCGGCAGTCCCTCGGCCCCGCCCTCGCGGATCAGGGCCGCGATCTCGCGCGCCTGCTGCAGCGTCGCGGTCGGTGCGAGCTCGACGTTGAAGGCGACCAGCGGCGGACGCGCGGCCACGAGGACGGCGCCGGCGCTCTCGTGGAGCCGGCGGGGCCCGAAGTCCGGCCGCAGCTCCCCCGCGGCGATCCGCCGGGCCAGCTCGCCCGGTCCGCCGCGCCGGATCTGGGCTCGGGTGCGGCCGTCGGCGAGCGCGCCGTACAGGAACACCGGCACGCCGAATCGCTCGCCGATGGTGTCGGCGAGGACGAGCGCCTCCGCGCAGGCGGAGCCGCGCGCGCCGTCATCGAGGAACACGATCGGGGCCACATCGATCGCGCCGACCCTCGGATGCACCCCGTCCTGGACGCGAATGTCGATCCGCTCGATCGCGGCGCCGGCGCCGTCGGCGACCGCGGCGGCGAGCCCACCGGCCTCCCCGGCCAGCGTGAACACGGTCCGGTGGTGATCGGGGTCCGAGTGGACGTCGAGCAGGCGCGCGTCGAACGCCTCGCCGATCGCGGCGATGACGCCGGCGTCGCGGCCCTCGGAGACGTTCGGGACGGCGAGCAGGGTCAGAGCAGGAAGCTCCCCGCGTCGAGCACGCGCCGGCCGTCGATCTCGAGCGTCGCGTCGAGCACGACGACGTCGAGGTGGATCGGGACGGAGACGGTGCCGCCGATGCCGGCGCTGGCCCCGAAGGCGACGTGCACCGTGCCGAGGAGCTTCTCGTCCTCGAGCACGTTGCCGGTGAGCGTCGCCCGGTCGTTGGTGCCGACGCCGAGCTCGGCCAGATTCGTGCCCGGCTCCCCGTGCGCCGTCAGCCGCTGCAGGTACTCGGGCCCGAGACCGCCCTCGGCGCCGACGATCCTCCCCCCGGACACGGTCAGCACGGCGGGCTCGTCGGTCAGGCCGAGCGGCGCCAGGCTCGAGGCGACGATGCGACCGTCACCGCCGGCCGGGGCGATGAAGCCCTCGCCCGCGGGGAGGTTGCCGAAGGCGCCGGCGGCGGTGATCTCGCCATCGTCGGCGATGCCCTGGCGGCCGCGCAGATCGAGCGTCAGGTCGCTCCCGAGCGGACACGTCACATGCGCGGTCGAGCCCTCGCTCAGCAGCGCGGCCACGGCCCGCGAGCGCGCGCCCATCAGATCGAAGTCGACCGCCATCACCCGCGCCAGCATGTCCTCGGTGACGCCGGGCATCGTGGCGCCGCGCGCGCCGGCTTCGCTGGCCCGCTTGCGGGCGGCGGTGTGACTGAGTGAGCGGGTCGTCGGCGCGATGAAGACGTCGCACGCGGCCAGCGCCGCCGCGACCGTCGGCGGCGGCTCCGTGCCGTCGTTGGGGCGCTCGTCCATCACGGCGAGGACGGCGTCGGCCCCGGCGGCGGCGGCCGCCTCGCGCAGTGCCTGGCCGATCGCCCGGCTCGGCGGATCGACGATGACGAGAACGTCCTCACCGGCCTTGACCTCGAGGCAGCGGCGAACGACGGTGCTGACGGCGGGACCGAGGTCGGGCATGGCGGCGGATCATAGGGGCGAAATCCGCTCTCGGGTGGTGTCGATCCGCCATCCTGACCCGGTGACCGGCCCGCACCCCGATCTCGCCGACGGCGCCCCTTCCCGGACTGAGGGCCGCCTGTCGGCAGGGGTCCGCCGCGCCCTGTCGCTCGCCGGGATCGCCCTCGCGCTGCTCGTGGCGGGCTTGTGGGCGGTGATCGCGCTCGACGGGACGTTCCCGGGTGACACCGGCAACGCGGCCGAGGTCTCCGAGCAGCATTTCCACGGGCTCGCGCTCGCGCCGGCCCACGCGCTCGATCGGCTCGGGCGCTTTCCGCTCACCGCGATCGTGATCATCGTCTTCTGCGCCTGGGCCTGGCGCGCGTTTGGCTGGCGCCACGCCGTGCTCGCGTTCAGCACGCTCGGCGTCAGCGTGCTCACCTGGGCGATCAAGACGATCGCCGAGCGCACGCGGCCGCCGGGCGCCGCGCTGAGCACCCCCAGCTTCCCCAGCGGGCACACGACCTGGACGACGGCCGTGTTCGGGCTCGCCGCGGTGCTGTTGTGGCAGCGCGGGCACAGGGTCTCGGCGGGCGTCTGCGTCGTCGTGATCGCGACCATGGGACCGGCCCGCGTGATGCTCGGCGTGCACTGGACCAGCGACGTCCTGGCGGCCTACGCCGTCGGCCTTGTGTGGCTGATCGTCCTGGTCCTGTTCGGCCTCCCCTGGGCCGCCGCTGACGGACGCCCCACCGACGGCGCCGACGCTAGACTGGCGCCTCCCTCGCCGGAGTAGCTCAGTCGGTTAGAGCAGCGGAATCATAATCCGCGTGTCGGGGGTTCGAGTCCCTCCTCCGGCATCTTGTGATGAGTCGGGACATGTGTCTCCGATGAGTCGCGTCATAGGTCTCACCTTTGAGGGCTCGGCCATCGGCCGGGTTCTCGCATTTCGTCGCGCCAGCAGGTCTTGTTCGGCTCGATCTGGTGGCGGGAGAGCACTTCACCGGCGTGGAGTTCGGCGACCGTGACGTGGTGGTCGTCGGCGAAGGCGAGGACGCGTTTGCGTGCGTGGGTGGTGCCGACTCAGAGGTGGTGCATGCGGCCGGCGCGGCGGAAGATCCTTCGAGAGGCCCCGCAAGCCCATCTGCTCGACCAGCCGATCGACCTTCCGAGTCGTGACGCCGTTCACGTACGCCTCCTGCACGACCGCCACCAGCGCCGGCTCGCCCCGCCGGCGGGCTCCAGAAACGACGGCAGATAGCTCCCCGTCCTCAGCTTCGGGATCGCGAGCTCGATCTCCCCGACCCGAGTATCCCACCGCCTATCCCGATACCCATTGCGCTGCGCCGACCGACGCCCGGGCGCCCGCTCGCCGGCCCGGCCGGCGCGCCCGAGCCGCCGCGCCGTCCCCGCCGGCCCGACCCGCCACCCTTCCCGGCCGCCGTGGACGCCGACACCCTCTACACGACGGCGGCAGTCCGGCGACCGAGTCGTGCGGATCGCCCGCGCCCACGCCCAAGCGCTGCAACTCAGTTCCGGGGGCCGGAACTCAGACTCAACGCTTCTCCCAGCGCCGGCGAGAGTGTGCCGGCGCGTGCCGAGAGTGCACCGCGGGTGTGGCGAGATTGCACCAGGCGCCGGCCCCCGCCCCCGCGTCCCGGCCGAGCGCCTCGTGCGCGCTTCGGCGCGCCAACGCGGGCGAGCATCCGGCCGCCGTCCGGTCATGAGCGCCCACCCACAGCGGGCGTTGTCGGGGCATCTGAGTCCGTAGTTCTTCGGCTGGATCGGTGCGGGATTGTGCTGATCAGGTCAGCTGGACAGGTGTCGATGCACGGGGGAGCACCTCGATCCGAGATGAGGGTGATGGAATGGAAATGGGCGGTCGGTTGCGCTCCGCGCTCGCGCGTCGAGCAGCTTGTCGGTTTGGAATGACGCTGATTGCCGCCGTCAGCCTGCTGGCTGCCATGCCCGGGTTGGCGTCAGCGGATGTGTTCGCGTACGCCACCAATTCCCTCGGGGCGACCGTCACGCCGATCGACCTGACCACCCAGACGGCCGGCACCCCGATCGTCGTTGGCTATAACCCGGCGGGTATCGCGATCACCCCGGACGGCAAGACCGCATATGTCGCGAACTTCAGATCGAACACCGTCACGCCGATCGACCTGGCAACGAACACCGCCGGCGCTGGGATTCCCGTCGGCGCCTATCCGAGCCCGATCGCGATCACGCCGGACGGCAAGACCGCCTACGTGGGGAACGCCGATGATGGCACGGTCACGCCGATCGACGTGGCGACGAACACCGCCGGTCCCGCGATCCCCGTCGGCCCGGGGCCATCTGGGATCGCGATCACGCCGGACGGCGGCACCGCGTACGTCGTCAACGGTCAAACCCCGGGCACGGTCACACCGATCCACACCGCGGACAACTCAACCGGGCCGGCGATCCCGGTCGGCGATTCGCCGGTGGCGATCGCGATCACCCCGGACGGCAAGACGGCCTACGTCACCAACTCCGCGTCGCCATACAGCATCACCCCGATCCATACGGCCACCAACACCGCCGGGACTCCGATCGGCCTGCCCTCCAGCTCGTATGGGATCGCGATCACCCCGGATGGCACCAACGCCTATGTCGTCGGCACAAACGGCGTCACGCCGATCGATCTGCTCGCCAACACAGCCGGCCCGCCGATTCCGCTTGGCGGCAGTTCCTGCTGACCGCCGGCGTCGCGATCACCCCCGACGGGAAGACCGCCTACGTCGCCAGCCGCCAACCCTTCGGTACCGGCAAGGTCACGCCGATCGACATCGCCACGAACACCGCTGGTGCCGCGATCACCGTCGACCACCCGTACTGGATCGCGATCACGCCGAACCAAACACCGACGGCCGCGTTCACCGCCGGCTCGTCGACCCTCGGGCAGGCAACGAGCTTCGATGCCTCGGCCTCCTCGGACAGCGACGGCACCGTCGCCAGGTATGAGTGGAGCTTCGGCGACGGCCAGAGCGCATCGACGAGCTCCCCGACAACCACGCACACATACGCCACGGCCGGCGCCTACACGGCGACGCTGACTGTCACTGACGACGCCGGCTGCTCGATCACACCGATCTTCACCGGACAGACGATGTCCTGCCCCGGCCTCGCATCCGCGCGGACCCACCGCCAGGTCGTGCTCACTCCGGTCAACAGCTCGGCTCCGGTGATCACCGGGGTCAATGCGGTCGGGCACGTGCTGAGCGTCTCGAGCGGCAACTGGGCCGGCGGCACACCCGGGTACGGCTATCAATGGACGCGCGACGGCGTGCCGATCCCCGGCGCGACCACGACGTCCTACACCGTCCAGCTCGCTGATGGGGGTCATTCGCTGACCGCCGTCGTGACCGCGTCCGTTGGCGGCGCCAGCACGTCAGCCACCGCTGCGGCGGTGTTCATTCCGATCGTCCGCCCGGCGAGTTGCCCACCGCCAACCGGGCAGCTGAAAGGGGCCACCCTCGGCCCGATCACGCTCGGGCTCACCCGGACACGCGCTCGTCAGATGCTGCCACGCTTCGACGTCCGCAGCGACCACAGCGACAACTTCTGCTTCTCGGGCGGGTGGGGGATCCGCGTTGGCTACGCCTCCGCCCGGGTCCCCGGCAGACTCTCAAGATCACAGCTCGCGAAACTCAACGGCAGGATCATCCTCGCGTTGACCGGCAACCCCGCCTACGCGCTGCGCGGCGTGCGGCAGGGCACCCCACTCGCCGCCGCGGCACGGCAGCTGAAACTCGGCACAGCAATCCACTGTGGCCCAAACGACTGGTACGTCGTCCCCGCCGCCGGCAGCAACGGCGTGCTCAAAGTTCGCCACGGAGTCATCTGGGAAGTCGGGATCGCCAACAAGCAGCTCACCACGGGACGCGCCGCACAGCGACGACTGCTGCGCAACTTCTAAACCCGACTCCGACCGTCGAACGGTTTTACCTGCTTGCCGGACGCTGCCGCAATTGCGGCAACCCAATAGGCGTCACCCACCAAGCCTCCGTCAGCACAGGTTGCGGATGGCGAGCGTGGATCGGATCCGGTAGCCGGTTCCGGATCTACTCGGGCTCGTCGGATCTGGCGTCACGGAGGTACGCCCGATCCTTCGGTCGATTCGCTGCGCGCTTCGATGCGTGGATGTCGTCGAGCGACGCGACGAGAACCGTGATGGCGATGCCGTCGACGCGCCTGTAGGTCGCGCCGCGTGCAAGGTCGGGGTAGCCGCTTGGTCTTCCTGTGACCGGGCGCTCTCCCTCGCGTCGGCCCGGCTTACGAAATAGTCACGGCACGACGGCGCCGAGCTGCTCGTGCACCAGTACACCCGAAGTCACCGAGCAACCGCGACGCCGGATGGTGAGTGCCTGTTACCGCCGCTGTCTCGGCGTGGAGGGGACGCTGCCGCTCCCGCGGCGGTCGCTCAGCTGACTCTGCGAATCGGCGGCAGTTCGTACCGGCCGTCGAACACGGCCGGGTCTGGTTCGTACATGCGCAGGATCGGCCGGAACCCGCGCGCAGGGGTCGGTAGCCAGTTGGCGCGGCGATCGGGCTCGGCGGGTTCGTCGCGCTGCATGACGATCGTGAGCACGCCGTCGGCATCGCGCTGTAGCCCGGGGGTGCGATCGCCGATCGAGTAGCGGTCGATCGCGTTGGCGACGAGGAAGAAATCGCTGTCGTCATACATCGTCACCGACCAGAATGCGCCGACCGGGGGTTCGCGGTCGAAGCGCAGCTCGTAGCGATTGGCGCCATCGAGCGCGTTACCGTCGTCATCGAGGTAGACCATCGCGTAGGCGGCTTCGTAGCCGTGGTTGCCCCACAGCCCGCCACGGGCGGCCAGCGCACGCTGCGCGTAGCGCAGCGGCCCGTCGTCCAGCTTCCAGGCGTCATCGTCCACGGCGCCCACTTCGAAGAAGTCAAGGTTGTAGTCGAACACGTGGTAGGTCAGGCTCCAGCCGTTCTGGGTCGGGCTGGTGTCCCCCTTCAGTGCCTCCTCCATCTTCTGTTTGGCGCTCTCGAGCGCCCGGCGCAGCACCGCCGACAGCTCGCTGTCAGAGTCCGTGTAGGGCGATGGCGCTGCGAGCAGGCCGAGCGGCTCGAAACGCTGTTGGTAGGCCTGGTCGCGATCGGACGGCGGGAAAGCGGCCATCCACACGCGCAGCTGCTCAAAGAAGCGCAGCTCCTCGGGCACCGACGGATCCCCATCGGGCACCCCGTTCCCAGGGGCGGTCGGCGTGAGCCTCAGGCTCGCCTGGAGCTCTACGACGTTCGGTATGTCCGATTCGCCGTCCACTGCCCAGCGCCCGACAATCGTCGCGATGCTCGTCGGGAAGCGGATCACGCGTACGCCACTCGGCACCTCACCCTCCCAGCTGCGCCCGACGAGGAGGAACGATCCCGCCTCGGTGCCAGTGGCGCGGTGGCCGATGTAGGCGAAGTTGTTCGTCCACGCGTCGACGAACTGGAGTACGTAGTAGCGACCCCGGGTGTCCGGCACCTCGAGACGGACGGGGCCGCCGCTCACGTCCACGTTCGCGATCGAGTAGACGGTGTCGTTGTTGACCGAAACGAACCTGGTCTCGGGGCCGGCGAGCTGGTGGGCGTGGCCAAACTCGTTGTACGGGGTCGCGGGCACCGCCCCGATCCCCTCACGTGCGAACCGGCCGACCTCGTTCAGGTCGAACACGAGTGGGAACCCATAAAAGAACGCCTCAACCGCTAAGGCATCCAGATCACTCCCGGCGACCGGGATACTCTCCGTCATCTGTCCCTCCAGTTCGCCGCCTGCAGGCCGACGGCCCGAGCGCGAGCAGCTTACCTGCGCGCCCTGACAGGCCAGGGAATCGCTCCCCGACGGGTCAGGATCACCGACTCGCCCGCTGCGCGGAGATCACGCTGCTTCCCCAACGATCGACCGATGAAAGTCAAGGGCTGGTGGTGACATTCTTCGGGGGTGTGATCGGTCGGGGAGGGATCGCGCGGGGCGTCAGATCGCCTCTGGTGAGGTCGATCTGGGCCGGCTCGTCACTCGATCGCATTTTTTGTGCGGTATTTGGTCGGCCGGGATCGTTGCCGGGTCTTGCCGGCGTGGTCGGCGGTGGTTAGGTTGTTGGTGGGCGCGGGTGACTGACGTAGCGAAGCGCAGGCGTCAGGAGCTTTGAGTCTGCCGCGCAGCTTGTCCTCGTTTGAGTGACTTATCTATGCGTGCTCCGGTGTCACGCCCGCGCCCACTTTTCTCGCCGGCCCGCCGGCCTGCTGGTCTTGGACCATCCGCTTGTACGACAGTTCGGCCTGCTCGGCGAGGGCGCGTTCGGCTTCGCGGACGGCGTCGTTGGCGCTCCAGATCCCGCGGGAACCTGCCGTGTACTTGGGGGCGCCGGCGGTGATCTCCAGCCGGCGGAGTTTCTTCTTGGTCAGCGACGGTTGCTGGTGGGCGTAGTCCTCTGAGCGGGTGAGCATGCACCAGAACAGGATCGCGAGCTTGCGGGCGGCCGCGACGATCGCCTTGCCGTGACCGCGGCGTGCTCGGGTGCGCTGATAGAAGGCGTGCAGCGGCCCGGGCTGGTTGACCGCGGTCCACGCGGCCTCGACCAGCGCCCAGCGGGCCGATGGCGATCCGCGCTTTGAGATTCGGCCGCTGCGGGCCGGCGCCTCACCGGACTGGCGGACCTTCGGGTCAAGGCCGAGGTAGGCGACGAGCTTGCGGCTCGTGAGAAACCGGTTGGGGTCCCCGACCGCCGCGATGAACGATGCAGCGCAGATCAAATTCACGCCCGGGACGGTCATCAGCCGCCGGATCTCGGGCCAGGACAGCGCCTGCTGGGCGATCAGCCGCTCGACTGCCGCGATCTCTGAATCGAGGAACTCGACGTGGCGGATGCCTGCGTCGACCGACTCGCGCTCCTCGGGCGGCAACTCCAGGCCCGCGAGCCACGCCCGACCTTTGACGCCGAACAGGTCAGAGCACGGTGGCTTGCCCTGTAGCCGGCGCTGCAGCACGGCGTGGATCTCGTTCTTGGACCGCGACCGGGAGTTCACGAGCTGCTCGCGGCGCGCGAGCCGCCGGCGCAGGATCCGGCAGCGCTCATCCGGCATCCAGACCGCCTCAAGCTCACCCTTCCACAACAAGCTCGCCAGAGCCCGCGCGTCGAGCTTGTCCGTCTTGGCTCGCGCGTTGGCGATCCCGGTGTCGTCCGGCGAGACGACGATCACCCGGTTCACATACGGCTCGAGGATCCTGGCGACCTCCCAACAGCTGCCCGTCACCTCCAACGCCACCCGGTCGGTCGGCAGCAGGCTCTCGGCCAGTGTCCGCAGACCCTCGGGCGTGCTCGGCACACGACCCGCCGAGCGAACGACACCGTCCTCGCAGATCGCGACGACGCAAAAGTCGCGGTGGACATCCAGACCGATCGCGCGACCCACCCATCTCGGCAACGGCACTTCTCACCTCCATCAACTCGGGTTGACAGTCAGCGGGAGAACCAGCGGGACAACGACACAGACCGATACGAGCTCGCAGCTCAATCCAGGCAAGTCGCAGGGGCGGCCGAACGAAAAGCCCGGGCTCGAAGCCCATCGATCAAATTACGGCCTACCCGTCTGCGTTCTCCCAAGAAAGCCCCTGTCCCGGATGAGCCGAACGTTCGACCACCCCCGAGCGGAACCTTCAACAGGGCAGTTTCATGCCTCGAGATCCAACACTGTCCGCAGGCTGGTCCTGCGTCGTGCGCCGTACGGGCGGAACACTGTGGTGGGTCAGGCCGGGGCGTCGGCGTCCTGCGTGGAGGCCGCGAACGCCTCGGGGCCCTGCTCCGCCGCCGCCGGATCCATCCACATGACCTGCCAGCCGTGGCCGTCGAGGTCGAAGAAGCTGCGTGAGTACATGAAGCCGTAGTCCTCGGCGTCATCCGCCTCGGAGCCGCCCGCCGCGAGCGCGGCGGCGCTGACCGTATCGACCTCATCTCGGGATGACACGCTGAAGCAGTACAGCGCCAGCGTGTGCGTGGTGGGATCGGCGATCGGCAGCTTCGCGAGCTCCGCGAACTTCTCGCGGGTGAGCAGCATGACGAAGGCGTGCTCGCCGACCAGCATGCAGGCGGCGCTCTCGCCGGTGAACATCGGGTTGTAGCTGAACCCGAGCTTCGCGAAGAACGCCTTGCTGCGCTCGAGGTCCGCTACGGGGATGCTCACGAACAGCATGCGGCTGGGGTGCGCGGGATTGGCCATGGTGGTCTCCAGTCGGTGGCTCGATGACGTACGTCCTGGGAGACCGGCCCGGCCGGCGGAACTCATCGGTGGATCTCGGCTGAGGTCACGCGTGGATCGGGCTTACTGGTCATGTCAAGACCCGCCGCGCATGGCGACGCACGGCGTCGACAGTCCGCGTGCGTACCTGGGCGACCTGCGCCGCTACAACTGCGTCGAGCAGGCACCGAAGATCACCTGCCCGAGCTACGTCACCGACAACGAGACCGACACAGTGTCCACGGGACAGGGCGAGGCGCTGTTCAACGCCCTCACGTGCCCGATGGAGTTCCGGCGCTTCCTCAAGAAGGAGGGCACCGAGAGCAACTGCGAGGGCATGGCTCCGGTCGTGTTCTGGACCGCGGCGTTCGACTGGCTCGAGTCCACGCTCGCGTAGCGGTGCTGAGCCGTCGCGGTGCCGAGCGATAGCGTTTGGCCCCGTGAGCCGATCCGGGCCGATCCGAGCAGCCGTTGCCGGCGCCGTCGCCGGGCTGGCCGGCACCGTCGCGATGGACGCCCTCTGGTACCGGCGTTACCGCGCTTCCGACGGTGACAGCGGCCCGCTCGCGTGGGAGTTCGGAGGCAAGCCGGCTTCCTGGGAGGAGGCCGCCGCCCCGGCCAAGGTGGGCAAGTTGCTGCTCGAGACGATCTCCGGCCGGGAGGTGCCGATCGAGCAGGCCGGCGTGATCACCAACGTCATGCACTGGGGCTACGGGAAGCTGTGGGGAGTCAACTACGGGATCGTCATGGGCCGTCGCGCGCCTGGGCCCTCCGTTCCCGCGGGCTTGGCATTCGGCACCGTGGTGTGGGCGGGCGACTACGTGCTGTTGCCGCTGCTGGGGATCTACAAGCCGATCTGGGAATACGATCGCTCGGCCCTGCGCGACGACCTCACTGCGCACCTCGTCTACGGCGTCGGAACGGCACTGGCGTTCCGGGTCCTGACACGGCGCTGAGGCGGCTGAGTCGCGATCGTCGCTGCCGTCGGGCCGCGGCGCCGCGGCCTCCAGACCCCTAATCAGGACCCCCTAAGCGAGCGAGCGCTCTGTCGGCCGGTGGCCGGCGTGTCTGGCCGTTAACGACATCGCGCCGGCTCGAAAGCCGGCGCGACCCCGATCGATCGGCGGCGGGATTCGCTCCCGCCGCCGGAACCGTGTGCTTCGCCTCAGCGCCCGACTACGAGCACTTGACGGAGCCCTTCACCGTCTGGGTGGAGCTGGCGCCACCGGGCTGGCCCGGATAGTTGTGCGCCGTGAAGGACTGCGTCCAGGCCCGCTTGCCGGACTTGCAGCCGACCGACTGCAGATAGCCGACCGTCTTGCCCTTGACCTTCGTGGTGAGCTTCTTCCACGTCAGCTTCTCCACGCTCAGCGAGGAGTAGACGCCGGTCAGGTTCGCGACCTTGACCGAGATGTCCTGGGGCTGCGGGACGTCGAGCACCATGTTGCCGCCCTTGTAGCTCACGTTGCCGTAGAACGGCGCGGTCGAGCCGGTCTGCAGACCGCCGCACTGGGCGGCCGACTTGGCGGTGAAGAAGAACACGACCTTGTTCGGACCCGCGTTCCACACGTCGAGGCCGGGGTTGCACGGCGTGCCCGCGGACTTCGGCTGCACCGCCGCGCCGAGCAGCGAATGCACGGTCCCGGTGGCGACCTCCGCCTTCGGGTTACAAACGTTGTCGTTCTTCGCCGTGGCGATCTTGTTCAGGCTGCAGGTCGGGAAATACTTCCCGTTGGCCTTGAGGCCGTAGATCGTCGTCTTCAGATCGGTCAGCGGGGCGGCGCGGTTGCCGCTCGTGCCGAAGGCGTTGTACGTCAGGTTGTAGCCCAGAGCGACCGGCGACTTCGCGCTGCCGGCCTTGGACGATGTGAACTTGAAGCTCGCCGAGTACGTGTTGACCGAAGCGAAGGCAGCGCTCGCTCCGACCAGCATGGCGAGCGCCGTGCCGATGATGATGGTACGTCGCAATGAATTGACTCCTATTGAGGTGGAACTCGCTGTCCCAAGCCGAGCCGACCGCTGCCTCACTGCAGGGGTCGTGCCTATACGAACACGGCCGCTTGCCCGTTGTTACCTTCCTACGAGAATCTTCATCGACTCTTCAGTTTGAGCCTGAGCTGCGACGGCGACCGAGGTCACCCGGGTCGCTGCACGAGCACCGCGACCGGGTCGTCCGGCACCAGCCTCAGCGCGGCCAGCGGCGTCGGCTGCACGGGCACCGGAACGGCGGCCCGGTAGCGCAGAACCGTGTAGCTCCCGGTGTGCCGCCGTCCGATGAGCGTGAAGCCGGGCAGGGCCGGCGGCACGGCCGGATTGGGCGGCGACGCGGACACGCCGGCGCCCGCCGGGCGGTAGACGAGCGCCACGACGTCGACCTCCTGGACGGCGGTGCCCGGCGGCAACTCCGACAGGCGCGGCATGTACGCGCCGAGCGCGGCACCGGCGGAGTGGTCGGCGACGATGGCCCGGGGCACCGTCGCGGTCCCGAGCACGTGAGCGGCGCCGCGCCAATCCATGCGCTGGAACGTGGGCGTGGTGATCACGCCGATCACGGAGACCAGGCTGATGAGGACGAGCGCGAGTAGCGCCGCGGCGCCGGTGCGCCCGGCGCGAGCAGCGCCGAAGCCGCCGGCCACCACGACCACGAAGGCGGGGAAGCTCGGGAGCAGATTGCGCGTGTTGACGTAGTCGGTGGCGACGGCGGCGACGATCAGGGCGAGCAGCACCGTGCCCGTGCCGACCGCGAGCGGCAGCACGACCGCATGGCGCTCCCGGCGCGATCCGCGCTGCAGGAGGAGCAGCACCCCCACGAGCACGAGCAGCACCGCGATGATGCTGGTGGCCGTCTTGAGCGGCTCGTCGAAGCCGACGATGTCCTGCTTGACGAGTTGCGCGAGGCGGTAGCCGATCGATCCGGAGTTGTCGGCGATGAAGCCCGCCCGCCCGTCGTTCTGGTGGATGGCCAGAGGGAGCAGCGCCGCCCCCGCCACCACGACCGGCCCGAAGGCCGCCACGAGGTGGGCGGCCGTCAGCCGTCGGGCGGAGCGCAGGGCGAACAGCAGCCACAGTGCCTCGGCCGCGACCAGGAACGCGGCGAAGTAGTGGGCGCACAGCACGACCGCACCGCTCAGCCCCCAGAGCAGCAGCCGCCGACTGCTCGGCGCCTCGAGCGCCCACACCAGCACCAACAGCGACAGCGCGCTGAGGAGCAGGAGCAGCGCGTAGGAGCGCGCCTCCTGGGAGTACCAGAACAGGATCGGGTTGACCGCCGTCAGCAGCGCGGCGACCAAGCCGACGCGCTCGGACACGAGCCGGCGGCCGAGTAGCCACATGAGCGGGATCGTGAGCGTGCCGCACAGCGCCGAGAAGGAGCGCAATCCGACCTCGTAGGCACCGAACACGCGCGACCACAGCCATACGAGCACGTAATACAGCGGCGGTGTCGACTCGCTCTGGGGAACGGTCGAGAGGACGTGCCCGAGGCTGTGAGCCACGATGCCGTGGGTGATCGCCTCGTCGTACCAGAAGCTCTGCTCTCCCAACGTCGGGAAGCGCACCACCGCGCCGAGCAGCACGATCCCGGCCAGCAGCCACAGGCCGCGAGAGCGGGTGTGATGCTGGGCGCCCGCGGAGGACTCGGGCACGAGCGGCGGAAGGCGATCAGCGGCGACCATCGCGAAGACCTTAGGGAGCGCCCGACTGGTGCGATACTGCCGCGTCCTGAGCGGCAAGAGCAGATACGCGGATCACGGGCTGGGTCTGGCGGTCGGGCTGGGAGCGCTGCTGCTCGTCCACGTCGCGCTGCGCGGCACGTACTGGGACTACAGCGAGGGCGTGTACGCGATGACCGCGCACATGATCCTCCACGGCGGGGACCTGTACGGGACGATCGTCGGCGCCCAGCCACCCGGGGTGTTCGTCGCCGGGGCCGGTCTGCTGGCGATCCACGACTCGCTCGAGTGGCTCCGCTTCGGCGTGGCGTGCCTCCAGCTCGGCGCCGGCCTGATCGCCGCGGTGACCGTGTGGCGACTGAGCGCCAACCGGATCGCCGCGGTGCTCACGCCGGCCGCGCTGCTGCTGACGCCGTGGGCCGTGCACGAGCACGGCGCCCTGATCCCCGAAATGGTGGCGCTCCCGGTCCTGCTCGGGGCCGCCCTGCTGGCGGCGGATGAGCGCCGGCTGGCCGCGGCGGGGATCCTGTGCGGTCTGCTGCCGCTGATCAAGGTCCCGCTCGCGCTCCCGGCGCTCGTGCTGATCACGGTCTCGGCCGGTCCGCGGCGCACGGCACGATGGGCGGCGGCGACGCTCGTCGTGGGGCTCGCGCTGACCACGCTGGCCGGCGGCACCAACGTGTGGCGGGACGTCGTCTACGCGCAGACCCAGAGTGGCTATCGCAGCCTGGGGTCGCTGGCCGGATACTGGGCGCAGGCGGCATGGAACCTCGTCGGCCTGCTCGTGCCCGCTACGTTCGCCGTCCTCAACCGCCGGCGCATGCGCGACCGCCGGCTCGTCGCGACGAGCTTCGGGCTGGCCGGGGCGATGCTCGTCCTCTTCCTCAGCAACGCCAAGCTCGGCACCTCGCTCAACGTGACCGTGGCGGCCGAGGCGGCGCTGATCCCGCCGGCCGTGTGCGGGATCGTGCTCGCCCGGCGATGGGCGCGCGTGGCCTGCATCGTGGCGGTGGCCTTCACGCTCGCTCAGAGCATCTCGCTCGTAGCCGACCCGCGCCACCCGCAGCCCTTCCTGCGCCTCGGCTCCCAGCCGGCCTGGGCGATCGCGATGACCCGCGAGGAGCTCAGCGCCGCTGTCGCCGCGGCCCGGCGCTGCCCACCCGGCGTCCCGTTCGGCGGTGCCCCGCTGATCGCCTTCGCCGCCGGGCGACAGATGCCCGCCGGCCAGCCCGACCAGTTCATCGTCTCCCACGCTCGCGTCCTGCACTCCGTCCAGGCGGAGGTCGCGCGCACGCCGGCGTGCTGAGCGCTCACACGATCGGAGCGCGCCGAGTCATCCGGAGTCGACGGGTCCCCGAGCCCGCTCAGCAGCCGACACGGTCGTAGTCACCCCACAGGTTCGACGGGAACGACGGGCTCGTCGTCTGGCCCGGGTTGTTGGGGTCGGGAATGTCCTTGAGCCGGTAGCGGACCTTGCAGGTCAGCGTGTCCGGAGCCCAGTACATGAACTGACCACCGCTCCACTGCCCGTGCTTGTTGCGCTTGCCGTGGCTCTCGCAGTAACCGGCCCCGGCCGCCGGCCCGGACGCCGCGGCATAGTCGGAGTCCTCGGGCGAGCCATGGTGCGCGATGCGCGCGAGATCCAGCGCCTGGCGCCCCCAGAAACTTGGCAGCACCGCACACGACCACGCATGCCCGGCGCGGCTTGCCGGCCTTGTGCAGCACGGCGCTGGTGTGGCGGTTGGCGAACGCGATCATCCTCGACAGGACCCCTCCGGCGCCGTCGTCGTCGGGAGCATCGGTGATCGTGGCGTCGGCCTGGTTGTCGGCCAGCTTGCAGAGGGAGGACGAGCTCGCGTAGACCCGCCACTCGTCGCTGACCGTGGCGGAGGAGTAGCTCAGCCAGCTGACCCAGGGCGGTGTGATCAGCCCGTGGCAGGCCTTGGGGTGGTGGCCGACGTTGAGGTAGGTTCCGACGAGCGCCTGCGCCGTGGCCGTCGACGACGCGGCCGAGGCCTCGCCCGGACCGAGCCAGAGCGCCAGCACGGCCGCGGCCGGGATCGCGATCACGAGCGTCCCACGCACGATCGAGCGTCGCACCCGGAGCGCCGTCGGCGCCACCACGGGCCGGATCAGGGCGGTGGGAACGAGCCGCAACAGCGGCCATTCACGTCGGGCAAAGGTGACGATCACGGTCTCGATCTTTTTGTCGAGGGCGGCGCCCGGCGAGGTGCGCATCGCGGCAGCATAGTGTCGGGGGCGCCGGCACGCCAGGGTGCACGACGTGGCCCAGAGAGATGGTCTGGTGTAGTGGTTAACCGCCGCGACCGGCGCGATGTGCCACGATCATGGCCATCTTCTCCACCCTGCGCATGTACCTTCGCCGTCCGCGCAAGCTCGCTGAGCCCACCGATCTGTACGCCCATCGGGTGACGCTCCTCGATGGCACCGAGCTCGACCTCAAAGGCCTGCGCGGACGCCCCACGCTGATCGTCAACACCGCCAGCAAGTGCGGGTACACCCCGCAGTACGAGGGACTGCAGGAGTTGCACGAGCGCTTCGGCAGCCGCGGCCTGCAGCTGCTCGGAACCCCGTCCGGCGACTTCGCGGGCCAGGAGTACGACGAGGCCGCCGAGATCGGCAGCTTCTGCGAGAAGAACTACGGCGTCAGCTTCCCGCTGACCGAGAAGATGTCGGTCCGCGCCGACCCGCACCCGCTGTGGTCCGACCTGGCCCGGCAGCCGGGCTCCGGTCCGCCGGCATGGAACTTCACGAAGTACCTCGTCGGTGGTGACGGCCACCTGGTGGCGCGCTGGCCGACGAAGGTCACGCCCGATGACCCCCAGATCATCGCGGCGCTCGAAGCCGCCCTGCCGCCGGGCTGACGCACCCCGGCCCGGCCGCCGGCCGGCGATGAACAGACAACTGTCGGTGCCTGCGCGCGAGTCTGGGTTGCGCCGAGAGGCCGCGGGTATAGTGCGGATTCAGTACCGGTCACGGAAGTTCTTGCGTCGGAGAGCGTGCACAGCGGCAGATGACGGATCGAGTTCAGACGTCCACATCCAACGGCGCCGGCGGCGACGTCGACGCGATCGAGACCAGCGAATGGCTCGAGGCGCTCGATGCGGTCGTCGCGCACGACGGACCGGTGCGGGCGCGCGACCTGCTGACCCGGGTCATCGAGCGCGCCCAGCAGTCCGGCACGGGGCCGATCGCGAGTCTCAACACTCCGTACGTCAACACGATCCCGCCCGAGCTGGAGCCACCGTACCCGGGCGACCCCGAGCTCGACCGCCGGCTCCGGTCGATCATGCGCTGGAACGCGATCGCGATCGTCGTCCGCGCCAACAAGGTGTCCTCGGAGCTCGGCGGCCACATCGCGAGCTACCAGTCGCTGGCCACGCTCTACGAGGTCGGCTTCAATCACTTCTGGCGCGCTCCGAGCGAGAACCACGGCGGCGACCTCGTCTACTTCCAGGGCCACTCCTCGCCCGGCATCTACGCGCGCGCGTATCTCGAGGGGCGGCTGACCGAGCGCCAGCAGCTCGACCATTCCGCCAGGAGGTCGGCGGCGGC
The DNA here is from genome assembly GCA_963700025.1 of uncultured Solirubrobacteraceae bacterium. Lineage (GTDB taxonomy): Bacteria > Actinomycetota > Thermoleophilia > Solirubrobacterales > Solirubrobacteraceae > Palsa-465. The sequence continues at coordinate 166,828 of CAVOWC010000015.1, read as the reverse complement.
GGCCTCTCCTCCTATCCGCACCCCTGGCTGATGCCCGACTTCTGGCAGTTCCCCACCGTCTCGCTGGGGATCGGGCCGATCACCTCGATCTACCAGGCGCGCTTCATGCGCTACCTCGAGGCCCGCGGCATCGCCGAGACCGCGGGGCGCAAGGTCTGGGCCTTCTGCGGCGACGGCGAGATGGACGAGCCCGAGTCGATGGGCGCGATCGGCCTCGCCGGCCGCGAGCGGCTCGACAACCTGATCTGGGTCGTCAACTGCAACCTGCAGCGCCTCGACGGCCCGGTGCGCGGCAACGGCAAGATCATCCAGGAGCTCGAGGCCGACTTCCGCGGCGCCGGCTGGAACGTGATCAAGGTCGCTCTGGGGCTCGCGCTGGGACCCGCTGCTGGCCGCGGACCACGATGACGCGCTGCTGCAGGTGATGGAGGCCTGCGTCGACGGCGATTATCAGACCTTCAAGTCCCGCGACGGCGCCTACGTGCGCGAGCATTTCTTCGGCCGCGACCCGCGCCTGCTCGAGCGGGTCAAGGACATGACCGACGACGAGATCTGGCTGCTCAACCGCGGCGGCCACGATCAGCAGAAGGTGTTCGCCGCCTACGACGCGGCGGTCAAGCACACCGGCCAGCCGACGGTGATCCTGGCCAAGACGGTGAAGGGCTACGGGATGGGCGTCTCGGGCGAGGGCCAGATGATCACCCACCAGGCGAAGAAGATGACCGAGACCGCGCTGCTGCATTTCCGCGACCGCTTCGAGCTCCCGCTCACCGACGAGCAGGTGAAGGCGGCCGAGTTCTACAGGCCGGCCGACGACTCGGCGGTGATGGAGTACATGCGCGAGCGGCGCGCGGCGCTCGGCGGTCCGCTCCCGGTCGCGGCGCCGGAAGGCGGCCGAGCTGCCGGTGCCCCCGCTGTCGGAGTTCCAGTCCCAGCTCGACGGCACCGGCGAGCGTGAGATCTCGACCACGATGGCGTTCGTGCGGATCCTCGCCGCGCTCCTGCGCGACAAGCAGATCGGCCGCCACGTCGTCCCGATCATCCCCGACGAGTCGCGCACGTTCGGGATGGAGGGGATGTTCCGCCAGGTCGGGATCTACTCGCCCGTCGGCCAGCTCTACCAGCCACAGGACTCCGAGCAGCTGATGTTCTACAAGGAGGACCGCACCGGGCAGATCCTCGAGGAGGGGATCACCGAGGCGGGGTCGATGTCCACCTTCATCGCCGCGGGGACGTCCTACAGCGCGCACGACGTGCCCGATGATCCCGTTCTACATCTACTACTCGATGTTCGGCTACCAGCGCGTCGGCGACCTCGTCTGGGCGGCCGGCGACAGCCGCACGCGCGGGTTCATGCTCGGCGGCACGGCCGGCCGCACGACTCTGAACGGCGAGGGCCTGCAGCACGAGGACGGACACAGTCACGTGCTGTTCTCCGTCGTGCCCAACTGCTGCTCGTATGACCCCACGTACGGCTTCGAGGTCGCGGTGATCATCCAGGAGGGGCTGCGCCGGATGATCGGCGAGCAGGAGGACGTCTTCTACTACCTCACGCTGATGAACGAGAACTACCAGCACCCGGCGATGCCCGCCGGCGCCGAGGAGGGGATCCTGCGCGGGATGTACCTGCTGCGTGAGGGCTCGAAGCGGTCGAAGAAGCCGCGCGTGCAGCTGCTCGGGTCCGGAACGATGCTCCGCGAGGTGCTCGCCGCTGCGGATCTTCTCGCCGACGACTGGGGCGTCGTGGCCGACGTCTGGAGTGTCACCTCGTTCACCGAGCTGCGTCGTGACGGGATCGACGTCGACCGCTGGAACCTGCTGCACCCGACCGAGGAGCAGCGAACGAGCTTCGTCGAGCAGTCACTGGCGCAAGCGGCGCGGCCCGGTCGTCGCCTCCACGGACTACGTGCGCGACGTTCGCCGATCAGATTCGGACGTGGGTGCCGCGCGAGTACCGCGTGCTCGGCACCGACGGCTTCGGCCGCAGCGACTACCGTCGCGCGCTGCGGCGGTTCTTTGAGGTGGATCGCCACTACGTCGCGGTGTCGGCGCTGAAGGCGCTGGCCGATTCGGGCGAGATCGACGCCGCCACGGTGCAGGCCGCCATCGATCGCTACGAGATCGACGCCGAGGCGCCGATCCCGACCTCGGTATGACGGCCACCGGGACGATCGACGTCGTCGTCCCGGATATCGGGGACTTCGACGCGGTGCCGATCATCGAGATCCTCGTCTCGCCCGGCGACAGCGTCGCGGTCGACGACCCGCTGGTCACGCTCGAGTCCGACAAGGCGACGATGGACGTCCCGGCGCCCGCCGCCGGCGTCGTCAAGGAGCTCAAGGTCAAGCTCGGCGACAACGTGTCGCAGGGCTCGCTGCTGATGACACTCGAGGCGAGTCGGATGGCGGCGCTCCGGCCGAGTCGAGCGGGTCGGCGGACGCGGGCGCGGGTGCGCCGGCCGGATCCAACGGCGCAGGCGCGGGCGGCGAGGGCACAGCCGACGCCGCCGGTGCCGCCGTGCCGCCCCCGGCGCCTCCCGATGACGCACCCGCCGCGGCGGAGACGGCGCCCCCTGCTCCGGCCCCGTCCGCGGGCACGCCGCCGGCGCCCGCCGCCGACGCCGAGGTCGCGTCGGCCGAGAACGGCCCGGTCTATGCGAGCCCGTCGGTCAGGCGGGTGGCCCGGGAGCTCGGCGTCGATCTGAACGCCGTCACCGGCACGGGGCGCAAGGGACGCATCACGAAGGCGGACGTCGAGTCGGCGCTGGGCCGCGACGGCGCGCCGGCCGGCGCCGGCGCGGCTGGGAGTGGCGGCGGTGCGGGTGGCGGGTCGGCCGCGGGCGCAACGTCGGTTGGCGGGCTCGAGCTGATGCCGTGGCCGAAGATCGAGTTCGAGAAGTTCGGGCCGGTGGAACGCGTCCCGCGCTCGCGGATCAGCAAGATCGCCGGCGCGAACCTGGCCCGCAACTGGGTGATGATCCCCCACGTCACCCACAACGACGAGGCCGATATCACCGACCTCGAGGCGTTCCGCAAGCAGCTCAACGAGGAGAACGCCCGCGAGGGCGTGAAGCTGACGATGGTCGGATTCCTGGTCGCCGCGTCGGTGGCCACGCTGAAGCGGTTCCCCACCTTCAACTCCTCGCTCGACGGCGACGAGCTGGTGCTCAAGCGCTACTACAACATCGGGTTCGCGGCCGACACGCCGGGCGGCCTCGTCGTCCCCGTGATCAAGGACGCCGACCAGAAGGGCATCCTCGACATCGCACGTGAGCTGACCGAGCTGTCGGGCAAGGCGCGCGAGGGCAAGCTGATGCCGGGCGACATGCAGGGCGCCACGTTCACGATCTCGAGCCTCGGCGGGATCGGCGGCACCAGCTTCAGCCCGATCATCAACGCGCCCGAGGTGGCGATCCTCGGCGTCACCCGCTCGGCCATGAAACCGGTCTGGAACGGCCGGGAGTTCGTGCCCAGGCTGATGGTGCCGCTGTCGCTCTCCTACGACCACCGGGTGATCGACGGCGCCGCCGCGGCCCGCTTCGTCGTGCACCTGACCACGGTGCTCTCGGACCTGCGCAGGGCGCTTCTGTGACCGAGGTCAGGGTTCCGGACATCGGCGACTTCACCGACGTCCCGGTGATCGAGATCCACGTCTCGCCCGGCGACGAGGTGGCGGTCGACGACCCGCTGGTCACGCTCGAGTCCGACAAGGCGACGATGGACATCCCGGCGCCCTCCGCCGGCGTCGTGACGCAGCTGAGCGTGTCGATGGGCGACCGCGTCTCGGAGGGCAGCGTGCTGTTGCGGCTCGAGTCCGACGGCGCGGGGCCGAGCGAGGTGGCGGAGCCTCCGGCGGCCGCCGGCGTGGACGCCGCCGCGGACGCCGCGGGCCCGACGCCCCGGCCGCGGACGCCCCGGCCCCGGCTGCGCCGGCCCCCGGGTCCCCGCCCGGGGGCGGCGACTACGACGCGCAGGTGCTGGTGCTCGGCTCCGGGCCGGGCGGCTACAGCGCTGCCTTCCGGGCCGCGGACCTGGGCCTGAAGACGATCCTCGTGGAGCGCTATCCGATCCTCGGCGGGGTGTGCCTGAACGTCGGCTGCATCCCCTCCAAGGCGCTGCTGCACGCCGCCCGGGTGATCGGCGAGGCGGAGGAGATGGCCGAGAACGGGGTCAGCTTCGGGCCGCCGTCGGTCGACCTCGACGCGCTGCGGTCATGGAAGGACTCCGTGGTCGCCAAGCTGACCGGAGGGCTCGCCGGCCTGGCCAAGCAGCGCAAGGTCGAGGTGATCACCGGGGTCGGGCAGTTCGTCGGCCCGAACGTGCTCGAGGTCTCAGGTCGCACCGTCTCGTTCGAGCACTGCATCATCGCCGCCGGCTCCTCGGCCGTGATGCTTCCCGGGCTGCCCGACGATCCGCGCATCGTCACCTCGACCGGCGCGCTCGCGCTCGAGGACGTGCCCAAGCGCCTGCTGGTGATCGGGGGCGGGATCATCGGGCTGGAGATGGCCACCGTCTACGACGCGCTCGGATCCCGCGTGACCGTGGTCGAGATGATGGATCAGCTGATCCCGGGCTGCGACCCCGACCTGGTGCGGCCGCTGCACAAGCGGATCGAGGCTCGCTACGAGGCGGTTGAGCTCGGCACGCGCGTCGAGGCGGTCAAGGCGCAGAAGAACGGTCTGAAGGTGAGCTTCGACAGCGGTGACAGCGCGATGTTCGACCGCGTCCTCGTGGCCGTCGGGCGCCGGCCCAATGGGCCGGCGATCGATGCGGCCGCCGCCGGCGTGGAGGTGAACGACGCCGGCTTCATCCCGGTCGACACGCAGATGCGCACCAACGTGCCTCACATCTACGCGATCGGGGACATCGTCGGCACCCCGATGCTCGCCCACAAGGCGACGCACGAGGGCAAGGTCGCCGCCGAGGTGATCGCCGGCCAGAACGTGCAGTTCGATGCACGCACCATCCCGTCGGTGGCCTACACCGACCCCGAGGTCGCCTGGATGGGCCTGACCGAGACGGCCGCCCGCGCCGACGGCGTCGAGTACGAGAAGGCCATGTTCCCGTGGGCTGCCTCCGGCCGCGCCCTGGGCCTCGGCCGGGGCGAGGGGATGACAAAGCTGCTGTTCGAGCCCGGCGGCGGGCGCCTGCTGGGCGCCGGGATCGTGGGTGTGAACGCCGGCGACCTGATCGCCGAGACCGTCCACGCGCTCGAGATGGGCGCCGACGCCGAGGACATCGGGCTGACGATCCATCCCCACCCCACGCTGTCGGAGACGGTCGCGTTCGCGGCCGAGATGGTGGCCGGGACGATCACCGATCTGATGCCGCCCCGCCGCCGGCGCTGAGCGCTCGCGCCACGTCGTCGAGAACGGCGTCCGGCCGGGCTCTGAGCCGGCGGTCGGTGAGGCGCAGGACCCGGCATCCGGCGAGCTGCAGCTGCACGTCCTTGGCCCGATCGTCCTCGAAGCTTCGGCGCGAGCGGTGATAGGCGTACCCGTCGAGCTCGACCACCAGGCCGCTCGAGGGCCAGTAGAGGTCGACCGTGTAGCCGGCCACGACCACGTTGACCGACGGCTCCGGCAGGCCGGCGTCGCGGATCAGGGCCAGGAAGCGGCGCTCGAGCTCCGAGCGGGTCTCGGGCGCCGGGCCGCGGTAGTCGCTGACGAGGGCCTGGAGGCGCTTGCGGCCACGGCGGCCGGCGCTGCGGGCGCACAGCGCGTCGATCGCCTTCAGGTCCAGGAGGTCAAGCCGGTCCGCGGCCTCGAACGCCCAACCGAGCTGATGGGGAGCGGCGAGCTCGGCGTAGTCGAGGAGGGTGCGATCGACCGAGGTGACGGGGATCCCGTCGAGCGTGGCGCGGTCGTCGGGCTGGAGGGCGCGGACGTTGTGGAGGGCGATGCCGGGGTGCCCGTGCCTCGTCCGCCCGGCGGCGGTGACATCGATCGCCCACGAGCCCCACGGCCTCAGGCCCCGCAGCGCCGCGGCGCTGCGGTGGCTGAGGACCGCGTCGGGGCCACAGGCCAGGACCGCGGCCATCCAGCGGCCCTCGCGGTCCAGCCCGCGGTGCCCAACTGCGTAGACGCCGCGGAAGACGGGGTGCAGGCGACCCGTGACCATGCGCCAGTGGATCTGTCGCGCCGTGAACCCGAGCGCAATCAGTTGCCGGCGCGCCACCACGCCGTGCTGCACGCCGGCCAATGCGGCGATCTCGCGCTCGTCTGGACGCTCTTGACTACACATATTGTTCTCAAGAGCGTCCACGTCCCTGATCCCCACCCCCCCGACCGGGTAGCGTTACCCGCCGTGGCCGCGGCCCTGGACGAGAGCGAGATCGCCTACGCCGGCGTCGCCGGCCAGGCCGAGCTGATCCGCAACGGCGAGATCTCCTCGGTCGAGCTGACGCGGACGTTGCTGAAGCGGATCGAGCGGCTCAACCCGTCGATCAACGCCTTCCGGATCGTGATGGCCGAGGAGGCGCTGACCGAAGCGGCCGCGCGTGACGCCGCGGGCGCCGGCCGGACCAGGCCCCTCCACGGCGTGCCGATCGCGATCAAGGACGAGATCGACGTCGCCGGCCAGCTGACGACGTTCGGCACCGCCGCCCGGACGCGGCCCGCGGAGGCGGACGGCGAGCTCGTCGCGCGATTGCGCACCGCCGGCGCGGTGATCATCGGCAAGACGACGATGCCCGAGTTCGGCCAGTGGCCGTTCACCGAGTCGGCCGCCTTCGGCTACACCCGCAACCCGTGGGACCTCAGCCGCTCGACCGGTGGCTCGAGCGGCGGGAGCGCCGCCGCGGTGGCAGCCGGGATGGTGGCGGTCGGGATCGGCGGCGACGGCGGCGGCTCGATCCGGATCCCGTCCGCGTGCTGTGGCCTGTACGGGCTCAAGCCGACGCGCGGCCTCGTCTCCAGCGCCCCCTATGAACACCTGTGGCACGCGCTGGGAACCCAGGGCCCGCTGACGCGCTCGGTCCGCGACTCGGCGCTGGTCTACGACGTGATCCGGACCGAGCTGCCGGGACACGAGCTCGGGTTCGCCACCGCGGCCGACACCGACCCCCCGCGGCTGCGGATCGCGCTCAGCCGTAAGCCGGCGCAGCGCGGCGTGCGGCTGGATGCCGAGCAGGCCGGGGCGCTGGAGCAGATGGCCGCGGCGCTGCGGGAGCTCGGCCACGAGGTCCACGAGCACGACCCCGACTACCCCGAAGTGGCGCCGGCGTTCGTGCCCCAGTTCTACGGCGGCGTCAGGGACGAGGTGGCGCTGGTCGAGCGGCCCGACCTGCTCGAGCGGCGCACGAAGCAGACGCTGGCCCTGTCACGGGCGATTCCGGACTCGGCGGTCCACTGGGCGATTCGGCGCGGGGCGCAGATCGCCGAGCGGCTGAACCATTTCTTCGAGCATCACGACGTACTGCTCACGCCCACGATCGCCGCCTTGCCGCGCCGGCTCGGCGCGCTCGACGGGATCGGCAGCGTGCACGCCAGCCTGCGCGCGGTTCCGTACGTCGCCTACACCGCGGTGTGGAACCTGTGCGGCAATCCGGCCGCCTCGATCCCCGCCGGGTTCGCCCGCGACGGGATGCCGTGCGCGGTGCAGATCGTCGGGGCGCCGGGCCAGGAGCCGCTGCTGCTCCGGCTCTCGGCCCAGCTCGAGCGGGCGCGGCCGTGGGCGGAGCGCCGGCCGCCGGTCGACCCGGCGTAACCGCCCCTCAGAGCGTCAGCGGTGACGGCGGCGCCGGCGCAGCAGCACCAGCGCGAACAGAGCGAGGCCCGCGAGCACGGGCAGTCGCAGCGGCGAGTCGGTCCGTCGCAGCACGGCCACGGCGGGATGCGGCTCGGGGGCCGGCATCGGGAACTCCTCGGCGGCGAGGATGTCGTGCGGCTCGGGGATGCCCATCGGATCATCGGGCAGCTTGACCGGTCCGTGGTGGGGCCGGTCGGCGATCGGCATCGCGAACGCCTCGGCCGCCAGCACGTCGTGGACCGGCTCCTCGTGAGGTCTGCGCGGATCGGCCATGGGTCGATGATATTCAGATTCTCGGCCGCGGGGTTTCGCGATCACCCGTTCAGGGGCAAGCTAGGAAGGGTGCGTGAAGATCTTGCCCGATCCGTGGACATCCGCTCACGGCAGCGCGGCGTGAGCCAGGCCCACAGCTTCCCTCGTCGCCGGGCCGTGGCGATCCTCGACGTGGATCCCGACCTCGCCCGCGACATGGACGCCGAGCGGGCAGCCGCGGCGCGCTCACACGCGATCGCCGCGATCGAGACCTTGGCTCCGGGCGAATGGCCCGCCGAGGCCCTGGACATCATCGAGCCGCGCGGCGCCCTCGGGCTGCTGGTCATCGACGGCCTGATCTCCCGCGACGTGACGCTGGGCAGCTCGTCGTTCACCGAACTGATCGGCGAAGGCGAGATCCTGCGCCCCTGGGACACCGGGATCGAGCTCGTGGCCGAGGCGCCCGCGGTGACCTGGAACGTGCTCGTGACGGCCCGGATCGCGATCCTCGACGGACGCTTCGTGGCCCGCACGGCGCGGTGGCCGGAGCTGACCACGGCGGTCGTCGCCCGGGCGATCAAGCGCTCCCGGGCGCTCGCCGTGCAGCTGGCGATCTGCAATCTGCAGCGCGTCGAGACCCGGTTGCTGCTGCTGATGTGGCATCTCGCCGAGCGCTGGGGCAAGGTCTCGACCGACGGGATCGTGCTGCCGCTCGGGCTCACTCATCGGATGCTCGCGAGCCTCGTCGGCGCCCGCCGCCCGACGGTCACAACCGCATTGAAGGAGCTCACGGCGCAGGACAAGGTCACGCGCCGCGAAGATGGCATGTGGGTGCTCCGGGGCGAGGCGCCGGCCGAGCTCGGCCAGATGTACGCCACCCTCAGCTGACCGACCGCGACCCCGCGTTCACCTCCCCGGTTTCGAACCCCGGGGGGAGCGGGAAAAATGCCGTCGATGTCAACGATCACGATCAATGCACGGGGCGGCTCATCGCGTCGCGCTCGAGGTCCGCGCTGCCGTCCGATCCCGAGTGCGGCCGCCGTGGCGCGGACGTCTGTGCGCGACCTGGCCGATGTGGTGCCCGCGCCCGTGGTCGAGAAGCTCGGCCTGGTCGTGAGCGAGCTGGTCACCAATGCGCTGCGTCATGCCGTCGCCGCCGATCCCGTCCCCGACGCTGACAGTCGAGCTCGAACCGGACCGGGTGCGCGTGGCGGTCACCGATCGCGGCGCCGACATCGGACCGATCGCGCGCCGTGGCGAAGCCAGTGCCGACGGCGGCTTCGGGCTGCAGCTGGTCGATCGGCTGGCCGATCGCTGGTGGATCGAGCGCGACGCGGGCACGCGCGTGGTGTGCGAGTTCCGGGCGCCGCTGAACCGCCGGGCCCCGCCGGCGCTGACCAAGGCCCTACGGCGCGGTCTGCAGCTCGGCCGGATCGTCGATCAGGTCGAGCTTCGCATCGAGGCCGGTGATCTCGAGCACGCGATGGACCGCTTCGGGCCCGCGCACGATCGCCAGCCGGTGGCCCGCCTCGCGCGCCCTCGAATCGGCCGCGACCAGCAGCCGCAGGCCCGTCGAGTCCATGAAGGTCAGCCCGCGGAGGTCGAGGACGATCACCTGCGCGCCGTGATCCTCCTGCGCGCGCAGCTCAGCTTCGGCGGCGGGCGTGGTCGCGATGTCGAGCTCTCCCACGAGCACGACAGGACGGCTCCCCCGTCTGACTGCTCAATCTGGATCGAGAACGGCTTCAAGTCGGCCGGATCGTATTGATCCGGGCCTGACGATCGACCGCGCCTATCGCCGGATGACCAAGCCGATCGCGGGCGGATTGCCGGCACACGCGCTAAAATCTTAGTCGCGATCCACTGAGATCGTTTGATACCCGCCAAGGTGGGTGCTACCATTTCCGCTTACAGACTCGTAAGCAACTAGCGAAAGTGAAGCACTTGATGAGCTCGCCTTCTCCTTGTCCCGCTCGACGACACCGTCGTCTTCCCGGGCATGTCGCTCACGCTCGCCGTGGACGCCGGCGAGGAGGAGCGCGTGCTGCTCGTCCCCCGCCACGAGCAGGAATTCGCCGCCGTCGGCACGGTGGCCGAGGTCGCCGACCGCGTCCGGCTGCCCGGCGGCGCGCGCGCCGTCGCCCTGTCACCGGCCTGCACCGCGGCGTCGCCGGCGCCGCCCACACGCTGCCCGACGGACGGCTGTACGTCGAGGTCGACGAGCGGCCCGAGAAGTCCCGGTCGACGGCGCGCACCCGCAACCTCGAGCGCGAGTACCGCGCCATGGTCGAGGAGATCCTCGAGCTGCGCGGCGACGACGGCCGCATCGCCGCCTTCGTGCGCTCGATCACCGAGCCCGGCGCGCTGGCCGACACGAGCGGCTACTCGCCCGATCTCAGCTACGAGCAGAAGGTCGAGCTGCTGCAGACGCGTCGACGTGACCGAGCGCCTCGAGCTGGCGCTGGGCTACCAGCGCGAGCGGCTGGCCGAGCTGCAGGTCCGCAAGCGCATCCGCGAGGACGTCGAGTCCGGCGCCGAGAAGCAGCAGCGCGAGTACTTCCTGCGCAAGCAGATGGAGTCGATCCGCAAGGAGCTCGGCGAGGACGACGCCTCGGTCGTCGAGGAGTACCGGACCAAGATCGAAGAGGCCGGGCATGCCCGACGCACGTCGCGCGAGCAGGCCGAGAAGGAGCTCGGACGGCTCGAGCGGATGGGCGAGCAGAGCGGCCGAGTCGAGCGTGATCCGCACCTACCTCGACTGGCTGATCGCGGTGCCGTGGAGCAAGCGCTCGGAGGAGCGGCTCGATCCCGCAGCACGCGCGTGAGGTGCTCGACGCCGACCACGCCGGCCTCGAGGACGTCAAGGACCGGATCGTCGAGTACATCGCGGTCAAGAAGCTGCGCGCTCGAGCGCGGCATCACCGAGGACCGGCGCTCCGGCGCGATCCTGACCCTGATCGGCCCGCCCGGCACCGGCAAGACCTCGATCGGCGAGTCGATCGCCCGGGCCACCGGGCGCGAGTTCGTCCGCATGTCGCTCGGCGGCGTGCGCGACGAGGCCGAGATCCGCGGCCATCGCCGCACGTACATCGGCGCGCTCCCGGGCCGCCTGGTCCGCGCGCTGCGCGACGCCGGCACGATGAACCCGGTGATCATGCTCGACGAGGTCGACAAGGTCGGCGCCGACTGGCGCGGAGACCCGAGCTCGGCCCTGCTCGAGGTGCTCGACCCGGCGCAGAACCACAGCTTCCGCGACCACTACCTGGATCTGGAGCTCGATCTGAGCGGCGTGCTGTTCATCGCGACGGCGAACGTCGCCGACACGATCCCGGGCCCGCTGCTCGACCGGATGGAGGTCATCCGCTTCGACGGCTACACGACCTCCGAGAAGGTCGCGATCGCGCGCGGCTACCTGTGGCCGCGCCAGCTCGAGCGCAACGGCCTGCGGCCCGAGGAGGTCGAGATCTCCGACGAGCTGCTGCGCGACGGTCACGACCGAGTACACGCGGGAGGCCGGCGTCCGCCAGCTCGAGCGCGACCTCGGCACCCTGCTGCGCAAGACCGCGACGAAGATCGCCTCGGGCAGGCGAAGGCTCCGGTGACGATCGACCTCGACGGCGATCCGCGACGCGCTCGGGCGCCAGCGGCACTTCCAGGAGTCGGCGATCCGCACGGCGGTGCCCGGCGTGGCGACCGGCCTGGCCGTGACCGGAGCCGGCGGCGACGTGCTGTTCGTCGAGGCCACGGCGATGCACGGGCAAGCCCGGGCTGACGCTGACCGGCCAGCTCGGCGACGTGATGAAGGAGTCGGCGCAGATCGCGCTCTCCTATGTCCGCGGCCACGCCGAGCGAGCTCGGGATCGACCCGGCCGGCGTTCGAGGAGCGCGTCGTTCCACGTCCACGTGCCGGCCGGCGCGATCCCCAAGGACGGCCCGAGCGCCGGGCGTGACGATGGTGACCGCGCTCGCCTCGCTGCTCAGCGGCCGGCCCGTGCGGCACACGGTCGGGATGACCGGCGAGGTCACGCTCCAGGGCCGCGTGCTGCCGATCGGCGGCGTCAAGCAGAAGGTCCTGGCGGCGCACGCGGCGGGGCTGACCGACGTGGTCCTCCCGGAGCGCAACCGCGGCGACCTCGACGACGTCCCGGAGGAGGTGCGCGAGGCGATGGGCTTCCACTTCGCGATGACGATCGACGAGGTCCTCGCGGTGGCGCTCGAGCCGGCCACCGTGACCGCATCGGTCTAGAACTCGATTGGTGGGGGCGCTTCGGCGCCCCCACGTACCGGCCGGATCAGAAGATCCGGTAGCCCTGGATGGCGATGGTGAAGCCGTGACCGTCGGAGTTGGTGCACGTCATGCCGTCCGAACGGCTCGCGCAGGTGAGCCCACCGACCCGCGTGTTGACGCCGTACTGCAGCGGCGGCGCCGAGGGGTCGAGCGCCGTGTCGCCGGCGCAGACGAAGCGCGCATTGCCCCTCGTGTCGACGATCAGACCCTGGCCGTAGTCGACCACCGGCGGGCACGAGCTCGGATGCGGCGGGGGCGACCAGTGGCGGTTGCGGATGTCGCAGCGCGCGCTCCCGTCGATGATCAGGCAGCCGATGTTGCCCGACGGCGCTGCTGAAGGTCGAGATCGCGACGGTCCGCGTCGGCGCGCTCGGCGTCGAGGATGTCGAGGTGGCCGTGCTCACGCCGGCGCCGCCGCTGGAGGTGGTCGAGGTCGTCGAGGTCGTAGCGGTCGTCAGGCCGGCGCCGCCGCTCGAGGAGCCGGTGGTGCCGGGAGCCGTCGGGGTGGTGACGGTCACGGTCTTGGTGCTGCCGCCGCAGCCCGCGAGGGCCACCACCAGCACGATCGGAGCCAGACGCTTCACGGCGCGAACCCTAGTGGGATCGACGGCGCGTCGTGCGTGTTGACCCGGTGGCAGACCCGGACGGGGGCCTCTGGTGTTTACGGCAGGCCGCGGAGGCGTAGCCTCCATGACATGACCACCATCACCGCCACCTCAGAAGAGCAGCTCCTCGAGCAGGTCCCAAAGCAGCTGTACATCGGCGGCGACTGGCGCGACGGCAGCGCCGGAGCGCTGGCCGTCGAGGATCCGTCCACCGGAGAGACACTGTGCGAGGTCGCGGACGCCTCGCCCGAGGACGCCCGGGCGGCGCTCGATGCGGCCGTCGCCGCGGGCCCGACCTTTGCCGCGCACGCTCCGCGCGAGCGCGGTGAGATCCTGCGGCGCGCCTACGAGATGATCATCGAGCGCCAGGATGAGCTCGCGCTGCTGATGACGCTCGAGATGGGCAAGCCGGTCAAGGAGTCACGCGCCGAGGTGGTCTACGCGGCCGACTTCCTGCGCTGGTTCGCCGAGGAGGCGGTGCGCATCGATGGTCGTTACGCGTCCGCGCCGAACGGTCAGGGCCGTCTGCTGACGATGAAGCAGCCTGTCGGCCCGGTGCTGCTGATCACGCCGTGGAACTTTCCGCTGGCGATGGGCACGCGGAAGATCGGGCCCGCCATCGCGGCGGGCTGCACGATGGTGGTCAAGCCGGCGTCGCAGACCCCGCTGTCGATGCTGATGCTGGTCAAGATCCTCGAAGAGGCGGGCCTGCCGGCGGGCGTGCTCAACCATTTCACCACCTCGTCCTCGGGTTCGACGACGTCGCCCCTGATCCACGATCAGCGGCTGCGCAAGCTGTCGTTCACGGGCTCGACCGAGGTCGGCCGCGGCCTCATGGCCGACGCCTCCGAGACCCTGCTGAGACTGTCGATGGAGCTCGGCGGCAACGCCCCGTTCCTCGTGTTCGAGGACGCCGACTTCGACGCCGCGGTCGAGGGCGCGATGATCGCCAAGATGCGCAACGGCGGCGAGGCCTGCACGGCCGCCAACCGCTTCCACGTGGCGGCGCCGATCGCGGAGAAGTTCGCCGACGCGCTCGCCGAGCGGATGGGGAAGCTCAAGGTCGGCCGCGGCACCGAGGACGGCGTCGACCTCGGCCCGCTGATCGACGACAAGCAGCGCGGCAAGGTCGCGGAGCTCGTCAACGACGCTGTGGGACACGGCGCGCGCGTCCTCACCGGCGGGCAGGCGCTCGACGGCGCCGGCTACTTCTACGCGCCGACCGTGCTCGCCGACATCCCCGACGACGCATCGCTGCTGCGCGAGGAGATCTTCGGGCCGGTCGCGCCGATCAAGCCCTTCGCCACCGAGGAGGAGGCGATCGCGGCCGCCAACGACACCGAGTACGGCCTCGTCGCGTACGTGTTCACCCGCGATCTCAAGCGCGCGCTGCGCGTGGTCGAGGGCCTCGAGACCGGCATGGTCGGCCTCAACCAGGGCATCGTCTCCAACGCCTCCGCCCCGTTCGGCGGCATCAAGCAGTCCGGCTTCGGCCGCGAGGGCGGCTATGAGGGGATCGAGGAGTACGTGGAGACGAAGTACGTGGCGGTGAACCTGTAGGCGAGACCGGCGCTCGGCGCGTGAGGCCTCAGCGCAGGATCTCGACCAGAAGCACCCAGCTGTTGGTCAACCCGGCGAGGAGGGCGAACAGCGTGGCGGGGGCGATCCAGTAGAGCCCGCCCCCGGATGCGGCGACGAGACTGACCCCGGCCACCGTCACCAGCACCGGGATCACGATGCTGGGCAGGAATCTCATCGCCAGCCATCCCGCGCGCGGTTGCTTGTCCGTGCGCTGAGACGGCCGGTTGAGAGTGGACAGGATGCCGCCGATGGAGACGCCGATCGCGATCAGCTCGCTGCCCAGCAGAGTTCTCGACTGGTTGGGAATCAGCATCACGATGCCGAGCACCATCGGTATGACGAACAGGACCAGCGTCTGGCCGGCGCGGGCGGGCAGCGTCGGATCCCCCAGAATCCGCTCGATGTTGATCGACACCGCGACGACCAGCAGACCGCTCAGCGCAGCTGAGGCGCCGACAACGGCGACGCAGAAGTCGATCCACTCGTGAGCGACATAACCGGTCATGCGCGGTGAATCTTCGCCCGGCGCCGCGCCGAGCGCGGCAGGCCGCCTACCCCAGCATCGCCGCCAGGCCGCCCGCCGCCGCCATGGCGATCGAGGCGCCGCGCGTGTCGCCGACCAGGCCGGCCTCCATGCGGTTCATGACGTAGGCGATGGTGACCCCGGCGTCGAGGTCGTTGAAGACGAGCGAGCCGCCGTATCCACCCCAGGCGCAGGAGCGGGGACCCATCGGCATGGTGCTGCTGGAGAGCCCGTAGCCGAGGCCGAAGCGGAGCGGGACGCCGAGCACGAGATCATCGCCGTTGGCCTGCTCCTCGAACAGGGTCTCGACGCCGCCGCGCGAGAGCAGCCTGATCCCGCGGGCCTCACCGGCGCATGAGATCACCGATTGGATCGCGGCGACCGAGCGGGCGTTGCCGTGACCGTTGGCGGCCGGGATCTCGGCCCGTCGCCACCACTCCTCGGCCGTCGTCTCACCGGTGACGAGAGGGTTGCCGAGCGTGCGCACACCGAGCTCCGGGAGCCCGAGCGCTCCGGCATCGGCCGGCGGCGGCGGGATCAGCGGCGCGATGCGGGCGTCGGCGTCGGCCGGTGTCCCGATGTGGAAGTCAGCGCCGAGGGGGCCGGCGACCTGTTCGGCGAAGAAGCGGCCGATCGTCGTGCCGGTGATGCGACGCACGACCTCGCCGATGAGGTAGCCCTGGGTGATCGCGTGATAGCCCGAAGCGGTCCCGGGCTCCCACCAGGGCGCCTGGGCGGCGAGCAGCGAGGTGCAGCGCTCCCAGTCGGCGAGCTCCTCGGGGGCGAGCGCCGCATCCCAGCCCGAGAGGCCGGCGGTGTGCCCGAGCAGCGCGCGCACCTCGATCCGCTCCTTGCCGGCCTGGGCGAACTCGGGCCAGTAGCGGGCGACGGGGGCGTGGAAGTCGAGCTCCCCGCGGTCGGCGAGCATCAGAGCGCAGAGGAACGATCATCGTCTTCGTCGTCGAGAACACGTTGACGATCGTGTCCTGCACCCACGGCTCGGTCCGCGCGAGGTCCCGGTACCCGCCCCAGATATCGACCACCGGCTCGCCGTCGCAGCAGCACCGCGACCGACGCGCCGACGTCGTTGCCCGCGTCGAGACTGCGGGACAGCGCCTCGGCAACGCCGGCGAAACGCTCGTCGAAGTGGCCCTTGAGCTCCGCCATGAGACGCGAGCCTATCGATCGTGCGCGGTCGACCACGCGAGCGCGCCGCCGAAGGCGAGCAAGCCGAGGCCGGCGACCACGTCGATGATCCGCGTCGCGCGCTCGCTGAGCCTGCCCCGCGCACCGGTGACAGCGGCCGTCAGGACGACATAACAGGCGAAGCTGCCGACCGTGACCCCGGCGACGAGCAGCGCGGCGCCGCCGGCGCTCCGCGCCGCCCCGGCGGCGCTGGCGGCGGCGAAGATGGCGGCCCAGGACAGGATCGTGGCGGGATTGGAGGCGGTGCCCGCCATCGAGGTGAGGAACGCACGGCGCGGCGTCGCGACTTCGGATTCGAGCTCCCCGCCCGTCCGCACCCGGAAGGCGCTGTAGAGCGTGCGGGCGCCGAGGCACAGCAGCACCCCCGCTCCGATCAGCCCGATCACGACGCGGGTCGGCCCGATCGCCAGCAGCGGCGCCGCGCCGGCGGCGCCCGCCGTCGCGTAGAGACCGTCGATCAGGGCGATCCCGGCGCCGATGGCCAGGCCGAGCCGCCAGCCGCCGCGCAGGGTCGAGCGGATCAGGAACAGCGACATGGGTCCGAGCTGCACGGCGACCAGGAACCCGAGCCCGAAGCCGACTGCGGCGGAGTTCACCGCGGGATCATCCCAGCCGCCCGCCGGCGCCGCGATCCCCCCACCGCGGCGGCTCTCCCTGGGCCAACCGGGCCAGGGCCGCGCGGACCTCGCCGTCGCGCTCCGCGGCGGCGGGGTCGGTCCAGCGCCAGACGACCCCCGACTCGATCACGAACGCATCCCGGCGGTGGCTCTGGACCCGCTCGACGGTGATCTCCACAGCCACCACCCCGTCGACCAGGTTCTCCGCGAGCACGCGGGCGCTGCCGCGGGCCGTGATCGCGACGTCGCCCGCGGACAGGATCACCAGCGCGACCGCGGGATCAGCGCGCAGGCGGGCAAGCGAGGCGCGCCCCACGGCGAGCGCCAGCAGCACCCGCTGCGGTCCGGCCCGGAGCGCGGCCGAGACGGGGATCGCGTGGGGCGCGTCGCCCTGGGTCGTGAGGATCGTGACGGTCCCAGGTGGCCACTCGGGCAGCATCGTGCCGGACGCTAGCGGTGCCGGCCCGCGGCCGCGGGCCGGCAGCGGCGCCGCCGACCGGAAGGCGGGTGAGGCCGGCACGCACATGCGGCCCTCGGCGCCGTAGGGATCGGGCTCGGCGCGCAGGGTGGCGAACTCCTCGTGGAAGCAGTCCATGACCAGCGCCGAGCAGGCGGCGTCGAACGCGTGCTCGGTGGCGGCAGCCTGCTCGAGCAGGGCCGGCGGCTGCGGTCCGTACTGGGGCAGGTGGGCCTCGCGGCGGGCGCGATTGCGCTTGACCACCGCGCCCGTGAGCAGGCGCGATCGGTCGCGCGCAGCGCCCGCTCGGGTCCGACGTCGATCCGCTTGCGGTCGCCGCTGCGCCCCCAGAACGGCCACGGCGCCCGGCCGGTGAGCCACTCCTCGCCGCATGCGGCGATCACGTCCCACAGCGCCGGTGGGGGCGGCAGCCCCCGGTGGCGCAGAAACCAGCCCGGAAACGAGAACGCGAAGTCGAAGCCGACCACGCCCACATCCCGGGCCCGCGCCAACAGCCAGTCCGCGACCGCGTCGCGGTCAAGGCCGGTGTGGATCGCCTGGAGCGTGCCGTGCTCGGACACTGCGACGACGATGTCGCGCCGGCCACCTCCCCGTGCCCCCGACCAGTCAACCGCGACCACCTGCATGCGCCCGCGCAGGCTACCGCGCCACCCCCTGGACCCTCGCGCCGGGGCACGACCCCCTGTACCCTCAAGTCGAACGCATGGCGTACGCTGAGCAGAGCCCAAGGATGAGGGGGCCGATCAACGAGCATGCCTCCGCTCTCGCCCATGAATGGCGGTCGCTGACCCGGGTCGCGACCGCTGTGGCGCTGCTCACCGCGCCCGCGCTCTTCATCGTCCTGTACGACTCCGACCACCTCGGGCTGATCGGCTCGCTGGTGATCACCGCGATCGGGGTGCTCCTGTTCCGCGGCGCGGTCGAGGTGATCGCGCGCAAGCTGATCCCCTCCCCCAGCCTGTACGGCGCCGACTCCGAGCTGCGCGAGGAGGACATCGTCGCGCGCCGGCGCTTCTGGTACTGGCGCGGGCGATTCCGGCTGCTCTTCGTGCTGCTCCTGATCGGGCTCGTGCTGCTGTTCCTGTGCCAGATCCTGTTCTGGTTCGCCGGGGTTCCGTCGTCCTTCTTCAACCCGATCCCGGCGCTGCGCCAGCTCTACCCCGCCTCCGAGCTGCCCCAGCTCGCGCTCGTGTTCGTCCAGCTGCCGCTGTTCTTCCTGATCAACTTCGCCATCTTCTTCGGCCCGTTCCTGCTGATGGCGGTGCGCCAGATCCGCAGCTACGAGCCCGGCGATGCCAGCTGGGGCGTCAAGATCGACGACGTCCGCGGCCAGGCCGAGGCCAAGGAGGAGATCACTCGCGTGATCACCCTGTGGCAGTCGGGGGAGGAGTTCGAGCAGGCGGGCGGCAAACGCGAGCGCGGCCTGCTCTTCCTCGGCGCTCCGGGGACGGGCAAGACGATGATCTCGAAGGCGATCGCGACGAACTTCAACTGCCCGTTCGTGACGATCCCCGGCTCCGGGTTCGCCGGCATGTTCATGGGCATGGACGCGATCACGGTGTCGCTCCTGGCGCGCCGCGCGCGCCGCCTGGCCACCAAGTGGGGCGGCCAGTGCATCGTCTTCATCGACGAGATCGATGCCGTCGGGATGCGGCGCCAGGCGCTGGGCGCCGGCTCCCCGGCCGGTGCCGTGACGCCGACGAGCCCGGGCTCGCTGCACGACTTCTGCTTCTTCGGCCCCAACGGCGCGCTGACCTCGACCGGGGATCTGGTGGTGGAGACGCGCGAGTGGCGCGAGCGGCTGTTCGCGCAGCGGGCCGAGGCGTCGCGGGCCGGCCACTCGACGTTCGGCGGACGGGTGAGCGACCGGATCCGCCGCTACTACCCCGGGTTCGGGATGGGCGGCGGCAGCGGCATGGCGCTCAACCAGCTGCTCGTGGTGATGGACGGCATGGACGAGCCGCCGATGATGAAGAAGTGGTTCACGAACCGCTTCAACACGTTCCTCGACGCGATGTTCGTGATCCCGCGCCGGATCGGCAAGGTCAGGCTGCGCCTGAAGCCCGCGAAGGCCCGGACGGAGCAGATCTACTTCATCGGCGCCTGCAACGTGCCGATCGAGGTGCTCGATCCGGCGCTGACCCGGCCCGGGCGCATGGGCCGCCACATCTGGTTCCGCACGCCGACCAAGGACGACCGGATCGACATCTTCGACCTGTACCTCAACAAGGTCGCCCACGAGCCCGACCTCGACACCGGGCGCCGCCGTGACGAGCTGGCCCGGATCACCAATGGCTACTCGCCGGCGATGATCGAGCAAGCCTGCTCGATGGCGCTGACCGTCGCCCACGCCGAGGGCCGCAAGGTGTTCGGGTTCCGGGACATCGTGCAGGCCATGACGACGGTCGAGTCGGGGACGGCGGTCGGGATCCAGTACGTCGAGTCCGAGACGCGCGCGGTCGCCCTGCACGAGGCGGGCCACGCCGTCGCCAGTCACGTGTACGCCAAGGACGTGCTGTCGACGCGGCTGTCGATCCGGATGCGGGGAGGCTCGCTCGGTCACCATCAGGTGATGGAGCGGGAGGAGCGCTTCTCGAAGTTCCGCAGCGAGGAGATCGGGAACCTGATCTGGACGCTCGGCGCGATGGCGGCCGAGCACGTCTTCTACCGGGAGAACTCGATCGGCGTCGGCGGGGACGTGCAGAGCGCAACCGCCCGAGCGGCGTGGATGGTCGGGATGTGCGGGAT
Organism: uncultured Solirubrobacteraceae bacterium; assembly: GCA_963700025.1. Lineage (GTDB taxonomy): Bacteria > Actinomycetota > Thermoleophilia > Solirubrobacterales > Solirubrobacteraceae > Palsa-465. The sequence goes on along the minus strand of CAVOWC010000015.1, from coordinate 146,782 downwards.
GGGACCGCTGCCGGTCGAGCTCTCGCACGAGTACGCGACGGAAGAGGATGAGCAGGCGGCGCGCGAGCAGGTCGAGAAGCGGCTGCAGCGGATCGGGGTGACGATCATGAACCGCTCGCAGTCGGGCGGCCCGATGGGCAGCGACCCGATCGGCGGCGTGCTCGGCGACCGTGACAAGCGGGCGGCCGCGGCTCAGCTGCTCGGTCAGGCCTATCTGACCGCCTACGCGCTCGTCGATCACAACCGCGCGGCCGTGGAGCAGATCGCCACCGAGCTGATCGAGCGCAAGGAGATCTACGGCGACGAGGTCGTCGACCTGCTCAACAGCGCCCGGCTCGAGCGCCCCGAGCTCGACCTGCTCGATGAGGCGACGTGGCCCAAGATATGAGCGACCGGGCCCCTGAATCCCGGCACTTCGCCGCCGAGGACCACGCCGCCGAAACGCCGCTGAAGGCGCGGAGAGCCGTCGCCACCTCACGCTCCGGTCCCCGCCGCGAGACCTCCCCCCACGCGCACAAGTTCCGCATCGCCACCGCCGCCCTGGTGGGGATCGCGATCGTCGCGGTCGCGGTCGCGATCGCGGCGGGCACGCACAAGAGCGCGACCGCACGGTCCGCGCAGTGGTCGCAGTGGTCGCCGCCCGACGGCGGCTCGCTGGGCGCGCGGGAGATCGCCGATCACATCGCGCCGCTGTACCGGATCTCCTCCGTCGATCAGCTCGCGGTGGTGACCGTGGTCAACCTCACCGACCCCAACAACCCGCTGAAGGTGGCGGTGCGCTCGGACCCGAGCTCGAGCTCCGTGTCGGTGCTCAGCGGCAGCACGATCGCCTACAACCTGTGTGGGATCGGCGGCAGCAACTGCGCGATCGGCGTCGGGCAGCCCTCGGCCGACCGCCTGCTGCTGCTGCGGCGCGAGGCGCTCGAGCTGGCCATGTACACGTTCAGGTACATCCCCGGCACCCAGAACGTCGTGGCGATCCTGCCGCCCGGCCACACGACGACGACGAGCACGCTGACCAGTCGTCCCCCCAGCTCCAACTCGAGCGCGGCCACCAAGCCGCTCAACGTGGCGCTGTTGTTCGTCAAGCCGGAGCTGCAGCCGTTCCTGAGCCAGCCGCTGGCGGCGATCCTGCCCGAGCAGTTCCCGCCCACGGTGGCCCAGATGCGCACAGCGCCGGAGGGTGGCCTGGTCGACCAGATCACCGCCCGTGGACTGTTCTCCCAGAGCCTCGTGCAGGCTCAGGACGGCAGCACGCTGATCATGCTCGACCCGCTGCCGCCACAGTGACCCCGCCGGCGGGGTGAGACAGGCGCAGGCGCGGGCCGCGCTGGCGCGGGCCAAGGCCCGGCTCGATCCGCTCGCGCTCTACCCGCGTCCGGTGGCCGTCGAGCACGTGCACGTGCTGACCGTCCCGTGGCTGTTCCGCGCGCCGTGGTTCCGGCGCTTCGACGGCTACGCGATGTGGAACCTGATCCTGTTGCGCTCGGCCGCGCTCGAGCACGACGACGAGCTGATCCGCCACGAGCTCTGCCACGTGTGGCAGATGCAGCACCGGCCACTGCGGATGCCGCTGTCCTACCTGCGGGTCGGGTACGCGGCCAACCCCTACGAGGAGGAGGCGCGCCGCGCCGCCTCGTCGGGCTCGTCCGGCTCGCCGCGCTCGTAGCCCGGGCAGGCGAGCACGGGCAGGCGCGGGTACCGCGCAAAGCGGTCGGGCTCCTCACGGGAGCGGCGGCACAGCGAGAATACGGAGCCGCGCGTGGTGCGGACGATCTGCTGGTGGCGGCAGGAGCTGCACAGGCCGGCGGAGGGGCTCCTCATCGGCAGGCCGCCTCCGCGGTCGCGGCCCACGCGGCCGGGGCGACGAGGACGCCGGTCGCCGCGGACAGAAGGCGAGCGCGCGCCCTCACCCTCGCGTGAGCTCCTCCAGCAGCAGGACGAACGAGGCGTAGGGACGGCCGGTCACCTGCTCGAGTCCGAGCTCGCAGGTGCGGTTGCTGCTCAGGCAGGCGTCGAAGCGACGGCCGTCGAGCTCGCGGGCGACGTCGCCGACGGCGGACTGGGGCAGCTCGGGATGGAGCAGGCCGCGGTCGCCGGCCATGCCGCAGCAGGTGGTGGCCACGGGCACGGTCACCTCATCGGCGAGCCGCTCGGCGATCGCCACCAGCCGGCCGTCGAGACCGAGGTGGCCGGCCGAGCAGGTCGGATGTACGGCCACCGAGCCGACCGGGGAGCGGATCTCCAGCCGGTCGAGCAGGCGGTCGTGGACCCACGCGATCGAGTCGAGGACCTCGATCTGATCGAGGCGCTCACGGTCCGGCGGCTCGAGCGCAGCGGCCATGTCGCCGAGCAGGCCGTGGGCGCAGGAGCTGGCGTCGATCACGACGCGGCAGCGCGCCACCGTCACTCCAGCGCCACAGCGCGCCTGCGGTCCGGCGGGCCATGAACGCGTGCCCGCGGGCGTAGCCCTTCGAGCTCCACGGCGTCGCGCAGCAGTGGCCGGCGGCGTCCTCGGGGATCCACAGCGGTGCTCCGGCGCGGTCGGAGACGGCGAGGAGGGCCTCGGGCAGAGTCGGGTGAGCGGCCAGCCGGTCGGGGTTGCCGAAGATTCGGTTGATGCAGGCGGGCAGATACACGGCCGCCGCCCCCGAACGCGAGGTGGCGGGCAGCCGGGCCGGCGCGGCCGGCGGCATGCTCGCGGGCCAGGTGGGCACGAGCTCGGCGCTGACCCGGCGCCGGATGGCCTCCGGGATCGCCGCCACCGCCCGGTCGCCGAGCGCGCCGGCGGTGGCGTGGCCGGCGCGCACACCGGCGCGGGCGACCCGCTCGACGGCGCCGTAGCGCTGGGCGATCCGCAGGGCGACGGTCTCCTCACGTGGGGTGCGCTCGGCGCGCCGGAGCTCCTTGATCAGCGCGCCCGTGTCGATCCCGACCGGGCAGGCGGCGCTGCAGGTCCCGTCGGCGGCGCAGGTCTGGATGCCGTCGTGCTCGTACTGCTCGAGCAGGGCGGCGAGCACGGGCGAGGCGGCGGCCTGGCGCACCATCTCACGGCGGATCACGATCCGCTGGCGCGGCGTCGTGGTCGTGTTGCGGCTCGGGCACACGGGCTCGCAGAACCCGCATTCGATGCACTTGGTGACCGCGGGCTCGATCTCCGGGATCGACTTGAGGTTGCGCAGGTGCGCGCCGGCGTCGCGGCTGAGGACGACGCCGGGAGCGAGGATCCCGTCCGGATCGGCGAGCTGCTTGACCCGCCACATCAGCTCGGTGGCCTTCGGGCCCCACTCGCGCTCGACGTAGGGCGCCATGTTGACGCCGGTGCCGTGCTCGGCCTTCAGTGAGCCGTCGTACTTGTCCACGATCAACTCGACGAGGGCGTGCATGAACGCCTCGTAGCGCTCGAGGTCGGCCTCCTCGCCGAAGTTCGGGGTGAGCAGGAAGTGGAGATTGCCGGCCGAGGCGTGGCCGGCCACGCCGGGCAGGAACCCGTGCTCGCCGAGCAGCGCCTGCAGGTCCCTGGCCCCCTCGGCGATCCGCTCGGGCGGAAAGCAGACGTCCTCGATGATCAGTGAGATCCCGGGCGGAAGCATCGCGGCGAGCAGGCCCTGCATGCCCTCGCGCACCCGCCAGAGCATCTCGACCTCCTCGGCCGCCCGGGTGAAGCGGGGCGGGTCGACGAGCTCACGGGCGCCGAGGATCTCGAGCCCGCGATGCTCGAGCGCGTCGAGCCCGTCCTCCTCCTCGGCGCTGAACTCGATCAGCAACGCGGCCGCGGTGGGCGGAAGCTCCTTCCAGCGCTCGGGCGTGCCGGGCATGTTCCAGGCCGCGGCGATCAGCGTCGGGGCGACCATCAGCTCGGTCGCGGTGGCCCCCGCTGCGACCAGCTCCGGCACGGCCTCGGCGGCGGCGTCGACATCCGCGAAGAAGGCGAGCGACAGCGTCGTGTGGGCGCGCAGCGGGAACGTCTCGAGCACGGCCTCGCCGATCAGCGCCAGCGTGCCCTCGGAGCCGACGACCAGACGGCGGAAGATCTCGAGCGGGGTGTCGGCGTCGAGAAAGGCACAGAGGCGATAGCCGGTCGTGTTCTTGATCGCGAACTTGCGGGCGATCCGCTCGCTCAGCTCGGGGTCGGCGCGGATCTCGTCGCGGATCTGCTCGAGGCCGCGGGCCAGCTCCGGCGCCACCTGCGCGAACCGCTGCTCGGCACCGGGGGCGGCGGTGTCGATCACGGCGCCGCCGGCCAGCACCAGCGTCATCGATTGAACGGTCCGGTAGGAGTCGGCGGTCACGCCGCAGCGCATGCCGCCGGAGTTGTTGGCGATCACGCCGCCCATGCAGGCGATGTCGGAGCTGGCCGGATCGGGTCCGAGCCGGCGCCCGTGCCGGGCGAGCAGGCCGTTGACGCGGCCGAGGACCATCCCCGGCGAGACGCGGACGCTGCGCCCGTCGTCCTCGATCCGCGCGCGCTGCCAGTGGCGGCGGACGTCGACGAGGATCGAGTCCGTCTGCGACTGCCCGTTGAGGCTCGTGCCGCCGGCCCGGAACACGAGCGGCACGCCCCGAGCGACGCGCACAGCCGAGCAGCTTCGACGACGTCGGCGACGTCACGCGGGACCACCACGGCCTGCGGTATGCGGCGATACGGACTCGCGTCGGAGGCGTAGCGGACGAGGTCGATCGCGCGCGCGAGCACGCGTCCGCGCGCCGAGCAGCTCGGTCAGCTCATGCCGCAGCGGCTCGGGCGTCCCGCCCGCGACCCAGTCGGGCGCCCGGTCGGGCGCCGCCTCCGAGGCCGGGGGGGCGATCCGCGTGCAGTCCGGCGTCAGCAGCGCCATCGGTTCACTCGAGCCACATGCCGGAGGCGACCGGCACCTGGATCAGCCGCGGGCCGTCCTCGGCGGCGATCGCCTCGCGCAGCGCCTCGGTCGAGCTCCTCGCGTCCGTCGACCTCGCTGCGCCGGCACGCCGTAGGCGTTGGCCACGGCGGCGACGTCGAGGCCGGGCAGGTCGAGCCCGGGCGCGCCGCTCGACCTGCTCGAGCTCGGCGAACCACTTGAGGATCATGTACTCCTCGTTGCGCAGCACCAGGAAGGTGACCGGCACCCTGTAGGCCAGCGGCGCGTCCACAGGGCGGTGATGCCGTACTGGGCGGAGCCCTCGCCGAGCACGCACACGACCGGACGCTCGGGCTGCGCGAGCTGAACCCCGACCGCGGCCGAGATGCCGAAGCCGAGGCCGCCGCTGGCGCCGAAGTAGTAGCTGCCCGGGCCGCGACAGCCGCAGCCGGTTGCGCAGCGCCATCGTGCTGGAGGGCGCCTCGAGCGACCGCGATCCCGTCCTCCGGCCAGGCGTCCGCCAGCGCGGCCATCGCCGCTGAGCCGCTGATCGGGTCGGCCTCCGCGGGTCCCCCGGCGCCGGGCGCGGCTCGGGCGGCGTCGCGCTCGGAGGTCGCCCGAGCAGCGCGACCAGCGCGCTCGAGCGCGAGCGCCACGTCGCCGACGATCGCGTCGCCCATCGGCGCGCGCGCGGCCTCGCCGGGTCGCTGGTGATCTGCACCAGCGCTGGTGCCCTCGGGCAGCAGCGGGCCGGGGATGTACGGGTAGTAGGGGAACACCGAGGAGCCGACGACGAGCACGAGGTCGTGGCCCTCGAGCGTCTCGGCCGACCGGCGCCGATCGCGGGCGGCAGCACGCCGACGAACTTGCGGGTGGTTCTCGGGGAAGCCGATCCGGCCGCCGCCCGGCGCGGGCGTCGCCCACACCGCCAGGCGCTGCTTCTCGGCCAGCGCCACCGCCGCGTCCCAGCCGCCGGTGGCGTCGATGTCGGGGCCGGCGATGAGCACCGGGTTGCGGCGGCCTCGTGCAGGCGGCCGCTCGGCCAGGTCGTCGAGCGCCGCCGGGTCGGGCACGGCGCGACCGGTGACCGTGCGGCCGATCGCGTGCCGGGCCAGCGTCCTCGTCGGCCTCGGCGTCCCAGTCGTCCATCGGGATCGACACGAACGCCGGCCCCCGCGGGGGCAGCGATGGCGTGGTGGATCGCGCGGGCGATCGCGCCGGGGACGTCCTGCGCGCGCGGCGGCTCGTGGCTCCACTTCACGTACGGCTGCGGGCCCGAGGACGGCGTCGCGGTTGGTGAGGTTGGCCTCGATCGTGATCTGGGCACGCACCTGCTGGCCGGCGGTGATGAGCAGCGGCGACTTGTTGGCCTGGGCGTTGAAGATCCCGCCGACGGCGTTGCCGACGCCCGGGCGCGGTGTGCAGGTTGACGTGCGTGGGGCGCCCCGTCGCCTGGGCGAAGCCGTCGGCCATGCCCACCACGACGAGCTCCTGCAGGCCGAGCACGTAGCGGAAGTCCTCGGGGAAGTCCGCCAGCATCGGCAGCTCGGTCGAGCCGGGGTTGCCGAAGATCGTCGTCATCCCGTGGGCACGGAACAGCTCGAAGGTGGCTTCACGGACGGTCGGCATCAGGCGGGATCTCCCTCGATTGCGTGGGTCTGGGGTGAACCGTATTCGGCGGGCGGCGCTCGTGCCACCGTTCGGCGTCCTCGAGCGCGGCGGCGAGCGAGATCAGCTCGAGCTCGCTGCCCGCCGGCCCGAGCAGCTGGGCGCCGAGCGGCAGGCCGTCGTCGGTCAATCCCGCCGGCACGTTGACGCCGGGCCAGCCGAGCACGTTCCAGGGCCAGGTGTACGGGCAGAAGGCGATCATCAGCTTGTCGGTCTCCCAGTCCGAGAGGCGGTCGATCGCGCCGACGGGCAGGGGCGGCTGCGCGGTGGTCGGGGTGAGCACCACGTCGAAGCGGGTGAAGATTGTGACATCTGCCACCGCATCGGTGCCTCGAGCGCACGGGCGGCGCGGAGCACCGGGCCGCCGAGAAGCCGGCCGACGCGGGCGTTGTGGCGAGTGCGGGGATCGAGCACTGTCGGCTCGGGCAGACGCTGCACCCAGGCGCTGACGCCCGCGATCGAGCGCGGGAGCGCGCCGAGGCCGAACACGCCGTAGGGCAGCTCGGCATCCTGCACGTCGTGGCCGAGGCCGGCCAGAGCATCGGCGAGGCGGCGGATCTCCTGTTCGACCACCCGGTTCAGCGGCGCGGGGGCGAACGGCGTGTAGGGCGGCTTGAGCGCGACGGCGATCCGGAGCCGGCGCGGCTCGCGCGCGGGCGGCGGCGGCGAACGGCTCGCCGGGAGACGGCGGGCAGTGGGCGTCGCCGGCGTGGTTGCCGGCCGCGGCGTCGAGCAGCAGCGCCGCGTCGGCGACGGTCCGGGCCAGCGGACCGATGCAGGCGAGGCCGTTGAATGCCTCGCGGTCGGGCCAGGTGGAGATCCGGCCGCGCTGCGGCTTGATCCCGACCAGATGGGTCCAGGCGGCGGGGATCCGAATCGAGCCGAGCCCGTCAGAGCCGAGCGCGCCGGCGACCAGGCCCGCGGCCACGGCGGCCGCCGACCCGCCCGAGGATCCGCCGGGCGTGTGGCCGAGGCTCCACGGGTTGCGGGTGACGCCGAATGCCGTGCCCTCGGTGATCGGCCACTGGCCGAGCTCGGGCGTGGTCGTCTTGCCGACGATCACCGCGCCGGCGGCCTTCAGCCGCCGCACGGCCTCGGCGTCCTGGCGCGCTTGGGCACGAACGCGCCCGCGACAGCCGAACTCGGTCGTCTCGCCGGCCAGGTCGACGTCGTCCTTGATCGCCACCGGCACGCCGAGCAGCGGCGCCCGCTCACCGGCGGCCAGCCGCCGGTCGGCCTCCTCGGCCTCCGCCAGCGCCGCCTCGGCTCGGACGCAGCGGAACGCGTTCAGCGTGGGCTGGGTGGCCTCGATCGCGGCCAGCGAGCGCTGCACGAGCTCCACGCGAGGACACCTCGCCGCGCGCGAGCAGGTCCGCCTGCCCGCGCAGGCCGGCGAACGCCAGCTCGCCGTCGAGCACCGCCGGTGCTCACAGCGTCGCGAGCACTTCGGCGGCCGCGCGCTCGCCCGAGCGCACGGCGCCGTCCATGTAGCCGTTCCATATCGGAGGTCTCGGTCCCGGCCCAGTGGATGCGGCCGACCGGCGCCGCAGCGCGCGGCCGTAGGACGTCATCACCCCGGGTCCCATCACGCACACCGGGCACCCGCGCGAGAACACCTCGTTGTCCCAGGGCAGGTCGAAGTACGTGCGCGGGTGCAGGGCCTCCCGGCCGAAGTAGCGCGCGTAGGACCGGAGCACCTGCGGGCGACGCTGCCCGATTGGGAGGGCGCCCAGCGTGCGGGCGTCCTCGCCGTCGACGAACCCGAGCATCACGCCCGGGGTGCCGCTGGCCGGCGAGGCGTCGAAGCACACCTTGACCGGTCCCTGGTCGAGTCGGCCTGGCCGTTGAGGCCGTGGCCGCGCCAGAACGGGCTGTCGTACACGGCGATCGTCTTCACCAGGGAGCCCATCGGCATCCGTTGGGTGAGCTGGTCGCGCAGACCGGCAGGCCGGGCGAATAGTCGATCCGGCCGGCCAGCGTCGGCGGCACGGCGACGACGACCCGCTTGCATTCGACCGTGAGCCCGTCCGCGTACACCGTCGCCCCACGGGTGCCCTGGACGATGCGGCGCACCGGATGCACCCGTCGCCACCCGGCGGCCGAGCGCGCGGGCGACGGCGATCGCGATGCCCTGCGTGCCGCCGGAGACGCGGAAGTCCTGCGCGCCGCCCCGGCTGCGCAGTTGCGATCAGCGCGTTGACCGAACCGGCGGAGTGGATGTAGAAGAGGAAGAAGAGGAATGAGACGTCGCGCGGCTCGACCGACAGCACGGCCTCGATGGCCAGCGCGAACAGGTCGCGCCCGTCCTGGGTGAGGATGTTCTGGTTCGCCCAGGTCTCGGCGGTCATCGAGTCCCACTCGAGCGCGTTGGGGGCCTCGTAGGGGGCATCGAGCGGGACCGTCTGGGCCATCCGGTCGATCGCCGGGAGCGTCACCGTGCCGAGCTGCACGACGGCGAGCGGATCGGCGGCGGGTGGGATCGTCCCCGTGTACGGCGTCGCCTTGCCCTTCTCGTACCAGATCAGCTTGCCCGTCGAGTAGACCGGGAACAGGCCGATCCCGTGCTCGTGCATCAGAGCCTGGATGCGGGTCTGCGTGGGTCCGACGAAGGTCGCCCCCATGTTCGCCACGTCGGTCGCGCCGCCGCCCAGCGGGTAGGCTGTAGCAGCGGCCGCCGACGCGGTGGCGGGCCTCGACCACGACCACCGAGCGGCCCGCCTTGACGAGGTTGCGAGCCGTGGTCAGCCCGGCGAGGCCGGCGCCGACGACGCACACGTCGGCGCGGCGGGTGCTCGGGCTCTTCGTGCGCTGCGTGCTCGCCGCCTCGGCGGGTGCGTCGGGGAGCACGGCGGAGGCGGGAAGCGCAGCCGCCGCGCCGGTCGCCAGCGTGCCGGCGACGAAGCGCCGGCGGCTGATCTGATCCTGCGTGCGGCGAGCCTCGTCGCGGGCCTCCGAGCTCATGTGGCGATCCTCTTCTGCGCGCGGGGGCGGCGTCTCGGGCGGGGGGTGGCGGGGGTGGCGGGGTCGGCGGGGTCGGGGCCCGCGGAGGGTGGCGGGGTTGCGGGGTCGGCGGGGTGGCGGGGTCGGCGGGGAGTGGGCGGGGTCGCGGGGTCGGCGGGGTGGCGGGGTCGGCGGGGAGTGGGCGGGGTCGCGGGGTCGGCGGGGTCGGTCAGCTCCCGCTGCACGGCGCGGGCGATGTGGCGGGCGTCGATGGCGATCTCCCGGAACATCCCGCTTACCGGGTTCGAGAAGCCGATGAAGCGCAGGCGCGGGGCGGCGAGGTCGCTGCGCCGCCCGTGGGAGCGCGGCAGGCCGCGCGCGTCGAGCACGCCGAGGTGGCCGACGAGCGGCTCGAGCCCGCGGCGGTACCCGGTGGCGGCGATCACGGCGTCGGGGTCGACAGCGCGGCCGTCGGCCAGCAGCACGCGCGCGCCGTCGAAGCCGGTGACGGCCGGGACGGGCTCGATCTCCCCACGCTGCACGGCGTCGATGAAGCCGACGTCGAGGATCGGGATCTCGCCCCGGTTGGCCCGCGTGTAGACCCCCTTCCCGGGATCGGGCAGGCCATGGGCGCCGAGATCCGGCACCGAACGGCGGCGGACCGGCTCGGCCAGCGCGTCCGCCACCGCGGCCGGCAGGTGGCGCAGCATGATCCCGGTGACCTGGGCGGGCAGACCGTACAGCTCGCGACGCAGGATGTAGGGCGGCGTGCGGAAGGCGATCCGCACCCGGGCGGCGCCGTGCTCGACGAGGTCGACCGCGATCTCGGCCCCGGTGTTGCCGGCGCCGACGACGAGCACGTCACGTCCGGCGTAGGCGGCACCGGTGCGGTAGCGGGAGGCGTGGATCAGCTCGCCGCCGAAGCCCTCGCGGCCGGGCCAGTCCGGAAGCAGCGGCGTGTGGTTGTAGCCCGTGGCGATGATCACCTCGCGGGCGCGCAGGTCGCCCTGGGGGGCGCGGAGCCGCCAGTGCGCACCGTCGCGCTCGAGCCGGGTCACCTCTACGCCGGTGCGAACGTGGAGCCGGTGATGCGCGGCGTAGCGCTCGAGATAGGAGACGACACCATCGCGGGACACCCACCTGCCCTCGGCGGCGGAGATCCGCAGCCCGGGCAGGTGCGAGAGCGTGCGCACGGTGTGCAGGTGCAGGCGATCGTAGTGCCCGCGCCAGCTCGCCCCGACCTGCTCGGCACGGTCCACGACCAGCGCCCGGACGCCGGCGCGCCGGAGCGCGGCGGCGGTGGCCAGCCCGGCGGGGCCGGCGCCGACCACGACCACGTCGCAGGTCTGGTCGGCGTCGGGGTGGGTCGGGGTCATGGGGCGTCGGGGTGGGTGGCTGCCGGGGGTGGGTGGCTGCCGGGGGTGGCTGGTGGTGGGCCGGCGGGGGCTTCGGGGGCGGGCGGGGGCGTCGGGAGGGCGGCGGGATGACGGGGGGCGGACTGTCGGGGGGCGGACTGCCGGGGGGCGGCGAAACTCTGAACCTGACTCGGATTCGGCTTATATAGTAGGCGCCGTGAGCGCGTCGAGCCGCCAGGTGACTCCCCTCGCCGGGACGAGCGCGCGACGTACGCCGGTGCAGCGCCGCAGCCGCGAGCGCGTCCAGCGGATACTGCTCGCCGCCGAGCAGGTCGTCGTCGCCGGCGGGGTCGATGCGCTGACCACGCGCGCGGTGGCGGCGCGGGCGCGGGTACCGATCGGGACGCTGTATCAGTACTTCGCCGACCGCGACGCGATCATCGCGGCGCTGATCGATCGCCACGTGAGCGCGATGGACGAGCGGATCGCCGGCGCGCTGGCCCAGCTGCCCCGTTACAGCGTCCGGAGCATCGTGGAGAGCACCGTGGCGGCCTATCGCGAGGGCTACCGCCGGCGTCCGAGCTATGTGGTGCTGTGGTTCCAGGGCCGGGTCAACGCCGAGATCGCCACCTTCGTGCGGGAGCGCGACGACCTGCTGGCGCAGCAGTTCCACACCTTCGCGATCGCCGCCGAGCTGCTGGAGCCGAGTACGGAGCCGTTCGTGCTCTCGCTCGCGTTCGAGCTCGCGGATCGCTTCATGGAGGTCGCCTACCGGCACGACCTCGACGGGGAGGACCGCGTCGTGGCCGAGGGGATCGAGGTCGTGGCGGGCCATCTCGAGCGCTACGCGACGCCGGCGGGGCTCGCCGGGATCGACGCCGGCGAGCTCGCGGCTCGCTGGCAGGCGCCGGGACTCGACTCGCCGGTCGTGGGAGCGTAGGGCCCCATGGACCTCACCGGCAGGATCGTGCTCGTCACCGGCGCGTCGACCGGGATCGGCGAGGCAGCCTGCCACGTGCTCGCCCGCCGCGGGGCCCGGGTGCTCCTGGTGGCGCGCACCGCCGACACGCTCGAGTCCGTGGCGGCCGCGATTCGCTCGGCGGGCGGGCGGGCGCAGGCGTTCCCGACCGACGTCGGCGACATCGCCGCCGTGGCCGAGTTGCAGGCGCAGGTGCTCGCCGAGATCGGCGTCCCCGACGTGATCGTCAACAACGCCGGGCAGGGCCGGTTCCTGTTCATCGACGAGACCGATCCGGCCGAGCTCACCGGGATGACCGACGTCCCCTACCACGCCGCGTTCTTCGTGACCCGGGCGTTCATCGACGGGATGCTGGCGCGGCGCTCGGGCTGGATCGTGAACGTCAACACCCCGGCCGCGTTCGCACCCTGGCCGGGCGCGCTCGGCTACGCCAGCGCGCGCTGGGCCGTGCGCGGGTTCACCGAGGCGCTGCGAGTCGATCTGCACGGCACCGGCATCGGCGTCAGCCAGGTGGTACCGGGCAAGGTCTCAAGTGCGTACTTCGACCACAACCCGGGCGCCGAGTCGCGCATACCGCGCATCGGGAAGCTGATCCGGACGCTGACGCCGGAGCAGACCGGGGAGGCGATCGCCGCCGCCATCGAGCACGAGCGCCGGGACGTGTTCGTGCCCTTCGAGCTCCGGGTGATGATGCTCCAGGCGCGGCTGATGCCGGGCGTGACGCGCCGGCTGATGACGTTGACCGGGTCGCGGCGGCCGCGGACATGACCGAGACGACATTCGAGACGCTCGAGGGATCGGTCCCCGTCGAGGAGGCGCCGGAGCCACGGCTCGGCCTGACTGAGCGCCTGATCGTCGGCGGCTCGGCGGCGTCGGACCTCGTCGTGCGGACCGCGCTCGCGTCGGTGATCTCGCTCAGCGCCACGCCGTGGGCGCTCGGCGGCGCGGCACGGGGCGAGCGCCGCCGGCTCGCGTTCTACCGCGACCTGGTTGGGGCGCGCGACGCCGCGCTCACGTTCCCGCGACCGGAGCGCGAGGTCGAGATGCACAGCGCCCCCCTGTCGCCGTGGTCGGTGCGGGCGCGGGGCGTGAAGATCTCGACGCTGTGGTTCGAGAGCCCGTACGTGGCGGCCAATCCGCTCCTGCGCGACGAGTACGCGGGCTTCCGCGCCAACGGCACCGCATGGGCACAGCACTGGTACCACGACGACGGCCCGCGACCGACGCTGTGCGTGATCCATGGCTTCGGGGCCTCGCCGTATCTGCTCAACAGCGCCGTCTTCGCTCTGCCATGGCTGTACAGCAAGGGGTACGACCTGCTGCTGTACACGATGCCGTTCCACGGTCCTCGGCGGGCGGCGCTGGCGCCGATGAACGGCGCCGGGATGTTCGCCTTCGGGCCGGCCAACTTCAACGAGGCGATGCTGCACGCCGTGCACGACTTCCGGCTGTTCGTCGATCACCTCGAGGCGTCGGGAGTGGAGCAGGTCGGCGTCACCGGTGTGTCACTCGGCGGCTACCTGAGCGCGGTGCTGGCGACGGTCGAGGAGCGGCTCCGCCTGGTGATCACGAACGCCGCCGTGACGAACATGGCCGACCTCGTCCGGCAATGGTTCCCGGCCGGGCTCGGCCTGGCCGTCGCCTCTCGGCTGAACGGCGTGCCGGTCGCCGAGATCGAGGAGGCCGTCGGCGTGCACTCGCCGCTCAGCTATCCGTCGCTGCTGCCGACCGAGCGCCTGATGATCATCGGCGGCCTCGGCGATCGGCTCGCCCCGCCCGAGCAGAGCAGGGCGCTGTGGGAGCACTGGGGTCAGCCCCGGCTGCACTGGTACCCGGGCAACCACTTCATCCACGTCAACCGCTCCCACTACCTGCGCGAGATGCGCGGGTTCATGAAGGGCCTGGGTTTCACGGCGTAGCGGGGGGGCAGGCGCGGTCGGGGCGGGTGGGCGGCGCGGGCCGCGGGCCGGGGCGGGCCGGGCGGCGCGGGCGCGGGCGCGGGCCGGCCGAGCGGCACGTGCGACTGGACGCTCTCGAGAACAATATGTGTAGTCAAAAGCGTCCACGTCGGAGACAGCCCCCGTCCCGCCCGTCCCGCCGGCCCCGGCCCGCCCCGCCGCCGCACTCGATCGAGCGGGTGCAGCACACCTGGGCCGTGGCGAGCCGCGGGCCGCGCCTTGGCGAGCCGCGGGCGTTGGGCGCCGGCCGCGCCGGCTGGGGTCCCGGCCGGCGCGGGGGGAAGTGCTGCAACTGAGTTCCGGCCCCCGGAACTTAGTTGCAACCCTTCGCCGGCGCCCGGCGTCCCCGGGCGCCGGACGTGCCCGGTTCGTGTCGGCGTGTGCCGGCTTCGCATCGGGGGCGCGCGGAAGGGCGCCGGCCCGTCGGGAGCTGCACCTACGCTGCGACCATGTCCGAGGCCGCGCTTGTCCGCACTCCCAGTGCCACCGCCGCCCGCCGCCCCCGCTCCCGCCCCCGCCGCCGGCGCCACGGGCACCCAGGCCCCGCCTGCAGCTTCCCGAGTACGAGCTCGCCGCCGCACTCGAGCTCGAGCCGCCCCCCGCCCCGCCCCGCCCCGCCCCGCCGGCCCTACTTCGGCAGAGGCGAGCGGGTCAGATGTGGGTAGTAGCTCGACGGGTTCGTCGGGGCGTTGCTGCCCCAGTTGAACGCCGGCTGGACCTTGCAGGGCACGTTGCCCGAGCCCGACAGCAGCGGGATCTGAGCGGGGTTGTTCACGTTGTTGCAGTCGGAGGACAGCAGGCCGGTGGCGAGGTTGTTCTGCTCGCCCGGTGAGTAGTACGTGTTGTGGCGGTTGGTGGGCTCGCGCACCGACTGGCCGAACACCGACTCGTTGTTGATCGGCACGACGGCGCGCAGGTAATGCGCGGTGCCGACCGCGGCGCCGGTGGCGTCGGAGGTGGTGTTGGCCGGCGCGACGGCCTGGAGCGAGGCGCCGAGATTGGACATCGCGGCCTGCAGCTCGCCGCCGTAGAGGCCGAGGAAGTTGATCACCGGCGTGATCTCGCGCGCGGCGGGCAGCACCTCGGTGAGGGCGGGACCGAGCGCGTTGGAGAAGCGGGTGATCGAGGGGAGCGCGGTCTCCGCCGCTCTGAACAGGCTCGGCGCCTGGGCCAGGAGGCTCGTCGCCGGCCCGGACAGTGCGATCGTCTCGGCCAACGCCGGCGGGAGCAGGTGCGCGACCGGCCGGAGCGTCGCCAGGGTCGGCTGCGCGATCCCCAGCGTGGTGTCGAGCGTCGAGAGCGTGCTGCGCAGCTGGGTGAGGAACGGCGGCATCGCGTTGACGGTCGCCGTCAGCGAGGCGTTGCGGGCCGCGGTGGTGGCGAACACCTGGTCGCCGGCGGTGACCAGGCTGGTCAGGTCGGCCGAGTGGTTGCCGAGCGTGGTCAGCACCGTGCCCGTGTTGTTGATCAGGCTCTGGAGGTTCTGCTGCTGGGCGTTGAGCACGCCGACGACGGCGGTCAGCTCCTGGACCGCCGGGTCGAGGTTGCCGATCGCGTCGTTGAGATCCTGGCCGCGACCGCCGATGGCCGTGAACGTGCCCTGAAGCAGCGCCTGCAGGTTCTTCTGAGTCGGGGTGTCGAAGGACCCGAGCACCTGGTCGAGCTGCTGGGTGTCCTGGACCTGAGAGGTCGGGATCGTCGCGCCGTCGGCGAACTTCGGGCCGCCGGCGGTCCCGGTCGAGAGCATCACGTAGGCCTCGCCGAGCAGCGTCTTCTGGCGCAGGATGGCCTGCGTGTCCTTGGGCAGCGGCGCGTACTGGCGCTGGATGTCCATCGTCACGATCGAGTTGACGCCGCGGTTCTCGACCGTCGTCACCTTGCCCGACGTTGACGCCGGCGATCCGCACGTCGGCGTTGGGCACCAGCAGGCCGGTCTCCTTGAACAGCGCCTTGATCCGGTAGCCCTGGGCGCTGAACGGGATCGTGCCGCCGAACTGCGTCCACACGAACACCATCAACCCGATGCACGAGAGCGTGAAGGCGAGCGCCGCGATGACCGCCGATCGCTTGGGAGCCTGGGTGACCATCTAGCTGGTGTGTCCCAGAAGTAGGTGAGTGGTGTGACGAGTGGCTGGGCGTGGCTGGGCCCACACCCCGCGCACGCATGTACCGGGTCGTACCTGCCGCGCGGGGGGTGGGTCCATGGCGCGTCCAGACGCCGTCACACCGCCAGATATCTCTGAGACACACCACTAGTCCGTGCCCCTCAGCATCCGAACGTCGTCCCGAGCAGGGTCTCGAGCAGCGGGCCGACGATCGAGCCCTTGAGGCTGGCGCAGGAGACGAGGATGAGTCCGCGCCAGGCAACCCCGTGAGCGTCGGCGTTGGACAGCATCGAGTTGGCGTTGTGGGCGAACCAGGACAGCCAGTAGAGGAAGCCCGGGTTGCCGCCGCCGCCGTTGTAGGCCAGCTCGTTGGTGGTGTAGGTGAGCACCTTGAACGAGGCGATCAGCGGCGGCACGACGGTGTTCAGGCGAGTGGCCACAGTCGGCAGCTGGGCGGCCAGCGGCACCACCGCCTTGATGAACGGCGGAATCTGGTTGAGCGGGAGCAACGCCGCCCCCTCGAACAGGGTCCGGGCGTCGCTCAGCGTGCTCGGCAGCTTGCGCGCCGTGGGCAGCAGCGCCGTGGCGGTCGGGCCGAGGGCGTTCGAGAGCGTGGTCAGGTCTCCGAGCGTGGTGCGCGTTGTGGCCAGCGTCGCGGGCAGCCGCTGCACCGACGTCTGCAGCGCCACGTCCTGGCTGGCCAGCGCCTGGATCGTTGCGTTGCCGGCCTGCACGACGGTCTGCAGCTGGGCGTCCTTCTGGCTCGTGGCGTGGGCCAGGACGCCGAAGTTGTGGACGAGCTGGGAGATCTCGTTGCGGCGCGCCGCGAGCAGGTCGCCGATCTGGCGCATCTGCACCGAGGTCGGACCGAGCGCGGTCAGCAGCGCCTTGATGTCCTTGCCCCGGCCCGCGGTCCCGCCGTTGAGCTCGGTGATCAGGCTCGTGAACCAGCTGCGGGTATCGCTGTCAAGCGAGTCGAGCAGGTCGTCGGAGTCGGTCGGCGACGTGGTCTGGCTGATCGGGATCGTCGCCCCCCTGCGGGAGCACGCCGGCCGATGCACTGCCGGGGTTGATGTCGACCTGCATGTCCTTGAGCGGCGTGTTGGGGACCAGGTCGGCGTGCGCATCCCTGAACAGCTGCTTGATCTTGCCCGGATCGATCTCCATGTGGATGATCCCCTGGCCGTCCTGGAGGGAGGTGCCGGTGATCTGGCCCACCTGCACGCCCGACGACGTTGACCGGCTCTCCGAGCCCTGGCACCACGGCGGCGGCGGTGGGGAAGGCCGCGTTGACCGAGTAGAGGGTCTGGAAGGGGTTCGGCAGACGCTGCTGGAGCAGGATGTAGAAGCCCGCACGCGGTGCCGATGACCATCAGCGCGATCAGGATCGCGAACGAGCGGCCGTACCGTTTGACCTGGATCGCCATCCGCCTGCTCATCGGTGATTCACGGCCTTCTGCCGGCGCGCGACGTCGGTGCTGAGTGTGGAGCTGTCGAGCAGGTGCCCGGGCGCGGCGGTGGCCGACCGGGTCATGTCCGAGGCCGCGGCCGGCGAGGCCAGGCTCGGGACGGCCTGGCTCGTGCACGCCACGCCCGGCCGGAAGGCCGACGACGGCAGGTCGCCGACCCAGTGCGGGCTCGCCCCCTGGATCGCCGTGCCGCCGGAGGGCGAGGTGCTGAGCAGCTGCCCGACGATCGGCAGATTGCCGAGGCTGAGCGTGTTCGTGCCGACGCCGGCCAGGAGCGCGGATCCAGTTGCCGTTGGCGTCGAAGTTCTCGCTCGCGCCGGCGATCCCGCCGCAGGAAGTGGACGAAGTCCTGCCACACCGGCTGGTTCGCGGTCAGCTTGCCGTCGGGCACGACCTGGTTGAGGATCGGGGTCACGTGGGTGCGCAGGCAATCGGTCACCTGCTTGGTGATCGGGAACACCGTCGCCAGCTTGGTCAGCAGCGCGGGGAACTGCTCGAAGGTCGCGTTCAGTGAGGTCAGCAGCTGCCCGCGCGTCGGCCGGCGCGACGACCGTCCCGAGCTGCGTCACCGCGCTTCGTGAGCCCGTCGACCAGCGGCGGCGCCACCTTGAGCGACGGGTCGAGTGTGGTGGCCAGGGTCGCCGACCGGCGGCAGCGCCTGGTCGATCGCGGTCAGCGCGGCGGGCGCCACGCGGCAGCGTCTGGTCGAGCCCGGTGATCGTCTGGGCGAGCGAGCCGTCGGCTGGCCGCGAGCGCGCTCGAGGTCGTGTTCAGCCCGGTCACGAGGTCGGCCGAGCTGGGCGCTGTTGCGAGCCAGCGTGGTGGTGATGTCGCGAGGCCGAGCTGAGCAGACTCTCGACGTCGCCGGCCTGCGTGCCGCGCAGCGCGCGGGTGACCCAGGCGACGTCCTTGAGCACCGGCGTGAGCTGCGGGATCGCCGTCTTCAGGCCGCCGGCGCCGCTGTCGGACTGAGGCTGACCGGGCTGGGCGCTGAAGCCCTGGTTGAGCGTGTTGAGCGTGTTGCTCGAGGCTCGTCGCGCGTCGCCGAGTCGAACGTCGAGAGCACGCTTGTAGAACTGCACCGGGCTCGCCGTCTGCGACTCGGGGATCGTGCCGCCGTCCTTGACGATCGGCGCGCTCGGGCTGCCGGGGTCGAGCGTCGAGGTAGTAGCCGCCCTCGAGGAACAGGCGGTCGCGGATCCGGATCGTCGCGTCGGATGGATCGGCAGGCCGTTGTCCTCGACGGTGAACGTGATCTTGCGTCGCGTTCCCCATCCGGCGAGACGCCGGGACCGCGCCGACGTCGATCCCGGCGATCCGCACCGGGAGTCCTGCGCGGACGTTGACGCTGTTGTTGACGATCGCGTACAGCGTGAACGTGTGGACGAACGGCAGCCCCTGGTTGAACGCGTAGTAGGTGACGAACAGCGTCGCCGCGATCATGACCGCGGCGATCGCCAGCGGGTGCAGCGCCGCGCCGGCGACGAGTCGTGCGCCGATCGCCTCGAGCGCCGGGCTCATGGCACCAACCCCGCCTTCTTGCCCGCGCCAGCACGCCGGGCGGCGGCGCCGTGTTGTCGACCACGGTCGAGCTCGACGGCGGGTTGCCGATCAGCTGCGTGCCCTGGTAGACCTCGTTGCCCGCCTGGCACTGGCTGGCGTTCTCGATCGGGTAGGGGTTGATGTGCAGGTCGGGTCGGGCTTGCTGGACTGGAACATCTGCGGCAGCGCGACGATCGGCGCGAAGCGCAGCCACGGTGCGGTGGAGTCGCCCTCGCTCAGCGCGGAGGCGAAGTTGCGCAGCCACAGCCCGGGCGGCGTTGCACGCGAACTGGGCCGGCGCGACGGCTCGCAGGATCGCGCCGAGGCCGACGAACGCCGACGCGCCGAAGGTCGCGAGATCGTTGGAGCCGAGCACCTTGAACGTCTGCGTCGAGGCCGGGTCACGCGCCAGCGCGTCGACCGCCGCCAGCGCCGTCTGCAGCTCGCGGCCAGAGCGCGGCGTGAGCTTGCGAACACCGGCGTCGCGGCGGTGACGATCTCGTCGATGCCGTGCGCGCGCCGTCGGGCAGCAGCGCCGCCCCGGGCTTGCAGCGTCCTGCACGATCGCCGCCGCGTCGGCGAGCACCGGGCTGGGCTGCGTCAGCACGGTCGTGCCGACGTCTCGGTCGGCGGCAGCTGGTCGATCGTCGACCCGAGCGCGCCGAGGCGTCGAGCGCGTCGAACGTCGTCGCGCCGTCGGCCAGCAGCGCGGTCGATGGTCGGCGCCACGGCGGCGAGCGCGCTGGTCGTCGCGGCCAGCGCCGCTGATGAACTGCGGACAGATGCGTGCTCGGCGAGGCGAACAGCGCGCAGCAGGCTGTCGAGCGGGCCGATCAGCTGGCGCAGTGCGTAGATCGCGTCGTTGAACTGGGTCCCGCGGCCGGCGAGCGCGTCGCCGAGCTCGCCGACCGCGTCGCGCAGGCCGCGCTGCGTCTTCGGGCCCGAAGGTGTGCGAACGCCGTGTCGAGGTCGACGAACGGGATGTTGTGATTCAGCTGCGGTTCGTGTTCAGCGTCAACGTGCCGCCGTCGGGCAGGCCGCCGCGTGCGTGCTTCGGCCGGGGAACGAGCTCGAGGTACTTGCCGCCGAGCACCGAGGCCAGCCGCACCTGGTAGCGCGTGTCGGGCGGCAGCGGCTCGAGGCTCTTCTGCAGCGCGAGAGCCGAGCCGCGCGTACGGGTGCGGGCCATGTCTTGCCGGCGGGCTCGGGCGTGATCGTCAGCACCTGGCCGACGCGCGCCCCGCCGATCCGGACGTCGGCGTTCTTGACCAGCTCGGCCGCGTTCGCGACGTCGACGTTGACGTTGTAGGTCGGGACGAACGGCAGCCCGTTCTCGGCGATGTAGGACAGGTACACCGCGACGACGACGATCAGAATCGTGATCGTCCCGATCAGGATCGGGTTGTCGAAGATCTCGCCGGCTGCTCTGCGTGCTGGATCTCATTTGAGCAGGTAGTTGACGAGGCTCTGCAGCGACTTGGCCGATCGGACTGGCCGCGGCCGCTGGCGGACCGACGGCGGCTGGGTGAGCGCGGTCGGCTGACCGGGCCCGGCTGTGCAGGGCTTGTTGATCAGCGCTTGGCGGCCTGCTGCTCGCGTGAGCCGTGCCCGGGAGCGCCCCGGCGAGGCCGGCGCTGCGCCGGCCGGGACGGCGCAGCGCGGCGGCGCCGGCGCGGTGGCCGGGCTCGTCGTCGCGGCCGGGCGTGGTGCGGCCGGGGCGGGCGTCGCGTGCGCGCTCGCGCGGCGATCGGCCGCCGTCGGCGGCTTGTACTTCGGGCTCGAGCCGAAGTGCGCGCTGCAGCCCGCCACCGGCGTGGTCGCGTACGTGCCGCAGGCCCGTTCTGGGCGCCGATCAGCACGATCGACAGCAGGTGCGAGGTCGAGTCGAAGCGCGACAGCGCCGCGCCGATGTAGTAGACGACCGACAGGAAGTTCTCGACGAACCCGTGCTGCTGGAGGTTCGCGAACAGCCGTGCGAACAGCGAGCGTGCTCGGCAGCGAGCTGGCCGGGTAGGTGCCGAGCGTCCTGACCAGCGGCGTCGTCGTCGCGGATCGCCGGGATCGCCTTCCGCGAGCGCGGCGCCGAGCTTGGCCAGCCCCGGCTTGGCCGCGTCGACGAACGGCCCGAGTCGGCGGCGACCTTGTTCAGCGCGGGCGCCGCGGCGTGGATCTGCTGCACGCAGCGGCGTGCCGTCGACGGCGACCGTGTCGAGCTGCTGCAGCGCCGGCTGCGCGGCGGCGAGCAGCCCCGGCAGGCGGGCGATCGGCCTGCGACAGCGATCGCTGCTGTGCGCCGCGGTCAGTGCTGGTCAGCGCCGCGGCGCGGTCGAGGAAGCGCTGCAGGTGCCGCGTGTGCCGGCCGCGCCCTCGGTGGCGATCGTGTTGGTCGCGTCGACGATCGTGGCGAGCTGCGTCGCGCTGGCGGGCGAGGATCGCGATCACCTCGCGGGCCAGCGCCAGCGCCGGATTGGCCCGCAGCAGGATGTCGTTGAAGTCCTGGCCCCGGCCGGCGGTGCCGATCCCGAGCTCGTTGACGATCACCGTGAACCGCTGCCGCGTGGGCAGGTTGAAGATGTTGAACAGGTCGAGCAGGCTGACCGGCTCGGTCGTGTGCGTGACCGGCACCGTCGGCGGGTGGCCTGCCGACGCCTTCGAGCGGCGGGCTGCCGGCGGTGCCCGGGTCGCAGTCGACGTAGTTCTCGGCGATCAGGCCCTCGGGCCGGATCGTGCAGGTCGCGTCCTGGTGGAACGGCATGAACCGGCTGTCGATCGTGGCCTCGATCCGCGCCTTGAAGTCCGGAGGTCACGCGTGACGTTCGTCGATCGTCCCGGCCTTGCGCGCCGGCGATCTTGACCAGCTGGCCCGCCGATCAGGCCGCGGGCGTCGTCGAAGATCACGTCGAAGCCGGCGGTCGAGCTGCCCTGGGCGCGAGCGACCCGATCGCCAGCGCCGCGACTCACGGCGGCGCCGGCAGGACGCGTGATCAGAGCGACGCCAGCCGTCTCATTGCTGATCGTTCGCGGGGTTGCAGATGTTGCCGGTCGCCGGCAGCACGTCGGGCGTGGTCCAGGGGTTCGAGTCCGTCGCGCGCCGGCGGGTTGCCGCCGCCCGGGCACGGCGCGAGCAGCCCGGTGCGCCCGCCGTTGAGCGGCCGGCAGCTTGACCCGATGCATCGCCGCCGAGCAGGCTCGAGCAGGCCGGTCAGCGCTGCGCCGCCGCCCTGGAGCGTCGAGCTGCGTCTTGAGGTAGTGGCCGTTGGCGTCGTAGCTCGCGCCGGTGGCGCCGCCGACGCCGTTGAAGAAGCCGGCCACGACGTCGGGGGCGTACGGCCGCAGGCCGGCGAGGATCGGGGTGATCGCCGTCAGCGCGGGGTCAGCGACTTGACCGCCGGCGTCGCCTGCGCTCCGACCGGCGGCAGCCCGAGCAGCGCCGCCTCGGCGCCCGGCACGAGCGCCTGGACGCCCTGCGATCGTCGGGATCGCGTTCGCGGCCGCCGGCACGATCCGCGTCAGCAGCGCGGCCAGCCTCGGCGCCACCGGCTGCAGGTCGCTGAGCGCCGGGTTGAGCACGCCCAGCGTGTAGTTGACGTCGCGCGAGCACGCCGGTGCCCTGTTGCAGCACCGCCGGCGCCCGGCGAGCGCGTCCTCGAGCGCCGCTCGCTCGCCGCGCCACCTCCCGCAGCGCCGCCGCCGTGTTGGTCACCGCCCCGCCCGAGGTCGCCGTTGCGCGCGGCCAGCGCCGCGCGACACCGACCGCGCGTCGAGGACACCAGCCGCTCGAGCGCGAACTTGTCCGCGACGACCTCGCGCGCCGAGCTGCGTCGTCTGGCTCAAGCGCCGGATTGAAGTAACGCGCGACGCGTGTTGAGCTGCGACCGCCGTCGGCTGGTGAGACGAGATACGCGCCGGTCCGGAGGATCCGCTGCATCGACGCCGCGCACCCGCGGCGTCAACGCGTCGAGCACGACGTCGAGGTCGACGATCCCGCGCGTCTGGGTCACGGGCAGCATGCCGCCGCTCGCGGATCGGTGCCCCCGCCCCAGCTGTCAGCCCGACGAACCGGTTGGCGACCCCGGTCAGGCTCAGCTGCCCGATCGTCGCGATCGTCCCTGCGCGCATCGGCGTGATGCTGCCATCGGAGATGTCGAGCTCGACGTCGGCGAGGCCGTTGTCGGTCAGCGTGATCGCGCCGACCGAGCCGACCTGGTGGCCCGCGACCGTCACCAGATCGCCCGTGACCAGCTGCCCGGCGTCCGCAGAACTCGCGCGTGCACCACGTAGCTCGAGCCGCCGGTCACGAGCACGATCACGACCGCCCACCGCGACGACGGCGATGCACGATCGCTATCAGCGCGCGACTGATCGCGCGCCAGTCGTGCTGCGTCGGCGCATCGTGCTCACCCTCCGATCGGCGCGCGCGCGTTCCCGCCCCAGAACAGCTGCGTGCCGACCATGCCGATCAGATGCACCCCGAGGATGTTCGCGACCATCGACTGCGCCGTCGCCTTGCCGACCCCGACCGGGCCGCCGCTCACGTGGTAGCCGTAGTAGACGCAGACGAGCACGATGAACGTCGCCATCGCCATGCATTTGATGCCGGCGTAGAACAGGAAGTCGGTCGGCGCCTGGAACTGCCAGAACAGCTGTAAGTAGCCGCCCGGGCGAGACCTGGCCGAGCTGGACCACGACCGCCAGATAGGAGGCGAGGAACCCGACCGCGACCGGAGATCATGTACAGGAACGGCAGCACCAGCCACGTGCCGAGCAGCCGCGTCGAGCCGAGGTACAGGATCGAGTCGAAGCCCATCACCTCGAGCGCGTCGATCTCGTCGGAGATCCGCATCGAGCCGATCTCGGCCACGAACCCGGTGCCCGACCTTCGCGGCCATCATGTAGCCGAACGCGTACGGGATCACCTCGCGCAGGTCGCACAGCGCGGTGATCGCGCCGGTCGCCGAGGTCGCGCCGACCGACTTGGCGGCGTACGCCCCCTCGATCCCGCACTGCAGCCCGAGGATGAACACCAGCCCGAGCACGATCACCGCCGAGCCGGTGATCAGGATCCCGGCCTGGCGCACCGTCTCGCCGATGAACTTGAGCACGCGGCCGTTGAAGACCTTCACGACGATCTTGCCGCAGAACCGCGAGGCCTCGCCGAACGCGATCGAGCGCGGCGAGCAGGTCTCGGCGAAGACGTTCATCGCGGCGTGTTGAGCGCCGGGTGCGTGGCCAGCAGCGTCTGCGTGAACACGTAGTCGATCGCGCCGATGGCCAGGAACGCGATCACCACCGCCTGGTTGACGGCGCGGCCCACCCCCTCGGCGCCGCCGGACGCGGTCAGGCCCTTGTAACAGCAGACGATCGCGATCAGCGCGCCGAAGATCGTCGACTTGACCAGCGATGGCCTGGAACTCGGCGGTCGTCGCCTGAGCGAAGAAGGTCGAGAAGAACGGGCCGATCTGGGCCCCGTTGGAGACGTGACCAGCACCCCGCCGAGCGTCCCGAACAGCAGCGCGTAGATCGTGAACAGCGGCGTCAGCAGCATCAGCGACAGGAACCGCGGGACCACGAGGCTCTTGATCGGGTCGACGCCGAGCACCATCAGCGCGTCGAGCTCCTCGCGGATCTTGCGCGCGCCGAGGTCGGCGGTCATCGCCGTGCCGGCGACGCCGGCCATCACGATCGCGCACACCAGCGGCGCGAACTCCCGCATCACGATGATCACGAACAGCCCGCCCAGCCGGTCGAGCGCGCCGAGCAGATTGAGGAAGTTGCCGACCTCGATCCCCGCCGGCCCGTAGGTGAACGCCAGCGACGCGAGGATCATCGGGAACCAGCCGAGCCGCAGCGCGAACAGGAACTGATCGACCAGCTCGGGCCCGTAGTTGTACGGCGGCGTCAGCGCCGCGACGAGCGTGCGGCGGAACAGGAGCACCATCGCGCCGATCGTCTCGATGAACCCGCGTACCGGCTCGTACCCGAATCTCAGGATCACGTCCATGCGGCGGGCGCCCTCCTCTCTCCTCAAGACGCCCTTGCCAGGTTCCCGTCCGGATCGCCGGATCATATGCAGAAGCTTCACCGCATGGCAACGTGCAACCGTCGGGTGTCCGGCGCCCGGAAATGACGGGGTCGAAGGCGATTGCGGAGCCCTCGAAACGGGCAGCCTGACGGCATTTGGGCTGGGGTCCGCCGCTGCTCTGACGGGTGCCCTCGGACGGTCGGCGGGCAGTTCCTATACTTTTTGAAGCATGAATGTCGTTCTGGAGACTTCTCGGGTTTCTGCGCCCCTACCGGGGCGGTGTCGCGTGGTCGTTCGGGCTCGCCGCCGGCGCGATGGCGACGACCGTCCTGATCCCCTATCTCACCGGCCGCGCGATCAACGCGATCCGGTCCCACGACAGCACGCACTGACCATGTGGGCGATCGCGATCGCGATCGCGGGCCTCGCTCGGCTCGGGCTGAGCGTGCTCCGGCGGCTGGTCGCCGGTCGCGTGTCGCTCGGGGTCGAGCTCGATGTGCGCAACCGCCTCTATGGGCAGCTGCAGCGGCTCGAGCTGTCGTTCTTCGACCGCCAGCAGACGGGCCAGCTGATGTCGCGCGCGACCGTCGACCTGCAGGCGGTGCGCTTCTTCCTCGGCTATGGGCTGATCTTCATCGCCCAGTCAGCGCTGACGATCGTGCTCGCCGGGGTCGCGATGTTCCTTCTGCAGCCCGGACTCGCCGCGCCTCGCGCTGGCCCCGGTGCCGTTCGTGGTCGCTGATCGCCAACCGCTACGGGCACAAGTCGCGTCCGGCGGTCCAGGAGGTCCAGCAGCGGATCGCCGAGCTGACCGCCGAGGCCGAGGAGAACGTCTCGGGCGTGCGCGTGGTCAAGGCGTTCGCGCAGGAGGAGCGCCAGCTCGATCGCTTCAGCGGATCGGTCACCGCGGGTCTTCGACCAGGCATCTGCTCGCGACCCGGATCCAGGCCCTCTACACGCCGACTGATCAGCTTCCTGCCCAACCTCGGCCTGGCCGCGATCCTGCTCGTCGGGCGGCCGCGAGGTCATCCACGGCTCGCTTGTCGCTCGGGGTCGTTCACCGCCTTCTACGCCTACCTGCTGATGCTGATCTCGCCGATGCGCACGCTCGGCTACATGCTCGGCGCGGCGCAGCGGGCGACGGCATCGGGCGCACGCATCTTCCAGATCCTCGACCGCGAGCCGGCGATGACGGTGCCCGAGTCGGCCCCGCCGCTGCCCGACGGGCCGGGACGGGTGCAGCTCTCGCGGCGTCGGGCTCACCTTCGAGGGCGCGTCGCGACCGGCGCTGCAGCGACATCGACCTCGAGGTCGAGGCCGGCAGCACGCTCGCGCTGGTCGGCGCGATGGGCGCCGGCAAGACCGCGCTCGTCTCGCTGTTGCCGCGCCTGTACGACGTGACCGACGGGCATCGTTCGGATCGACGGCGCCGACGTGCGCGATGTCGACCTGGCCAGCCTGCGCCAGCGCGATCGCGATCGTCAACGACGACCCGTTCCTGTTCTCGGCCACCGTCCACGACAACATCGCCTACGCGCGACCCGACGCAACCCGCGAGGAGGTCGAGCGCGCCGGCGCAGGCGGCCCAGGCTGACGGCTTCATCGAGCGGCTTCCGCACGGCTACGACACGCTCGTCGGCGAGCGCGGGCTGACGCTGTCCGGCGGCCAGCGCCAGCGGATCGCCATCGCCCGCGCGATCCTCGCCGATCCGCGGATCCTGATCCTCGACGACGCGACCTCCTCGGTCGACGCCTCGACCGAGCACGAGATCAAGCAGGCCCTGCGCGAGGTGATGGCGGGCCGCACGACCTTCGTGATCGCCCACCGCCTGTCGACGATCGCGCTCGCCGACGAGATCGTCGTGCTCGAGGACGGGCGACTCGTCGCCCGTGGCACCCACGACGAGCTGCTCGAGCGCTCGCCGACTGTACCGCGAGATCGTCGAGAAGGGCATGCCCGACCAGGTGTTCCTGAACGCGCAACCCGCGTCGAGGCCGAGGTGGCGGGGCTATGAGCGCCGTCACCCGCGACTCCGGGCGGACTGACCGAGCTCCGGCGCCGGCTGCGGCAGACCTCGGGGCGCGGGCGCAAGCTGCGCGGGCTGGCCGAGCTCCTGGCCCCCTACCGCTGGCGGGTGATCGCGATGTTCGTCGCGCTCGTGCTCGCGACCGCCGCCGCGCTGGCGCCGGCGCCGCTGGCCAAGCTGGCGATCGACGACGGCATCCAGAAGCACGACGTCGCACGCGCTCGATGTGATCGTGGTCGCTGTTCCTGCTCTCGGCGGTCGTGTACGCGGTCGCCTCCTACGTGCAGACCTACCTCGTCGGCTGGGTCGGCCAGCGCGCGCTGCAGGACCTGCGCCTGGAGCCTGTTCGAGCACCTGCAGTCGCTGTCGATCGGCTTCTACTCGCGCAACCGGGCCGGCGTGATCATCTCGCGGTTGACCAACGACGTCGAGGCGCTCGACCAGCTCGTCTCCGACGGCATGGCGACGCTGATCCAGTCCGGGCTGATGCTGATCGGCGTCGTGGTGATCCTGTTCGTGATGGATCCGCACCTCGCGCTGCTGACCTTCATCGCGCTGCCGCTGCTGGCCATCGGCGGGTTCGTCTTCCGCATCGCCTCGGCCGATGCCTACCGCCTCACGCGGGAGAAGATCGCGTGGATCACCGGCTACCTGCAGGAGACGCTGTCGGGGATCCGCGTCGTGCGCGCGTTCGGCCAGGAGCCGCGGCACATCGCGCGCTTCGACGAGCTCAACGACGACAACCGCGCGGCCAACATGACGACGGTCAACCTCAACGCCGCCTACTTCCCGGCGGTCGAGCTGCTGTCGGCGCTCGTGACCGTCGAGATCCTCGTGATCGGCGGGATCGAGGCGATCAACGGGCAGCACCTCGACCGGCGTCGTGTTCGCGTTCATCGCCGCGCTGAACAACTTCTTCGACCCGATCCAGCAGCTCTCCCAGCTGTACACGACCTACCAGTCGGGCATGGCGGCGCTCGACAAGATCTTCGAGCTGCTCGACGAGCAGCCCGAGCTGAGCGACCAGCGCCGGCGCGCCCGACGCTGCCGCGGATCAGGGGCGAGCTGCGCTTCGACGACGTCTCGTTCCGCTACGGGACCGACGACGACGGTGCCTGGGCGCTGCGCGACATCGACCTGACCATTCCGCCCGGGCAGACCGTCGCGCTGGTCGGCGAGACCGGCGCCGGCAAGTCGACATTGGCCAAGCTGGTGGCGCGGTTCTACGACCCGACCCTCGGCAGCGTGCTCGTCGACGGCCACGACCTGCGCTCGGTGACCGCCGAGTCGCTGCGCTCCCAGATGGGGATCGTGCCCCAGGAGGGCTTCCTGTTCAGCGGGACCGTGCGGGAGAACATCGCCTTCGGGCGCCCGGGCGCGACCGATCGAGCAGATCGAGGCGGCGGCCGAGGCGTCGGCGCCCACGGCTTCATCATCGGCCTCGAGAACGGCTACGACACGCAGGTCGGCGAGCGCGGCGTGCAGCTCTCGGCCGGCCAGCGCCAGCTGATCGCCTTCGCCCGTGCACTGGTCGCCGACCCGCGCATCCTCGTGCTCGACGAGGCCACCTCCAATGTCGATGTCCACACCGAGACGCTGATCGAGGAGGGGCTCCGCCGGCTGGTCGCCGGGCGCACCGCGATCGTGATCGCCCACCGGCTCTCGACGATCCGCCACGCCGGCCGGATCGTCGTGCTCGAGCACGGCCGGATCGTCGAGCAGGGAACCCACGACGAGCTGCTCGACGCGCAGGGGCACTACTGGCAGCTCTATCGCGACTGGGCCGAGCAGGCCGCGGCCTGACGCCCCGCGCTGCGCCTGTCGCGCGCGGCCCGGCGGCGGGGCGATAGTCTCCCGGTCCGATGAGCGAGGATCGGGTCAGGATCGAGACGCGCGAGCACGTGGCGGTCGTCACGCTGGCCCGCCCCGAGAAGCACAACGCGCTCGACATCGCCATGTTCGAGGGCATCGTCGGCGCCGCCGAGCAGGTCGCGGCGCAGACCGGGGTCCGAGCGGTCATCCTGCACGGCGAGGGCCCGAGCTTCTGCTCCGGGCTCGACATCGCCAGCCTGATGTCGGCTCCGAGCGGGCTCGACGGACTGCACGAACGCCTCCGCGCCGAGTCGCCGAACTGGTTCCAGCGCGCCGCCTACGACTGGGTGCGGCTGCCCGTGCCGGTGATCGCGGCGCTGCACGGCAACTGCCTCGGCGGCGGCCTCCAGATCGCCCTCGGCGCCGACATCCGCTTCGCCGCGCCGGACACCCGGCTCTCGGTGATGGAGATCCAGTGGGGCCTGATCCCCGACATGTCGCTGACGCGGACGCTCCCCCGCCTGGTCTCGATCGACGTGGCCAAGGAGCTCACCTACACCGGGCGCGTGTTCAGCGGCAGTGAGGCCGAGGCGCTCGGCGTCGTCACCCATGTCGCCGCGGATCCGCTCGCCGCCGCGCTGGCGCTCGCAGCCGAGATCGCCGGCCGCTCCCCCGACGCGGTGCGCGGCGCCAAGCGGCTGCTCGACGAAGCCTGGACCGGGTCTCCGGAGGAGACCCTGGCGCTCGAGGCCGAGCTCCAACTGGGGCTGATCGGCTCCCCGAACCAGCTCGCGGCGGTCACCGCCGGGGTCACGAAGCAGCCGGCGCAGTTCACCGACCCGCCGGCGGCATAGCCTCCCGCCGAGGCCACCGCCGGCCGAGGCACGGCCGCGCGCCGGGACTCCTGCGCGAGGTTCTCAACTGGGGAACAGGGATTCGAACCCCAACTTCGACGTCCAGAGCGTCGCGTGCTGCCGTTACACCATTCCCCAGGGATCCTGGGCCAGGCTGAGCCTCGCCGGGCGAGTATAGGCAAGCACGGCGGGACGCAAGCATGCGGCCGGGGGCAGTCGGAAAGCCCCGGCACGCGCCCCGCGCCGTGAGCTACTGTCAGCACGGTGAGTGTGCTCGGTCTGGCGACACGGATGCCATCGGCGGTGATCGGCCGCGTGCTGTCGGATCTGGCGGCGGTGGCCCAGATGGCCCGCTTCGCGCCCGATCAGCTCGACCAGATGCTCGCGCTGGGCGAGGAGATCGCGGGCGATCGGCCGGGCGGTGCTGGTGATCGCCGAGCGGCTCGACGAACGCGCCGAGGCGATGCTGCTGCTCGGCGAGCGGCTCGACCTCCGCGGGGCGGCGCTGCTGGAGATGGGCGACACCATGCACACTCTCGGCAAACAGGTCGACAGCCGGGGCGCGGAGATCGTCGGCAGCGCCACACGCGTCGTGGAGACGGGCACGGAGCTGATCACCGTGCTGCCCGCGCTCGAGCGTGCGCTTGACATCGCGATGCCGCTGGAAGGGGCGATCGATCGTTTCGGACGGCTCGTCGACCGCTTCCCCGGCGGCCCACGCCGGCCCAGCCCGCCGGCCTCTCCCTCGCCGCCGAGCCCGCCGCGCCAGGACCCGAACTCAGGTGACTAGACGGTAGCGAGGTCGGTCGTCGAGGTCGGCCAGCGCCGACCCGTCACCGAGCCGGGTATGGGCTGCGATCAGCCGGCGGGCGTGCTCGAGGTCGTCGGAGCGCCCGACCGACAGCGCCGCGGCCAGCGCGCCCTGAGCCAGATACCAGACGCTGAACTCACCCTGCTCGACCGAGCCGCGGACGACCTCGTGGTCCCAGCTCGTGGCCGGCCCGACGTACTCGAGCGAGGCCCAGTCGGCGAGGTCGGAGAAGAAGTAGGGCACGACGTCATGGGGCTGATCGCGGCCGAGCATGTTGAGCGCCACGGTCTTGCCCTGGTTGAAGGCGACATCCCAGTGCTCGACCCGGATGCCTTCGTCCGCCGTGGACGACGCTCTCGTACTCGGCGATGTCGCCGGCCGCGTAGATGCCGGGGACCGCACTCTGCAGCCGGGAGTCGACCTCGACGCCGCCGCTGTGACCGATCGTCAGGCCGGCGCCCCGGGCCAGCGTCACATCGGGGACGGCGCCGGCGCCGATCACGACGGCGTCGGCGTCGAGCTTGCGCCCGGACTTGAGGACCACGTGCGTGACGCGGCCGCCGCTGCCCTCGAAGGACTCGAGCTCCTCGCCGCCGTGGACGGTGATCCCGTGCTCCTCGAGACGATCCTGGAAGAACCGGCCGGCGGTCTCGCCGAAGGTTCGACTCAGCGACGACGGGCTCGATCATGGCGATCGAGCATTCGCCGCCGAGCACGGTGAGCGACGCCGCCACCTCGGAGCCGATGTAGGAGCCGCCGATCAGCACCACGCGCTTGCCGGCCGCGTCGGCGCGGATCGTGTCGCTGTTGCCGAGCGTGCGCAGGTAGTGGATCCCCTCGAGCTCGCAGCCGGGGACGTTCAGGCGCCGGACGTTGGCGCCGGTGGCGATCAGCGCCTGACCGAAGGCGACCTCCTCGCTTGTTGGAGAGCTTGACCGTGCCGGCGCCGGGGTCGAGCTTCATCGCCGAGACCCGCGTGAGCGCCTCGACGGCGTTCTCCTCGTACCACGCCGGCGGCCGGAACAGGACGTCCTCGCGCGCCTCCTTGCCCTGCAGATACTCCTTGGAGCACGGCGGCCGGTTGTAGGGCAGGTCGGGCTCGCGGCCGACGAGCAGGATCGAGCCCTCGGCCCCCTCCTCCCGCAGCCAGCGGGCGCAGTTACCGGCGGCCATGCCGCCACCGATGATCAGGAAGTCGACCTCGCGGTCAGCCATGGGCGCGCGGGGCACTCACCGCTTGCCGTCCACTGCCGCCCCGGCACGGGCGGCGAACTGCGGCGTGATCGTCGGCCTCGAGGCCGGGGTCGAGAATCAGGAGCACCTGGTCGCCGGCCTGGATCACCGAGTCGGCCTTGGGCACGAAGCCCGGCGCCGCCGCGCAGCACGGAGATGATCAGCGAGCCGTCCGGGAGCACGACGTCCGGCCACGCGGCTGCCGGCCGCGACCGAGCCGGCGCCGACCTCGAGCTCGATGATCTCGAGCCGCTCCTCCTCGAGCGCGAGCAGCTGGACGAGGCCGTACTCGGGCACCTCGTGCTCGATCAGACGCAGGATCAGGTCGGTGGCCGAGACGGCCGGCTGGATCCCCAGCAGCTTGAAGTGCTGGAGGTTGCGCGGGTTGTTCACGCGGGCGACGATCCGCTGGCGCCCCGTACTTCTCCTTGGCCACCTGGCAGATGAGCATGTTGTCCTCGTCGTCGCCGGTCACGGCGATGACGAGGTCGGCGCGCTGGATGCCGGCGCGCTCGAGCACCCACAACTCGGTCGCGTCCCCGTACTGGACGGCGTGCTCGAGCTCCTCCTCGACGACCCGGTAGCGCCGGTGATCGGACTCGATCAGCGTACACCTCCTGGCTCCTTGGCGATCAGCTCGCGGGCCAGGTTCCAGCCGACCTTGCCGGCTCCGGCGATGATCACGTACATCGCGAGGCCTCCGCGGCTCATCGGTGCCAGCGCCACCCGTTCGGCCTGGTCGATGGCCTCCTGCGTCGGGCAGATCGTGTGCAGTCCCTGCTCGGCGTACCACGCCGCGCGGCCGGGGTCGGCCACCCGGACGACGACCCGCGGCACGTTGAAGCGTCGCTGGGCGATCTGGGCGATCACCAGGTTCGTGTTATCACCGCTGGTGGCGGCGATGAACACATCGGCCTCCTCGATCCCGGCCTCGATCAGGCCGTCGACCTCGAGCGCGGCGCCGACCGTGAAACGGCCGCCCGAGTCCTCCCACGTGCGTCGCTGGATCCTTGTCGAGGCGCTCGTGCGAGAGCGGGTCGGTATCGAGCACGGAAACCTCGTGCCCGGCCTCGAGCGCTCGCTTCGCGACCGCCGAGCCCACCCGCCCTGCTCCGACGATCAGGATGAACATGGCTTGGGACTCTAGCGACGCAGATCAGCCTTCGTGCATCCTGTATGGGATCGCTGCCGGCCGCGATCACACGGTCGGCCGGGGGAGCGGTCAGGATCACCCGGCAGGGGGCCTTGCGAATGACGTATTTCGTGACCTCGCCGATGTAGTTCTCGAGCGGCCCCCCGGCTCCGCCGAGCAGTCCGCCGCCGCGTACCCGCGACGGCTCCTCGGCCGCGAGCACGATCGCCTCCACCCCGCGTCGCTTGGCCTCCGAGACGATGCCCTGGCCCGCGCGGCGGGCGCGAACGAGCGCGGTGGCCACGGTCACGCCCTCGTACTCCTCGCCCACCACCTTGGCCCGTGCGAGCGCGTCGCGGGCGCCGCGGACCTGCGGCTCGGGCAGGCTGGCGTCGAGCGGCAGCGCCATCGGCACCTCGAACACCCAGATCGCCTCGATCACGGCGCCGTCGGGGTCGGGTCGTCGTGCTCGGGTCCGGCCAGCCGGCCCGCCGTCTGCACGATGTCGTCGTCCAGCGGAGTGCCGAAGATCGGCACGAGGATCGAGCCGAACTCCGGCTCGAGCGCCTCGTGGCGGAGCGCGCGGTCCGGGATCGTGACCCGGCGGAGGATCGGCTTGCCCTCAGCCTTGCGGTAGGCCACGTACAGCACCAGGCCGGCCAGCAGCCAGCCGACGCCGACGTACCGGGCACCGGTGTGGAACACGATCACGCTGATCCAGCCAACGCCGGCGAGGAGCGCGCCGAGCACGGCCGGCAGCGGGAGGCTGGCGCCCCGGAAGGGGATCGAGAACGGGATCCGATACGGCGCGGGCGGTCGGGCTCGCGGTAGCGCAGCGCGATCACCGACAGGTGAGCGATCGTGAACGCGAGCATGCGCTCCGAACGCATAGATCCCCACCAGCAGCTCGAGGTCCGTCGGCAGCACGAGCGCCGCCGCGCCGAGCGCGGTCGACCGCGATGACCACGTAGGGCGTGCCCGAAGCGCTGGTGCAGGCGGCCGACGGGCTCGGGATCTGACGGTTGGTGGCCAGCGAATAGCCGACGCGAGAGACGCCGAGCATCGAGGACCCGGCCGCGGCCACGAGTCCGAGCGCGCCGCCGATCGCCACGGCGTACTTGAGCAGCTTCGGCGACCCAGGTCGGCTTGTACGCCGAGACGACGCCGAGCACCGGCGCCTTGATGTGCGTCTGGCCGAGCGCGGTCATGCCGTGGTGGACCGGCAGCACACCGACGCCGACGAGCGCGATGCCGACGTAGATCGAGCACGATCACCGCCGCGCCGGGTCCGATCAGGCGGCGCACGTCCCGCGGGGTCGCGCGGACCTCGCCGGCCAGGCTCGCGGCCGCCTCGAGGCCGGTGAAGGCGATCACGGCGATCGGCAGCGCGAACAGCGAGGTTCGAGACGGTGGGCGCGGTGCCGAGGTGGATCGTCGTCCTTGAGGTGATCGGGGTGGAAGACGAGCACGCAGCCCGAGCACGATCACGCTGGCCTGGATCGACCAGGTCGACCGCCGGTGACGAGGATCGCGCCGGCGCAGCCGGCGCGCGCTGACCCCGGTCAGGTTGTCGACGGCGACGAACACGATCACGCCGAGCGCGACGGCGATCTCGAGTCCGCCGCGGCCGATCGGCCCCCAGAACGCGGCCAGGTAGCTCGGCACCGTCAGCGCGGTGACGGCGACGAGGATCGTGTAGTCGAGCACGATCGCCCAGCCGGCGATGAAGCTGATCAGCTCGTTGAACGCGTGGCGCGCGAACACGGCCGAGCCGCCCCGCTCCTGGTGCAGGCTGGCCCCCTCGGCGTAGGTCATGGCGGTGAGCTGGAAGAAGATGCCGGCGGCCAGGAAGACCAGCGGCGTCAGCCCGTTCGCCGCGGTGGGCGACCACGCCGAGCGCGAAGTAGACGGAGCTGACCGAGGTCGTGTAGACGACCGCGAACAGCGCCCGGTGACTGATCGTGCGTTCCTGCACTCAGTCTCCGGTCACTACTCGCCGCTCCGGAGCTGCACGTACAGCCGTGCCGCGCCGGCGAGCCATGAATAGCACCCCGAGCGATGATCCCGCTCGCGATCGCCCCGCCGCCCGCGGCGAGCGTCCGGATGATGAGGGCGATCGCCGATCACGATCATGATCACCGACATCGTCCGCGTGGCGGAGCGGTGGAGGCGTCTGGGGTCGGACATCAGCGAAGCTTAGGCGAGGTTGTCTACGAGCGATCGCCGCCGGCGGTCGGCCCGCGCCTCGAGCGGCCGCCGCCGGGGGCGGCGTGAGCGCCGCGGCGAAGATCACGAGCGCGAACGCGAGCAGCCGCACGACGAGCTCCAGATGGCCGGAGGGGAGCGCCTCGCCGAACACGATCGGCCCGGCGGCGATCGTGGCCAGGTTCGCCGCGGCGCTGGTCAGCGCGATGACCGGCACCGCATCCCCGAGCTGCAGGCTGCGGGCGGAGACCAGCAGGCCGAGCAGCGAGGCGACCAGGATCACGAAGGCCAGCGGATGCACCAGAACCCCGAAGCCGAGGTGGCCCAGGTGCGAGCTGAGCGCCTTGATCGAGGTGTCGGACGCGGCCCACAACAGCCCCGCCGAGACGGCCAGCGCCATAGCCCGCCGCGAGAGCGCGGCGAGCGCCAGGCCGGCGAGTCCGAGCGCGCCGGCATACGACGGCCAGCGTCTCGGGGGCATAGTGCGAGTGCGCCCCGTCGGCCGTGTTGCCGAGGGTGGCGGCCAGGAACGCCAGTCCCGCGGCCGTGAGGCGCCACGCCGATCCACTCGCGCCGGGTCACGGCGATCCCGAACAGCCGGTCGGCCACCACCGTGAGCAGCACCAGGCCGCCGGCGATCACCGTCTGCACGAGCGAGATCGGGGCCAGGGACAGCGCGCCGACGTGCGAGCCCCCACGACCCGAGCGCGATCAGGATCCCGAGCGCGTACAGCGGCGAGCGAAACAGCGCGATCGAGCTGCTGATCGGCCGGCGCAGATCGACGTCCGGCGCCTCGCGCGCCCCGCGGAACTTGTACAGGAAACCGGCGACCGAGCCAAAGGCCGTCCCCAGCGCCAGCAGCAGACCGATCTCGACGGACAGGGACATCGCTCACCCGAGCGTAGCGAGGGGCGGGGCGGGGCGGCGTTGGCCGGTGACGGGGCCGCGGCGACGGTGCGGAGACGAAGTGTTGCAACCGAGTTCCGGCCCCCGGAACTCAGTTGCAGCGCTTCGAGGCCGAGCAGCCGCGCTCGGGCGGAGGTGCCGGCGACCCGCCGAACCCGGAACCCGGAACCCGCGAACCCGGGACCCGGGACCCGGGACCCGACCTAGGTGATGATCGGAATGATCAGGAGCGCGACGATGTTGGCGACCTTGATCATCGGGTTGATGGCCGGGCCCGCGGTGTCCTTGAACGGATCGCCGACCGTGTCGCCGGTGACCGCGGCGGCGTGGGCCTCGGAGCCCTTGCCGCCGTAGGCGCCGTCCTCGATCAGCTTCTTGGCGTTGTCCCAGGCGCCGCCGCCGGAGGTCATCGAGATAGCCATGAACAGGCCGACGACGATGACGCCGATGAGCATGCCGCCGAGCGCCTCGACGCTGATCAGACCCACGATCACGGTGAGGACGATCGGGATCAGCGACGGGATGATCATCTCGCGCTGGGCGGCCTTGGTGACGATGTCGACGCAGGTGCCGTACTCGGGCTGGTCGGTGCCCTCCATGATCCCGGGCTTCTCCCGGAATTGGCGGCGGACCTCCTCGACGACGGCGGCGCCGGCGCGGCCGACGGCCTCCATCGAGAGAGCGACGAACAGGTAGACCATCATGCCGCCGATCAGCAGGCCGATCAGCACGGGCGGATTGCCGAGCACGAAGGCGAAGTGCGAGCGCAGCGGCAGCTCACGCTCGAAGGCGCTGAACAGCACCAGGGCGGCGAGGGCGGCGGAGCCGATCGCGTATCCCTTGGTGACGGCCTTGGTCGTGTTGCCGACCGCGTCGAGGCGGTCGGTGACGTTGCGGACGTCCTCGGGCAACTCGGCCATCTCGGCGATACCACCGGCGTTGTCGGTGATCGGGCCGAAGGCGTCGAGAGCGACGATCAGGCCGGTGAGCGACAGCTGCGCCATCACGGCGATGCCGATGCCGTAGATGCCCTGGGTGCCGCCGCCGCCGAGCTTCCAGGCGCCGAACACGCCGAGGGCGATCACGATCGCCGGCAATGCGGTGGCCTGATAGCCCTTGGCGAGGCCCTGGATGATGTTGGTCGCGTGGCCCGTCTGGGACGCGCGGGCGGTGCTCTTGACCGGCGAGAAGCGGGTCGAGGTGTAGTAGTCGGTGATCACGAACAGCAGGGCCGTCACGCCGAGACCGATCAGAGCGCAGAGAGTAGAACTTCCACCAGTGCGGACCGGCGGCGCCGCCCTTGTACGTGATGCCGTCCATCAGCCACTTGGTCACGGGCAGGAAGGCGATCGCGGCGAGGATGCCGGACACGATCAGACCCTGATAGAGCGCGCGCTCGACGTTGCCGGCCTTCGACTTCACGGCGAAGGTGCCGATGATCGAGGCGATGATCGAGACGCCGCCCATGACGAGCGGGTAGAGGGCGACGGCCGACTGGTCGGCGAACGAGAAGATGAGGACGCCGAGCAACATCACCGCGACGGCGGTGACGGCGTAGGTCTCGAACAGGTCGGCGGCCATGCCGGCGCAGTCGCCGACGTTGTCGCCGACGTTGTCGGCGATCACGGCGGGGTTGCGGGGGTCGTCCTCGGGGATCCCGGCCTCGATCTTGCCGACCAGGTCGGCGCCGACGTCGGCCCCCTTGGTGAAGATGCCGCCGCCGAGACGGGCGAAGACAGAGATCAGCGAGCCTCCGAAGCCGAGCCCGATCAGGGCGTCGACGGCGTGACGCGGGCTCTCACCCACGATCCAGGTGAGGATGCCGTAGTAGCCCGAGACGCCGATCAGGGCCAACCCGACGACGAGCATGCCGGTGACGGCGCCGCCGCGGAAGGCGACGTCGAGCGCGCGGGAGACGCCGCTGCGAGCGGACTCGGCGACGCGGGCGTTGGCGCGCACGGAGACGTTCATCCCGACGTAGCCGGCCGAGGCGGACAGGAAGCCGCCGATCGCGAAGCCGATCGCGACCCGGATGTTCTGGATCGGGATGAGGGCGACGAACAGCACGACGCCGACGATGGCGATCGTCGTGTACTGCCGGTTCAGGTATGCGCGGGCTCCCTCCTGGACCGCGGCGGAGATGGAGCGCATCCGTTCGTTGCCCGGCGAAAGCGCCAGGAGCTGGCGAGCGGTGACGGCGCCGTACACGATGGCGCAGGCGGCGCCGAACAGCGCTACCAGCGCCCCATGGTGCGTCAGGAAGCTAGACAAGAGAAAGTCCTCCGGAGGGCTCTACATCGTTGGGAGAGGGCGCGGAAAAGGGCGCGCCGTGAAACTACGAAGGGCCACCACCCCAAAACCCAGGCGGAGGCCCCGCAAAGCGGCGCGGGAGTCTACCGTGGACGGCGCCGGAACGTCCTGCGGGTCGCGCCGGCCTGCGCCGCGCTGTCGATGCGGCCTACTGACCGGGGATCCAGAGCCGGCCGCTGCGCTGGGCCGGACCCGCCTCGCCGGGCTTCGCCGCCGGGTCCTCGGGGCCGCCCGGAGCTCCGGCGCCGCCGGGACCACCGGGACCGCCGCCCGGACCACCGCCGGGACCACCAGGACCACCCGGACCACCCTCGCCAGCGGGCGGCGGCGGACCGGCCGGGCCGGCCGCGGCCGGCGGGCCACCGATGCGGACGAAGGCCAGCTGGAGCTGTGAGAGCGCGTCGCGGATCGGCCCGGCCTGTTGCGGAACCGTCTGCTCGACCAGCGGCAGCAGCACGCGCACGGCCTCGATCGCGATGCGCACCTGGTCGGGATCGCGCTCGGCCTCGGTGCCGGGCACCAGGCCGGTGCGCCGCATCCCGAGATTGACGAGCGTCACGACCTGCTCGAGCAGGACGTGCTCGACCCGGATCTTCTTGATCTCGGCCTCGTAGGCTGCGCGCAGCTCCTCCTCGGACATCTGCTCCTCGGGCCGGCCTCCGCCGCCGGGCTGCGGCTCCTGCACGTCCGATGGATCTCCGGTTGCACTCATTTGGTCACCTCCGCGGGATGCTCAGCCTCCTGAGCATAGGTCTCGCGCGTCTCCGCGACAGCGCCGGCATAGATCTCCCCCAGGCTCACGCCCGCGTCGACCAGCCGCCGCTGACGCTGCGCGCCGTTGAGCTCGGGTAGCGCGATGTCGATCCCGAGCTCGGCACAGACCGGAGCAGTCCACTCCAGCAGGCGATCGAGCGCGGCCGGCGCCGGGTACTCGGTCAGGCGCTCGAGGTCGAGCAGCTTGCCGTCCAGTCCGTAGCGGATCGCGCGCCACATGTTCTCCTCGATCAGCCGGCCGGGAACGTCCGGCTTGGCCACGCCGGCGTCGATATCACGGGCGGCCTGTGCCACACAGGCCACGATCAGTGCCGCCAGGCCCTCGGCCTCCGGCGCCGTGGCCTGGGCATCGCAGATCCGGACCTCGACCGTGCCGAACGACAGGTGCGGGCGGATCGACCACCACACCTGCGTGTATTCGACGATCGAGTTGGAGCGGAACAGGAACCGGATGTAGTCGGTGAACGCGTCCCAGCTCCCGAACGGGTCGGGCACGCCGCAGCGCGGGAAGCTCCGGGTGAAGGTCTGGGTGCGGGCGCTGTGAAGGCCCGAGTCTCGACCGTCGAGGAACGGCGAGTTGGCCGAGATCGCCAGCAGCAGCGGCAGCACAGGGCGCAGCCGGTCGCACACGAGCACCGCGCGCTCGGCGCCGCGGATCCCGACGTGAGCGTGCATCGAGAACGTGTTGTTGCGCCAGGCGACGTACTTCAGCCCCTCCTCGACGCGGCGGTAGTGGTCGGTCTGGATGATGTGCTGGTCGCGGTAGTCCGACCACGGATGGGTGCCGGTGGACCCGAGCGCGATGCCCCGCCCGGCCGCGAGCGCGAACAGCCGGCGCCGGCGGTCGCGCTGGGCCAGCGTCGCCGCGGCAAGGTCCGCCCCGCGGCCCGAGCGGATCTCGATCTCCGAGGCGATCAGCTCACCGGCGATCGACTCGGTCAGCACCGGGTCGCTCTGCGCGGCCTGCTTCATCTCGTCGAACCGCGCGGTGAGGCCGAGGTCGGAGGCGTCGAGGAGCGCGAACTCCTCCTCCAAGCCGACCGTGAAGTCGGTGGAGTCCTCGAAGGCCGCGCGAGCCGTATCCAGATCGACGTCCACGTCCGGGGAGTTAGGTCAGATAGAAGTAGAGGGCGTACAGCAGGTCGACGGCGGGGCTCGAGGTGTGGACAGTCACCTCGGGCGGCACCTGGAGCAGCGCGTCGGAGTAATTGAAGATGATCTTGACACCGGCTTCGACGAGATCGTCGGCGAGCATCTGGGCGGCGGGCGAGGGAACCGCGAGCACGGCCACCACGATGTCGTCCTCCTCGACCACGTCCCGCAGCTCGGTGTTGTGACGGACCGTGAGGGAGCCGATCTGCGTGCCCACCTTGTCGCGATCGAGGTCGAAGACGGCGACGACCCGGAAGCCGTGGTCGGCGAAGATGTCCGAGGTGGCGATCGCGATACCCAGGTGGCCGGCGCCGAACAGAGCGATGTTGTGCTGCCCGGAGGTCCGCAGGATCTTGCGGATCTGGGACACGAGCGACTCGACGTTGTAGCCGACGCCCCGCTTGCCGAACTTGCCGAAGCCCGACAGATCGCGCCGGATCTGGGTCGAGTTCACGTGCGTGTAGTCGGCGAGCTCCTGTGAGGAGATCGTCTCCTTGCCCATCTTGCGCGCCTGTGTGAGTACCTGGAGGTAGCGCGACAGACGGGCCGCGACCCCCAGTGAAAGCTTCTCCCCCGGCTTCTCGCTGCCCGGCTGGGCTATCTCGGTACCGCGACCCACCGTGTAGCTCATCCGTCCCTCACTCTACTGCGGGCGCCAGGAGTCGCCGTGTGAACTCGCGCTCATCGACGAAGAACTCGAACTCCTCGCGCCCGTCGATGGTGACCACGGGGATGCGCTCGAGGTACGCCGCGTGCAGGGCATCATCGGCCTCGATGTCGCGCTCCTCGAGCACGAAGGGGCGACTCGGCGCGGACGCGCTCGAGCACCTCGCGGGCCTCGTCGCACAGGCAGCACCCGGCGCGGCCGTAGAGGACGACGGTGCGCATCAGGCCGCCACCGCCCGTTCGCCGCTGGCGTAGACGTCGAGCCCCAGATAGTCCGGGTAGGCCAGCTCGGCGACGTACCGGGCGGCGCTGGCGATCATCGCCGCGTTATCCGTGCACAGCGCGGGCTCGGGGATGTCGAGCGCCACGTCGAGCTCGGCCAGGCGGGCACGCAGCGGCCCGTTGGCCGCCACTCCGCCCCCCACGGCCAGGCGCTCGAGCCCGGTCTGGGCCAGGCCGCGGGCGACGCGGCCGGCCAGCATCTCC
This sequence comes from uncultured Solirubrobacteraceae bacterium, assembly GCA_963700025.1. Lineage (GTDB taxonomy): Bacteria > Actinomycetota > Thermoleophilia > Solirubrobacterales > Solirubrobacteraceae > Palsa-465. Next base: position 105,537 of record CAVOWC010000015.1, on the reverse strand, counting down.
ACGATCGCGTGCTGGTAGGAGGCGGCGAGGTCGGCGCGCAGACGCTCGGTCTCGGTCTCCCCCAGCTCGCGCACCCGGTACAGGAGTGCCGTCTTCAGCCCGGCGAAGGAGAAGTCGAGCCCCGGAACGCGCGAGGCGGTCGGGAACGCGAACGCGGCCGGATCGCCGTCGCGGGCGAGGCGCTCGAGCGCGGCGCCCCCCGGGTAGCCGAGGCCGAGCAGGCGGGCGCCCTTGTCGAAAGCCTCGCCGGCGGCGTCGTCGAGCGTCTGCCCGACCAGCTCAAAGCCCGGCCCGCGGCCGTCCACCCGCGCGAGCAGCGTGTGGCCGCCGCTGGCGATCAGGCTCAGGAACGGCGGCTCGAACGGCGCCGGCTCGAGGAAGCTCGCGGCGACATGCCCGTGGAGGTGGTCGACGGGGGCCAGCGGCAGCCGGTGCGCGGCCGCGAGCGCCTTGGCCGTGGCGACACCGACGAGCAGCGCTCCGACCAGGCCGGGGCCGGCGGTGACGGCGACGAGGTCGACCTGCGCCGAGCGAGGTGCCGGCCCGGTCCGATGCGGCCTGCACGACGTCGCCGATCAGCGCGAGATGGTGGCGCGAGGCGACCTCGGGAACGACGCCGCCGTAGCGCCCGTGGATCGCCTGCGAGGAGATCACGTTGGCGTGGATCTCGCCCCCGTCGGTGACGACGGCGGCACATGTGTCGTCACAGCTCGTCTCGAGCGCGAGGATCAGACGACCGGGCATCTCAACCCGGGAAGCCCGAGCCGGAACGGTCGCCGGTCGTCCGCCACATGATCATCGCGTCCTCACCAGTGTCCTGGTAGTAGCGCCGGCGCATGCCGGCGGCGCGGAAGCCGAACTGCTCGTAGAGCGTGATCGCCCCCGCGTTGGAGGTCCGCACCTCGAGCGTGTACGCCTCATCGGGCCCGGCCCTCTGGAGCATCCGGGCCAGCAGCGCCGAGGCGACGCCTGCGCCGCCGAGCGCCGGGTCCACCGCGATGTTCATGAGGTGGAAGACCTGGTCGTAGCGCGAGCAGATCAGGTAGCCGACGAGCCTACCGTCCACGAGCGCGGCCAGGCACACACCCGAGGGCTTCGAGAGCTCGAGCACGAACATCGCCAGCGACCACGGCGTCGGGAAGGCGCGACGCTCGACCGCGATCACCTGGGGAAGGTCCGAATAGCCGAGGGGGCGGATGGTGATGGGCTCTGTCACGGGTTGTCCTGCGCTCGCCGCTGAAGCGCGATCTCGGCATCGGGGAGCCGGAGGTAGTCCGGACTGATCTCGGCGGTGGCAGCCGTGGGGCTCAGCCGCGATGCGAGCCGGCAGTGATACACGGCGGACACTCTGTGAAGCTCCGAGTGCTGCGCCGGAACCACCGCCCCTGCGCGCTCGAGCTGGACCCGGAATTCTAACGCCCCGGGTCCGATCGCCAGCGCGTCCGGGCCCAGCTCGCGCGCCACGCCGGCGAGCGCGTCGGGCGTCAGCGCGCGGGCCTCGGCGAGCTGCTCGCCGAGCGCCTCGGCTTCGGGGAGGCCGGGCCGCCAGGCGGCGGCGAACGCCTCGCCGCGGCGCGCGTCGAGCACTCCGAGCACGGCGGCGCCGGGATCGATCGCGCGGGCGGTGCTCGCCGCTCCGAGGGCCAGGGACTGGAGGGTGGAGACGCCGGCGAGGGGGATCGAGCGAGCCCGGCCGAGCGCCTGCGCGGTGGCGATCCCGATCCGCAGCCCGGTGAACGTCCCGGGGCCGATGCCGACCGCGAGCAGGTCGACGGCCTCCCAGCCGGCGCCGGATCGCTCGAGCAGCTCGTCGATCAGGGGCAGCAGCCGGGTGATGTGCCGGGGCCGTGCGCCGGCGGCGGGGTCATCGCGGAGCTCGAACTCGAGCGGCGGGCGGTCGCTCTCGCGCGGTCGCGGTCGCCGCGAGGGTCGCCGTCGAGGTCGGTGCCGATATCGAGCAGCGCCACCGTGGTGGCCGCGGTCGCGGTGTCGAAGCCGAGGATCCTCATCGGCCGAGCTCGATGATCCGCCGGTCGCCGCCGGCGTGGGCCAGTCGCACGCGGGCGGCGATCCGGCCGAAGGCGCCGATCGTGTCCGTTCCCGCCACGCGCTGCTCGGGCTCGGGAGCGGGCCACTCGACGAAGGCCACCGTGTCGGCGCCCAGATAGTCGCCGAGCCAGCCGGGCTCCTCGGTGTCGAGGCCGTCGAGGCGATAGAGGTCGAGATGGGCGACGGGGACGCGGCCGTGGTAGCGCTGACCGATCGTGAACGTCGGGCTGGTGACCGGCCCGGTGACGCCGAGGGCCCGGCACGCTCCGCGCACGAACGTCGTCTTGCCGGCGCCGAGCTCTCCGTGGACGAGCACGACGTCACCGGGCGCGAGCGTCACCGCGAGATCGGCGCCGGCCGCCTCGGTCTCGGCTGCGGTTGCTGTCTCGATCCGGCGGGGCACGGGCTGACCCGAGGCCGTGAGCGTCAGGATCGCGGCTCGCGCCGTGCCGGATCGCGCAGCCGCAGCATCACGCCGGCGCCCACCATGCTCGCCGCGACCAGCAGCTCGAGTCCCACGTCGACGCCGGTGTGCGGCAGCCTGGTCGGCGCGCCGCCGGCCGTGGTCGTCGTGGTCGCGGTCGTGGTGACCGGGACGGTGGTCGTCTGCGTCGTCGAACCGGTGCCGATCGAGAGCGTGACCGGGGGGGTCGGCGTGAGGCTCGATGCCGCCGCGGCCGCCGCGCCGGCCCCGGCGAGGGCCGTCATGAGCAGGCCTGCGGCGAGCAGGATCGGGGTCAGTCGGCGGCGGGACATGAGGCGCGACCCACTGTATTGGAGGTATCGGCGAGGTGATCGGCGGCGCGATGTAACGTTCGGCCAGTCCGAGCCCCGGATCGGGGGCACCTTCGCTACCGTCAACGCGGCTATGGCTTCAACTGCGACGCGATCGGCGTGAGCCGGTTCTCATCGCTCAGGCAGCGGTACGAGCCGCGCCTGACTGCGCTTCGAGGCTCCGAGACCGCCAAGGCCGCCGGCCTCGCCGGCGCGATGATCATCAACAACGTCATCGCGCTCGCGTCGACGATCGTATTCGCGCGGCTGCTCGACGACTACGGCTCGCTGGCGGCGCTGATCAGCTACTTCCTGATTCTGTCGGTCATCGGACAGGCGATGCAGGTGGCGACCGCGCGCGAGGGCGTACTCGGGCATCTCGGCGCAGGGCCAGAGCCTGATCGCCACGGTCCGGGGCTGGACCCGGACGATGCTGATCGTCGACGGCGGTGCTGACCGTGATCTCGTTCCTGCTGCGCGATCAGATCGCGGCGGCGGTGGGCGTCAAGCACGACAGCTGGGCGGCGGCGATCGGGCTGCCGGCAGGCTGCATGTGGCTCGAGTTGTCCCTGTTGCGCGGCGTGCTGCAGGGCGTCGGCGACTACAAGGGCGTCGGCCTGAGCCTGATCGGCGAGCAGGGCGCCCGGCTGGTGCTCGGGGCTGGACTCGCGGTGGCCGGACTCGGGGTGACGGGCGCCTACCTGGGGACGCCGCTGTCGTTCCTGGTCATGTCGGCCTACTGCGCCCGGCGGCTGCTGCGCCACATCGCGGCCGCCGAGGCGGAGGCGCCCGCGGCCGTGCCCGAGCCCGCAGGAGGCGATCACGCTGTGGCACCACATCCAGCGGGCGTGGGCACCGATCGCCGGGCTGATCGTGATCGCGGTGCTCCAGAACATCGACATCATCGCCGCCAAGCACCAGTTCTCGAAGGACCTTGCCAGCGCCTACAGCGCCACCGCGGTGGCGGCCAAGGTGCTCATCTGGGTGGCGATCGGGGCGGGCTTCTACCTCGTTCCCGAGGCCTCGCGGCGCCGGGCGGCCGGCGAGGACACGCGCCCGGTGCTGTTCATCGCGCTCGGGATCGTGCTCGTGTGCGCGATCCCGGTGCTGCTGATCTTCGCCGTGGCGGCCAAGCCGCTGCTGGAGGTCGCGTTCGGCGCCAAGCGCACGTCGGCGTCGGACTCGCTGCTCGTGCTCGGTGTCGCGTTCACGGTGCTGGCCGGCACGTATCTGGCCATCCAGTACATGCTCGCGCTCAAGCGCACCTGGTTCCTGATCGCTGATCGGCATGGTGGCGATCATCGAGCCGATCCTGCTGTTGCATGCCCCCAAGAAGCCGGCCGGATTCGCCGCCGTCGTCCTGGGGATCCAGGCCCTCGGGGCGCTCGTCGCGTTCGGCTTCGCGCTGCGGCGAACGCCGCCCCCGCCGGAGTCCGATCGGCTCGCGCGCCCACCTGACCTCGCGGACACCGCCCGGGCCTCAGCGGGGGTAGGCTCGCCCTGACGATCCCACGATCGGGGAGGTGAGATGGCCGTCATCAAGATCATCGAGCTCGTCGGGAGCTCGACGACGGGATCCGACGACGCCGTCAGGGCCGCGCTCGAGGATGCCCAGGCGACCTTGCGCAACATCAAGGCGGTCGACGTCGTATCGGTCGGCCTCCGAGGAGACAACCTCGATGAGTGGCGCGCCCACGTTCGCGTGGCGTTCCTGATCGAGCGCGTCACGGAGTAGGGGCGCTCAGAACAACCCGAGCTGCGCCGCCGGCTGGTCGGGAACCGTCACCGGCGCGTGTCGGCTTCAGGGGCGTCGGGCGGCTCGGGCTCGGCCGGCGCCGCGGATGCGGGCTCGGCCGGCGCGGCGGATGCGGGCTGGGCCGTGACCGGATCGAGCTCCTCCGGCGCGGTCAGGGGCTCCACCTGCGGCGGCTGCTCCGGGGGCCCGAGCTCCAGCAGCGCCGGCAGCCGCGCGAAGTCGGCCCGGAGCGTCTCCAGCATCGAGGGCGTGTACAGCGCGGCCGCGGGGTGGTACAGCGGGTACAGGCGTACGGCTCGGGAGCCGATGATGCGCACCTCCTCCTGCCCGTGCAGGCGCGAGATCCCGGTCGGTGTCGCCGCGCAGCAGCTTGGTCGAGAAGTTCCCCAGCGTGCAGATCACCGTCGGCTCGATCAGGTCGACCTGGCGGCGGAGATAGTCCTGGCAGGACTCGATCTCACGCGGTTGCGGGTCGCGGTTGTCCGGGCGGCCGGCACTTGAGGACGTTGGCGATGAACACGTCGCCGCGCTCGAGCCCGATCTCGCCGAGCAGCTTGTCGAGCAGTTTCCCCGCCTGGCCGACGAACGGCAGGCCCAGCCGGTCCTCGTTGGCACCGGGCGCCTCGCCGACGAACATCAGCGCCGGCGTCGGCGTTCCCGGCTCCGAACACGACGGTGGTGCGCGTCTGGTGCAGCGGACAGCGCGTGCAGTCCTTGGCCTCCTCGTACACCGCCTTCAATTGCTCTCGGCGCTCTGTGGCGGAGCTCACGGTTGTGGATGGTAACCAGGGCCGCTGACGGGGTACCGTCGGCAGCGAGGCCGTCACCGACAGGGACGGACTTCAAAGCGAACGTCGTACGCAGCACCCCAAGCCGACCGGTATCTCTGATGCGGGAACTGGAACGGAATACCCTCCGAGACACCCTACGCGTGATGCGCCTCGCCGTCATCGGGCGAGGCAGGCTCGGCACGGCGCTGGCCGGCGCTCTGCGCGACGCGGGCTACGAGGTCAGCGGTCCCGCTCGGCCGCGGCGCGGACACCGCCGGCGCGGATGCCGTGCTGCTGTGCGTCCCCGACGGCGCAGATCGCGGGCGTGGCCGCCCAGCTCGCCGCCGGGCCCGTGCTCGGCCACTGCTCGGGCGCCACGGGCCTCGACGCGCTCGCGCCCCACGAGGGCTTCTCGCTGCACCCGCTGATGACCGTCACCGACGCCGGAGCGCGATTCGAGGGTGCCGGCGCGGCCATCGCCGGCACGCAGCGGGCGGGCGCTCGGGCTGGCGCGTGAGCTGGCCGCCGCGCTCGGCTGCCGCGCGGTCGAGATCGCCGACGCCGACCGGACCGCCTACCACGCCGCGGCGTCGATCGCCTCCAACTTCCTGATCACGCTCGAGTGCGCCGCCGAACGGCTCGCCGCCACCACCGGCGCCGACCGCGAGCTGCTGCTGCCGCTGGTCCGCGCGACGGTCGAGAACTGGGCCACGCTGGGTCCCGAGCGCGCCCTGACCGGGCCGGTCGCGCGCGGGGACGAGGCCACGGTCGCTCGCCAGCGCGCCGCGGTGTCCGAGCGCGCGGCCGAACTGCTGCCGCTGTTCGATGCGCTCGCCGACGCCACCCGAGCGCTCGCGGCCGACCGCGTCCCAGCCGAGCGCGCGGCGGGCGAGCCCGCGGGACGGGCGACCGCGGCGCGGAGCGGGCGAGCAGATCGTGGCCGGAGCGCCGGCATGAGAGTCGTGCGCACGATCACCGAGGTCCGGGCCGCGCTGGCCGAGCCCCGGCGCGCGGGCGAGCACGATCGGCCTCGTTCCGACCATGGGGGCCTTTCACGAGGGTCACCTGTCGCTGATGCGCCAGGCTCGCGCCGAATGCGACGCACGTCGTCGTGTCCCTGTTCGTCAACCCCTCGCAGTTCAACGAGTCGAGCGATCTCAGCGCCTACCCCCGCGATGAGGCGCGCGACGCCGCGCTGGCCGCCGAAGCAGGGCGTCGAGCTCCTGTTCGCGCCCGCTGTCGAGGAGCTGTATCCGGTCGGCTTCGCGACCACCGTCTCCGTCGCCGGGCTGACGGACGGGCTCGAGGGCGTCTATCGCGGCCGCGCTCACTTCGACGGCGTCGCCACGATCGTCACCAAGCTGCTGAACATCGTCGCGCCGCAGGTCGCGTACTTCGGCCAGAAGGACGCCCAGCAGGCGCTGGTGATCAAGCGCTTCGTGCGCGACCTCGACATCCCGACGCGGATCGAGGTCAGCCCGACCGTGCGCGAGCCCGATGGGCTGGCCATGTCGAGCCGCAACGCCCGGCTCGACGCCGAGGAGCGCGACCGCGCCGCGGCGCTCTACCGCGCGCTGCGCAGCGCCGAGGCTGCGGTCGCCGCCGGCGAGCGCGACCCGGCGGCCGTGCGGGCCCGGGCTCGGGCGGAACTGGACGGCGCGAGCGTCGAGCCCGAATACCTCGAGCTCGTCAGCGCCGCAGACCTTGGCGCCGGTGACGGCGATCGACGGCGAGGTGCTCGCCGTGCTCGCCGCCCGGGTCGGGAACACACGACTGATCGACAACCACCTTGATCCAGCGGAAGAACGGGAGACGCCGACGATGCAGCGCACGATGCTTGAAGTCGAAGATTCACCGGGCGACCGTGACCGACTGCGACCTCCACTACGTCGGGTCGATCACGATCGACCCCGATCTGCTGGAGGCCGCGGACATCCGCGAGTTCGAGCAGGTCGCCGTGGTGGACATCGACAACGGCGCGCGCTTTGAGACATACACGATCGCGGGCGAGCGCGGCTCGGGCGACATGAAGGTCAACGGCGCGGCGGCACGACTGGTGCACCGCGGCGACACGATCATCGTGATCTCCTACGCCGGCTATGACCCCGACGATCTCGAGCACTACAGCCCACGCGTTGTCCATGTCAACGCGCAGAACGAGATCCTGACTGTCGACCAGGAGGTGGCGACCCTTCTCGGGGCGTCAACCACCGCATAGAGAGGACGAGCACGCATGTCAGCTACCCCCCGTGTGCCGGTGCCAGGGACGATGGAGGCGCCGTTGCCGATGACGCTCCCGCGCCTGGCCGAGAAGAAGCGGCTCGGCGAGCCGATCGTGATGGTGACGGCCTACGACTACCCCTCCGCGCAGGTGGCAGAGGCCGCGCGCGTGGACATGGTCCTCGTCGGCGACTCCGGTGCCATGACCGTGCTCGGCTACCCGTCGACCGTGCCGGTCACCACCGACGAGATGCTGATGCTGGCGTCCGCGGTCCGGCGCGGGCTGAAGTCCCCGTTCCTGGTCGGCGACCTGCCGTTCGGCTCCTATGAGGCCTCCAACGAGCAGGCCGTCGCCACCGCCCAGCGCTTCATCAAGGAGGCGGGCTGTGACGCGGTGAAGCTCGAGCGGGGCGGCACCAGCGTCGAGCGGGCCCGCGCGATCGTCGATGCCGGCATCCCGGTGATGGGCCACGTCGGACTGACGCCCCAGACCGCCACCGCGCTCGGCGGCTACCGCGCCCAGGGGCGGACGGCCTCTCGCGCGCTGTCGGTCGCACGTGACGCGATCGCGCTGCAGGAGGCCGGGTGCTTCGCGATCGTGTTCGAGGCCATCCCCGCCCCCGTCACCGACGTGCTGATGGAGCGCCTCGAGATCCCGGTGATCGGGATCGGCGCGGGCGCGGGCACCGACGGGCAGGTGCTCGTGTTCCACGACCTGCTCGGCATCTACGACGGGCACGCCCCGCGGTTCGCCAAGCACTACGCCGAGGTCCGAGCCGAGATGGTGGCCGGCGTGGCCGAGTACGCCTCCGAGGTCCGCTCGCGGGCATTCCCGGCCCCCGAGCACGCCTACTCGATCGATGACGCGGAGCTGCTCGAGTTCACCGCGGCGCTCGGCTGAGGAGGGAATTGCCGGCCGATCCCCGGCGGCCGGCTGATCGGAAGCGGTCAGGGCCCGGCGCGGCTCGCGCCGGGCCCTCCGACCAATAGCATCCGTGCGGATGCCGCGACTCTCGCAGGTCTTCGCCGTCCGAGACCGGGTCTACTTCGGGCTGTTCGAGGAGGCCGGCACGAACATCCTCAAGGCCTGCGAGCTGCTCGACCGGATGCTCAGCAACTATCCGGACAGCAAGGACCTGGCCGGGGACATCCTCGCCTGCGAGCAGGAGGGCGACCGGATCACCCACGACATCATCGACCGGCTGAACCACACGTTCGTGACGCCGATCGATCGCGAGGACATCCTCGCGCTCGCCTCGGCGCTCGACGACATCGTCGACTACACCGAGGAGGTCGCCGACTACCTCGGGCTGTACAAGATCGAGGCGCCGATGGACCAGGCGATCCGGCTCGCCCACGTGCTGCTAGGCCGCCTGCGCGCCAGATCTCCGAGGCGATCCCGCGCCTCCGCGGCTTCCGCGACATCTCGCACTACACGGTCGAGATCAACCGGCTCGAGAACGAGGGCGACCGGATCACGAGGGAGGCGGTGGCGTCGCTGTTCGACACCGGCATCGACCCGATGGTCGTGATCCGCTGGAAGGACCTGTTCGAGCGCCTCGAGGCGGCGATCGACGCGGCCGAGAAGGTGGCGAACATCCTCGAGGGGATCGTGATCAAGAACTCGTAGGGCCGCGCGGGGTGTCCGGGCGGCGCGGGGTGTCCGCGGCGGCGCGGGGTGTCCGGGCGGCGCGGGGTGTCCGGGGGGCGCGGGGTGTCCGGGGGGCGCGGGGGCTTGGGGCGGCCGGCGACGAGCTCCGGCCTGAGGAACCGCTCGTCGGCGCCGGTTCCCGCGGCCCGCTTGGCTCGTGCCTGCGCGCGCTCGCTTCGCTGCGAGCTCAGACGCTGCTGGATCTCGACCGCGGTGCCGACCAGCCGCTGCGCCTCACCGATCGCCCGGCCGGAGCTCTCGCGCAGCCCGCGCGCCGGGCTCGGGGCGAGGGGGCCCTGATTCCGGCGCTTGGACTCGTACATCGCCGCGTCGGCGGCATGCAGCAGCCGCTCGTCGCTGGCGTCCCCCGCGGTCGTCGCCACCCCCGCGCTGAAGTCGAGCCGGCTGTAGTCGGGCAGCGCCATCCCGTAGGCGTCGTGGATGCGCTGCACGATCCGCTCGGCCTCCTCCTCCTGGACCCGCGGCAGCGCGAGCACGAACTCGTCGCCCCCGAGGCGACCGGAGATGTCGCTCGGCCGGACGCACGCCAGGATCGAGGTCGCCAGCGCGCGCAGCGCCTCGTCGCCGACGCCGTGACCGAAGCTGTCGTTGATCCACTTGAGGCTGTCGAGATCGATCGCCACCACGCTGACGGGGTAGCGCTCGCGACGGCTGCGCGAGAGCTCTTCCTGGAGGCGCTCGTGAAAGCCGCGGTAGTTGAGCAGGCCGGTCAGCGGATCGGTGATCGACGCCGCGCGGAGCCGCTCGACCTCGGCCCGAAGCGCTCTGACCTCGCTCGCGACCCGGCGACGGCCTGGAGCCGACCGGACCGGTACCCGTCCCGCGAGCCGACGGCGTGGCGGCGGGATCACCGCTGCCCTCTGGCGCTTCCGGCCAGCACCCTGGAGCCAACCTGCCCTTCCGCGGCACTCCCCGACCGGGCGAGCGCTCGGCATGTGTAGCGATCGTCGAGATCGTAGCCGTGGTGCGGGACGATTACCACGTGCCTGGTCGTATGACCGCGGGCCGCAGGACAGGCCGCGGTGGCCTGGACGCTCAGTATTCGATCCGCCGGAGCACCTGGGCCGGCGCGCCGGCGGCGATCGAGAACGCCGGGATGTCGGTGGTCACGACCGAGTTGGCGCCGATCACGCAGCGCTCGCCGATCGTGACGCCGCTGGTGACCACCACGTTGGCGCCGCACCACACGTTGTCGCCGACGCGGGTCGGGCCCTTGGTCGTGAACCCCTGCCAGGTGACCGGCTGTCCGGATCATCGAAGCGGTGGTTGCCGTCGGTGATGAAGCACCCGTTGGCGAACATGCAGTGGTCGCCGATCTCGACCAGCTCGACCGCGGCCACCATCACGCCGAGGTTGAGGAACGTGCCCTCGCCGATCCGCACCCGCGCGCGTCGGGGATGCGGTGATCCACACGCCGGGCTCGAACAGCACCTGCCGCCCGACCTCGAGCCGGCCCTCCTGCAGCAGCCTCGAGCACGTTGCCGTGCACCGGCCAGCGGACGAACGCCTGCGGCGCATGAGCTCCCAGTGGATCCGGGCCCGGTTCCAGGGCAGCGAGTTGCGCTCGTACCAGCGCCACTTCTGCGCCCATAGCTTGAGCAGCGCGGTGTCGACCAAGGGCGGCATTGTCTCAGCAGTCACTCGCCGCGAGGCCCGAGCCCGAGCGCCCAGTCGATCCCGCCGCGCGCTGAGCGCGACGCTGGCGGGCGTCGTGCCACGTCTGGGGGAAGTGGCCGAGCGCGTCGTAGAAGACCCGGCCGCGGCCGACGCGCCGGCACCACACGAGCGGGCGGTCGGGGCCGCCCGGGCCGGTGTCGAGGCGGACGAGCACGTGCGACGTGCGCCGTGGGTCGTGCTTGAAGACGTAGAACTCCTCGTGGATCCGGAAGCTCGCCGGCAGGGTCCGCGTCGCGGCGTTGCCGCGGTCCTCGACGATCAGCCGCTGGGTGCGAGGGCAGCGCGTGGTGGCTGAACTCGGCGCCGATCATGCCGATGTAGCCGGGCCAGTGATGAAACGTGTCGGTGGCGGAGTGAAAGCCGATCAGGGCGCCGCCGCCGCGCACGAATCCGCTCAGCGCCCGCTTGGCCGCGGCGCTCAGGGGCAGCTCGCCCGAGGTGAGCAGGAACACGACCGCGGCGGCCCGATGCAGGGTCGAGGACCGCGAGCTGCGCCGCGCTCGCCAGCAGGGACGAGCGTGTAGCGCCCGTCGGAGCGCGCCGATGCGCTGCAGCGCAGCCAGCGCGGTCGGGATCGAGGCGTGGTGATAGCCGCGGGTCTGGGTCAGGACGAGGACCCGTCGGCGGCGGCGGCGCGCCGGCCGGGACGTGGCGTCGCGCCGGCGGACGCGCGGAGGCCGGGCGCGCCGGACGCGCCGTGGCGGATCCCGTCGTCCTCGCGACGCGCCGCGCCACGACGCCGCGAGCGACGGCGGCGCCGGCCAGGCCGAGGATCGCGCGGGAGGCCGCGCAGCCGCCTCACGCCAGCCCGTCGGCGGCGCGCGCGCGGGCGCCGGCGCGCGCGGCGGCGTTCGCCTTCGCCCGCACGGGCAGGATGTCCGCCAGGAACCGCCCGGTGTAGGACGCCGGGCTCGGCCGCCACCTGCTCCGGGGTCCCCGTCGCGATCACCCGGCCGCCCTCCTCGCCGCCCTCGGGCCCGAGGTCGATGACCCGGTCTGAGACCTTGATCACGTCGAGGTTGTGCTCGATCACGACGACCGAGTTGCCGGCCGTCGACCAGCCGCATCAGCACCTCGAGCAGACGCTGGATGTCGGCGAAGTGCAGGCCGGTCGTCGGCTCGTCGAGGATGTACAGCGTCTGCCCGGTGGCGACCTTGCGACAGCTCCGCGGCGAGCTTGACCCGCTGGGCCTCGCCGCCCGACAGCGTCGTGGCCGGCTGCCCGAGGCGCATGTAGCCGAGGCCGACGTCGTTGAGCGCCTCGACGCGGCGGCGGATCTTCGGGATGTGGGCGAAGAACTCGAGCGCCTCCTCGATCGGCATCTCGAGCACGTCGGCGATCGTCTTGCCCTTGAACCGCACCTCGAGCGTCTCGCGGTTGTAGCGCTTGCCGTGGCACTGCTCGCAGGGCACGTAGACGTCGGGCAGGAAGTGCATCTCGATCTTGATCTGGCCGTCGCCGCGGCACACCTCGCAGCGCCCGCCCTTGACGTTGAACGAGAACCGGCCCGGCTTGTAGCCGCGGGCGCGCGCCTCCTGGGTCTTGGAGAACAGGTCCCGGATCTGGTCGAACAGCCCGATGTAGGTGGCCGGGTTCGAGCGCGGGGTGCGGCCGATCGGCGACTGGTCGACCGAGATGATCTTGTCGAGCTGCTCGAGCCCGGTGATCCGCTTGTGCGCGCCCGCGCGCTGGCGCGAGCGGTGCAGGCGGTTGGACGACCGCCTTGTAGAGGACCTCGTTGACGAGCGTCGACTTGCCCGATCCCGAGACGCCGGTCACGCGACGCAGAAGACGCCGAGCGGGATCTTGACGTTGATCCCGCGCAGGTTGTGCTGCGAGGCCCCCTCGATCGCCGACGTAGCCCGACGGCTTGCGCCGGCGCGCCGGGACCTCGATCACCCGCGTCCCGGCCAGGAACTGGCCGGTCAGCGACTCGGGCACGCTGCTCGACCTCGGCCGCGGTGCCCTGGGCGACCACGTGGCCGCCGTGCTCGCCCGCCCCGGGCCCCATGTCGACGAGATGGTCCGCGGCGCGCATCGTGCCCTCGTCGTGCTCGACCACGAGCACCGTGTTGCCGAGATCGCGCAGCCGCTCGAGCGTCCCGATCAGCCGCTCGTTGTCGCGCTGGTGCAGGCCGATCGACGGCTCGTCGAGGATGTAGAGCACGCCCACCAGCGAGGAGCCGATCTGCGTCGCAAGCCGGATCCGCTGCGCCTCGCCGCCGGACAGCGTCGCCGCCGCGCGCTCCATCGACAGGTAGCCGACGCCGACGTTGTCCAGGAACTGGAGCCGCTCCTCGATCTCCCGCAGCACCAGCCGCGCGATCCGCCGGTCGTGCTCGCTCAGATCGAGCCCGCGCACCCACTCGAGCGCCCGGCGGGCGATCAGCGCGGCGAACTCGTGGATCGCGCGTGCCCGAAACGAGCACCGCTCGCGACTCGGGGCGCAGCCGTGCGCCCTTGCAGTCCGGGCACGGCCGCAGCGTCATGTACTCCTCGATCTTCTCGCGCGAGAAGTCGGAGTCGGTCTCGCGGTAGCGCCGCTCGAGCTTCGGGACGATCCCCTCGAACTGCGTCGCGTACGAGCGCCGGCGGCCGAACCGGTTGCGGTAGGAGACCTGGACGCCGGTCGCCGTTGGTGCCGTAGAGGAAGAAATCGCGCGCGCCGGCCGGCAGCTTCTGCCACGGGCCTCGAGATCGACCTCGTAGCGCTCCGCGATCGCCTGCGCGAGCTGGTCGTAGTAGTTCGATGCGCTCACCGCCCACGGCGCGATCGCCCCCTCGCCGATCGACAGCGTCGGATCGGGGACGACCAGCTCGGGGTCGATCTCCATCTGCGACCCGAGCCCGGTGCAGCGCGGGCAGGCGCCGTGCGGGGAGTTGAAGGAGAAGATCCGGGGCTCGAGCTCGACCAGGCTCGGACCGTGCACCGGGCAGGCGAACTTCTCGGAGAAGGTGAGCGTGCGCGGCTCCGGCCGGAGTCGACCAGCTCGATCTCGACCAGGCCGTCGGCCAGCGCCACCGCGGTCTCGATCGAGTCGGCCAGGCGCTTGCGGAGGTCATCCTTCATCACGAGGCGGTCGACGACGACCGCGATGTCGTGCTTGTACTTCTTGTCGAGCACGATCTCCTCGTCGAGCCGGCGCAGCTCGCCGTCGACCTTCACGCGCGAGAAGCCCTCGGCGCGCAGCTCCTCGAACTGCTTGCCGTACTCGCCCTTGCGCCCGCGAACGATCGGCGCCAGCACCATGAAGCGGCTGCCCTCGGGCAGCTCCATCACCTGGTCGATGATCTGCTCCGCCGACTGGCCCGCGATCGGGCGCCCGCAGATGTGGCAGTGCGGATGGCCGACCCGGGCCCACAGCAGTCGCAGATAGTCGTAGATCTCGGTCACCGTGCCGACGGTCGAGCGCGGGTTGCGCGACGTCGTCTTCTGGTCGATCGAGATCGCCGGCGACAACCCCTCGATCGAGTCGACGTCGGGCTTGTCCATCTGACCGAGGAACTGGCGCGCGTAGGCCGACAGCGACTCGACGTAGCGGCGCTGGCCCTCGGCGTAGATCGTGTCGAAGGCCAGCGATGACTTCCCGGACCCCGACAGGCCGGTGATGACGGTCATCGACCCTCGCGGAATCGCGACCGTGATGTCCTTGAGGTTGTGCTCCCGGGCGCCCGAGACGACGAGTTGGTCCACTCACATCGATTCTAGAGAACCGAACAGACGTTCCCCTGGGTCACCGGAGCCGAAAAGCCGCTCGGAGCGGACTCCGGTGTGCGCATCGGACCACGGACCGGCGCGCCGGTCGGGCCCCGGCGCCGCCCCGGCGCCGGCGCTGCCCTCACCCCTCGACGCTGGCGTACACCTCGTCGAGCAGGCTGTCGGGGTTGGCGAGGCTGAAGTTCTCGTCCAGGTAGCGGCCCGTCTCCTCACGCGGGGTGCCGTTGAGCGCCATGTTGAGGGCGATCAGGCGCGCGCCCTCGGTGTCATCGTCACCGCCGGCGGCGGCCGGGCCGGCGGCCGACGTGGCGGCGGCGACGGGCTCGTCGGGGTCCACATGCGAGATCTCCGGCTCCACCTCGATCACGCCCTGCTCCTCGTACAGATCGACCTCGTCGACGACCACCGACGCCTCCGGCGCGAGAGCCGCCGCGGCCGCGGCGGGGGCTCGGGACGCGGCCGGCTCCTCGGGCTCGAAGCGCGAGCGCGTGGCGGCGGCGTCGGTGAGCTCGCTCAGATTCCCCTCGAGCAGCTGCAGGTCGGCATTGAGGCGGTTGGAGCCGGTGCGCAGCGATTCCACCAGCGCCGAGAGCTCGCTCTCCATCGCATCGAGCCGCTGCAGCATCACGGCGGTCGACTCCGAGACACTGGCCCACGTACTCGCGGGCCTGCTCGGTCGCCTGCTCGCGGGTGCTCTGGGCCTCGGCACTCGCCTCGCCCCGGATCTCCCGCGCATCGTCCTCGGCCTGACGCTGGATCTCGGCGGCACTCGTCTCGGCGGCCTCGACGATCGAGCGGACCTGCTCGGAGGCGGAGGTGGCGAGCGTCTCCGAGCGGCGCCGCGACGTGCGCTTGAGCTCGTCGATCTGATCGGCCAGGAGGCTCAGATGGGCATCGACGGCATCAGGGTCGTAGCCCCGGCGACCGATGGGAAAGTCTCTCTTCTCGATGCTCTCACGTTCCAGGGCCACGCGAACTACCTCCGTATCAGGATCAGCGCTTCAGCCCGGGCAGGCTAGCGGACCCTGGCGGCCGTGGTACTCACCCGGTGCGGCTGGCCGGGGCGGTGTCAGCCGGTGGGCGCGCGGCCCTCGGCCAGGGCGATGTCGAGCTCGCGCTTGAGGTCCCGGATCTCGTCCCGGAGCTTGGCCGCGTACTCGAACCTGAGGTCCTCGGCAGCGGCCAGCATCTCCTCCTCCAGCTCCACGATCGTGCGCTCGATCTCGGCCGGCTCCATCGATCCGGCGGGGCGCTGGCGGCGGCGCCGTGAGCGGGGCACCTTCGACTCCGACTGCAGGAACTCGGCGATGTCGCTGATGCCCTTGACGATCGTCTCCGGCGTGATCCCGTGCTCGATGTTGTGGGCGCGCTGGATCTCCCGCCGGCGATCGGTCTCGCCGATCGCGGCCCGCATCGCCGCCGTCTCCTTGTCGGCGTACATCAGCGACCTTGCCGTCGACGTTGCGCGCCGCCCGCCCGATCGTCTGGATCAGCGAGGTCTCGCCGCGCAGGAACCCCTCCTTGTCGGCGTCGAGGATCGCCACCAGCGACACCTCGGGCAGGTCCAGGCCCTCCCGCAACAGATTGACCCCGACCAGCACGTCGTACTCGCCGAGCCTGAGCTCGCGGATGATCTGGATCCGCTCGAGCGTGTCGATCTCCGAGTGCAGGTAGCGGACCCGGAAGCCCATTTCGAGCAGGTAGTCGGTCAGGTCCTCGGACATCTTCTTGGTCAGCGTCGTCACCAATGTGCGCTCGTTGCGATCGACCCGGCCCCGGACCTCGTTCATCAGATCGTCGATCTGGTTGCGCGTCTCGCGCACCTCGATCTCCGGATCGACGATCCCGGTCGGGCGCACGATCTGCTCCACGATCCGCGGCGAATGGGTGCGCTCGTAGTCGCCCGGAGTGGCCGACACGAAGACCATCTGTGGCGTGATCGAGATGAACTCCTGGAACTTCTGGGGCCGGTTGTCCATCGCGCTGGGGAGCCGGAAGCCGTAGTCGACCAGGGTCGACTTGCGCGAGCGGTCGCCCTCGTACATGCCGCCGATCTGCGGCACGGTCTGGTGGGACTCGTCGATGAAGCAGACGAAATCGTCGGGGAAGTAGTCGATCAGGCAGTAGGGACGGTCACCGGGGCGGCGCCCGTCGAGGATCCGGGAGTAGTTCTCGATCCCGGAGCAGAACCCCATCTCACGCAGCATCTCCATGTCGTACTGCGTGCGCTGGCGCAGCCGGTGGGACTCGAGCAGCTTCCCCTGGGCGTCGAGCTCGGCGCAGCGCTCGTTCAGCTCGCGCCCGATCTCCGCCACCGCATCCTCGATCTGGCCTTCGCGCACGTTGTAATGGGACGCGGGCCAGATGCCGACGTGCTCGAGATCGTCCTCGAGCACCTCGCCCGTGATCGGGTCGAAGTGCTGCAGATGCTCGACCTCGTCACCGAACAGCACGATCCGGAACGCCGTCTCGGCGTAGGCGGGAAAGATCTCGAGCGTCTCGCCGCGGACGCGGAACGTGCCGCGGCCGAGCGCGGTGTCATTGCGCGTGTACTGAATCGATACGAGCTTGCGCAGCAGGCCGTCCCGGTCGATGAACTCGCCCTTGCGCAGGGTCTGGAGATTCTCGTCGTAGACCTCGGGCGAGCCGAGGCCGTAGATGCAGGAGACGCTGGCGACGATGAGGACGTCGCGGCGGGCGAACAGCGCCGCCGTGGCCGAGTGCCGGAGCCGGTCGATCTCCTGGTTGATCGCCGAGTCCTTCTCGATGTACAGATCCTTGCTCGGGACGTAGGCCTCGGGCTGGTAGTAGTCGTAGTACGAGACGAAGTACTCGACCGCGTTGCGCGGGAAGTAGGCCCGGAACTCGTTGCACAGCTGCGCCGCGAGCGTCTTGTTGTGGGCGATGACCAGGGCCGGCTTCTGCACCGCCTCGATCGTCGCGGCCATCGTCATCGTCTTGCCGGTGCCGGTCGCGCCGAGCAGGGTCAGATATTGCTCACCGGCTGCGATCCCCTGCGCCAAGGACTCGATCGCCGCCGGCTGATCGGCGGCTGGGCTGTAGGCGGCATCGAGTTCGAACTTCGGCATACGCTCGACCTCTGAGCGTAGCGTCAGGCCGGGCGGACGTCCTGAGGGCCGTCCTCGGAGAAGACCCGGGCCGGCCACGACGGCGGTGCCGACCAGCGCTCACCGGACGCCCGCTCCGCGGCCACGAGCTGGGCGGCCCTCGCCGCCAGCAGGTCGAGCAGCGCCGCGGTGGGCCTGAACGGGTCCGCGATCATCGCCCCGTTGGCCAGGGACAACGCCGCCCGCAGCTCGCCGTCGACCTCGGCCACCAGCATCGGCGGGCGCAGCGAGGCCGCGCTGTCGAGCACCGCCAGCCGCGCCAGTCCGGCCTCGTCGTCCGGGAACGCGGAGCGGATCGTGACCGCCTGTGCGGCGGCCGCACGGTGGGCGTCGCCGGCCCGCACGGCGGCCATCAGCCTATGGGGACGGGGTGAGAACATGGCGGCTGTAGTGCTCGGCGTAGGCCGGCGGGGCGAGTCGGCACAGCGAGTCGGTGACGGGCGCTCCGGCGTGGAGCTCCAGCGGGATCACGCCCGCCCACACCGGTAGGGCGTGGTCCTCGGCTGCGTCGACGGGCGGCCCGGTGCGGATCTTGGCCGAGGCCTCGGTCAGCGGCATCGTCACGACCTCGGTCGCGGCCAGCTCCTGCGGGCTGGGAGCGCGAGCGTCGTCGGAGCGGCCGGCGGCGACGTGCTCGACGATCGCACGGAGTGCTTCGTGCTGCCCGCGCTCGCCGGTGACGAGACGGGCCTCGCCGAGCACGACGACGGAGCGGAAGTTGACGGAGTGGTGAAAGGCCGAGCGGGCCATCACGATGCCGTCGAGCAAGGTCACGGTGAAACAGGCACGGACGCCGGAGGAGAGCTCGCTCAGCAGCCTGCTGAGCGGGCTGCCGTGGAGCAGGATCTGATCCCCCGAGCGCGCGTAGATGACCGGGATCACGTACGGCTGTCCGTCGGCGTCGCAGATCCCGACGTGCCCGACCAGGCCCTCGTCGAGGATCGCCTCGATCACGGCGCGGTCGTAGCTGCCGCGGCCCGCCCGGCGGCGCACGGTCGAGCGGGCCGTGCGCTCGATCGGGGCCGGCGCCGGCGGGGCGTCGGTCACCCGGGCGTCGGTCACCCGGGCGTCGGTCACCCGGGCGTCGGTCACCCGGGCGTCGGTCACCGGAGCGCGTGTCGCTTCCATATCCCGTTCAACGTCTCTGCGAGGCTCCATGTGAGAAGACGTCCCTCTCGTCACCCTGGCGTCAGTTTGTTATAGTACGTTCCTATGCTTGAACTAGAACAATATCAGATCGCCGGATCGACAGCCCGCGAGATCGCGGCCAGCGCGGAGGCGGCGATCCGCGACGGTGGGCTCGAGCCCGGCGCCGCGCTCCCGACCGTGCGGTCGCTCGCCGCCGCGCTCGGCACGAGCCCGGCGACCGTCAACGCCGCGTATCGAGTTCTGCGCGAGCGCGGGCTCGTCGTCGCCGACGGGCGCCGCGGGACGCGCGTCGCGCCGCGGCCGGCGCTCCGCACCCCGCAGCCGGCCGAGCTCCCGGCCCACGTCCGCGACCTCGCGCATGGACTGCCCGACCCCGCGTTGCTGCCCGCACTCGCGCCCGTGTTCGCCGGCCTCGACTTCGAGTCGCGGATGCGCATGAGCGAGCTCGACTCCGCCGACCCCGAGCTGCTCGCGGTCGCCTCGGCCGCGTTCCGCGCCGACGGCCTGCCTCCGGGCGCGATCGCCGTCGTCGGCGGCGCCTTTGACGGCATCGAGCGGGTGCTGCAGACCCACCTGCACCCCGGCGACCGCGTCGTGGTCGAGGATCCGGCCTACGCCGGCATCCGTGACCTGCTGCCGGCGCTCGGGCTGGTGGCGGTTCCGGTGCCGGTCGACGAACGGGGGCTGATTCCCGAGGCGCTGGAGGCGGCCCTGGCGCGCGACGTCGAGGCCGCCCTGATCGTCCCGCGGGCCCAGAACCCGTACGGCTCCGCCTTCGACGCCGAGCGCGCGGCCGTCCTCCGCGGGCTGCTGGCCCAGCGCCCCGGCCTGCTGCTGGTCGAGGACGACCACGCCGGAGTCGTCTCCGGCGCGCCCTTCGCCACCCTGGTCGACGCGAACCGGGAGCGCTGGGCCGTGGTCCGTTCGATGTCGAAGATGCTCCACCCGGACCTGCGCCTGGCGCTGATGGGCGGCGACGAGACCACGATCGCGCGGGTCGAGGGCCGCCAGGCGCTGGGAACGCGCTGGGTCAGCCACATCCTGCAGGCGACCGTCGCGGCGCTCTTGAGCGACCCGGGCCTGGCGGCGACGACCGCCCGCGCCGCGGCCGTCTACGGCGAGCGCCGTCGTGCCCTGCTCGGCGCGCTGGCCGCCCGCGACGTGCCGGCCCACGGCCACTCCGGCCTCAACGTGTGGGTGCCGGTGCGCGAGGAGGGCACCATGGTCAGGGCCCTGCTCGACGCGGGCTGGTTCACCGTCGCCGGCGAGCGGTTCCGGATCGAGACCCCGCCCGGGATCAGGATCACGGTCACCGGGCTCGAGGAGGGCGAGGCCGACGCGATCGCATCGGTGATCGCCGGCGTCGAGCACGCCGGGCGCCCGCGGCGGGCGTACTGACCGGCCCGGCTACCGGTAACCGAGCTCGCTGGCGTAGGTCCGCCGGTAATCCTTCTGCGCCTGCAGGACCTTGGCCACGTAGGCGCGTGTCTCCGGGAAGGGGATCTCGGCCACGGTCAGCCGGTGGCCGCGCGCGCGAGCGTCGGCGACCCAGCGATCGACGTTGGCCTGGCCGCCGTTGTACGCCGCCACGGCGAGCATCGTGTCGCCGCCGTAGCTGTCGAGCAGGTAGCGCAGGTAGTAGCTGCCGTAGGCGATGTTGACCTGCGGGGTGGCCAGGTCGGCGGTGGTGAAGGTCGTCGCGCCCGAGCGGTGGGCGAGGAAGTCGGCCGTCTCGGGCAGGATCTGCATCAGTCCCTGTGCCCCGGCCGACGAGGGCCGCGGGTCGAACTTCGTCTCCGCGTAGATGACGGCCGCGATCAGCGCCGGGTCGAGGTGCTTCTCCTGGGCCTGCTGACGGATGATGTCCTGGTCCTGGAGCGGCAGGCCGAGGTCGTTGACGGCCTTCTTGAACAGCGGCATGGCGAGCACCACCGCCAGCAGCAGCAGACCGAAGGCGCCGAGGAACAGCACCGACCGGCGCCGGCGGGCCGCGGCTTGACGCCGGCGGGCGTCGTGGGAGCGGCGGGTGGTGGCTGCGGCGGCGGGCGGGCTCACGACTCAAGCTTGTCAAGGACGGCTGACAATGCGAATTCAAGGTCCGCGGGCGACCCGTCGTTGTGCACGACGTACGTCGCCCGGGCCGCCTTCTCCTCCTGCGCGAGTTGCCGCGCGGCGCGCTCGTCGACGGCCGTGTGCCCGCGTGAGCCGGCGCGCGCCACGCGCACCGGCTCGTCGGCCACGATCGCGATCGTGGCATCGAAGGCTTCGCCCATCCCCGCCTCGAACAGCAGCGGAACCTCGACCACCGCGGCCCGTGGCGGCGGCGATCGCTGCTCGAGCTGCTTTCGCCAGGTGACCATGCGCGCCCCGACCAGCGGCCACAACAGACCCTCGAGCCAGCCGCGCTCCTCGGGCGAGGCGAACACGACCGCTGCGATCGCGGGACGGTCGACGACGCCGGCCGGCGCGATCTCGGCGCCGAAGCGATCGACGACCGCGTCGCGGACCTCCGCCGTCCCGTACAGCTCGTGGACGACCCCGTCGGTCGAGATGACGGCGGCGCCGAGACGTTCGAGCGCCGCCAGAGCGGTCGACTTACCGGTGCCGATACCGCCCGTCAATCCGATGAACGGGATCACCCGCGGAGCGGCGTCAGGTGCTCGACTCGTCCCCGCCGGGCGCACCGGGCGCTGCCACCTCATGGGCCGGCGTGACTTCCGCGTGGACCGGCTCCGCGACGGGCTCCGGCTCGGTCGCCGGCGCCTCCGGAGCGGCCTCGGCGACGGGCGCCTCGGCCTCGGGCGCGGCCGGAGCGACCTCGGGCGCGGCCGGAGCGACCTCGGGCGCGGCCGGAGCCGCCTCCGGGCGGCCGCGGCCGCATCCGGGGCCGCCGGCGCCTCGGCCGGGGCCGCCGGAGCCTCGGCCGGGGCCGCGGGAGCCTCGGCGGCGGGTGCCGCCTCGATCTCGGCCTCGGGCTCGGCCGCGGCCGGCGCCTCGGACGCGAACACGTCCTCGGAGAGCCCCAGCTCGGGCACGTCGTCGAGGTCGCCGGCCTCGCCCGTGGGCGGCTCGATCGGACGCACCGGGAGCACCTGGCCCTCGACGCGCTTGATCGAGAGCGACAGGCGCCGGCGCTCGGAGTCGATCTCGAGGATCTTCACCCGCACCGGATCCCCGGGCTGGATGATCTCGCGCGGGTTCTCCACGTGGTGCTGGGCCAGCTCGGAGATGTGCACGAGGCCCTCGACGCCGTCGAGGATCTCGACGAAGGCACCGAACGTGACCACCTTGGTGACGTTGCCCTCGAGCTCGTCGCCGATGTTGTAGGTGTCCACGACCCGCTGCCACGGGTCCTCCTGGGTCTGCTTGAGGCCCAGGGAGATGCGCTGGCGCTGGCGGTCGATGTCGAGCACCTTGACGCTCACCGTGTCGCCGATCGAGAGGATCTCGCTCGGGTGGTTCACATGCGACCACGAGAGCTCCGAGATGTGGATCAGACCGTCGATGCCGTCGAGATCGACGAACGCGCCGAAGTCGACGATGTTCGAGATCGTGCCCTCGACGACCTGGCCCGGCTGCAGCCGGTCGAGGATCCGCTCGCGATCCTCCTTGCGCTGCTCCTCGAGCACGGCACGGCGCGACAGGACGACGTTGTTGCGGGATCGGTTGAGCTCGATCACCTTGCACTCGATCGCCTGTCCCATGTACTCGTCGAGGTTGGGCACGCGACGGATGTCGACCAGCGAGGCGGGCAGGAACCCGCGCACGCCGAGGTCGATGATCAGGCCGCCCTTGACGACCTCGATCACCTGGCCCTCGACGGGCTCACCGGACTCGGCCGCGGCCTCGATCCGGCGCCAGGCCTTCTCGAAGCGGGCTCGCTTCTTGGACAGGATCAGCCGTCCGTCCTGATCCTCCTTGGTGAGGACCAGTGCATCGACCTCTTCGCCGAGCTCGACCTCCTCGCGGGGGTCGACGGACTTGCGGATCGAAAGCTCGCCGGAGGGGATGACCCCTTCGGACTTGTAGCCGATGTCGACGAGAACCTCGTCATTGTCGATGCGGACGACATGGCCGGTGACCACATCCCCTTCCTGGAAGGGGTGCAGCGTTGCATCGTAGTTGGGGACGATCTTGCCGTCGATCTCGAGCAGGAGGCCGTCGGAACCTTCGACGACCTTCGCGTTCGGCATCTCACTGACGGGGATCAGAGTTGTAGTGGGAGACATGAACCACTGAGGGTACCCGACCTGAGCGAAGGGGCCGGTGCCGGGCGACCCCTCCCTATCATCCGGCCCATGCCCAAGCGTGCGACCAAGCGCGGAGAGGAGCGCACGCCGCTCGATCGTGACTGTGACGTCCTGATCTGCGGTGCCAGCTTCGCCGGTCTCGCCGTGGCCCGCGAGCTGGCCGGCAGTGGCGCCGACGTGCTCGTGATCGACCGTTACGACATCGGTGAGCGACAGACATCGGCCTGCGGGATCCCGACGACCTGGCTGCACGCGCTCGGGCTCCAGGAGTCGCTGCAGCAGACCTTCGGCGAGCTGGTCATCCACTCGCCCCACGCCACCGTCCGCTACGACCTGCCGTGGACCTTCTCCACCTTCGACTACCGCACGCTGTGCGGGCTGCTCGCCGACCAGGGCGACTTCGAGTTCGAGCACGCCAAGGTCGACGGCCGCACGGGCGCCACCGTCCACACCGATCGCGGCGACATCCGCGCCAAGCTGATCGTCGACGGGCTCGGGTGGCGCCGGGTGCTCAGCGCCGGCCAGAACATCCAGCCCCCCGACGCGCTGCTGTCCCGCGGGCTCGAGGTGCACCCGTTCGGCTCCGGACACGACCTCGAGGTGTGGATCGACCGCTCCTACGTGCCCGCCGGCTACGGCTGGAGCTTCCCGGCCGGCAACGAGCTCCGGATCGGCGTCGGCTCCTTCGACCCGCGCTTCCACGTGCGCGAGCCGACGGTGCGCCTGGCCGGCGACCTCCACGCCGACACCGTCCGCTATCAGGGCAACTGGATCCCCCACGCGCTGCGCGACGGAACCGAGGACGGCATCTTCTTCGTCGGTGACTCGGCCGGCCACTGCCTCCCGCTGACCGCCGAGGGGATCCGCACCGCCCTGTACTTCGGCCTCGCCTGCGGTCGCGAGCTGCGCGCGGTGATCGAGGGCCGCCAGACGCGCGCGCAGGCGCTGACCCGTTACCACGACTTCTCCGCCAGCCACGCGACCCCATTCCGCTGGATGCTCCGCGTCCAGCGGCTCGTGCCCCGCGTCGCGCCCCGCGTCCTCGGCCCGTCGCTGCGCGGCATGGGCAACAAGCGGTTCGTCGACTGGTCGTTCAACCACTACCTCCGCGTCGCGCATCCCGACTTCGCCGCCGCCGGGGGTCTGCCGGCGCGAGCGGCCGCCCGGGCGGCGCTGGCGCCGGCGTAGGCCTCGTGCTCCCGCCGACAGCGTGGCCGATTCCGGCGATATGGTCGCCGGAATCGGCCACACCTCGGCAATCGCGCCCGAGCGCCCGAGCGCCCGCCCCCTACGCCACCACGAAGCTGAAGCTCGCGGCAGCCCGGCTGCGCTGCCGGAACGTGTCGGTGGCGCGGACCGAGAAGCGGTGGCGCCCCCGGCCGAGCCGCGGGGTCGTGTAGGCCGAGCGGCAGGTGCGCCACGCGCCGGTGTCGATCCGGCACTGGAACGAGGCGGTCGCCGCCGTGGACACGAACCGGAACCGCGGCCGGGTGCTCCCGCTCCGGCCGGCCGGATGGCCGATGATCGCGACGACGGGCCGCGGGGGCACGGTGATCCTGATCCGGTGCGCGGCGAAGCTCCAGTTGGCCCACGAGTCGGTGCTGCGCAGGAACACGGTGAAGGTGCCGGCGCGCGCGAAGACGTGCGTCGTCTGGTGATGACTGGCGCCCTTGCCGTCACCGAAGGCCCAGTCGTAGGCGACGATCGACCCGCCGGGCTGCGAGGCCGACCCACGGAACGAGATCGACCGGTCGCCGGCGGCCAGGGCCGGCGCGCTGAACGCCGTCACATCGGCGGGGGCCGAGCCGGCGCAGCCGCCCGTCGCGTTGCTGTACTCGAGCTGGGTGTAGTAGCCGTGTCCGTCGATGACCTGGTCGTAGGCGCCGCCGGCGGTCGAGCCGAGATTGGGGCCGAACGCCGACGCACACAGGTCGCCGATCTCCTGTCCGCTGCTGTCGATCCATCCGCTGGAGTCGTTCGGATCCGTCACCGTCTCGTTGTGCTCGTGGCTGAGCGTCGAGATCGTCACGTCGGCCGAGTTGGAGTTCGGGGTCGGAAATCCATCGGACTGGCAATGGCCCGGGGCGTCGTTGTAGGGCAGGTAGGCATACAGGAGCCCGCCGTTCGTCATCGAGTGGTAGCCGCAGTAGGCGCCGTTGTCCGCGGCCCCGCCCAGCGAGCAGTTGCTCGGCACCGGCGTCTGCGTCTCGCAGCTCGCCAGCCCGGACGGTGTCAGCAGGAAGTAGATGTCCCCGCGCGTGGTGGGGAGATGATTCGCGGCGATCACGCCGCCGATCTCGTCCTGCAGATCCTGATCCACGACGCAGTGGCTCCACCCCGGTCCGGTCACCGGGAGCACACAGTCGTTGGCCGGCAGCGGGTTCGTCGCCACCACGGCGCCGGCGTAGGTCGAGTCATAGGCGGCGGGGCCGCCCGCGTCCGTGTACTGACCGCTGAGGCTGTAGACGTTGGACTGCAGATGGCTGTCGGCGGCCACGTCGCCGAGGAAGCGCTCGGTCAGCGCTTCGTAGCCGGCGACGAAGCTCAGCCCCGATCCCGACGGCTGCCAGAAGATCAGGTGCGTGCGGTTGGCGTGGACGACGGGCCCGCCGCCCCACACGAGGCTCGCGATGTGGGCCGTCGGCCCCGCGCCCCGCGCCCGCGCCGCGGACCCCCCACCGGACCTCCCACCGGAACCGCCACCCCCGGCCACCGCCACCCGCACCCCGAGATCGGGCACGACGCCCATCAGCCGGGCCGCGGCGGCGCCGCCGGCCGGCACCACCACGAGCGCGATCAGCAACGCCCCGCGCACGACCCACCGACCCACACACCCCAGGCCCACGACAACCAGGCCCCTCACTTTGCCTCCAGCCAGTTCGCCCCGATGCCGGCCTCGACCGCCAGCGGCGGGTCCATCTCGTAGGCGCTCTGCATCTCCCGGCACGCGATCTCCTTGACCTGCTCGGCTTCGTCGGCCGGCCCTTCGAACAGCAGCTCGTCGTGAATCTGCAGGATCAGCCGCGATCGCAGTCCCGCCTGCGTGAGCGCGTGATCGCTGCGCACCATGGCCACCTTCATGATGTCGGCGGCGGTGCCCTGGATGACCATGTTGACGGCGAAGCGCTCGCCCTGCTTCCGCAGCTCCCAGCGGCGGGCGCGCAGCTCGGGCACCTGCCGGCGACGCCCGAACAGGGTCGAGACGTAGCCGTGCTCGGTGCCCTGGGCGATCGTCGCCTCGATGAATCGGCCCACGGCGGGGAACCCGGCCAGGTACCGCTGGATGAAGTCGTCCGCCTCGGACTGGGGAATGTCGAGCCGGTCGGCCATCCCGTAGGCCGAGAGCCCGTAGACGATCCCGTAGTTGATCATCTTCGCCTTGGAGCGCATGCCCGGGTCGATCTGATCGGGGGTCACGGCGAACACGCGACAGGCGGTGGCCGTGTGCACGTCCTCGCCGCGCCGGAAGATCTCCTTCAGCACGTCCTCGCCGGCGATGTGCGCGAGCAGCCTCAACTCCACCTGCGAGTAGTCGGCCGAGACGAGCAGATTTCCAGGCTCGGCCACGAAGCAGGCGCGGATCTCGCGCCCGAGCGGCGTCCGGATCGGGATGTTCTGAAGGTTCGGGTTCAGCGAGGACAGCCGGCCCGTGGCCGCCGCGGTCTGATTGAACGTCGTATGGAGGCGCCCGTCGCCGGCGACCAGCTCGGGCAGCGCGTCGAGATAGGTCTGCGCGAGCTTGGTCAGCTCCCGCCAGCGCTCGATCTTGGGGATCACCTCGTGCTCGGCGCGAATCGCCTGCAGCACGCGGGCGTCGGTCGAGTACCCGGTCTTGCCGCGGCGCTTGCGTGACAGGCCGAGCTTGCCGAACAGGATCTCCTCGAGCTGCTTGGGCGAGCCGAGCGTGAACTCCTCCCCCACGAGCTCGTAGATCTCGCGCTCGAGCTGGTCGGCCTCGGCCTTGACCCGAGCCGAGATCTCGTGCAGGCGGTCGGTGTCGAGCTTGCAGCCGGCCTGCTCCATGTCCCGCAGGATCCGGACCAGCGGCAGCTCCACGTCGCTCAGCAGGTCGGTGAGCCCGCGCCCCCGGATCTCCTCCCGCTGCCATCCGGCCAGCGTGTGCACCAGCAGCGCGTCGGCCCCCGCAACGTCCTCGACCTCGGCGGCGAACCCGCGCTCCTCGCACAGCTCGCGGAACGGGTACGCCCGCCGCGCCGGCTCGAGCAGGTAGGCCGCCACCTCGGTGTCGTGCGCCAGCACCGCGGGCACCTCGCCGAGTGACTTGGCGTCGTGGGCGATCGCCGGGCGCGAGCCGATCGCCGCGACGAGGTCCTCGGGCCGCTCGCAGCTCCCGACCAGCACCTCGGCGCCACCGTGGTAGATCCCGAAGCGCCATCCTGAGTCGGCCCCGAACAGCGCGTCCTCGGGAACCTCGGGCGGCCGCACGGCGATCGCCAGCACGGTCTCGGGCAGCCGCCGGTCGAGCTCCGCGAGCGTCGTCTCGCGTACGCGCGCGGTGAGCGCCTGCTCGGCCTCGGGCGCCGGAGCGGCGGCGTCGGCCGATCCGAGCGCCTCCTCCAGGCGCCGGAGCGGGTCGCGGAGCTCGAACTCCCGGAACACGTCTCGCAGCCGCGACCGATCGGGCTCGGCGGCGACGAAGGCGGCCACATCGAGCTCGAGCGGGATGTCGCGCTTGGCCGTGGCCAGATGTTTGGAGATGCGCGCCGCGTCGGCGTGCTCGGTCAGGTTCTGCTTGCGCTTGGCGCCGCTGATCTCGTCCACGTGCTCGAGCACGGACTCGAGCGAGCCGAACCGCTGCAACAGATCGGCTGCCGTCTTGTCGCCGATTCCGGGCACGCCGGGGATGTTGTCGCTGGTGTCGCCCTTGAGGCCGATGAAGTCCGGGACCAGCTCCGGCGGGATTCCGTAGCGGTCGATCACACCCTCGCGGTCGTAGACCCGTGTGTCGGTGATCCCACGCGAGGTGGTCATGATCCGCACGCCGTCCTGAACGAGCTGGTAGGCGTCGCGGTCGCCCGTGACGACCATGACGGGGACGGGCGGATCGGCGGCGCGGGCGCGCTCGGCGATCGACGCGATCACGTCGTCGGCCTCGTAGCCGTCCACGGACAGGTTGCGGTAGCCGAACGCCTCGACCAGCGGCGCCAGGTGGGGCCACTGCTCCTTGAGCAGATCGGGCCGGCTCGAGCGCTGCGCCTTGTACTCGGAGTAGACCGCCTTGCGGCCGGAGGAGCCGGCGTCCCATACGACCACGGTCGCCTTGGGGCCGTAGTCGGTGAGGATCTTGACCAGCATCGAGGCGAAGCCGAAGATCGCGTTCGTCGGCACGCCGGTCGAGGTGGCGATCGATTCCGGCAGGGCGAAGAAGGCGCGATAGGCGAGGCTGTTGCCATCGATGAGAAAGAGCTCGTCGGCCATCGAATTGGAGGCTATCTCGCGCGACAGGGCCCCGCCCCGACGCGGCCGAGCGCCCGCCCCCCCTAAGATCTCGCGCGGAGATGCCGATCACGCCGTCCGCCCAGTACAGCCTCACGCTCCGCGTCGAGATCGACCACCGCCCCGGAATGCTGGGGAAGGTCGCCAGTGCGATCGGCGACGCCGGCGGCACGATCGGCGCGATCGATCTGGTCCAGGTCGACGGCGACCACACGATCCGCGACATCACCGTCGAGACCGGCGACGCCTCCGACTGGCCGCGCCTGACCGAGGCCGTCGACGGCGTCGACGGGGCACGCGTGCTCGACAGCACCGATCGCACCTTCCTGATCCACATGGGCGGCAAGATCGAGATCGCCAACCGCGTTCCGGTCAAGACCCGCGATGACCTCTCGATGGCCTACACACCCGGAGTCGCCCGGGTCTGCCAGGCCATCTACCAGGACCGCGCCAAGGCCTTCCAGTACACGATCAAGCGCAACACCGTGGCCGTCGTCTCCGACGGCACCGCCGTCCTCGGCCTGGGTGACATCGGCCCCGAGGCGGCGATGCCGGTGATGGAGGGCAAGGCGATGCTGTTCAAGGAGTTCGCCGGCGTCGACGCCTTCCCGATCTGCCTCGACACCAAGGACCCCGACGAGATCGTCCAGATCGTCAAGGCGCTCTCGCCGACCTTCGGCGGGATCAACCTCGAGGACATCTCGGCCCCGCGCTGCTTCGAGATCGAGGAGCGGCTCAAGGCCGAGCTCGACATTCCGGTCTTCCACGACGACCAGCACGGCACGGCGGTCGTGGTCCTCTCGGCGCTGCTCAACGGGCTCAAGCTGACCGGACGGCGCATCGACGAGATCCGGATCGTGATCTGCGGCATCGGCGCCGCCGGGATGGCCGTCAGCCGGATCCTGCTCGAAGCCGGCGCTCAGCACATCATCGGCCTCGACTCCCGCGGAGCGTTGCACACCGACCGCTACGACTACCTCGACGGCAGCATGCCGCCGGCCAAGCGCTGGTTCGCCGAGACGACGAACCAGGAGCGCCGCCCGGGCGGTGTCGTGGACGCGCTCGAGGGCGCCGATCTGTTCATCGGCCTGAGCGGCGCCCAGGTGATGTCAGGCGAGGCGCTGCTGCGGATGAACGCGGATCCGATCGTGTTCGCGATGGCCAACCCGACGCCGGAGGTCCCACCCGAG
The DNA here is from genome assembly GCA_963700025.1 of uncultured Solirubrobacteraceae bacterium. GTDB lineage: Bacteria > Actinomycetota > Thermoleophilia > Solirubrobacterales > Solirubrobacteraceae > Palsa-465. Next base: position 75,726 of record CAVOWC010000015.1, on the reverse strand, counting down.
GACGCCCTGCCGTATGTGCGCATCATGGCCACGGGCCGCTCCGACTACCCGAACCAGATCAACAACGTGCTCTGCTTCCCCGGCATCTTCCGCGGCGCCCTCGACGTGCGCGCGACCCAGATCACCGAGCAGATGAAGACCGCCGCGGCCCGCGCGATCGCCGCGATCGTGACCGACGACGAGCTGCGCGAGGATTACATCATCCCCTCGGTCTTCAATCGCGACGTCGCGCCGGCGGTCGCCGCCGCCGTGGCCGAGGAGGCCCGCATCACCGGCACCGCGGTGGCCGGCGCCGAGATCGGCTTCGCCGCGACCGAGGACTTCCGGGCCCTGCCCAGCCGATGAGGGTCACGCTCACGGGCGCCACCGGGCTGATCGGCCGACGGCTGATCGCCGCCCTGCAGGACCGCGCCGACGAGGTCACCGTCCTCTCCCGCGATCCGAGCGCGGCCGAGCAGTCGCTCAGCGGTGTCCGCGCCGTGGCCTGGAACCCGCTCGCCGATCCGGCGCCGCTGTCCGCGCTCGCCGACGCCGACGCGGTCATCCATCTCGCCGGCGAGCCCGTCGCCCAGCGCTGGAACACCGCCGTCAAGGAGCGGATCCGGGTCAGCCGGGCCACCGGGACCGCCAATCTGGTGGCGGGCCTGCGCGACGCCGGCCCCCGTCCGCGCGTGCTCGTCTCCACCTCCGCCTCGGGCTACTACGGCGACCGCGGCGCCGAGCCGCTGACCGAATCGGCCACGCCCGGCGACGACTTCCTGGCCAAGGTCTGCACCGCCTGGGAGGACGCCGCGACGGCCGCCGAGTCGCTCGGTCTACGCGTCACCCGGGTCCGCACCGGCGTCGTGCTGAGCAGCGACGGCGGCGCGCTCAAGACGATGCTGCCCCCGTTCAAGGCCGGCGTCGGCGGCCCGGTCGCAGGCGGCCGCCAGTACATCCCGTGGATCCACCTCGACGACCTGGTCGGGATCTACCTGGCCGCTCTCGACGGCGAGGGCTGGTCGGGGCCGGTCAACGGCTGCGCCCCCGGGGCGGTCACCAACAAGGCCTTCTCCCATGCCCTCGGCCACGCCCTGCACCGCCCCGCCGTGATGCCGGTGCCGGCCTTCGCGATCCGCGCCCTGTACGGCCAGATGGCCGAGATCGTCACGGGCGGCCAGCGCATGGTCCCCGAGCGCACGCTCGAGCTCGGCTATGCGTTCACGCACCCGGATCTCGACGAGGCGCTCCACTCGGCACTCGGCCGGGACTGATTCGGTTTTTGAGGGGGCGGCTCCGCCGCCCTGTCTGCCGGCGTCGCGCTCAGAACCCGGCCGGCGCCGGCACCGAGAGGTCGCACACGCGCGACAGCGGGACGCTGGGGACGTTGGATCCGATCGCCATCTCGCCGGCCCGCGGCGTGATCATGCACCAGGCCAAGGCCGAGCGGGCAAAGTCGACACGGGCCCAGAACGGATCGCCCACCGAGCCGACGACGCCGTGGCGGTTGCGGACCGGGACATTGACCACCAGGCATCGGTAGTCACCGATCCGGGCCGACGTGAGCGTCTTCGGATCGGTGGCGCCGGCCGGATAGGCCGCACACGTGGTGTCGAGGACCGGGCCGGTCATCGCGCCGGCCCGGACCCGGGCCCGGGCGTCGGCGGTGATCGCGCGCTCGAGCTCTGAGACGAGCGCGGCACGCTGCGCCAGCCGCGTCGCCGGCGGCGCGGTCGAGCCGGCGACGCCGGTGCTGCCCGTGGCCGTGTGCAGCGTCTGCTGGGCCGCGTCGTGGCGGACGATCGCCGCCGTCGCGGCGGCCTCGGCGCGTCGCGCGGCGGCCGCCCGCTCGCGCTTGGTCCGATCGATTCCGGGCGCGAGCGCGATCACGCCGGCGACGATCACGGCGACGAGTGCGACGAGTGCGAGCGCGACCCCGATCCGCACCCGGGCGCTCGAGAGCGGCTTGGCCCGCCGGGCGACGTAGGGGGCCCCGCAGGCCGGGCAATCCCGGCCCGGAGCGCTCGAGCGCTTCCCGCAGGTCGGGCACTCACGTTCAGTTGGCGCGAACACCGCGCTGACGTCGACGGGGGCGGCGGGGCGCCCGTCGGTCATCCGCTCAGCGCTCCCCCGCTCGCCTTCCCGCCGCTCGGTCGGCCTTCGTCTGGCTGCCCCACATGCCGGCCGTGACCCACTTGGAATCGGGGCGCGCCGGCATCAGGAGCCAGATGATCGGACCGAGCACGAACAGGAACAGGCCGCAGGCGAGACCCGGCCTCTCTCCGTAGCCCTTGCGATCGGACAGGTAGGACGAGAGCGCCGAGGAGATCAGCCAGATGTACAGCAGATACAGGGCATCGGACCCGATGAAGGCGAAGACGGTCATGCCCCGAGATACGCCTTCCGGACATCGGAGTTCTCACGCAGGGCATCCGCGTCGTCGGTGAACGAGATCGTGCCGGTCTCGAGCACGTAGCCGCGGTTGGAGACCTCGAGCGCGAAGTTGGCATTCTGCTCCACGAGCAGAATCGTAGTCCCCTGGCGGTTGATCTCCGCGATCGTCTCGTAGATCCGCTCGACCAGGATCGGCGCCAGGCCCATCGACGGCTCGTCGAGCAGCAGCAGGTCGGGACTGGCCATCAGCGCCCGGCCGATCGCCAGCATCTGCTGCTCGCCGCCGGACATCGTGCCCGCCTTCTGCTTGCGGCGCTCCTCGAGGCGCGGGAACAGGTCGAACACCCGGGTCGAGATCGTCCTTGATCGCCTCGTCGCGGCGCAGGAAGGCGCCGAGCTCCAGATTCTCGAGGACCGTCATGCGCGCAAAGCAGCGCCGTCCCTCCGGCGCGTGGGAGATGCCGAGGCGCACGATCTCCTGCGGGGGCGTGACGCTGATGTCGATCCCGCGGAAATGGATCGTGCCCGACCGCGCCGGGGTCAGGCCGCAGATCGATCTCAGCGTGGTCGACTTCCCGGCGCCGTTGGATCCGATCAGGGTCACCACCTCGCCCGCCCGGACGGACAGGCTGATCCCCTTCAGCGCCTCGATGTTGCCGTAGAACGTGTGCAGGTCCTCGACGTCGAGGAGCGTGCCGTCGGCGGCCGGTTCGCTCATGCCGCCCCTCCGCGCTTGCCCAGGTAGGCCTCGACGACGCGCGGGTTCGCCGCCACGGCCTGCGGCTCACCCTCGGCCACCTTCTCGCCGTGGTCGAGCACGGTGACGCGCTCGGACAGCCTCATCACGACCTTCATGTCGTGCTCGATCAGCAGGATCGCGACGTCGCGCTCGTCGCGCAGACGGCGGACGAACTCGACCAGGCGCGCGGATTCGTCCGCGTTCATCCCGGCGGTCGGCTCATCGAGCAGCAGCAGCGTGGGGTCGGATGCCAGCGCGCGCGCGATCTCGACGCGGCGCTGGTCGCCGTAGGAGAGGTTGACGGCCCGCATGCCGTGGACCCGGGCGGGCAGTCCGACGTACTGGAGCACCTCGCGCGCCTTGTCGCGGACGGCCTTCTCCTCGTGGCGGACCCCGGGGGTGCGCAGAATCGATCCGATCAGGCCGGCCTTCATGCGCGAATGCTCACCCACGAGCACGTTCTCGAGCGCGGTCATCGTCCCGAACAGCCGGATGTTCTGGAACGTCCGCGCGACGCCCAGCGCGGTGATCCGGTCCGGACGCAGCGCCGTGATGTCACGGCCCCGGAACGCGACCCGTCCGGTCGTGGGCCGGTACAGGCCGGTCAGCATGTTGAAGAACGTGGTCTTGCCGGCGCCGTTGGGCCCGATGATCGAGACGATCCCGCGCTCCGGGATCCAGAACGTGACTTCGCTCACCGCGTGCAGGCCCCCGAACGACTTCGACAGCCGATCGGTGATCAGCAGCGAGTCGACCGGCGGCAGCTCGCCGGGCGCCGGCCCGGGCTCGACGCCGGGAACCGGTGTGGGCGGTGCACCGTCGCTCATACGCTCTCCTCGAACATATCGGTGCCGGTGATGCCCACGCCCTCGACCATCTCGAGCTCGTGTCTTCGCTCGGGCAGCAGGCCCTGCGGCCGCAGCACCATCATCACCACGAGCAGGAACCCGAAGATCCCGTAGGAGAGCTGCGTGAGGTCGAAGTTCAGCCCGAGCTTCGACGGCAGGCTGTTGAGCACCGTGGGGATCAGCCAGGTGTTGATGAACGAGAGCAGGATCGCGCCGAGCACCACCCCCCAGATGCTGCCCAGCCCGCCCAGGATCACCATCGCGAGGATGAAGATGGAGAACGAGAACTCGAACTGATCGGCGTTGACCGTGTTCAGGAACGAGCCGATGAACGCGCCGGACATGCCGCCGAACGCGGCGCCGGTCGCATAGGCCATCAGCTTCGTCTTCACCAGCGGCACGCCCATGCTCGCGGCCGCGACCTCGTCCTCGCGCAGGGCGACCCAGGCTCGCCCGAGCCGCGAATCGCGCAGTCGCACGTTGACGAACAGCACCAGCGCCACCATCACCAACGCGACGTAGTACCAGGGTCTGAGATTCAGCGGGTTGAACGGCTGGCCGCCCGGAAGGCTGATCGGGTCGATCGGCGTGATTCCCTGACGGCCCGCGGTCAAGGTCGCGTTGGCGCCGATGTGGATGTTGCTCCCGTTGACGGCGATGTCGTGAATGATCTCGCCGAAGGCCAGGGTCACGATCGCGATGTAGTCGCCGCGCAGCCGCAGCGTCGGCAGGCCGATGATGATCCCCGCGAGCGACGTGAAGACGATCGCGATGACGACGACCAGGATGAAGTTGATGTGGATCCCCGGAAGCGTCGCGGCCAGGCCGCTCACGCCGATGTGGATCCCCTTCTGGTTGTTGACGTAGGAGAAGAACGAGGACCCGAACCAGCCGATCGTGTAGGCGCCGATGGCAAAGAAGGCGACGTAGCCGAGGTCCAGCAGGCCGGCGAAGCCGACGACGATGTTCAGTCCGAGCGCCATCACGACATACGCGAGCGCCGTCACCAGGTCGAAGGTGAACGTGCTGCCGGTCTGGAAGAAGTACGGCAGCACGATCATGACCGCGGCGAACACCGCGAACGCCCCGACGCGCACCCGGCGCTGTGACCACAGCCGGCGGAACTGGCCGCGCAGCGCTCTCACCCGATCGGTCATCCCGCCTCCCGGGTCTCCTCACCGAGCAGCCCGCGTGGCCTCAGCACCATGATCACGATCAGATATCCGAACACGATCACGTTCGTCCACTGGGCCCCGATGCGGCTGTCGGAGATCTGCTGGATGCAGCCGATGATGAGACCGCCGAGGACGGCTCCGAAGACGTTGCCGATGCCGCCCATCACCGCCGCGGTGAAGGCGATCAACCCGGCCTGGAAGCCCTGGAAGTACCAGATCGTCGTCTCGTACAGCGCGAACACGAGCCCGGCCGCGCCGGCCAGCGCCCCTCCGATCAGGAATGTGAGCGAGATCGTCGTGTCGACGTTGATCCCCATCAGCCTGGCTGCCTCGGGGTCCTGGGCGGTCGCCCGCATCGCCTTGCCGAGGCGGCTGCGGTTCAGGAACATGATCAGCGCGATCACCAGCGGCGCGGTCACCGCCACCGAGAGCAGGTCGGCGCGGTAGATGTGGACGCCGCCGATGGTGAACAGGTCCTGCTGGGCATGGAGCAGGTCGGGGACGCTCGTCTGGCTCCCACCGAGCCACAGCAGGGCGACGTTCTGGAGGATGAACGACATCCCAACCGCGGTGATCAACGGTGCGAGCTTGGGCGCGTTGCGCAGCGGCCGGTAGGCGACGCGCTCGATCAGCACGTTGAGCACACCGCAGGCGACCATCGCCACCACGAGTGAGGCCAGGATGCCCCCGACGAGGCCGAACACCGCGGTCCCGAGCGCGAGCCCGAGCGTGGCCCACAGCCCGGTCGAGACGAACGAGCCGATCATGAACACGTCGCCGTGCGCGAAGTTGATCAGCTCGATGATGCCGTAGACGAGCGTGTACCCGATTGCCACCAGCGCCCAGATCGCGCCGTTGGAGATCCCGTCCTTCAGGTTCTCCACGAGTGCGGTCAGGCTCCCGGTGGTGGCCAGGTCATTGATGCCGAACGCGACCGGCAGGATCAGCAGGAACGCGATCAGCGAATAGCGGGCCCACCAGCGTCGGAGTCTGGCCAGGGCCGGTGAGGTGCGCCGGGGCACGCGGCTGATGGCGCTGTTCGCCTCCAACGCGGTTTACCTCGTGTGGGGGCGAGCGACTGCTCGCCCCCACACGATCGTTCTCGTCACGCTCGTGTTCCCCTCAGCCACCCTGGTGGATGACCTTACCGAACACGAACTTGCCGTTGTTGATCTTCCACAGACCGTAATCGGTCAGCGTGGTGTCGCCGTTGGCATCGATGCTGTACGTACCGAGCACGCTGGGGCGGTTCTTGGTGGCGAAGATCGCCGCCACCACCTTCGCGCGGCTCGGCGCCACGGCGCCGTTGTTGGTGGCCCGCTTGATCGAGTCGAGCATCAGGGCCATCGACTCATAACCGTAGATCGCGTAGGCGACCGGGGTGCCGTACTTCGCCTGGTAGTCCTTGAAGAACGCCTGCCCGGCCGGCGGATAGGCCGACGGATCCAGCGTCGCCACGGTGATGAACATGCGCGGGTCGATCGAGGTCGGGATCCCGCCCTGCTTCGGGTCGAAGAAGGTCGGGTCCGTGTCGCCGTCAGGGGCGAAGATCTTCGCGTTCGGCATCGCCGACGAGATGTCCTTCGTCAACTGCACCGCGTTGTTGTTGTCGATGTTCGACTCGAACACGCAGTTGGCGCCGGACTTGGCGGCGGTGGCCGCTTCGGACCGGTAGTTCGCCGCCTTCGGGTCGTAGGCGACGTTCGCGGCGATCTTCATGCCCGCCGGGCCGGCGGCAAGGACCGCGTTCTTGGCCAGGCCGGCACCGTAGACCTCTTGGTCGTTGAAGATGTACACGCTCGTGCACCCGTTCTGCTTCCACAGCGCGACCTGGGCCGCCGCCTGGATCGTGTCCTTGGGGACGACGCGGGCATATGTGCGCTTCCCGGTCGGGTAGTACTTCTGGGGCTCTCCGGGTGTTGATCCCGGCGCGTTCGAGGTCAGGCCGACGGCCGTGTTCGAGGGGCTGATCTGGGCGATGCCGGCCTGGTTGAGCAGCGGGATCGAGATCGCGCTGGCGCCCGAGTTGAACTCGCCGAGATAGCCGATCGTGCTCGAGTCGTTGATCGCCGTGTGGGCGTCATTGGTCGTCTGGCCGGCGTCCCACTTGCCGGACTGGGCCGTCGAGTCGTCGAGCATCTTGTAGCTGATCGTGTACTTGCCGACCTTCCCGCCGACGGCGGCCAGCGCCAGGCTGGCGCCGTTCTCGACGGCCAGCGAGTTCGGCCGCGATGCGCCCTGCAGCGGCAGGCTCGAGTAGACCGTCAGGTGAGTGCCCGACACACCGCCGCTGCTGCTGCTGCTGCTGCTGGAGCTGCTGCCGCAGCCGGCCAATATGGCCAGGCTCACCGCAGCGCAGGCTCCCAACGTCAAGCGCGCTTTCATAGCCGCCCTCCTCTTGGATGATGTTGACTCCTGGTGAACTGATCGATATTCGCCGGGCCGCATCTAGTTCCCTTGGACCGCGACGAACGGGACAAGCTTTGACAGCTTGAAGTGGCTGAAGACGTAGGGAGCGATCGAGATGTCTCCGTTCTGGTTGACCGAGTAGGTGCCGAGCACGGACGGCCGGTTCTTCGTGTTGAAGAACTCCTTGACCACGTCGCCGCGGTTGGCCTCGAGCGAGGGCGTCGTGGAGCCGACCCGGCGCAGCGTGTCGAGCACCACGGCCATCGCCTCGTAGCCGAAGATCGCGCTCTGATCCGGCGGGTGCCCCTCCGCGGCGCGGAAGTCGGCGACGAACTTGCGGCCCGCCTGGGTCAGGTCGGCGGGCAGGAAGCCCGGGCTCGAGATATAGGCGTTGCGCTGTGCGGCCGGGGTGGTCTGGGCCGAGAAGGTGCTGTTGTCGAGCGCGGTTGGTCCGAACAGCTTCAGCTTCGGCTCCGCCGCCGCGACGGCGTTGAACAGCCGTGCGGCGGCCGTTCCGTCGCCGGCGCCGATGAACACGGCGTCGGCGCCCGAGGGTCCGACCTTGGCCGCCGTGGCGGCGCCCTGCGTGACCCGGATCCCCTGTTTCTTCGCCTCCGTGGCCACAGCGTCGGCGACCGACTTGCCGTACGCGCTGCCGTCGTTGGTGACGTAGAGGCCGGTGACCTTCAGGGTGGTCATCTCGCGGACCTGGGCGACCGCTTCGGTGTTGTTCGCCGGGACGACACGCCCGAAGGTGCGGCCGTTGGTCTTCAGCGACTCGTAGTAGACCGTGGGCGCGCCGCTGACCGCCGGGGTCGTCTGCGTCAGCTCGAGCGCCGTGTCGTACGGCGTGACCTGAAGGATGTCCTGCGCGTTCGTGATCCCGAGCGAGTCGGCCGAGCCGGCCTGCGGGATCTCACCCAGGTAGGCGATCGTGTTCGTGTTCTCGATCGCGCTGCGCGCGTTGTCGGAGATCTTGTCCCCGCGCACCACGTTGAGCTTGATCTTGTAGTGCCCGACCTGATCGCCGGCCTGATCGAGCGCGAGCTGCTCGGCCGCGAGCACGTCCTGGGCCTGCGGAGTGCCGGCGATGCTCGACGGCTCGCTCGCATACACGGTCAGCGTCGAGCCTGTCACGGTCGATCCGGTGGTCGTCGCGCCGGCGCATCCGGCCACCCCGGCCGCCACCGCGAGACTCGCGCCGACCGCCAGAAAACGGTTGCGCGAGAACGCGTTCCTCCTTGACGACCTATCGCGGGTCTCACCCCGGGCCCACAGCACGCGCCGATTCTATGCACGCGGCAGGATGTGAAACCGGACGTGTGAACCCCCTTAGCGCGAAGCTAACGGTGCCGGGCTGGTGCCCTGATTCAGTTGCGGCGCGCCTGCAGCGAGGTGATGACGTTGCGTACGGCGATCGCGATGATCACCATCAGCGCCGTGATCAGGAAGCCGTCGAAGCCCTTCACGCCCAGTGCCCAGAAGACGATCCAGACGCTGAGGCCCGCCGTGATTGTGAGGATCAAGCCCATTCGGCGGCGAATGCTATCCGAGCCGGGCGCGATGTGAGCCCGCCCCGCCGGCGCGCTCAGCCCAGCGCGGCGGCCAGGCCGCGGACGATCTCCCGCACCGCTTCGACCGGGCTCTCGCCCTCCGCCGCGGCGCGGACCAGCCGGCTGCCCACGATCACGCCCTGCGCGCCCGCCTCCGCGGCGGCGGCCGCCTGCTCCGGCGTGGCGATCCCGAAGCCGACCGCGACCGGGACGTCCGTGTTGGCGCGGGCCCGGCCGATCACGGCCCCGAGGTCGCCGTCGAGCGCGGCGCGCTCGCCGGTGGTGCCGGTCAGCGAGACCGTGTAGAGGAAGCCCCGGGCGAGGCGGCCGATTCGCTCGAGCCGGTCCGCGGGCGTCGTCGGCGCCACCAGTGGCACCAGCGCCAGCCCGCGCTCGTCGCACGCCGCCATCATCGCCGGCGCCTCCTCGAGTGGCAGATCGGGGACGATCAGCCCGCTCGCGCCGGCATGCACGAGCGCATCGGCGAAGCGCTCGACCCCGCGCGCGAAGATGAGATTGGCGTAGCACATGACCACGACCGGGACGGCGTCGGCGATCGACCGGGCGACGTCGAGCACCGCGTCCAGCGAGGCGCCCTCGCGCAGCGCCGCGGTGGCCGCGGCATGGATCACGGGGCCGTCGGCGAGGGGATCGGAGAAGGGCACGCCCAATTCCACGATATCGGCGCCCGCCTCGGCGTAGGCCAGCCCGATCGCGCGGGAGGTCTCGAGGTCGGGAAAGCCGCCCATCATGTACGGCATCAGCGCCGCGCGGCGCCCGTCGGCGGCGGCCGACGCGAACGCCTCGGCGATACGCTCGATCCCGCTCACGACCGCTGCGCCAGGTGCTCCAGCGCCTCGGCCAGGTCCTTGTCGCCGCGTCCGGACAGGCATACGAGGTCGAGCTCGCTGGGACCGTTCGCGAGCGCCCACGCGATCGCATGCGAGGACTCGAGGGCGGGGATGATCCCCTCCAGGCGTGAGGTGCGCTCGAACGCCGCGAGGGCCTCCTCGTCGGTGACCGCCACATAGCGGGCGCGGCCCGAGTCGCGCAGCCATGCGTGCTCGGGCCCGCTGCCGGGGTAGTCGAGCCCGGCGGAGATCGAGTGAGCCTCCAGGATCTGACCGTCCTCGTCCTGCATCAGGGCCGAGTACGCGCCGTGCAGCACGCCGGGGAGGCCCGCCGCCGTCAATGGGGCCCCGTGGCGCCCGGACCGGAGGCCCTCGCCGGCCGCCTCGACGCCGACCAGCTCGACCTCGGCGTCGCCGACGAACGGCGTGAACACGCCGATCGAGTTCGAGCCACCGCCCACGCACGCGATCACGCGCTGGGGCAGCCGCCCCGTGCGCTGGAGCAGCTGGGCCCGGGCCTCGTCGCCGATCACCCGCTGCAGGTCGCGTACGAGCGCCGGATAGGGAGCCGGCCCGACGCACGACCCGATGATGTAGTGCGTCGTCTCGACGTTGGCCACCCAGTCGCGGATCGCCGCGGAGACCGCCTCCTTGAGCGTACGCGCGCCGGCCTGCACCGGTTCGACCCGGGCCCCGAGCAGGCCCATCCGCTCGACGTTGGGCTTCTGCCGGCGCATGTCCTCGGTGCCCATGTAGACGACGCACTCGAGGTCGAGCAGCGCGCAGGCGGTCGCCGTCGCGACGCCGTGCTGCCCGGCTCCGGTCTCCGCGATCACCCGACGCTTGCCCATCCGCCGGGTCAGCAGCGCCTGGCCGAGCGCGTTGTTGATCTTGTGCGCGCCGGTGTGGTTGAGGTCCTCGCGCTTGAGGTAGATCGGGTGCCCGGCCGCCTCGCTCAGCCGCTTGGCCTCGTACAGCGGCGTGGGGCGACCGACGTAGTCGCGCAGCAACCCGTCGAGCTCGGCGCGGTAGCCCGGGTCCTCGCACGCCGCCACCCACGCCTGCTCGAGCTCAAGCAGGGCCGGCATCAGCGTCTCGGGCACGTACTGCCCTCCGTAGGGCCCGAAGCGGTGCTCGACCGTGGTCACGCGACCACCCCCTCGACGTCGACGGTGCCGGCCACCGCTGTCGCGAAGGCCGCCATCTTGGCCCGGTCCTTGACGCCGGGCCTGAGCTCCACGCCACTGGCCACGTCGACCGCGTACGGTCGCACCGCCGTCACCGCCCCGGCGACGTTCTCCGGCGTCAGCCCACCGCTGAGGATCAGCGGTGGATGCCCGCGGTGGGCCCGGGCGAGCTCCCACGCGAACGTCTCCCCCGTGCCGCCCGGAGTTCCCGGCACATGGCTGTCGAGCAGGTGAAAGTCGGTGTGGTAGGCGCTGAGCGCCTGGATATCGGCGCCGCTTTGGACCCGCGCCGCCTTGATCACCCTCGCGCCGGTGCGGCGCGCCACCTCGGCACAGAAGACCGGGCCCTCGTCGCCGTGCAGCTGGATCAGCGTCAGCCCCGCCGCATCGGCGGTCTCGGCCACCTCCGGCAGGGTCGGGTTCACGAACACGCCCGCGACCTCGACCCGCCGTTTGAGCGTGGCGCCGATCTCGGCCGCGGCGTCGAGCTCGCATCGCCGCGGCGAGCGGGGCCAGAAGATCAGGCCGACCGCCCAGGCGCCGAGGGTCGCCGCGTGCTCGGCGTCCTCGAGCGTGGTGATGCCGCAGAACTTGATCCGCGGGGCGAGGGGTGCCATCCCCACATCGTACGAGCGCCCGGCTCGCGGCTACCGCGTCGGCGCGCTGGCGGGCCGAGTCCCGAGTGTGATCGTGAACCGCTTGGGCTGCGTGCCGCGGTATCCGGTGAGCGCCAGCGAGTCACCCGGTGCCTTGGCGGCGACGATGCCCTGGAGGTCGTTCATGCTCCCGACCCGATGGCCGTCGGCGAGCGCGATCCGGTCGCCGGTTCGCAGCCCGGCTCGTTCGGCCGCTCCGCCCTTCTCGGCCCGGGTGACCTGCACACCGGAGCGCTGGCCACCGACAGCGACGCCCGCGACGCCGAGGTAGGCGATCTCGACCCGACCGCCGCGCTCGAGCCTCAGCAGGACCCGCTTGGCGGTGTTGATCGGCACCGCGAACCCGATCCCGACGCTGCCGTTGCCGTCGGTCCCGCTCGCAATCTGTGAGCTGATGCCGATCACCCGGCCGGCGGCGTCGATCAGCGGGCCGCCCGAGTTTCCGGGGTTGATCGGGGCGTCGGTCTGAATCACGTCGTCGATGCTGAAGCCGTTGGGGGCCTGGATCTGGCGCTGGAGGGCCGACACGATGCCGCTCGTGAGCGTCCGGTCGAGCCCGAACGGGTTGCCGATCGCGAGCGTCGGATCGCCGACCTGCACGGTCGAGGAGTCACCGAGCGCGAGCGGGCGGGCCACCGCGAGCCCGTTGAGATCGACCTTGAGCAGCGCGAGGTCGTTGTTCGGGTCCTGCCCGACGACCCGGGCATGCCGGACCACGTTGTCCTCGAACTGCACCGTCACGCCGGTCTTGGGGTCCGCACCCTCGACCACGTGGTAGTTGGTCAGGATGCGGCCGTCGGCATCGATCAGGAAGCCGGAGCCCGTGGCCTCGCTGCGCTGCTGCTGCGGGTAGAGGTCGAACGGGTCCTCGACCGTCTGCACGATCTGCGAGCGGACGAACACGACGCCCGGGGCGTCGCGCAGATAGATCGCATGAGGGGTCAGGGCCGCGTCGGCATCGGAGGCCGGCTGCGCCGCGACCGGGGCCTGCTCGACCACCGTCTGCGTCACGCGCCGCCCGGTGACGCCGAGGGCCAGGAACGTCGCCGCGACCACGACGCCTCCCAGCACCGCCGCCACGAACGGTGACCGTATGAGCTTTCTCATCCACGCATCAGTGTGGGCGCCGGCGGTGAATCTGCACTAAAGGCAGGTCATGCGCCTACCTGGTCAGGGCTCTGACAACGGCCTCCATGTCCGGCGAGCGCATCAGCGCCTCCCCCATCAACACCGCGTCCACCCCGGCCCGCCCGAGCTCGTCGAGCTCGTCGCGCCGGCTGAAGCCGGACTCGGCCACGACCGCGACGCCGCCGGGCACGAGCGCCCGCAGCTCGAACGTGCGCCGCGTATCGACGGTCAGCGTGGTCAGGTCGCGGTTGTTGATGCCGATCAGCTCCGCGCCGGCGGCCGTGGCGACCCGCAGCTCGCCCTCGTCGTGCACCTCGACCAGCGCCGCCAGGCCGACCGAGCGCGCCTCCTCCTGGAGGCGTGTCAGCTCGGCCGGGGTGAGCGCGGCGACGATCAGCAGGATCGCGTCGGCCCCGGCCAGGAGCGCCTCGTGGACCTGATAGACGTCGAGGACGAAGTCCTTGCGCAGCAGAGGCAGCTCGGTGGCCGCCCGGGCCGCGCGCAGGTCCGCGAGCGAGCCGCCGAAGCTCGGCCCCTCGGTCAGGATCGAAAGCGCGGCGGCGCCGCCGCGCTCGTAGGCGCCCACGACGTCCTCGAGCGAGACCCCCTCGCGGATCAGGCCGGCCGACGGGGAGCGCCGCTTGTGCTCGGCGATCAGCGACAGGCCGGGCCGGCGCAGCGCCGAGGCGAACGGCCGCAGGTCCGCGCTGTGCGGCTCGGCGGCGCGCCGCAGCCGATCGAGCGGGACCTCGCTGCGCCGCCGGGCCACCTCCTCGCGCGTGGCAGCAAGGATCGGGTCCAGCGCGTTCACGCCGGTGCCAGCTCCCGCGTACGGGCGACGAAGCGGCTGACCGCGTCGGTGGCCGCGCCGGTGTCGATCGCCGTCTCGGCCGCGCGGACTCCGGCCTCGAGCGTGTCGGCACCGCCGCCGGCGTAGATCGCCGCGCCGGCGTTGAGCACGGCCAGGTCCCGGGACGCCCCGCGCTCGCCGGCGAAGATCGCGCGGGCGGTCTCGGCGTTCTGAGCCGGGGTGCCGCCGGGGATGAGATCCGCCGCCGCGCGGTCCAGTCCGAGCTCCTCGGGGGTGACGCTGTAGCGACTGAGCTCCGTCCCGGACCTCGACCACGCTCGTGGGGGCCGAGATGCTGAGCTCATCGACGCCGTCATCGCCGGAGACGACGAGCGCGTGAACCGTGCCCAACCGCGCCAGCGCCCCGGCGATCCGCTCGATGAAGGCCGGGTCGGCGACCCCGATCAGCTGCCGATCGGCGCCGGCCGGGTTGGTCAGCGGGCCGAGGAAGTTGAACACGGTGCGCACCGCGAGCTGGCTGCGGACCGGAATCACGTAGCGCGTGGCCTGGTGGTGGGCCGGCGCGAACATGAATCCGAACCCGACCTCCTCGATGCACTGCGCGACCGCGCCCGGTCTGAGGTCGATCCGTGCCCCGAGGGCCTCGAGCAGGTCCGCGGAGCCCGACAGACCGGTGGCCGAGCGGTTGCCGTGCTTGGCCACCGTGCACCCTGCGCCCGCGGCGATCAGGGCCGCAGTCGTGGAGACGTTGAAGGTGCGCCGCCCGCCGCCGGTGCCCGCCGTGTCGAGCAGCCCGGTGCGGTCGACCTCGACCCGGGCCGCCAGCGACCGCATCGTGCGGGCCAGGCCCGCGAGCTCATCGACCGTCTCCCCCTTCGTGCGCAGCGCGATCAGGAACCCGGCGATCTGGACCTCGGTCGCGTTGCCGGCCATGATCTCCTCGAGCACCGCGGCGGTGTCCTGGAGGCTCAGATCGCGCCCCGACGCCAGCGCGTCGATCGATCGTGTGAGCAGATCCTGATCGGCGACGGTCATGCCGGCGGATCGAGGAAGTTGCCCAGCAGCTCGCGTCCCTGATCGGTCAGCACCGACTCGGGGTGGAACTGGACCCCCTCGGCGGGCAGGTCGCGATGGCGCACCGCCATCACCACGCCGCCGCCGACCGCGCTGCGCTCGATCGCGTCGGGCAGCTCGGGCGCGACCACGAGCGAGTGATAGCGGCCCACCTGCAGCGGGTTCTCCAGGCCGCGGAAGATCGTGCGGCCGTCGTGCTCGATCCGGGTCGTCTTGCCGTGCACCGGCGCGTGCTGGATCACCTTGCCGCCCCACGCCTGCACGAGCGCCTGGTGGCCGAGACAGACCCCGAGGGTGGGGATCCGCGCCTCCGGGAAGCGCCGCACCGCCTCGAGCGAGATTCCCGCCTCGGTCGGCGTGCACGGCCCCGGCGAGACGATCACCCGGTCATACCCACGCACCAGCAGCGCCTCGACCGTCGCGTGGTCGTTGCGCACCACCTCCACATCCGCCCCGAGCTCACCCAGGTACTGGACCAGGTTGTAGGTGAAGCTGTCGTAGTTGTCGATCACGAGCACCCGCACGGGTGCAAAGGTACTGTGACCGGAAGTTCGGGGGTTCGGGCCTGGGGCGCGCGGGCGTGGATCCCCTGCAGGACGGCGCCCGGACGCTACGGCCACTCGGGCTGCGCCACGGCAAGCTCGATCGCCTGCAGCACGGCCCGGGACTTGGCCACCGACTCCCGGAACTCGTTCTCGGGCTTGGCGTCGGCGACCGTGCCTCCTCCGGCCTGCACGTGGGCGACTCCGTCCTTGACCACGACGGTCCGGATGTGGATGCACGTGTCGAGGTCCCCGGCATAGCTGAGGTAGCCGATCGCGCCGCCGTAACCGCCGCGCTTGACCGACTCGAGCTCGTCGATGATCTGCATCGCGCGGACCTTCGGTGCGCCCGAGAGCGTCCCCGCCGGCAACACCGAGCGCAGCGCGTCGAGCCCGCCCACGCCCTCGCGCAGGATCCCGGTCACGCTGGAGACGATGTGCATCACGTGGCTGTAGTTCTCGACCGCCATGAAGCTCTCGACCTCGACGCTGCCGTACTCGCACACGCGGCCGAGGTCGTTGCGGCCCAGATCGACCAGCATCACGTGCTCGGCGCGCTCCTTCGGATCGGCCAGCAGCTCGTCGGCCAGGTCGCGGTCCTCGTCGGCGGTGGCGCCGCGCGGCCGCGTGCCGGCGATCGGCCGGGTCGAGACGCGCCGGCCGGCCACCGTGATCAGGGGCTCCGGGCTGGCGCCGGCGATCTCGAAGTCGCCGAAGTCCAGGAAGTACATGTATGGGCTCGGGTTCACGACCCGGAGCCCGCGGTAGATCGAGAACGCCTCGATCGGGACGGCGGCCGACCACCGCTGCGAGGGCACGACCTGGTAGGCGTCGCCGGCGTGGATGTACTCGATCACGCGGGAGACCATCGCCTCGAAGCGCTCCTGGGTCACGTTGGAGCGGAACCGGGGCGCGACGCGATCGGCGGCGGGCGGCCGCGTCGGCCGGGGGACCGGGCCGGCGAGACGCCAGCGCACCTCGGCGATCGTCGCGAGCGCGCGGGCGTACGACGCCTCGAGGTCGTCGTCCGCGTACACGTTGGCGAGCACGGTGACGGTGTGCTTGAGATGGTCGAAGACGACGAGCGTGTCGGTGAGCATCAGCGCCAGGTCCGGCACGCCAACGGGATCCGGATTGGGATCCTCCAGCGGCTCGACCGTGCGCACGAGGTCGTAGGCGAACACCCCGACCGCCCCGCCGGCGAACGGCGGCAGACCGGCCAGCGGCGCCGCGCGGAAGCGGCTGACCTCGGCCGCGGCCAGGGCGTACGGGTCACCGTCATCGCCGAGCGACCACCGCACCACCTTGCGCGGGCGAAAGCCGATGAACGAGTAGCGCCCGACGCGGCCCTGATCGGCTGACTCGAGCAGGAATGCGGGGCCGTCCTCGCGCAGCTTGAGGAAGGCCGAGACCGGCGTCTGGCAGTCGTCGATGAACGTCTCCCGCAGCGGGATCAGGTTGTAGTCCCGCGCGAGCTCGCGGACCTCCCGCAGCGAGGGTGTCGCCGCGGCCTCAGCGGGCGCGACGGCCATCCAACACCCTCTCGGCATCGGCCAGCGACAGATCGCGGCCGCGCAACAGGACCGCAAGGTGGTAGATCACGTCGGCGGCCTCCTCGGCCACGCGCTCGTCAGACTCCTCGCGCACCGCCCGGACGACCTCCTCCGCCTCCTCCTGCACCTTGGCCCCGGCCAGCTCGCGATCGTCGAGCAGCAGCGTCGTGTAGGAGCCCGCCGGGCGGCCCTGCGCCCGGGCGGCGATCGTCCGCTCCAGCTCCGGCAGCGTCTCGTGCGGCGCAGCCGGATCGAGCTCACCGCGATGGAAGCACGTTCGCTCACCGGTGTGGCAGGCCGGCCCGGCGGGCTCCACGAGGGCGAGCAGCGCGTCGGCGTCGCAGTCGTAGCGCAGCGCGCGCAGCGTCTGGACGTTGCCCGACGTCGCGCCTTTGTGCCACAGCTCCTGGCGCGAACGGCTGAAGAAGTGCATCTCGCCGCTCTCGCGGGTCAGCCGCAGCGACTCAGCGTTCATGTAGGCGAGCGTCAGAACCTCGCCCGTGCGCCAGTCCTGCACGACGCACGGGACGAGCCCGCGCTCGTCGAAGGCGATCTCGGAGTCGTCCACGGGCCGTCGATTCTAGGCATACGACCCCGCTCCCCACTGCCATCCCCATCCCTCGATGCGCGCACGGAACGAGAACACCGAGCGCTAACTGTCACGAGCCCCCTGATAGCCCCCGGTCCTTCAGGTCACTCCGGACGTCTCCGGCCTGTCGGTCCCGGGCCTCTCAGTCGCTTCAGTTGCGCTCGGTTCCCGTCTATCCGTGCGCCCGGAAGCCTGACAGCTACTCAAGCGCGCTGAAACCGAATTCGACGAATGTACGAGTTGGGGCGCGGCCCGCCCCGCTATTCGATCCCGAGGCGGTCGAGCAGCCGCTCGTCGCCACGCCAGTGGCGACGGACGCGCACGGAGAGATCGAGGTGGACGTGGGCGCCGAGCTCGCGCTCGATCGCCTTGCGCGCGGCGACGCCGATCGCCTTGATCATGCGGCCGCCGGCTCCGATCAGGATCCCCTTCTGCGACTCGGTCTCGACCAGCACGACGGCCCTCACGACGATGAGCTCGTCGCCCCGCGGTTCGATCGACTCGATCTCGACCTCGACCGAATGGGGCACCTCGTCGCGCGTGCGGGCCAACACCTGCTCCCGGACCAGCTCGGCCAGCCGGACGGACTCGACCTGGTCGGAGTGCTGGCCGGCCTCGAAATAGAACGGGCCGGCCGGCAGCAGCGCCACGAGCTGCGCCACCAGCTCGCCGACGCCGGCGCCGGTCCGGGCCGAGACCGGGAAGATGTCCTCGGCCAGCTCCAGGTCGGCCACGGCCTGCAGCGTGGCCGCCGTTCTGGCCTTCTCGCCGCGGTCGATCTTGTTGACCGCCACCACGACCGGCACGGGCGCCCCGCGCAGCAGGCCGGCGATGAATCGGTCCCCGGGCCCGATCCCCTGCTCGGCGTTGACCACGAACAGGCAGCCGTCGGCGTCCTCGAGCTCGCGCTCGACCCGGCGCTGCATCCGCTCGGTGAGGGCATCGCGCGGCCGCTGCACGCCGGGCAGATCGACGAGGACGAGCTGCCAGCCGGGCCCGGTCGCGACACCTCGGATCGCCCGCCGGGTGGTCTGCGGCTTGTCGGAGACGATCGCCACCTTGGCCCCGACGATGGCGTTGGCCAACGTCGACTTGCCGACGTTCGGCCGACCGGCGAGGGCCACGAAGCCCGACTTCTGGGTCTGTTCCGCGGGGCTTCCGGCCTCGCGATCAGGCTTCCCCGTCACTTCACCCAACGCATCAGCTCGGCTTGGAGCGCCAGCATCTCGCCGTCGTCGGTCTCGTGATCCATCCCGGTGAGGTGCAGGGCACCGTGGAGCACGGCCTCGCGCAGGTCCTCGGTCTGCTCGGGGCAGATCACGATGTCGCCGAGCTCGCGCGGGCCGAGCGGGGCGCCGTCCTCGTCGACCGGGAACGAGAGCACGTCGGTGGGCGCATCGATCCGGCGGTGGTCGCGGTTGAGCCCGCGGATCCGCTCCTCATCGACGAACTCGACGGCGGCGTGCCCCTCGGCGATGCCGGCCGAGGACAGGGCGAGCACGCACAGCTCACTGACCTCGAGTGCGGTCGGACCCCCCTCCGGTAGCCCGTCGAGCCCGATCACCTCGATGTCGAGCAACGCGCGCTCGGAGCCCATCAGGCCCGCTTGCGCGGTCGCAGCTCGGGGGCGAGGCGCTGGGAGTGCTCGTTGTAGGCGGCCACGATGCGCCGGACCAGCTTGTGGCGGACGACGTCCTCCTCGCTGAAGCGGACGAACTCGATCCCCTCGACCTCCTTGAGGATGTCGGCGACGACGATCAGGCCCGAGTCCTGCTGCGGCGGCAGGTCGACCTGGGTGATGTCGCCGGTGACGACCATCCGGGAGTTGAAGCCGAGCCGGGTCAGGAACATCTTCATCTGCTCGGGGCTCGTGTTCTGAGCCTCGTCGAGGATGATGAAGCTGTCGTTGAGCGTGCGCCCACGCATGAAGGCCAGCGGCGCGACCTCGATCACGCCCCGCTCGAGGTGCTGCGAGACCCGCTCGGGCTCGAGCATGTCGTGCAGGGCATCGAACAGCGGCCGCAGGTACGGGTCGACCTTGGCCATCAGGTCGCCGGGCAGGAAGCCCAGCCGCTCGCCGGCCTCGACCGCGGGCCGGGTGAGGATGATGCGGTTGATCTCGCGGCGGCTGAGCGCCGCGGCGGCCAGCGCCACGGCGAGGAAGGTCTTGCCGGTGCCGGCGGGGCCGATCCCGAACGTGATCGTGTTGCTCCGGATCGAGTCGACGTAGCGCTTCTGGTTCACCGTCTTGGGCGCGACCTTTGTCGTGCGGTGGCGCCACACGACATCCTCGAGGATGCGGGCCGGAGACTCGTGCTCGTCGAGGGCCCGTGTCACGGCCTCGATCGTGCCGGGGGCGATCTCGTGGCCCTGGGCGATCAGCTCCGAGAGCTCGCGCACGACGGACGCGGCTGCGTCGACGGCGGCGTCGTCGCCCTCGAGCGTGAGCACGTTGCCGCGCAGGAAGACGTCGCAGTCGAGGTGTCCCTCGAGCGTCCGCAGGACCGCGTCCTCGCTCCCCGCCAGCTCTGCGGCGACAGCGTTGTCGAGCTCGATCTGCTTACGCACGCTGACCCGCGAGCGCCTCTCGCACGCGTGTGGAGACCCGTTTGCCGTCCGCGCGTCCGTCGACCGTGGTCCTCAGCGCCTTCATCACCTGGCCCATGTCCCTGGGGTCGCTCGCGCCGGTCTCGGCGATGGCGGCGTCGACCAGTTGGTCGAGCTCCTCATCGCTGATCTCAGCCGGCAGGTAGCCCTCGATCAGCTTGGCCTCGGATTCCTCCTGCTCGGCGAGCTCGGGCCGGCCGCCACCTCGGAACTGCTCCGCGGCCTCGAGCCGGCGCTTGCGCTCGCGCCGGAGCACGGCGACCTCGTCGGCGCTGCCCTCCTTGGCCGCCTTCTGCAGCTCGGACAGCACCAAGCGCAGCGCGCCCACGCGCTCCTTCTCGCCAGCCTTCATGGCGCTCGTGATATCGGTCCGGACCTGCTCGGTGACCGTCATACAGTCAGGATAGCCCGGCGCTCAACGGAACCCGGGTGGGCCGGGGTGGGTGGGACCTGATTCCGTCGGCGTGGAGCTCTTCGCAGATGACCTCGATGATCTGGCCGCGCGCCGCCGCGCCGGCGGGCAGGTAGCAGCGCGTGTAGTCGGCGGTGTAGCCGGAGCACTGGCTGTCGGCCACCTTGTCCACCAGGACCCGCTCGCGGCGCCCGAGCTTGGCCGTGCGGTGGTGGCGCGAGCGGACCTCCGAACGGCCACGCAGCTCCCGGGCGCGGGCCTTCTTCTCCTCGGGCGCGACACGGTCGCCGAGGGCCGCCGCGGCCGTACCCGGACGGGGGGAGTACGGGAACACGTGGACCCGCGAGACGGCGGCCTCCGTGAGCGCCTCGAGCGTGCGCTCGAACGCCCGCCGGCCCTCGGCCGGAAAGCCGACGATCACGTCGGCGGTGACGTTCACGCCCGGAACGGCCGCGCGGAGCGCCGCGATCTGATCCACGTACTCCTGCGCCGTGTAATGACGCCCCATGGCGCGCAGCACCTCGTCGTCGCCGGACTGCATCGGCACGTGCAGGTGGGGGCACACCTTGGGCTCGTGGGCGAGGGCCTCGAGCAGCGAGTCCTTGACGTGGATCACCTCGACGCTGGAGAGCCTGACCCGCTCGACCCCGTCGATCCGCGCCACCTCCATCATCAGCTCGCCGAGCTCGAGGCCGCGCTCGGGATCGATGTAGTCGCCGACGCTGATCCCGGTCATCACCATCTCGGGCTGGCCCTGGCGGACACGGCGGCGAACCTCGTCGAGCACCGCGCTCGCCGGACGCGAGCGGGCGCGCGCCGCGGACCGTGGGGATGATGCAGTACGCGCAGTGGCAGTCGCAGCCGTCCTGCACCTTGACGAAGCCACGCGTTCGGGTGGCCGGCTCGGGCCGCCGCGTGAGCACGTCGGACTCGAGATCGACGCAGCCGAGCCCCGCCACGCCGGCCATCTCGTCCGCGACGTCCTCGGCGGTGCCGGTGAACGGCCTCACCGCCGCGTCGATGGAGGCGAACCGGCCCGCGTCGAGGTTGGCGGCGCAGCCGGCCACGTAGACCTCGCGGGCCGAGCGCAGCGACCGCCGGACCGACTGGCGCGACTTCGCCTCGGCCTCGCCGGTGATGCAGCACGTGTTGATCACGTGCAGGTCGGCCTCCACCTCGGGCGCCTCCTGCAGGCCCGCCTCGAGCAGGCGCCGACGGGCGATCATCGCGTCCGCCTGGGAGACCTTGCAACCGAGGAACTTGACGGCGAAAGTGGGCAGAGACCGGGAGCCTAACGAACCCCGATCGGCGAGCCGCCTGTCCCGACCGCGGTTGGCGAGCCGCCCACGATCGGCGAAGTCTCTTGCTCCTCACCCCGGTCGGGCCACGGTGTCCTCGAGACAGCAGGCGCCGGGAACGAGTACCGGCGACCGTTGCCAGCCCGAGGCTTGGGCCGTGGCGCGACGACATCGAGGAGCAGGCCACCGAGACTCACGCCGATCGCGAGCGGATTGAGCAATCTCACCTCCTTGAGAACCCGGATCGCAACGTGACCGGAAGGATGAGCCACGAGTTCCGGTCCGGCATCGTCCGCATGTCCAGAATCCGACCGCGGGAGATTGTCCACGCGGGCCGTTATGCCGGGTCGCTCAGCTCTCGGCGGAGCTCGGGATGGCGTCCCGGTCCTCACGCCCTGGCGCCGGTTCGGCGTCCTCGGGGCTCTCGGGGGCCTGCAGCAGCGGCGGCACGACGAGCTGGCCCAGGCCGGCGGTGTCGCGCCGGAACCAGAAGTCGACCGTCCAGTCGGCGATCAGCCGGAGCTTGCGCTGCATCCCCGGCATCCAGGCGAGGTGGTAGAAGCGGCACACGGCCCAGGCCGGGAAGCCCCGGACGCGCACGCCCATCAGGTTGGCCACGGCGTTGTGGCGCCCGAGATCCGCGAACGCGCCCAGCGTCTTGAACGTGAACGGCTTGACCTGGGCCCGGTGGCCGAGGGCGGCGGCGACGTTCCTGCCCATCAGCTTGCCCTGCCGGATCGCGTGCTGCGCCGTCGGGGGGCACGGCTCCCCCGGCCGCGCGGGGTCGGGGATCGCGGCGATGTCCCCGAGCGCCCATACGTTGTCGTAGCCGACGACCCGCATCTCCGGCGTGCAGGCGATCCGGCCCCGGTCGAGCGGCAGGCCGAGCATCGAGGCGACAGGGCTCGAGCGGACGCCGGCGGTCCAGCACACCGTCCGGCACGGGATCCGCTGGGTCTCGCGACCCGCGACGGCCACCGTCGACTCGGTGACCTCCGTGACCTGCGTCTCGAGCATCACCTCGATTCCGCGCTTGCGCAGCAGGCCCTGCGTGAACTCGGCCAGCTGGGGCTGGATCTGCGGCATGATCCGCGATGCCGCCTCGATCAGGACCCAGCGCAGTCCGGTCTGGCGGCAGCGCGGGTAGTACTTGAGCGCATCCTCGGCGAAGTCCTGCAGCTCCGCCACACCCTCGAGCCCGGCGTAGCCGCCGCCGACGAACACGAAGCCGAGGTACTGCCCGCGCAGCTCGGCGTCCTCGGTCTCCTCGGCGACCTCCAGGCAGTGCACGACCCGGTTGCGCAGCGCCACGGCCTCGCCGATCGTCTTGAAGCCCATCGCGTGCTCGGTCAGCCCGGGGATCGGGAGCGTGCGCGACACCGATCCGAGGGCCACGACCAGCTGGTCGTAGGTGAGCTCCACCTCCGGGCCGGCGGTCAGGGTCGCGCAGAGGCGATTGTCGGCGGGATCGCCGCCCGTCACCGAGCCGAGCCGCAGCTCGGTGCGCTTGAGGCGCTCGCGCAGCGGCATCAGCACGTGCCGCGCCTCGATCGAGCCCGCCGCCGCGCCGGGCAGGAGCGGCACGTAGAGCATGAAGTTGACGTCGCTCACCAGGGTGATGCGGACGTCCCTGGGCAGGGTCCGCTCGAGCGTCTTGGCGGTGTAGTACCCGCCGAACCCACCCCCTGCGATCACCACGTGCTGCGACATGGCCGAAGGCTACCCGCGGATCAGGGTGTGAAGCGGGGGTTCAGGACGGGGCGACGCCCCGGCCCCGCTCGGTCCTACACGCGGCGACGGCTGCGCTGGCGAGTCTCCACATGGTCGCGGATGCGGCGCTGGGCACGGGAGATCGTCGAGCGCCAGGTGTCGGCGTCGAACTCACTCAGCGATTCCATCTCATCGTCGGTGAGCACCATGGCGATCTCGAAGAGGGCGTCTCCGCCCCGGCTTCCCGGCTCGATCAGGTGCAGGCTGACGCGGTGTTCTGACATGGTCTGATTGACGTCCTGAGCGACGTGGTCACGGGTCTGATGCGGCGCGAGTGATCAGGTGACTGGCTTCGAGTACCAAAGCTGCCCACTCTCCATCGGCTCTAGTCATCGTCTTCTTTAGATCGCAAAAAACGAAATCCTGAGCAATGCGATCGGCCTCGGAGACGAGCAGGCCGCCGGCGATCACCCGCTGCGGGGTGGCCACCGCCCCCTCCGCTCCCATCCTCGCCGCCCACAGGCGCAGCAACGGCCCGATCAGGTTCGCCGCCACGGTCGGCGCCACCGGCACCGGGTCGGTGCGGAGGTCGAGCCGGCGCACGTCGAGCGTGACACCGTTGACCGCGGCGTTTGCGACCGTCGCCTCGACTGCGGCGGGGTCGTTGTCGATCGCGATCACCGGGTCCCAGCCCAGCTTCGCCGCCGCCAGGGCGAGCACTCCCGAGCCGCATCCGAGGTCGATGAACGGCCCGCCGGGAACGAGCTCGAGCATCAGCTCCAGGCACAGCCGGGTGGTGGCGTGGGCGCCGGTGCCGAAGGCCTGGCCGGGGTCGATGACGAGGTCGATCGGCGTGCTCCCGGGCGGCTCCCAGGGCGGGCGCACCGTGAGCCGGCCCGGCAGCACGAGCGGCGTGTGGAACGAGCGCCAGCGCTCGTTCCAGTCGTCCGGGATCTCGGTCGTCGAGACCTCGACCAGCGACTCACCGGCGGCGGCGCGCAAATCGGGCAGGGCCGGCAGCTCGCCGGGGGCGCCGTAGACGGCATACTCGACGACGTCACCGCGGTCGACCTCCTCGACGCCGCCGGGAGCCAGCTCCAGCAGCTCGGCCAGGACCAGCTCGGCGTCGGCCCGCCGGACCCGGACCGCGAGTCTGATCATCGCGGCCGCGCGCGAGGGGTGGCGTCCCGCGACCAGGCGCCGAATGCGCGCCTGAGCTTGCCGAACACGCCCTCCTCGGTCCGCAGGTTGTCCGGGGTCATCGACTCGGCGAGGCGCTCGAGCAGCTCGCGCTGCTCGCGCTTGAGCCGCTTCGGGATGACCACGTTGACGACGACCCGCAGGTCACCGGTGCGACGCCCGCGCAGCGACGGCATGCCATGGCCGCGGACGGTGAGCGTGTCATGGGGCTGCGTGCCGGCCGGGACCTCGAGCTCAACCGAGCCGTCCACGGTGGGCACCTCGACCGTGGTGCCGAGCGCCGCGAGCGGTGCGGCCACGTCGACGGCAGTCACGAGATCGTCGCCGTCGCGGACGAAGCGGGAATCCTCGCGGACGCGAACCATCACGTACAGGTCGCCGGCCGGCCCGCCGCGCTCGCCCGCGTGGCCGCGGCCGGAGACGCGGATCCGCTGCCCGTCGGCGATCCCGGCCGGGACATCGACCGAGACCTTGGCCCGCTCGACCTTGCGCCCGCGCCCATGGCAGGTCCGGCACGGCTCCTTGGCCACCTTGCCGTCGCCGTGGCACACGTCGCACGGAGCCGCACGCACGACCTGCCCGAACGGCGTCCGGGAGACGGCGCGCAGCTGTCCGGCGCCGCCGCAGCGCTCGCAGGTCTCGATCGGCGTCCCGGGCTCGGCCCCGTTGCCGTTGCAGTGCTCACAGCGAGCGATCACCTCGTAGGCGACCTCGACCGCGGCGCCGGCCGCCGCCTGCGCGAGGTCGATCTCGGCGTTGACGGCCACGTCGCCGCCCTGGACGGGGCCGGTGGCCGAGCCGCCACCACCGCCGAACGTGCCGCCGCCGAAGAACGCCTCGAAGATGTCGGCCACCGAGCCGAAGGTCTCGAAGTTGGGCGCGTAGCCGCCGGTGCGCAAACCCTCGTGCCCGTAGCGATCGTAGGTCGCGCGGCGATCGGCGTCCGAGAGCACCTCATAGGCCTCGGCCGCCTCCTTGAACTTCTCCTCCGCCGCGGGGTCATGGCTGTTGACGTCGGGATGCAGCTCCCGGGCCAGCCGTCGGAACGCCTTCTTGATCTCTCCCTCGTCGGCGGTGCGTGCGACGCCGAGGACGTCGTAGTAGTCGCGGGGCATGGTCGAGCTCACCGTTCGTCGTAGACGTCGGCGATGAACGTGGACAGCTGCGCTGCCGCCTCACGCACCGACCGGATCGCCTGTCCGTAGTCCATCCGCAGGGGGCCGATCACCGAGACGGCCCCGAGCGTGCGCTGCGGCAGTCCGTAGCTCGCGGCCACGAGCGCCAGTGAGCGTAGCGCCGGCGCGTCGTTCTCGCTCCCGATCCGCACCAGCACGTCGCGCTCGGACAGGACCGAGCTCAGCACCCCGAGCAGGGCCGCCCGGCGCTCCAGCATGTCCATCAGCGCGTTCAGCTCCGAAACCTCGGAGATGCGCTCCCCTCGCAGCAGCCGCGAGGCACCGTCGATGTAGAGCGTGTCCTCGACGCTGAGCTCGAGTGCCGTGAAGGCCGGCGCGAGCGCGTCGAGAAAGGCCAGCTCGCTGGCCGACAGCGACTGATCGTGCAGCCGCTGGTGGAGCATGCGGGCGCCGAGCCCGAGGCCGACCAGGCGCTCGTTGAGATAGCTGGCCGCCCAGTCGGCGAGTCCGGGATCGACCGGCCGCGCGAAGGTGAACAGCCGCTTCGTGACCCCGCCGGTCGAGGTGATCACCACGACCATCAGAACCTGGGGCTGGAGCACCAGAACCTCGATGTGGCGGATCGTCGAGGTCTCGATCGGCGGCGCGGTGACGATCGCGAGCAGGTTGTTGACCTGCGACAGCGTCTCGGTCGTGACCCGCATCGCCTCGTCGAGCTCGTGGCGCACGAGCGACAGCGACAGTGGCGGGCGCCGGTCCTCGGCCGGAAGCAGCCGATCGACGAAATAGCGATAGCCGGCCTGGGTCGGTACGCGGCCGGCGGACGTGTGCGGGTGGGCGAGCAGCCCCTGCTCCTCCAGGCTCGCGAGCTCGTGCCGGATCGTCGACGGGCCCCATTCGAAACCCACCGCCAGCGCCTTGGAGCCGACGGGTGAGCCGGCCTCTAGGTACTCCTCGACGACCTTGCGCAACACGAGCTCCTGGCGCTCCGACAGCATGACGCCAATTGTAGGTCGGCGCTGCGGCGACTCCGGCCGCTCGGGCGACTCCCACGCGGCGCCGGCGATCGGGCCAGGTGGGGCCGGGTCAGCCGACGTGCAGCTCGGCCTCGGCGTGACGGATGATCCGCCGGCCGGCCTGTGAGGCCTCGGAGTGCACGACGACGACGTCGCCGTCGGTCTCGGCCGCGGTGCCGGTGACGACGATCTCCTCGCCGATCAGACCCATGCCGCGGAACTGGACCGACAGGCGCCGGAGCGCGTCGGGACGGCCGGCGGCCTCGGTGTGGGCCCGGGCCACCTGGGCCATCGTCCACAGGCCGTGGAGGATCTTTCCCGGCAGGCCGACGCCGCGGGCAAAATCGTCGTCGATGTGGATCGGGTTGAAGTCGCCCGACGCCCCCGCGTAGCGCACGGTGACATACGGGTCTGGGGTGACCCTGAGCTCGATCGCGTCGCCCTGATTCATGACGTTCCCCTCACGATGTTGGTCCACGTTCCGGTGCAGACTACCTCGCCGTCCTGGTTCTCGGACACCGATTCGAACACATAGAAGGCCATGCCGGCGCGGTCCGAGATGTCCTTGACGGTGGTCGTGGTCGTGATCTCGTCGCCGGCCACCACGACCGGCCCCCAGCGGAACTCCTGCGAGCCGTGCACCATCATCGCGAAGTCGAGCGCGACCTCGGGGTGCAGCAGCGCCGCGGCGACCGACGGAGCCGCGTAGACGACGGCGAACATCGGCGGCGCGACCAGGTCGCGGTAGCCGGCCGCGCGGGCGACCTCGAGATCGACATGGATCGGGTTGGACTCGCCGACGGCGTTCGCGTATTCGCGGATCTTCTCGCGCCCGACCGCGTAGACGACGGGGGGATATGCCTTACCGACGGCCTTGGTGCTGATGGGCATGGCGAGAGTGTACGGGCGAAGCTCAGATGATCACCGGCACGGTTCCCCCGTCAACCGACCAGGCGGCGCCGGCGACGTTGGCCGCCGCCTCCGAGCACAGGAACACGATCACGGACGCAATCTCCTGCTCGGTGCCGAGGCGGCCGCGGGGGGTGCGGGCGGCGGTGTCCGCGAGCACCTGCGCACGGGTGCTCCCGCGCCGCTCGGCGAGCTGGTCGGCGAGTCCGCCGGGGGCGGTCCACAGCTCGCCGTCGAGCGGGCCCGGAGCGACGGCGTTGACGAGCACCCCCTGCGCAGCGTAGGTGTCGGCGTACGCCCGTGAGAGCGAGAGCTCCGCCGCCTTGGTCACCGAGTAGGCCATGTTCGTGAGCGAGGGACGCTTGCCCGAGGACGAGCTCACGTTGACGATCCGCCCCCAGCCCACCTCGGCCATGCGCGGCGCCACCGCCCGCATCAGGCGCATCGGTGCCATCACGTGCAGCTCCCACTGGGCCTGCCATTCGTCGTCGCTCAGCTCATCGTGCGGGCGCGAGCGGGTTGCGCCGGCGTTGTTGACGAGCACGTCGACGCGCCCGAAGGCGGCGTCGCACGCCGCCACGAGCAGGGCCGGAGCGCTGGCTGCGGTGACGTCGACCGCCACCGTCTCGGCCCGGCCGCCGGCTGTGCGACACGCCGCGCGGGCGTCGGCGAGAGCGTCGGCGTCGCGACCGACGAGCAGCACCGCGGCGCCCTCGGAGGCGAGCGTGACCGCCGTCGCGCGCCCGATGCCGCGGGAGGCGCCGGTGACGATGCAGGCGCGGTCGCGAAGGCCGAGATCCATGCTCGGAGCATTCTCCCGACTTCAGGCCCCGCGCGCTGGCACCTCGCGACCGCGCGATCCCGCTCGATCGCCGGCTCGGTCAGGTTCGCGTAGCCGATCACGAGCCCCGGCGCCCCGAGCCGGCACCGCCCGTCGCGATGCCAGCTCAGGCCCTCCAGCCCACCCCGCGCACGCTGGCGCTTGATCAGGCGTCCTCTCGGTCCCGGGGCAGCTGCACCGCGCACGTACAGCCCGGCCGCGATCCCGCCGCACGCGGGCGCCCGGCAGCAGCCGCGCGAGCGCGTCCATGAGCGCGATCGCCCGCGCGAGCGGTAGCGCAGGCGCATCCGGCGCAGGTGGCGGTCGAGCTCGCCGCGGGCGATGAAGTCGGCCAGCGCGAGCTCCTCGAGGACCGGCGGCCCGCCGTCGCCCGACCCCCTTTTCTCGTAGGTGAGCGCGCCGGTCAGCCACGAGGGGGCGAGCGTCCACCCGAGCCGCAGTCCCCGGCGCCAGGCGCTTGCTCGCCGAGCCGATGTGACACACGCGCTCTGGGGCGAGCCCCTGGAGCGCGCCCATCGGCCGCTGGTCGTAGCGCAGCTCGGCGTCGAAGTCGTCCTCCACGATCAGCGCGTCGCGGTCTTCGGCCCACTCCAGCAGTGCAGCGCGCCGTTCGGGCGAGAGCACGACGCCGGTCGGGAATTGATGCGCCGGCGTGACCACCACCACCTCGCATCTCCCGAGGCGTCGAGCGCGGACACGTCGATCCCGCGATCGTCGACGGCGAGCGACCACCGGCTGCAGCCCGGCGCCCTCAGCGATCAGCCGGTGCGCGCGCCCCAGCCGGATCCTCGATCGCGATCCGTTCGAGGCCGCGCTCACGCAGCGCCCGGCACACCACCGCGAAGGCCTGCGTGAAGCCGCCGTCTGACGAGTGTGTGCTCGGGTTCCGGGCGGCGCCCCGGACGCGACCGAGGTAGGCCATGAGCTCATTGCGCAGCTCCGGGGTGCCCCGGGGATCGCCGTGGACCAAGGGCCCCGAACGGCGCCTCGCGCAGCGCCGCCCGCAGCGAGCGCGTCCAGCTCTCGCGCGGGAAAGCCGGCCAGGTCGGGCAGCGCCCGGATCGTAGTCGATAGCGCGTGCGGGCGGCGAGCGAGCTTGGCCGCGGCCGGCGCTCGCGCTCCGGGCGTGAGCCCAGCCACCCGTGTCGCGCCCCCTGGCTCGCCGTGCAGGTAGCCCTCGGCGGTGAGCTGGGCGTAAGCCTCCAGCACGACGCCCGCGCAGACGCCCAGCTCGACCGGCCAGCGCCGCGAAGAGGGCACACTGGCGCCGGGTGCCAGCCGTCCGCTCCGAACGTGCTCGCGCAGGCGTCCGCTCGAGCTGCTCGTGCAGCGGCGTCGACGTCCCGCTCGAGGCCGAGCGTCCGAGCAGCCGCGCACACGTCCGTCCAACTGGCACTGCCGGCGGGCCACAACTGAACCTCTAACACCGAGCCAGTGCCGAGATAGCGTTCTGCCCAGGCGAACGAGTCAGGAGCAATTCAATGGCTGAGATCACGATTGTCGGCGGCGGCTCGCCGGGGCTGACCGCCGCGATCACGAGCGCGGAGCGCGGCGGCGCCGTTCCGCCTGCTCGAGGCCCACGAGGACCTCGGCGGCCGCGCGCGCAGCACCTACGGGCCCGTACAAGGCCAACCTCGGTCCGCACGCGCTGCTCTGCAACAGCCCCTTCTGGCACTGGCTCGGCCAGCGCGACCTGCTCCCGCCCCACGCGCGGCCACCGCTGTCGCGGCGTGCGCTTTCGCTGGCAGGGCGAGATCCGCCGCGTGCCCGCCGTCGGCGCGGCGGTGGCCGCGCTGCGGCTGCGCGGACGCGCCGCGCCCGGTCGACCTCGACTTCCACACCTGGGCCGCCGATCACGTCGGCGACGAGGCCGCCCGGCAGATCCTGCCGGCAGCGCCGGGATCCTCACCTACCATCACGATCCCGGCGCGCTGTCGGCGGCGTTCCTGTGGCAGCCGCTGGTCCGGGCGCTGCTTCTCGGCGCCGCCGACGGCGCGGTATCCGCGCGGCGGCTGGATCGCGATCGTCGAGCGCTCCGCGCAGCGGGCCGAGCGCTGGGAGTGAGACATCGAGACCAGGTCCGCGGTCGACGCGCTCCCCGGCGCCGCCGGTGATCCTCGCCACCGAGCTGGCGCGACGCCCGCTCGCTCCTCGGCCGGCGAGCGCTGAGCTGGCTGAGCGGCTCGGCGGTGTGCCTCGACATCGCGCTGCGCCGCCGGCGCGGCGACCCGTTCGTGGTCGTCGACCTGCAGGAGACGGGCTGGGTGGAGCGCTTCACGGCCGCCGACCCGTCCCTGGCCCCCGAGGGCGAGGAGCTGATCCAGGCCCAGATGCCGATCCGGCCCGGCGAGTCCGCCGAGACCACCACGGCGCGGCTCGAGGACTCTGCTCGACACGGCATTTCGTGGACTGGCGCTCGCGTGAGACCTGGCACCGGCGCCAGCTCATGGACGGGCGCACGCGGTGCGCTCGACCGGCCCGGCACGACGTGGCGCGACCGGCCGGCGATCGACCGCGGCGGCGGTGTGTTCCTGGCCGGAGACATGGTCGCCGCGCCCAGCTGCCTGTCGGAGATCGCCTGGGCCGGCGATCGAGGCGGCCCGCCTGGCGCTCGGCTGGAGCGCCGCGCAGCGCCCGCAGCGGGCGGCATGAGAACCGTCCCGCGCGGCCACGCACCGGCGCGCGCGGCGCTCGCGCTCGTCGCCCTCCTCCAGGCCGAGGTCGGCATCTGGGGCCTCGTCGCCCCGCGCTCGTTCTTCGACGCCTTTCCCGGCGCCGGCCATCGCTGGGTGGCGGCGCTCGGGCCCTACAACGAGCACCTCGTGCGCGACTACGCGGCCGTGGAGCTCGGACTCGCGGTGCTGCTGTTCGCCGCCGCGGTGCTGTTCGATCGGACGCTCGTGCTCGTCGCGGGCACGGCGTTCTTCACCGCGACCCTCCCCCACCTCGCGTATCACCTGACCACAACCGGGAGCCTCTCGACCGCCGACAACGTGGCCAGCCTGGGCGCGTTCGTGCTCGAGCTCGTGCTCGTGGCGGCGGCGATGGCGACGGCTTGGGGCGATGATCTCCGGACGCCGCCCGTCCGACCGCACCTTCCCGAAGGTCTAGCGTGGGTCTAGACTTGGTCCCGTTAGGCGGGCAAGCGCACGTCCCCGCGCGTAGGTTGGTCTCAGCACAAAAAAGGGCCGGGGCGGATCCCTCCGACCAGGTCATCTGTGGACAGGGGAGGGCGGTGTCCCTCGGCGCAAGCGCGCCTGCTCCTCCCCACCACACGATCACGAAGGGATCCACCACCATGAAGAGCAAGCTCACCAAGAAGCGCACGATCATCGCGATCAGCGCAATCGCCGTTCTCTCGTCGCCGGATCGGCATTCGCGTACTTCACCAGCACCGGTAAGGGAACGGGCCAGGCCACGGTCGGTAGCGTCCGCGGCCGGCACGGTCACCGGCCGACCCCACCGTCACCATGTACCCCGCAGGTCCCGCAGTGCCGGTCAGCTTCACCGTCCACAACCCCGGCGGCCGACCCAGCACATCGGCGTCGTTCATCCGACGGGCATCACCACGGATCGGGGCACGGCACCTGTGACGGGAGCCTGAACATCGCGAGCCAGCGCGTTCAGCGTGGGCGACCTGACGATCGACCAGGCCATCGATCTCGCCGGCGGAGCGAACACCACCGGCAGCGGTTCGACTTGTGATGTCAGACGCCGCCGTGGCGCTCCAGGACTCGTGCCAGGGCCCATGCGCTGACGATCAACTTCACCAGCAACTAGCAGGACCGTCGGGACGGCCGCACCGGTGCGGCGTCCCCTCCATCCTCTCGCCTCGTTCTCACGCCCAGCTCCAACGCGAGGCACCGATCGCGACCACCGGGATCACTCCCCTCGATCCCTAGGTCCGGCACGGGCCCCGGTCATCGCGGCCGCGCTCGGTGTTCCCGCCGTCGGCGCCGGGCTCGCGCTCGCCGACCGCGGGCTGCCCGGCGCCCACGATCACCTCGCATCCCGCCGAGCTTCACCACACTCCCAGTCACCGAGCTTCTCGTTCGGCGACTCCCAGGCGAAGGTCACGTTCGCCTGCTCGCTCGACGGCTCGTCATACGCCGCCTGCCAGCAGCCCGAAGACCTACGCCGCGCTCGCCGCCGGAAACCCACACCTTCAGCGTCCAGACCAAGGACGCCTCTGCGCACACCGGCGACTCCGACTTCCTATAGCTGGACCATCGTCCTCACGCCACCGTCGATCGCGATCTCCTTCCCGGCCAACGGCGGCACGTACAACGGAGCCGGCTGGGGTGCGGGCTGCAGTGCCGCGACCGCCGCGTGCGGCACCGCGACCGACCCTAGCGCTCACCTCCGCGCTCGTGTCGGTTAAGCAGAACGCGACCGGCAAGTACTCGACCGGGACCGGTTACACGTCCGCGACCGAGGTCTACCGCAGCGCGAGCCTGTCGCCGCATCGCCGGTCGGCGTGCGTTGGTCCTACGCGCTCGCGCTTCCCCCCCGAGCGGCGCGTTCACGCTCCACGTCCGCGCGACCGAACGGTGTCGGGCTCCAGCACCCCGTCGGCTTCCCCTGCGACCTCGGTCTTCACGATCGCCACCACGCCCCCGCCCGCTCCGGCGATCACCGCAGGGCCACGCCACCCCCATCCAATCAGACCAGCGCCCGCGTTCAGCTTCTCCGACGCGCAGGCCGGCGTCTCGCTACCTCTGCCGGCTGGACTCGCGCCTCCTACGGCCCGCTGCAGCAGCCCGAAGGCCTACAGCGGACTCACGCAGGGGTCGCACACCTTCTCCGTGGAGGCCAGGATGTGGCCGGCACCACGTCGACGCCCACGACGCTCCCGGCCCGGGCGATCATCACCAACCCGCCGCCGACGCCCACGATCACGCAGCACCCAACCGACCCCACGACCTCCTCGACGGCGCGCGTTCGCCTTCACAGACAGCAAGCGGGCGTCCCTTCGAGTGCAGGCTCACGGCGGGGCGTGCGCCCTGCACCACTCCCATCACCTACAACGGGCTGGGGCTCGGTCGCCACTTCTACATCGTGCGTTGACGCGGCCGGCAATCAGCCACGGCGCAGTCAGTTTGACATCACCCAGAGCACCGGCCAGCCTTCACGATCGGCGGCAACGCCGCCGCCGCCCTGCTGCCGGGTGCGGCGGCGCGACCGATCCTGGCCAGGCTCTCCAATCCCAACGGCGTCCCCATCTTCGTGAACACCCTCACGGTGTTGATCGAGCCGGCGAGCCTCCCGGCCGGCTGCCGCGCCACCGACTTTCAGATCACTCCCTCGAGCGTCTCCAGCGCGCATCCGGTCCAGGTACCGGCCCGCGGCGCGGTCACCCTCCCCGCCCAGGGCGCGAGCGCCCCGACCATTCGCATGCTCGACACGAGCGCCAACCAGAATGCGTGCCGGAACCTGACGCTCAGGCTCGGCTACACGGGGAGCGCCCACTCATGAGCCGCCGGCGCCCGGGCGCGCACGTGTGGTTCGCTTCGGCGCTTGCCGCCGCGCTGGCCATGCTCGTCGCCGCATCGGGCGCGTTTGCCTACTTCACAGCCGGCGGCGCGGGCACCGGCAGTGTGCGCGTGGGAACGCTGGCCGCGCCGAGCATCACCACCGCAGCGGCCGGCGCCGGCGCGGTCGCGCTGAGCTGGAGCGCCGTGACGCCCACTTCGGGCACCGTCACGTACTACGTGACGCGGGTCGGCGGGGGCTCTCCGTCGGGCACCTGCCCCAGGTCGGCGGCGCCGGCAGCGGTGACGAGCTGCACCGACACCGGTGTCGCCATCGGGCCCCACGGCTACACCGTGACCGCGGTCTGGCTGTCATGGATGGGAACCAGCGCAACGGCGTCGGCAACGGTCACCTACGGCCCGCTCGACCACTTCCTGCTCACCCCGGCAACCGGCTCGCACACCGCCGGGAGCGCGTTCAGCGTCGCCCTCACCGCCCAGGATGCGGCCAACAACACGGTCGCCGACTACACCGGCACGGTCCACTTCACGAGCAGCGACACCCAGGCCGCGCTGCCGGCCGACTACAGCTTCACCACCGGCGCCGGCGCCGACAACGGCGCCCACACGTTCACCGGCGCCGTCGCGCTGAAGACTGCCGGCAGCGAGACGGTCACCGCAACCGGCGACGGCAGGACCGGCGCCGGGACCTACACCGTCACCGCGGGCACGGCGGCGGCGATCTCGGTCGCCTCGGGCGCGGCCCAGTCGACTCCGATCAGCACCACCTTCGCGAACCCGCTCCTGGCCAGCGTGACCGATGCCTACGGCAACCCGGTGTCCGGCGCCTCGGTCACGTTCACGGGCCCCTCGAGCGGAGCCGGCGGCAGCTTCGCGACCTGCGCGGGCGGCAATCCGCAGTCCTACACGTGCGTCGCGACCACGGGCGCGAACGGCCAGGCCACATCGTCGAGGTTCACGGCCAACGGGACCGCAGGCGCATACACCGTCTCCGCGAGCGCGACCGGCGCCGGGAGCACGAGCTTCTCGCTCACCAACCAGGGCGGCGCCCAGACGATCACCTTCGGCGCCCTGGCCGCCAAGACGTTCGATCAGGGCCCGATCACCGTGAGCGCCACCGCTTCCTCCGGCCTCACCGTCGCCTTCAGCGCCGCCACCACGGGCGTCTGCACGGTCTCCGGCACGACGGTCACCTTCGTCACCGTCGGGCACCTGCACGATCAACGCCGCCCAGGCCGGCAACGGCAACTGGAACGCCGCCA
The DNA here is from genome assembly GCA_963700025.1 of uncultured Solirubrobacteraceae bacterium. Taxonomy (GTDB): domain Bacteria; phylum Actinomycetota; class Thermoleophilia; order Solirubrobacterales; family Solirubrobacteraceae; genus Palsa-465. The sequence continues at coordinate 40,355 of CAVOWC010000015.1, read as the reverse complement.
CCACCGTCGCCCAGAGCTTCACGATCAGCAAGGGCACCCAGACGATCACCTTCGGCACGCTGGTCGCCAAGACGTTCGACCAGGGCCCGGTCACCCTCGGCGCCACCGCCTCCTCCGGCCTCGCCGTCACCTACACGTCCAGCACGACCAGCGTCTGCACCGTCGCCGGCAGCACCGTACCTTCCTCACCACCGGCACCTGCACCTCACCGCCGCCCAGGCCGGCACCGGCAACTGGAGCGCCGCCACCAGCGTGAGCCAGAGCTTCACGATCAGCAAGGGCACCCAGACGATCACCTTCACCTCGACCGCCCCGACGGGCGCCACCATCGGCGGCTCCCCCTACGCGGTCAGCGCCACCGGCGGCCCGTCCGGGAACGCGGTGACGCTCACGATCGACTCCTCGGCCACGTCGGTCTGCTCGATCAGCGGCTCGACCGTGAGCTTCACGGCCGCCGGCACCTGCGTGATCGACGCCAACCAGGCCGCCGGCACGAACTACAACGCGGCGACCCAGGCCCAGCAGTCCTTCACGGTCACGGGCACGCTGGCCATCTCCACGGTGGTCAGAGACGGCGGCGCCAAGAAAGTTCACTTCACCGGGACCTCCGCCGCGGCTGGGACCACCATCACGGTCACGATCTGCTCCGTCAACAGCTTCCCGTGCGGATCGCCGGCGGGGACCTCTGTGGCCACGAGCCCGAGTGCTGGGGCCTGGACGAGCGCGCAGGACAACAACAACCTCTCCTCGAGCAAGACGTACTACGCCCGCGCCGTCCAGGGGTCGACGACGAGCGCCGTGTTCACGTTCTCGACCACCGGTCTGTGATCACGGAGCGCTTGTCGCCCGCTTCCCCCCGGCGCTACCATCAACGCACGATGATCGAGACCCGGATCGAGGAGCGCTGAAGGCCGTGAACGGACGCCAGACGCTCAGAGCCTCCGACACCGATCGGGACCAGATCGCCGAGCGCCTACGCGTCGCCGCGACCGAGGGCCGCCTCTCGACCGAGGAGTTCGACGCCCGGCTCGGCGCCGCGCTCAAGGCCCGGACCTACCACGAGCTCGACCGGCTCGTCGCCGATCTGCCGGGCAAGAAGCTCGGGCAGCGTCGGAGCACGAGCACCGCTCGCTCGCTGGCCGGCTCTCACCCCGTCGCCGCGACGGCGGTCGCGCTGGCCACGATCACGGTGGCGATCGCGGCGCTGGCCATCGTGGCGCTGATCGGCGCGGCCTGGATCGGCTGGATGGTCTTCGCGTGGATCTTCTTCGGCGCCAAGCGCCGCCACACGCGTGTGCGACCCGGCACCGGCCGCCAGATTCGCCCCGGCTTCGGGCCGCAGCCCCGCTCGGGCGCCCCGAGCCGCTCCAGCTACTGGGCCTAGCGGCCTCTCGCCGGCCCCGGTGGCCCGGGGCGATCGTCTCAGCCCTTCTCCCCCAGTTCAAGCACAGCCAGGAACGCCTCCTGGGGCACCTCGATCCGGCCGACCTGCTTCATCCGCTTCTTGCCCTTCTTCTGCTGCTCGAGCAGCTTGCGCTTGCGCGAGATGTCGCCGCCGTAGCACTTGGCGATCACGTCCTTGCGATAGGCCTTGATCGTCTCGCGGGCGACGATGCGGGAGCCGATCGCGGCCTGGATCGGCACGTCGTACTGCTGGCGGGGGATCTTCTTGCGCAGCTTCTCGGCCATCGTGCGCCCGACCTCCTCGGCCTTGCTGCGATGGATCAGCATCGAGAGCGCGTCGACCGGGTCGCCGGCGAGCAGGATGTCGAGCTTGACGAGGTCCGACTCGCGCAGGCCGATCAGGTCGTAGTCGAGCGACGCGTAGCCGCGGGTGCGCGACTTGAGCTGGTCGAAGAAGTCGAGGACGATCTCGGCCAGGGGCAGGTCGTAGGTGATCTGCAGCCGCTCGGCCGACAGGTAGTGCATGCCCGCGTGCTCCCCGCGGCGCTCCTGGCAGAGCTCCATGATCTGCCCGACGAACTCCTTCGGGGTCAGGATCGAGGCGCGGATGTAGGGCTCGCGGACCTCGGCCACCTTGCTCGGGTCGGGCATGTCGTTGGGCGAGTGCACCGGCAGCACGGTGCCGTCGGTCAGCGTGACCTCGTACTCGACGCTCGGCATCGTGGCCAGCAGCTCGAGGTCGTACTCGCGCTCGAGCCGCTCGCGCACGATGTCCATGTGCAGCAGCCCGAGGAAGCCGCAGCGAAAGCCGAACCCGAGCGCGTCTGAGGTCTCGGGCTCCCATGACAGCGCGGCGTCGTTGAGGGTCAGCTTCTCGAGCGCGTCGCGCAGATCGGGGTACTCGTCGGAGTCGATCGGGAAGAGGCCGCAGAAGACCATCGGCTTGACCTCGCGGTAGCCCGGCAGCGGCTCGCTCGCCGGGCGCGCCTTGACCGTCAGCGTGTCGCCGACCCGCAGCGCGCTCACGTCCTTGATCCCGGTGATCAGGAAGCCGACCTCGCCGGCGTGGAGCGCGCCGGCGGTCCTCATCTCCGGCGTGAAGAAGCCGATGTCGTCGATCTCGGCCTCGGTGCCGGCCTGCATCGCGCGGATCGCCTCGCCCTTGGTGAAGGTTCCGTCGACGACACGGATGTAAGCGATCACGCCGCGGTACTGGTCGAACTCGGAGTCGAAGATGAGCGCTCGGGGAGGAGCATCGGGATCGCCCCCAGGGGGGGGTACGCGGGCGATCAACTCGTCGAGCACGTCGGTCACCCCCTCCCCGGTCTTGGCGCTGATCCGCCGCACCTCCTCGGCGGGCTCCCCGAGCAGCTCGGCCACCTCAGCGGCCACACGCTCGGGTTCGGCCCCGGGCAGGTCGACCTTGTTCAGGCACGGGATCAGCTCGAGGCCCGATTCGACGGCCAGGTACGTGTTGGCCACCGTCTGGGCCTCGACGCCCTGCGAGGCGTCGACGACGAGCAGCGCGCCCTCGCACGCGGCCAGCGAGCGGGAGACCTCGTAGGTGAAGTCGACGTGACCGGGCGTGTCGATCAGGTGCAGCTGATACGCCTGACCGTCGCCGGCCTCGTAGAACACGCGGACGGCCTGGGCCTTGATCGTGATCCCGCGCTCGCGCTCGAGGTCCATCGAGTCGAGCACCTGGGCGCGCATCGCGCGGGGATCGACGGTGTGGGTCAGCTCGAGGATCCGATCCGCGAGCGTCGACTTGCCGTGATCGATGTGCGCGATGATCGAGAAGTTGCGGATGTGTGCCTGGTCGGCCATCGCCGCAGAAGGTTAGGCGCTCGACGGGAGCCGGCCGAGACGGCCGAGCACGAAGTGCTGGATCTGGCGGGCCTCGGGGATCCGCATCGCCAGCACGAGCCAGGTGTAGATCCCCGTCGCGGCGGCGATCGCGAAGCCGACCGAGATCACCTGGGCGGGCAGGGAGCGCCCGAGCACGCCGTCGAGGACGCTCCACACTCCCCACGCCACCGCGGCCATGAACGCCGAGGCGAGCAGGATCCGGAGCGTGATCATCAGCGTCTGCGGGAGCTCCAGGTGCCCGTTGAAGCCCGCCTTCAGGCGGCGGATCTGGAGCGCGGTCATGACCGCGTTGGCGATCGCGGTGCCGATGACGAGGCCGGCGATACCGAGCGGCTTGTACAGCGCGACCGAGACGATGATGTCGACGATCATGTTCACCCCCGCCAGCCGGGTCGGGATCCACGGCCGCTGCACGGCGAAGAAGGTGCGCGTGAGGAGCAGGTTGAGGCCGCCGAAGGGGAGGCTGAAGGCGAACCAGAACAGCGCGATCGAGACGAGGTGGGTCGAGTGGGCGTTGAACTCCCCGCGCTGGAAGACGAGCCGCGTGATCGGCGTCGCCAGCGCGACCAGCAGCGCCGCGCAGGGGATCAGCAGCAGGTTGATCTGACGCATCCCGTTGCCGAGGGTGCGGCGCATCTCGGCCGGGGCGCGCCGCGAGGCCTGCCGGCTCAGGGTCGGGAACAGGACCGTGGCCACGGCGACGCTGAAGATGCCCTGGGGCAGCATGTAGATCCGGAACGCGTTGTCGATCGCCCGCGGCGCCTCGGGTGAGACGAGCGTGCCGAATACCGAGTTGAGCAGCTGGTCGAGGTTGACGATCCCCAGCCCGATCGTGATCGGCAGCATCAGATACAGGACCTGCCGGACCCGGGGGTCGCGCCACTCGAACGTGAAGGCGAGGCGGAAGTCGATCCGCCGCAGCGCGCCCGCGACCATGAGCATCTGCACGAAGGTGGCGATCACCCAGGCGATCGCGTACGCGTACAGCCCGTCGTCGCCGTGGAAGTGCGGGTGCAGGACGACGAGCAGCACGAGGATCACGAGGTTCCACACCGCCGGCGCGATGGCCGGGATCGAGAACTCGTCGTAGGACTGGAGGATCCCGACGAACAGCCCGGTGATCCCCAGCATCAGCACGACCGGGAACAGCACCTGCGAGAGCCCGGCCGTGAGCGCATCGAGGTGCGGCCCGAAGGTGCTGCCGGTGAACAGCGGCATGATCGTCCCGGCGAGCAGGATCCCGAGCGCCGTCACCCCGCCGAGGACGATCAGGATGATCCAGAACAGGGTCGAGGCGAGCTTGAACGCGTCTCGCTTGCGGCCCTGCTGCAGCAGGTCGGTGAACACGGGCACGAACGCCGCCGACAGCGCCGCCTGCGCGAACAGGTTCGCCATCAGGTTCGGGATCTGCGAGGCGATCGTGAACGCCGAGGCGGCGGGGCTGGTGCCGAAGTAGCTCGCGGCGACGATTTCCCGCGCCAGCCCGACCACGCGCGAGATCCCCGTCGCGCCGGCGAAGATGGCGGTGTTCAGGGCCAGGCGGCGGCGCGGCGGGGCAGTACTCGCGGCGATCGTGTCGTCTCCCACGGGCGCGCTATAGTACGGACGCGCCGCGGCCTAACGTCGACCGCGGCTGCTTGCTGTCATGGCCAACATTCACTCTCAGAAAAAGCGGATCGAGCGCGCCGAGCGCGAGCGGCTCGAGAACCGCCGCTACACGTCGAAGATCAAGACGTACTTCCACCGCCTCGAGAGCGCGGTGCAGGGCGGCGACGACGCCGTGGCCGACGTCGAGCACCGCACCCTGGTGCAGACGATCGACAAGGCCGTCAAGCGCGGGGCGCTGCACCGGAACACCGGCGCACGCAAGAAGTCCCGCGCCGCCCGGATTCGTCGCGGCGCGACCGAGTAGCCCGGCGCGCGAGCGCGCGATCAAGCCGCGATCCGCTGGATCGCCAACAGCGCGGCGGTGTCCTCGCCGGCGCCGCCGCTCCCGCCACCCCGGGACGCGAGCTCCAGATCCGCGATCTCCTCGATCGCCCGCCGCAGCGCGGCCGACCCGGTGCGCCGCGCGTCGGCGATCAGCCGGTCGGCCGCCTTGGTCGGCATCCGCAGGCCGCGCCTGGGGAGCTCCTGCTTGATCTTGGCGATCGGCTGACCGGCCTCGATCGCCTCGGCGATCTCGTGAGCGGCCCTGACGCGCTGGGCCATCCAGTAGATGAGACCGGGCAGGCGCTCACCCTGGGCGCGCAGCTGCAGGTAGATGCTGGTGGCCGCGCCGGCGTCGCCTCCGACGAGGGCGTCGGCGAGCACCCACACCCGCCGCTCCGCCGACGGGGCGGTGAGATCCTCGATCTCGGCGTCATCGACCCGGGCGCCCTCGCCGAGCTCGAGGGCGAGCTTCTCCAGCTCCCGGAGCAGCCGCTGCTGGCGCTCACCGACGTGGGCCACGAGGGCCTTGGCCGCCCCTGGGGCCAGCTCGATCCCCATCTCTCGCGCGCGGGCGGCGACCCACTTGGGCAGCTCCCACGGCTTCAGGCCCACCTCGGCGGAGACGTCGCCCCCGGCCTTCGTGACCGCGGCCGCGAGCTTCGCCGGCGCCTTGGCGCGCCCGCCCTCCCGGGCGAAGAAGGCCACCGTCGTCTCGGGCGGCATCGCGGCCAGGGCCGATTCCAGTGCCGGGAGGTCCTTGTCCTTCCAGTTCTCCACGCCGTCGACGATGAGGAACCGCCGGCCGATGGCAAATGTCATCGCGCTGAGCGCCGCCGCCACCGTCTCGGGGTTCGACTCCTCGCCCTCGAACAGCTCGAGACCCTGGGCCCCGCTTCCGGCCTCGGCGATCTCCCGCAGCCGCGCCCGGCGCTCGGCGATCCGCCCGTGATCGTCGCCATGGATCAGGTAGGCGGGCTTGAAGGCGGGCACCGGGGCCAGTGTAGTGGCCGTCCCGGTGGGTACGGAGGCATCGAGAGTGGTGCCCGCGGCTGCTGGGTTATGGACTCGGGCGCGGTGGGGATGGGTGATGGCCGGCGTGGCTGAGACGAGCCCGTGAGGTTGAGTCGGTAGTTGTGGTGTAGCTCGCTGCGGTGGCCTTCTTCTCGTCAGCCGCGTCAGGGGCGCCCAGACCGCGAGAGTGGGGGGCGGTTCCGACGGTGGGGGTGCTCGGGGGTTGGGGGTTGCCGGGGCGGGGTGGCGGGTGCGTGGTGGCGGGGGTGGTGGTGGGGTGCGGGTGGCGGGGGTGGCGGGGTGGTCGGGGGTGCGTGGTGGCGTGCGTGGCGGCGGGGGTGCGCTGTGCCACGCGGTGGCGCGCGCACAGTCCGTGGTTCTCCGCACCGCTCGGCGGTCCATTGCGGATGGCGGCCCGAGGACGCGCGCCTAGTGTCCCGATGCAGAAGTCCGGTGGCACCGAGAGGGGTCTACCGATGGATGCAGCGCAAGGACGCAGGAGCCGACGCGCAGCAGCACTGCGCGAGGCGACGAGGACACAGCGCAGCACCGCCGGGGCCACTTCGAATGCCGACGGATTTCTGCATCGGACACTGGATTGGCTCACAGCGACAGTTGGAGGACTTGAGATGGCGACCCACCTGGTAGATCGCGAGCCGCCCCCCAGGCCGCACCAGCCCAACTTCGACGACCACGTCGAGCGCGCGATCGGCGCCGACATGCGACTGATCTACGGCATCGGCGTGCCGGTTCTGGCCGTCACCGCACTGATCATCGTGATGGCCTTGAGCAAGACCGTGTGGCTCGACGCCGTGGTCTTCGTCGTCGCCGTGGCCGCGCTCGGGCTCGTCGTGTGGGGCTTCATGCGCATGATGCGCGACGACGGCCCCGACGAGTCTCCGGCCGACTGAGCGATCGCCTGGGTGGCGGTCGGCCGGCGCGAAGGGCGCGCGCGCGCGTGGCGCGCGGGCGCGTGCGCGTGGCGGGCCGCGTCGGCGTGCGTCGCGGCGCGCGCCGGCGCGCGTGGCCGGCGTGGCAGGCCGGCGTGGCGGCGCGGGCGCGCGGCCGGCGTGGCGCGTGGCCGGCGTGGCGGCGGCGGCGTGCGCGCGGGCGCGTGGCCGTCGCGGGGCGCGGCGCGCCGGCGCGGGCGGCCCTCCCGAAGTGCTGCAACTGAGTTTCGGGGGCCGGAACTCAGTTTCAACGCTTCGCCCGTGCCCGTGCCCGCGCCAGCGCCACCGCCACCGCGCCCGCCGGCGACCCCGCGCTCCCGATCCCGTCCATCCCCCAGCTCCCGACCCCGACCACCAGCACGCCGTCCTCAACACGAGCGCCACCCCGTACACCCCTCCGACCGCGATCACGGCGCCAACCGCTGCAACTGAGTTCCGGGGGCCGGAACTCAGTTTCAACACTTCGCCCGTGCCAGCGCCAGCGCCAGCGCCAGCGCCCGTGCCACCGCCACCGCGCCCGCCGGCGACCCCGCGCTCCCGATCCCGTCCATCCCCCACCCCCGACCCCGCCACCAGCACCCCCGTCCTCAACGCGAGCGCCACCCCGTACACCCCTCCGACGACGATCACGGCGCCAACCGCTGCAACTGAGTTTCGGGGGCCGGAACTCAGTTTCAACGCTTCGCCCGTGCGAGCGCCACCGCCACCGCCACCGCGCCCGCCGGCGACCCCGCGCTCCTGATCCCGTCGATCTCCCAGCTCCCGAGCCCGACCACCGGCACGCCGGTCTTCAGCGCGAGCGCCACCTCGGACAGGGTGCCGTACGCCCCTCCGACGGCGATCGCGGCGTCGGCGGCGCGGATGATCAGGCCGTTGCGGAGCTCGCCGAGCCCGGTCGTGATGGCGATCGCCACCCACGGGTTGGCCTCGCGGCGGTGCCGTCCGGGCAGGATCCCGATCGTGAGGCCGCCGGCGCCGGCGGCGCCCCGGCAGGCCGCGGCCATGACGCCGGCGCCGCCGCCGCAGACGAGGACCGCGCCGGCCTCGGCCAGGCCGGCGCCGACCGCCTCGGCGGCCGCCTCCTGCTCGGGCGTCGCCTCGCCCGGGCCGAGCACCGCGATATAGGGTGCCGGCGCGGCCGGGCCCGGCACCGGCGCTCGGGAGCCCGGCACCGCCACCGCTACCGAACGACGACGTTGACCAGCTTGTCGGGCACGACGATCACCTTGACCACCTGGTGCCCGTCGAGGTGGGCCTGGACGCCGCGGGACTCGAGCGCGAGGCGCTCGAGCTCCTCACGCTGGCTTCCGGTCGGCGCCGTGACGCGATCGCGAACCTTGCCGTTGACCTGGCACACGAGCTCGAACGTATCCGCGACGAGCATGTCGGGATCGACCCGCGGCCACGGCTGCTCCCACACCCGGGTGCCGGTGAGCAGCTCGTACACCTCGGCGCCGAGATGCGGCGCGAAGGGGAACACCAGCGACGCCGCCGTCGCGGCGGCGAAGCGCCGGGCGGCCCGATCCCCGCCGGCGGGGTTGCGGTCGATGTCGCGATAGACCTCGTTGACCAGCTCCATGATCGCGGCGATGGCGGTGTTGAACGCGAACCGGCCGCTCATGTCGCCGGTCACCTTGTCGATCGCCCAGTTGGCCTTGCGGACGAGCGCCAGCGCGTCGCCCTCGGGGCTCGGGGGCTGCTCGGCCGCCGCGGCGAGGGGACGAGCCACCCTCCGCCACCGCCCCGCCACGCAGCCCGCCACCCGCCCCGCCAGCAGCCCGCCACGCCCGGCCAGCCCGCCACCCAGCTCCTCACCGAGCCGCCACAGCCGGGCCAGGAACCGGTGCACACCCTCGAGCGACTTCTCCGACCACGCCGCGTCCTGATCGGGCGGCCCGATGAACAGCGCGTAGCAGCGGGCCGCGTCGGCGCCGAAGCGCTCGACGATCGGCGCCGGCGAGACGACGTTCCCGGCCGACTTCGACATCTTGGCCCCGTCGGGTCCGAGGATCATCCCCTGCGTGAAGAGCGCGCGGAACGGCTCCTGCACGTCGAGCAGACCCATGTCGGCCAACGCCTTGACGAAGAAGCGCGCGTACATGAGGTGCAGGATCGCGTGCTCGATCCCGCCGATGTACTGGTCGACGGGCATCCACGCGTTGAGCACCTTCGGATCCCAGGCCGCCTCGTCGTTGCGGGCGTCGCAGTAGCGCAGGAAGTACCAGCTCGAGTCGACGAACGTGTCCATCGTGTCGGTCTCGCGCCGGGCCGGGCCGCCGCAGATCGGGCAGGTCGTGTTGACCCAGTCCTCGGCCGCGGCCAGCGGCGAGCGCCCCCGCGGCTTGTAGTCCTCGACGTCGGGCAGCTCGACCGGCAGCTGGTCCTCCGGCACGGCCACCATGCCGTGGCTGTCGCAGTACACGACCGGGATCGGGCAGCCCCAGTAGCGCTGGCGTGAGACGAGCCAGTCGCGCAGGCGGTAGTTGACCGACGCGTGGCCGATCCCCTCGCGATCGAGCCAGGCGATGATCGCCTCCCTGCCCTGCACCGCATCGAGCCCGGTGAACTCGCCCGAGTTGATCAGGCGCTCGTGCTCGCTGTGGGCGATGAACGCCTCGTCGGCGGGCGTCTCGGCGCCGTCCGGGGGCGCGATCACGTGACGGATCGGCAGGCCGAAGGCCCGGGCGAAGGCGAAGTCGCGCTCGTCGTGCGCCGGCACCGCCATGATCGCCCCGGTTCCGTATTCCATCAACACGTAGTCGGCGACGAACATCGGGATCTGCTCGCCGTTGACCGGGTTGGTCACCGTCCGCCCGAGCGGCACGCCGGTCTTCTCCTTCTCGGCCGCGCCACGCTCCTCGGCCGACTCGCTCAGCGAGCGGTTGACGTACTCGTGCACCTGATGCTCGTACTCGGTGCCGGCGGCGAGCCGGAACACGTCCGGGTGCTCGGGCGCCATAACGAAGAACGTCGCCCCGAACAGCGTGTCGGGCCGGGTGGTGAACACCGGGTAGTCGATGCCCAGCTCCTCGTTCCGAAAGGTGACCTCGGCGCCGACGCTGCGGCCGATCCAGTTGCGCTGCATCCGCTTGACGTGCTCGGGCCAGTCGATCGTGTCGAGATCGTCGATCAGCCGGTCGGCGTAATCGGTGATGCGAAAGAACCACTGCTCCAGCTGGCGCACCTCGACCTCGGCGCCGCAGCGCTCGCAGCGGCCGTCGATCACCTGCTCGTTGGCCAGCACGGTCTGGTCGTTGGGGCACCAGTTGACCGCCGCCTCCTTGCGGTAGGCCAGGCCGCGCTCGAGCAGCTTCAGGAAGATCCACTGGGTCCAGCGGTAATAGGACGGCTCGTGGGTGGCGAGCTCGCGTGACCAGTCGATCGAGATCCCCCACGAGCGGAACGCGCGCTGGAACGCGGCGATCGAGTCATCCGTCGACTTGCGTGGGTGCACGCCCGTCCGGATCGCGTGGTTCTCGGCCGGGAGACCGAACGCGTCGTAGCCCATCGGGTGGAGCACCCGGCGGCCGTTGCGGCGATGGAAGTGGGCGATGGCGTCGCCGAGGGAGTAGTTCTTCAGATGCCCGATGTGGGGCTCGCCGCTCGGGTAGGGCAGCATCTCGAGCACGTAGGACTTCGCGCGGCGGTCGAGCTGCGGATCGTTGGACACCTCCCACGTGTGCTCGCGCGCCCACAGCTCCTGCCACTTGGGCTCGATCGTCCTGGGGTCATAGCGGCGCTCGGACATGCTGGGGCTGAGGTTACTTCGTGCGCCTGGACACGAGTTCGCCGGTCGGAGTGGTCGGGGCGGGCGCCGGTGGCTTTCTTGCGAAGGCCGCCACGGCCGCGCTCTACCATGACCTCGTGCCCGACGAGGAACGCCCGACCGTCCCGGATCCCCCCACGGTGCAGGGAGATCTGAGCGTGCCCCAGCGCCCGCGCGCCGGCCGGTCGAGCGGGCGAGGGTCGCGCGGGCGAGCGGCGCAGCGGCGGCCGCCGATCAGGTGGCCTCGATCGTGGCCGCGGCCGAGGCCGCGGCCGAGCAGCTGCGCGCCCAGACCGAGCATCGGGTCAAGCAGCGCATCGCCGAGGGCGAGCGCGCGGCCCAGAACCGCGTCCAGGCTGCCGAGGAGGAGGCGTCGGAGATCGTCCGCTGGGCCCAGGAGCGAGGCGGCCAAGGTGCCCGAGGATGCCGCCGCCCACGCCGCCAGGGCCGAGCAGCAGATCACCAGCGAGGCGCTGACGATCGTGGCCAAGGCCCAGGACGAGGCCGACTCGACGGTCAAGCAGGCGAGCGAGGCCGCCGCGGCCAAGCTGCAGGAGGCCGAGTCCAAGTCGTCGGAGATGCTGCGCGAGGCGCGCGTGACCGCCAGCGACGTGCGCACCGAGGGCTTGGAGCTGGTCGGGAACCTGCGTGAGATGGCCGACTCGCTCCGTTCAAACGCCGATCGGCTGCTGCGTGATGTGCAGACGATCCACTCCCGGATGGTGGCCCAGATCGACCGCGTCGACGGCGGTGCGAGCCGGTCGCCGTCGCCGGCCGCGCGCCGCTCCGAGCCGGCGCCGCGCACGGGCGGCCGCGACGTCCCGGCGCTGTCGGGCGACGGCGAGGTGCTGGACGTGCCGGAGTTCATCCCGCGCCGCTAACCCGCGCCGGCAGGGCGTGTATTACCCTAGAGCGGTATTCCGCTTTCGAAGGGGCTATAGCTCAGTTGGGAGAGCGCGTGACTGGCAGTCACGAGGTCGCCGGTTCGAGCCCGGCTAGCTCCACTCGCAGCAGAGATGCGATCCGGTCAGGGCCGCCGGGGGAAGAGAGGGTTGGGTGACGATCTCCGAGCGCGGTGGTGAGCCGGGTCTCAACGCGGAGCAGTTCGAGCGTCTGTTCGGCGAGCTCTCGACCTGGGGCCGATGGGGCGAGGATGACGAGCGTGGAGCGCTTCATCACCTGACCCCGGAGCGCGTGGCCGCCGCGGCCGCCCTCGTGCGCGAGGGCGTGACGGTGACGCTGAGCCTGCCGCTGAACACGGAGCCCGGAATCCACAACCCGGAGCCGGCACTGCACTACATGACCGCATCGAGCGGGTCGGACATCGGCTCGGGCTCGCTGCATTTCATCAAGGACTTCGTCGGCGTCGACTACCACAACGACGGCCACTCCCACATCGACGCGCTATGCCACGTCGCCTACCGCGGCCTGCTCTACAACGGCCGCCCGGAGGACGCCGTCGACGCCGCGGGCGCGCCGGCCGACGCCATCGGAGTGCTCAGGAACGGTCTCGTCGGTCGCGGGGTGCTGCTCGACATCCCCCGCCTGCGCGGCGTGCCCTGGCTCGAGCCGGGCGAGTTCGTGCTCCGCGAGGACCTCGAGCAGGCCGAGCACGACCAGGGCGTCACCGTCGGGCCGGGCGACATCCTGCTCGTGAACGTCGGCCATGCCCGGCGTCTGGCCGAGCGCGGGCCGTGGGACACCGCGAGCCTGAAGGCGGGCCTGCACCCGACGGCGCTGTCGTTCGTCGCCGAGCGCCGCGTCGCCGCGCTCGGGTCGGACGGCAACAGCGACACCGCCCCGAGCAGCACCGAGGGCATCGACTTCCCGATTCACGTGCTCACCATCAACGCGATGGGCGTCCACCTGCTCGACTACCTGCAGTTCGCGGACCTGCGCGACGCCTGCGAGAGCCGCCGGCGGTGGGAGTTCATGTTCGCCGGCGCGCCGCTGCGCATCGTCCACGGGACCGGCTCGCCGATCAATCCGGTGGCGATCTTCTAACCACCTCCGGGCCGTGCCGAGTCCCACGCCGCGAGGCCGCCGACGAGGTCGCGCACGCGCGTGAAGCCGCCCTGCGCGAGCACCCCGGCGGCGATCGCCGACCGGTAGCCGGTGGCGCACAGGACGACGAGTGGGCGCTCGGCCGGAAGCTCGCTCATCCGCCCGCTGAGCCGCGACAGCGGCACGTTCACCGATCCCTCGAGCCGCGCCTGCGCCCACTCGCCGGGCGCGCGCACGTCGATCACCATCGGGGCCGCCGGCCCGGCCAGCTGCTCGGCCAGCGAGCCGGCGGTGATGCGCTCGATCCGCGCCACCAGCTCGGGCCGGCCGTCGAGCGCCTCCATGCCGCCGCCCAGGTGCCCGGCGACGTTGTCGAAGCCGATCCGGCCCAGGCGCGTCGCGGCCTCGAGCTCGCGGCCGGGCGCGGCCACGATCACGATCGGTCGGTCCCCGGCCAGCAGCGTCCCGCACCAGGTGGCGAACGAGCCGCCGAGTCCGACGTTGACCGCGCCGGCCAGGTGGGCGCCCTCGTAGTCGGCGCCGTCACGCGTGTCGAGCACCTGGGCGCCCTCGCGCTGGAGGGCCAGCACCTCGGCCAGCGACAGCGCCCGCTGCTGCTGCGCGAGGGCCTGATCGAGCGTCTGGTGCTCCTTGGCGTTGAGCACCGCGTCGTAGCTGAAGTACGGCGGCGTGTCCGGCTGGTCGGCGGTGACCATCGCGATGAACTGCTCCCGGCCCATCGGTTGCAGCGCGTAGTTGTAGAGCCGCTGCACGCCGATCGTCGAGACCGTGTCGGTGCTGAGGTTCTTGCCGCACAGCGAGCCGGCGCCGTGGGTCGGATACACGAGCGTCGCGTCGGGCAGCGTCAGCAGCTTCTCGCGCAGCGAGTCGTACAGGAGGCTGCCGAGATCCTCGGCGCTCCAGCCCAGCGCCGCCCGCAGATCGGGCCGGCCGACGTCGCCGATGAACAGCGTGTCGCCGGTGAGCACGGCGTACGGCGCGGTCTCGGCATCGGGGTCGTAGACCGCGATCGAGATCGACTCGGGCGAGTGGCCGGGCGTTTCGAGCGCCTCGAGACGCACGTCGCCGAGCGTGAGCGAGTCGCCGTCCCCCAGCGCCGTGAACGGATACTCAGCCTGCGCCCGGGCGCCGAGGCAGATGGTCGCTCCCGCCCGGTCGCGGAGCTCGAGATGGCCGGCCACGAAGTCGGCGTGGAAGTGGGTCAGGATCACGTACTCGATCCGGCAGCCGAGATCCTCGGCGTCGGCCAGGTAGCCGTCGATGTCGCGTTGCGGATCGACGACCGCGGCCCGCCGGCTCGACCCGTCGGCGATCAGGTACGAAGCGTGGGCGAGGCAGCCGAGGTAGTACTGGCGGAGGATCACCATGAGGTTCCGGTCCCCACCAATGTAACCCGCACCGGGGCGATCAGCCGGAGGCGCGCACGCTCAGCGGCAACCCGCCCTCCGGACTCAGGGTCGGCAGCTTGGCGACGCGGAGCTCGTAGCCGGGTCGCAGCTCGCCGTGGTAGCGCTGCAGCAGCACCGCGGCGACGGACTTGACGACGAGCTGGCCGAAGCGCTTGCCGATGCAGACGCGCTGGCCGCCGCCGAACGGGATGTAGGCGCCCGGCGGCAGCCGGCGGCGGGCTTCGGGCGCGAAGCGCTCGGGCGAGAACACCTCGGGGTCGGGGAACACCTCCGGCAGGCGATGGCTGGCCCACGAGCAGTGGATCACGTGCACACCGGCGGGCACCCGGTGGCCCCCGAACTCGAACGGCTTCACGCTCATCCGCGGACCGAACCAGACCGGCGGGTACAGGCGCAGCGTCTCGTCCATGACCATCGTCAGGTAGGGCAGGTCTCCGATCAGCTGCTCGGCGGTCGGCGCGCGGCCACCGAGCACGGCGTCGAGCTCCTGCACGACCCGTCCCCGCACCTCGGGGTGGCGGGCGAGCTCGTACATCAGGAACGAGAGCGTCGATGAGGTCGTGTCGTGGCCGCCGAACAGCAGGTGCATGAGCTGGTGGCGGAGCTCGAGCGCGGTGAAGCGCTCGCCGTCCTCGTCACGGGCGGCGATCAGCATCGAGAGCACGTCCTCCCCCGGCTCGCCGGCCGCCGCCGCCCGGCGCTCGATCTCGGCGAAGATGATCGCGTCGAGCCCACGCCGCGCAGCCTGCATGCGTGACCACGGCGACCCCGGGCCGCGCAGCAGCATCATCCAGCTCTCGGTGTCGTAGAACGCGAGCGCGCGCTCGAACAGCTCCGCGGCGCGGTGGCCGATGCCGCCGTCGTGGGGGTCGAGTCCGACCAGCGCCCGCATCGCGATGCTCATGGCCAGGTCGCGCACCCAGGCGTAGAAGTCGACCACGGCACCCGGCGCCCAGCCGGCCAGCGAGCGCTCGGTCTCCTGCACCATCACCGTGACCGCGGCGTCGAGCCCACGGCGGTGGAACGCCGGCATCATGATCCGGCGCGCGCGGTCGTGGTAGCGCTCGTCGGTCGTGATCAGCCCGTCGCCGATCAGCGGCGTGAGCTGCTCGCCGAACATGCCCTTGCGCCAGCTGAAGTTATCGGCCCCCGAGACGGTCACGAAGTGGTTGGCCGCGGGCCCGAGCATGGCCACGATCGGCCGGTGCAGCGAGCGGAAGGTGAACACGGGCCCGAAGCGCTCGTAGTAGTCGAGCAGCATTGGAAGCGTCTCCCGCTGGAAGCGGTGGGTCCGCGCGAGGCTGAAGCCGGTGTCGCCCGGCGGGAGCGATCCCGGCCGGGCGCGCTCGTCGCGCAGATCCCTGACCACGCGGGCCAGGCTCGGCGGCCGCTCGGCGGGCGGAGCCTTCACCGGCGGGCTCGTGCGAGTATCCGAGACGACCGCCGCACGAACGACCGCACGGACAGCGGAGAGGACAGCTGAGAGAACAGCGACATGGACGGCCGAGCGGACAGCGGGGCTCTCACGAGCGGGACCATAGAACTTGACAGGCTTTCCTGTCTCGGAAGCGATCCTGGCCTGGCTTGACGGCAGCCTCGCCATGTCCGCTGATGCCCTGGTCACGCACTGCGCGCGGCTCGCGGTTGCGGCCGCCGACACTCTCTAGGCGCAATCGCGCCCGCAATCGCGCCCCCCACTCGCGCCCCCCACTCGCCCCCCACTCGCTCCCCCCACTCGCGCCCCGCACTCGCGGCAGCTCGATCCCGTTATGGGTTGGCGTCGAGCGTGGCCACGCCGGGCACGTTGCCGTAGCGCCGCATCCGCGCGATCCCCGCGGCCGCGTGCTTGAGGTAGCGGTCGAGGAAGGCGATCGTGACCCGCTCGACGATCGCGAGCTGCGGCAGCTCGGTCGTGTACGGCGGCAGATGCGGCGCGCCCAACAGCTCCAGCAGGTACTTCGGTCGCGCGGCGAGGTCGTAGAAGGTGGTGGTCATGTCGGGCGGGTTGATCGTGTCGGCCGTCCCCTGCGTGGCCAGCAGCGGCGGCGACCCGGCTCCGAACGCAAACCCGCTCAGGCCCGGGATCTCGGCCCCGGAGAGGATCACGGCGGCGCGGATGCGGGGATCACGATCCGCGCTGTCGTAGGCGGCGGCCAGCGCTGTGTCGCCGCCGTCGGATTGGCCCGACACCCCCACCGCGCGGCGGTCGACGAGGCCGTGCAGCCAGCTCGGGTGCGCGACGGAGTCGGCCATCACCCGCGAGATCACGACGCTCATGTCCCCGGGCTGGTTGACAAGGTCGTTCTCGTTCGGCCCACCGGGGGCGCCCGGGTTCTCGAGCGGGAACAGGGGCGCCGCCACGACGTAGCCCGCCCGCGCCCACGCGCGCAGCAGCGCGGCGTACGGCTCCGCCGTGACGTTGTAGCCATGGCCGAAGACGAGCAGCGGAAACGGCCCGTCGTGGATCGCGGGCGGCGCTCCACGACGGTCCCCGCCGCCGGGCGCCCCACGGGCCGGGTAGCGCACGGTGGTGATCAGCACCCGCGGAGCGGTGCTGCCGTCAGGCAGCGTGATGTGGCGGCTCGCGTCGACGATCCGCAGCACCCGCAGACCGACAGCGTAGGCCGCCGGCCGCCGGCGCGGGCGCGGCTTCGGGGGCGGGTTGACCAGCGTGCCCGCGGTCGCCGTGGGCACCGGCGACGCCGGCGCCGGCGTCGCGACGGCGACGGGCGCGGCGGTCGATGTGGACGCCGGCGAGGATCCGCCACACGCGGCCAGCGCGAGCGCGGAGGCCGGCACGAGCACCGCGCCGGCGATCAGGGCGAATGAGCTCCTGCGGAGGATGGCGGGGTTGATAGCACGCCCCGCGGCGCTCCGAGCACCACCGAGCACCGCCGAGCAGCTTCGAGCACCGCCGGACCGCGGCCGGCGCGCTCAGCCGTTGTCGCTGAGAACCACCAGCGCGCCGAGGGGCTGCGCCGGGGCGGGCGCCGAGGCCACCAGCGGAGCAGGTGCCCGGGCGCTGATCACCCGATTGGCGCCCGCGGTCTGCGCGATCGACAGCGCCAGCACGATCAGGACGGCGCCGATCGCGAACACGGCCATCGGGAACGGCCGCAGGAGCGGAAACCGCTCGGCCAGCGCAGTCCGGGAGCCGCGGGCGGTGGTGCTGTGCGAGGCGACGTGGGGCATGGACGCAGTCTCCACCACGCGGGTAAGCCGTCGGCAAGGCGAACCTCAGCGTTGTGTAAGGCCGCTATGAGACGGCTCTCATCGCCCCGACCTCACCCCTGCTTGGCGGCCTCCAGCGCGGCCGGCGGATCAAGCGCATGATCGCCGCGCGCGAGCTCCAGCGCCTTGTCGGCCAGCTCCACGGCCTCGGCCCCGCTGACGCTCTCGTCCCGCAGGGCCAACGCGACGAGCACCTGGCGCAGCAGCTCCGGGTTGCTGGTGTCGGCGGGCGGTCCGGCCGGCGGCAGCGTTCGCAGCGACGCCAGCAGCTTCGGCGCCGTATCACCACCGCCGAACGACAGCCGCCCGGGGTACTTGTCGGGGATCGTCACCGCGATCCCGCCCGTGGCCGGATTGAGGACGCTGATCCTGCTGCGCAGGCCGTGGCGCTCGAGCGTGAGCCGGTAGCCCGACAGCCGCAGATAGCCGAGTTGGGCGGCCAGCTGGGTGAACGCGGCCATCTCGGCGTCGTCGCGCACGCGGTGGTGATGCAGCGAGAGCTGCGTGCCGGCGTCGGGCAGGCTCGGATCGGGATCGGGCGCGACGAGCAGGAACGCCTGCGGCCCCAACCGTCCCGCCCCCACGCCGCCGACCTCCGCCAACAGCTGGTAGCCGCCGAGCCCGAGCGCGCCGGCGATGCCGGACGGGACCGGGTGGGCGGCGAGGTGTCCAGGTGCGAAGGCCATCAGTTGCCCAGCAGCCCGCCGAGGACGCCACCGATCATGTCCCCACCGCTCTTCTGCCCGCTGCCGCCCGCTCTCGGACACCTGCGGGTGGTAGTACATGCTCTGCAGGCCGACCCGGCCCGGCCCGGCGAAGCGGTTGAACACCAGGTTCCCGGCCCCTCCCATCAGGCCGGTCTTGAACCCGTACACCTCCTGGGTCATCGACACCGAGTGGTCCCGGAACAGCCAGCCGCCCGGCTCGATGTCGATCGTCTCACCGGCCTCGAGCCGCTTCTCGAACACGTTCCCGTAGCCGTGGACCCACACGACGCCCTCGTGATCGGCGGCGTAGAAATGGTCGACGAAGAAGCCACCGCCGTACATCATGTTCGCGAAGCCCTTGATGCGTCCGTAGTCGTACTGCACGCCGCCGGTCGCGGCCAGGAACTGGTGCTCACGGACCATGATCCCGTCCCCGGCCTGCAGGTGCAGCGCCGCGATGTGCCCGGGCGCGTCGCGGCTGAACGCGATCTCGCCCGAGGACTGCGCCTCGAGCAACAGCAGCGGCATGCCACCGAACGCGCGCCGCTTCAGGCCCTTCTTGAGCGGGTGCAGCCCGATCTGCATGTTCGGGTACTTCCACAGCAGCACGTGGTGCTCGAAGTACACCGGGATCTGGCCGTCGAGCGCCATGTGCAGGACGGGGACCAGCTCGCCCTCGAGCCGGTAGTTGACGCCCGGCGCGGTGCCTTGCGTGATCTGGGTCGGGAGAATCTGCGGGGCTTCCGGCATCGTCGTCTCTCTCCGTACTCGTGGTGATCGCCGGGCACGGCGAAGTGGTCCGCGCCCAAGACGCCACGGACGCTATCGCGACCCGGCGACGGTTGCACGACTTCCTCGACGATCGTTTGCCCCGCCCCCGGCCGCCGCTGCGGTGGGCGATAATCGCCCGGGATGCCCCAGATCTACGTCACCGGCCATCGCAACCCCGATACCGACTCGATCGCGTCGGCGATCGGCTACGCCGAGCTGCAGCCAGCGCCTGGACCCCAACAACGAGTACATCCCGGTGCGCCTCGGTGATCTCAACGCGCAGACGCGGTGGGTCCTGAAGCGCAGCGGCGCGGCCGAGCCCGAGTATCTCCCGCACGTGATGCTCCGCGCCTCCGACGTGTGGCAGACCTCCTTCCCGATCACGCGCCAGGACGAGCCGATTCGCGAGGCGGGGCTGGCGATGGCTCGGGCGAACCTCGACCTCGTGCCGATCGTCGACGACGACGGCGCGCTCGTCGGCGTGGTCACCGAGCGCGCGCTGGCCCGGCGCTACATCCGCGAGTCGCGCCAGACCTCGACGCTGCAGGAGGCACCGACGTACGTGCAGGCGGTCGTCGACGTGCTCGAGGGCGAGCTCGTCACCGGTGAGGACACGCAGCTCGACGGCCGCGTGTGGGTCCACTCGATGGACCCCAAGACCAAGAGCGGCATCTCCGACGGGCGACGTGGTCGTGACCGGCAACCGCGCCGACGCCCAAGCCCTGGCCATCGAGCTCGGCGCCGCGCTGCTGGTCACGAGCAACGGCTCGCGCCCCACCGACGAGGTGCTGGCGCTGGCCCGCGAGCACGGGGCCGCGGTGATCGTCTCCCCACTCGACACCTACGTCTCGGCCGCATGATCACGCTGGCGGCGCCATGCAGCGCGTTCATGGAGAAGGACCCGCTCACCGTCACGGCCGACTACCTGATCGCCGACATCTCCGAGCAGATCAAGGACATCCACTACGGCACCGCCGTCGCACTCGATGCCGACGGCAGGCCGGATGGGCCTGATCACGCGCTCGGACCTGGTCGTCCCCGCCGCGCGCCGGGTGGTGCTGGTCGATCACGCCGAGCAGGCGCAGAGCGTGCCCGGCGTCGAGCATGCCGAGATCGTCGAGATCCTCGATCACCACCACATCGGCTCGATCGAGACGCGCGTGCCGGTCCGGGCCACCTTCGACCCGGTCGGCTCCACGGCGACGCTGGTGATCGAGCGCTTCCGCCAGAACGGGATGGAGCCGAGCCGGGCGACGGCGATGATGCTGCTGGGCGCGATCATGTCCGACACCGTATCCTCAACTCCCCCACGACCACCGAGCGCGACCACGCGGTGGTCGAATACCTCGAGCGCGTGCTCGGTCATGGACGCGCAGCGAGTTCGGCCGCGAGATGTTCGAGGCCACCACCGACGTCTCGGAGGTCAGCGCCGAGGAGATCGTCACCCGTGACGCCAAGCAGTACCAGGTCCGCGAGCGGCAACAAGATCTGCATCGCGCAGGTCGAGGTGGTCGGCAAGGGCCTGCTCGAGCGCAAGGACGAGCTGCTCGAGGCGATGCGCGCGAGCGCGCAGCGACAAGGAGCCTGGCGCTCTACGCGCTGATGGTGACCGACGTCCTCGAGCAAGGGGACCGACCTGCTGGTCGCCGGCGACGTCGCCGCCGTGGCGCGGTCCTTCGACGCCGAGCCCGAGGACAGCGTGATCAAGCTCCCGGGAGTGATGAGCCGCAAGAAGGAAGTCGCGCCGAAGCTGCTGGCGACGCTGTAAGCGGGCGTGACGCGCGCTCGCCGGGTGTTGACGGGGCGGGCTCCGCCCGCCTGTTTGCCGGCGTTCAGCCGGTGACGACGGCGTGCGCCGGCGCCTCGCCCCAGAGCTGCTCGAGCCGGTAGTACTCGCGCATGTCCGGCGTGAACACGTGCACGATCACGTCGAGGTAGTCCATCAGGATCCACGAGGCCTCGGTCAGCCCCTCGACGCGCCGCGGCAGCATCCCGTGCTCCTGCTTCATGCCGAGGTGGATGCGCGTCGTGGATCGCCTTGGCCTGGCGGTCGCTGCGGCCGGTGCAGATCACGAAGTAGTCGGTGTAGCCGATGATCCCGCGCAGGTCGAGCTGGACGATCTCGAGCGCCTTGCGGTCGGCCGCGTAGCCGGCGATGGCCTGGGCGATCTCTTCGGGGGTCATGCGTACAGCCCCTGCGGCGCTCGATGTAGCGCTCGACGGCGTCGGGGACGAGGTAGCGGATCGGCTCGCCGGCGCGCACGCGGCGGCGGATCATCGGTCGAGGAGATTCCGATCGGCGGCATCTGGAAGAACTCGCGCCCGCTCGCCGCCCCGGAGGCCGGCCAGCGCCCGATCGACTCGGGCGCGGGGGGTCCCACGGCGCTTCGCCACCGCGAGCGTGGCCAACGCGAGCACCCGTTCCGGCTCACGCCACAGCGGCAGGCCGGCCGCGATGTCGCCGCCGACGATCAGGAACAGCTCGCTATCGGGCTCGGTCGCGTGCAGTTCCTCAAGGGTATCGACCGTGAACGACGGCCCGGGCCTGGCCGATCTCCAGAGCCGACACCGCGAAGCGCTCGTCGCCCGCCACCGCCAGGCCGGCACAGCTCCAGCCGGTGCTCGGGGCCGGGCTCGTCCTCGACGGGCTTGTGCGGGCGGTATCCGGGCGGGGATCAGCATCACGCGGTCGAGTCCGAGCTGAAGGTACGCCTCCTGGGCGCAGACCAGGTGACCAAGATGTGGCGGATTGAAGGTGCCGCCGAGGATCCCGACTCGCACGATGCGCCTACCTGCTCCCCACGGTCTCGGTGCTCGGCGCGCACTCAGGAGCGGACGTGGCCCGCGCCCTCGACCAGGTACTTGAACGTGCACAGCTCGCGCAGGCCGATCGGCCCGCGGGCGTGCAGCTTCTGGGTCGAGTTGCCGATCTCGGCACCCATCCCGAACTCGCCGCCGTCGGTGAAGCGGGTGGAGGCGTTGACGTAGACGCAGGCCGCGTCGACGCCGAGCTGGAATGCGCGGGCCGAGGCGGTGTCGTGCGTGACGATCGCCTCGGAGTGCCCGCTGCCGTGACGGTTGATGTGCTCGATCGCCTCCTCGGTCGAGTCGACGACCCCGACCGCGATCTCGAGCGCCAGGTACTCGGTGTCCCAGTCCTCGTCGCTGGCCGGACCGACGGCGAGGCCGGGCGATGCCGCGCGGGCCCGCTCGTCGCCGTGCAGCACGACTCCGGCGTCGGCGAGCGCGCGCAGCGACGCCGGGCAGGAACGTCCGCCGCCACGTCGGCGTGCACGAGCAGCGTCTCGGCCGCGTTGCAGACGCCGGGGCGCTGGAGCTTGGCGTTGAGCGACGATCGCCTCGCGCCGCCTCGAGGTCGGCGCTCGCGTCGACGTAGACGTGGCAGTTGCCGGACGCGGCGTAGATCACGGGCACCGTCGCGACGCCCTTGAGCGCCGCCTTCAGGCCCTCGCCGCCGCGCGGGATGATCAGGTCGACGACGCCGGCCTGGGTCGCGAGCTCGGCCAGCTCCTCGCGGCCGCCGCCGGCGACCAGCGACAGCGCGCCCGCGGGCAGCCCGGCCGACTCGGCCGCAGCGGCGGCAATCGCGGCGAGCACGGCGTTCGAGTGCGCCGCCGAGCTCGAGCCGCGCAGCACGATCGCGTTGCCCGACTTCAGGCACAGCGCGGCGGCATCGATCGTGACGTTCGGACGGGCCTCGTAGACGACCGCGATGACGCCGAGCGGCACGCGCACCTTGCGCACGTCGAGCCCGTTGGCGAGCCGCGAGCCGTCGATCACCTCGCCGACCGGATCGGGCAGCGCGGCGATCTTGCGCACGCCGGCCGGCGATCGCGGCGACGCGGTCGTGGTCGAGCGCGAGGCGGTCGAGCAGCGCGTCCGAGAGGCCGGCTTCGCGCCCGGCCTCGAGGTCGCGGGCGTTGGCCTCGAGGATCTCGGCCGTGCGCTCGACCAGCGCCGCGGCGATCGCCTCGAGCGCGGCGTCCTTGACGTCCCGAGCCGAGCGTCGCGAGCGTCCGCGACGCCCGCTTGGCGGCGGCACAGATCTCGGCTACGGATGCGGTGGTGGTGGCCATCGACGACGACAGGTTACGCGAGCACGAAGTAGTCCCGGTGGACGGCCTCGTCGCTGGCCCGCGGGAGCAGCTCGCGCACGTCGGCGGACTTCAGCCCCAGCACCTGCCGCAGCTCGGCCGCCGAGTAGTTGCTGATCCCCTTGCCGACCTCGATGTCCCCATGGGCGACCTCGACCGCGTCGCCCGGCATCGAACTCCCCGCGCGACCTCGACCACGCCGACCGGCAGCAGGCTGGTGCCGCCCTCGCGCAGCGCCCGGGCGGCGCCGGCGTCGACGAGCACCCGGCCGCGCGACGGGCTTGGCGTACTTCAGCCACAGCTTGAAGCTCGAGTAGCGCCCCTCGCGCGCGGCGAAGCGGGTGCCGACCTGCCTCGCCCGCCGCCGCCGCCGGGATCGTCCCCGGCTCGCAGGCCGCTGGCGATCACGGTCGGGATCCCGGCCGCGGTCGCCATCTCCGCCGCGACGACCTTCGAGCGCATCCCGCCCGAGCCCGAGCGGCGAGGTGGCGTGGCCGATGTCGAGCCCCTCGAGCTCGTCGAAGTCGCTCGACCTCGGCGCACCAGCTCGGCGCCCGGGTCGCCGGCGCGGATCGGCGGTGAACACGCCGTCGGCGTCGGTCAGCAGCAGCAGCAGCTCGGCGCCGAGCAGGATCGCCACCTGGGCGGCGAGGAAGTCGTTGTTGCCGAACGAGATCTCGTCGGTGGTCGTCGTGTCGTTCTCGTTGATCACCGGCACGACGCGCCACTCGAGCAGCTTGCGCAGCGTCTGGCGCGCGTTCAGGTAGTGCGTGCGCGCGCTCATGTCGAAGAACGTCAGCAGCACCTGCGCGGTGGGCACGCCCGCGCGCCCGCAGCAGCTCGTCGTAGACCTGGTAGAGCTTGCCCTGCCCGACCGCGCTCGCCGCCTGCAGCTCGTCCATCGCCCGCGGCCGCAGCGGCAGCGCCATCACCCCCATGCCCCGCGCGATCGCGCCGCTGGTGACGATCGATCGACCTCGCGGCCGGCGTGCGTGTAGCTCCGCCACCTCGTCGCAGATCCGGCCGAGCACGTCGCGACGCACCTCGCCGCGCTCGTCGGCGACGATGCTCGACCCGAGCTTGACGACCAGACAGCCCATGGCCGCGACAGCTTAGGGTCTGTCCCGCGCGGGCCGTGTGCGGCCGAGCCCGGGGCGCGCGCGTGGCGCGCCCCGGGCTCCACCATCAAGCCCGGCGCAGGCGACACGGGCGTCTTGGGCTTCGCCGGCTTGTGCCCCGGCACCACGGGTTCGCGGGCACGCCCGGCACGGGTTCGGCATCGTCTTCAGGCCCGCGGGCAGCGGATGCATCACGACCTTGCGTGCGCGCGCGGGTAGTGGTCCGTCGGGCACGCAGCCGGCGTGCCCGGACGAGCTCGACCTGCGAGTCACACAGCACCTCGTCGAGGAACGGCGAGGTTGATGTTCGCCGGCGCCGGCTGCCGTCGCCGTGCAGGTCGGGTGCTGGCCGTCTGCAACGCCGCCGCGTCCGCCGGCGTGAGGCGCCGCCACCGGACTGCTGTGTTGCCGCTGAAGCAGTTCGTCGGATGGCCGTTCTCCAGGTTGAGCTGCTCGAAGTCCCCGTTGCGTCGGGTTCCCGTAGCAGCCGTTGTGCGTGAACGTGTTGTCGAGCAGCGCGTCGCCCCACTCGTCGTACAGGCAGCTGCCCGGCCCGAAGCGGCGAGTTCGAGCGTCCCGCCGGTGCACGGCGTGCCGCTGTCGGGGTAGGGCACGAAGATCACGCCCCAGGCGTTGTTGTTGACGAACCGGTTGTTCATGATCGTGTCGTTGCGGCCGCCGGACACCGACATGCCGGTGCCGACCGGGCCCGCCGCGGCCGAGCCGGCGCCGGGCACGTTGGGGTTGTTGTTGTCGTGGACGTAGTTGTTCATGAACACCCAGCACGAGTGCGTGTGCGTGATCGGGCTGGTGCCGTTGTTCGGGCAGGCGCCGTTCTGCGGCGGCGGGTTGTCGCCGTTCTGGCTGTTGGTGTCGAACCCGTCCTCGTTGTTGTCGAACTGCGAGTTCTTGATCGATCAGCGTGCCGCCCGAGTTCGAGCCCGAGTAGCCGAGCGCGCTGAACTCGCCCCAGCGCGTGGTTGACGATCTGGTTGCACTCTGCTGGCAGGCGCCGATGTAGTAGCCCGAGTCGTTGAAGTTGCTGGCGTAGGTCTGATCCCACGTGCCGCCGTTCCAGTTGCTCGAGAAGATCCCGTACGGTGGCCGCCGTCCCCTCGATTGGCCGGGTCGAAGTACGTGCTCGTGGCGTTCAGGTACGAGCCGAGGTAGCCGTGGCCGCCGACCTTGCCGCTGCCGTCGCCGCCGTTCCACCAGACCTCGTTGCCGGCGTCGCCGGCGCCGCCGAGGAAGTTGCAGGCGGTCAGGTTCTGGACCCAGACGTTCGCGGCCTTCCAGACCATGATGCCGTTGAGGCCGAGCGGCTTGCCGCTCGATGCTCTTGGGCCGAAGTTCTGGGCCGAGGTCTTGCGGCTGCACTGTCGCCGTGCCCGGCTTGGTGCCGTCGACGATCGACCGTGTTGCGGTTCATGCCGCGCAGGTAGACGCCCGGCTTCGTGATCAGCACGCCGGCCGGGAAGTCGCTCGAGCTGGGCCCCGGGGTCGCGCCGGTCGGACGTGCTCTTGTAGTCGCCCGGGCCGACCAGGATCCAGTCGCCGGGCTTGGCGGCGTTGACCGCCGCCTGGATCGACTTGAACTGGCCCGGGATCCCCTTGTAGGTCCCGACGCGCAGCACCTCGCGCACCGGCGGCCGGCGCAGAGCACCACGGCCGCGACGGCCAACGAGCCGCTCGCAACTGCGGTACGACGCATTCGGTAATCTCCTCTCTCTCCCGAGGCTCTCGGCCGCGGGCCATCCTATGGCCGACCGGCGGCCCGATGCGACTGGATCCACGCTCAGGATTCCGGGTCAAGCTCGAACGCCACGCCGGCGATCTCGACATCGTCGCCGGGCTCGAATCCCTCCGCCTCCAGCGCGCGGATCACGCCGATCCCGCGCAGCCGGCGCTCGAGGTGCGCGAGCGCCTCCTCGTTGTCGAGGTCGTAGCGCGCCACCAGCCGCTCGACCGCCGGCGCCGCTGACCCGGAAGCTGCCCTCGCCGACGCGCTCGACGCTGAACGCGCGCGGTCGCCGCGGGCCGGAACACGCGGTGCTCGGCGAGCTCGTCGAGGGTCCGGCTCGAGCCCCGGACGCCGGCGCGAGCCCTCGTCGTCCGCCGTCGACGCGGCGGAACGCTGGCGCAGCAGCTCGCCGGCGAGCTCGTCGAGGCCCTGCCGGGTCACCGACGAGGTCAGGATCACCGGCACGTCGGGGCCCAGCCGCTCGCTCCAGTCCGCGCGCGCGGCCGCGCGCCGTCGCGGCGTCGACCAGGTCGGCCTTGGACAGCGCGAGCAGCCGCGGGCAGCGCGGCCAGCCGGGCGTCGTGCAGCGCCAGCTCGCGCTCGACCGTGGCGTGGTTGGCGACCGGGTCGGAGCCGTCGAGCGGCGCGAGGTCGAGCACGTGGACGAGCAGCCGCGTGCGCTCGACGTGGGCCAGGAACTCGTGCCCGAGCCCGGCGCCGGCGCTGGCGCCCTCGATCAGCCCCGGGATGTCGGCGATCACCAGCTGGCGCTCGTCGCCCTGCGAGCGTGCCGAGCACCGGCTCGAGCGTCGTGAACGGGTAGCTCGGCCACCTTCGGATGGGCGCGCGTGATCCGCGACGAGCAGCGACGACTTGCCGGCGTTCGGCAGCCCGACGAGCCCGACGTCGGCGAGCAGCTTCAGCTGCAGCGTCACCCAGCTCTCCTCGCCCGGGCAGCCCCCGCTCGGCGAACCGCGGCGTCTGATGGGTCGGTCCGGCGAAGCGCTTGTTGCCGCGGCCGCCCGAGCCGCCGCGCGCGACCACGGCGCGCTGGCCGGGCCGCACGAGGTCGTGGCGGGTGCCGTCGCTCTCGACGAGCACCTCGGTGCCCGGCGGGACGCGGATCTCGAGCGTCTCGCCGTCGGCGCCGTGGCGCAGCGCGCCCTGGCCGTGGCCGCCGCGGCCGCGCCTTGAAGTGCGAGCGGCGGCGGAAGCTCTGCGAGGTCGCGCAGCGAGTCGTCGCACACGAGCACGACGTCGCCGCCGCGGCCGCCGTCGCCGCCGTCGGGGCCGCCCTTGGGGACGTGGGCCTCGCGGCGGAAGCTCAGGCAGCCGTCGCCGCCGCCGCCGGCCTGGACGTGGATGCGCGCGCGATCGTGCATGCGATGATCCTGCCATGCTCGCGATCTCCCGACCCCGTCTTTCTGATCACCGGCGCCTCGAGTGGCATCGGCGCCGCCACCGCCCGCGACGCCGCCGGCGCCGGCTACCGGCTCGTGCTCGCCGCCCGCTCGCCGACCGCCTCGGCGAGCTCGCGCGCGAGCTCGGCGGCGAGGAGCGCGCGCTGGCCGTGCGCTGCGACGTGACCGAATGGGACCAGCAGGAGGCGATGGTGCGCCCGCGCTCGAGCACTTCGGCCGGCTCGACGTCGCGTTCGCCAACGCCGGCTTCGGCGCGCCTCGCGGTTCCTGAACGAGTCGCCCGAGCACTGGCGCTCGATGGTGCTGACCAACGTCTACGGCGCCGCGCTGACGATCCGCGCCACGATCCCGGCGCTCAAGGAGTCCCGCGGCCACCTGCTGCTGACCGGCTCGGTGGCCGGCCGCCGCGCGCTGCCCGGCTCGCTGTACTCGGCCACCAAGTGGGCCGTGACCGCGATGGGCGAGTCGGCGCGCCAGGAGCTGAACGGCACCGGCGTCCGGGTCACGCTGATCGAGCCGGGCATGGTCGACACGCCGTTCTTCGACAACCCGGTCCGAACGCGCTCGCGCCCGACGACGTCGCCCGCGCGGTCATGTTCGCGGTCATCGCAGCCGCCGCACGTCGACGTCAACGAGATCCTGATCAGGCCCACGGCTCAGGACGGCTGACAGCGCCGGCGCAGGTCGGCGCCGGCCGGGTGGCGCTGGCGCGGGTGGCGCCGGCGCGGGTGCGCGCCCACGCCGGCGCCGCCAGCGTGCGGCCGAGGTCCTCGGTCACCGCCGCCGGCTCCCCGGTGATCTGAGCCCAGCTGTAGCGGAGCACGATCAGCCCCGCGCTCCGTAGGGTCAGGTCGCGACCGTGGTCGCGCCTGAACCGGCGCCGGGCTGCCGTGGGCCGCGACGCCGTCGAGCTCGACCACGACGCCGGCGTCGGGCCAGTACATGTCGACGATCAGCCCGCACGACCGTGGCATTGACCTGCGGCGCCGGGATGCCCACCGCCACGCACAGCTCGAGGAAGCGCTGCTCGAGCTCTGAGCGCGTCAGCGCGAGCACGGGCAGATGCTCGGCCAGGCCCGCTCTGAGCGCGATCGTGCCCGGCCGCCCCTGGCCGGCTGACGCCGGCCAGCGCCGCCGGATCGAGCAGGCCGCGGAAGTCAGCCTCGGCCAGCGTGCGGCGCAGCCGCGGCGACGAGTCGGTGGCGGCCAGGTCGAGCAGCGTCTCGGCGCACGGTCGTGACCGGGAAGCGTCGGTGACGGCCGGTCTCGAAGGCGCGCCGGGTGTGCAGGCGCAGCCCGGGCTGCGGACTGCGACGCAGCGGTGTGGAGACGTCGATCAGCGCCGGCTCGCGCTCGGTCAGCCGCCACACCCACGCCGCGGCGTGGAGGCTGAGCGCCGCCCCGGGCCCGGCGTACAGGAGCGCGCGACGAGCCGCGCCCTCGAGGCAGATGCTCGGTGTGGCCGACCGCGTAGACGCGGGGGCGCCGCCGGTGCAGCCGGCCGGCGCGGACCGCCCGGGAGATGCCGGCGCCGCTGTGCCCACAGTGCCGCAGCTGCCCCCACGCGATCACCCCCCATTGCGCGGCCGCGACCGCGCTGACCCGAAGCGTTGCGAACTCGAGTTCCGGGGGCCGGAACTGAGATGCAGCGCTTCCTCCATGGACCCAGGTTCCCGCACCGGCTGTGAGCGATCAAGACACGTTTGCCACCAGTTGCCAGGCAATGCTTGTGCCGAGTCCGAACGGGACCGTCACGGCTGTGCGCGGCCGCGGGCAACGAACCGGAGGTAGGACTGACATGACGATGCTGGCGGAGTTCAAGAAATTCCTGTCCGGGGGAACCTGGTCGATCTCGCGGTCGCGGTCGTGATCGGCGCCGCGTTCGCGGCGCTGGTGAAGGCGCTCGTCGCCGACCTGATGACGCCGATCATCGCGATGATCTTCGGCAAGCCGGACTTCTCGACGCTGTCGTTCACGATCAACGGGAGCCACTTCCGCTACGGCGATTTCCTGAACGCCCTGATCACGTTCCTGTCACCGCGGCGGCGGTGTTCTTCTTCGTCGTGAAGCCGTAAACGACCTGCATGGCCCGTCGCGCCAAGGAGGACCCGGACACCAAGGAGTGCCCGGAGTGCACGAGCGAGATCCCGATCAAGGCGCGGCGCTGCCCGCAGTGCACGGCGCAGCTGGCCGCGGCCTAGCCGTCACGCAGTGGTGCGGCCGCCCGGCCGACCCAGGCGGCTCGAAGCCCACGGGGCTACCCGACGGCGGCTCGTCGCCGGCGGGAACGACCGAGATCACGCGGCCGCGGCGGCCGCGCGTGAACTCGACGGTGCCGGCCGACTTGGCGAAGATCGTGTCGTCCTTGCCGATGCCGACGCCGTCGCCGGGCTTGAAGCGGTGCCGCGCTGGCGCACGATGATCTCGCCGCCGGTCACCGTCTGTCCGGCGAACACCTTGACGCCGAGGCGCTTGGCGTTCGAGTCGCGGCCGTTACGGGAGGAGCCGAGGCCCTTCTTATGAGCCATTGCCGGCCTCCTTGGTCGATGGTTCGGCGGCCTCGCGCGACCGGCTTGGCTCGCCGCGCGGCCGCGCGGCCGCGCTTGATCCCGGTCGACCTCGATGCGCGTCAGCTCCTGGCGGTGGCCGGTGCGGCGCTTGTAGCCGCGCTTGGGCTTGAACTTGACGACGCGCAGCTTGGGGCCGCGCTCGTGGGCGATGACCTTGCCTCGACCTTGACCTTGGCCAGGTCGTCGCCGTCGACGACCTCGTCACCGTCGACGTAGAGCAGCGGCTGGAGCTGCGACCTGGCGCCATCGTCATCGGGCAGGCGCTCGACGAGCAGGGACTGGCCCTCCTCCACGCGGTACTGCTTTCCGCCTGTCTTGACGATCGCGTACATGTTCTACTCCGAGAAGCTGCGGGAGCCGACGTTCGGCCCTGGCACCGGAACGGCGCCGCCCGCCTCTGCGGCCGCGACGCCGAGGCTTCGATTCTACGTCATCGTCGGCGCTCGGTCGGCCGCTCGGCGCCTCGCCGGCCGCCGACGTCGACGAGCGACGCCACCGCCGCGGTGCGGCCGACCTCCTCGATCCGGACCAGCTGCTTCTCGCCGACGTACCGGCGTGCCGCCGCTTGACCGAGATGATGTAGCCGTCGATCTTGGCCACGGCATCGCCCGGGCTGTACATGTGCGGCTCGACGATCTCGACGTGGACCTCCTCGCCCTCGCGGAACGGCAGCGCGCGCTCGAGCGACCTCGTCGCGGTCGCCCTCGAGCAGCACCGCGAAGTGGTCCAGCGGCAGCCCCTCGGAGCCCTCGAAGTGGAACCACTTGCCGGTCTCGGCCTCGATCGCCTGCAGCACGCGGGCCTCGTTGCCGGTGAACTCGGCGCTCACGCGCGGATTCATCTGGATCAGGAGCGCCTCGGCGTCGACGTCTCCTTGGCCAGGTCGCGCATGCGGCGCTCGAACTCGATCGCGATCGTCTCCTCGGACTTGATCACGCCCTCGCCGTCGCAGGTCGGGCACGGCCGGGTCATGATCTCGCGCACGCCCGTCGGTGACGTTCTGGCGCGTCATCTCGACCAGCCCGAGCGGCGAGATCTCGACCACGAACGTCTTGGTCCGGTCCTCGTCGAGCGCCTTGCGCAGCGTCTTCAGCACCGCGTCGCGATTGCGGGCACGCGCCATGTCGATGAAGTCGATGACGATGATCCCGCCGATGTCGCGCAGCCGCAGCTGGCGCACGACCTCGTCGGCGGCCTCGAGGTTGGTCTTCGTGATCGTGTCCTCGAGCCGGGCGCCCTTGCCGCGGCCGATGAACGACTGCCCGAGTTGACGTCGATGACGGTCAGCGCCTCGGCGTAGTCGATCATCAGGTAGCCGCCGCTGGGCAGATCGACGCGCCGCGAGAGCGTGGAGGCGAGCACCTGCTCGACGCCGAAGGCCTCGAACAGCGGCTGTCTCCTCCTCCCACAGCTCGACCTGGTCGACGAGCTCGGGCGCGGTGCGCGAGAAGAACGAGACGAGGCGGTGGTGCTGCTTGGGGTCGTCGACGATGGCGCGCTCGAAGGCGGCCGAGAAGATGTCGCGCACGACGCGCACCGAGAGGTCCGCCTCCTGGAAGACGAGCGCCGGCGCCGGGGTCTCGTCGACGCGCTTCTGCAGCACCTCGTTGAGCTTGAACAGGTACAGCAGCTCGCGCTCGAGGTCGGCGCGCTTGGCGCCC
Source organism: uncultured Solirubrobacteraceae bacterium (assembly GCA_963700025.1). Lineage (GTDB taxonomy): Bacteria > Actinomycetota > Thermoleophilia > Solirubrobacterales > Solirubrobacteraceae > Palsa-465. The sequence goes on along the minus strand of CAVOWC010000015.1, from coordinate 8,654 downwards.
TGCGCGGCGGTGCGGATGATCGCGCCGGCGCCCTTGAGCTCGAGCTTGGCGGCCTCCTTGCGCAGCCGCTCGCGCTCCTTGTCATCGAGCCGGCGCGAGACGCCGACGCCCTCGCCGTAGGGCGCGTAGACCATGTAGCGCCCGGCGATCGTGAGGTCCATCGACAGCCGGGCGCCCTTGGTCTTGAGCGGATCCTTGACGACCTGGACGACGATGTCCTGACCGGGCTTGAGCATGTCGGTGATCTGCCGTCCCGTCGCGCCGAGCCGCCGCGGCCGCGCCGGGGGGCCTCGACGCCGGGGAGGACGATCTCGTCGACGTGCAGGAAGCCGTTCTTCTCCAGGCCGATGTCGACGAACGCCGCCTCGAGGCCGGCGAGGACGTTGTCCACGCGACCCTTGTAGATGTTGCCGACGATCGACCGGGCGCCCTTGCGCTCCAGATACAGCTCGGCGACCTGGTAGCCGGCGCCTGGCTTGGTGGCGGGCTTGCTACGCCGCCGAGGGGACGAGCCGGGCTTGCGCGCGGGCACCGTGCCTGTCGCCTCCAGCAGCGCAACCCGGGTCTCCCCGCGGTCGACGCTGACCAGCACTTGCTTCTTCAATTGTCGTCAGTCCTTTATGAAAATTCGGGCCGGCGCTCAGGATCGGGCCGAGCATTACGAAAGTAGCGTCCGGGCCTTGCCTGCGGTGGCAATCCGGGCCTGGATATGGATCGATTGCAGGAGGCCGAGCGCAATGAATGTGACGAGGACCGATGACCCGCCGTAGCTCATGAGCGGCAGCGGGACGCCGGTGATGGGCATGATCCCGACGGTCATGCCCACGTTCACGAAGACCTGGAACATCAGCATCGAGAGAATGCCGCCGGCGATCAGGGCGCCGTACAGGTTCTTGGACATCGTGAGGATGCGCAGACCTCTCCAGATCATCAATGCGTACAGCGACAGCACGAGCGCTGCGCCGACGAAGCCGTAGGTCTCCCCCACGACGGCGAAGATGAAGTCGGTCTGGCTTTCAGGCAGGAAGTGGAGCGCCGTTTGGCTGGCGTTGGCCGTTCCCCGCCCGGTCTTCTGGCCTGAGCCGATCGCAACGATCGACTGGGTGATCTGGTAGGTCTGGTTGCGCACATCGTGCGAGGGGCTGAGGAACCCGGTCAGCCGCTGCACCTGGTAGGGCTTGAGGACATGGACGCCGACCGCGGGCGCGGCGGCCAGCACGAGCGCGATCGAGGCCGCGAACATCGCGACCAGGGTGGTCAGCTGCTTCCACGAGGTTCCGGCCACGAACAGCAAGGTGAACGCCACGGCGACGAAGACCATGCCGGTCCCGAGGTCGGGCTGGACGATAGACCAGCGCGGCGGGACCCAGCGCCAGCAACATGATGCGCGCGGTCGTGCTCCACTCGTGAATGCGGCGCGAGCGGTCCACGACGAACCCGGCCAGCGCGGTGATCAACAGCACCTTGCCGAACTCGGACGGCTGCACCTGGAAGAAGGGAAGCGAGATCCAGCGGCGCGAGCCGCGGGTGGCGCTGGCCATGCCGAGCACCAGCAGGTTGGAGCCGATCAGCAGCGCGTAGAGCCCGAACTTGTACTCGCGCAGCCGCGAGTAGTCGAAACGGGAGAGCAGGAACGCGACCACGAGCCCGATCACGACGTAGATCCCCTGACGCTCGACGTAATAGAGCGGCTTGCCGGGAATCGAGGTGCGGGTGGCGCCGTGGAGGGTGACCAGCGAGCAGGCGACGAGCCCGAGCGCGGCGAGCATCAGCAACGGGTCGAACAGGACCGGCGCGCGCGGCCGGGCGACCGCCTGCTCCTCGGGCGCTTGCAGCGAGGTGACGCTCATCGGGTCTTCGAGCTTCCGGCCACGTACTTGCCCCTGTTGCCGTAGAACCACTGCGACAGGATCTCGCGCGCGGCCGGCGCCGCGGCGGCGGCGCCGAAGCCACCCTGGAAGATCGTCACGGCCACGACGATCGGACGCTTGGGGTCGGGCACGTAACACACATACCACGACTGGTCCGCGGCGTTGGCATGCTGGGCCGTTCCGGTCTTGCCGTAGACGGCCTTCGGGAAGCCGGCGAACACGTCAGCCGAGGTGCCACCCGGCTGTGATGCGGCGGCCCGCAGTCCGGCGCGGATCGCGTCCAGGTTCGACACGTTGACGGGGATGTGGCGCTGCGCCGGCGGATCGATGTTCTGCAGCACGTTGCCGTTGTCGTCCTGCACCTGGAGGCCGACGTGCGGGCGCACGATGGTGCCCCCGTTCTCGACCGCGGAGTAGACGACGGCCATCTGCAGCGGCGTCGCCTCGAGGTCGCCCTGTCCCGTGGCGAGCTGGATGTTGTCGCCGATCGACCACGGGCGCAGGTCGCTGAAGCCGCACGGGATCGTGTCGTGGTGGCGGTGCTCGCAGGCCAGCTCCTCGCGGTTTCGCATCGCGCGCCAGGCCGGCGAGGGCAGGATTCCCGAGAACTCGCCCGCGATGTCGATCCCCGTCGGGCGCCCGATCCCGTACTGGCGAGCCCAGTACTGGAGCGGGCCACCGGCCGACTTGGTCGAGTTCATCTGCGCGCCCAGCGTGTAGAAGAAGACGTCCGAGGAGACCCGGATGGCGTCGACGAGCGACACCGCGCCGGCGCCGGCCCCGCCGGAGTCCTGGAACGTCTCGCCGCTGATGGTGATCTTGCCCGGATCGTCGATCACCGTGCTGGGGGTGATCGTCCCCGACTGGAGCCCGGCGGTGGCGGTGATCACCTTGAACGTCGAGCCCGTCGGGTAGGGCGAGCCCATCGCGCGGTTGACCAGCGGGTAGTTGCTGGAGGGGTTGTTGAGCCGGGCGTAGGCGGCGGTGGACAGCGGCCGGGCGAAGATGTTGGGGTCGAAGCTCGGATTGGAGCCCATCGCCAGGACCTCGCCGTTGCGCGGATCCAGGGCGACGAACGCGCCCGAGTCGGCCGGCGGGTTGTTGGTGATCGCCGCCTGGATCGCCGCCTGGCCGGCCTTCTGCAGGCCCAGGTCGAGCGACAGCTTGAGCGTGTGTCCGGGCACGGGCGAGCGCCGGGCCAGGTAGCCCTTGAATTGGCCCAGCGCGTCCACCTGCACCCGCTCGGCGCCGTCGACACCGCGCAGGTAGTGGTCGTAGGACTGCTCGATCCCCGTCTGGCCGACGATCCCGTCCCGGGGCACACCCTTGTAACGCGGGTCCTTGAGCTCGGCCGGGCTGACCGGCCCGACGATGCCGAACAGCTGCGCCCCCAGGTCGTGGAACGGATAGGAGCGCACGTAGACCTGCGGCTCGCTCACGCCGGGGAACTGATCGGCGCGCTCGGCCAGGTAGTAGTGCACGTCGGGCGGCACATCGGTCTTGAGCGTGACGTTGGCGTACGGCAGCAGGTACTGCTGCTTCTGGACCGCGCACTCGATCGCCGATACGACCAGCACCTGTGGGCCGACGGTGCAGCGGGCCGTCGCGTTCGAGGACCCGAGCACGCGGGCCAGCCGGTTGAACTCGGCCGCGCGGATGGCCGGGTCCTTGGGGAGATCCGGGGGCGCGAGCTGGATCGCCGAGGCCTGGCGGCTCTCGACCAGCGGCGTTCCGGTGCGATCGACCATCTCGCCGCGCGGGGCCGGCACCGAGATGTCGCGGACGCGGTTCGTGCTCGCCTGGGCGAGGTACTGGTCGCCGGAGAGCACCTGCAGGTACCAGAGGCGGAAGAAGATGATCGCGAACATCATCAGCGCGAACCCACCGAACATGGCCACCCGCAGCGCGAGCTGGGGCGAGAGGGGCGGCCGGCGACCTTCGGGGAGCTGGATCATCGCGACGAGCGCGGGATCGGGCCGAGGCGCTCGGACGGGCGCTGGAGCGGGCTGAGGCCGCCGGTCGTGTAGGCGCGGCGTCGGCGGCGGCGTGGATCCTCGGGCAGCGCGGGCCTGATCACCCGTCGCACCAGCGCGTAGACCGGCAGCGCGATCAGGGTGTTGACGAGGATGGTCATGAAGATCTGCTGCACGAGCAGGAAGCTCACCGGCGCGTCGACGCCGAGCAGAAACTGGATGATGGCCAGGCCGATCCCCGCCACCGCGGTGGCGGCGGCCCCCATCGCCAGCGGAACCAGGCCGTGCGAGGGATCCCGCAGCTCCCGCAGGCGCCCGCACCAGTAGCCGATCACGATGTACAGCAGCGAGGTCACCCCGAGTGTCTGGACGAGGACCAGGTCGACGAGCAGGCCGGTGGTGAACCCCATCACGGCGCCGGCGAGCGAGCCCGCGAGCAGTCCGACGGACATCACCACGAGCGGCGAGATGTCGGCGCTCACGCCGAAGATCGAGACCTGGGACACGGCGGCCTGCTGGAGCACGACCGTGGCGAAGGCGAGGATCGCGAGCCGGATGGGGAGACGGAGGTTCTCGTTCACGGGACCTGCGCGCGCCGGGAGCCGCCGTGGGGGGTCGTCAGGATCTGTACCACGTCGAGATGGCGCAGGTCGGCCACCGGATTGACCTTGACCTGCTGGTTGGTGAGCAGGTCGTCCTGGGTGTTGGAGTCCGATACCTGGCCGATCGGGATGCCGGCCGGGTAGAGCGAGCCGAGCGGGCCGGACTTGAAGCCGGAGGTCACGACCTGCTGGCCGGTCTGGATGGGCGCGCGCAAGGGCAGGTTCTGGAGCAGCAGCTGGTTCGGGTTGCCGACCTCGGGCACGAGCACGCCCTGATCGCCGAGCGAGTCCTGCACGGTGGCGCTGACCGCGAACGAATGCTCGGTGATCAGGGTGACGAAGGAGGCCGAGGGCGCGACCGTCGTGATCTTCCCCACCAGTCCGCCGTCACCGATCACCGGGTCGTTCCGGCGCACGCCGTCGTCGGAGCCCTTGTCGACCTCGATCGTCGCGTACCACAGGGTCGGGTCGCGCGAGATCACCTGAGCGGTGACGGGCTGGAAGGAGGCGATCCCGAGGCTGTTGTCGAGGCCGACGAGCTTGGACAGCTGGGCGTTCTGGATCAACGCCGCCTGCGAGCGGTCGAGCTGGGTACGCAGCGTCTGCACCTCCTTCTTGAGCTGGTCGCGCTGCGACTTGGCGCTGAAGGTGTCCGAGAACCAGCCCGCGACGTCGCGGACGGGCTTGAGCGCCTTGCTGGCGCCCTCCTGGATCGGGGACAGGACCTCGACGATCCCGCGCTGCACCGTGTGCAACGGGCTGCTCGGCGATTCGCCGAAGTACGCCGTGAGGAGGATCAGGGAAACGGCGACGAGCAGCGCGAGTACGGCGCGCCGCCGACGGACTTGCTTGTCGTACACGAGATGCGTGTCTCCAAGGTGGTTCTCCGCACCAGCCTAATACCAGGTCCAGAACCTAGTACCGGCGGCGCCGGTTACGTGAATTCTTGCTCGAACGATGGATCGCCTCGAACTCCTCCAGTGATCTTCCGGAGCCGACCGCGACGCAGGTCAGCGGCGACTCCGCCAAATGCGCCGGCATCTGCGTCTCATGACGCAAACGCTCCTCGATCCCCTGTAACAGCGATCCCCCTCCGGCCAGCATGATACCCCGGTCCATGATGTCCGAGGCCAGCTCCGGCGGCGTGCGGTCGAGCGTCTCCTTGACGGCGTCGATGATCTGGGAGACGGGCTCCTCGAGGGCGCCGCGGATCTCCTCGCTCGTGAGCACCACCGTCTTGGGCAGGCCCGAGACCATGTCGCGGCCACGGATCTCGGCCTGCACCTCCTCCTCCATCGGGAAGGCGGAGCCGATCTCCAGCTTCAGCTCCTCGGCCGTCTGCTGGCCGATCAGCAGCTTGTACTCGCGCTTGACGTAGTTGATGATCGCCTCGTCGAGCTCGTCGCCGCCGATCCGGATCGACTGCGACACGACGATCCCGCCAAGGGAGATCACCGCCACCTCGCTGGTGCCGCCGCCGATGTCCACGACCATCGAGCCGGTCGGCTCGCCAACCGGCAGCCCGGCTCCGATCGCCGCCGCCATCGGCTCTTCGATCAGGTAGGCCTGGCGCGCGCCGGCGGACAGACAGGCCTCCTCGACGGCGCGCTTCTCGACCCCGGTGACCCCACTGGGCACACACACCACCACGCGAGGGTGCGCCCAGCGGTTCTGGTGCACCTTCTGGATGAAATGGCGGAGCATCTCCTCGGTGACCTCGAAGTCGGCGATGACGCCGTCCTTGAGTGGTCGGATGGCCGAGATCGTCCCGGGCGTGCGACCCAGCATGCGCTTGGCCTCGATGCCGACGGCGTGCACCTCGCCGGTGCGCGAATCGACCGCGACGACGCTCGGCTCGGAGAGCACGATCCCGCGTCCGCGCACGTACACGAGCGTGTTGGCGGTGCCGAGATCAACCGCCATGTCGCGGCCGCCGAATCCGGTCAGATACGTGAAAAAGCCCATGCGTGTACGGAGGTAGGGAAAAGCGACGGGCGGAGCGGCGAGAACGAGTGGGGCGCGAGGAGGCTGCCGGCTCCGTCCGCGGCTGAGTGTACCGAACGTGTGTCCGCCAGAGACGGCCGAGGTTGGCCTTTAGCTCGGAAAAAGGCTGGAATTGGGTGGGAGGCCGAGGTGCCGGCACTGGACACCGGGGATGGGGTGCCGGATCCGAGCGCCCGGCAGGGCTCGATCGAGGTGTCCAGTGCCGGCACCCTCGGCCCTCCCAATCGCCGATCGTGCCGGCCGAGGGGGCCTCCGTGGGCCGTCACGAAGCCCCCCAGGGCAATCCGTCGGATACCCCTGGAGTCCCCCGGCCAGGCCGAAGCCGCCGTCACGCCTGCAGCAGCCCTGGTTCCAACTCCAGCAGCGTCGGCACCGGAAGGCCGACGACGTTCTGGTAGTCGCCGTCGATCGACGCGACCAGGGCGGAGCCTTTGCCCTGGATCGCGTATCCGCCGGCTCGCTCGCGCCATTCGCCCGAGGCGATGTACCAGTCGATGATGTCGTCGCCCAGGGGCCGGAACTCGACGATGGTCGTGGTGGTCGCTGTGCGGGTGTGCTCGCCGATGATCACGCAGAGGCCGCTGACCACGGCGTGGCGGCGGCCGGCGAGGGCGGTGAGGGTGGCGCGGGCCTCGGCGGCGTCGGCGGGCTTGCCGTACAGCCGCGCGCCGAGGGCGACGACCGTGTCGACGCCGAGCACGAGCGCGTCGGCGGTGACGCTGGAGGCGATCGCCCTCGCCTTGCGGTACGCGTTCTCGGGCGCGACCTCGTGCGGCGGCCCGGACTCGAGCTCCTCGACGTCGGGAACGCGGACCTCGAACGTGATCCCGAGCTGCTCGAGGATCGCGCGGCGCTGAGGAGAGCGCGAGGCCAGGATCAGCGGCGCCGCGGCACGGCGCAGGCCCGGCCGCCCTCAGCCGAGCTCGGGGAAGAACAGCGCCGCCTCCCGAGCCGCCGACTCGTCGGAGTCCGAGCCGTGCACCATGTTCTGCCCCACCGCGACCGCGTAGTCGCCCCGGATCGAGCCGGTGTCGGCCTGCAGCGGATTGGTCGCGCCGATCACCTGGCGGGCCGCCTCGACGGCGCTCTCGCCCTCGAGCACCATCGCCACCAGCGGCCCGGAGGTGATGAAGTCGACCAGCTCGCCGAAGAAGGGCTTGCCGTCGTGCTCGGCGTAGTGCTGCCGGGCCAGCTCGCGGGTCATCGTCATCCAGCTTCAGCGCGGCGAGCAGAAGCCCCTTGCGCTCGAAGCGGGCGATGATCTCACCGGTCAGGTTGCGGCCGAAGGCGTCTGGCTTGACGAGGATGAACTCGCCGATGGGTCATCTCCCTCCTTGAAGAGGTGGTCGGACAGGGGGCCGGTGAGCGGCTTCAGGCGGTCGACGTTGCTCTTCCAGCGCGGCAGCATGAGACGCGACCTCGAACAACGATATGCGGGCGGTCGGTGCCGACGACTTCGAACGCGCCGTTCTTTGTAGGCGATGTCGGCCTCGCCGGCTTCGAGCATGGTCGCGGCAATCGGCTTGCCCTTGGCGAGGATCGCGTCGATCGCTTTCACCACGGAATGGCTCACCGTCATGGCTGAGCGCGAGCCGACCGAGGCATAGCCCGGCAGCTCGTTCGACGAATTGCCGTGGCGGTGCGGGATTTTTTCCGGCGCAATGCCGAGCCGCTCCCCGATCAGCCGCGAGAACACCGTGGCGTGACCCTGGCCGGTGTTCTGTACGTTGAGCCGCAACTGCAATGTCTCGTTGCCCGGAAATTCCAGCAAGGCGCTTTCGGTCGGCGAGCCGCCGGAATGTTCGAGCATGCAGCAGATGCCGAGCCCGCGATATTTGCCGTGCTTTTGCGCCTCGCGCCGGCGCTGCTTGAAGTTCTGGTAATCGGCGAGCTCCAGCGCCTTGTCGAGGATCGGCTCGAAATCGCCGGAATCTCAATCGTGGTGCCGACCTGAGTCATGTATGGAAAAGGCCGACTTTTTGATCAGATTGCGCCGCCGCAGTTTGACGGGATCGATGCCGGTGATGCGCGCCGCTTCGTCGACCACGCGCTCCAGCGCATAGCTCGATTCCGGACGGCCGGCGCCGCGATAGGGCGCGGTCGGCAGCGTGTTGGTGTAAACGCATTTCACGCCGATATCGATCTTGGGAATGTCGTAGATGCCCGGCAATGTGCGGCCAAGCTCAGCGTCGGAATGTCGGCGC